>NZ_LQIW01000044.1 GCF_001500025.1 Mycobacterium sp. IS-1590 | reverse complement strand
GCGCTGGTCGCCGAGTCGTTCGACACCTTGAGCACCTCTGAGCAGTTGGCGCTGACCGCGCAATGGGAGAGCTTCACCCGGGGTTCGGCGATGGTGGGTCACCGCTTGGTGGCCGGACTGCAGCAGGCCCCGCTGGCGGAGTTGGGTGAAAACAGCGTGGCCGGCGCGCTGACGGTGTTGCTGCGCGTGTCCAAGGCCGAGGCGAGCCGGCGGGTGGCCGAGGCAAAAGAGTTGGCGCCGCGGCGGGCGATGACCGGCGAGACACTTGAACCGGTGCTGGCCCAGACGGCGGCCGCCGTCGAGAAGGGTCTGGTGGGCGCCGAGCATGTGCGAGTGATCCGGCGGTTCTTCGCCAAGCAGGTCCCGGCCTCGATGGGCTATGACGTGCGTGAGGCCGCCGAAGCGCAGCTAGCCGAGCTGGCCACCAAGCACACGCCTGAGGAGTTGCGTGCGGCCGCCGAGCGGTTGGGCGCGTATTTGAACCCGGATGGGGATTTCTCCGATGAAGTGCGCGCGGCGCAGCGTTGGCTGCGGCTGGGCCGCCAGCGCCTCGATGGGATGAGTGAGCTGCGCGGCCTGATTGATCCGGCCACGCGGGCGGCGTTGGAGGCGGTGCTGGCGGTGTGGGCTGCCCCGGGCAAGAACAACCCGGCCGATGACGCCCCGGGCGGGCAGATCCGGTGTCCGGATGCGCAGCCCTCAGCCGAGGCGGTCAGCGCCGATCAGCGCACGACCGGCCAGCGCAACCACGACGCGTTGAATGCCATGTGCCGAGCGCTGCTGGCGTCGGGGGCGTTGGGCAGCCATAACGGGTTGCCGGCCACGCTGCTGATCACCGCCCGGCTCAAGGAACTCCAAGCCGGCACCGGGCATGGGTTCACCGGCGGCGGGTCGCTGCTGCCGATGAGCGAGGTGATCCGCCAGGGCGCCGAGGCCCATCACTATCTGGCGATCTTCGCCGACCACACCGACGAGATCCTGTA
>NZ_LQIW01000043.1 GCF_001500025.1 Mycobacterium sp. IS-1590 | reverse complement strand
TTTGGCCCCGCTGCCGTTGGCGGCACCGGCAGCACCGCCGGCACCGGCCCCGTTCGCGGCACCGGCCCCCGCGCCCGCGCCTGCCGCTCCGGCCCCCGCACCTGCCGGCTGAGCGGTCGTCGTCGCGGTCTGCCACTCTCGAGTGGTGGACCAAGACGTGTACGACAAGGGCCGCGAGATCCGCACAGCGGTGCTCGGTGAGGCCTATGTGCAGGAGGCGGCGGACGGCCCCGACGACTTCACCGGGCCGTTCCAGGATCTGGTGACCGAGTACTGCTGGGGTGCGGTGTGGGGCCGCGAAGGCTTGTCCCGCAAGACGCGCAGCATGCTCAACCTCGCGATGCTCGCGGCGCTGAACCGTCCCACCGAGCTCCGCACCCACGTCCGCGGCGCCCTGACCAACGGTGTGACACCCGAGGAGATCCGCGAGATCTTCATGCAGGTCGCGGTGTACGCGGGTGTGCCCGCCGCGGTGGAGGCCTTCCGCACCGCGCGCGCCGCCTTCGACGACGTCGAGCAGGGGTAGGTCACGTGGACGTCGGCTTCGTCGGACTTGGCAACATGGGCTTCCCGATGGCGGCGCGCCTGCGGGCGGCCGGTCATCGGGTGGTGGTGTACGACACCCGCCCCGGGGTGGTCGGCAGGGCGGTCGAAGCCGGCGCGGAGCGCGCGGACTCGGTGCGCGAGGTCGCCGACCGCGTGCCCACGGTATTGGCCAGCCTGCCGACCCCGCAGGCGTCGGAGGCCGTCACCGCCGAGGTGGCCGGCGGGACCCTCGTCCAACGTTTCGTCGATCTGTCGACGGTGGGAAGCCAAGCCGCGCAGCGCAACAGCGCCCTGCTGGCCGAGCGCGGGATCGCCGCGCTCGACAGCCCCGTCAGCGGCGGTGTGCACGGGGCCGAG
>NZ_LQIW01000042.1 GCF_001500025.1 Mycobacterium sp. IS-1590 | reverse complement strand
CTAGCTGTACTGACCTGAGAGGTTAGGTACACGACTGGCTGGTGGCTGACCGCCGAGTGCTGTGTGGCCGCGGTGGTGATTGTAGTTGTGCAGCCAGCCGAGGTATTCCTGGCAGCGTTGCTCGTCGCTGGTGTACAACCGGGCATAGGCCCACTCGTCGGCGAGGGTGCGGTGGAAACGCTCCACCTTTCCGTTGGTCTGCGGTCGATACGGCCGAGTCCGGCGGTGCTCGATGTCGTCTCCGAGCGCCGCCCGAAAGACATGTGATCGGTAACAGGATCCGTTGTCAGTCAATACTTTTCGAACGGCTATTCCTTGTTCGAGGAACCAGGCGTTGGCCCGTTTCCAGAACTCGGAAGCGGTCTCTTTGCGTTCATCGGCCAGCATCTCGGAGTAAGCCAACCGTGAATGCGCGTCTAGTGCGGTGTGCAGGAAGTGGTAGCCACGCATCGGCTGTCGGTACTTGTTGGTCGTGCCGGTCTTGTCGGCCTGCGAATGGCGTCGACCCGTCGCGCGCCCGAGCATGCGCCAACCGCCGCCGGCTGGGATCTTGCCTAGTTTCTTCACATCGACATGCACCAGATCACCGCATGCAGCCGATTCCATGCGCCGCACGACGCGCCCGGTCGCACGGTCGAGCCACCGCAGCTGGGCGATGCCGTAACGGCGCAGCACGTTGTGCACCGTCGATACGTTCAGCCCCAGCAGATAAGCGATTCTTGCCGGGCCCCAGCGGCGGGTAACGCGCACACCGATGATGCGTCGCTCGGTCCGCATTGGCGTGCGGTTCGGGCTCTGATGCGGCCGTGAGCTGCGGTCGGCCATTCCCGCCTCACCTAGCTCGAGGTAGCGGTCCACCCACCGACAGACGGTGGTCACCGAAACCTGGAAGCGCTCGGCCGCGCGCCGACGCGACCACCCGTCATCGACAACGCAACGAGCCAGGCGTAGACGACCAGTTTCGGACAAAGGGGCATTACGGTGAACCACGAAGACCTCCGAGATCGGTGAGCGTTCCTAGACAGCTCGCACTCCACTCGGAGGTCTTCGTTTTGTCACCTCACCACGCCGTCACCAACGTCCGTGGTCAGTACA
>NZ_LQIW01000041.1 GCF_001500025.1 Mycobacterium sp. IS-1590 | reverse complement strand
CAGTGTCTGATTTCACGACATAGTGGGCAGCTGTCTCGCGACATAGTTGGCATCTGTGCAAGCGTGGGAGGCCGGCCATGTCGAAAGGGCAGCTCATCATCACCGCGGTGGTGCTGGAAGGACGCAGCAAAAGCGAAGTCGCCCGCGATTATGAGGTGTCGCGCACCTGGGTCCAGCAACTATGTAAGCGGTATCGGACCGAAGGAGCGGCGGCGTTCGAGCCGCACTCGCGGCGTCCACACCACAGTCCCCAGGCGGTCGAGGCTCAGTGCGAAGAGCGCATCATCTGGTTGCGCAAGACCCTCGACAAGCAAGGCTTCGACGCCGGTGCGGCCACCATCGCCAGCCACCTTGCCCGCGACCCAGAGGTCACAAAAGTTCCTGCGGTGTCGACGATTTGGCGCATCCTCAAACGGCGCGGATTCGTCACACCCCAACCGCACAAGCGGCCCCGCTCGTCGTGGCAACGCTTCCAAGCCCAACAGCCCAACCAGTTATGGCAAGCCGATGTCACCCACTGGCGTCTAGCCGACAACAGCCCGGCAGAAATCCTCGACATGCTCGACGACCACTCCCGGGTGGCCCTGGCCAGCACCGCCCGCCCTGTCACCACTGGCCCCGACGTCGTCGACACCTTCACCACAGCCATCACCCAATGGGGCACACCAGCGGGCACGCTGACCGACAACGGCGCCATCTTCACCGCCAAACAACGCGGCAACGGACGCACCGCCCTAGAAATCATGCTCGGCGAACTGGGTATCAAATACAGCCGCTCACGCCCCTACCATCCGCAGACCTGCGGCAAGGTCGAACGCTTCCACCAAACCCTCAAAAAACACCTACGGGCCCTACCCCCAGCGGCCACCATCGACGAACTGCAACACCAGATCGACGATTTCCTGATCTACTACAACACCGTGCGGCCCCACCGGGCGCTGGGACGCCGCACCCCCATTGAGGCATTCAACGACCGACCCAAAGCCTTCCCCAGCGGCTACCAGATCCCGCCGCATTACCGGGTACGCCACGACACAATCGACGCCGGCGGGGTCATCACCATCCGCTACAACAGCCGCCTACACCACATCGGCCTGTCCAAACACTTACGCGGCACCAAAGTCACCGTGCTCATCGACGACCGCGACATCCGCGTCCTGCACCGCGACACCGGCCAACTCATCCGCAAACTGACCCTCGACCCCACCCGCGACTACCAACCACGCGGCGTCAAATGCGGAAACTCACCCGAAAACCGGCTCCAGATGTAAATGATGTCTCGGGACATCTGCCAACGATGTCCCGAGACATCACA
>NZ_LQIW01000040.1 GCF_001500025.1 Mycobacterium sp. IS-1590 | reverse complement strand
AGCCGTTCGGGTCGGTGGTAGTAGTTCAGCCGCGCCTGGCCGGTGTCCAGCCCGGGTGGTGGAAGCCATTCGACCTCGCAGCGCTCGTTCATGCGGGTGGTCCAGCCGCCGTCCTCGTCGACGCTGCGGTTGTCGGTTCCGCAGGCCAGGCCGAGTTCGTCGACGTTGGTGTTACCGCCTTTGGACCAGTCGGCTTCCACGTGATGCACTTGGCAGCCGTAGGCACCTACGGTGCAGCACGGCTTGGTGCATCCGCCATCGCGCGCAATGAGCATGATCCGCTGCGCCGGGGTGGCTATTCGCTTGGCGCGGAACAGATCCAGGGCTGATCCGGTCGCGTCGTCGAAGACCGCCAGGTAGTGGTTGGCGTGGCCGGCCAGTCGGATTACATCGGCGATCGGCATGACCGTGCCGCCGCCGGTGGTGCCGACCCCGGCGCGTGATTCCAATTCCCGCAGAGTGGTGCGGATGATGATCGACACCGGCAGCCCGTTGAGCTGACCGAGCTCGCCGCTCATCAGGGCGATGCGCCCGACGGCGATCATCGCGTCGTGTTGGCGCTGGGCCAGACTGCGGTGGTCGTTGTCGATCTGAGCCTGCGTCGGAGTCCCCGATGTGCAGGGTTCGGGATCGTCGGGGTTGCACATCCCCGGTGCCGCGTATTTCGCGAAAATCACTTCCCACACCGCCCACGCTTCGGGTGTCAGAGTTCCGGAGAGGTCGATCATCGCGTCGGAGCGCTGTTTTGCCTTGGCGACCCCACGCTTACGGGCTCGCTCGGCCTCATCCGGCTCGGGCCCGTCCTGATCGAGCAAGAACAACGTCAGATCGGCGCTGTCCTTGAGTTCCTTGGGACCGACACCGACCGCGGTGCGGACCAGGTCGACCTCGAACTGCTCGCGGGTGGCCGCGTCGACGAAGCCAGGCAATTGGTCAACGGCCTTGCGGATGACGTCCACATGTTCGTCGTTGATCAGTCCATGAGCTTGCGCGACAGCCGTGGCGGGCAACGCCGGCGGCAGCGACGGCCCGGTCACCGCCTGACGCGGCGCCAGCAGGGCAGCTTCGGTCAGGCGCCGGTTCGCCTCGCTGGTTGAGATCCGCCAACGGACCCTCAACACCTCTTTCCACGATTTGGCACCCATCTGTTGCGCCGTGGCCTCGATCTGAAGGCGCGCCAGCAAGCGGTAACGCATCGCGGGCAGTTGGCACCCGAGAGCTTCGAGCTCGTCAAGGGCCGCGACGAGATTCTGGCGCGTCAGCAAGTCGACATCACAGGCGGCCGCCTCCTCGAAGGCGGCACGCAACGCGGTCACCGCGGCCT
>NZ_LQIW01000039.1 GCF_001500025.1 Mycobacterium sp. IS-1590 | reverse complement strand
TCGCCGCCGAGTTCGAAGAAGGAGTCGTCGACGCCGACGCGGTCCAGGCCCAGGACTTGGGCATAGATGCGGGCCAGGACTTCTTCGGTGTGGTTGCCCGGGGCCCGGTAGTGGTCGATGTCCTGGTATTCCGGTGCCGGCAGGGCGCGGGTGTCGAGCTTGCCGTTGACCGTCAACGGCAGCTTGTCCAGGGCAACGATCGCGGTCGGGACCATGTAGGCGGGCAGCCGTTCGCTCAGCGCGCTACGCGCAGCCACCGGATCGATGCTGCCGGTGACATAGCCGACCAGACGCTTGTCGCCGGGGCGATCCTCTCGAGCGATCACCGCGGCCTGATCCACCCCCTCCAGGGCGTTCAACGCGACCTGAATCTCACCCAACTCGATGCGATACCCACGGATCTTGACCTGGTCATCAGCACGCCCCAGATAGCGAAGCTGCCCATCAGCACCCCACGAGGCAAGATCGCCGGTGCGATACATCCGCTGCCCGGGGTCACTGGCATCAGCGAACGGACACGCCACAAACCGCGTCGCGCTCAGATCCGAGCGACCCAGATACCCACACGCCAACCCCGCACCGGCGACATACAACTCACCGACCACACCGGCAGGCACCCGACGCAACCACTTGTCCAACACGAAAAAGCCCAGATGCGCCAACGGCACCCCGATCGGGCTGACCGCACTGTCGACATCGGCGGCCACAATCTCACGGAACGAGGCATGCACCGTGGTCTCGGTGATCCCATACATATTGATCATCCGCGGCAACCCCGGATGACGATCCAGCCACGACGCCAACCGCTGCGGCTCTAAGGCCTCCCCACCGAACACCACCATCTGCAGCGCCAGCTGAGCGCTCTTCTGCGCAGACAACGCATCAGCGGTCTGCAACGCATAAAACGCCGACGGCGTCTGACTCAACACACTGACCTGCTCACCGACCAGCAGATCATGCAGATCCTCCGGCGAACGCACCACCGCATCGGGCACCACCACCACCCGACCCCCATGGGCCAGCGCACCCCAGATCTCCCACACCGAGAAATCGAAGGCCAACGAATGACACTGCGTCCACACCTGCCCGGCCGACAACTCCACATCGGCGTCCAAGGCCTCCAACAAAGACACCACATTGCGATGAGTGACCGCCACACCCTTGGGCCTACCGGTGGTACCCGAGGTGTAAATCAAGTACGCGATGTCCTCAGCCGCCGGGGATGGCAAGCCCGTGCTCGGATAATCCTCGATACCAGGCTCAGCGATGTCGATGATCGGCACCTCACAGCGCTCAAGCCGCCCGGCCAACACCGCGGTGCTCAGCACCGCGATCGGCGCGGCATCGGCGAGCATGAACTCCATCCGCGCCGCCGGATGAGCCGGATCCATCGCCAGATACGCCGCACCGGTCTTGAGCACCGCCAACAGCGCCGTCACCGCCTGAGCTGAACGATCCAACAACAGCGCCACCCGCTGACCCGGACCCGCCCCACGCTCAACCAACAAATGCGCCAACCGATTCGACGCCTCATCCAGTTCCCGATAAGTCAACGAACGGCCCTCAAAACTCACCGCCGCCGCCTGCGGAGAACGCAACACCTGCGCCGCGAACAACCCCGGAATCGACTCCGACACACTCGCTCGACGACTCAGCGCCCCCCGATTACCCCACTCATCCAAACGGGCATAGTCCACCTCATCGAGCACATCCATCGACGACAACCGACCACCAGGATCGGCCACCATCCACTCCAACACCCGACGCAACCGCTCGACCAACAACTCAATACTGGCCGCATCAAAAACATCGGTACGAAACTCGACCTCACCACCAATCCCGGCCGGCTCACCCCCCTCAGACCACCGCTCAGCCAACGAAAACGTCAAATCCATTCGAGCCGAATGGGTATCGGTGGACAGCGGGGCCACCTGCACGTCACCCAGGGTCAAACCCGCGGTGGGATCGGGGCCCTGCCAGTTCTGCCACGCCAACATCACCTGCACCAGCGGATGATGGGTACGGCTGCGAGTCGGGTTCAACCGCTCGACAAGCACCTCAAACGGCACATCCTGATGCTCATAGGCAGCCAGACTGCG
>NZ_LQIW01000038.1 GCF_001500025.1 Mycobacterium sp. IS-1590 | reverse complement strand
CCGCCACACCAGCCACATACAACTCCCCCACCACACCCACCGGCACCGAACGCAACCAACCGTCCAACACAAACACCGCCGCCGTCGGAACGGGCGCCCCGATCGGCGCTGCACCTGATCCCGGCGCCAGTGGGGGGCTCATCGACGCGTACACCGTGGTCTCGGTGGGGCCGTAGGCGTTCACCATCACCCGGCCCGGCGCCCACCGATCCACCACCTCGGCCGGACACGCCTCGCCACCGACCAGTAACGCCACCGACTCCAGCCCTTCGGCGGGAAGCGCGCTCAGCGCGGACGGAGTCTGAGTCAACACGTTGACGTGCTCGTTGAGCAGCAACGCCCGAAATTCTTCGGGCGAGTCGGCGATCGTCTCGGGCACGATCACCAACCGCCCGCCATTGAGCAGTGCAGCCCAGATCTCCCACGCCGAAAAGTCGAAAGCATATGAGTGGCACTGGGTCCAGACCTGCTTGTCGGGAAGATGCGGGGGCATCGAGTTCACCAGATGAGCAAGGTTTCGGTGACTGATGGCGACCCCTTTGGGGGTCCCCGTGGTGCCCGAGGTGTAGATCACGTAGGCAAGGTCATCAGCCGTGGGCGTCGGTGAGAATTCGCTCGGATAGGTTTCTGTCCGAGCATCCTCGAGCTCGATGACCGTGACGTCGTACCCGTCCAGGCGGTCGGCCAGTCCGCGGATGGTTACCACGCTGATCGGCGCGGCATCGACGAGCATGAATCCGATCCGTTCGGCGGGCAGGTTCGGGTCGATCGCCAGATAGGCGGCTCCCGTCTTGAGCACCGCCAGCATCGCCACAACCGCTTCAGCCGATCGTTCCAATAGCAGCGCGACGCACTGCCCCGGTCCGACACCGCTGTCGGCCAACACATGCGCCAGGCGATTCGACGCTTGATCCAGCTCCAAGTAGGTCCACATCCGGCCACCGGAGCTGACTGCGGCAGTCCCCGGCGCCTCGGTCACCCGGGCGGACCACAACACCGGAATCGAGACCGCCGGAGGGTCGATGCGTTTCATCCGTGCGCGATTACCCGCTTCGTCCAGCCACGCATGCTCGTCTTCGGCGAGCACGTCCACCGACCGGACCCGCCGCATCGGATCCGCGGTCATGGCCGCCAGCACCCGCGTCAGCCGCTCGATCAACGCCGCGATGGTGCTCGCGTCGAACACGTCGGTGTCGAACTCGACCCGGAGGCCGAGTTCGCGACCCGGCTGAGCTTGCAGGGTCATTGGGTAGTGGTTCGATTCGCGTGCGGTGGTTTCGGTGATGGCCAATCCGTGGTTGACCGACAGCGCGGCGGTCTCGATGGGGTAGTTCTCGTACACGAACAGGGTGTCGAAAAGCCTTTCCTGACCGGTGATCCGGTGGATGTCGGTAAGCGCCAGATGCTGGTGTTCGAGTGTGCCGATGTGAGCGTCGTGGAGTTGGACGATCAGATCGCCGATGGTGGTGACGGCGGTGACATTCGCCCGCACCGGAACGGTGTTGATGAAAAGGCCCACCATCGACTCCGCTCCTCGCACCTCGGCGGGCCTCGTCGATACGGTGGTGCCGAAGGCGATATCGCGGCGGTCGGTGAGCCACATCAGTAGTTGGGCCCATGCGGCTTGCAGCACGATGTTGGTGGTGGTGTGGTGGGATCGTGCCAATTCGCTGATGTCGCGGGTGATTTCGGCCGGTATGTGGAAGGTTTCCACGGCGCGGGGACCGAGCGAGGAGCGGTCGGGCGGGCCCACCAATGTGGGGGTGTCGAAGCCCGCCAGGTAATCCTGCCAGGCTGTGCGGGCAGCATCGCGATCCCGGCTGATCAGCCAGGCGACGAAGCTGCGGTACGGCGCGGGCGCCGGCAACCTCTGTCCCTGATAGCTGGCGAAGATCTCTCCGACGAGGATCGGCAGCGACCAGCCGTCCATCACGATGTGGTGATTGGTCATCACCAGCCGATGCCGGTGTTCAGCGATACGGATCAACGCCACCCGGAAGACGGGTCCGTCAGCCAGGTCGCTGACCGCGGCGCGTTCCTCGGCGCAGACTCGCTGGATCTGGTCGTCGACATCGAGTCCCTCGGCAAGGGCGCCGATGTACCGCCACCCCGCGGCTGGATCGGCCGGAATGATCTGCACCGGCTCGTCGAACTCATCGGAGAAACGGGCCACCAGATGAGGGTGGCGTTTGACCACCGTGTCCACCGCTTCGTGCAGTTTGTGGGGTTCGAGGGGGCCGGCCACGGTGGTGTCGAGTTGCACGGCATACACATCGGTCGTCTGCGTGCGGGCGTGGAAGAGCAGCCCCTGCTGCAGGGGGGTCAGTGGAAGGACGTCAGCGATCTGCATATCGGCTCTGCAAGCGGTCGATCTGCTGTTGGTTGAGGCTGACGGCGATGTCGGAGGGGGTGAGGCCGCCGCCGCCTGCGTGGACGTGGGTGCAGATGCCGGTGAGGGCTTGGAACCAGAG
>NZ_LQIW01000037.1 GCF_001500025.1 Mycobacterium sp. IS-1590 | reverse complement strand
TTGGTCACCGGCCGCTACCTGGCGTGGCAGACCATCCTGGTGGTCGTCTGGATCACCCTGAACCTGGTGGCGGTCGGGGGGCGGGTGACGAACACCAACGAGGCCAACGCCGGGGTGAGGTCGGGGTCGCGGACCCGCGCGAGCGCCTCGGCCACGGTGGTGTCGGGGGCCAGCACCACGGGTTCGGACGTCATCAAGCCGCCCGCGGTGTCGGGGGAGTGCGCCAGCAGGCGGCGGACATCCTCGGAATCCTCGGGATCCATGCGGCGCAGGAACTGCTCGGCGTCGGTGGGCGTCATCGACCCGAGCAGATCGGCCGCGTCGTCGGGGTCCATCGCCTCCAGAACGTCGGCCGCCCGATCGGCGGGCAGCCGCCTGAGCACATCGAGCTGGTCGTCTTCGGGCAACTCCTGCAGCACATCGGCCAGCCGCTCGTCGTCGAGGGCGTTGACCAGTTCGTAGCGCCGCTTGGCCGGCAGTTCCCGGATCGCCTCGGCCACCTCGACGGCGCGCTGGCCCTCGAACTGATCGAGCAGCTGCGCGACGCCCTGGCCGGGCATCGCCAGACCCGACGGTGTCAGGCCCTGCACGTGCTGCCAGTCCACCACGTGCACATTGGCGCGTCGGCCCAGCCGCCGGTGCGGGCGTACGGCGACCTTGGTGACCATCCAGTCCCGGGTGCGCGTCTGCTCGATTCCGAGGTCGACGACGATCACGTCCACGTTGGCCAGCTGCGGCAGATCGGGATCGTCGACGCGGACCCGCGTTTCGATCACCTGCCCGAGTACGAGCACCTCACCGGGACGTTGGACGAACCGGCGCAAGGACACACTGCCGGTGGCCAGCGTCACGGCGCCGGGATCGATCGACGTCACCCGCAAAATCGGTACGAAAATTCTTCGCCGCGTGAGCATTTCGACAACCAAGCCGAGTACGCGGGGTTGCTGGCGCACCAGGCTGATGCTGACCACCACATCACGGACACGGCCGATGGACTCCCCGTCGGGGCCCAAGACCACCATCCCCGCGAGACGGGCCGCATAGACCCTGTTGACCGCCGCCATGCATCAAAGGGTAGAGAGTGTGGTTGTGGAAAACCGGTATCGACCCCGCCGAACGGTCCTTTCCGTTCCCGGGAGCAGCGCGAAGATGGTCGAGAAGGCGAAAACCCTGACCGCCGACGAGGTGTTCCTCGATCTCGAGGACGCCGTAGCGCCAGAGGCCAAGGCCGAGGCCCGTACGCGGGTGGCGACGGCTCTGGCTGAGCCGGGTTGGGCGGGCCAATTGCGCGGTGTGCGCGTCAACGACTGGACGACGCCGTGGACCTACGCCGACGTCATCGAGGTGATCTCGACCGCCGGTGCCGCACTGGACATCGTGGTTCTGCCCAAGGTCAGCGACGCCTCCCACATCCAGGCGCTGCACTTGCTGTTGAGCCAGCTCGAGGCCACCCACGACCTGCCCGTCGGCCGCATCGGCATCGAGGCGCAGATCGAGAATGCGCAGGGCCTCACCAACATTGACGCGATCGCGGCCGCTCCGCGGGTGCAGGCGTTGGTGCTCGGGCCTGCCGACATGGCGGCCAGTTTGAACATGCGCACGCTCGAGGTCGGCGAACAGCCGGAGGGGTACGACGTCGGCGACGCGCACCACCATGTGCTGATGCGCATCCTCGTGGCGGCGCGGGCGCATGGAGTGCTCGCGATCGACGGGCCCTATCTGAAGGTTCGCGACGTCGACGGCTTCCGCCGCGTCGCCGGCCGTTCCGCGGCCCTCGGATACGACGGCAAATGGGTGCTGCACCCCGATCAGATCGCAGCGGGCAACGAGATTTTCAGTCCCCGACAAAAGGATTACGACCATGCCGAGCTGATTCTCGAGGCCTACGAATGGCACACCTCGCGGGCCGGCGGAGCCAGGGGCGCGGTCATGTTGGACGACGAGATGATCGACGAGGCCAGCCGGAAGATGGCCCTGGTGATCGCCGGAAAGGGCCGCGCCGCAGGCATGCAGCGCCAAGGCGAGCCGTTCCGTCCGCCGCAGTGACGCTCAGGTCCACTGCCATCCGGTGCTGAGCAAGCTCAGATAGAGCAGCATGTAGGCGAGGAAGCCGGCGACCGCGAGGCCGCCGATGATTGTGCCCGCCAACGCAATTCCGTAGCCGTCCTGTCCGGTGCGCTTGGTTTCGCGCATCGCCATGACTCCGAGAATGACACCGACGATGCACGTCACGCCGCAGCAGAACACCCCGACGAGCGAGCACACCAACGCGCCGATCGCCATCCCGTTCGTGCCCGGCGGCTTCATCGGCCGGTAGGGGTCGTACCCGTAACCACCCGGCGGGTAGTAGCCCTGGTAAGGGTTCACAGACGCCGGATACGGCGGCGGATAACCCGGCGGGGGCGGCGCGTTGAGCGGCGGCGGCAACCCCGCATCGGTGGGGTAATCCACCGGTGCGAACGGATCGGGCCTGCCGGTGTTCCCGAACCCGCCCTGGCCGCCGTCGCTCACTGTGTCAGCTGCTCAGCATGGCGATGGTGAAGACGATGTTGAGCAGCAGCGTCGCCGCGCCGACAGCGATGCCGGCGATCGCCAATCCGCGGCCGCCCTCGCCTCTGGTCTTGATCTGGTTCAACGCGACGACGCCCAGCACGATGCCGATGAGCGAGCCGACACCGCACAGCACACCGACCGCCGATGCCACCAACGAACCGATGGCCAATCCGTTGGTCTTGTCCTGCGGCAGGCCGTAACCGTCGGTGAACCCCGGCGGGCCGTATCCCGGTGCGCCGTATCCCGGTGCGCCGTACGGCGACGGTGCGCCGTAGGGCGGCGGATATCCCTGGCCGGCGTTGGCCGGATCAGGGTAGGGCGGGGGATAGGCCCCGGGC
>NZ_LQIW01000036.1 GCF_001500025.1 Mycobacterium sp. IS-1590 | reverse complement strand
CATCGCGTGGGAAGCCGTCGATGCCAGCGGATGGTCAGAAAGCCGATTGGATGAAGCCATCCGAGCCGCATCACGGCGCACTGATCGCCACACACATCGTCGTCTCCGTCGGGCCATAAGCATTAACCATCACCCGACCCCGCGCCCACCGATCCACCACCTGCGCCGGACACGCCTCACCCACCACCACCAACGACACCGACTCCAACCCCTCCACACCCAAAACCCCCACCGCAGAAGGAGTCTGAGTCAAAACACAACCATCCTGGCTGCGTAACACAGCCTGGAAGTCATCGGGCGACCCGACCACCGATTCGGCTACCACCAGCACCCGCCCGCCACTGAGAAGAGCGCCGAAGATCTCCCACACCGACACATCAAAAGCCAACGAATGACTGTGGGTCCACACGCGCCCCGCCCCGAACTCGACGTCGCGCGAACTCAACAACTGCGTCACGTTGCTATGGGTGACCCCCACCGCTTTGGGCACACCCGTCGTACCCGAGGTATAGATCAAATACGCGATGTCTTCACCTCGCGGCGTCGGCAACGCGGCGGCATGTTGGGCGGTGGTCGCTTGATCATCGGTGTCGACGATCTGCACGTCGTGACCGTCCAACCGTAGCCGCAGATCCGCCGTAGTGATGACCACCACCGGCGCGGAATCGTCGAGGATGAAGCCGATCCGATCCGCGGGCAACCCCGGATCGATCGGCACGTACGACGCGCCGGTCTTGAGCACCCCCAGTATCGCCACAATCGCATCCGCCGACCGCGGCACCAACAGCCCCACACACTCACCGGGTCCTGCGCCTCGGCTGATCAGCAAGTGCGCCAATCTATTCGAGGCTTCATCGAGGTTCCGATAAGACATATCGCGGTCTGCGCCGCTGACCGCGATCGCTTCTGGCGCGCGGAGCGCGTGTTCGGCGAACAACTCCGGAATCGACCGGTCAGATGCCGTACGCGTCAGCACGGCGCGATTACTGAGTTCGTGAATTCGGGTGCGCTCAGAAGCATCCAACAGATCCACGGTTGAGAGCCGCCGGTCCGGGTCGGCGGTCATCGCCACCAGGATTCGCTCGAGCCGCCCGATCAAGGTTTCGATGCTCGCCGCATCGAACACGTCGGTACGGAACTCCACCAGTCCGCATATCCCCGCCGGCTCGGCCGTACCGGTGAAATTTTCGGCCAGTGAAAACGTGAGGTCCATACGGGCAGTTCGAGTGTGAACCGGAATCGTGGTGGCCCTCAGATTCCCCATGTGGGTCACTACGGGTTCGTTCCTCTGCCAGGCCAGCGCGACCTGTATCAGGGGGTGGTGCGCGAGGTTTCGGGCCGGATTGAGTCGCTCCACCAACACCTCGAAGGGCACATCCTGATGCTCGTAAGCAGCCAAGCAGCGCCGGCGCACCTGAGCCAACAACTCCCCCACCGTCAGATCCGCACCCACATCCACCCGCAACACCAACGTGTTGACGAAAAACCCCACCAGATCATCCAGCGCCGGATCACCCCGACCAGCCACCGGAAAACCCACCGCCACATCACGACCCGCACCGACCCTCGCCAACAACACCGCCAACGCAGCCTGCACCACCATGAAACTGGTCGCATTGAACTCCCGCGCCAGCGTCGCGATCTGTTCCTGCAACGGTGCCGGCCAATTCACAAGGACGCTGGCACCGTCATGGTCGGCCACCGCGGGATAGGGCCGATCGGTCGGCAATGGCAGTCGTTCGGCCAACCCGCCCAGCTGCTGTTCCCAGTACGCCAACTGTTCAGCGATGGGACTGGCGGGGTCGGTCACTTCACCCAGCTGGGCGCGTTGCCACAGTGTGTAGTCGGCGTATTGCACTGCCAACGGCGTCCAGTCCGGCACGAGTCCCGCGCACCGCCGGGCATAAGCCACACCCAGGTCTTTCATCAAGCGAGGCATCGACCACCCGTCGGCGGCAATATGGTGCACCACGGCCGCCAGTACGTGCTCGTCGTCGGCGAGGCGGAAAAGCCCTACATGTAGGGGCCTCTCGGTGGCCAGGTCGAACGTTCGGCGTGCCACCGCGCCGATCGCCTCATCCAATCGGCTTTCTGACCACCCGCTGGCATCGACGGCGTTCCAACCGAAGTCGGCATGCTCGGACGGCACGACCACCTGCTGCGGAATTCCGTCGGGAGCGGCCACCAGAGTACGCAGGCTCTCGTGGCGGGCCACCACATCGGTCAGCGCGGCCCGCAACGCTTGCGCGTCCAGGGGCCCGCTCAGCCGTAACGCGGCGACAACGTTGTAAACCGGTGACGGACCGTGCAACTGATCCAGGAACCACAACCGCTGCTGAGCAAATGACAGTGGCACCGCCGCCGGCCGCTCCGAGGGAACCAACCTCGGCCGTCCACCCGGAGCGTTCCCGGTGCGCCCGGCCAACCGGGTGACCGTTGGCGCCTCGAAAAGCTCTCGCACCGAAATATGGGCATCCAATGCGCTGTTGACAGCGGCGGTCGCTCGCATCGCCAACAGCGAATCCCCGCCGAGGTCGAAGAACGAGTCGTCGACTCCCACGCGGTCGACACCCAGCACACGGGCGAAGATGCCGGCGATGATCTCCTCCGCGGCGCTGCTCGGCGTCCGGTATTGGCCCGCCTGGTATTCGGGTGCCGGCAGGGAGCGGGTGTCGATTTTGCCGCTGACCGTCAGTGGCAGCGCCTCGATCAACACCACCGCCGAGGGCACCATATAGGACGGCAGACGACCGGCCAGCTGCGCACGCACGGCAGACGGCTCAGCTGTCCCGGTGATGTAACCCACCAGACGCTTGTCACCGCGACGGTCCTCACGCACAACCACCGCCGCCTGAACCACCCCATCCAATCGCGCCAACACAGACTGAATCTCACCGCTCCCGGCGTAAATCGAGCCGGCCCGGTCGTTGAAGTAGCGCAACGGTGCGACCGCCTGCCAGG
>NZ_LQIW01000035.1 GCF_001500025.1 Mycobacterium sp. IS-1590 | reverse complement strand
CCTGGCAGGCGGTCGCACCGTTGCGCTACTTCAACGACCGGGCCGGCTCGATTTACGCCGGCAGCAACGAGATTCAGTCTGTGTTGGCGCGATTGGATGGGGTGGTTCAGGCGGCGGTGGTTGTGCGTGAGGACCGTCGCGGTGACAAGCGTCTGGTGGGTTACATCACCGGGACAGCTGAGCCGTCTGCCGTGCGTGTGCAGCTGGCTGATCGTCTGCCGTCCTATATGGTGCCCTCGGCGGTGGTGTTGATCGAGGCGCTGCCACTGACGGTCAGCGGCAAACTCGACACCCGCGCCCTGCCGGCACCCGACTACCGATCCACCGGATACCGTGCCCCCGGTAACGCGATCGAGGAAATTCTCGCCGGTATATATGCCCAAGTCCTGGGACTGGACCGCGTGGGAGTCGACGACTCGTTCTTCGACCTCGGTGGTGACAGCATCCTGTCGATGCGTCTGATCGCCGCCGTCAATTCCGGTATGGATACCCAGCTTTCCGTTCGCACAGTGTTCGAGGCACCCACGGTGGCCCAACTGGCACTGCACATCGGTGCCGGTACCAGCCGGCCGCGGCCGCTGGCGCACGCACCGCGGCCCCCATCGGTTCCGTTGTCCTTCGCCCAGCACCGGTTGTGGCTCATCGATCAACTGTACGGTCCCTCACCGGTTTACAACTTGCCGGTGGGATTGCGACTCCGCGGACACCTACACGCCGATCTTCTCGCCATGGCGCTTCGCGACGTGATCTGCAGACACGAAAGCCTTCGCACCGTCTTCGAGGCAGCCGACGGGACACCACGGCAGGTCGTGTTGCCGTCCGAGGAAACCGACATCGCGTGGGAAGCCGTCGATGCCAGCGGATGGTCAGAAAGCCGATTGGATGAAGCCATCCGAGCCGCATCACGGCACACGTTCGATCTATCGGCCGAGATCCCCATTCGGGCTTGGCTTTTCCACCTCACCGACGACGAACACGTACTGGTCGCGGTACTGCACCATATCGCGGCCGACGGCTGGTCGATCGCGCCGTTGGTGCGCGACCTGAGCACCGCGTACACCAGCCGATGCGCCGGACACGATCCCGCATGGACGCCGTTGGCGGTGCAGTACGCCGACTACACGCTGTGGCATCGCGCGAACCTGGGCGAGCTCGATGACCCCGACAGTCCCATCGCCGCGCAGTTGGCGTACTGGACAGACTCCCTTGCCGGCATGCCCGAGCGGATCCCGTTGCCCACCGATCGGCCCTACCCCGCAATGGCGGAGTTGCAAGGTGCGACGGTGCCGGTGAATTGGTCACCCGAGCTGCAGCAGCGGGTGCGTGCGCTGGCGCGGGAGTTCAATGCGACCAGTTTCATGGTGGCGCAGGCCGCGTTGGCGGTGTTGTTGGCGAAGGTCGGTGCGGGTCGTGATGTGGCGGTGGGTTTTCCGGTGGCTGGTCGGGGTGATCCGGCGCTGGATGATCTGGTGGGGTTTTTCGTCAACACGTTGGTGTTGCGGGTGGATGTGGGTGCGGATCTGACGGTGGGGGAGTTGTTGGCTCAGGTGCGCCGGCGCTGCTTGGCTGCTTACGAGCATCAGGATGTGCCCTTCGAGGTGTTGGTGGAGCGACTCGATCCGACCCGAAACCTCGCGCACCACCCCCTGATACAAGTGTCGTTGGCGTGGCAGAACCTCCCCGTGTACGCCGCGGGAACCACCGATGGATTGCACCTGGGTGGCCTGCACGTCACGCCGATTCCGGTCGAAACCCAAACCGCCCGTATGGACCTGACCTTCTCACTGGCCGAGAACGTCACTGAAGACGGTGAGCCCGCCGGAATCGCGGGTGCGGTGGAGTTCCGTACCGACGTCTTCGATGCGGCGAGCATCGAGGTGTTGATCGAGCGGTTCGAGCGGGTACTGGCGGCACTGTGCGCCGACCCCACCCGGCGGGTGGCTTCGATCGAAGCCCTCAACGACTCCGAGCGCGCTCGCCTCGATGAACTCGGCCACCGTGCGAGCTTGACCGATTCTCGCCCGCTGGTGTCGATTCCGGAGTTGTTCAGCGCACAGGTGGTGCGCGCACCGGAGGCGGTCGCCGTGACCTTCGAGGGCCGATCGATGACGTACCTCGACTTGGACGAGGCCGCCGATCGGCTGGCGCATTCGTTGGTGGATCTGGGTGCGGGTCCGGGCCGGTATGTGGGGCTGTTGGTGCCGCGGTCGGCGGATGCGATTGTGGCGATACTGGGGGTGCTCAAGACCGGCGCGACTTGTGTGCCGGTCGATCCGGTGGTGCCTGACGCGCGCATCGATTTCGTCTTAGAGGATGCCGCGCCGGTGGTGGTCATCACGACGGCGGCCTTGCGGCCTCGACTGGCCGGTCACGACGTACAGATCATCGATGTCGATGATTTGGCGATCACGGGTGACGGGTCTGCGTTGCCGATGTCGCACCACGAGGACATCGCGTATTTGATCTATACCTCGGGTACGACGGGTGTGCCCAAGGCGGCGGGGATTACGCACGCCGGTGTGACCGGGCTGCTGGGATCGTTGGATGCGGCATTGCCCGATCCGGGCGTGTGGACCCACAGTCATTCGTTGGCTTTTGATGTGTCGGTGTGGGAGATCTTCGGTGCGTTGCTGCGTGGTGGGCGGGTGGTGGTTGTTGGTGAGGATGTGGTGGGTTCGGCCGAGGATTTTCATGCGTTGTTGGTCGATGAGCGCGTTGAGGTGTTGACTCAGACTCCTTCTGCGGTGGGGGTTTTGGGTGTGGAGGGGTTGGAGTCGGTGTCGTTGGTGGTGGTGGGTGAGGCGTGTCCGGCGCAGGTGGTGGATCGGTGGGCGCGGGGTCGGGTGATGGTTAATGCTTATGGCCCGACGGAGACGACGATGTGGGTGGCGATCAGTGGGCCGTGATGCGGCTCGGATGGCTTCATCCAATCGGCTTTCTGACCATCCGCTGGCATCGACGGCTTCCCACGCGATG
>NZ_LQIW01000034.1 GCF_001500025.1 Mycobacterium sp. IS-1590 | reverse complement strand
CTCCGCCGCCGGCCCTGGCCGCTGAGATACCTCCGCCCCCACCCGCGCCGGGCATGGCCCCGCCGCCGGCGAGGCCGATGGCCGGGGAGCCCGTTCCGGCGTGGGCACCGCGCAAGCCCGCCGAGTTCTGGCTCGGCGAGCCGGTCGTGTGGCACTCGGGCTGGGGCGGCCGCTGGGGCGTGTGGAAGAACGGCGCCTTCATCACGCTGTCGATGAACCCTGTCACCGGCGGCGGCTGACCCACTCGGGTCAGCTCGAGGCGTCGAGGATCTTGATCGCGAAGATCAGTGAGTCACCGGCCTGGATTCCGGCCGCGGGCTGGCCTTCGGGGTAGCCGTCGGCAGAGGTCATAGCCACGGCGACCGTGGAGCCAACCTTCTGCCCGGCGATGGCTTTCTGGAAGCCCGGCACGACTCCATCGAGCGGGAAATCGACCGGCATGCCGCGCTCATAGCTGTTGTCGAAGACGGAGCCGTCGCGTCCGTTGACCCCCATGTAGCAGACGAAGACCGTGGCCGTGTCGGACACGACCGGGCCGTCACCGGGCTTGAGTGTGTGTACCTGCGTCTCGGACACGCTGAACGGCGGTTGCACGTTGATCAGCGGTGCCGTCGCGTCGGTCGACCCGGTGACGGAGACGCTTCCGGTGTCGCCGTTGAGCGTCCACTCCGGTGTGCCGCCGGCCTGCGGCGGCGCCGTCGGGCACATCGCGCTGGCGGGATCGCCCGTCTCGACGGGTGGGGGGAGGAACTCGTCGGCCAGAGAGGATGTGCTCGTCGAGGAGGTCGTGGTGGTCGATGAAGCTTCCGTGTCGGAGCCGCACGCGGCGAGGGCCAAGACCATCGATGCGGTGCAGGCGATCAGCCCGACGGGACCGGACATACGCGAGGAATTCACGGTCGCCACGCTACAGACAGCGGCGCTGACGGTGCTCCAGTGGTCTGAGTGTGCAGGGGTGCGTTATTCGCCTGTCCCGGAGCGTCGCGGATGAAACCGCACTCGGAGCTGCCCCGTGTGCGACGGTGGTGGCAGCCGGTCAGGGAAGGGCGCGATGGCGACGCAAGCAGCGGTGGTGTGCGGAGCGAGCATGGGCGGCCTGCTCGCCGCGAAAGTGCTCGCGGACGCCTACGACTCGGTCACCGTCGTGGAACGCGACGAGCTGCCCGGCGATGTGTCGCATCGTGCGGGCGTGCCCCAGGGCCACCACCTGCACATGATGACCAGCGCGGGTTTGACGATCCTCGAGCAGATGTATCCCGGTGCCATAGCGGAGTTGAGAGCGGCGGGCGCACCGCGCCTCGACACGCACAACCTGTCGGCGGTGTACATCGAGGTCCGCGGGCATGCGCTGTGTCGGACGGGAGCATTGGCCGACCCCGATGCCATGCCGGTCCAGCCTGCCAGCCGACCACTGTTGGAATCGGTTGTCCGCGAACGGGTCCACGCGCTGCCCAACGTCACGGTGCTGGATGGTCACGACGTCGTCGAGCCGGTGTTGAGCGACGGCGCCGTGAGCGGTGTTCGCATCAGTGACCGCACCGGCACGCGGCGCTCGACGTTGCCCGCCGATCTCGTCGTCGACGCGACGGGACGCTCGGCACGTACACCGGCCTTCCTTGCGGCACACGGCTTCACACGCCCCCTCGAGCGCTCGTATCGCGTGCACCTCAGCTACGTCAGCCAGGTGTTTCGCATCGCGCCGGCGACCCTGGGCGACAAGGTTGTCTTCGTCAGCCCGACACTGCAGCGCCCCACCGGCGTCGGAATGCTCACCCACGAGAACGACACGATGATCATGACGCTGATAGGTGTTGCGGGACACCAGCTCCCCACCGAACTGCCGGAGGTCTTGGCCGCCGTGGCCGAATGCGTGCCGCCGCAAATCAGTGCCGCGCTCAGGGACGCCGAGCCACTGGGGGAGACACACCATCGCCAGTTCCCGACCAGCGTGTGGCGACGCTATGACAAGCTGCCCTCATTTCCCCAGGGCCTGTTGGTGATTGGCGACGCGGTGTGCAGCTTGAACCCGATGTACGGCCAAGGCATGACCTCGGCGCTGATGCAGGCTCGCAGCCTTCGACAAACGCTTGCCGTCAACGGTGAACCGCGGGCCCGAGCGTACTTCAACGACGTCGCACGGCGGCTGGCGCCGCTCTGGTGGGCCAACCGGCTCAACGACTTCGGCTTCACCCCGGCGAGCGGATGGAAGTCCTGGCCGCAGCGGGCTTTCAATAGCTACACCACCGCCTATATGGCTGCCGCGTCGACGGACATGGTGCTGACTGAAACGTTCCTCAGGGTGCTGCAGGGTGTCGACCCGGGCACGAGGCTGATGCACCCCAGCCGCGTGGCGCGGGTCATCAGCACCAGCGGGCGCGCCGGTCAGTAATCCCATGCGGTCGGCACGCACCGGAAGACGTCGCCCGCGGTCGCCACCCGGCAGACCGACGGGAACGGCAGATGGGTCGCCACCATGGACTCACCGGTCGCGGCCAGCTCCCGCAGGAGCTCGATCCGCACGCGCGCCGACTCCTCTGGATCGTGCTCGAATCCGTTGTGCCACTCTGGGTTGTCGAATCCGGGGGCGAAGATGGCGTCACCGGCGAACGTCAACCGGTCACCGCCTGAGTCGAGTCGGACGATGGCGTGACCCGGGGTGTGACCTCCCGTGCGCGTGATGAGCACTCCCGGAGCGAGTTCGTACTCGGATTCGAATGTCCGCATGTGACCGCGGTATTCATCCAGGAACCGCGAGGCGATCGAGCGAAGCGCATCTGGAACCGGGGCCGGCATGTCGGTATGGGAGAAATCGGGCGCCTCCCAGAACTCGGCCTCGGCGGCAGCGACGTGGACCCGCAGGTCAGACCGCAGCCGTTCCTTCAGTCCCGTCGTGAGGAGTCCGCCCACGTGGTCCATGTGAAGGTGGGTGAGCACCACGTCGGTCACCGCCGAAGGATCGATCCCGGCGGCCTCCAAACGATGGACAGTCTGCCCGGCCCGCGGAAAGTCCGGGAACTCCACACCGAGCCCGGCGTCGACCAGGATGGTGCGATCGGCGGTGCGGACCACGACCACGTTCAGGGGCCAGTCGAGCACGTCTCGCGGTAGAAACCGCTCGTCGAGCCAGCTCCCGAACTCCGTCGGATCGGCATTGGTCGCCATCGTCCTTGCCGTGATCGGCAGCACCCCATCGCTGATCACCAGCACTTCGATGTCGCCGACGCGCACCGCGTACCTCGACGGAACCAACTCGTCGACGTTCGTCGTACCCAAATCCGAGATGCTCTCCACGCTCACGGCTTTCTCCTCGCAAGGTCGTACCGGTGACATGGCGGATTACCTGCCCGTGTGGTGGAACGCATGACGCTCCCGCGATTTATCCAGTACTGGTCGAGGGCTTCCTGCCTCGCCTGCGAGGGTTCGACTGCCGGCGCAGCGGCTACTGGTAGAGGTTGTGGTTGCTTCCAACACCGCCTCGCTCCGTGAGGAGACTCGGCGAACCGCCGTAGCCGGGCTTCTCATCACCGCGGTTGTCGGCGTCGGGGGACTGACATGGGCGAAGTGGGTGCCGTACGTCGACAAGGCGTTGGATGCGGCGCGAACGCATCACTGGCCTGGTTCGAACATCCTTCGCGTCGGCGGTGTGACGGCGGGCGACGCTCCGAGCTGGCATGCGGCGACGACGTTCTTCCATACGTATGTCACCGCCATCTGGCCCGCGCTTGTGGTCGCACTCGTGCTCAGCGCCTGCGTTCAGGCATTCATGCCGCGGAGATCGCTGCCGCACCTGCTGAACCGAGGACATACATTCTCAAGCGCTGCGGCTGGCGGAGTGGCCAGCATGCCGTCGATGATGTGCGCGTGCTGCTCGGCCCCCGTCGCGGTGACGCTGCAACGTTCGGGTGTCCACAGGGCGGCCGCAGTGGCGTACTGGTTGGGCAATCCGCTGTTGAACCCGGCCGTGCTGGTGTTCCTCGTGTGTGTTGCGCCTTGGCAGTGGACGGCAACCCGCCTGGTTGTCGGTGTGGGAGTGGTGGTCGGGGGATCGGCACTGGTGGCGCGGATCGCACGGCGGGATCAAGAAGCGCTACCGCCTGAATCCGAGGCCGCCGCGATGCAGGGGGACAGCGACGAGGGATCCGCGGCAGTCCGGTTTGTCAGAGCGCTGTTTCGTCTCAGCGTCGTGCTCATTCCCGAGTACCTCATCCTCGTACTGGCGGTCGGAGCCGGTCGCGGCTGGCTTCTTCAGCTGACAGAACCTACGCATCAGACGGTGCTCGTCGTCGTCATGGCAGCGGTGATCGGAACTCTCATCGTCATCCCGACTGCAGGGGAGATACCGATCCTTCAAGGACTCGCATTACTCGGGGTTTCATCCGGTGTGCTGGGCGCTCTACTGATCACTTTGCCGGCTGCGAGCTTGCCGGGTATCGCCATGGTCGCGCGCAGCTTCGGTTGGCGCACCACCTATGCCACCGCCGCCATGGTCGTGGTCGGCGGGGTGGTAGGCGCCGTATGCCTGAGTGTCCTCTGATCGACTGTGCCACAGTCGATCATCATCGCGGTGCTGTGACCACGAGTTCGTGTTCCCCGGCCGCCCAGGCGGATTCGAACACGTCGGTGGTCACGTGCTCACCCTTGGTATCGTCGCCGCCGCTGTCGCCGAGATAGACGGCGTCGTTGTCGTAATCGATAGCGGCGACGGTGACGAGGTGACCGCATCCCGTCCGGTCGCCGTCGCCATCCCAGATGGTGTTGGAGTTCACGCACACGATCGCTTGCCGTCCGTCACCCAGATAGTCCGCCAACGCGTCCATTCCGGTGGCGAGTCCACCCTTGGCGGCCGTGTCGTCATTCGTGTAGTCGGCTTTGATTCCGTAGTGCTTGAGCAGGAGCAGCAGATCGGTCGTGCAGGTGCCATGGCCGACACCCCCGTCACTGGGATCGATGCTCTCGTCATACACCGGTTCCCCCGGGTCACAGTTGCTCGGAGTCTTCGCCGCAAGGTCGATGATCTCGCGTTCGGTGGGCGCCGACCCGGTGATCTCGCCGACCACCATGCGGGTGGCCATCAACCCGCAGTCGCTTTCGGTCTGTTCCTCCCAAAAGTGGAGGGCGGCCGCAGGATCTCCGTAGACGCCGCCCGTGATCTCAGGCTGGCCATCGCCGTCGTCGTCTTTGACGATCGGTTGAGTCTGTTGATCTTCTGGATTCGCCTCAGCTTGTGGAGCCGCCGATGATTCGTCGGCCGTTGCTGCCGGGGACGCATCGGGCTCTGCCCCGCCGCCGCCGCAGGCGGCCCCCGCAAAGACGGTCAGGGTAGCGATTACGGTTGCGGCGAAGGCCTTCCGGCTCCGCTCGTGTCGCCGGCGAAGTAGCACTCCGCGAAGCTAGCAGACGCCTGTGAGTTTTCTGGGCATTTACTGACGACAAGTCGGTGGCGCAACGAGCTCTGCGGCCACGACATCGGGACGGCTGAAGATCGGCAGCCAGAACGACACCGCGGTGTCGGAGGTCAGCGAGATGACAGCCTCGCCGTCTGGCGCCTGGTCAGTAGGTTTCCACGCTGAGGATCGCCGGTTGGGTTCGACTGCGAACGAGACGTATTCGATGAGCGTCGTGACCGGGTCGTTGACGTCGCCGGCCATGGGCGGAGAATGGATCCATGTCCACTGCGGTTTGGATCGCGGTTACGGTATTCGCGATCGGGGCTGTCGCCGGCGGATTGTTGCGGATTCGCGCCTGGTTGCAGAAGCCGGCACCACCCGAGGTGATCGAAGCCGCACACCGTGACGACGACGAAGAGGACTGACGGTCTCGAGCAGATGCTCGTTCCGCGGACATCGGGGGAATGGCTGTCCGAGATCTGCCTGAAACACCGTGGTTCTGCCGCGCTACGAGCAGTGCGACCGACTTATCCCAAGATCGCCCGCGCTGCGCGCTCTGCGATCAACATGACCGGCGCGTTGGTGTTGCCGGAAGTGATGGTGGGCATGGCAGAGGCGTCAGCTACCCGAAGGCCGGCGACGCGAAGCACGCGAAAGTCGGTGTCGAGCACCGTGTTTGCCGACCGGGGGAGACCGTGCGAATCGAAGGCACCCATTGCACACGTGCCCACCGGGTGGAAGATCGTGGTGCCCAGTTCACGGGCCGCCTGCAGCAAATCCTCGTCGCTCACCAGTTGCGAGCCGGGAAGCATTTCTTCCGGACAGTAGCGGGCTAGAGGAGGGGCGGCCATGATCTTCCTGGTCATCCGAAGGCCGCGCACGGCGACTTCACAGTCAGCATCAGTGGACAGGTAGTTGCAGCTGATCTTCGGGTGGGTCAGCGGATCTGCATCGACCAGACGCACGTGGCCCCGCGAGGTGGGTCGCAGGTTACAGACCGAGGGAGTGATGGCGCCGAAGGGGTGCAGGGGTTCCCCGAATTTCGGCAACGACAACGGCTGCACATGCCACTCCATATCCGAGCTGGCCAGCGCGGGGTCGCTCTTGGCGAAAGCCCCCAACGTGGACGGTGGCATCGTCATCGGCCCTGATCGCAGCAGCAGGTACTGAATTCCCATGCCCGCCCGGGTGATCCAATTCCGGTACAGCGTGTTGACGGTTCGCGCGCCCCGAATGCGGTAGACCGTTCGGAGCTGCAGATGGTCCTGGAGGTTTCCGCCGGCCCCTGGCAGATCAACGACCACCGGCACGTGATGCTGGGTGAGCAACGCGGCCGGACCCAACCCCGAGACTTGCATCAGATGAGGCGAGCCGATGGCACCGGCGCTCAGGATCACCTCCCGGCGGGCTCGAACGTCGACGACCTGGCCGTCTTTGAGCAGACGCACGCCCGTAACGCGGTGCCGGGCCGTGGTCCAGGCGCCACGACGCTGATCCTCGCGGACCTGATCGTCCATCAGCAGGTGGAGAGCCTGTGTCTGCGTGTAGACGGTGAGATTTTGTCGGTGGGCGACGGGGTGGAGGAACGCATCGGCCATCGACCAGCGCTTGCCCCGCCGTTGGTTGACATGGAAATACGCGCTGCCGGAGTTGTCTCCGCGGTTGAACTCGTCGATCGGCTCGATACCCAATTCGGCCGCGGCGGCCTGCCAGGCGTCGAGAATCTTCCAGCGCACACGTGGCCGCTCGACCCGGATCTCGCCGGTAGCGCCGTGCCAGTCGTCGGCTCCACCGAAGTAGTTTTCCAACTCTTTGTAGATCGCCAGTGTCTCGCCTGGACGATCTGGGCCGCCCCAAAGCCAGCGCTCGTCTCCGGTGGCTTGCGCCCACAACTCGAAATCGCTTGCTTGCCCGCGCATGTGAATCATGGCGTTGATCGACGAGCAACCGCCGATCACGCGGCCGCGCGCGTAGATGATGCTGCGGCCAGCCAGGCCTGCGTCGGGTTCGGTGGTGAAGCACCAGTCGGTGCGGGGGTTGGCAATCGTGTACAGATAACCGACCGGCACCTTGATCCAAAACCAGTTGTCTTTGCCGCCGGCCTCGATCAGGAGCACACGATGATCGGGGTTGGCGCTGAGCCGATTGGCGAGCAGGCAGCCTGCGCTGCCCGCTCCCACGATGATGTAGTCGAATTCGGCATCAAGTCCCACTCCTTGGTGGCCCCTGGATCTCACCGCTACCACATTAACGCGCAAGGTGGTTTTCGCACTCAGCGTCGGGCATGGTCGCGCCTGCCTTGCTAGCGCCAAAATTGGTGCGCTGAAGGATGGTGCCGCCGCCTTAGCCTTGAGTCATGGGCGAGGGGGCAGTCAACGATTCATTGCAGCGGACCTACGAGGCGGTAATCTCCGCCGATGTCGGACCGTTCCTACGTGCACGCGGCTTTGGCATATCGGACTGCAGTTTCAAGCGGGAGCGGGGACCGCTATACGACATGATCGACCTTCAGCCCGACTGGCACAACGGCACGATGTCGTGGCACGGGTTCTTCGTCAATGTCGGTATCGGATCAGTCGAGGTCGACGCCGCATGTCCTGGATACGAGCGAGTGCGACATACCCTCAAAGGTTCACTGCTGCAACGTCGTTGGGAGCGCTTAGTGCCCGATCTGCCATACGAGGTGCGGTTCGACCGTCGCACCGACATGCGGCAGTTCGCCGACGCGCTCTGCGACGGCTTTGACTTGGTACTGGTTGAGATGGAACGGATAAGCACCACAGAACAATTGGTGCGATACGCAGTCGACAACAACCTGCTCATCGAATATGACAAGACCTGCCGGTACCTGGCTGCAATTGATGATATCGACACGCTGACGGAATACGTGACACGGCTACACGATTGCTTCGGCCATCAAGAACGTTGGTCGATCTTCAGTCGCAACATCAGCACGGCCGCTGGACCTTGGGCGGATGATCTGCGGAAGCGCGGATTGCTCGAGCCGATGCAGGTATGAGCCTTCGCGACGGCGGTGGTACACCCGGAACCAGCGATTGTCTTACAAAACGTCGTACGCTGTTGCTGTGGCTGACACAATTACCTTCCGGCCGGACGACGAGACCGCTAAGGCGCTGGAAGTTTTAACGAGAGATGGCACGGCTGTGTCCGCAGCCGTTCGATCTGCTCTCATCGATGCCGCACGCCGAAAGGCCAAAGCGACGATTCGCGCCGAGGCGGAAAGGCTTGCCGAAGACGAGTCCGACCGCACTGAGGCCAAGCAGGTGTTGCGCGACATGGAGACGCTG
Organism: Mycobacterium sp. IS-1590; assembly: GCF_001500025.1. Classification (GTDB taxonomy): domain Bacteria; phylum Actinomycetota; class Actinomycetes; order Mycobacteriales; family Mycobacteriaceae; genus Mycobacterium. The sequence goes on along the minus strand of NZ_LQIW01000034.1, from coordinate 368,362 downwards.
CGTGCGTGGTGAGGTCTTTCGGTTACACGCCCCGTGGGGGAGTCGTGGCCACGAGCAGTCTGGTTCCCGATACGCCGTAGTAATCCAGTCGGATCACGTGCCGTTGTCGACCTGGCTGGTCGCACCGACGTCCACGTCGGCTCGTGCCGCCAGCTTACGACCCGAGGTTGAAATCGCCGGCGTGAACACCCGGGTACTTGCCGAGCAGACCGCGGCGGTTGCTCCAAGCCGACTCGGTAAGAGCGTCGGAGTCCTCAGTTTCGACGAAATGCGCCGCGTTGATGCGGCCCTACGCGTCGTTCTCGATCTATGAGATCAGCGCCGTCATCCCTTCGAACGAACCAAACAGTCGTCACCTTGAGTGTCGACACCGCAGGCTTAGTGTCCGGTCTCATTCTTGTTGTCATCACCGAGCTGCGAGGATGCCAACTTCAGTGAGACGGTGGGGCCCCGCTTTGTCTCCGTCGATTGTCCTTTCCGTAGTGGCACTCGTCCGCTGGGTGAGCAAGTCAGATCTCAGTAGGAAGAGGTCAGGGAACTGGGCCAGTCAGTCATTGCGGTCTATTTGTAGGTTCCCCTCAAAGATGGCGGATTCGAGGGGTTATAGAGCAGGGGAGCGTGAAATCGAGGCCTCTCTTTTCTTAGAACTGGGACAGCGCAAATTGGGTTGGCTCTCGGATCAGTTATCGGGGGTGATGGTGGGTGTCCGGCGTGGGTAGTAGACGTTGCGTTGGGGTCAGATCCCTGGTTTTGCGGTTGTGTCGATGTAGGTGCTGAGCACGTCGATGAGCATTCGGCGCTCGGTGGCAGTGTCGATCTGTCGAGGCATGATGAGCTGGGTGGTGACTAGGCCGCGGATGTTGGTCAGCAGGAGGTCGCCGATGGCTTTGGATTGGGTGGCGTCGAGGTCGTCGGTGATCGACTGAGCGAGCTCGGCGAAGGTTGATGCCAAGCGCGAGAGCTGCTTTCGGGCAGCTGATCCCGGTGTGGCGCGGGTGCCGATCAGGATCTCGATTGCCGCGCGCGACGTCGGGCTCGACATCGCCGACCAAGCGGTCTCAACGACGTCACGCACCCGATCCCGAACGTCCCCGGATCGGCCGCTGGGGGAAACGGCCAGCGCCGTGGCCAGCTCGTCGAAGCCTTTGTCCACGACCGCAGCCAGCAGACCCTCGCGATCACCGAAGTGATATTGCACCACCCCCCAGGTGACGCCCGCGCGTTGTGCGATCGCCTTGACGTTCGCGCCGGCCAGACCCGCTTCGAGAATATGTGCGACCGCTTCCTCGAGGATGCTCGCGCGCGTACGTTCGGCTCGAGGCTGACTTCCATGCGACGGGCGAGTCGGCGCTGCCGGTGCCTTCATGACTCAACATCATCACACTTCACCCAGATACGCCCGTACTGCGACCTTGCGAACAAAACATTAACCGTTTATGGTTTTGTGGTCGATGCCGACCAGCGCAAAGGAGCGGACTGTGACAGATCCTCTGTCCAACGGGAAGACCTACAAGGTCATCGTCTGGGCCACCGGAACGATCGGTGGCTACGCCATCCGCACCATCATGGATCGGCCGAATCTGGAACTGGTCGGCGTGTGGGTGCACTCACCGTCGAAGGTCGGCCAAGACGCCGGCACCCTTGCCGGCATGGAACCGATCGGTGTGCTGGCGACCAACGACGCCGATGCGCTATTGGCTTCGGACGCTGACGCGGTGATCTACGTCGGACCGGGCACCTCACGGCCCAAAGAGGCGCGCGACGACTACTGCAAGATCCTGCGGGCGGGCAAGAACATCGTGACCACGTCGATTCCGGGTCTGGTCTATGAACGCGGGTCGCTCTCGCCGCGCTACACCGCACCGATCGTGGAGGCTGGAAAAGCGGGCAACGCTTCGCTGTTTTCCTCCGGCATCGAACCGGGCTTCGGCTGCGACCTGCTACCCATTGCGCTGGCCTCGATGTCGCACACCGTGTACTCCATCCGCGGCCTAGAGATCACCAACTACTCCGAGTACCCGGTCGCTTTCGATATGCACGAATTGTTCGGGTTGGGAAAGCCTTTGGATTATCAAGGGGGGTTGCGCATCCCCGGAGCCATCACCATCGGGTGGGGCGCGGCAGTGACCATGGTCGCTGACGCGTTGGGTATCGAGTTCGATGAGATCCGCGAATCCTGCGAGTTCGCCCCCTCACCGCGTCGCCTTGAGACGGCGTCGGGAATCATCGAGCCGGGCACCGCGGGTGCGGTGTGGTCGCGCTGCATCGGCATTAAAGATGGCCAGGAAGTGGTGACCATCGAGCACGTCGACCGCATGGCCGACGACATCGCTCCCGACTGGCCCAAGGGCCGCGCCGGCGATACCGACGGCATCTGGCGCGTGATCATGGAAGGTGAGCCGAGCATCGACTGCGAATTCCAGGTCGGCTTCAATGCCGACGAAAACACCAGCAATCAGGGACTGCTGGCCACCGGCATGCGAGCCCTCAACGCGATCCCCTGGGTATGCGAAGCCGAACCCGGAATAGTCGACGCGCTGCACCTTCCTTTGACCCCCGCGTACGGATCACTTCGCCCTAACCGAGAAGGCATCCACATCTTCTAAAACCGCCGACCCTGTGGCGGGCAAAGCTTCCAGCGAGGTGAGAGCACATGTCCTACAACGAATTGACCCAGCCCGAACTGGCGGTCCTGCTGCCCGAACTGCCTGCCTCGATAGGGAGAGTCTGGCACTATGGTCTGACATCCAACTTGACATAGTGTGGCTTATCGGCGTTCTGATAACCAGGCCGGATGTCGATGCGCAGACATTGCTCGGTCGGTCCGCTGGCCGGAGCCGCCCCGTTCAAGCCGCACGCTCCGCCCGCTGGTCTTAACGGGCTGATGTCCATGCACCAGGTGCGTGCGATCAACCCGTTAGCGACGCGTCAGCGACCCGTGGATCAAGCCGCTTCGGGGCCTCGACAGTCAGTCCGGCCGGCATCGCCGGGCCCCGACTTCCCCGGCGAGCACACCAGTCTTTCGTCACTGTGACGAATTGATGCGGTGTCGCGGCATTTCGAAAGACACTCGCTACGAGTCGTCCTCGGCACTACGACGGATTGAGTTGCTCTCGTAATGCCGCGCATTGGCTTTCGAAGAAGTGACGAGCGACCCCAGCCTGGGAGCGAACAGATCGAAAGCATGGAAGGCGTCGGGTATAGATAACGAGCGGAATGTCGATGCCGGAGCCGGCTCGATGACCAGGTCTTCTCTTTACTCACCGAAGAAAATCCATTTCACTTGCGGCGAGGGCCGCCCATTGGAAATTCTGAGAACCACGTGGGTAGCACCATCTTTCGCTCCTCGCCGCGAAGAGCCTTTGTGGGCACATGGCTCTTTGTGCACGAACGCTCTCGCCTTTCCTCACGAGTCTTGCATTCGGTACAGAGGTCTTGGTCCCAGCCTTCTCGGCCCGTTTTGTCGCGTCTTTTCCTCGTCACGACTTAGCTCCCTTTTACACGCGGCTCCGCCCCCAGATAGTGGCCCGTGAGTTGGTGGCCTTCAGATCTTGGCTGCGCTTCGCGCGTGGCGTTGAATGATCGTGTTGGACGCTAGGTGATTTCGTGTTGCTTGTCCAGCGCCGGCCCCACGACGGCCCGACGATTTAGTGGCTTCTCGGCGAGCACAAAAGTATTTCGTCACCGTGACGTATTGATGTGGTGCCGCCTTCCCCCGAAAGACGCTCACTACGAGGCGGTTTCGACCGCTGACGGAGCGTTGTCACATTAGTTCTAGAATTCCACCCCCTCTGAGGCTCTGACCGGCGAACGGATTGCCGATCCCGATAAGTCGCAGCTCAGCCTCTAGAATCAACGGTCGGAGTCGTGTGTGAGGCAGCGGGCCTTGAGGTGTTCATCAGCAAAAGGCCGCCTCACCGCTTATCGAAGAGGCATTGTCGACCGCCGCATCTCTGGCAAGAACCCCGAGCTGGTTGAGCCATGCGCCGATGTTTCACGCGGACCGCACCACTACCGCCGCTCCGCCAGATCCAAACGCTGAGCAGCGACGATGGCCTTCCGTAGCTCAGTTGCTACCTGCCTAGTACGCAGCAGCCTGTCCACCCGTTCGATGAGGTCGTTCTCGGACAACGTTTGGCCAGCCGACACGTTCCGGCAGTACTGGAGCACCTCAGTTGGAGGCACGATATCGATCGTTCGCGGACCGAGTTCGCGTGCGACTGCTGAGGACTGACTCGGGAGCCTGAAAGTCCTTGGCTTGTTACCGGTCTGGCCGAACGGATTCTCCGAAACGATCCGCTGGTGGCGCTCAGCAGCCGAGATAGCGCGATTGAGCAGACGAGAGAACTCGTCATGAGACTCTCGACTCGAGGCGCACCTCTTGTACACCTGATGTATCCGCCAGCCGGTGACAGGACCTTCGACACCAACGATGCGAACGACGTTGTCGATGATGCGGTCGGGCGGCGTCTGCGAGATCGGTGAGAGGGCTTCGGAAAAGACAGGGTAAGCCTTCAGCGTCGGTGGTGTGGGACTGGTCACCCGTGACACAGCACTCGAAGACACGTGTGACGCTTGCTGTTGAGAAGCCACGCGCCTCGGCCGGTCTGCGACGGTGCTCTCCGCAGAATGGGCGGCCTCCCGGCGTGGCAACCGGGGCCGAGCCGCGGGGATACGGGGCGCTGGCGGCGAATCGGTGGCAGGTGCTCGTGTCGCGGGTGCCGTTACGCCTGACGCAGGATCGCGAGGTGGCTGCTCCGAAACGGTTGTGCTTGCGTCGACCTTCGTCGCGCCTGGTGTTGACCCCGCCGCCGGTGTCGGCGGTGCGCCTTGCCCGAACAGGCGTTCACGCTCGGCGGCAATGATGTCGCGAGCGAGTTCGGCTTCGGTGACGTCGTAGGCTTCCGGAGCGCTTGCAGCAGTTTCGCTTTCGCGCGCGAAGCTCTCGAACAGCTCCTTCTTGGTCGCGAGGATCTCACGGAGCCTTTGATCGACACCCTCATCAGACAAGAGCCGATGCACTTGGACCGATTCTAGTTGGCCCATGCGGTGCGCTCGGGCGATCGCTTGCCATTCGGTGGTGGGTTTGAGTTGCGGTTCACAGATCACGACGACCGACGCCGCTTGTATATTCAAACCCACGCCGCCAGCGACGATTTGAGCGACCAGGACGGCGCCCTTCTTGGCTGCGGAGAAGTCGTCGACCATGACCTGGCGCTGGCTAGCGACGACTGAACCGGTGAGCGGGCCAAATACTCTGCCGGGCATATGTCGTGCGATGTCGCTGAGGACGTCGAGGAAGTGCGAGAAGACCACGACGCGACGTCCGTTGGCCTCTGCCTCGTCGACGATCTCCACAAGGCGCTGCATCTTCGTGGATTTGAGGCCCTGCCTCATACCGGCTTGTCGCATCGCCATGAAGTTGCGTCGTTCTACCGCGGCGCGGTATGCGGATGCGTCCGCGGCAGACATCGGCATCCATTCATCGACCTCGACGAGTTCGGGGAGTTCTGTGAGGACATCTTCTTGGTTGCGGCGGAGGTACGCAGGCGCCACCTGGCGCCGAAACTTCTTCGGCGCGAATTCATTTGCGTCGAGTATCAGATCCGGACGGAGATACCCGACGAGATTGCGGAACTCATCGAGGCGATTCTCCAGCGGTGTGCCGGTGAGGAGAACCGCCCGCTCGCAGGAATCGATGAGCCGCGACGTTCTCTGTGTGCGAAGTGCATCGGGATTCTTGATGTAGTGAGCTTCGTCTACCACAACGCAGCCAAGCGTTGGTATCGCGATGTTGTTGGTGAGCCAGGGCAGGGTCTCGAAGGTCGTGACGGCCACGCCGCCGTTGCGTTCCCAGTTCTTGGCCGCCCACCGCCGGTCGGGCCCATGTAACCGATGGGCGGTCAGCTTCGATTTGTCATTGACTTCGCGGACCCAGTTTGTCACCACAGCCGCGGGGCACACGACGAGAAAGTTCTGCTCGCCTTTGGCGCGGAGGTGGGCAAGGGCGGCGATGGCTTCGACGGTCTTACCCAGGCCCATCTCGTCACCGATGATCACTTTCCGCTGAACCAAGGCGAATCGTGCGGCGAAGCTCTGGTAGCCGCGCAGCGACGCGGTGAGATAGTCGCCCTTCAGTTCGAAATCGCGAACGGCGTCAATGATTTCAGTCGGTAGATCACCGTGGGTCTTCTCGTCGTCTTCGGTGATGAATCCCAGTTCGGCGAGCAGCGCGAAGTAGTCCGCGGGGCGAGTGAGAAAGTCCTCCCATGGGTCGCCGCTTGCTGCCGCGTCTTCGGCATCCGCGACCGCACGAGCCGACCGGGCGACGATCTGTATGGCGTCCCGAAAGTCCTCGACGGTCGACAGGGCGGTCGGGATGACGATTGCGTGGGTGACCGTCTTGTCGATTGCCGCAGCAACTGGCGCCAGTTCTTCAACGATGGCCATGTCGGCAGACGAAGCGCAGGCGCGACGTGCGGCGTCCCAGGCCCGGAGGCGGCGCAGAAACTCGGTGTGCTCGGGAGTGCGGTTCTTGATATCGATGCGCATCGGTATCTCGTCGAACGTGTTCTGCCGCAGTGTTCGCGCCGCCGCGCGGATCCGGGTCGCAGAGGTTTCCCCGATACCGCCCAGAGTTTGGAGGCGGTGCTCGTTAGTCAAGACTGCGAGTACATTGGTGATGCCGTTGTCCACCAGAGCGCCGACGCGGATTTTGTCGCGGGTGGCTTCCCGGAGCCGTTCGACTGACATGTCGGCCAGCATCCGGTCGGTCTCTTTGTTTCGGACGTTGTTGCCGGCGTCGAATGCGGCCTTGCGCATCCTGGACTCTATGGCCGCCGCTCGCCGAATGATGCCCGTCGCGTTCGGCAGTATCGCGAATGACCTCGAGTCTTCAAGGACCGCGGATTTGCCATCCTCGGGGAGCTGCTGCTTGAAACCCACCCAGTCGGCCAGTGCGTCGCGGACGGTCAGTGCGTGAATCCGTTGATCGTCTACCGGCCTGGCGCTCTCGATAGCCCGGCCGATACCGCTGGTGCGAAACCACCGGTGGTAGTCGTTGAGGAACTGCGCTGCCTGGTTGGCCTTGTCTCGTGTTCCGCCGAACAGCAGCAGGCGGCCGAATCCCGTGACCTTTCGCAAGTCCGCCGTCGCCGCAGCGACCTCGGTGGTGAGCCGGTCAAGCTCTCGTTGTACGTCCGGGTGAATTGGCGAGAGGTGGGCAGCCCTTGCCATACCCTGAATGAGCGCCTGATCGTCGGGGCGCAGCGGGATGACGTGCCACAAATCGCGGTCGTCTCGCCGCGCCTTCACAGTGCGGGCTCGCAGTGCTGCCGCCTGCTTGGCGGACTCGCTAACAATCTCGTGGCGAGCCACCGTCAGCGACTTGGCGGTGTCCACCCAGCGTCGTACTTCATCGCCAATCGCCGACGTGGACGGCTGTTCGTGTTTGTTCATGGGTCCCGGTGGTCAATCGATTACACGGAAGATTAGCGGAGCCTCGCCACGGCACACGGGTTCGCCCGCCTATTGTCGGAGCCGTCTATTAGCGTTGGTCGGCTATCTACCGGGGAGGACAAACAGTGCTGCTGGAAGAGTTGAAGCCTGGCCTGCGTATCGACGGGTTGATCCCAGCCCAGGTGATCACGGTGATCTTTGCCCAGTGGCACGGCACCGATGCTCTAGAGCTGACGTATAAGACCACCGACGGAGCACTGGGCCAGCAGGTCGTGTTCCGCAAAGACCAGGACAAGCTCACTGTCGCGCAGACCGGCAGCCGCGCGTTCGACGCCAACGCCTCCGACTTCAAGCTCGTCGCCGAGGCCCAGCGAATAACACTTGCCGGACTGTTCGACCCGATGCTCGCCGTCGCCACCAGCGATGTGCGTCCGCTCCCCCATCAGATCCGCGCCGTCTACGGCGAGCTTCTCCCCCGCACGCCGTTGCGTTTCCTCCTGGCCGATGACCCGGGTGCCGGCAAAACGATCATGGCCGGCCTGTACATCAAAGAGCTGATCTTGCGCGATGACGTCCGGCAGTGTTTGGTCGTCGCCCCCGGCGGCCTCGTCGAGCAGTGGCAGGACGAGCTGTACTTCAAGTTCGGCCTGCGCTTCGACCTGCTGACCAATCAGCTCATCGATGCCAACGTCAACCTCAACGTCTTCGAGACGAACCCACTGTTGATCGCGCGCATGGATCAGCTGTCTCGCAACGAGGAGCTGCAAGCTCAGTTGAGGGAGACGGAGTGGGACCTCGTCATCGTCGATGAGGCCCACCGGATGGGCGCCCACTACTTCGGCGGCAAGCTCGAAAAGACCAAACGCTTCCAACTCGGCGAGCTCCTGGGCCGTATCACCCGTCACCTGTTGTTGATGACGGCCACGCCGCACTCCGGCAAGGAAGAGGACTTCCAGCTCTTCCTCACGTTGCTCGATCGCGACCGGTTCGAAGGCAAGAGGACGAAGACCGCCGACACCAGCGGCATCATGCGGCGCATGGTCAAGGAGGATCTGCTCACCTTCGAGGGCAAGAAGCTCTTCCCCGAGCGGATCGCCGAGACGGTGCCTTATGAGCTCACCGAGCTGGAGTACAACCTCTACGAGCAGGTGACCGCCTACGTCCGCGAAGGCATGAACCGGGCCGATCGGGTCGGCGGCAAGCGCAAGAACACCGTCGGCTTCGCCCTCACTGTTCTGCAGCGCCGTCTCGCGTCGAGCCCCGAGGCGATCTACAAGAGCCTGGTGCGCCGCACCGACCGGCTCGAACGTAAGAAGCAGGAGATCCTCAACGGCACCTACCGCGACAAGGAGCCCACGGTCGACATCGACGGGATCGATGCCGACGACTACAACTCCGAGGAGCTCGAGGAACTCGAAGAAGAGTTGCTGGACGCGGCGACGGCGGCGCAGACCGTCGAGGAACTCGACGCGGAACTCCTCGACTTGGCCGAGCTCACCACGGTGGCCAAACAGGTCCGCGATTCGGGCACCGACCGCAAGTGGGCCGAGCTGAGCAAGATCCTGCAGGACGAGGCGCTCACGGTCGACGCAAACGGGTGGCCACGCAAGCTCATCATCTTCACCGAGCATCGCGACACCTTGGAGTACCTGGCCGGCCGGATCCGTTCGCTGCTTGGCAAACCCAACGCCGTGCGCTCGATTCACGGGGGCGTCCGCCGCGGTGAGCGCCGGATGATCACCGAGGAGTTCACCAAGAACCGCGACTGCCAGATCCTGCTGGCCACCGACGCGGCCGGCGAGGGACTGAACCTGCAGGCCGCCCACCTGATGGTGAACTACGACCTGCCGTGGAATCCCAACCGCATCGAGCAGCGCTTCGGCCGTATCCACCGGATCGGGCAGGAAGAGGTGTGCCGTCTGTGGAACATCGTCGCCAGCAACACCCGCGAGGGCGAGGTCTTTGTACGCCTGCTGACCAAGATCGAGGAACAGCGAAAGGCCTACGGCGGCAAGGTCTTCGATGTCCTGGGCGAGGCGTTCAGTGAAACACCGCTTCGCGACCTGCTGCTCGATGCGATCCGGTACGGCGAGCGCGACGATGTCAAGGCCAAGATGCACGAAGTGATTGATCACAAGGTCTCCGAGGGGCTCAAGGAGCTGCTCGACGAACGTGCACTTGCCTCGGACAACCTGGCCGACGCCGATCTCGCCAAGTTGCGTGCCGCGATGGACGAAGCGCGGGCCCGGCGCCTGCAACCGCACTACATCGAGCTGGCGTTCAAGGCCGCATTCACCCGTCTGGGAGGCCGGATCGCCAAACGCGAACGGGGCCGGTATGAGATCGCCAACGTCCCAGCACAACTGAGGGCGAGCAAGTATCAACCGATCGCCACCAAGTACGATCGCGTGAGCTTCGACCTGGAGCATGTCCATTCGGACGACACGGCCCGCGCGGACCTTCTCGCACCCGGCCACCCGCTGCACGACGCCGTCATGGACGAGGCGATCCACCGGTTCGGTGGCACACTCAACAGCGGGACGGTTCTCGTATCGTCGACGCTCGAGAAGCCGCACCTGTTGGTGGGCGTCGTCGAGGAGGTCGCCGACGCTACCGGCGCCGCGGTGTCGCGACGGTTCGGCTACGCGTACGTCGACGAATTCGGCACCGTCACACCGGGCGGACCGGCCCCGTATCTCGACTGTGTCGCGGCACCGGAGACAGCCGCCGTCGCGGCAGCGCGCCAACTCCCGTGGCTCAGCGAAGCCGAAGACCGCACCATCAGCTGGTTCATCACGTCACAGCTGCCGGAGTACCTCGCAGAAGTTCAGCCGCGTCGGGCCGCTGAACTGGCGAAGACGCGGGAACTCGTCACGAAACGCCTTGAGAGCGAACGGGACCGGCTGCTGTTGGACGCGGCCGTGGCCGCCGAGAAGGAGCAGGCCGGCGAGAAGCCGAAGGAGTCGGCCGAGAGCCTCAACCGCAAGGCCGTCGACCTCGATGCGCGGTTGCATAGGCGGTTGGAGGTGCTGGACAAGCAGGCGCTGATGTCGACGAAGCCGCCGCGTATTGTCACGGCGGCGCTGGTGCTTCCGGTGTCGATGCTGGAAGGTGACCTGCCTGCCGACGCGCCGATCCACGCGAAGGAAACCAAAGAGGTGGAGCGTCGCGGCGTCGAGTTGGTGATGGCACGGGAGCGTGAACTCGGGCGTAATCCCGCCGAACAGGCCTACAACAACAAGGGATTCGACATCTTGTCGACCGCGCCGGGTGGTGATACGTACCGCATCGAGGTGAAGGCCCGACTCGACGGGGCGAAAGACTTCTTCGTCACGCACAACGAGGTGATGGTCGGAAAGAACGCGGCCCCGCGCTATCGGTTGGCGCTCGTACGTGTCGACCCGCGCGGATCGCGGTACGACGAGGTGCGCTACCTCGACAATCCATTCGCGAACACCGACCTCGGCGATTTTGAGGCCACGGGCATCCGCGGCGACTGGGACAAGACGTGGGCAAAGGGAGTGAATCCGTTCTGATGAATATGACCGTGCAATTTACGGCCGCTGTGCATACCGCACACCATTCGTGCGCCAGCGCCAGTGTGGATACTTCGAAATCTGGGGGGCTTGCGTGACACAAAAGCGCAAGTTGATAGAAGTTGCGTTGCCGCTGGAGTCGATCAACCAGGCGGCCGAGAAAGATGGCCCAAAGCGTAAGAACCATCCATGGCGAATGCACTACTGGTGGGCTCGAAGGAAATTGGCCATAGCTCGTGCTGTCATCTTTGGCCAGCTTGTTGACGATCCAAGTGCCCGTCCGGGTGAGTTTCCGACCGAGGAACTCCAGCGCGCCGAGCGGGCGCGCCTTCACCAGTTGATCGAAGACCTTGTTGCGTGGGAGAACGCAGCGGACCACAAATTGCTCGCCAAAGCTCGTGATGAGATTTTGAAATCAACGGATGGGCATCCTCCGCCCATTCTTGACCCGTTCGCAGGCGGCGGGTCGATACCTCTGGAGGCCCAGCGCTTGGGGTTGGAGGCACATGCCTACGATCTCAATCCCGTTGCCGTGCTGATCAATAAAGCGCTCATTGAGATCCCGGCTCATTTTCGCAACTGTCCACCGGCATTCCCGGGTCTCGCGGACTCCGAGATCAGGCAGTGGAGGAACGCTGAAGGCCTAGCTGCCGACGTTCGAGCTTACGGAAAGTGGGTTCAGTCGCAAGCGACGAATCGGATAGGAAAGCACTATCCGAAAGTCGACGGGGCGAATGCACTCGCCTGGATCTGGGCTCGAACCGTTATCTGCCCAAACCCGGCGTGTTCCATTCAAATGCCTCTTGTTAGCTCGTGGTGGCTCCGCAAGAAGAAAGGAAAGGAAGTCTTCGTTGTTCCCTCTGTAGTCAGCGATCCGACCCAGCCGTCTAGACTCCGGGTTGCTTTCGAGATCGGGCACGGCGGTGGACCACAGTCTGACGGGACTATGTCGGGTCGCCGCGGCGCCACTTGCGTTGCTTGTGATGCGGCCGTCAGCAAGGAATACATCAAGTCTGAAGGCGCTGCAGGAAGAATGGGCCAAGTTCTACTCGCGATAATTGCGGAGGGTAAGCGGGAGCGGCTCTACTTTCCTCCAACTGAGAAACACGCGAAAGCCGCTCAGATTGCTCGTCCCGACGACGTCCCCGATCAAGACCTTGGGTATGACCCCCGCAATCTATGGACCCCTCAGTATGGGCTCTCCCGATTCTCCGACTTATTCACCAACCGACAGCTTCTGGCACTCACAACATTCAGCGACTTAGTTGAGGAGGCGAGGCAGCGTGTTCTTATCGACTCGGGGGACGAGGGCTACGCGGACGCGGTAGCTACGTATCTCGGTTTGGCTGTCAGTCGGGGCAGCGACTACCAGTCGAACATCACAACATGGCACTACCAGAATGAGCAGATCCGGAATGTGTTTGCGCGTCAAGCAATCCCAATGGCATGGGACTTCCTTGAATTGAATCCGCTGGGCAACGGCTCAGGAGCATGGGGTTCACAGTATGAGCTTGGCGCCCAAGCCCTCGACGGACTGGTTCTCGACCATAACGGATACGCCGAACAACAGCCTGCCCAAGATATTAGTGCGCGACAAATGTTGATTTCGACCGATCCGCCCTATTACGACAACGTTGGCTACTCGGACTTGTCCGACTTCTTTTATGTTTGGTTGCGTCGCTCGCTTCGGCGGGTTCATCCAAAGCTCTTCGCAACCATGTTGGTGCCGAAGGCCGAGGAGCTTGTTGCTAATCCATACAGACACGATGGGCGCGAAGGCGCTAAGCGGTTTTTTGAGAGTGGATTCCGAGATGTTTTCGCGAAAGCCCGCCAAGTCGCATTCGATGATTACCCCATCACCGTCTACTACGCATTTAAGCAGTCCGAGAGCGATGACTCTGGTGAAGCATCATCAGGTTGGGAAACGCTGCTTGATGGCATGGTCAGGTCAGGATGGGAGATAACTTCAACGTGGCCCTTCAGAACCGAAACTGCGTCTCGCATGATCGCTCAGGGCACAAATGCGCTCGCCTCATCGATCGTTCTCTCGCTCCGCCCGCGACCAAACACGGCGCTGACGACCGATCGTCGCGGTTTCATCGCAGCCCTTGAATCAGAACTTCCCGATGCACTCCGAAGGTTGCAACAGGGCCAGATTGCTCCCGTCGACTTGCCGCAAGCCGCGATCGGGCCCGGCATGGCAGTGTTTAGTCGCTACGCCGCGGTGCTCGAACCAGACGGAACGAATATGACCGTCCGCTCGGCCCTCGCACGTATCAACGAGACCCTCGACCAGGTCCTGAACGAACAAGAAGGCGACTTCGACAGTACGTCGCGGTTCGCGATCGCGTGGTACCGCCAACACGGGTACGGCACCGGGAAGTTTGGCGACGCTGACAATCTCGCTCGAGCGCGGAATACCAGCGTCGAGGCGATGGACCGGGATGGGATCGTCTCTTCACGTGCCGGCAAGGTGCAATTGATAGAACCAGCGGATCTAAGTTGGGGTTACGACGTGCTGACCGACCTCCACACTAGCAACTGGGAAGCACTTCATCATCTCATCAAGTTCCTTGAGCGTGACGGTATCTCAGCTGCAGGTGACTTCTTGAACGACGCACTAGGACGACCGGATAGCGCCGTCGACGGAGACTTGGTTAAGGAGTTGGCGCACCTCCTCTTCCGAATCGCCGAGTCGAATGGGTGGACCAAGGATGCGCTGAGTTTCAACAACCTGGTCACCAGCTGGCCCGAGATCCTTGACGCCGCACGCTCCGAGAATCAATCTACGATCGCGCAAGGCTCCTTCGACTTCAACGATGAGGACGAGTGACATGGCATTGAGTAACCGTGACCGCATCAATAAGATGTTCGAGATCATCGCGCCACCCCTGGATGACTTCATCTCCATGGTGATTGGTCAGGGCGACCCGGCTGTTGGCGCAGCTTGGCCAAAACTAGTGCAGGCCAAGGACGGAGCGTCGAGCAACAAGACGTACAGCCCGCACGACCCCCAGATTCAGTTCCGCATCCTGACCGAATCGAACATCACGGGTGGGTTCAAGAAGGGCTGGTACCCGTTCAACAAGACGCTTGGCAAGGCCGGCGAGTCGTACGCCATAGAACTGCGCGAAGTACGCAACGTCTGGGCCCACAACGGCACCTTCACCGACGACGACGCCTACCGGGCGCTTGACACCGGCGAGCGCCTCCTGAGGCTGATCGGAGCTGCCGAGCAGGCCGACGAAGTCCGCAACATCCGCCTGAACCTCCGACGAGTCACGGCCGACAAGGACGACAAGAAGGTCCTCAAGGCCGCGGTCGACAACCCTGAAGCTGCCGGCCTCAAGCCGTGGCGTGAAGTGCTCCCGCCGCACGACGACGTCGCCACCGGGAACTTCGCCGCGTCGGAATTCGCCGCCGACCTCTACAAGGTCGCATCCGGAGACGAACAGGACGCCGGCTACGCCGACGCCGTCGAATTCTTCAAACGTACGTATCTGACAGAGGGTTTGAGCGACCTCATCGGGCGCGCGGTCCGCCGCCTCTCCGGTGATGACAACGCACCGCCGGTGATCAACCTGCAGACCAACTTTGGCGGTGGCAAGACCCACTCGATGCTTGCCTTATGGCACGTCGCCTCCGGCCTTCCGGTCGGTGAGTTTCCGCAGGAAACCCAGGATCTCCTCACCGCGAACGGATACAAGGGCGTCGACGTCAACCGTGTCGCCATCGTCGGTAACCACTTCAGCCCGTCGGGCGTCACCAAGGACGACGGCACCCACGTCAATACCATCTGGGGTGAACTCGCCTGGCAGCTCGGTGGCGCGGAAGCCTACGCGATGGTCGCCCAGGCCGATGCCGACCGCACCCACCCCGGCAAGGCACTGCACCAGCTGCTCGCCGCCTACGCGCCCGCGGTCATTCTGATCGACGAGTGGGTCGCCTATGCCCGTTCTCTCGTCGGTCGAAATGATCTGGCGGGCGGCACGTTTGACGACCAGTTCACGTTCGCGCAGTCGTTGACGGAGGCCGCAAAGGGAACCTCCGGTGTGCTGCTGGTGATCTCGATCCCGGCCTCGGAAAGTGGCGACGACACGATCGTGGTTGGCAACGCCGAGGAAGTCGGCGGCGCACACGGGCTTGAGGCCCTCAAACGGCTGCAGAACGTTGTGCGCCGGGTTGCGGATCAGTGGCGTCCCGCCTCGTCGGCGGAGGCCTACCAGATCGTCAAACAGCGGCTGTTCAGACAACCCGACGCGGCCGCGCTGGCGTCGATCGGAGCGACCGCGCGCGCGTACGTCGAGATGTACCGCAAGTACAGCGACGATTTCCCCCGTGAGTCGCGTGATTCGGCGTACGAGGAGCGGATCAAGCGCACCTATCCCATCCATCCCGAGCTGTTCGACCGGCTCTACGAGGAGTGGTCATCACTGGAGAGGTTCCAACGAACCCGCGGGGTGCTACGGCTCATGAGCACGGTCATCCACGCCCTGTGGACGGGCGAAGACGCGTCGCCTCTGATCATGCCGGGCTCTATTCCGCTGGCGACGGCCAACGTGAATTCGGAACTGACACAATACCTGCAGGATTCGTGGAAGGCGATCATCGACGCTGATGTCGATGGCCCGAACTCCGAGCCAGCACGGATTGACAAGGACAAGCCGCTGTTCGGACAGCGGTCTTTGACCAAACGTCTCGCGAGAACGGTGTTCTTCGGCGCAGCTCCGACCATTGGGTCCGCGCAGAAGGGGCTGGAGACCCAGCGGGTGTTCCTTGGCACCGCGGTGCCCGGCGATGTCCCAGGCAACTTCCACTCAGCACTGACCCAGCTCGGCGACAGGGCTACCTACTTCTACTCGGGCTCGGGCAAGTACTGGTATGACCTGCAGGCCAACATCACTCGCACCGCTAAAGATCAGGCCGAGCGCCTGCACAAGGAGGACGTGTGGGCGGAAATCGTCCGTCGCCTGCAGGACCAGGCCAAGACGCGCGGTGATTTCGCGGGAGTGCACGTGTGCCCGGAGTCCAATGCCGACATCCCCGACACCGACGAGGCGCGGTTGGTCATCCTGCATCCGAAAGTCGCACACAAGCGCGGCACCGACTCGCCGGCTAAAGAATTCGCGCACAAGGCGACCGAACAGCGGGGCACCGCGAACCGTAGCAACCGGAACATGTTGGTTTTCCTGGCTGCCGACGAGGCTCGGCTCGAGGAACTGGAGTATGCGACACGGGACTACCTTGGCTGGGCGCACGTTCTGGCCAATGAGGTGGACCTCGACCTGACACAGAATCAGAAGAACCAGGCGACCCAACGCCAGAGCCAGGCCGACCAGACTGTCACGTCGCGACTGCTGCAGACCTTCACCTGGGCGCTCGTCCCCGCCCAGCCCGATGCTGGAGCACCGTTCATCATCCGCGAAACAAAGGTCGAGGGCCAGTCTCCTGCACTGGCAGAACGGGTTTCACGGCGTCTCGGCAATGACGGTGACCTGTCGACGCGGCAGGCAGCGGCGACGATCCGGCTGGCAATCGGCAAGGTGCCCCAGATTTGGAAGGACGGGCATGTGGATCTCGGATCGCTATGGCGGCTCTACAGCCAGTACCCGTACATGCCGCGGCTGCGTGACCGCCGGGTGCTAGACGAGGGCGTCGTCGACCTTCCGATGCTCTGGGAAACCGACGCCTTCGCATTGGCGACCGGCTTCGACGAGGCCACCGGACGGTATGTCGGACTGTGGATTCCAGGAGACAACAACTCAGCGCCGGCCCCAGCAGACTCGCTACTAATCGTGCGTCCTGACGTGGCCAGCCACCAACGTAAGCACGAGGAGCCAACAACAACTGGTACCGGCGCAGGCACTGGAACCGGCACTGGCACCGCGACCGGGACTGCAACGGGGACAAGCGCAGGAACTGGAGCCGGGGCCGGTCCAATCGATATCGCGTTCACGCGGTTCTATGGAGTGAAGACCCTCAACTCGGACAAGATCGCGATGGATTTCAAGAACATCGCCGATGAGGTGATCGCAAATCTGCGCGACCAGGGGATCAACCTGGTCGTGAAGATCGAGATCGAAGCCGTCGACTCAACGGGATTCGACGAGAACAAGATCCGTACGGTTTCGGAGAACGCGAAGACGTTGAAGTTTGACCAGTCGGGGTTTGAGTCGGAATGATTACCTTCAAATTGGCAGAGTGGAGACGATAGATGTCGAGGTTCGCACCCCGAATCCAGTCGACACCGGTCCTCGGCCGCATATTTGGGTCCGGCGACGACAAACGCGCGAAGGAACTCGACAAGTGGCTTGAGGACACCCTTAAGCGCGAATTCAAGGTCGATGCGATCGAACGCGACGACGATGGTGACATCCCGATCCCCTGGGGCAGCGCACTGGTATTCGTACACACTGCTGACGACGACCCGCCCCGCATTGAAATATTCTCGCCGCTGCTAACGGATTTCACCATGCGCCCAGAGGTGTACGCGGCAGTCAACTCCATTAACCGAAACACACCGTTCGCTAAGGCGTATGTCGATCCGGAGAACGCACAGATTGTGCTGGCAGCTGAGCTGCATATCTTCGAGCAACTCTCCCCCGAACAACTCTTGGCGACTATCGAGCTTGTAGCCGATCGAGCAGACCACTACGACACGCTGCTGCAGAAGCGATTCGGAGGCAAGACCATGTTTGAGGACGATGAAGGCGACGAGTTCGATGTTTAACACATCGGCACGGTTGCTTCGGCAGTTCAGCGACGAAATCACCGAACTGTGCGAGCGGGTGGTGCGCTCGACCGCCATCGTCAAGGGGCAAACCCACGACTTCGAAGAAGGCAGTGGGTCCGCGTTCATCTGCGACGTCGAACACCTCGTCACAAACAACCATGTGGTCGAAAACCTGGACGACCCAATCTACGTTCAACTTCCGGGCGAAAAGCAGACCGAGGCACGCATTGTCGGTCGGGATCCCTTGACCGATCTAGCGGTCCTTCGCGTAGACCCGCAAACCGCTGAGCCGCTAAAGATTTCGCCTGACGGAGCCCGCCTGGGCGAACTCTGCTTCGCATTCGGCAGCCCACTGGGTGAGTTTCCAGAGAGCATCAGCCTCGGCATTGTCAGCGGTTTGAAGCGAAGCCTTCCCACTGGCGACAAGCAGGCGATCTTTGATGTCATCCAGACCGATGCGGCGATCAACCCAGGAAACTCGGGCGGCCCGCTGGTGAATGTCGACGGTCTCGTCATCGGCGTGAACACGGCGGCTATTCCCGAGGCCGACGGCATCGGCTTCGCCATCCCAGCCGAGACTGTCGCTGAGGTCGCGCATGAACTCATCACCTACGGAGCAGTTGAGCGTGCGTCACTCGGGGTCAGCGTCGCACGTCGAGCCGTCGACCGAGCGCCCGGTGGCCATGCTCTCGTAGTGACTTCTGTTCGCGATAATTCAGCCGGCCCGTTCGAGCCTGGCGATGCCATCGTCGCTGTCGGCGATCGCGAGATCCGTAGTCAGAACGACCTGTTACGTGCTCTGCGGCGAGATGTCGCAAACCGGAAAGTCAACGTTGCGGTGCTGCGTGGGGAATACGAGGTGTCGATCGAATGCCGCCCTCGCAGCGTGCGAACCTTCGGCTGACCAGTCCGAACCAGCTACCACTGCCCGTCAGTGATCACCTCGGGGCTCGTGCCGCCGAGTGTGATTACCGTCTTCGGGTCGACGGGAGTAAACGGCTTCTCTTCGGCACCAAGCTTTTTGCCGACACTCTCGACGTTGGTCAAGATCTCGGACGCCGCGAGGTCGTGGGCGTCGGCGTCATAGTAGTCGAACCATGGCAGCCCTTCCTCCACGTAAGCGTCCCGGTCGACCGGCGTCGGGGGCGGCACCTCTCCGGTTATGGCAGTCCACTGAGCGGCCGAGCACAAGTGCACGAAAACGCGGCGGGCGCTAGCCTCCTCATAGTCGGTGAGCGGGCGGCCATCTGCGTACACCTCCTGGCGCATCCGACCGCCAGCACCCAGCCCCATGCTCGCCGATGGTGCTGGCAACGGGGCCCCGTCCGCGAACACGTCCGCGCAGCGTTCCGCGTGCAGGGCCTGCTCGGCGTGCCACGCCGCAAGCGCCTGTTCGGTCAGACCGACAGCGCGCAACTGAACCCCGCCATGGGTCTCTTCTCCGGTGACCTGCCCTTCGACTGTGGCGCCAGAACCGAGCGGCACGGCAACGAACTGGCGGATGAACCCGTCCCCCGCGTTGATCCCGTCCAGCCACGGCTGCCGAGGCAGCGCAACGTAGTTCTGCGGGTCCTTGATGAGGTGCTCGATCCATGGCAAGCCGCTGACCGCGCACACCTTGCCGACACCGACCTGCAGTGCAGTGGGTTCGGACGCATCGAACGACAGCCACATTGCCTCGCGCTGGTAGATCGGCAGGATGACCCCGCCACGAGAAAGCCACTCAGCCGGTGCCGTGTCGGGGTAGTCTCCAACTCTCCGCAGCGGGAACCGGCCCAGGCCCGGCGGCAGCGGGTGCAACCCCGTCTCGGGGATCCGCAGCGTCCGCTGAAAATTCACCGTCACCGGGCCCAGCACCAACTGGTCGTTGACGATCTTTACCGGCGCGCTGTGCGTCATTGCTACCTCCATCTCGGCGTACTGAATATGGATAGCACCAGGCACTGACAACTAGGCGTTGCGCCACAGGCTGGGAACGCTCCGGCACCTCCGCCACGCGATGCTTCTCGATAATCACCGAGGTATTGGACGATGTGCAGGCGCGCTCGAACGGCTTCTCACAGCATCGCGGATGCTAGTGGCGGGATTCTGTCGTATTGCATACTGAAGTGAGACTTCCAAGGGATCCAGATCGGCTGCGCTGGATGGAGTCGAGTGCCGCAACGCCTGCTCTTCTAACTTCTCAGCCCATCGTTCCGTTCGTGAAACCTAGCCGCGTTTGGCCGAGCGCCGTCAGTATCCGATCAGTTGCTTCCCGCACCTGCGTAGCAAACTCGTTCTGACCCTCGATCGCAAGCGCTTCTCTGTACGACCAGGTTCTGAGAATTTGGATGCCCGGGCGTACGTGGACCTGAATGCCGGCTCCTTTGCTTTCCAGCCACTCGTGAAGGCTTTCCTCCTCGGCGGAAAGGGCGTAGCGGCGACCCATCAGCCACTGGAAGAAGCGCGGATCGGCTACCTGATCGCGGGTTCGACCGCCAGCGCGCCCGTCACGGAAATCGTCAATCCACTGATGCAGGTAATCGTCTACAGACAGCAGCCTGGTTGGAAACCAGCGTTGTAGCGGTTGGGCAAACCGATGTGCAAGCTGGAAGTTGGGCTCGACGGTGAAACCGCCGTGGGTGTTCAGTTCGAGGAGGGCGTCAACTCTCGCCGGATCGGAATACATATAGGCGTATTGGGGCTGGAGTTCCGCTGGCCAGACACCCAAATGAACGTACTCGTCGTCAAAGAAGAGAGCTGCGCGGTCGGCACCGCGGACGTGGTTGGCGTCGAATTTGATTGTGACGCTGGGCAACAGCGGGTCTCCGCGTGGGATAAGCGTTCCTTCCACCGCGCTCGCTTTCGGGGAGATACCTGTCGCCTTCTGCAGAATCGCCGCGAGTCGGTACAGGACTTCCCCGGCGTCGCTGGGGATCGAGTTCGGTGGCATTGGGTGCATCGGGGCTGATCTCCTTGGGGCGACGATGGGCGGCTCGGGAGGGCGAGGATGCCGGTTGCCGCTACCCCAGCCGATCTCCCATCCCTCGCTGGCGTCGAAGTATTCGGCGTAAGCGATGGGCGGCAACCGAACTTGCTCGACGAGTCGCATGAGTTCGGCGAACCAGGAAACGTACGCAGGGTCGTCGCCAGTTGGAACTGCCTCGGGCAATTCATCCAGGATGAGGTCGGCGACCATCTCAGGTCTGGTCGTCACGGTTAACTCATTGCCGGCGAGTTCGGTGAGACTGCCGGTTGGATACAGAACTGCGGTGCCGTAGTCGCCAACTTCCGGGTAGCCCTCGTCAGTCAGGTCGCCGACTGTGTTGATCGCAACACGCCAGTACATCCCTGAGGGACTAACGCCCGGCCAAACGCGTACCCGGTGATAACCGCGCTGATGCAGGACTTGAACCCCTTGCAAGATGCGGATCGGAGTCCAGATAGCGAGCGCCGAACGTATCTCCTCGTGCGCTTTCGGGTCGAAAGCTACGAGCCGCGCCTCATCGACCTGCGTGTCGGACGCGGCGATGGTGTCTATTGCGGCTGCGATGGCATCGTGACGTGGCCAGCCGAAGCTGCCTGCGCTGATGAGTGGAAACGCAACGATTCGGGCGCCAAGCTCGTCAGCAACTTCCAAGACCCGGCGGTAGCAGGATTCCAGAAGCGACCGGTCTCTCTGGCCAATGTTGTAGTTCGGACCGACCGTGTGAATGACCCACCGGGCAGGCAAGTCTCCTGCTGTCGTCCAACCGGCGTCACCTGTGGCCAGTCCGTCGGGGAACCTCTCGACGCAGTCGCGCAGGATCGCGGGACCTCCCGCGCGATGAATCGCACCGTCCGCGCCGCCACCTCCGCGCATAGCAGTGTTCGCGGGATTGACTATCGCGTCAACCTTCTGCTCGGTGATGTCGCCACGAATGGCGGTGATTGTCAGCACGCGGCCCAGTATGCAACCGGGCACCGACGCTTGTTGACTCGAGGTGAACTCTGTCCCCCTGCCGGGGCCAATTAGTGGCGACGTATTCGGCACCCTTGACTGCTGCAGAACGTGTCACCACACGCTGTCGACACCCAAAGCAAGGCGTCACTGTCCTGACAGCGGCAGTGACCGATAAAGTCAAACACGAATTATTCACTGCGACTTCGCATTACGTCACTATAAACAGTTCACACCTTGGCGTGTCCCCCGACGTGGATGCCCTTCCAGGCGAGCATGAGTCGCACATAGGCCTCACTTGTCAGCGTTTTGTAATGTTCCTGATCGTTACTGGATACACCGTCGCGTGTCTCCAAGCTCTGCACTCGCAGCGCCGCCAGAATGTGCCGTCCCACGGATCGTCGTACCACCGAATCATCATCGGACACTGCTCCCCGTGGCTGCATATCCCCGCCGCGCACTTGCGACATTCAGTCACTATCCGTTCCCCCCACGGTGCATATCTCGTCGTCATCCCGGCTCCGATCGAGCAAAGAAACAAGCGTCCCGGACGTCCAGTTTCGGTCGTGTCTTTCGCGCAGCAGCCTCACGTCGCCGGTAGATATTGAAGTGTTGGGCACGCAGGCGTAGGTAGTGGGCGCTCAGGCATTGTCACCGAAGTACCTCGAAGATCTCACCGCGGATCGCCCACCGGTCATCGACCGGTTCCGCTGCGAGCAGATCTCCAGCCACGCATAGGTGGTCGGAAGGGTCCCACTTGACTCCCTCGCGGTATGGGGAGACGAGCCGGTGGACAACGCCGAGTACGGCACGCCGTTGATCAAGCAGGTGCTCCTCTATTTCTGAGGAATCCGCCGGAAGAAGTGCCGCGACCCGTGCGGCGGCTTCTGAGAGGACCGCCGTGTCCGTGTGGGCCTGATATGCACAGGTGACCCCATCAAAGACCCCCTTAAGCAGCCCGCCCCAGACAGGCTGCCGACTATACGGCGGTCGAATCTCGACTCGGACGGCGAACGGCGCGTCGGATGCAGCCCGCTCGTAGACCTTCGTTTCGCCACGGCGCAACGCCAGCCACACGGGCGCCAACTGATTGTCACTCTTGAACGACTCCAGGTTGGTCCAGTCGAACGCGGCCAACGTCCGCCCTTGCCGCCAATGAGTGAAAGTGCCTGAGCGTGGCGCGAGTGCGTAACGGTAGCCGAACGCAAACTCGTCAGCATTAGGCCCCGGGAGCACTCCAGAGCCGTGCTCGAAACGGATCCCCTGGCTCCCAGCGACTTTGAACGAGTCAATGTAGTAGAGCAAGACATTCTCGACGTCGGCTTTGGGATGTTTGGCCCCGAAGAATGTCGCGTGCAACACCTGCTCCGCCGACGGTTCGAGTTGTCTGCAACGGCTTCGGATCTCATCCCGCAGCTGCCGTTGCCAGTCAGGCGGGCGTTCAAAATGGATGTAATCGTCGGCCCAGGCCTCGACTACGGCATCGTCCGCCGCCGGCCCACGAATGTCGTGGCGAACCTCCGATACAAGGGCTTTGGTCGCTCGCTGACCTGGATCAGGTGGCACAGCAGCATTTTCCGGGTGGCAGGTTCCGCACCGCGCTACCGGAGCGCCAACTTCGTTGGTCGCCCACTGGTCGAGTTCGGACAGCTGCTGCGCGCAAAGCTTCACATACGGTCCAGTCAGAGTGTTTCCGTGCGAGTGCTCACCGCTGATCGTCCAGCAATCGGCACGATGCACACGCGCTCCGCTTGTGCTGTAGCTTCGCGCGATATTGAGCACGTACCCATCGCGGTGCAAGTTGAGCCAAGCTAGATAGCCGGGATCGTCGTCGCGAAACTCCCCCACACCCACGTCACTTTCGCGATCGTGCGCGTCCTCCCGCTCCAGTTCGCGCGATTCTTCGGTGCCTGAGCTGTGGCTGAAGGCGCTGACGTCTGAGCCCTCAACGACGAAGCGGGCGTCAACCGAGGCAGCGATCTCAATGTCCTGCGGCACAAGACCGACGCGAGACCCACTTCCGACCGGTCCGGACTCCGCTCGCATCACTGTCAGCGCATCGCCGTGAGCCCCGTCGGGCCATAGGTTCGCTTGCAGCATGCCGGAGTCAGCGATCGCAACAGGTCTGACCCTGCCGAGGCCAACAGCGTCGGCGTACTGCTGGGCGCGCTCGACGGCGTCATGGACGGCTCGCTCGCGGGCCTCTCGGATCAATTCATCGCGTCGGTTTGCCGTCAATGCCCATTTGATGCTCGTGACTCGGAAGCCTTCGACGTTGATGATCTGCTCGCCGACCCAGGACGACAACGCGCTGAAGTCGCGAAATTTCACTTCGATGCTGACACCAGCGTGATGGACGAGCGGCAGCTGTTTACCCTCCTGATTCCAAGGCCGAGACGACCAGGTACTCAATTGCGCAGCAGACCACCAGGTGATTGGCGCGTCATCTTTGTTCTTGAGCTCTGCCACGGACTTCTGCACAACGTCCAAGTCGCGTGCCACCCGCGTGTACACCGGCTCCATCGACGGGCCCTCGTAGCTAATGGAAGCGTGAACGGTGGCGCGCTCAGGTGGCTGCGACTTCGCAAAGGATCCCCGGACTGTAAATTCCGTAGCCATGCGGTCAGCATAACGACGACCACTGACATAGCTCCGTGAACTGCGGCAGCCCAGACGTTTGCTAGCCACGAGACACGCAGAAGCGCAACAGAAGTCAAGATCGCCGAGAATGTACAGGGTCAATGCGCGGCAGACCACAAAGCTGTCACCGACGTTGCCGACGCGGACGCTGAAAGGTGGAGGACAGACGCTTTCTGATCTCGGGTCGAGCGATCCAGTTATCCGCTTGTCGGCGACAAATTCGCCACACGTTGAATTGATCCTGTCCATCCGGCGAATCGTTCGTGGCAAATACCGGACAACCCGGTCACTGTGCGGGATCGTTGTCACATGAGCCCCAAGGTTCCCACCCCGAAAGAAATCAGAGAAGCGGCACAGGCGGCCGCCGAGACCGCCCAAACGGTCGCCACCGAGGCGATGCGCATCCCGCCCGCATCGCTCCAGATGATGGCCCAGGTGCCGGATCTCATCGAGAACATGGCCGCGGCCACCGAACGTCTCAATGCGGCGATCGACCGCGCGGAACGCTATCTCGCACTGGCCGATCCGATGATCCGGACCATGGACGCGATCGTGCCGCAACTCGAGGCGCTGATCGCCACCGGCAACGACGTCTACAACGCTGTCGGCCGAATCCCCGGCGTTGCGACAGTGGGCCGGTTCGCGTCTCGGACCTCGACCCAGCCGTCGGACAAGAAGCCCCCCAGCGGACGCACCCGCAAGAAGCCCTGACAAAGCCGGTCACTCGTAGTTGATCTCACCACGCGGGAACGGCCGACCCCTGAAGTCGATCTGCGCGGCCGGGTTCGCCACCGCGGTCACCATGCCGGACCCGAATGGACCCTGCTGGTCGAACAGCGTCGCCGTGCCGACAGAAATCCCGTCGGCAACCCAATGCGAATCACCCTGGACCATAATCCACTTGTCGAGCGGCAAGCGCGACAACGCTACTGTGAGGTCACCGTTGATATAGCCGATTCCCTCGGTGCCCAGGTTGGTCACCAAGCTCGTCGACTCTGCTACGTTGACCGCCCTGACGAATGGCGAGACCGGTTCTCCAGCAACGATGTTCGGGCTCGTATAGAAGAACTGCTTTCGGGAAGTGTTCTGATGAGCCTCCGGCGATCGCGTCCAACCGCCCTCATCGCTACCGATGAACGGCACGAGCTCCCCGTCCGGAGTCGGCAGCTGCGGCACATCGACCGGCGCGATCCACTCCTCACCCGGCGGCGCCGACGACCGTCGGTACTGCACCAGCGTGGCCCGTGCGACGGGCCGACCGTCCTGCACCACATCGCATTCCGCATTGCGCACTCGGCGGCCTTCTCGAATCACCCGCACCTCGACGGTGGTCGGTAGGTTGCGCGCCGCCCGGAACAGGTCGACCGTGATCCGCGTCGGCATGAACTCCGGAGAACCGCAATCTTTCTCGAGCGCCTGCGCGGCCAACCCGACGATGGCCGGGCCGTTGAGGTGATCGTCGCCCCAGTGGCTCTGGGCAAAGATCGACGGCATGAATGCGCCGTCTGCCGTCGGCGTGAAATACGCGGGGTCGGTGCTCATCTGCGGATCCTCGCACAAGGCCCTGGGCGCGCCTCAGCTAGGTGTTGCGGCCGCCGTTGACGCCGATGATCTGACCGGTGATGTAGCCGGCTTCTTCCGAGACGAGAAACGCGCACGTGGCCGCGATGTCCTGGGGTTTACCCATGCGGCGCACCGGGGTCGCGTCGATCGTCGCCTGAATGTCACCGAGATGGCCCCGCGCCTCCGCAGCCCGCAGCATCGGCGTGTCGATGAACCCCGGTGGCACCGCGTTGACCGTGATGCCCGCCGGCCCGTATTCGAGCGCCAACGTCTTCGTCAACCCGTTCACCGCGGATTTCGCCGCCACGTAGTGCGCCATGTACGGCGCGCCGGAATGCGTGCTCGACGACGAGATGTTGACGATCCGGCCCCAACCCGCGTCCACCATGTCCGGCAATACCGCCTGCACGCAGTGAAAGACGCCGTTGAGATTGACGTCGACCACGCGCTGCCATTGCTCGAACGTGATGTCGCCGAACCGCGAGAACCCGTCCAGGCCCGCGGCATTGACCAGAATCGCCGCCGGTCCGAGCTGGCTACGGACGGCCGACAGCGCGGCGTCGACCTGACCGCGATCGGTGACGTCGGCGGTGAACGCGAGCTCCTCGTCGCTCGGCGCCAGGTCGAGCGTGGCGACGCGGTGGCCGTCGGCGCGCAACCTTTCGACGATCGCGCGTCCGATCCCCGAGCCGCCGCCGGTGACGACCGCTGTCTTCATTCGCTAGTCCTTCCGTAATGCCGTGTCAGAGAACGTGTTAGGTCGATTGGCGAGGCGTCCGCAGACCAAACGTGCGCTGGCGCGCAGTCTTCAGGTCTAGCAGACGCACATTCGGCGCCGGAGGTCGGCCGCGGCCGCTCAGGAACGAACGGCCAGGACCGCCCACACGTCGCGCCGCCCCGCCTTGTGCCCGCCGACCGTCACGTCCACGAAACCCGCCGAACGGCACAGCTCCGCGAACGCGTCAGCCTGCCGGCGCGTCCACCCGTGGCTGGCCAGGCCCGTCGCACCCGGTTTCGTCTGCCGTTCGACGGCGAGCAGGCGGCCACCGGGGACCAGCAGCCGCGACGCCTCGTTCAGGCCCGCATCCACGTCTCGCCAGTGGTGCACGGTCGCCAGCGACCACACCACGGTCGCCGACTGGTCCGACAAAGGCACGCGCTCGGCGGTTCCCGTCGCCCACGCGACGGAACCGTCGGGTGTGAACATGCGGGCGAGCCGGAGCATCACCGGCGCCGGATCGACCCCCGTCGCCACCGCACCGCGGCGGACGGCCTCGCGGACCGCAGAACCGGGACCGCACCCGATGTCGACCACGGTGTCCGCGGCCGACACCTCAGTGAGGTCCGCTGCAAGGCGCGCGCTCGGCCGCCCCATAAGCATCAACACCAGCCCGACCAGCGCACCCGCCGGGCCGGAGAAGCCGGCATGGTCGGCGTGATGGTTGACGGGCAGATTCTCGGCTGCAGTCATGATCCCAAGCTTGCCGCTTCGAGTCGGCTTGAAGTCAAATGGCGGCATGGACGCGATCCCCATCGGCGAGGCCGCCGCCCGGTTGCAGATGGCGCCGTCGACGCTGCGCTATTACGACGAACGCGGCCTGGTTCGTCCCCCGAATCGGCTGGCCGGGCGGCGCATGTACGGAGCCGACGAACTGCGCCGCCTGGCACTGTTGAAGATCTTCAACAAGCTGGGACTGCCGCTCGACACCGCTGCGGCCGTCCTGGATGCGCCCAGCCCCCAGTGGCGCGAACTCGTGCGCCGGCAGATCAGCCAGCTCGACGACGTGATCGCGCAGGCGCGCGGAGCCCAGCAGTTCCTCACGCACGCGCTGCACTGCCCCTCCGAGCACCCCGCCCGCGAATGCCCGACGATGACCGGTGCGTTGGACCGGCTGGTGGACGGCGTATCGGTCGAGCAACTCGCCGCCGAACACGCCGATTCCTGACCGTCCGAGCGATATGTGCGTCCCGATCCGGGTATAGATGCGTACCGGAAGGGACCACGCTCATGACCGAGATGGACTATGTGGAGTTGCACGGCGATCGCGTCGCCTACCAAGACGTCGGCAGCGGCGCCGAAACCCTGCTGCTGATCCACGGGATGGCCGGAAGTTCCGAGACGTGGCGGGCGGTGATTCCGCAGCTGTCGCGGCGGTACCGCGTGATCGCACCCGACCTGTTGGGGCACGGCCAATCGGACAAACCCCGCGGCGACTACTCGCTGGGCGCATTCGCGGTGTGGCTCCGCGACCTGCTCGACGAACTCGGCGTCTCCAAGGCCACCATCGTCGGCCAGTCGCTGGGCGGCGGGGTGGCCATGCAGTTCGTCTATCAGCATCCCGACTACTGCCAACGCCTCGTCCTGATCAGCAGCGGCGGCCTGGGACCCGACGTAGGCTGGACGCTTCGCCTGCTCTCGGCGCCGGGAGCCGAGTTCATCCTGCCCGCGATCGCACCCCCGCCGGTTCTCACGGTCGGCAACAAGCTGCGTGGTTGGTTCCGCACGGTCGGTATCCAATCGCCACGCGGTGCGGAAATGTGGAGTGCCTACTCGTCGTTGGCGGACGCCCAGACGCGCCATGCCTTCCTTCGCACCCTGCGCTCGGTCGTCGACTATCGCGGCCAGGCGGTCAGCGCATTGAACCGTCTGCACGTGGCCAACGAGCTGCCCATCATGGCCATTTGGGGCGACGAAGACCGGATCATCCCCGTCGCCCATGCGTACGCGACGCACGAGGCGCGTCCGGAATGCCGGTTGGAAGTGCTCGAGGGTGTCGGGCACTTCGCCCACGTCGAGCGGCCGAACGCCGTGGTGGATCTGCTCGACGATTTCATCAGCACCACGGCCCAACCCGTCGTCCACAGCGAACCGTAGCCGCGGCGCCTGCACCGCCCGGTACGGGTGCCCGAGGAACACGCAGACATAATCGACGAAACGGAAGGTCATCTAAGGATCGGAGCGGTTGTGGTCGGGACCGGCGCGGCGCAGTCGCCCACGATCGGTCGTGAACGCTCCCCCGCGCTCCTCATCGCCGGGCTGTCGCTCGTCGTGCTCACGGTCGCGGTGCTGCAGACCGCCGTCGTCCCGGTGCTCGGGATCATCGCCGATCAACTCGACGCGTCCATTGTCGGCGTGAGCTGGGCGGTCACCGCCAACCTGCTGGCCGCCGTCGCGGCCACGCCGCTACTCGGCCGGCTTGCCGACCTCCACAGCAAGCATCGTGTCCTGCTGGGCGTGCTCGTGGTGGTGCTGGCCGGGTCGGTGCTGGCGGCGGTCACGTCGTCGCTGCAACTGCTCATCGTCGCCCGGGTGCTTCAGGCCGCCTCGTTCGCGCTCTACCCGATCAGCATCGCGATCCTGCGCGAGGAACTCTCCCCGGAACGGCTGATGTCAGCGATGGCGGTGCTGTCCGGGACGCTCGGTTTCGGCGGCGGAACCGGACTCGTCGTGGTGGGTTTGTTGATGACGGGCGATGCCGGCTATCACCGGGTGTTCTGGTTGACGACCGCCTTCACCGTGGCCGTGATCGCGATCGCGCTTCTGGTGGTGCCACGACGGCCGCGCCACGTTGCCGGATCGATCGACTGGCTGGGAGCGGTGGGCTTGGCGGTGGGACTGTCGGCGCTGCTGTTGGCGATCAGCCAGGGCCAGACGTGGGGCTGGGCATCGCCTGCCACCCTGGGCTGCGTTCTGGGTGCGGTGGCGGTGCTCGCCGGCTGGTGGTGGTGGGAGCGTCACATCAGCCGACCGCTGGTATCGACGTCGATGCTCACCCGGCGACCGATCCTGCTCACCAACGTCGCGACGATCTTCGTCGGCATGGGGCTGTACTTCGCGTTCCTCGGGTTGACGCTCTTCGTTCAAATCCCGCGCGATGCAGCGGGTTACGGCTTCGGCGCGACCGTGCTGGAAGCCAGCGTGGTCTATCTGCTTCCCGGCGCGTTCACCGGCTTCGTCGTCGCGTTGGTCAGCGGCAGGTTCATCGACCGCTTCGGCGCTCGACCGGTGCTCCTCGTGGCGGCGATCGCCGGCATCGCCGGGTTCCTGTTCGTCGCGTTGGTGCACTCGCACACCTGGCAGATCATCGTCGCGAGCATCCTCGCCAACGCCTACATCAGCCTGGGCTACGGCGCGCTGCCAGCGCTGGTCGTCAGCGAGGTGGACGCCGGCGAAACCGGCGTGGCAACGGGCATGAACGCGATAGCACGCACAATCGGCAGTTCGATCGCGGCAGCGGTGGTCGCCATGCTGCTCAGCCGCTCGGTGCCCGGAACCGGCGTGCCGATGGAGAACAGCTTTGTCGCGATATTTCTGGGCGGGGCGATCACGTCGACGCTCGCGCTGGTGCTGATCGCCGTGTCGCGTCCGTCGTCACGGCCGATGGATTCCGTGGAGGCGCGCTACGAAACGCGTGCCATGAACCACGAGTGGGGCTGACGCGCCAGCCGGCGATGCGGTTGGTCAGTGCAGGGCGGCCAGATTGCTGACCGACTTGCGCACGTCGGATTCGATCACCTTGGCCACCAGATTGCCGATGCGCGTGTTCAACAACCCGCCGGAAAGGTCGGCGACCACCTGGAACGTCGATCCCGGATTGTCCGCGCGCACGCACAGCGTCAACCCGATTCGGATGCCCGGTCGGCCGCGGCCGACCATCTCGACGACCTTGGGCTCGTCGTAGCGCGTGACCTGCCAGTGGATGGTGTTGCGGAATCCCTTGACCTTGATCAGCGACGACACACATGTCCCGACCTCGATTTCGGAGGGCACCTCACTGCGCCACCCACCGAAGATCGTCAGCCACTCGTCGAACCGGCTCAGGTCCGAGGCCAGCTCCCACGCCTTGTGCGGGCTCAGGTCCGACGACACCGAAACGTCCACTGCTGCCATGACTAGTGCCGTACCCCACGAAGCGGGGCAGGTAAACGGCGTTTCGCCCGATCATGGCGGGGCGGGCTGCGAAACTGATCCAGACACCGGTTCAGCGCCGGCGCCGGCTGCGGTCCACGCGCCAGGTCGACGACTGTCCCGGCGGCAGCGAATTTGGTGTCCGTGGTCACGCCAGACGAAGGATTCCATTGTGAATATGTAAATTCCCTGCGGAATCGCTTGCGAACGACCGCTCGATCCGCGATTGTTTACCCACAGCTCGGGGGGCTGTCCGGAGGAGGACCCGCACTGACCGGCACACACACCACCGCCGTCGACCAATCATCGGGACACAACGAGGCGCCCCGCCGGACAGGCGCCCCGGTCATCGAGATCGACCACGTCACCAAGCGCTTCGGCGACTACGTCGCCGTGGCCGAAGCGGACGTCTCCATCGCCTCGGGCGAATTCTTCTCGTTGCTCGGTCCATCCGGCTGCGGCAAGACGACCACCCTGCGCATGATCGCCGGGTTCGAGAGCCCCACCGCCGGCGCGATCCGCCTCGAAGGCGTCGACGTCTCGAAGGTCCCGCCCCACAAACGCAACGTCAACACGGTGTTTCAGCACTATGCGCTGTTCCCGCACATGTCTGTCTGGGACAACGTCGCCTACGGTCCCCGGAGCAAGAAGCTGGCCAAAAATGAGGTCCGCAAGCGGGTCGACGAACTCCTCGAGATCGTCCGGTTGACGGATTTCGCCGATCGCCGCCCCGGCCAGCTCTCGGGCGGCCAGCAACAGCGCGTCGCGCTGGCGCGCGCATTGGTGAACTACCCGAGCGCACTGCTGCTCGACGAACCGCTCGGCGCCCTGGATCTCAAGCTGCGTCAGGTGATGCAGTTCGAACTCAAGCGCATCCAGCGCGAAGTGGGGATCACCTTCATCTACGTGACCCACGACCAGGAGGAAGCGCTGACGATGAGCGACCGCATCGCGGTCATGAACGCCGGCAACGTCGACCAGATCGGTACGCCGACCGAGATTTACGACCGGCCCGCCACGGTGTTCGTCGCCAGCTTCATCGGACAGGCCAACCTGTGGGCCGGCCGCCAGACCGGCAGGGCCAACCGGGATTACGTCGAGATCGAGGTGCTGGGCTCGACGCTGAAAGCGCGGCCGGGCGAGACCACGATCGAACCCGGAGGGCACGCGACGTTGATGGTGCGGCCCGAACGGGTCCGCGTGTGCATGGATGCGCCCACCGGTGAGCTCGTCGGTGTGCGCGCGACGGTCACCGACCTGACCTTCCAGGGTCCGGTGGTGCGGTTGTCGCTGGCGGCACCGGACGACTCGGCGATGATCGCCCACATCGGTCCCGAGGAGGATCTGCCGATGCTGCGCCCCGGCGACCAGGTGCACGTCTGCTGGAGTCCGGACGCGTCACTGGTGTTGCCCGCGGCCGACATTCCGACCGCCGAGGATCTCGAGGAGATGCTCGACGATTCCTGAATCGTCACCCCTGGCGATCCGGCACCGCCTCGAGTGGCGACTCGGAAGTTGTCGGCCCCTCCCCTCCCTCCGACGAAAGGCACAGCTCGCCATGCCCCATGAGATGGATCCCCGCCTCGCTCGCCTCGCCGCCAACCGCACGTCGCGCCGCCGCTTCATCGGCGGAGGCGCCGCTGCGGCCGCCGCTGTGGTCCTCGGCCCGTCGTTTCTGGCGGCATGCGGGTCAGACAGCGGCACCTCCGGTACCACGACTCAGGAAGGCGGTCCGGCGAGCGGCACACTGCGGATCTCGAACTGGCCGCTCTACATGGCCGAGGGATTCATCGCCGCCTTCCAGCAGGCGTCGGGTATCACCGTCGACTACAAGGAGGACTTCAACGACAACGAGGAGTGGTTCGCCAAGGTCAAGGAACCGTTGTCGCGCAAGCAGGACATCGGCACCGACCTCGTCGTGCCGACCGCCTTCATGGCGTCGCAGATCCGGAAGCTGAACTGGGTCAACGACTTCAGCCAGAACGGCATTCCGAACAAGAAGAACCTGCGGCCCGATCTGCTCGACGCGCAGATGGACCCGGGCCGCAAGTGGAGCGCGCCCTACATGACCGGCATGGTCGGCCTGGCCTTCAACCGCGCCGCCACCGGCCGCGACATCACCAAGATCGACGATCTGTGGGATCCGGCGTTCAAGGGCCGCGTCAGCATGCTCTCAGACTTCCAGGACGGCCTGGGCATGATCATGCAGTCCCAGGGCGGGGACCCTGCCTCGCCGAGCACCGAATCGGTGCGCAAGGCGGTGGACCTCGTCCGCGAACAGAACGACCGCGGCCAGATCCGCCGGTTCACCGGCAACGACTACGCCGACGATCTGGCGGCGGGCAATGTCGTGATCGCGCAAGCCTATTCGGGCGACGTCGTGCAGTTGCAGGCCGACAACCCCGACTTGCAGTTCGTGGTTCCCGAATCCGGCGGCACCGACTTCCTCGACGTCATGGTGATCCCCTACACCACGCAGAACCAGAAGGCCGCCGAGGCGTGGATCGACTTCGTCTACGACCGGGCCAACTACGCCAAGCTCATCGCCTTCACGCAGTTCGTGCCAGTGCTCTCGGACATGACGGCCGATCTGGACCAGATCGACCCGAATCTGGGCAAGAACGAGCTGATCAATCCTCCCCAATCCACCCTCGACCGGATCACGGCCTGGGCTCCGCTCGAGGACGAGCAAAAGCAGCAGTACGCCTCGATGTACGCCGAAGTCACCGGCGGTTGATGCATGGCAGGAGTCGCCAGTAGCGGCCGACAGCGCAGCAGGATCGCCCCGTATCTGATGGTCCTGCCCGCTATGGTGTACCTCGCGGTGTTCTTCGTCGTCCCGTTCATCTCCCTGGCGCGGATGTCGCTGTCGACGACCAGCGGCTCCATTTTCCTT
The DNA here is from genome assembly GCF_001500025.1 of Mycobacterium sp. IS-1590. Classification (GTDB taxonomy): domain Bacteria; phylum Actinomycetota; class Actinomycetes; order Mycobacteriales; family Mycobacteriaceae; genus Mycobacterium. The sequence continues at coordinate 334,708 of NZ_LQIW01000034.1, read as the reverse complement.
CCGACACTGACGTTCTCATGGGACTTCGGGAACTACGCCGAGGCGTTCAGCAAGTATCAGGAGCAGATACTGCGGTCGTTCGGTTACGCCACCACCGCGACGGTGCTGTGCGTGCTGCTGTCCTTCCCGCTGGCGTATGTGATCGCGTTCAAGGCCGGGCGTTTCAAGAACCTCATCCTGGGCCTGGTGATCCTGCCGTTCTTCGTGACGTTCCTGATCCGCACGATCGCGTGGAAAACCATTCTGGCCGACAACGGTTGGGTGGTCGAGGCGTTGGGCGCGATCGGGCTGTTGCCGGCCGACGGGCGGCTGTTGTCGACGAGCTGGGCGGTCATCGGCGGCCTCACCTACAACTGGATCATCTTCATGATCCTGCCGCTGTACGTCAGCCTGGAGAAGATCGATCCGCGGCTGATCGAAGCCTCCAAGGACCTGTACTCGTCGAATACCCGCAGCTTCACCAAGGTCATCCTGCCGCTGTCGCTTCCCGGCCTGCTGGCCGGCAGCCTGCTGGTCTTCATCCCGGCCGCGGGGGACTTCATCAACGCCGAATATCTGGGCAGCACCCAAACGACGATGATCGGCAACGTGATTCAGCAGCAGTTCCTGGTCGTCAAGGACTATCCGGCCGCGGCGGCGCTGAGCATGGTGCTGATGGGCATCATCCTGGTGGGCGTCCTTCTCTACACCCGGGCATTGGGCACGGAGGAACTCGTATGACCGTCCAGGCCCTGGAAGCGGCGACCAGCCTCGCGCCGGCCAAGAAAGTCAAGGGAACACCGCGGTGGGGCGACTGGCTGCTGAGGATCGTCGCGGGGCTCGTGCTGCTGTATTTGTTCCTGCCCATTTTCGTGATCGTGCTGTTCTCGTTCAACGATCCGAAGGGCAAGTTCAACTACAGCTGGCAGGGTTTCACCCTGGACAACTGGGCCGATCCGTTCGAGTATCCCGCGCTGACCGAGGCGCTGAAGCTGAGCATCAACGTCGCCGCGGTCTCCACCGCGGCCGCGTTGGTACTGGGTACGTTGGTGGCCATAGCCCTTGTGCGGCAACGGTGGCGGGGACAGCGCGCGGTCGACACGTTTCTCGTCCTGCCGCTGACGGCGCCCGAGGTGGTCATGGGTGCCGCGCTGCTGGTGCTGTTTCTCGACCTCGGGTGGGCGACCGGCTACACGACGATCGTGTTGGCGCACATCGCGTTCGAGGTCAGCTTCATCGCGATGACCGTGCGCGCCCGGGTGCGCGGCTTCGACTGGACGCTCGAGGACGCGTCGATGGACCTCGGCGCCAGCCCCACGCGCACCTTCTTCCGGGTGACGCTGCCGCTGATCGTCCCGGGCATCGTCGCAGCGGGCATGCTGTCGTTCGCGTTGTCGCTCGACGATTTCATCATCACCTACTTCGTCAGCGGTTCGACGGTGACATATCCGCTGTACGTCAATGCCGCGGTGAAGGCCGCGGTGCCGCCACAGATCAACGTCCTCGCAACGGCGATCCTGGTGATCAGCCTCGTCCTGCTGGCCCTCGGAACGCTCTACCGGCGCAAGCGGATCGACGTCTAGCGACGCTACCTCGCCTCCTCCCCTCACCGCGAGCGTGCGAGTCTGCCCATGACACGCCGCGATTCCTCGGCAGTTTACGCACGCTCGTAGGGCGCTTCACGCCACTTCGACGGGGACCGGCGGTGTGCGGGCCCCGGTGCGCGCGGCGCCCATGCCGGCGGCCACCACGAAGCACATGCCGAGCACGCCGAGCGCTTCGGGCACCTGGTGCAGGATCAGCAGGCCGATGACCATCGCGAAGCCCGGTTCGAGCGCCATCAGTGTTCCGAACGCGGCGGCGGTCAGTCGTCGTAATGCCAGCAGTTCCAGCGCGAACGGCACGACGGGCAGCAGGATCGCCAAGCCGATCCCGATCAACAGGATGTCCACCGAAAGCCGCGGCAGCACCAGGTGGCCGACGGCCAGAGTGGCCACGATGCCTGCGACGGGCATCGACACCGCCAGCCCCGACATCCCCACCACTTCATCACCGACCCGCTGGGTCAACAGGATGTAGGCCGCCCAACAGGCAGCTGAAGCCAGCGCGTACAGGACGCCGACCGGGTCGACGTGGCCCGCCCACGGTTGGGTGAGCAGAACGACTCCGACCGCGGCCAAACCCGGCCACACCAGGCGATTGCGCCCGGCCCCTCGCGCAACGGCGACGCCCAGCGGGCCGAGGAATTCGATCGCGCTGGCGGTGCCCAACGGGATGCGGGCCAACGCGGCCATGAACAGCAAGGTGATGGCGGCGGTGACCACACCGAGCACCACACACATCCGAAACGTCGCCCACGTGAAGGCCCTTGGTCGCGGCCGGACGATGAGGAGCATCAAGACGCCCGCCCACGCCAGGCGCAGCCACGCCGCGCCTTCGGCGCCGATGCGGTCGATCAGCGTCACCGCGACCGCGGCGCCGGTCTGCACGGACAGCATCGCCGCGACCGCCATCAGCACCCCGCTGCGGGCTTGGCTCACCATGCTGGCATTCAACGGGACGTCGGGCGTTCACGTCCACGCGATTTCCGCCCGTGAAGCGCGGCCTCGATTCGGCTACAGGCGCGCGAGGCTGAACGGATAGGTGAACGTCCCGCCCGGCGCGCCGTCGCAGCCGGTCGCGAACGACGACTCGAGCGTGCCCGACCGGGTCGCCGCATCCCACGAGTAGACGTCGCGGGTCGGGATCACCGGACCGTAGTAGACGTTGCCGCACCGCAGCCCGTCCGGGACGTCCACGGTCAGGGTGTAACGGCCATCGGCGAGGTGCGCATCACCGCTGTAGGCGAACGCCTTCGCGATGGGCTGTGGAATCGCCTGGACGTGCACGCAGTCGCCTTGGCAGCGCGAGACCGCCCACAGCCACGTGTGGAAGTCGTAGCGCCCCTCGATGACCAGATGAAAGTTGCCGTAGGCGGTCTCGGCGTGGGCGAGCCCCGGGGTGAACAACGCCGCGACGATCAGCATCACGCCCGCCAATGCGGAGCTCACGGAGCGGCGTCGTGCAACCACGGTGTCCTTGATACGTCATGCAGACGACGACCGACGGCGACGGTGCCGCTCAGCGGGATCACCTGTTCCACTGAGCGGACGAGGATCGTCCTCGGCGTCGGAACCGGCCTAGGTTGATCGTTCGTCACGATCGGTGAAGGAGACGGCGATGCGGATGACCGGTGTCGCGGTAGGTGTCGTCGCTGTCGCTGTGACGGCCGTCGGGTGGGCCGGAGGCGCCCAGGCCACCGGCAACGAGTGGGGCCTCAACGGCAGCTACACCGCCACCTCGAACGGCGAATTCGCCAAGACCAACGACGCGTTCCGGGACGAGGCCAGCTTGCGCAGCACCTGGACCATCTCCACGACGTGCAGTTATCCGACCGAGTGCACGGGCACCGTTGTCAGCGATTTCGGCTGGACCGCGCCGATCTACAAGACGGGCGGTGTGTGGTACGTCAAACACACGGTCGAGAACTGGATCCCGTGTCCCGACGGCACGGCGGCCCCCGGTCTCCAGGTGTTCCGGTTCGTCCCGGTCAACGAGGACGGCAGCATGACCGATCCCGCGTCGACGACACTGGCGGGCGAAGACCAGACCACCGGCCCCAGCGGGGCGTGCGGCGTCAGCAAGCCCGTCTTCATCACCATGCCGTTCAAGCTCGTCAAAAACGACGCCTGACGGGCTCACTCATTCGGGACGAGTAGGTCCTGCCACGACTTCGGACCCGCCGACGCCGCCAGGTCGGCTTGGCGGAACACCTGACCGTCCGGCGTCGCGTACTGACCCGTCTGCGGATCGTAGGGGGCGACGGCGACGGACGGCCCGGCACCGGAGCTCGAGGAGCTCGGGGCCGCGGCGGGACCGGGACCGTCGGGCGGCGGCGGCGCAGCTTCGCCTGGTTGAGCGGGCGGCAGCGGCGTGCCCTGCACCGGACCGTAGATCCGCTCTTCGAAGTCGACCCGGTCGTCGGGCGCGACACCCTGGGCGATCAGACCGGGATCGATCGGGTACGGACCGAGCGGATGCTGGCGCATCGCCAGCGGCTCGAACGGCTTGTCGCTCTGGCACATCTCGACGGTCGGCGCGCGTTTACCCGGCTGCGCCAGGCACGGATAGTTACGCGCCCCGCGCACCCCGATCGGTGAATCCTGCGGCAGTTTGCAGTACAGGCCGTCGGGTGTGTCGACGATCGTCTCGTCTTCCGGTGAGCGCCACTGGTTCGGCGGCAGGAACCCGACGGTGCACGCGGGCGGATCGCTGATCACCAGCGTGAAGTCCCCCAGCGCCATGCCGGTGGGGTTGTTGCGCGCCACGCCGACGGTCTGCGTGGCCGCCACATACGGGGGGAACAGCACCAGAAGTTGTTCCAGCGCAGCGTGATACGTCACGCCGACCTCGCCGACGGATGTCAGGTTGGCCAGCAGCACGGGCAGGGTCGCCTTGACGTCGTTGAACAACCGCGAGGCCTCGTCCGCCGCTCCGGGACCGACTTCGAAAATGGTGCGCATCTGCGCATCATCGGCCTCGATCTGCCCGGTGATGCCCGCGACGCCACGCGCCCAGCTACGGATGGCGTCGGCCGACTGCGCCTGGCCGTCCAGCAGCGGACGGCTGTCGTCGATCAACGCCCGTGTCTTGTCGGCGATCGCGTTGCCGTCGCCTACGATCTTCGCCGACGAGTCCATCAGTGAACCGAAGTCGTATCCCGTCCCGTCGAGGGCCTTGAACGACTCGTCGAGCAGACCGCTGATCTTGTCCTTCGGAATGCTGTCCAGCAAGGCGCTGACCTGATCGAGCATCGGGCCGACGGCTTGCGGCACCGAGGTCTTCTCTCGGGAGATCACCGAGCCGTCCTGCAGGAACGGCCCGTTCGTGTCATCGGGCACCAGGTCGACGTACTGTTCGCCGACCGCGGACACGCTGCGCACGGCGGCGCGGGTGTCGGCCGGAACCTTCGGTGACGTGCTCAACGACAGCGTCGCGACGGCGCCCTCGCGGGTGGCACGCACGTCGAGAACCTTGCCCATCTGGACACCGCGATACGTCACGTTCGAGAACCGGTAAAGGCCTCCGGTGCCGGGCAGTTCGAGCTGTACCGTGATGCGCCCGATGCCCAACAGCGTCGGCACCTGCATGTAACCGAACACCATCAGCGCAATACCGATCACCGAGGCGATGGTGAAGATGATGAGCTGGTTGCGGACGAAGCGCGTCAACATCAGTTGCCGCCTCCCCCGGCGACCGCCATGCCGTCCGCCGCGAGACCGGACCCATGGTCGACCACCGCGTGTGAATCATCCTGACTGTCGGCGCTTTCGACGAGCGGTGGTGGCTCGGCGACCTCGGTGGGCGCCGGCGTGATCGGCGCATTCAACGGGTCCAGCGTGTAGGTCAGATACCAGGGGTCGCCCGGGGCGGGCACCATCGGCGCGCCCTCCTGCCCCCATCGGGTGCCGAGGAACAGCCCCCGCTTGAGCCGCGGAATGGTGAAGTCGAAGATGATGAACTGGTTCATGTAGTCGCCGCGGATCGCACGGTTGATGAAGCTCTGCGTGTACGGGAACGTCGGCGCGTAGGCCAGGACGGTGCCCAGGTTCGGACCGACGTCGGCGAGCGCGCGCAACGTCGGTTCGAGATTGGCGAGGTTACGCACGATGTCGTCTTTCGTGTCGTTGATCAGCCCGGTGGCCGTGTCGCTGAAACGTCCCAGGCGCTCGAGCGCCTCGGTGATGCGCGGCCGTTCCTTGATCAGCACATCGAGCGCGGGCGGAATGCGGTGCAGCCCAGCGGTGATGACGTCCCGTTCGGCAGCGAACGTGCTCGACATCCGGTCCATCGCGGCGATGGAGGCGTTGATGTCGTCGCGTTGGGTGTCGAGCATCCCGATGAAATCGTTCAGGCGGACCAGCAGGTCCCTGATCTGGTCTTCGCGTCCACTCAGGGCGGCGTTGAACTCACGGACGATGTCGCCCATCTGTCCGAGGCCGCCGCCGTTGACGACGACCGAAAGCGAGGACAGCGTCTGTTCGGTGGACGGGTACGTCGACGACCTGTCGAGTCCGATCGTCGACCCGGGTTCCAGCGCACCGCTGGGTGCCTGTCCCAGAGGCGGGTCGAGCGCCAGGTGCATCGAGCCGAGCAGGCTGGTCTGCCCCACGGTCGCCACCGCGTTCGCGGGTATCACGACGTCGGGTCGCACCGACACCTCGATGTCGGCGTGCCAGTTCGTCACCTTCATTTTGCCGATACTGCCGACGACCACGTCGCCGAGCAGCACCGGTGAATTAGGTTCCAGCGAACCGACATTGGCGACCTGGACGTGATACACGGAGGCGTCCGCACCCCGGCCAACCGTGCCCGGGAGCGGCAGCGAGTTCACGCCTTCGAACGTGCACCCGGTCACCGCGAGGGCGACGCAGCACGCCATCACGACGAGGCGACGGATCGAGCGGGGGCCCATCATGACGGCCCCATTGGGGTCGCCGGTGGTGCCGGTGCCTCGGCGGGCAGCAACATGTCCTCGAGCGTCGTCGGCTGCGAGACCGTCGTCGGTGGGCCCGGCGGGATCGGCGCACCCGGATACAGGGCTGGTTGCGGTGCGGCAGGCAGTCCGTGCGGGGCGTAGGCGCCGGGCAGACCGGGCGCAGTGGCCCACCCCGCAGGCGGCGGCACGTCACCGGCGCCGGTGTACGCCGACACCGCAGGTGGGGCCTCGGGAGGCTGCGGAGCCCCGCCGGCTCCCCCGGGAGCCAGCGCCGGATCCGAATAGATCAGGTTGTCCGGGCTAGGCGACTTCTGCAGGTAGGCGTTGAACGGCATCGGCAGATAGTTGAAGTTGAGCAATCGCAGCGCGGGACCGAGATATTCGGCGCACGCCTTCGACGCCTCGGGTGCCGTCGCGTTCTTCACCGCGGCGATCGACGAGCACACCAGCTGCACCGGGTTCGCGAAGTTCGCCAACGCGAAGCCGCCGATCATGGTGCCGGTGTCGGGGTTGTAGATGTTGTATCCGTTGCCGATGGCGTTGGGCGCGACGTGCAACACGTTCTCCAGGGCCAGCCGATTGTCGGCGAGGTTCTGTGTGACGGCGCCGAGGCGCTGAATCTGTTCGGCGGTCTGATCTCTGCTGCCCGCGATGAACCGCTGCACCTCGCCGACTGCCTCGGCGAGATAGGTGAGGGCGGCGTCGAGATCGGACCTGCTCGAATCGACCACGCTGCTCACCGTGGCGAGACGGTCCTGGAACTGCACGATCTGGGCGTTGCTGTCGCGCAGCGCGTTGACGAAGGTCTGCAGGTGCACGATGACGTCGACGATGTCGCCGCTGCCGTCGGCGAGGATTCGGCCGACCTGTGCCAGCTGCGTGATGGTCTCGCGGAGTTTGTCGCCGTTGCCGTTCATGGCGTTGGCCGCGCTGTCGATGAAGCGGCTGACCGACGTCGTCGAAATGTCGCCGCTCGGCCCGAGATCCGTTGCGAGCCGCGTCAGTTGTTCCTTGACCTCGTCCCACTCGACGGGCACCGCCGTCCGGTCGACACCGATGACGGCGTTGTCGGGAAGGGTCGGACCGCTGGTCTCGTAGGCGGGGGCGAGCTGAACGTAACGCGCGGACACCAGGTTCTGCGCCACGATCACCGCCTTGGCGTCGGCGGGGATCGGCACGTCACGGTCGACGGACAGCCGCATGCGGGCCTGGGCGCCGTCGGGCTCGATCGCTTCGATCGTGCCGACCCGCACCCCGGAGACGCGCACCTCGTCACCGGGGTAGATCGCGGTGGCGGAGCTGAAGTAGGCGGTGATTGTTCTCGGGCCGAAGAACGCCTGGCGGACGACCACCACGGTTCCTCCGACGAGCAGGCCCACCAGGACCACCAGCAGCGCCGTCGACAGCGACTTGCGGCCGATCATCGTGACCCTCCCGGAATACCGTTGTACGGGAAGGGGAATTCGGCGCGGGGCCCCGCGTTGTCCGGCGGCTGTCCGGCGTTCACGCCGCGGCGATAACCCAGCGCATAGTCGAGGAACGGCTGCAGCGACTGCGCCGGCAGCAGGTTGCCGACGAACGCGTTGTAGTAGAACCCGTTGTTGACGGCCTCACCCTGGGTGACCTGATATTTCGCCAACCCCTCGAGAGCCTTCGCGATGTTGTCGCGGTTGCGCTCGAGCATGTCGTAGACCGCGTTGAGCTTCTGCAGCGTCGGCGCCAGTTCCTGCTCGTTGTCGTGCACCAGACCCGTCAACTGGCGGGCGACCACCGACGTGTTGGCGAGCAGGCTGACGATGGCGTACCGGCGGGTCTCGAGGACACCCATCAGGTCATTGGCGTTGAGGATCAAGGTGTTCAGCTGCTCGCTGCGCTCGGAGAGCACACCGGTGACGTCGGCGGCACTCTTGAGCAGCCGGCCCAGCGACTCGTCGCGTCCGTTCAGTGAGCGCGACAGCCGGCTCAGCCCGTCGAAGGTCGGTCCGAGTTGCGGTGCGATCCGGTCGATCGTGTCGGAGAGCGTGTCGAGCGCCTGGTTGATCGATGCGGTGTCGGTGTCGGCCGTGTTCGCGGTGAACTCGCTGACGGCCTCGGTCAGGGAGTACGGCGAAGAGGTCCTCGACAAAGGAATGAGGTACAGCGGCTTCACCCGGTCGTCGCCCGCCGGTTCCAGGGCCAGCGTGCGCTCCCCCAGCAGGGTGCCGGTGCGGATGTGCGCGGTGGTCTGCGATCCGAGACGGACCTTACCGTCAACGGTGAACGTCACGAGTGCCTTGCCCTTGTCCAGGGATACCTCGGACACCGAGCCGACCGTCATGCCGGAGACCTTCACGTCGTTGCCCGGCGCCAGACCGCCGGCCTCGGTGAACAACGCCTGATACCTGACGGCGGTGGCCCACGACCACAGCCGCTCGGGTTGCAGCCCCACAGCGATGATCAGGACGATGAGAACAACGCCGATGAATCCGGCTCGAATCAATGATGGGGCACGGTATTTCAGCATCAGGGCTCCCCGCATCTTCCGTTGTTCTGCAGGATCCATGGGAAGTGCGCGGTGCGGCCCTGGAGGTCGGTGACCCTGACCGATATTCCGCACAGGTATTGGTTCAGGAAGCTTCCGTACGCGCCCAGACGCACGAGCTTCTTGTAGTTCTGCGGCGCCTTCTGCAGGGAGATGTCCAGGAGCGGTATGTCCTTTTCCAGCAGCGGAGCGACGCGGTTGAGCTCATCGACGGTACCGGCCAGCGGTGGCCGGGCCTGGGTCATCAAGTCGGCGAGCGAGGCGGTCCCGCTGTCCAGTGCGGTGATCGCCTCTCCGATCGGGTCACGGTCAGCGGCAAGCCCGGTGATCAACTTCTCGAGGCGGTCCACCGCGCCGGAGAACTTGTTCCCGTCCTTGGCGATGGTGGCCAGCACCGCGTTGAGGTTGTCGATCAGGTTCCGTACGGTCTCGCCGTTGTCGGCGATCGAGTTGGTGAACGACGCGGTCTTGGCGAACAGCGATTCGAGGTTCCCACCCTGCCCCTGCAGGATTTGAATCAAGGAGCGGGTCAACGCATTGACGTCGTCGGGGTTCAGGCCGCGGATCACCGGCTTCAGCCCGCCGAGAAGGAGGTCGAGATCGAGCGCAGGCTCGGTTCGCTCGGCGGGGATCTGTGAGCCGGGTCCGGCGACTCTCGTCGAGCCGGGTCCGTCGAGGAGCTCGAGGTAACGATCGCCGACGAGGTTGAGGTAGCGCACCGCGGCCCTGGTGCCGGTCGTGAGCACGATGTCGGAGGCGGCGTCGAAGGTGACCACGACGGTGTTGTCCGGTTGCAGGGAGACGTCGTGAACGGTGCCGACGCGGATACCCGAAACCCGCACCGAATCCCCGGTTTTGAGGTCGGAGACGTCGGTGAACACGGCGGAGTAGTCGTGCGCGGACCCGGTGCGGTACTGGCCGAAGATCGCGAACAGCGCCGCGGTCAACAGCAGCATCACCGCGCCGAAGACGCTCAGTTTGATCGCAGTTCCCACCCCGCTCATCCCGGTTGTCCGATCTGCGAGGAGTTGCGGGGCGGACCGTCGATCGGGCCGAACAGCGCCTGCTTGAGCGCATCGGAGTTCAGCAGGATGCCCTGGTTGCCGTACTGCGCGCGGCTGGCGTCGATGTCGCTGACGACGTATGGCGCCCGCGTCTCGTAGCCGACGTCCGGCAGTCCCGCACACTGAGGCCCGCCCTTGGCAGCGACCTTGGGCAGGTTCTGAGGATACCGGTAGCGTTCGGAGCCCAACACGAAGGAGTCGAGCAGCAGCACTCCGGGGACGGGTGTGGGTGCAGCGGTGGCCAGCGGGACCATGCCTGCCAGAAGGCAATTCAGCGCCGGATGGTACTGGTTGGTCAGGTCGGTCGTGGGCACCAGAAGGTGGAAGACATTGGTGATCGCCTCTCGGTTCGCGGTGAGAACGTCGTTGCCGATGTCCGCCAACCCGATCGTGCTGAGCAACAGGGTGTCGAGGTCCTGTTGTTTGTCGACGATCGTGTCGCTGATACCGCTGGCGTTGTCGACGATGGCCAGCACGTCGGGGCTGGCGTCGGCGTAGGCCTCGAGAACCTCTGGCATCACTGCGATGTCGTGGCTCAGATTCCCGAGGCTGGGATTGATCTTGGCGAGCATCGCGTCCAGATCGGACAGGGTCTGCCCGAATTTCTCGCCGCGGCCGCTCAGACCCGAGGCCAGGGCCCCGAGCGTCTCGTTGAGTTTGGCGGGTTCGATGCGGTTCAACACCGAGACGAGTTGTTCGAAGATGGTGTTGATCTCGACGGTGACATGATCGGCGTCGAGCACCTGGCCGGCGCGCAGCCCCTCCGGTGACGGATCAGCAGGTGGAACGAGCGCAACCGATTTGGCGCCGAACACGGTCGACGACGCGATGTCGACACGCACATTGGCCGGGATCAGCTCCATCGCGGAGGGGTCCATGGCGAGGTGGATCGCGGCACGGCCACCGGGCAGGGGTTCTACCGAGGCGACAGAGCCCACTTGGGCACCGTGCAGCTTGACCCGGGCGTCGGGGTTCATCACCAGGCCGGCGCGGTCGGTGATGACGGTGACCGGTTCGGTCTTGGTGAAGTCTCCACGGAAGAGCGCGACGGCGAGGGCGACGACCGCGACGATCGCCACGACGGCGACGAGTCCCGCTGCCGGTCTTGCGTATTCACGCGGCTCCGCGGGGGCGGGCTTCTGCTGGTTGTTCGTCAACACGCCACTACCCGGACAGGTTGAAGTTGCCGTTGGAACCGTAGACGGCCAGGGATACCAGCAGGGTGACCGACACGACGATCACCAGCGAGGTGCGCACCGCGTTACCGACCGCGACCCCCACACCCGAGGGGCCACCGGAGGCGAAGTAGCCGAAATAGGTGTGCACCAACAAGATCGTGATCGCCATCAACACCGCCTGCAGAAACGACCACAACAAATCGATCGGATTCAAAAACGTATCGAAATAGTGGTCGTACAGCCCGCCGGACTGACCGAACAACACCACCGTGGTGAACTGCGACGCCACAAACGACAAGATCACCGCAATCGAATACAGCGGGGTGATCGCCATCATCCCCGCGATCAGCCGCGTCGACACCAGATACTCGATCGGCCGGATCGCCATCGACTCCAACGCGTCGATCTCCTCGTTGATGCGCATCGCACCCAACTGCGCGGTCACCCCGGCCCCAAACGTGGCCGCCAACCCGATCCCGGCCACCGTCGGGGCGGCGATGCGCACGTTGATGAACGCCGCCAAGAATCCGGTCAGCGCCTCGATACCGATGTCGCCCAAGGACGAATACCCCTGCACGGCCAGCGTCCCACCCGCAGCCAGCGTCAGGAAGCCGACAATGGCCACCGTGCCGCCGATCATCGCCAATGTCCCGGCGCCCATGGAGATCTCGGCGATCAACCGCACGATCTCCTTACGGAAGTGCACCGATGCATGCGGCACCCCCGCCAGCGCCCGCAGATAGAACAGCATGTGATCACCGATACGACCCAAAAAGTCGACCGGCTTGCGAACCCCCCGCGACAGGCGCGGATAGGTGCTGCGCAGAACTTGTACGGTTCCCATCGATAGCTCCCGATCAGCCCGTGGTCATCCGGATACCGATCGCGGTGACGACCACGTTGATCACGAACAACGCCATGAACGCATACACCACCGTCTCGTTGACCGCGTTACCCACCGCCTTGGCACCACCGCCGGTGATCGTCAACCCCCGAAAACACGCCACCAACCCCGCGATCAACCCGAACAACGCCGCCTTCACACACGAAATGATCACCTCGGGCACCCCGGTCAACAACGTGATCCCCGCAGCAAACGCGCCGGGGTTCACATCCTGAATGAACACCGAAAACGTGTAACCACCCAAAATCCCGATGATCACCACCAAACTGTTGAGCAACAACGCCACCAGACCCGAGGCCAACATCCGCGGAGTCACCAACCGCTGCACCGGATTGATCCCCAGCACCTCCATCGCGTCGATCTCCTCACGGATCGTGCGCGACCCCAAATCCGCACACATCGCCGTCGCGCCCGCACCAGCCACGATCAACACCGTCACAATCGGACCCACCTGGGTCACCGCCCCAAAGGCAGCACCGGCCCCCGACAGATCAGCCGCACCCAACTCCCGCAACAAAATGTTGAGCGTGAACGACACCAACACCGTGAACGGAATCGCCACCAACAACGTCGGCGCCAACGACACCCGAGCAATGAACCAACACTGCTCCAAAAACTCCCGCCACTGAAACGGCCGCCGAAACACAAACCGCACCGCATCAGCCGACATCGCAAACAACGCCCCGACCGCCTGCATCGGCCCGGCCAAATTCCGCAACGGCGGCAGACCCGCAGACCACCGCTCGGGTGCCTCGATCGCCATTACTCGGCGACTCCGTGCACGGAGGTCATCGCGAGTGACATCGGACCTCCTCGCTACGCACGGGCGCGGCGACGGCCCATGTCTCGACGGGCAAGCGTCGCAGCGAATCGTCCGGCGGCACGGTGAGCGTCCCGCTTAACGGGACACCCGATCAGCGGAACGGTCACCCCGATCATGTTGGGCGCATGGCAGGCTGGGCGCGTGACAGACACCGCAGCTTTCATCGACCGAATCGAGAACGATCTTCGCGAGACGGCCACACCGGCTGGCGCCCTGCGCTACTACGACGTCGGTGACGGTCCCGTTCTGCTGTTCCTCCACGGCTCCGGTCCCGGCGTCACCGGATGGCGCAACTTCCGCGGAGTGCTACCCGCGTTCGCCGAACGTTTCCGCTGTCTGATTCTGGAGTTTCCCGGGTTTGGGGTCAGCGACGATTTCGGTGGTCATCCGATGATCACCGCGCAGGGCGCCGTCGTACCGTTCCTGGATGCGCTCGGCGTCGAACGCGTCGACATCATCGGTAATTCGATGGGCGGCGGCGTCGGTATCAACTTCGCGATCAACAACCCCGACCGCATCGGCCGGCTGGTCACGATCGGCGGGATCGGGACCAACATCTTCAGCCCCGGCCCCAGCGAGGGCATCCGCCTGCTGCAGGAGTTCACCGAAGACCCCACCCGGCAGCGGTTGGTCGACTGGCTCAATTCAATGGTCTATGACCAGTCCCTGGTCACCGAGCAACTGATCGAGGAGCGCTGGCAACTGGCGACCGACCCGGAGACACTCGCGGCGGCCCGGCGCATGTACGGCAAAGCCGCGTTCGCGCAGATGATGGCCTTCATGCGCAACAGCGACGCGCCGCTGCCGTGGGCGCAGATGCACAAGGTCGCCGCACGCACCCTGTTGACGTGGGGGCGCGACGATCGGGTCAGCCCGCTCGACATGGCGCTGATCCCGATGCGCGCCATCCCCAACGCCGAATTGCATGTTTTCCCCAACTGCGGGCACTGGGCGATGATCGAGGCCAAGGCGGCGTTCGAGAACGTCGTGTTGGCGTTCCTGGGTAGGCCGTAGCGCGGCGTCACAACCTCTTTTCTTCGCCGGGAGCGGGTTCGCCGGCCAGACCGGCGTCCAGCATCGCATGCGCATACGGCTGTCCGTCCAGCACCCGGCTGGTGCGACTGGTGATCTGCCACCCACCCTCGACCCGCTCGAGCACGAAGTGATTGGCGGTCGCGCGCCAGACCCGATATCCCGCGTCACCGTCGGTGTCGCGCAACAAGACCAGCGATTCGCACACAGCGACGGCGGAGTCGCCGCTGACGGTCACCACCGTGGGGCCCAGGAAATGGCAGCAACCACGGGCCACCAGGGCCTGGTGTGAGGACGAACTCACCATCGCGTGCACCGCGCTGCGGCCGCTCATCTGCCAGCCCTCGACATCGTAGGTGCCATCGGGTGCCCAGAGCTGGGCCGCGTTGTCGGCATTACCGGCGTCAACTGAAGGGCCATAGGAGGCAATGAGTTTGGCGATGGCATGTTCGTCCTCGAGGCGTTGCAGGCGCGCCAGGATCTCATCCTCGATCATCGTCGTCCTCCGTATCGCGTAGGCGGGCCAGTTGGTCGCAGTAATGCCGCGCGCTGTCGGCCCGCACGGCGCAGGTGATCGCGGTAGCTCCGGACTCTTTCAGAGATGCCAACTTCAGTCGAGTGCCCTCCGGGTCGGCCTCGGGGTCCAGGACTGCCGATAGCACGACTTCAAAACCAGTCGGCAAAACGACCCCGGCGAGCATGCTGCTCACCTCGCTCGGTGGCAACCCGAACGGCATCCAACCATCGGCTAATTCCACCGCTCGGCGCAGCGACGCCGCGCTGTGACCGCCGACCCAGATCGGAACCTGCTGCTGTTGGGCGTGCGGTAGCACCATCATTCCGTCGTAATCGTAGAACCGCCCCCGATACTGCGGCGTGGAGTTCGACAGCGACGCGCGCAGTGCGCGAAGCGCGTCGTCCGCACGTGCGGCACGCTGATCCCATACCGCACCGATCAACGCGAATTCCTCTGCCAGCGAGCCGATTCCAACTCCGAGTACGAGTCGGCCACCGCTGATCAGGTCGAGGGTGCCGTAACGCTTGGCGATCTCCAACGGATGATGGTAACCGAGCACGAGTACCGAGGTGGCCAGCCGGATCCGTCGAGTGTGTGCGGCCAGATAACCGAGGGTCGCCAATGGGTCCCAGTACACAGCGCCGCGGGTGGCGGCGTCGGCGGACGGTATCGCCACGTGCTCTGAACAGGTGAGGTAGTCAAAGCCGAGTTTGTCGGCGGCGCAGGCGATCATCGCCAGGTCGTCGATGTCGGCGGCGGCTTCCCACGGCGCCGCGGCACCTGGAACCTGCACGACGACAGGCGTCGAGAGTCCCAGCCGCACCGTCAGTGTGCTCCGGCGGTCAATGCCCTGATCGACTCGTGTGACTCGAGCACGACCCGGGCGCGATCAGGAGCGCTGTTGGCCTCGGCTCGCGACGCGTTCCCCCCTGCCACCCAAACTGGACCGTCAGCAAGGCGCGCGAGACCCTCGGCGGCGACCTCCGCCGGTTCGTTGACGAGGATCCCTGGGGCGTCGAAATTCAGGCCGACCCGCGCCATCGCCGGCGTACGCGTCACCCCCAGAACCAACTCGAGAACGTCCACGTTGTGTTCTCGAAGCTCCAGCCACAGGCTCTCGGCGAAGATCCGGGAGAATGCCTTGGCGCCCGCGTAGACGGTGTGGCGCCACGCCCCCATGTACCCCGACAGCGAACCGACGATGATGATGCCTCCCCGCTGCCGTCCGACCATCGGCCGCCCGTAGTGCTGCACCATGGCGAGCATGCGCGTGACGTTGAGGTCGGTGACCTTCTGAAACTCTTCGAGGTCGGCTTCCATGAACAGTTCGTTGCAGGTGCTGGCCCCGGCGTTGTATATGAGCAGACCGACTTCGACGTCGGCCGTGGCCGCGACGATCCGCGAAACCGCTTGTGGGTCGAGCAGATCGACGGAGATCGTTCGGACCTCGACGCCGAGCACACGGCAGCGTTCGGCGGTCTCCTCCAGTGGCCCGGGC
Source organism: Mycobacterium sp. IS-1590 (assembly GCF_001500025.1). Classification (GTDB taxonomy): domain Bacteria; phylum Actinomycetota; class Actinomycetes; order Mycobacteriales; family Mycobacteriaceae; genus Mycobacterium. The sequence continues at coordinate 318,654 of NZ_LQIW01000034.1, read as the reverse complement.
TTGCGGGCGATCAACACCAGGTTGACCCCGGCCTCGGCCAGTTGGCGGGCGAACTCGGCCCCCACTCCTTCTGAACCGCCGGCGATGACGGCCCACGGCCCATACTTCTGCAAATCAACCATCTCGATGTTCCTATCAGTGCTGGTCCGAATGTCCGGGTGGCCGGGCGACTACGACGACTTCAACAGCTGAAAACCCTTGTAACCCGCCTCCGCGACCTCGGCGCAGATGTCGAGGTAGACACCGAAACCGCCGATGAACAACATGAACCCGCGCGGTTTGCCCGGGACGTTGGCGCCCATGTACCAGGAGTTGGCCTTCGGGAACAACGTCGCATCCGCGCGTCGGGTGCACTCGGCGATCCAGTTGTCCACGGCCTCGCCGGTGGCTTCGATCGCGGTGTAGCCGTGGTCGTCGAGATAGGAGATGGCCTCGGCAATCCAATTCACGTTCGCCTCGGCGTGCAGCACCATGTTGGCCAGCACCGCGGGCGCGCCGGGACCGGAGACCAGGAACAGGTTCGGGAAGCCGTCGACGCCGAGACCGAGGTAGGTGCGCGGACCGTCCGACCAGTCGTCACGCAGCTTCTGTCCGCCCCGACCGACGATGTCGATCTTGCCCAGTGCACCGGTCATCGCGTCGAACCCGGTGGCGAGCACGATGGCGTCGACGTCGTAGTGCGCGTCGGTGGTGTTGATCCCGTCGGCGTCAATCGACACGATCGGGGTCTTGCGCACGCCCACCAGGCTCACGTGCGGCTGGTTGAACGTCTGAAAATAGTTGGTGTCGGTGCAGATTCGCTTCGTGCCGATGGGATGGTCGTTCGGGATGAGAAGTTCGGCGACCTCGGGGTCGTCGATCACCGCACGGATCTTCTGCTCGTAGAACTTGCGCGCTTCCTCGTTGGCAGCCACGTCGATCATCTGGTCGCTGAACGTCTTCGAGAACAGCACACCCCCGAGTTCCCAACGCTTCTCGAACGCGGCCCGGCGTTCCTCGGGCGTGGCCTCCATCGTGAGCTTCGGATGGGCGATATGCGGCGAACCGCCGCCGCTGCGCCACGACAGCCGCCGCCGTTCGGCATAAGTTGCCTTGACCTTCGCGCGGTCCTCGTCGGTCAACGGTCGATTACCGGCGGGCACGCTGTAATTCGGCGTGCGCTGGAACACGAAGAGACGATCGGCCTGTTCGGCGATCACCGGAATGGACTGAATACCCGACGAACCCGTGCCGATCACCGCGACCCGCTTGCCGGTGAAGTCGACGGGCTCGTGCGGCCAGTGCGCGGTGTGGTACAGCTCCCCCGCGAAGCCGTCGAGACCGGGAAAGTCAGGCGTCAGTGCCGCGGACAGCGGACCGGTCGCCATCACGCAGAAGCGTGCGGTGACGACCTCACCCTTATCGGTCGACACCGTCCAGTGCAGGTTGTCCTCGTCGAGTGTCGCCGAGGTGACCCGGGTGTTGAACGTGATGCCGTCGCGCAGGTTCAGCTTGTCGGCGACCCAGTTCAGGTAGCGCAGGATCTCGGCCTGCGTCGCGTACTTCTCCGACCAGTCCCACTCCTGCTCGAGTTCCGAATCGAACGAATAGCAGTAGTCGACGCTCTCGACGTCGCAGCGAGCACCCGGATAGCGGTTGTAGTACCAGGTTCCCCCGATCTCCGGCGCCGCCTCGAACACGCGCACCGACAAGCCCTGCGACCGCAGCTTGTGCAAGGCGTACAGCCCGGCGAAGCCGGCGCCGACCACCACCGCGTCCACGCTTGACCGCTCATCGGAGATCTCCACGCAGCCACGGTAGGTCGTGGAAGACCCGCCGCCCCCCGAGTTTCCCGATGACCGGGCAATCGAGCGATGACAGTTCCGCCCATCGGAAGGACTGCTCGACCCGATTCCCGACGACGGTGAGGATCAGCCCATGTCACAGACCGACGCCTGCGGGACGCGGGTCGATGCCACCGTTCGGATTGATCTGGACGGAACCCGGCACCACCTGTGCTGGCCGCGCGACAAGACATTGGTCGACGCGATGCTCGCGGCCGGTATCGACGCTCCGCACTCCTGCCGGGAGGGTCACTGCGGCTCATGCGTCGCGACCGTCGTCTCAGGCGAGGTCGACATGGCCACGTGCGACATCCTCGAGCCCGACGACCTGGCCGACGGCCTCATCCTGGGCTGTCAGGCCCGACCGGTCAGCGACGACCTTCACGTCGAGTACTGAGCCGGAAACGTCGCCCGCTGACCGGGATTGCGTCCCATTCGCACCTCCGGTGCGGTAGACCATCAAGTGCAGCCAATAGTGAGGACATCAGCATGAGTGAGCGCGTACTCGACCGGGTGATGCAACTGGCCGAGCAGTTCAAGGATCAGGGCGCCGAGGCCGAGAAGATCGGGCGGCTGACCGACGCCACGGTCAAGTCGATGAAGGCCGCCGGGTCCATCCGCCTGCTGCAGCCCAAGAAGCACGGCGGCTACGAGGCTCATCCGCGCGAATTCGCCGAGACCGTGATGGCCACCGCGGCCCTGGACCCCGCCGCCGGCTGGGTCAACGGCGTGGTGGGCGTGCACCCCTATCAGCTCGCCTATGCCGATCCGCGGGTCGGCGACGAGGTCTGGGCCGATAACATCGACACCTGGATGGCGTCGCCGTACGCACCGCAAGGTGTGGCCAAGCCCGTCGACGGTGGCTACATCTTCAACGGGCGCTGGCAGTTCAGCTCCGGTACCGACGCGTGCGACTGGATCATCCTCGGCGCGATGATCGGGGACGCGGACGGTAAACCGTTGATGCCCCCGCAGATGCTGCACATGATCTTGCCGCGGTCGGACTACGAGATCGTGGACGACTCGTGGGACGTCGTCGGATTGCGCGGCACCGGATCCAAGGACGTCATCGTCAAAGACGCGTTCGTGCCGGAGTACCGCACGATGGACGCAATGAAGGTGATGGACGGCACCGCCCAGCGCGAAGCCGGCATGACCGAACCGCTGTACCTGATGCCGTGGTCGACGATGTTCCCGCTCGGTATCTCCGCCGCCACCATCGGCATCGCCGAGGGCGCCCTGGCCGCGCACCTGGACTACCAGCGCGAGCGCGTGAACTCCAGCGGCGTTGCGATCAAGGACGACCCGTACGTCATGTACGCGATCGGTGAGGCGGCAGCCGACATCAACGCCGCCCGCCAGGAACTGCTGGCCAACGCCGACCGCATCTACGACATGGTCGCCGCGGGCAAGGAGGTCAGCTTCGAGGACCGGGCGGCGGGCCGTCGCACCCAGATACGCGCGGTGTGGCGCGCCGTGTCCGCGGTCGACGAGATCTTCGCCCGCTCGGGCGGCAACGCCGCACGCATGGACAAGCCGTTGCAGCGGTACTGGCGCGATGTGCACGTGGGCCAACTGCACGCGATCCACGTGCCCGGCACGGTGTTTCACGCCTCGGCGCTGAGCTCGCTGGGCGTGGATCCGCAGGGTCCGCTGCGGGCGATGATCTGATGAGCGATCTCAAAAGCCTGGGATACGTCAAGGTTCAGGCCACGGACATCGACCGCTGGCGCCACTTCGCGTTCAAGGTGCTCGGCTTCGCCGAGGGCTCCGGTCCCGACGACGGCGCCCTGTACCTACGCATGGACGAACGCGCCGCGCGCATCATCGTGGTGCCCGGTGACGTCGACAAGATCGTCACCGTCGGGTGGGAGGTCCGCGACCATGCGGCGTTGACGCGGGTGAAGGCGACCCTCGACGGCGCAGGCGTGGCGGTCAAGGAACTTTCGCTCGAGGAGGCCGACGCACGTCGCGTCGAAGAGGTGATCGCGTTCGACGATCCGGCGGGGACGTCCACCGAGGTCTTCCACGGCGCGGTGCTCGACCACAGCCCGGTGGTGACGCCCTACGGCGCCCGATTCGTCACCGGCGATCAGGGACTGGGCCACGTGGTGCTGCCGGCCCTCGACGTGCCGGGGCTTTTCCAGTTCTACACGGAGGTCCTGGGATTCAAGTCGCGCGGTGCGTTCCGCGTTCCGACGCCCCCGGAGTTCGGGCCGCTGCGCGTGCGGTTCCTCGGCATCAACGCACGCCACCACAGCCTGGCGATCTGTCCCGCGATGACGCTGCGTGACCCGGGCCTGATCCACTTGATGGTGGAGGTCGACAGCCTCGACGCGGTCGGGCAGGCCCTCGACCGGGTGAACAAGGACGGCTTCCAGCTGTCCTCGACGTTGGGCAGGCACACCAACGACAAGATGGTGTCGTTCTACGTGCGGGCACCCGGCGACTGGGACATCGAGTTCGGCACCGACGGTATGCGGGTCGACGAAACGTATTACACCGCAGAGGAAATCACCGCCGACAGCTACTGGGGCCACGAGTGGGTGTCCGACCTGCCGGCCGCAATGCGCCCGTGAGCGGCGATCTCACTCCCCTGCCCGCGGCAGACATCACGCAGTGGGACGAGGAGGCCGACGTCGTCATCGCCGGCTTCGGCATCGCCGGGGCGGCCGCGGCGGTGGAGGCCGCGCGTGCCGGCGCCGACGTCCTGGTCCTCGAACGCACCGGGTCCTGGGGCGGCGCGGCGTCGATGGCCGGCGGGTTCATCTACCTGGGCGGCGGTACACCCATCCAAAAGGCTTGTGGATTCGACGATTCCGTTGCGAACATGGCCGCGTACCTGAACGTCGCGATGGGACCCGGCGCCGACCAGAAGCGCATCACCGACTACTGCGACGGCAGCCTCGAGCACTTCGACTGGCTCGTCGGCTGCGGCGTGCGGTTCAAGCCGGAGTTCTTCGGCGAGCCGGGCTGGGAGCCCATGGGCGATCAGGGGCTCATGTACAGCGGCGGGGAGAACTCGTACCCGTTCAACACCATCGCCACGCCCGCGCCACGTGGACACGTCCCGCAGATGTCGAACAAGAAGCAGGGCGAGGCGAGCGCCGGCTTCATGCTGATGAAGCCGCTCGTGGAGACGGCCACCGCGGCCGGAGCACGGGCGCTCTACGACGTGCGCGTGCAGCGGTTGATCGTCGAGTCCGATGGCCGGGTGGCCGGGGTGTACGCGCGCCGGTACGGCGAGGAGATCACCGTGCGGGCGCGTCGCGCAGTGGTGCTCGCGATGGGCAGCTTCGCCTACAACGAGGCCATGGTCGCCCAGTACGCCCCGCGCATCGCCGGCCGGCCCGCCGCCGCCATCGAGCAGCACGACGGTCAAGCGATCCGGATGGCGCAGGCGCTGGGCGCCGACCTGGCCCACATGGACGCCACCGAGGTGGCCATCTTCATCGATCCGCAGCAGCTGGTGCGGGGCATCCTGGTCAACGGCCGCGGTCAGCGCTACGTCGCCGAGGACACCTACCCCGGCAGGGTCGGGCAGTTGACCCTGTACCACCAGGACAACACCGCGTTCCTGATCATCGACGACCAGGCGCAGGAGGAGGCGATGGCCTCGCTGTCGCCGCAGTTGATGCTGCGCCCGCCGACCTGGGTGTGCGAGACGGTGGACGAACTCGAATCCGAGATGGGGCTACCGACGGGGTCACTTCAGGCGACCGTCTCCGCGTACAACGCCGGTGCCGCCGTGGGTGAGGATCCGTTGCTTCACAAGAAGCCGCAGTGGCTGCGACCGATCGGCACGCCGGTCGGCGCGATCGACCTGCGCGAGAGCACCGGCGGCTTCACCCTGGGCGGGCTGCTGACCTCACTAGACGCGGAGGTCTTGCACGTCAGCGGCGAACCGATCCCCGGCCTGTTCGCCGCGGGCCGCTGCACCGCGGGCCTCGCGGCGTGGGGGTACGCGAGCGGTATCTCGTTGGGCGACGGCAGTTTCTACGGCCGACGGGCCGGACGCAGCGCGGCGGGCGCCTAGCTTCCGTTCGTCTCAGTGGTCCTCCCGACCCGTGGTAGAGGATGGACGCATGAAGGCCGTCAGCTGTGAACGAGGCAACCTGTCCATCGTCGACCTCCCGACGCCCGCCCCGGCACGCGGGCAGCTGTTGCTCGAGGTGCGCCGCTGCGGCATCTGCGGATCGGATCTGCACGCGAAGGACCACGCCGACGAATTGACCGACGTCATGGACGAAGTCGGATACCCGGACTTCATGCGCCAGGACACGCCGGTCGTCTTGGGCCACGAGTTCGTCGGCGAAGTGGCCGAGCGCGGGCCGGGCGCCGCACGACAGTTCAAGGTCGGGGCTCCCGTGGTGTCGTTTCCCATGGTGCGGGCGGCGGGCGGGGTGCACATGACCGGGCTGTCGCCGCTGGCGCCCGGTGCGTACGCCGAGCACGTCCTCGCCGAAGCCTCGATGAGCTTCGTCGTCCCCAACGGGCTGGACCTCGATATCGCTGCGCTGACCGAGCCGATGGCGGTGGCCCTGCACGCGGTGCGCCGCAGCCAGATCGGCAGGCGTGATGTCGCGATCGTCATCGGTTGCGGGCCGGTCGGGCTCGCCGTGATCTGCCATCTGAAGTCGCTCGGCGTGGCCACGATCGTCGCGAGCGACTTCTCGGCTACCCGTCGCGAGATGGCGTCGCGCTGTGGCGCCGACGTGGTCGTCGACCCCGCCGTCGATTCCCCGTACACGGCCGCCCGTCAGTCCGGGGCCGTCACCGAAGCTCAGCAGCTGTTCGAACTCGCCGTCGGCACGATGGAGAAACTGCGCCGCGCGCCCGGCTGGTCACACCTGTACCGGGTCGCCGACAAGTTGGGCGCGGCGAGCCCGAAGCGACCGGTGGTTTTCGAATGCGTCGGCGTGCCCGGGATCATCGACGGCATCATCCGCGCGGCGCCGGTGCAGTCGCGGGTCGTCGTGGTCGGCGTGTGCATGGGCACCGACCACTTCCGCCCGGCGGTCGCGAACGGCAAGGACATCGACCTGCGGTTCGTCTTCGGTTACACGCCGCTGGAGTTCCGCGACACGCTGCACCTGCTCGCCGACGGGAAGGTGGACGCCTCGGCGCTCGTCACCGGGACCGTGGGGCTGGGCGGCGTGGCCCGCGCCTTCGAGGTGCTGGGCGCGGCCGAGGCGCACGCCAAGATCCTGATCGACCCCCGAAGCGACGCCGCTTCGCCCTAGCCGGGTCGCAACACGCGGTGCGCGGTCCGACACCGCAGGTCATCGACGTGACCGAGAGCGAATCGCCGCGTTCGTGTGACACCACGCACATCGACATGCTACAAATAGGCATATTCCTATTAGAAATATGTCCTGCCTGTTGCAGGTTGCTCTCCGGAGGCCACATGACAACGACTGTCGAAACACCCAGCGCCGTCCTCGACCGCGTATCGCTGGTACTTGACGCCTTCGACGGGCCAGGCCGACTGACATTGGCGCAGATCGTTCGCCGCACCGGGCTTCCCCGCTCGTCCGCGCACCGCATGCTCGAACGCCTCGTCCAGCTGCGCTGGCTGCGACGCAACGGACGCGACTACGAGCTGGGCATGCGGCTGGTCGAGTTGGGTTCGCTGGCGGTGCACCAGGACCGTCTGCACCGCGCCGCGGTGCCTCTGCTGCACGATCTGCACCGCGCCACCGGTCTCGTCGTGCACCTGGCCGTCCTCGACGGCGCCGACGTCGTGTATCTGGAGAAGATCGGTGACGGTCTGGGCGCAGCCATTCCCACCCGCGTCGGGGGGCGTCATCCCGCTCACTGTTCGGCGGTGGGCAAGGCGATGCTGGCGTCCATGAGCAACCTGGATTGCAATGCGATCGACCTGACGAGCCGGCGCACCAAATACTCCATCGGATCGCCCGTCCAGTTGCGCACCGAACTGGCCAAGGTGCGCTCGCACGGCATCGCGTTCGACCGAGAAGAGGCTCTCACCGGATTCGGTTGTGTCGCAGCGCCGATCGGTGGCCAGGGTGAGGCGGCGGCGGCCGTATCGGTGTGCGGCCCGATGAACCGCATGATGTTCGACCAGCGCCTTGTCGCACCGGTTCGGATGACGGCCATGGCGGTCTGGCGCAACGCCGAGGACGGCCCGCAGCGGGTGGCGCCGACGCTGCAGCAGGCCCGGCCCCTGCGGAACTTGGCGGCACCGCGGCCCGCGACGCCCCGCGAGCCGGCGCTGCAGTACGCGTGACACTCGATCCGCAGATCGCCGACCTGATCGAGGCGCTGGACTCCGGCTTTCCGCCGGTGCACACGATGACCGGCGCGCAGGCTCGGGAGACGATCCGATCGCGCTTCGTGCCTCCTGCACAGCCCGAAGCCGTCGGATCGGTCGACGACGTCACCATTGCCGGCGGTGTACCGGTTCGGATCTACCGACCGGTATCGGATGTCCCGGCCCCGGTGGTGGTGTACGCCCACGGTGGTGGGTTCGTGTTCTGCGACCTCGACAGCCACGACGGGTTGTGCCGCAACTTGGCGAATCTCCTGTCCGCGGTGGTGATCTCGGTCGACTACCGGCTGGCTCCCGAAAGTCGGTGGCCCGCCGCAGCAGAGGATGTGTACGCCGCGACGTGCTGGGCCGGCGAACACGCCGCGGAGTTCGGTGGCGACCCGGACCGGCTCGCGGTGGCCGGCGACAGCGCAGGCGGCAACCTCGCGGCGGTCACCAGCCTGATGGCGCGGGATCGCGGCGGACCCACCTTGTCCGCCCAACTGCTCATCTACCCGATGATCGCCGCGGATTTCGAAACCGAGTCATACCGGTTGTACGGCAAGGGTTTCTACAATCCACGCCCGGCGTTGCAGTGGTACTGGGACCAGTACGTCCCCTCCCCCGACGATCGCTCCCACCCGTACGCGTCGCCACTGCAGGCCCGTCTCGACGACCTCCCGCCCGCCGTGGTGGTGATCGCGGGTCACGATCCGCTTCGAGACGAGGGCGTCGCGTACGCCGATGCGCTGGAGGCCGCCGGTGTCCCGGTCGCGCGGTGCCCTTTCGACGGCGGGATCCACGGTTTCATGACGATGCCGATGCTCGACATCGCTCAGGAGGCGCGACGCCAAGCCACGCGGGAGCTCGCGAAGTTGTTGTGAGGCCCTGCGGTTAGATCTTCGGCACCGGCCCGTAGCGCTGGTGCGGGTCGAGCACGCAGTGGGTCCGGCCGAACACCGTCACCATGCACTTGTTGTTGTGGTTGCAACGGCTGCGCGTGTCGTGGTCGGCGATCATCGCGTTGACCAGATCGGGCTCACGCAGCAGCGCCCGGCCCATCGCCATGAAGTCGAAGCCCTCGCGCAGCCCTGTCTGCAGGTGCTCGTAGTTCGTGATGCCGCCCAGCAGAATCAGTTTGGTGTTGCCGACCACCGGCACGAACTGCCGTGCCGCATCCAGCATGTAGAGATCACGGTACGGATAGCTGCCCATGACCCGCTTGCCTGCCAGGCGGACGCCGGGCCGCAACGCGGAGGGCATCACCTCGGCGAACTCCTTGACCGGGACGTCGCCCCGGAACAGGTACATCGGTTTGTAGACCGAGGAACCCTGGGTGAGCTCGATGGCGTCCAGCGTGGAGTCGGCGTCGAGCAGCTGCGCGGTCCGCAGGGCCTCGTCGATCCAGATGCTGCCGGGCAGCCCGTCGTCCATGTCGAGTTTGGCGATGACGGCGATCTGGTCCTTGACGACTTCCCGGACCCGGGTCGCTATTTCGCGGACCAACCGCGACCGGTTGTCGATCGAACCGCCGTATGCGTCCCTGCGCCGGTTGATCCGCGCGCTGAGGAACGAGCTCGGCAGGTAGAGATGGCCGAAGTGCAGCTCGACGGCGTCGAAGCCGGCGTCGATGGCCACCTGGGCCGCGGCGGCGAATTGCCCGATCACGCCACGGATCTCGTCCCGGGTGATCTCGCGACAGTAGGCGAAGGAGGTGGGGTTGACGAAGCGGCTGGGCGCGACGGCGGTGACACCCGTCAGCTTCTTCGGGGCGACGACGCCGGCATGCCCGAGTTGCGCCGAGATCGCCGCGCCTGCTGCGTGCACGGCGTCTGTCAGCCTGCGCAGTCCCGGCAACGCCGCCGGGGTCATCACGATCTGTCCCGGCGCGCTCGCACCCTCCTTCGAGACGCAGCAGTATGCGACCGTCGTCATTCCCACGCCGCCCTTGGCGAATGCGACGTGAAAGTCGATCAGGTCGTCGGTGACCATGCCGTCGGGCGAGCGGCCCTCGGACGTCGCGGCCTTGATCACCCGGTTGCGCAGGGTGACCGGACCGAGCCGGGACGGCGTGAACGGGTCCGGCGTGTCAACGGTCATCGGACCACGGTGCTCCGCGGCGCGGCCGTGGTCAACGGTGTCGTCCCGATGGCCGGGAGCGTCATCGTCGCCGCGATCGCCACCGCCCTAGTGTGCGGGTCATGGCCGACGGTGAGGTGTTCGTCATCGACCGGGTCATCACCCGGCCCGGATGCGCACGGCGATTCGTCGACACCTATCTGGCCGAATACGCGCCGGGTGCACGGGATCGGGGGATGACGCTTCGCGACGTGCTCGTCAGCCCACCGATCTGGTTCGACGAACAATCCAACGTGGTCACCGTGACGTGGTCGCTGCCGAGCCCTCAAGCGTGGTGGGAGATGACGTGGAAAGGCAGGCCCGATGCCGCGCTCGGTGCGTGGTGGGACGGCATCGCCGAACTCGTCGTCGAGCGCACCCGCAGCGTCGCCGCCGCAGCCGCGGATGTGGACGGCGTGTGCGATGTATAGCGTGATCCGGCTGATCGATGTGGCCGGTGCGCCCGAACGTGACCGCGTGCTGAGCGAACTGCGGCAAGCGTCGGTGGCCGGCGGCGCGGCCCACGCGCTGGTGCAGCCGACGCTGCCGGGCGTGCGCAACGGCGGCGATATCCTCCTACACCTGCGGTTCCGCGATTCCGACGAGTGGTCCTCGGTGGCACCGTCTTTCGATACGCTGCTCGACCGCCCCGAGATCACCCGCGTCAACGGCGCCACCTACACCGGCGACTCGAGCGTGGCCCGGGACATATCCGCCACCGTCTACCGGACACTGCTGCTGCGGGTGCAACCGGACACCGACGAGGCGACGGTGGCGCGGTTCGAGGACGATCTGCGACTACTCCCCCGCTATGTCGCCTCGATCGGCACATGGCAACTCAGTCGCGTCGACTCGGCCGTCGGCGCCTCATTGTGGACCCACGTCTTCGAGCAGGAGTTCCGCGACCTCGAAGGCTTGACCGGCCCGTACCTCATGCACCCGATTCACTGGGCTTACGTGGACCGCTGGTTCGACCCCGAGTGTCCCGGCGTCATCGTCCGGGACCGGGTCTGCCACAGCTTCTGCGACCTCCCCCCTCAGTGATTTGGGTGCTCTAACAGTCGCTCACCGACTGTTAGAGCACCGAAACCGCTACAGGCCGGCGGGCAGGATGTTCGGGTTGGCCGTCGCGGGCGGCTCCAGCCGCGGCAACGCGGCGGCGCCGTCGAGCGTGTGCACCGTCAGCCCCTGCGACCACGGGTAGTGCAGGCTGAAGGCGACCAGCCCGGTGCGCTCGGCGGCGGGCCGGTGGCACATCGCCAGCACCGTCTCGGCCAGATACTCGACCGGCTCGGTCGGGAAGGTGTCCGGAATGAGTTGCGCCGCACCGGGAGTGCGGATCGCCGTCGATGGGCCGACGCAGTTGACCGCGATGTTCGCGTCGACCAGTTCGGCGGCCACGCCTTGGGTGAAGCGGTGCAGGGCGGCCTTGCAGGAGGCATAGATGACGTCGCCCGAGGTCTTGTTGTACTCACGGTACGGCCGGACGGGGGCGACGCCGGTCACCGAACCGATGTTGACGATCCAGCCTGCACCCCGTTTCCGCATCTGTGGCACGGCGGCCTGGGTCAACACGAACGGGGTGCGCAGATAGTGTTCGACGGTGCGGTCGAAGGTGTCCAGGCCCATCTCCTCGACCCGGGCATAGTCGGCGAAACCCGCATTGTTGACGAGGATGTCGAGGCCGCCGGTGCGTTCGACGGCTTCGTCGACCAGCCGGGCACGCTGAGCGGGATCCTCGAGGTCGGCCGCGATGCCGATCGCCGTACCGCCCGCGCCCTCGATCAGCTCGATGGTCTCGGCGATCGTCCCGGGCAGGGCCGTCGCGGCACCGCCGCGTATCGACGCCGACGGCTCGAATGACCGGGCCGTGACCACCACCGTCGCGCCCTCGGCGGAAAGACGCTGCGCCACAGCGCGTCCGATGCCGCGGCTGCTGCCGGTGACCAACGCCGTCTTACCGGCGAGAAGACCGGTCATCGGAGGACGAAGTGTTCTTCGATGGGTGCGCGATGCTGGTGCCAGATGTCGACCAGGCGATACGGCGTCGCCACGACCACGCGGCCCGAGGGCGAACGGTAGTAGGTGTGCGCGTTGGGGGTATGGCACCACACCGTCTGTGACATCGCGTCGTCGATCTGAGCGACGTAATCGTCGTACGCCTCCCGCGTCACCTCGATGGTGGTGGCATCGCGCAGCGCGAGCAGTTGCAGGCATTCCATGACGTAATGCGCGAGCACCTCCATCGAAAAGTTCGCGCCCGCACCGTGGCCGGGGCTGTAGTTGGGCGCCGAGGTGATGAACAGGTTCGGGAAGCCCGGCACCGTGCCACCGCGGTACGCGCGGGGGCTGTCGCCCCACTCCTCGCGCAGTGTCCTGCCGTCGCGGCCGCGAATGTCGACCGTGGACAGGAAGTCGAGGTGATAGCCGGTGGCGTAGACGATCACGTCGAGATCGATCTGCCGCCCGTCGGCGGTGACGATGCCCGCGGCGTTGACGGCGGCCGGTTCGCTCGCCTCCACGTCGACGTGCTCCCGCGTCAGCGCCGCGTAGTAGCCGCCCGGGTCGCGGATGATGCGCTTACCGTACGGCGCGAAGTCGGGGGTGACCTTCTTCGCCAGCTCCGATCCCTCGCCGAACGTCTCGTTGATGTACTCCATGCACATCTGCAGCAGGACGTCGTTGGCCTGCGAAATCGACAGATGGTCCTTCGCCCACTCGGGGTCGCGCAGGATGACGGGATAGTTGTTGTCGGCCGTCGCCCAATAGGACTTCAACCGGTGCCAGTTCGCGTAGTACGGCAGGTGCCGTCCGAGGAACCGCCGGAATTCGGGGACATCGTCGGACAACCGCTTTCGCGGAGCCACCCAGTGCGGCTGCCGTTGGAACACGGTCAGGTGTTCGACCTCGTCCACACACGCGTCGACGATCTGCACGGCGGTGCATCCCGCGCCGATGACGGCGACCCGCTTACCGGTGAGGTCCACCGATGGATCCCACAGCGCCGAGTGAATACTGATGCCCTCGAACGATTCTCGGCCTTCAACATCGGGAAACCGCGGCCGGTTGAGATAGCCGGCGGCGGTGACGACCACCCGGGCGTAGCTGACGTCGCGGTTGCCGTCGCGGTCGACCGCGTGGATCTGCCACTGGTTACGCGCGTCGTCCCACCACAGCGCCTCGACCTCGGTACCGAACCGGGTGTGCTCGCGCAGTCCGTGCTTGTCGGCCAGGGACACCAGGTAGTCCTGGTACTCCGCGCCCTGCGGGTAGTAGCTCGACCAGTCGGGGTTGACCTCCCGCGACAGCGAGTAGTACGCCGACGGCGTGTCGACACCGATACCGGGATACTTCGTCGTCAACCAGGTGCCGCCCACCTCGTCGTTGCGGTCGAAAATCTGATACCGCACCCCGGCGTCGGCGGCGGCCAGCGCGGTGATGATACCGGCGATGCCCGCGCCGATGATCGCGACATTCGTCGTCGGCGGGATCGGCACGGTACGCGGCAGCGTGGGCTGGGAGAGGTGAAAACCGCCCTGCTCGAGCAGGAGCGGAACGAACTCGTCGCCGACATCGGAACCCAGCGCCAACGGCAGCACACGAGTGAACAGCTCGATGTCGTCGGCGGCCATCGCCCCTTCGGCCCGCGGCGCGGACAGCGCCGAAACGACCGCGTCGACGAGCGATGTCATGGTGTCGGCGTCGGTGACGCCGGCGCGTTCGGGCGGATCGGGAATGTGCGTGATCTTCGGCCCGAACCGGTCAATCACCGACGGGTCACCCGTCAGTTGGGCCAGCACCGCGACCAGGACGCCGGGGTCCGCTTGGCCGAGATTCGCCCTCAGTTCGTCGCGGTCGACGTCCGCGGCATGCGGCGCCGGTATGGCTCGAGCGTCAGCAGTCACGGTCACGAGTATCGGCGCGGCACGGCCGGCTGGGCACTGCCCTGCCTACTGAGCGGGACATCCGTCCCTCGCCCCACACCAGACACGCTTACTCTGCCCGCCATGGATTCCGATGCGGTGGTCGACCAGGCGCGCAGCCACACTCTGGGCGACATCCCACGCCGGTCGGCCCGCAGGCAACCGGACAAGACCGCGATCATCGACGGCGATGTGGTGTTGACGTTCGCCGAATTCGACCGCCTGGTTGACCGGGCCGCGGCCGCGTTGCAGGACAACGGCTTTCACCCCGGTGACCGAGTGGCGCTGCTGGCGCGCAACTGCTGGCAGTACGCGGTACTCGCCTTCGCCACCGCCCGCGCCGCGGTGGTGCTGGTGCCGGTCAACTTCATGCTGACGGCCGAGGAGGTCGCCTACATCCTGGGTCACAGCAAGGCCGACGGCTTCATCGTCGAAGCCGACCTGGCGGGCGTCGCCGAGGACGCGATGCGCATTGACGGAGCGGTGCGCACGCGGGCGGCGATCGTCCGGCCCGGACAGAGCGTTCCGCCGGGCTGGGAGGACTTCGCGCAGTGGCTTTCCACCACCACCCCCGCGCCGAATCCGCGCATCGACGACGACCAGCTACTGCGGTTGATGTACACCAGCGGCACGGAGTCGCGGCCCAAGGGCGCGATGCACACCAGCCGCAGCCTGATATGGCAGTACGTCAGCACCATCGTCGCCGGCTCGATGGCCGGTGACGACGTCGAAATCCACTCGCTGCCGCTGTACCACTGCGCGCAGCTGGACAACTTCCTGGCCACCGACATCTATCTCGGCGCGACCAGCATCATCCTGCCCGGGCCCGATCCCGAAACGGTGCTGCGCACGATCGCCCGCTACGGGGTGACCAACTACTTCGCGCCTCCGACGGTCTGGATCAGCCTTCTGCGTTGTCCGGTGTTCGACGAGGTCGATCTGTCGAGCCTGCGCAAGGGCTACTACGGAGCTTCGGCGATGCCGATCGAGATCCTCGCCGAGATCCGCGACCGGCTGCCCAACCTGAGGTTGTGGAACTTCTACGGCCAGACCGAGTTGGCGCCGCTGGCGTCCGCGCTCGGCCCCGACGAGCAGGACACCCACGCCGGTTCGGCGGGGCGGCCGGTCGTCAACGTGGAGACGACGATCCTCGACGAGGACGACGCTCCGGCCGCGCCCGGGGTGGTGGGCGAGATCGCTCACCGCAGCCCGCATCTGATGCTCGGCTACCTCGACGACCCGGCCAAGACGGCAGAGGCATTCCGCGGCGGCTGGTTCCACTCCGGCGACCTCGGCTACTACGACGAGCACGGGCTGCTGCACGTGGTCGACCGCAAGAAGGACATGATCAAGACCGGTGGCGAGAATGTCGCCAGCCGTGAGGTCGAGGAGGTCCTGTACCGGCACAACGGGGTTCAGGAGGCCGCGGTGTTCGGTCTTCCGCATCCGACGTGGGTCGAGACCGTGGTCGCCGCGGTGGTGTCCCGCGAGGGCGCCAGCCTGACCGAGGACGAGCTGGTCGCGCACTGCCGCCGGCATCTGGCCGGGTTCAAGACTCCCAAGCACGTCTTCTTCGTCGACAGGTTGCCGAAGAACCCGAGCGGCAAGCTGCTGAAACGTCAACTGCGCGAACGCTTCGCGGCCGCCCCGCTGAGCCGCTGAGCCAGGAGGGAACTGAGGATTGTTCACAGGACGTATCGCGCGCTTTGACGCGCCCGGAAAGCCGTTCGAGATCGAAACCGTGAACCTGGCCGAGGTCGGTCCCGGCGAGATCCTGATCAAGGTCACCAGGACCAACATCTGTGGATCGGACCTGCACGCGTGGCATGGCACCTTCGCCACCCGCGGCTTGGGTGGACAACTTCCGACGGTGCTCGGTCACGAGATGGTGGGCGCGGTCGAAGAACTCGGCGACGGCGTCACGGCGGACTCCAACGGCGCACCCCTGGCGAAGGGCAGCCGGGTGGTGTTCCCCTACTTCTTTTCCTGTCACCGGTGCCGAAATTGCCTGGCGGGTAGGCGCAACGCGTGCCTGAACCTGGCGATGGCGATGCTCGGGCGCGCCGACGCGCCACCCTATTTCGTCGGTGGCTACGCCGACTACTTCCTGCTGCCCGCCGGGGCGGTGGTCTACACCGTGCCCGACGGCGTGACCGACGACATCGCCTCGGGCGCCAACTGTGCGCTGTCGCAGGTGATGTACGGCCTCGAACGCGTGGACCAGCAACTCGGTGAAAGCGTCGTCGTGCAGGGCGCCGGTGCGTTGGGGCTGTACGCCGTCGCGGTGGCCAAGGCCCGCGGCGCAGGCCGGGTCATCGCCATCGACGGTGTGCCCGAACGACTCGAGCTGGCAACCGCGTTCGGCGCCGACGCGGTGATCGACATCAACACGGCCGCGACGGTGAAGGACCGCGCGAAGATCATCCGCGACCTGACCGACGGTCACGGTGCCGACGTCGTGGTCGAGGTCGTCGGCCATCCGTCCGCCATCGACGAAGGCCTCAAGATGCTGGGCCAGTTCGGCCGCTACGTCGAGATCGGCAACATCAACATCGGCAAGACCTTCGAGTTCGACCCGTCACGTTTCGTCTTCGCCAACAAGACGATGGTCGGGGTCTCGTTGTACGAACCGCCGGTGCTGTCGCGGGCGCTGACCTTCCTCGAACAGCACCAGGACACCCTCCCCCTGCACCGGCTGGCTGCAGCGCAGTATCCGCTCGACGACATCAACGAGGCCTTCGCCGCCGCCGAGCACAAGCGCGACGTCCGCGCCAGCATCATTCCCTGACCTGCAAGGAGATCCATGCACGACTACACCCGAAAGACGCTGTTCATCGATGGGCAGTGGGTGACGCCCTCGGCGGGCGACGTGATCGACGTCGTCGACCCCGCCACCGAGAAGGTGATCGGCGCTGTGCCCAGCGGAACGGCCGCCGACGTGGACGCGGCGGTGGCCGCCGCCCGCCGCGCCTTCGATCCGCTAATTACCCGCGCCGAGCGCAGTGACCGGCTGGCCCGGGTGATCGCCGCGATGGAGAAGCGGCTGCCCGACATCGCCGAGACCATCAGCCGGGAGATGGGCGCTCCGCTGCGGGTGGCGCAGGGCGTTCAGACCAAGGTGCCACTGGCGGTGGCCCGCGGTTTCGCCGACGTCCTCGGGTCCTTCGAATTCGAAGAGCGCGTGGGCAACTCGTTGGTGCTGCGCGAACCGTACGGTGTCGTCGGCGCCATCACCCCGTGGAACTACCCGCTCTATCAGGTGGTGGCCAAGGTGCTGCCCGCGATCGCCGCGGGCTGCACCGTCGTCCTCAAGCCGAGCAACGAGGCGCCGCTGTCGGTGTTCGAGTTCGTCGAAGCGGTTGAGGAGGCCGGCCTTCCCGACGGTGTGGTGAACCTGGTGTCGGGACGCGGATCCGTGGTGGGTGAGCGCATCGCGTCGCATCCCGACGTCGACGTGGTGTCGTTCACCGGGTCGACCGCCGTGGGCCGCCGGGTCGCCGAGCTCGCCGCCGGATCGGTCAAGAAGGTCGCCCTCGAACTTGGCGGCAAGTCCGCCAACGTCATCCTCGACGGCGGCGACCTGACCACCGCGGTGAAGGTCGGCGTGGGCAACGCGTTCCTCAACGGCGGGCAGACCTGCATGGCGTGGACCCGGATGCTGGTGCCGCGCTCGCGCTACGACGAGGCCCTCGAACTCATCGAGTCCGCCGCCGCCAAGTACACCGTCGGCGACCCGTCCGACCCCGACACCCGGATCGGCCCCCTGGCCTCGGCCGCGCAGTTCGAGTCCGTGCGCGGATTCATCGACCGCGCACGCCGCGACGGCGCCCGCCTGCTCGCCGGCGGATCCGAATCGGTCCGCGACACCGGCTACTACGTCGCCCCGACCGTGTTCGCCGACGTCGACCCCGACTCCGAGCTGGGCCAGGAGGAAGTGTTCGGGCCGGTGCTCGCGGTGATCCCGTTCCGGGACACCGACGACGCCCTGCGCATCGCCAATGGCACGCCCTACGGGCTCGCGGGCGCGGTGTGGGGTCCCGACCTCGACACGGCCATTTCCTTCGCGCGGCGCGTGCAGACCGGACAGCTCGACGTCAACGGCGGCATGTACAACCCGGTCGCGCCGTTCGGCGGATACAAGAAGTCCGGTGTCGGCCGCGAGCTCGGCCGCGCGGGGTTCGAGGAATTCCTGCAGACCAAGTCCCTACAGTTGCCGTCATGAGCACACCGCTGAACATCGCCGCTCACGGTGCGACACAGACGTGGACCATCGACCTGCCCGAGGTCGGCAACGCGATCACCGACAAGGGCTTCATCTCGGCGTTCGAGGCCGCGGTCGACGCCGCCAATGCCGACCTCGACGTGCGCGCGGTGATCCTGACGGGCGCGGGCAAGATCTTCTCCGCGGGCGGCAACGTCAAGGAGATGGCCGACCGCACAGGAATGTTCGGCCTCGACGCCCTCGACCAGCGGCGTGCCTACGTCGACGGGATCCAGCGCATCCCACGCGCACTCGGGCGCCTGGAGGTCCCGCTGATCGCCGCGGTCAACGGACCCGCGGTCGGGGCGGGCTGCGACCTCGCCATGATGTGCGACATCCGGGTGGCTTCCGAACGCGCGTCGTTCGCCGAGAGCTTCGTACAGATCGGCATCATCCCGGGCGACGGCGGCACCTGGTTCCTGCCCAGAGCGATCGGCTACGAGCGCGCCGCCGAGATGACGTTCACCGGCGACCGCGTCGATGCGGCTACTGCCCTGGAGTGGGGCATGGTCAGCCGCGTCGTGTCGCACGACGACCTGCTCACGGAGGCGCTCGCGTTGGCCGAGCGGATCACCAAGAACCCCGCTCACGCGCTGCGGATGGCCAAACGTCTGCTGCAGGAATCGCGGGCCGGCTCGCT
This sequence comes from Mycobacterium sp. IS-1590, assembly GCF_001500025.1. Classification (GTDB taxonomy): domain Bacteria; phylum Actinomycetota; class Actinomycetes; order Mycobacteriales; family Mycobacteriaceae; genus Mycobacterium. Next base: position 299,618 of record NZ_LQIW01000034.1, on the reverse strand, counting down.
GGACTCCACGCTGGCCATGGCCGCGGCCATGCAGCCGCTGGCCCACCGCGATCCGGAGCACGAACAACGCATCAGCCGATGGCGGACCGCCCCGTGACGCTCCCCCGCCTGGTGCCCCCGGCTGCCGTCGACGCCGCTGCGACCGCGGCCCTGCGGGCCGAGGTCCGCGCGTTCATCGCCGAGCAACGTGCCGCGGGCGCATTCACGCCGTCGGTCGACGCGTGGCTGACGGGATGGGACGAGGACTTCACCAAAGCGCTTGCCGCACAGGGCTATCTCGGAATGACCGTGCCGGTCGAGTACGGCGGACACGGACGCTCGTTCCTCGAACGCTTCGCGGTGACCGAGGAGCTGCTCGCCGCGGGCGCACCGGTCGCGGCGCACTGGATCGCCGACCGGCAGATTGTGCCCTCGTTGCTCAAGTACGGCACGGAACTGCAGAAAAGGGAGTTTCTTCCGCGGATCGTGCGCGGCGAGTGCTTCTTCGGGATCGGCATGAGCGAGCCCGATTCCGGTTCGGATCTGGCGAGCGTGCGTACCAAGGCGGTTCAGGTGGACGGCGGTTGGTCGCTGTCCGGGACGAAGGTGTGGACGTCGGGGGCGCATTACGCGCATGCGTTCATCGCGCTGGCCCGCACGGCGCCCGTCGATCCGGACAACCGCCACGCCGGGTTGAGTCAGTTCATCGTCGACCTGCGCGGACCGGGCGTCGATATCCGACCGGTTGTCTCGATGAACGGCGCACACCACTTCAACGAGGTGATCCTCGACGGCGCCTTCGTGCCCGACGACATGGTGTTCGGCGAGATCGGCGCGGGCTGGCGTCAGGTCACCTCGGAGTTGGCCTTTGAGCGCAGCGGGCCCGAGCGGTTCCTGTCCACCTTCGTGTTATTGAGGGCGTGTGGCGAGAAGGTGGCGGTACAGCAGCTTCCGCGGGATGCCGGGCTCGGCCGCCTGGTCGCCAGAATCGCTGGGCTGCACCAGATGTCGACCGCCGTCGCCGGAGCACTGGAGCGACGTGAGCCCGCCGATGTGCCCGCCGCGGTGGTCAAGGTTCTCGGCACCACCACCGAGGGTGATATCGCCGACTTCGCCGACACGCTGGCCGATACGACCACGAATCCCGAGCTGGCCGAACTGGTCTCGAAGGCCGTGGATCAGCGCCCCGGCTTCACGCTGCGCGGCGGCACCAACGAGGTGTTGCGGGGCGTGATCGCACGAGGGTTGGGACTGCGATGACCGTCGATTCGGCGCTCGTCGAAATGATGGACGCGGTCTTCGCCGAGTACCGCGACGCGCATCCACCTGCGGAGGCCGTCGAACGGGATACCGAGTTGTGGCGGCGCCTCGATGAGCTGGGCCTGGTTCGCCTGACCGGCGCCGAGGAGTCCGGCGGCAGCGGGGCGGGCTGGTTCGAGGCCGCCGAGCTGCTGGCGGCCGCCGCCCGCAACGCGGTGCGAACACCGTTGGCCGAACACGACCTACTGGCCTGCTGGCTGCTCGAAGCGAACGGGATGAGCGGCGACGACGCGGTGCGCACGGTGTGCCTACTCGACGAGGACGGCACCGCCGACGGTGTCCCCTGGGCCGCGGCCAGTGACCGCGTGGTCGTCGTCTGGCGCGACGGCGATGACCACCGCGTCGCCGACGTCGACCCCGCGGCGCTGACAATCACGCCCGGCAGCAACCTGATCGGTGAACCCCGCGACTCCGTCGAGGCCGACGTCGCCGCGCTGGACGGAGTCCCGGTGACCGCCGACCTGGTGGCCGAATTGCGGCTGAGAGCCGCGATGGTGCGGGCGATCCAGGTGTGCGCGGCGCTCGACCGGATCGTCCTGTCGTCGGTCGAACACGCCGCGTCGCGGGTCCAGTTCGGGCGACCCCTGTCCCGCTTCCAGGCGGTCCAGCACCTGATCGCGGACTCGGCCGCCGAAGCGGCGCTGGCACGGGCCGCAACCGAGGCCGCGCTGACGACGGCCGTCACGAGCGGCTGGTCGATGGGCAACCTGGCGTTCCGCGTCGCGACGGCACGCTCCTGCGTCGGTCATGCCACGTCCGTCGTGGTCCGCAACGCCCATCAGGTCCACGGCGCGATCGGCACGACCTTCGAACACCGGTTGCACGAGTTCACCCGCGCTGCACTGGCGTGGCGGTCCGAATTCGGGACGGTGCATCACTGGGACGAACAGGTCACCGCCGCGATCCTGGCCGCCGGCGCAGACATGTGGAGCCTGATCGTCGACTGATCGGGGTCGGGTGCCGCGCGGTGTTCCACTGACCGGGCATCGTCACGCCACGCCGTGGTCGGCGACGGTTGACTCGCAGCCATGAGCAACGAGATCACGCTGTCCGAGGTCCAGGAGTTCATCGCCGCCTTCTGGTACCACTACGACCAGGGTCACTTCGCCGAGCTCGGGGCCCGGCTCGGCGACGAGATGGAATACCTGAGCCGATCCGATTCCGGGAACTGCCCGTTCGAGGACCTGCTGGCCGCCGAGTTGCACGGAAAAGACGAGACCTTGGCGTGGTTGACCCAGCACCGCAACGAAAATCCCTACCCGCTGCGTCACCACGCCACCAACGTCTTCCGCACCGGCGTCGACGGAGACGTCACCACGGCGCGCTTCTACCTGTACGTGAACCAGGTGACGAACAACGTTCCGTTCGACGTCTCCAGCGGCGTGGTCGACGTCGGCATCCGCCGCGCCGGCGACGGTCTGGTGCTCACCTCGATGACCGTGATCCTCGACGCCGAGGACTCCGTCACGTTCTCCGAGCACGCCGCCAAGACCGCCACCGCCTCGACCGCCTCGTAACGCGTGGACGCACGCGCGACGTTCGGCGGTGGTGTCGCGGTCATCACCGGCGCCGGAAACGGGATAGGCGCGGGGCTGGCACGCTATGCCGCCGCGCTGGGCATGACCGTTGTGCTCATCGACGTCGACGCCCCGGCGATCGCGGCGCTCCGCCGAGAACTCGCCGGGTCGGTGGACCTGGTGTGCGATGTGCGTGATCCCGAAGCACTCGAACGAGTGGCCGCACAGGTGTACTCGGAGATCGGCCCGGTCCGCCTGCTGGTCAACAACGCCGGCATCGAGCAGTTCGGATATCTCTGGGACACCCCGGTCGACAACTGGGACCGGCTGGTGGACATCAACGTCAACGGCGTGTTCTACGGAATCCGCGCTTTCCTACCGCGCATGATCGCCGCGGACACTCCGTCGTGGGTGTGGAACCTTTCGTCGATCGGCGGGGTCGCCGCCGTGCCGTTGCAGGCGCCCTACATCATGAGCAAGCACGCGGTGTTGGCGCTGACCGAATGCCTCCGCCTGGAAGTGGAATCGGCCGGGCACGCCCACCGGATCCACGTTCAGGCAGTGCTGCCGGGCGCGGTGAAGTCGAACATCTTCGAGTCCGCGGGCGGCGTCGACGATGGTGACGTGGGCGCCGCCGAAGCGCAGCGGACCGCGATGCTCGACATCAAGGCCGAGGCGATGGACCCGGTCGAGGCGGCGAGGGTGGTGTTCGAACAGGCCGCGGCCGGTGAGTTCTATCTACTCACCCAACCCGAGTACGTCGGCAACGCCATGGCCGAACGCGCCGAAGTCCTGGCGTCTCGCCGGGCGCCCGTTTTGCGCACCAAACGGCGATTCGACCCGTCGCGCCAGTGATCGAGACGAAACACGCTGTCCCGCAGTTGGATCCCGACGCGGCGGCGCGGGTCGCTCAATTGGGCGACGTACCACCGATGCGCATACGCGGACTCAAAGCGGTGCGCGACGCGCTGGAGTCCGCCCCCCTGCCTGCGATGCCGGAGATGGCCGACGTCGAAGACCGGATCATCGAGGGCCCCGCCGGGGACATCCCGCTGCGCATCTACCGGCCGTCGACCGACAACGACGCCCCGGCGGTGGTCTACTTCCACGGCGGCGGAATGGTTCTGGGCTCGAACCACTCGTTCGAACCCTTGGCGCGCAACCTCGCTCACCACTCACACGCCACGGTGGTGTCGGTCGACTACCGCCTGGCCCCCGAATCGATTCCCCCGGCCCAGTTCGACGACGCGTACGCCGCGACCTGTTGGGTGGCCGCCCATGCCGACGACCTCCGGATCGACTGCACCCGGGTCGCGGTCGCGGGCGACAGCGCCGGGGGAACCCTGGCCGCCGGCGTGGCGTTGGCCGCCCGCGACCGCGGCGGCCCAACCCTATTCGCTCAGGTGCTGATGTATCCGGGCGTCGACAAGGATCTCGAGGTCCCGTCGATCCGGGCGATGCCCGAGGCGCCGATGCTCACACTCGCCGACATCGAGTACATGCACGAGCTGGCCGAAGGCCCCGAGCACCCGTACACGGTTCCCGCGCGCGCGCATGATCTGTCGGGCCTGCCGCAGGCCATCGTCGTGACCGCCGAAGCCGATCCGATCCGCGACTGGGGTGAGCACTACGCGAACCGGTTGCGCGACGCCGGAGTCCAGACGACGCTGACTCGTTACCCCGGGATCTACCACGGCTTCCTGATGCGCTCGGAGGCGACGGCCCGCGGACGTCTGGCAGTAGCCGAGATCGGCGCACTGCTGCGCGCGAAATTCACCAACCCGCTGCCTTTCTGACGCCGCGCCCAAACAGACGTCCCGATGACCGGACAAACCGGCGGTCACTTGCGCGGGCGGGCACCAGAATCGACTGCGCGACCGGCAGGAGCTGCCGGCCTCGAGAGTAGGAGAGAACATGCTCACCCAAGAGCAGCGGATGGAGTTGTCCGACGTCCTGCGGCCCGCCTCACCGCCCCGCGAGATCGACAACCTCTACACCGACGACCAGCGGGAGCGCCTCCTCGACGTGGTGCGCACCCAGGGACCGTGGAAGCTGATCATCGCCCAGCACTTCGCCTCGGCCGAAGAACTGATGGCCACGATGAGCGGGTTGTTCCCCGAGGGCTTCACCCCGTCGCTCGACCTGTTCCTCACCGCGACGTTCCGCGGCTATCTGGCCAACTACGGCACGGTGCTCTACCCCGAGCTGCACGACTGCTTCTACAACCAGCGCTTCGTCGAGTACGCCAAGAGCTACTGGAACGCCGAGTACGCCAAGCCCGAGATGATGCTGTTCAACATCAACGGACCCTGCGCCAACCGCGATCCGGGCCACCTGGACTCCCCCAGCTTCCGCGGCGTGCGCCACGAGAACGCTCCCACCTGGCTGACCAGCGTCATGGGCAAGTCGGGGCTGTTCCGCGACTACCTCATCAAGATGGCTCAGGTCATCACGTGGTTCTCGCTCGACGAGGGCAGCGGGTTCACCTACTGGCCCGACGGCCCGCTCAAACCGCCGAAACGCCTGCTGCCGCCGGTCTACAACCGCGGTGTGCTGGTGCAGAACGAGATGATGGTGCACCGCGGCGAGGCCAACGGGCCGCTCGATCAACAGACCCCGGCCGGGCTGGCGTTCGACACCGTGTTCACCGGAGATCCGTCGGACCGCGATTTCTGGCTGCTCAAGAACGGCGACGACGTGATCGCCCGCCACCACACCGACGAACTGCGCTTCCTGGTGCACTGGTCGGCGGAGGTGTTCACCGACTTCGACGAGCTCAAGAAGAACATGGACGGCAGCGACGACCTGACCATCGACAAGGCGATCGACATGCTCGTCGACGACGTTCACAAGAAGGGCATCAAGCTCGACGTGCCGAGCGAGCCGCTGCACGACCCCGAGTTCATCGCGGCTCTGAACGCGGTCTACGACATCGGCGGGCCGGCGGAGTACCCGCAGGAAGCCCCCCTGTCGGAATTCCAGCTGACCTGAGTGGGATTTGGGTGCTCTAACAGTCGCTGAGCGACTGTTAGAGCACCGAGATCACTCGGTTTCGTCGACGATCGGCAATGCGCCGCCGCGCGCCGCCTCTTCGATTGAATCCCGCAGTTCGAAGCACACGAGGAACGGCCTGCCATCGTTTGTGTGGATGGTGTCGGCGTCCCGGCGCTGATGGCATTTCGCGGTGGAGTCGCGGTCCCACTGCACGCTGGTCTGCTCCCAGGTGCTTTTGCGGACCAAAACGGTTGCCGCGCATAGCCGGCACGTCACCGAGGTCATCGGCACGTCGACGAGTCGGTTGTCCTGACGGACGGTCATCCCGCGCTCGTGACGGCGTCCCGTGCGGCGATGTTGGCCTCGACGATCTTCATCCATTCCTCCCGCGGCCGGGTGGTGTCGATCTCGTATTCGAAGCGATCCACCATGTCCGGCGTCACGTCGGCGACGTCCACGTAGAACTGCTCGTACCAGCGCCGCAGTTGGTAGACCGGCCCGTCCTCCTCGCACAGCAGCGGATTGTCGATACGGGCCTTGTTCTTCCAGATCGCGACGTCCTGCTCGAAACCCATCTTGACGAAGTCCCCGAGGCCGATCGCCGTCTGCATCGCGAGGTCCTCGGGCAGGTTCTCGGACTTCTTGACGATGATCCCGTACTGCAGCACGAACGAGTTCTGATCGATCGGATAATGACAGTTGATCAGCACCGTCTTGTGGTCGACGTCGGTGTAGTGATAGGTGAGATCGTCGATCATGAACGACGGTCCGAAATACGATGCGACCGAGGTGGTTCCGAGCATCTGCCTTGGTCCGGGCTCGCCGAGGTCGGGCCGCCCCGCGCTGTTCATGTACTGGGTCGCGACGTGACCCTCGAAGATGTTTTTGAAGTGTGTCGGCAGTGAACCGTGGATGTAGAAGAAGTGCGCCATGTCGACGACGTTGTCGATGATCTCGCGGCAGTTGGTGTTGACCGTGGTCGTGTACCAATGCCAGTCGGTCCACTCATCGCTCGTCGCGCCCTCGATGCGGGGAATGGTGACCTCGGGCGGCGGAGGTTTGCCCTCCGCGTCGTTCCAGACGAACAGCATGCCGTCCTGCTCGAGCGTGGTCCATGTCGCGGTGCGGGCCAGCCGGGGCACCCGCTTGCTGTAGGGCACCTTCTTGCATCGCCCGTCGCCGCCCCAGCGCCAGTCGTGGAACGGGCAGGCGATCTCGTCGCCCTTCACCTCGCCCTGGCTCAGATCCCCGCCCATGTGCCGGCAGTATGCGTCCAGGACGTTGATGCGGCCGTCGCCGCCGCGGAACACCACGAGCTTCTTGCCGAATGCGTACACCTGGTGCGGTTTACCGTCACCGAAGTCTCGCACCAGTCCCAGGCAGTGCCAGCCTCGAGCGAACCGCGACGGGGCGGCCTCTGCCTCGATGTGGCGGACCTCGATATCGGAGTCCAACGTCATACCGATTGTTCTAGCAGCGATCGCGGGCCGCGATCAGGGTCCTGTTCCGCTCATCAGGACACCGGTTCCGGCGCCGGGTAAACCGCTCTAACTTGGTCCCTTGTGAGTAGCGCTTACGGGGCGACGATTCCCGACGGTTTGCCGATGACCGATACGACCGTCGACCTGGTGGTGGTCGGGTCCGGCACGGGGATGGCCGCGGCGCTCGCCGCCCACGAACGCGGCCTGTCCGTGCTGATTGTCGAGAAGTCGGCCTGCGTCGGGGGTTCGACCGCGCGGTCGGGCGGCGCGCTGTGGTTTCCGGCCAGCACGGTGATCAACGGAGCCGGCGGCGCCGACACCGCCGCGCGGGCCGAGACATACCTCGACGCGGTGGTCGACGGGACGGCGCCCGCGCCGCGGTCCGCCGCGTTCCTGGCGAACATCGGCGCGACGATCGAGCTGCTGCAACGGACCACACCGATGCGCCTCTTCTGGGCCAAGGAGTACTCCGACTACCACCCCGAGGCGCCGGGCGGCTCGGCTGTGGGCCGTACGTGCGAATGTCGGCCGCTGGATTCGGCGATCCTCGGCCGGTACCGCACGAGGCTGCGGCCCGGCGTGATGGAGGCCAAGATCCCGATGCCGACCACGGGCGCGGACTACCGGTGGCTGAACCTGATGTCGCGGATGCCGCGCAAGGGTCTGCCGGTGGTTGCCAAACGCCTCGGCCAAGGCGCCGGAGGCCTGCTCCTCAAACGGCGCTACGTCGCCGGGGGGCAGGCACTGGCCGCCGGCCTGTTCGCCGGTGTGCTGCGTGCCGGCATCCCCGTGTGGACCGACACCGCCTTGCGTCGGTTCGTGACCGACGGTGATCGCGTGAGCGGCGTGGTGCTGAGCCATGACGGCACGGACATCACGGTGTCCGCGCGCCGCGGTGTCGTCCTCGCGGCGGGCGGTTTCGACCACGACATGGACATGCGGTGGAAGTTCCAGTCGGAATCGCTCGGCGAACATGCCAGCCTCGGGGCCGAAACCAACACCGGCGACGCAATCCGAATCGCCCAAGACATCGGCGCCGCAACCGATCTGATGGATCAGGCGTGGTGGTTCCCGGCTGTCGCGGCGCTACCGGGGGCGGATCCCAAGGTCATGTTGGCCGAGCGTTCGCTTCCGGGTTCGCTCATCGTCGATCAGACCGGCAGTCGGTTTGTCAACGAGGCGACGGACTACATGACGTTCGGGCAACGAGTCCTGGAGCGGGAACGGGCGGGCAATCCCGTCGAATCCATGTGGATCGTCTTCGACCAGGGCTATCGCAACAGCTACGTCTTTGCCGCCGAACTGTTCCCGCGGATGGCGATACCCCAGAGGTGGTACGACGCCGGTATCGCCCACCGCGCCGACTCCATCGCCGGACTCGCCCCCAAGATGGGTGTCGACGAATCGAAGCTGACCACGACCGTCGAGCGGTTCAACGAAAACGCCGCCGCCGGAGTCGATCCCGATTTCCTTCGCGGGGCCAGTGCCTACGACCGCTACTACGGCGATCCGACCGTCACCCCGAACCCGAACCTGCGCCCGTTGAATCGGGGGCCGTTCTATGCCGTGAAAATGGTGCTCAGCGATCTCGGCACGTGCGGTGGCCTGCGCGTCGATGATCGCGCACGGGTGCTGCGGGAGGACGGCCATGCCATCGACGGGTTGTACGCGATCGGCAATACCGCGGCCAATGCCTTCGGCGCCACCTACCCCGGAGCGGGCGCGACCATTGCGCAGGGCCTGGTGTACGGCTACATCGCCGCGACCGACGCCGCAGGCGCCTGACCGATCAGTCGTCGGCCTCTGCTTTTTTCTCGATCTCGTACCAGTATTCTGGTGCGGGCCAAGGTATTTGGGTACCGCGTTCGATGCCTGCGTCGGCGAAGGCGGCTTCGGCCTCGTCGAGTTCCTTGAGCATTTTCATCGCGAGTTCGCGTTCGGCGGTGTAATACCGCTCGGCCCACTGCAATGCGACCTTCGCGTAGGCCCACGACGGGTCCGCCCCGGCCCACTTGGCGTCCTTGGCGGCCTGGCGCGCCATGTCGTCGGCGTAAGCGATGTGCTCCTGCAGAATTTCCTTGAGGCGCTCGGGATCGGTCAGATGCCCGAACGTCACGCGCAACAACGGGTTGTGCTTGAGCACCGGCGGATCGACCGGCGCTTCATTGGCCCACCGCCGCACCGCATCGAGACCCGCGGGGGTGATTTTGTAGAGCCGACGATTGCGGGTGCCGCCTGTGTTCTCGACGCGAGACGACACCAGCCCCAACTTCTCCAGCTTCTTGAGCTCCGAGTAGATCTGGCTGTAGGCAGGACTTCCGTAGAAGAACCGCATGCTCCATTCGATCCACTTGCGGATGTCGTAGCCCGACAGTTCGTGTTCGTAGGTCAGCATGCCCAGCAGCGCCCAACTGGTCGCGGCCAGATTCGGCTTCGCGTCGGACGTGCTTTTTGCCATTTGTCTAGCCTAACAACGGCGAGGACACCGCGCGTCCCACGCACCACTGGCCGGGATGTCGCCTTGCGGAGCCGTCGGGTCATACGCACGCTGAGTTTATGGCCGGTTCCGAACTCGACGACCTACGCGCGGTGTACGAACCGTTGGCGCAGTCGGTGCGTCGACTCATCGACGTCACCATCCGCACCCGCGCGGGCGCAGCGACCGTCGCCGCCGCCACGAGCGCAATCGACTGCGCCAGTGATGAACTCAGCGAATCGTTGCGTGATGGCTCGTTCGGACTGGAACACACCCGCGACGGCGAGCCCATGGCGTGGGGCAATGTCGTCATCGGGCTGCGCAATCCGGTCGCCCCACCGCTGCTGGTGCACCATGAAGCCGATGGCCGGGTGTGGGCCGAATTCACGCTCGGGGCCGCATTCGAAGGCCCGCCGGGCCATGTCCACGGCGGGGTGTGCGCGATGCTGCTCGACCACGTGCTCGGCGCCACGGCGCACAAACCGGGCAAGCCCGCCGTCACAGGCACGCTGACCACCCGGTACCGGCGCGGGACCCGGCTCGGGCGTCCGCTGCTCGCCGAGGCATGGATCGACCGGGTAGAGGGGGCCAAAACGTTCGCGGTCGGTCATATCGCCGACACCGACGGCGTCACCGTCGAAGCCGACGGAGTCTTCATTCACCCGCGAAACCCTGGCTGACGATGTCCGGAAACCTCCAATCGGCGGCCCGCCACGGCCGCGACTGCCAGAATCAGGTGTGGACTTCGACCGTCCGGATCCGGACACGCCCGAGGGCTACCGGCGCAACGAGACGGAAGCCCAACGGCTGGACCGCAATTGGTCGAGTCTGCTGCAGGAGTTGCGGGTCGCTCAGACGGGCGTGCAGCTGCTCACCGGCTTCCTGCTGATATTGCCGTTCACCGACAACTTCTCCGAGCTGGATGCGCTCATGCGGACCGTATATCTCGTGACGGTCGCCTGCTCGATCGGAGCGACAACCTTGCTCATCGCTCCGGTCAGCATGCATCGGCTGTTGTTCCGCAGACACCGCATGGACACCTTGGTCTCGACCGCACATGCCTTCGCGATCGTCGGCACGCTGCTGCTCGGCGTCGCACTCGCCGGCGTGGCGACGATCATCTTCGACGCCGTCGCCGACCGGGCGGCGGCCTGGATCGCCGGGGGCGGCGTGCTCGTCGCGCTCATCGCATTCTGGTATCTCGTGCCGCTGCGACACCGCAGTCCGCCCGATGCCTCGTAACGACGTTTGCGCCCCTGTTCGCCTGGGAACACCTGGCCCATGTTGATTCGACGTATCGCGCGCCCGATGCTGTCAGCAGCCTTCATCGCCAGAGGCGTCGAGGCCCTACGCAGCCCGAAACCCGCGGCCGACGCCGCACGCCCGACGCTCGAGGGTCTGAGCAAGCTGCCGGACCCGGTCGGTACCAACGTCCCGACCAACGCCGAGACCGTCGCCCGTGCCACGGCCGCCGTCCAGATCGGCGGTGGATTGCTGCTGGCCACCGGCAAACTCCCCCGGCTCGCCTCCGCCGCGCTCGCGCTGAGCGTGGTGCCGGGCAGCCTTGGCGGACATACGTTCTGGAGTGAGACAGATCCCCAGCGCAAGGCCGAAGAACGGCGTGCATTCATCACCGACGTGAGCCTGATCGGCGGGCTGATCATCGCCGCGGTCGACACCGAGGGCAAACCCTCACTCGGTTGGCGCGGTCGCCGTGCGGCGCACAAGGTGTCCGAAGCGGTCAGCACGGCGCTGCCCGTCGGGGCGGCGGCCGGCGGTGCTCTCACCGACAGCGCGCTGGCCGACAAGGTCGGTCACGGCCTGCAGGTCGGTGCCGAACGGGGCCGCGAATTCGCCCACGTCGCCCGCGAGCGCGGCGCCGAACTCGCCGAGGTCGCCCGCGAACGCGGACCCGAACTCGCCGAGCGGGCCCGCAAACGCAGTGCCGAACTGGCCGACGTCGCCCGCGAACGCGGACCCGAGCTCGCCGAGGTGGCGCGCAAACGCGGGTCGGTGCTCGCCGATGTCGCGCGGGAGCGCGGCTCGGAGTGGGCCGACGTCGCCCGTGACCGCGCGCCCGAACTGGCCGAGACCGCACGGGGGCGCGCGGCGGAATTGGCCGAGACGGCGCGCAAACAGGCCGACACGGCACGCAAACAGGCCGAGACCACCCGTAAGCAGGCCCGCAAGCAGGCCAAGCGTCAACAGCGCAAGCTTCGCTGAGCGCTCACCGAGCGGTCGAAAGCGCACCTGCTTTGTCGGGGTCGCCGGTACATTGACTCGGATGACTAGCGGAAATCTCGGACCCCAGCCTGGACAGTACGGCGGCGGCTACCCCGCGGGCGGCGGTCAGCCGGGCGGCCTGCTTCTGCGTTGGCTTGCCCGGATCATCGACGGCATCCTCGTCGGAATCGTGAGCTGGTTGTTGGCCCTCGTCACCGATTCCGCCTCCAACATCATGGTCACCGGCTTCTTCACCGGCGGGTTGATGTTCGTCTACTTCCTCGCCTTCGAGGCCGGCATGGGCTCGACACCGGGCAAGAAGATTCTCGGCCTCACCGTCCGCGGTCCCGGTGGGGCGGCCAAGCCGTCCGCCGCGCAGGCGGCCATTCGCAACTCGTGGACGCTGCTTCCGATCATCCCGTTCGTGGGCGGACTGCTAGGCGTCATCGCGATCATCGTCATCGCCGTGACCATCAGCGGCAGCCCGACCAAGCAGGGCAAGCACGACGAACTCGCCGGCGGTACGCAAGTCATCAAAGGCTGACCGTCACCAGCGGTCGACCCATTGACCCGCAACTACTTTGGGGTCAGATCACCAGCCACAGGACGAGGCTGAACGCGAATGCGGTGAGGCCGAGCGTGGTCTCCATGACCGTCCACGTCTTCAGCGTGGTCTTGACGTCCATCCCGAAGAAGCGGCTCACCAACCAGAAGCCCGAATCGTTGACGTGTGAGAGCACCGTTGCTCCGGCGGCGATGGCGATGACCAGCAGGGTGAGGTGAAGACCGCCCAAGCTCGCCTCGGCCGCTGCCGCGCTGATCAGCCCGGCCGTCGTCGTGATGGCGACCGTGGCCGATCCCTGGGCCACGCGCAGCAGCGTCGCGATGATGAAGGCCTGGACGATCAGCGACATCCCCAGACCCGACAGGGAATCGCTCAGTGCGCTGCCGATGCCGCTCAAGCGCAGTACCCCGCCGAACATGCCGCCGGCCCCGGTGATCAAGATGACCGAGCAGATGGGCCCCAGGGCTTTGTCGTAGAGGGCGCTGACCTCATCCATAGACCGACCGCGCCGCAGACCCAACACCACGGCCGCCACGATCACGGTGATCAGCAGCGCGACGCTCGTGTTGCCGAGCAACATGAGATACCGCACCCACGTGGCGTCCTCTTCCAGGATCCCGGCGGTCACCAGTGTGTCGAGAACGGTGTTGAAGGAGATCAACACGAACGGCAGAAGCAGCACGCCGAGCACAGAGACGAAGGACGGAGCGGTCCGGGCCGCGGTGGCCACGCCTCCGGCGCCGGACCCGTCGGGGGCGCCGGCGTCGCGCTCGGAAGTCGATGTCCCGCCGTTCATCTCGCCGAACAAGGCCGTCGGAACGTCGACATGCACCCGGCGCCCGATTGCCCGGGAAACCAGCAGCACGCCCACGTACCAGGACAGAACGGCGACCGGGGCGCCGACCAGCAGCGTGACACCGATGCTCGCCCCCAGCGCCTCGGCCGCCGCGACCGGTCCCGGATGGGGTGGCACCAGGGCGTGCATGGCGGCGAACGCGCCTGCGGCGGGCAGACCGTAGAACAGCAGCGACCCCCCGAACCGTCGCGCGACGGTCATGATGATGGGCAGGAACACCACCAGGCCGGCATCGAAGAAGATCGGGAAGCCGAACAGCAGCGCGGCGACTCCGAGCGCGAGCGGCGCCCGCTTCTCACCGAACCGGGCGATGAGGGTGTCGGCCAGAACCTGTGCCCCGCCGGTGACTTCGAGTAATCGACCGAGCATCACGCCGAAGCCGACGAGCAGAGCCACCGAGCCGAGGGTGTTGGAGAAGCCGTAGCTGATGGCGTCGGGAACGTCGCCCACCGGAATGCCCGCGGCCAGCGCCGTGAGCACGCTGACGAGCACCAACGCCACGAAGGCGTGCAACTTGACCTTCATGATCAGAAACAGCAGGACCGCCACCGCCCCCGCGGCGATCAACAGGAGCGTCGTCGCTCCGTAAGCGGGATCGATTGCTTCCATCAGGCCTCCGAACAGTCAGTGCCGGGCAGTTCCGGACATTTCACGCCTATCAATGGATGGTCGAAGTGCCTGACTGGCATCGTCTTCGGCCATCGGTGCGTCGGTCACGTGTCTTACCGATCGGCCGAACCCGTTGCCGACACATAACTCTCGACGATGGCATCGATGCTCTGGTCGACGTCGATGTCGACGCCGTGCTCATCGGACCCCAGCGGTTCGAGCGTCTCGAATTGAGAAGCCAGCAACGATGCCGGCATGAAGTGACCGGGGCGGCTGGCCTGTCGCCTGCCGATGACCTCGGGAGTCCCGACCAGATGCAGCAGTTCCATCTCCGGGCAGTGGCGCCGCAATTGGTCCCGGTACTTGCGCTTGAGCGCCGAGCAACTCATCACCCCACCGGTCGCGCAGCGGTCGGCCAACCACTCCCCGATCGCTTCCAGCCACGGATAGCGGTCGTCGTCGTCGAGCGCCTCACCGGCCGTCATCTTCGCGATGTTGGCAGGCGGATGAAAGTCGTCCGCGTCGGCGAACGGTACGCGCAAGCGCTGCGCGAGGGCCGCACCCACTGTCGACTTGCCTGAACCCGACACGCCCATGACCACGATCGGAGCCGCCATTACCTCCACCTACCCGGTTGTGTTTGGCATCACACAGCATGCCCCAATAGGCATACGATTGCAATAGCATCACGTATTGGTATGTCTTTACGGCTGATGGTCGATCGTATGGAACGATCTATTTGTGGCGTCTCAACCAATCGTCGGCGCGCTGCATGGCAATCTTCTCAAGGCGCTGGGCACCGCGATCGTCTCCGGTGAGTATCCCGCCGGGCAGGTGCTAACCCTCGACGGGGTCAGCTCGCGTCACGGGGTGTCGCGCAGCGTCGCGCGCGAGGCGATCCGGGTGCTCGAATCGATGGGCATGGTGGAGTCACGGCGGCGGGTGGGCATCACGGTTCAGCCTTCGGAGAAGTGGAATGTCTTCGACCCCAGACTGATTCGCTGGCGCCTGGACGCCGGCGACCGGGCCGCTCAGCTCCTCTCGCTGTCCGAGCTACGCCGCGGATTCGAACCGGCGGCCGCCGCGCTCGCAGCGCGGCGGGCCGGTCCCGAACAGTGCCGAATCATGGCGGCCGCCGTTTCGGACATGGTCGTGCACGGCCGCGCGGGCGACCTCGAGGCCTACCTGGAGGCCGACAAGCTGTTTCACCGGACCATGTTGGAGGCCAGCGGCAACGAGATGTTCCGGGCGTTGGACGGTGTTGTCGCCGAGGTGCTCGCCGGGCGAACCCACCACGGGATGATGCCCTCGAAGCCGAACCCGGCCGCCATCAACCTGCACGACGAGGTGGCGCGCGCGATCAGGATGCGCGACGAGGCGGCGGCCGAACACGCCATGCGGGCGATCATCGACGAAGCCAGCTCGGCGGTGTCCGAGGATCCCCCGGGCCGCTGACCCGTCGTGATCGGCCCGCGGCGAGCGCGGATCGGGGCCAGTGGTTAACTGCCGACGTGGACAGGCAACCATCGTTGGCGCGCCGATTCTTCGATCGACTCGAACCCGTGCACGCCGTCACCTACTTCGCGCCGGAAGCTCGCGCCGCCCTCGACGGCCTCGGCTACAAGGGATTCTGGATGGGCTATTTCGGGGCCAGGTCGGCGCCGCTGGGCGAGGTGCCACCCGAGGTGGTCACCGCGGCGTTCTACAACTTCGCGCCGCAGCGGGTGGCCAAGGCCCTTCCGGCGGCGTGGCAGGTCGCTCCCCCGGCGGAGGCGCTGCGCGTGCGGCTCGAGTCCGCGGTGGCGGCGCTCGAACGCTACGGCGTCGGACAGGGCGACGATGTGGCGACCGCGGCTGACTTGTTGGCGAAAGCCGCGCGCAACGCCGCGCTCGACGGTCGATGCCTGTTCGCCGCCAACGCGTCGCTGCCCTGGCCGAACGAACCGCTTTCCAAGCTCTGGCATGCCACCACGTTGCTGCGGGAACAGCGCGGCGACGGTCACATCGCGGTGCTCATCAGTCACGGGATCTCCGGTCGCGAGAGCAACATCCTGCACGCCGCTGCGGGTCGCGTGCCCAAGGAGATGATCATGCGCAGCCGCGACTACGACGACGAGCAGTGGGCCCTGCACCGCGGCCGGCTCGCCGAGCGCGGGCTGCTCGACGGTGATGAGCTCACCGACGCCGGCCGCGACCTCAAGCAGCGGATCGAGGACGACACCGATCGGTTGGCGTTGCCGGTGCTCGACGCGTTGAGCGACGACGAGATCGAGACGCTGTTCCGCACGCTGACCCCGATCACCCGCAAGGTGGTCGCCGCCGGTGACCTGCCCGCCGCGACGCCGATGGGCCTGAACCGCGACGACCTCGACGACGACAGCGCCCACCTGGCATAGCCCCTTCGTGCCGCGACGGTGCGTGTCTGCACACGACACGCCGCGCCATGACATCATTTTGCGCACGCTCACGGCACGCTGAGTGACGTGATGGTGCTCAAGTCGGTGATGCTGTTCGTCCTTGCCGCCGTGCTCGAGATCGGCGGCGCGTGGCTGGTGTGGCAGGGCGTGCGTGAGCACCGCGGGTGGTGGTGGATCGGTGTGGGCGTGATGGCCCTGGGCGCTTACGGTTTCGTCGCCGCGTTTCAGCCCGACGCCCATTTCGGCCGGGTACTGGCGGCGTACGGCGGAGTCTTCATCGCCGGTTCGCTCGCGTGGGGCATGATCGCCGACGGCTTTCGGCCCGATCGGTGGGACGTCACCGGTGCGCTGATCTGTCTGGCCGGGGTCGGTCTGATCATGTACGCCCCACGCTAGCGCACGCTCGCTGCGGCGCGAGGGTGCGGAAAACGTCGAATTTCCGCGGCGTGTCGTGTGCAAACACGCACGCTCGCACAACAAAGATGGAGGCTAGGGCTGGTTGCGGTTCCACTCCAGCCAGCCCACGCCCTTGCGGCCGTCGGCGGTCGTGACCGTCGCCCACGCGCGAGGGAAATGGCTGATCCGGCCGTCGGGTGATTTCAGCAGCACCGGAGCATGGGCGCGCACCTCGGCCGTGACGGTGACATCGCCGGGCGCCAGCGTCAGCGTCGTCTTCACCGGTAAAGCGTTGTCGGCGAACGTCTCTCGGGCGGTGACGCTCTGCAGTTCGATCAGCGGCTCGCCGGTCGACTGCACATAACCGATCCCGAGCGGCGGAGCGCCGGGGATGCGGATGTCGACACCGTGCAGATGGGTGCCGTCGTCGAGGTGCAGCGCGCTCCACACCCAGTCCATCGCCCACCAGTCGCGCACACCCCACGAGTGGTCGCGCTGGCCCGGCACATCGGTGAACGTGAATTCGCGACCGTCGACGGATACCGTGCCCGACACCGAACACGGTATCTCGTAGCGGGGCGTCACCCGGTACAGATACGGCGTGCCGGTGGTGGTCCACTCGAGTTCCATCGACACGTCGACAGGACGGCCGGATTCGTTGCGGAGCAGCCCAGCCGGATCGTCGTACGCCTGGCCGCGGCCACGCATCGTGACGCGGACGGTCTTGAGCGGTTCGGTGGGGGTCAGCGTCAGTTCGATCGCATCGGTGCCCTCGAAGTCGAGCAACGCATAGGTCGGGATGTCCGGACCACACACCAGGCCGTTGACCCAGGAGGTCTTGAGGTTCGGGTACAAGCCGAGACGTATCCAGCCGCCGATCTCCTGCTGCGGGTCGACGAAGTCGTAGTACCAGCTCTCGTTCCACAGCGGCTCGTCACCGGGCGGATGTTCACCCTCGTCGTCGGCCGTGGGTGTAAGGGGTTCGGGCGCAACCGGTTCCGGGAGTATGCTCAGCGCGTTGACGTCGATTACGTGCTCGCAGTGGCGCTGCAGCATCGTCATGAACATCTCGTCACCGCGCTCGGTCTGCTCGACCAGCATCGAGGAGATGATCGCCATCATCACCCCGAAGAAGGTCTGCCTGCGCACGCCGTCGCGGACGTCCTCGAAGCTGATCGGCGCGTCGGGACCCAACGCCTGGTGGTAAGCGTCCAACAGCGCGTCGTAGTGCTCGCGGCGCAACTCGACAGGGAGCGCACAGCCCATGAAGTACGCCACGTCGGTCATCGCCGGACCCCAGGTGACCGTCTGCCAGTCGACGACTGTCAGCGGCCGGTCGGCCCCGGCCTGCCCGAACAGCATGTTGTCGAGCCGGTAGTCCCCGTGCACGAGCCCCTTGACCCGGTCGTCCGCCGACTCCGCGGCCAGATACCCGTCGAAGCTCGCGAGCAGTCGCTCGCACACCTCACGATGCTCGGGCGCGATCTTGTCGGCGTAGCGCTCGGCGAAGCCCGCGTACAGGTTGGCGATCAGCGCCTGGTTGACCGGCGCCTCCCGGTTGAGCCACTCGGCGCTCGCGGCAGCGGGATCGCCGAGCAGCGGTCCGTGCAACCGGCCGAGCTCGGACAGCGCCAGCATGGCCTGTTCGACTGAGGCGCCGCGGATCTCGTCTCCGACGGTCGCGGGTCCCGCGTCACCGAGTAGCAGATGGAAGGCGCCCGTTTCGGGGTTGAATGCCGACGAAAAGCACGGCGCCACCGGTCCCCCGATCCGCGGCGCGATGTCGGTGTAGAACCGCACCTCGCGTTCGTAAAGGCCCAGCGCCAAACCGGTCTGCCTGCTGACCGGGTCGGTGGCGGCCACCTTGAGCACCACGGTCGCGGGGCCGGTGTCCGCACCCGCGTACGTCAGCGCGACGCGGTAGCACTCGCTCATCTGGCCCGTCCCGATGCGCTCGTAGGAGAAGTCCGCGACCGCTGAGCCGATCGCGGACGTCAACCACTCGGCGCTCAGTTCTGCGGGGCGCTCGACGACGTTGATGGTGGGCACTCATTCCTCCGTGTGACGATTCGTGGTCGCTGGGCGCCAAGGTTAACGCGAGACCAGCGAGATGTTCTCCCACGCCTCCCTGCGGGCGGCGTGCGGGTCGAACTCGATGCGTGGGCGCTGATCGAAGACTCGCACGGCGCGGTCTGCGCCGGTGTAGGCGGGCCAGTCGGCGCCGGGAACTCCGGTGCGGGCGAATTCGCGCCAGCGGCGTTGGACGTCATCGCTGACACGCAAAGCGGTTCTGCGGTCACCGGCCGCGGTGAGCAGACGGCCGAACCCGCTGCGGTACACGTCGAATACCGCCAATAGCTCGGTGGCGTGCGTGGCTCCCAGGCCCGACCAGCGCAACGAGCGCGGCGCGTAGTCGTAGCGGTACAGGTAGGTCGGCGCATGGCGGCTGTGGGCTTCGGCGATCTGCCAGGCGGCCGAGCCGAACGCGAAATCACCGCCGAATTGGATGCATGCCCTCGGGCTCGGATAGTCCGGGTATGCCGCGGTGATGCGTTCCCGCTCTTCGGGTTCCGCTTCGGCGAGCAGCCGTTCGATCATCGGCTCCGACATGGGTAGCAGCTTGAGGAAGCGACCGAAGAGGTTGGCCTCTTCGGCATTGGTCCCGACGATCAACGGAAGCTGGTGCCCCTTACCGCTGCGCATCGCCTCCACCGGATCCTCTGGCAGGTAGTCGGTTCCGCTCGTCGGCCCGGCCGCAAAGGCGCCGAGCATCTCGCGCTGGCCGTGTTTGATGAGCTCTTCGAACGCATGGACCAGTTCGGCCGGCCGCGCCGCCATCACGGCGTTGGCGCCGTCATCCTGCCCCGCGCCCAGCATGGCGGCGAACCGGCTCGCGTACTGTGCGGCCACATCCGGGGTACGCACCATTCCCGCCGCCGGACTCTCCGAGATCGCCTTGGCGAAAAGGCCTTTCGCGGCGGGCACCGCAAGCAGCGTGGCCACGGCGTGCGCTCCGGCGCTCTCGCCGAAGATCGTCACGTTGTCGGGGTCGCCGCCGAACACCGCGATGTTCTCGCGCACCCAGCGCAGGGCCATCACCAGATCGCGCAGATACAGGTTGTCGTCGATCGTGACGTCTGAGTTCGACAGCGACGACAGGTCCAGACACCCCAACGCACCCAGGCGGTAGTTGACCGATACGTACACGCATCCCTTGCGGGCCAGCGCCGCACCGTCATAGATCGGGGTGGCCGAGGTCCCCATGAAATAGCCGCCGCCGTGGATGAAGACCATCACCGGCAGCGCGGCGTTCTGCCGCTTCTTCGGGCTGACCACGTTCAGGGTCAGGCAATCCTCGCTCATCGGCTGGTATTTGCCGGGTGCCAGCATGGTGTACATGCGTTGCTGGGGGGCGCAGTTGCCGTATCCGTGGCAGTATCGGACCCCGCGCCACGGCTGCACGGGCTGGGGTGCGCGCAGCCGCAGCGGGCCCACCGGCGGGCGCGCGTAGGGAATGCCGCGCCAACGGTGCACGCCGTCGCGGGTGAACCCCTCGATCGTGCCGGAGGCGATGGTCGCGCGGACGGTGTGTTCGTGCATCACCCGACGTTAGCAATGACCTTGACGCCGGGCCTCCCGCCGCGCCTGGCCTGCGATTGCGTATCGGCCCGCTAGCCTGGCCGGTATGCGAATGGCAGTGCTGATCGCGGCTGTGCTGTTGGCGGGGTGTTCGACGACGACGGGCGGACAGGCCGAACGGATCGAACCGATTCCACCGTCCCCGTCCGCGAGTTCGCCCACTCCGACCACGACCAAACCGAAGCCGACCGCTCCGCCAGCCGCCGGCGCGCCGATCGGCGACGTGGTGGCCTGGGTCGAAGCCGGCGAGCCTGCGGCGCCCGGCCAGTACCACTCGGCCATCCGCGACGGCCAGACGACGGACCTCGGCGAGGACGTCGCGTTCACCACGCCGTCGGGCAAGACCAGCTGCATGACCGACAGCCAATACGCCGACGGGGCGCTGGCCTGCCTGGTGGACCTGGTCAACCCGCCACCGCGGCCGGATGACGCGTACGGCGAGTGGAAGGGCGGCTGGGTCGACTACGACGGCACCAGCGTGACCGTCGGCTCCGTGCACGGAGACCCCGGTCGGTTCACCGCCGGCGAAGGCGCCGAGCTGCCGTACGGACGGGTGCTGTCCTTCGGGGACTACCGCTGCCGGACCGACACCGTCGGACTGTTCTGCGTCAACTACGCCCATCAGTCCGCGGTCAAGTTCAGCGACGCGGGCATTGAACCCTTCGGCTGCCTGCAGTCGGTCACCGCGCCGCCGCAGACCGGCCAGAAGTTCAGCTGCTGAGCGCGTGCGCTAGGCCACGCCCTTGCGCTTCAGCAGCGGCAGCACGCCTTCGGCGAACCAGTAGGCCTCTTCCAGGTGCGGGTAGCCCGACAGGATGAACTCGTCGAAGCCGAGCGAGTAGTACTCGTAGATCAGATTGGCGACCTCCTCGTGGCTGCCGACGAGCGCCGTGCCCGCGCCGCCGCGCACCAATCCGACGCCGGCCCACAGGTTCGGGTAGATCTCCAGCTGATCGGTCCGACCGCCGTGCAGTGCGGTCATCCGCCGCTGCCCCTCGGACTGCGACTTGGCGTGCAGCGCAGTGGCGTTGGCGATCTGATCCGCGCTCAGTCCCGACAGCATCTCATTGGCGACCGCCCATGCGGCCGCCGAGGTGTCGCGGCTGATGGTGTGCAACCGGACGCCGAACCGCACGGTGCGCCCGCGTTGTTCGGCGAGTTCACGGACGCGTGCGATCTTGGCGGCCGCGTCATGCGGGGGTTCGCCCCACGTCAGGTACACGTCGACGTACTGCGCGGCGATGGGCAGCGCGGCCGGCGAGGATCCGCCGAAGTAGATCTGCGGCAGGGGATCCGGCGGCTCCGACACTCGCGCATCGGCGACTTTGTAGTAATCGCCCTCGAAGTCCAGCGAATCCCGACGCCAGATGGAATCGACGATGTGGAGGAACTCCCCCGTTCGCGCGTAGCGCTGGTCGTGGTCGAGCCAGTCGCCGAACCTCCGCTGTTCGAGGTCGTCACCGCCGCTGACGATGTTGAGCAGCACCCGCCCCTCGGAGAACCGCTGGAGCGTCGCGGCCTGCTGCGCGGCGAGCGTGGGCGGCGTCAGCCCCGGACGGAACGCGACCAGGAACTTCAGCCGCTCGGTCTCGGCCAACAGGGCCGATGCGCTCAACCACGCGTCCTCGCACCAGGTTCCGGTCGGGGTCAGCACCCCTTCGTAGCCCAGCCGGTCGGCGGCGCGGGCAACCTCGGCGAGATAGCGCCGCGTCGGCGGGCGATAGTTGGCGGGCACCGTCTGCTGTGACGACGCGTGCGACGATCCGACGATGGACCGGCTGTCTCCGGCGGTGGGCAGGAACCAGAAGAACTTCGCGGAAGACATGTCGCTCCTAATCGCGAGTCAGGTAGAGCGGCTTGAGCACCTCGGTATAGCGGCGGTCGACCCATCGTTGGAATACCGGTGCCGCCGCGATCTGTTCGGACTCGGCGAACAGATCGGCCATCTCCTGCTCGGATGCGATCAGTTCGTCGGACAGGTCGGTGGGCAACCGCAGGCTGCGTCCTTGTGCGAGCCCGGCGACGGCGGGATCGAGGCCGACTTCCTCGCCGTAGCGCTTCGCCCACTGCTCGCGGTTGTCGTCGGCCCACCGGACGGCCTTGGCGTACCGCTGCAGCAGATCGCTGAGCGCGGTGTTGCGCTTCGGGTCGGCCAATGCGGCGTCGGAGGCGATTCCGAACCCGGCACCATTGGTGACACCGGTGGCTCGGGCGATGCTGCGCACCGCCAAGTCGGTTTCAGCCTGTGCGGTGTAGGGATCCCAGACGGCCCACACGTCGACGCGGCGCTGGGTGAACGCCGACAGGGCGTCGGCGGGTTGCAGGAACACCAGTTTGACATCGGCTACACCCAACCCGGCGCGGTCGAGTTGAACGAGCGTATGGCCGTGTGCCGAACTGCCTTTGGCGACCGCGATGCTCTTCCCACGCAGGTCGGCCACGCGTTGGATGGGCGCATCGGCGTGGACGAGAATCTGGTCCCCGTATCCACCGCCGTCGTATGCCGACACCACCTTGACCTTCGCGTTGGACGCGGCGCCGAAGATGGGTGGTGTGTTGCCCGTGATCGCGAAGTCGATCTTCCCCGCGGTGGCTGCCTCGATCTGGGGCGGACCGGACGTGAACGTGGAGAAGTTGATCGAGTACGGCAGGCCGTCGAGGGCGCCCGATGCGCGCAGCAGCGCCTCGGTGCCGCCCTTCTGGTCGCCGACGTTGAGCGTGAGGCCGGCGAGGTCGGACAACGCCACCGTGGCCGGCGCTTCCCGGGCACCCGCGCTGTCCTGCCGCGACACGCATCCGGTCGCCAACAGGCCGATGAGCGCGAGCACAGCGACGACTTTGGACATGACGATCCCCTTCGGTTGCATACGGTTTCAGCTCTGTACGCCGAGCTTCTCGAGCAATTCGGCGCGATGGTTCTCCGCGCCTATCGAGGTGCGCGGATCGGCGATGTCGAGTGTGTGGGTGACGCGCCCGTCGTCGAGCACGAGCACACGATCGGCGAGCGCGACGGCCTCGTCGACGTCGTGGGTGACCAACAGCACGCCGAAGCCGTGCTCACGCCACAGGTCGAGCAGCAGCTCGCGCATGCTCAACCGCGTCAACGCGTCCAACGCGCCGAACGGCTCGTCGAGCAATAGCAGATCGGGTTCGGCCACCAGAGCGCGAGCGAGCGAAACCCGTTGTGCCTGACCGCCGGAGAGCGTCAGCGGCCATGCGTCGGCACGATCGGCGAGCCCGACATCGGCCAGCGCGCGCTCCGCGCGCGAACGGGCCTGATCCTTGGGCAGCCCGCTGCGGGTGAGGCCGTACTCCACGTTCGTGCGCACATCCCGCCACGGGAACAGCCGCGGCTCCTGAAAGGCCAACGCGGGCGGCCCCGACACGACACGTTTCCCGCTGTGTTCGGTCGACAGGCCCGCGAGCACCCGCAGCACGGTCGACTTACCGGATCCGCTGCGGCCGATCAGCGCGACGATCTCCCCGCTGCCGATCCTCATCGACACATCCACGAGCACGTGGTGCTTGCCGTACCACTTGTCGACGTGCCTCAGTTCGGCCGCGGTGCGGACTTCTCGTGCGGTGGCCAATGTCATGAGCGGTACCTCAATGCACGTCGTTCCAGGACCCGGACGATCGCGTCGGTACCGATGCCGAGCAACGCGTACACGATCAGGCCGAAGATGATGATGTCGATGCGCAGGAAGTCGCGGGCGTTGTTGATCAGGAAGCCGATCCCGCTGTCGGCGTTGATCTGCTCGGCGACGATCAACGTCAGCCATGCGATCGCCAACGACTGCCGGAAACCGACGAGCACCTGGGGCGCCGCGCTCGGCACGATGATGCGCCAGAACCGCTGCCAGAACGAAAACCCAAGCACCTGAGCCGTTTCGAACAGTTTCGGGTCGACCTGTCGAATCGCCGAGAACGTGTTCAGGTACAGCGGGAAACTGACACCCAACGCGACCAACAACACCTTGGGCAATTCGCCGATGCCGAACCACAGGATGAACAGCGGGATCAGACCGAGATGGGGCAGCGCCCTGATCATCTGCATGGGCGGGTCGATTCCGGCCTCCACCCACCGCGACAGGCCAACGGCCGTCCCGAGCGCGACGCCCAGAACACCTCCGAGCACCAGGCCCTCGACCACCCGGATCCCGGAGACATGCAGCGCATCGGCGAGTTGGCCGTTGCGAACAAGCTCCACGCCCGCCTCGAGGATCAGCGACGGAGCGGGCAGCACGTCCTGGGGAATCACCCCGACCGCGCTGAGAAGCTGCCACAGCGCAAGCAGTATGACCGGTGACGCCAACCGAAAGGCGGCCCACTTATGGTGCCGCCGAGCGTGATTCGCGGCCGGTCCAGCTGTGATGGGCGAATTGGGCGCGGCGAGGTCTGGCGGGGCTGTCACGGTGATCTGACGCTACGGAGGGCCGCGCGGGACCTGAAGGATTTGATTCGGGGTGAACGAAAGACACAAGCCGCGCCGGGCGCACCGGCGCGGCTGTGACGCGGGTTGTCAGTTCAAGCGGAACGCACCCGTGACGAGGGTCGGGGTCACGTCCCTGCCGTTGATCCTGGAGCTCATCGCCCCGTTCGACAGGCGGGTGATCTGCTGTGCCTGCTGCAGCTGGCGTTTGTTGCGGACCTCGGCGCGGAACTGGGCGTCGTTGAGTTGTTGGATGTCGGCCTGGTCGAGCGTGCCGCTGAACCCGTTGATCTGCACACCGACGGCCGAGCCGTCCTCGCGGACCACCCATGCCGCGCGCGCGCCGTCGAGATCGGCGGTATACACACCGGCCTCACCGGACACCGGTGCCGCGGTGAACTCGTAGGTCACTCCGTTCATGGTCAGGTCGCCATCGACGTCGGCGCCGTCGAACTGCGCGGTCAGCGTGTCACGGAACCTCGACGTGAGGTCGATCTTGCCGTCGGTGTGGTTGCCGAAGAACCACGCTTCGTCATTGCTGCCGTTGCAGGCGTAGGCGGCGAGCTCACCGCCGTCGACGGAGATGCCGATGGTCATCGGCTCGCCGTCGGGCGATTTCATGTCCGCGACGTAGCGGGCCGACTGTGGAAACGCCCGGGCGTCCGCCGTCGACTCCGATGGCGAGCCGCCCGAGCAGGCAGTCAAGGTGCCGAACACGAGCGTCGCGCTGATACCCACCAACAGCGTGCGGGTCCATCTCTTCTTCAAAGTCATGGGGCTGGTCCTATCGGGCCGAACTGACTGGTCATAGCAACGACGAGCCAGCACCCGGCTGGGTTCAAGACGCAGCGAAATTACCGGGGAACCCGGCTGTCAGCGCCAACCGTCGGCGGCCTTGGCCGCCGTCATCAATGCCTCGCACAGTTGGCGCAGTTCACCAGTGTCGGCGCCTTCCCCGACTGCGGTGGCAACGTCCTCGGCGGCACATCGGACCTGGTAGATGCGGTCGGAAAGCTCGGCGGCCTCGTCCGCTGTGAGGACAACCGCGTCGGGGGCCAGCGACGTGCCCTTGATCACGCTGCGCTGTTCGTACGCGCGTTGCCGGCACGACTGCCTGCAGTACTGCCGACGCCTGCCCAGCCCCGCATCGCCGACCTCCCGCCCGCACCAGCGGCAGGCCTGAGGGCGGAGCCGCCTCTTGATCCCGGTTGCCACAGGCCAGACTGTAAACCGAGGGGCAACGGTTTCCCGGTATCATGGTGGGTCGAGTCGGGAACTTCACAGCATGCTGCGGCGTTGATGATTCGGACAATTACGCGCTGATCGAGGAGTGTTTGACGATGGCTGATCGCGTCTTGAGGGGAAGTCGCCTCGGAGCCGTGAGCTACGAGACCGACCGCAACCACGACTTGGCGCCGCGTCAGGTCGCGCGGTACCGCACCGACAACGGCGAGGAGTTCGACGTTCCGTTCGCCGATGACGCCGAGATTCCCCACACCTGGCTGTGCCGCAACGGCATGGAGGGCACCCTGATCGAGGGTGACGCACCCGAGCCGAAGAAGACCAAGCCGCCGCGCACGCACTGGGACATGCTGCTCGAGCGCCGGTCGATCGAGGAGCTCGAGGAGCTGCTCAAGGAGCGGCTCGACATCATCAAGGCCCGCCGCCGCGGCTGATCGCCGCGCTCGGCGAGCGACCGCTTTGCGTCACGAAATCACGGCGTGTCGCCGTGCAGACACGGTCGCTCGCGGGTGTTGAGGGTTGCTCGCGGTTGTTGAGGGTCAGCGTGTGACGCGGGCGCCACGGCCGCGGTCGATGCGGCCGCGCAGACCCCACTCCGCGACCTTGAACAACGCCTCGCGGATATTGGACCCGCTCATCTTGGACTGACCGAACTCGCGCTCGGTGAAGGTGATGGGCACCTCCACGACGACAAACCCGTTGTTGATCGTGCGCCAGGTCAGGTCGATCTGGAAGCAGTAACCCTTCGAGTCGACCGCGCTCAGATCGATCTTCTCCAGCGCCTCGCGACGGTAGGCGCGGTAGCCGGCGGTGATGTCGTGGATGTCGACGCCGAGCAGGACGCGCGAATAACCGTTGGCGGTACGCGACAGCAGCAGGCGGCGGCGCGGCCAGTTGCGGACCTCTCCGCCGGGCACATAACGCGAGCCGATCACCAGATCGGCACCGCCGTCGATGGCGTCGAGCAACCGGTAGAGCTGTTCGGGCGGGTGGCTGCCGTCGGCATCCATCTCGACCAGCACCGCGTACTCGCGGCTCAGCCCCCAGGCGAACCCGGCCAGGTACGCCGCGCCCAGTCCGCCCTTGGCATTGCGGTGCATGACGTGGATGCGGTCGGGGTCCGCCAGGGCGAGTTCATCGGCGAGCCTGCCGGTGCCGTCGGGGCTGCCGTCGTCCACGATGAGGATGTGGACGTCGGGCCGCGCCTTCTGGACACGCTCGACGATCAGCGGAAGGTTCTCCCGCTCGTTGTACGTGGGGATGATGACCAGCGTGCGCTGGCTGGGTCGCTCCCCCGGGTCCCGGCCCGTCGTCATGTGGCTCCTCTGTCTGTGGTGCCGCCGCCCGCGCGGCGTCGCACAAAGCCTTCATTGTGCAGCATCGCGACGATCAGGCTGCCCACGCCGAGGGCGATGAGCAGCCCCTCCACCAGCGGCCCGAACCGTGTCGCGGCGCTGAGCTGGGACTTCAGCCGTACGGCGGAGTCCAGGTAGGCGGGTTCGTAGAACGCGGTGCGAGCCAGCTCACGGCCGTCCGGCGCGATGACCGCGCTGATCCCCGTGGTGCCCGCCACCACCACGTAGCGGTCGTGTTCGACCGCACGCAGCCGGGCGAAGGCGAGTTGCTGTTCGCTCATCGACTCGGTGAACGTCGCGTTGTTGGACGGCACGACCAGCATCTGCGCGCCGTTGCGCACCGACTCGCGGGGCGCCCGGTCGAAGATCACCTCCCAGCAGGTGGCCACCCCCACCGGCACGCCGGCGGGGTGCACGACGCCCGTTCCGTCGCCCGGTACGAAGTAGCCGGCGCGGTCGGCGTACTCGGAGAAGTTGCGGAAGAACCCGCGCCACGGCAGGTACTCGCCGAAGGGCTGCACGATCTGCTTGTCGTGGCGCTGGCCGGGGCCGCTGCCCGGATTCCACACGATCACCGAGTTCGTCGTGGCCGGCTCCTCGGGCGTGGCGCCGGGCGCCTCGACCACCGCGCCGACGAGGATCGGCGCGTCGATGGCCGCGGCGGCGGAGGAGATCAGCTCACGGGCGTCCGGGTTGGCCAGTGGATCGATGTCGGAGGAGTTCTCGGGCCAGACAACGAACATCGGCCGCGGCGCCCGCCCCGCCCGCACATCCTCGGCCAGCCGTAGCGTCTCGCGGACGTGGTTGTCGAGCACGGCGCGACGCTGGGCGTTGAAGTCCAATCCGAGCCGGGGCACATTCCCCTGGACGACGGCGACGGTGACCGATTGCTCGTCGCCCGCTCCGAGACCGGACTGCCGCACATGCGGCCACGTCAGCGCGGTGGCCAGCAGTACCGCGCTGATACACAAGCCGGGTACCACCACGGCCGGCGGCGCGGTCTGTGCGTCGTCGCGCCGCCACCATTGCACAACCTCGAAAACCATTGCCGTCAAGCTGAACCCGACGAGCACGACCGCGAAAGACAGCAGTGGCGCCCCGCCGAATTGGGCGATCGACCGCAGCGGGCTCTCCGTCTGGCCGTACGCGACGACGCCCCACGGGAATCCGCCGAACGGCACCGTGGACTTGAGCCACTCCTGCGCGGCCCACAGCCCGGCGAACCACAGCGGCCAGCCCGGCAGCCGGCGAACCACCACAGCGGCCGCGGCGAACAGCGCAGGGAACACCGCCTCGGCGAGCGACAGCCCGATCCACGGAAAGGGTCCGACGAACGCCCCCACCCATGGCAGCAGCGGCAGGTAGAACGCCGCCCCGAACAGGAACCCGTAGCCGAATCCGCCTCGCACCGTGGTGGTCTCGCGTGTCAGCACCCATGCCAGCAAGGCGAACGCGACGAAGCCCAGATACCACCACCCGAACGGCGGAAAGCTCAGACACAGCGCGACACCGGCGACGATCACCACGCCCAGCTGCGGCAACCGGTCGACCAGCGCCAGGCCGAACCGCCTTGCCTTCGAGGCAGTTTCAGCCATGAATGACGACACCTCGGTGGACGGTCTGCCGACACCGGGGTGGCGGGCCGTCGAGTCGCGGCAACGGCGGCACCCGCGACCGCCGATCGGTGGACCACCGTTGCACCGCGTCGGCGGGTGCGCTGACCTCGAGCTCGTCGGCCTCCCAGATCGCGTACGACGCCGGCGCACCGGGAACCAGGGTGCCCGCCAACCCGTCTCGCACCCCGGCGGCGCGCCACGC
This sequence comes from Mycobacterium sp. IS-1590, assembly GCF_001500025.1. Classification (GTDB taxonomy): domain Bacteria; phylum Actinomycetota; class Actinomycetes; order Mycobacteriales; family Mycobacteriaceae; genus Mycobacterium. The sequence goes on along the minus strand of NZ_LQIW01000034.1, from coordinate 270,299 downwards.
GCCGCGGGTCAGTGCTGCGAACGCGGCGCGCGCCGAGAGCGCACTGCCCGGCGTCCGGTGTCGCGTCGCCGCGCGCAGCGTCGCCCAGGGGTCGATCCCGGTGACGGGGCTGTCCGAGCCGAAGGCGAGGGGCACGCCTTGGGATGCTAACAGCGCGAACGGGTTCAGCGATCTGGCTCGCGGCACCCCGAGACGCTGGGCGTACATGCCGGTTTCGCCGCCCCAGAGCGCATCGAAATTCGGTTGCACGCTGGCCAGCACGCCCCAGGCGCCGAGCTTGTGCGCCTGGGCTGAGGTGACCATCTCCAGGTGTTCGAGCCGGTGCCCGCACCGCGCGACCGCGGGAGCGCCCGAGGATGCGACGACGGATTCGAGGGCGTCGACCACAGCGCTCACCGCGGCGTCGCCGATCACGTGGAAGCCGGCTGTGATGCCCGCCTGCGTGCACGCCTGCAGGTGTGCGGCGATGGCGTCGGGGTCGAGGTAGGTGTTCCCCACGCAGCCGGGCGCGTCGTCGTAGGGCTGCTGCAGCCAGGCGGTGCGCGAGCCCAGCGCCCCGTCGACGAACAGGTCACCCGCCAGCCCACGGGCGCCGGTGCGGTCGATCACCGCGCGTGCCTCCTCGGCCGTGGTGACCGCTTCACCCCAGTAGCCGACGACCTCGACGCCGTGGCCGAGGGCGCGGATCTCGTCCCAGTCGTCGAGGCCGCCGATGTCGGGTCCCGCGCATTCGTGCACCGCGACGATGCCGTGCGCAGCCGCCGCGTCGAGTGCGGCGGTGCGCGCCGCGTCCCGCTGTCGATCCGTCAGTCCGGCCCGCGCGGCGGCGCGAACCAGGTGATGGGCATCGCTGGTGAGCGGTCGCTGCGGGTGGTATCCGGCTGCGCCGGCGAGGTCGGGGCACAACGTGCGCAGCGCGGTGGACGCCGCGGCGGAGTGCACGTCGACCCTGGCCAGGTAGGCCGGCCGGTCCCCCACGACGGCGTCGATGTCGTCGGTGCTGGGCGGGTTGCGTCGGGGCCAGTTCGACTCGTCCCAGCCGTGCGCCCAGATCGGCCCCTCGGGGTGGCTTCTGGCGTGGTCTGCGAGCAGTTGCAGGCAGTGCTGAAGCGAGGCGGCGGACCGCAGGTCGAGCCCGGAGAGGGTGAGACCGGTGGCGGTGAGATGGATGTGACTGTCGACGAAGGCGGGTGCGACGAAGGTGCCGTCGAGGTCGATGACCTGCGCGTCGGGAAATTGGTTCCGGCCGACGTCATCGCTGCCCAGCCATGCGATCACGCCGTCGCGCACGGCCAGCGCCGTGGCGTCGGGCATGGCGGGGCTGTGCACCCGCCCGTTGAGCAGAAGGGTCGTCACCTACGGGAGGTTCTCACAGGTCGTCGTCGGGGCGCGGCGCGCGCTCCACAGCGGGCGGTTCGACGTCGACCACATCGACGACCTCGCCGTCGACGTAGTCGTGCCGCCTCGCGGTCGCTCCCCAGCCCGCCACCCCTGCGGTGATCAGCGGCATCCGGCGCGCGGCCAGCGCGGTCAGCATCGGACGTGCAGCCGCCCGCGTCGGGGGCAGCAGGAGCAGCGCGCCCACGACCGAGCTGGCCAACCCCGGGATCACGACCAGCACGGTTCCGACCGCGACGAGGATGCTGTCGGCGGCCGCACCGTGCACGGTCGCCGGGGTCAGGCCCGAACGCAGCCGGCCGACCTGGCGTCTGAGCTGCGATCCGGCCAGCGCGAAACCCAGCACGAACGTCGTGAGCAGCAGCAGTAGCGTCCAGCCGATGCCGATCGTCGACACCAGGGCCACCACGACCGCGGTCTCGATGACCACATAGAGGACAAACAGCCGCATCGCCATATGCGGTCAACGTCCGGACGCCTCCGGGGGTTCCGTAGATTGGCGGTGTGGCCACGATCAAGATCGACACACCGGGCGGTCCGATCGACGCGTTGTTCTCGACGCCTGAGGGCGACGGGCCGTGGCCGGCGATCGTGGTCGTGCACGACGCGATCGGGTATGGACCGGACAACGATTCGATATCGGCGCGCATCGCCGACGCGGGCTACGTCGCGATCACCCCCGACCTGTACTCGCGCGGCGGCCGCGCACGCTGCATCACCCGGGTGTTCCGCGAACTGCTGAGCAAGCGGGGTCGCGCGCTCGATGACATCCTCGCCGCCCGCGACCATGTCCTGGCGCTGCCCGAGTGCACGGGCGCCGTCGGCATCGCCGGCTTCTGCATGGGTGGGCAGTTCGCGCTCGTGATGTCACCGCAGGGGTTCGGCGCGTCGGCGCCGTTCTACGGCACCCCACTTCCCCGTCGTCTCGACGAGACGCTGACCGGGGCGTGCCCGATCGTCGCCAGTTTCGGCAGGCGCGACCCCATCGGCATCGGCGCGGCGGGTCGGTTACGAAAAGTCGTCGCGGACAAGGAGATCCCGGCAGATATCAAGGTGTATCCCGACGCTGGGCACAGCTTCGCTAACAAGTTGCCCGGGCAGCCGTTGTTGCGGATCACCGGGTTCGGGTACAACGAGGCGGGCGCCGACGACGCCTGGGGACGGGTGTTCGCGTTCTTCGGCCAACACCTGGCCGCTACCCCGCGGGGCTGACCGCGGGCTGGATCTCGATCCCGATGTGCACCTTGTCGATACCGCCGCGGATGAGCGCCTGCGGAATCCACCACCACGCGTGCCACCAATAGCGCCGGGTGACCTTGTCGAAGACGCGGCGGGTCTCTTCCTTCGGCAGCACCCTGGCGGTCGCCTCGACGGGCTCACCTTTCGGTTTGCCCAGCGCCGTCGACTTCTGGATCGTCACCCGAGGGGTGTTGTTGATGCGCTTGGTCTTCCACGATCCGTCGTCGGTGATCACCAGCAGTTTGTCGCCCTCGGAGGCGCCCCAGATCGGGGTGGGCTTCGGTTTGCCGTCCTTGGTGAAGGTGGTCAGCAGGATGTATTTCGAGCGGGCGACGTCCTCGAACGTGTCGGCCATGGTCAGCCCGGCTGGATCTCGATGGTCACGTTGTTCTTCATTCCCCCGCGCAGCTTGGAGAAAACGTTGAACGTCTTGCCCAGCAGCCCGTAGCGCTTGCCGATCGCGTCGTAGGTCGCGGCGTTGGCGGACTTGTCGAGTATCGCGGCGACGGCTTCCACCGCCTCACCCTTGGGGTTGCCGCGCATGTCGCACGGCGCGATGGTCACCCGCGGGGTGTTGCGGATCCGCTTGACCTTCCACGACGTCTCCTGCGTGATGGCGATCAGCCCGTCGCCCTCGGGCACCGCCCAGATCGGTGTGGGCTTGGGCCGGCCGTCCTTGGTGAACGTGGTCAGCAGGATGTACTCGGACTTGGCGACATCGGCGAACGTGGCAGACACGTCACCAACCTAGCCCTCCAGGTCGCCCTCGGTCTCCAGCAGCACCTTGCGCAAACCGTCGAGCGTCACCTGCTCGGGCGCCGCCCACATTCCCCGGTCGGCGGCCTCCAGCAGTCGTTCGGCCATACCGTGCAGAGCCCAGGGATTGGACTCGGTCATGAACTTGCGGTTCTCGTCGTCGAGCACGTACTCCGCCGAGAGCCGCTCGTACATCCAGTCGGCCATCACCCCGGCGGTGGCGTCGTAGCCGAACAGGTAGTCGACGGTGGCGGCCATCTCGAAGGCACCCTTGTAACCGTGCCTGCGCATCGCGTTGATCCAGCGCGGGTTGACCACGCGCGCGCGGAACACCCGGGTGGTCTCCTCGGACAGAGTGCGGGTCCGCACCGCGTCGGGCCGGGTGTTGTCGCCGATATAGGCGGCGGGGTCCTTGCCGGTCAACGCGCGGACGGTGGCGATCATGCCGCCGTGGTACTGGAAGTAATCATCGGAGTCGGCGATGTCGTGTTCGCGGGTGTCGGTGTTCTTGGCCGCCACCGCGATTCGGCGGTACTGCCGGCTCATGTCATCACTGGCGGCGGCCCCGTCCAGACCGCGGCCGTAGGCGAATCCGCCCCACGCCGTGTACACCTCGGCCAGGTCGGCATCGTCGCGCCAGTTGCGGCTGTCGATCAGCTGCAGCAGCCCGGCGCCGTAGGTGCCCGGCTTCGATCCGAAAATTCTTGTGGTGGAACGTCGTTGGTCGCCATGCTCGGCGAGATCGGCCTGGGCGTGGGCGCGCACATAGTTATCTTCGGCTGGTTCGTCGAGTCCGGCGACGAGCGCCACGGCGTCGTCGAGCATCGTGACGACGTGCGGGAAGGCGTCCCTGAAGAACCCGGAGATGCGCACGGTGACGTCGATGCGGGGCCTGCCGAGGTCGGCCAGCGCGATCGGTTCGAGATCGACCACTCGCCGCGACGCCTCGTCCCACACCGGGCGCACACCCAGCAGGGCGAGCACTTCGGCGATGTCGTCACCGGCGGTCCGCATGGCGGACGTGCCCCACACCGACAGCCCGACCGACCGCGGCCAGTCGCCGTAATCCTCGCGGTACCGGGTGAGCAGCGAATCGGCCATCGCCACACCGGTTTCCCAGGCCAGCCGTGACGGCACCGCCTTGGGGTCGACCGAGTAGAAGTTTCGCCCGGTGGGCAGTACGTTGACCAGCCCGCGCAGCGGCGATCCGGACGGGCCGGCCGCGATGAAGCGCCCGTCGAGCGCCCGAAGGATCTGGGCGATCTCGTCGGCTGTGCCCGCGAGCCGCGGCACCACCTCGGTGGCGGCGAATCGCAGCACCGCGGCGACGTCGGCGTTGTCGGTCAGATCATCGACCACCTCGGGGTTCCACCCCGAATCCTGCAGCGCGGCCACCAGTTTGCGGGCTTGCTCTTCGGCGGCATCGACGGCGGCGCGTTCGTCGTTGCCGTCCTCGGCCAGCCCGAGTGCCTGCCGAAGGCCCGGCACCGTCTGCTCACCGCCGAACAGCTGGCGGGCCCGCAGGATCGCCAGCACCAGGTCGAGTTCCTCCTCGCCGGCCGGGGTCTGCCCGAGGATGTGCAGCCCGTCGCGGATCTGGACGTCCTTGATCTCGCACAGCCACCCGTCGACGTGCAGCAGCATGTCGTCGAACGAGTCCTCCTCGGGTCGCTCCTCCAGCCCTAGGTCGTGGTCCATCTTCGCGGCGCGTATCAGCGTCCAGATCTGCTGGCGGATCGCGGGCAGCTTGCCGGGGTCGAGCGCCGATACGTTCGCGTGCTCGTCGAGCAACTGCTCCAAACGGGCGATGTCACCGTAGCTTTCGGCGCGTGCCATGGGCGGGATGAGGTGGTCGACGAGGGTGGCGTGGGCGCGACGCTTGGCCTGGGTGCCCTCGCCGGGGTCGTTGACCAGGAACGGGTAGATCAGCGGCAGGTTGCCCAGCGCGGCATCGGATCCGCAGGCCGCCGACATGCCCAGCGTCTTGCCCGGCAGCCATTCGAGATTGCCGTGCTTGCCCAGATGTACGACCGCGTCGGCGCCGAACACCGACTCGATCCACCGGTAGGCGGCCAGGTAGTGGTGGCTGGGCGGTAGGTCCGGGTCGTGGTAGATGGCGACGGGATTGTCGCCGAATCCGCGCGGCGGCTGCACCATCAGCACGACGTTGCCCGCCTGCAGCGCGGCGATGACGATCTCGCCGTCGGGGTCGGCGCTGCGGTCGACGAACATCTCCCCCGGCGGCGGACCCCAGTGCTCGACGATCGCGTCGGTGAGCTCGGCAGGCAGCGTGGCGAACCAGTCGCGATAATCCTTGGCCGACACCCGGATCGGGTTGCCTTCGACCTGTCCTTCGGTCAGCCAATCGGGGTCCTGGCCGCCGCGTTCGATCAGGGCGTGGATGAGCGCGTCGCCGTCGCCGGCGTCGAGGCCGGGGACATCATCGATGCGGTAACCGTGTTCGCGCATCGCGCGCAGCAGGGCGACGGCGCTGGCTGGGGTGTCGAGGCCGACGGCGTTGCCGATGCGCGCGTGTTTGGTCGGATAGGCGGAGAACACCACCGCGATCCGCTTGTCCTGCACCGGGATTGCACGCAGCCGCGCGTGCCGCACGGCCAGCCCGGCGACTCGCGCGCAGCGTTCGGGATCGGGCACGTAGGAGGTCAGGCCCTCGTCGTCGATCTCCTTGAACGAGAACGGCACTGTGATGATGCGCCCGTCGAACTCCGGCACGGCGACCTGCGTCGCGACGTCGAGCGGTGAGAGCCCGTCGTCGTTGTTCTGCCACTGCGCACGTGGACTCGTCAGGCACAACCCTTGCAGCATCGGAATGTCCAGGGCAGCAAGATGCGCGACGTTCCACGCGTCGTCCGCGCCACCGGCCGACACGCTCGACGGGGTGGCGCCACCCGCGGCGAGCACCGTCGTGATCAGCGCGTCGGCCGTACCGAGCTGCTCGAGCAGGTCCGCGTCGGCCGTGCGCAGCGACGCACAGAACACCGGCAGCGCTCGGCCACCGGCACCCTCGATCGCATCGCACAGCGCCTCGACGTAGGCGGTGTTGCCCGCGAGGTGCTGGGCGCGGTAGTACAGCACCGCCACCGTGGGACCGTCGCCGCCGCCGTCGCGGGGCACGATGCCCCACAGCGGTGTGCTCTCGGGCGGCGAAAACCCGAAGCCGGTCATCAGCAGGGTGTCGCACAGGAACGCGTGCAACTGACGCAGGTTCGACACACCGCCCTGAGCCAGATAGACGTGCGCCTGCAGCGCGACCCCGGCGGGCGTGGTCGAGTGACCCATCAACTCCGCGTCGGGTGACTGTTCGCCGCTGACGACGACCGCGGGCACGCCGCTGGCCACCACCTCGTCGATGCCGTCCTGCCAGGCGCGGTAGCCGCCGAGGATTCGCACCACCACGATGTCCGCGCCGCCCAACAGTTCGGCGAGCTCACCGTCCACCAGTCGTGACGGGTTGGCCCACCGGTAGTTGGCGCCGCTGGACCGTGCCGTGACCAGGTCGGTGTCGGAGGTGGACAACAGCAGGACGGTCGGGTCCGAGGAGGGGTGAGCCACGCACCATTCCTACCCCACGCCCTATCCCCACTCGCGACGGTGCGTGTCTGTCGACGACACGCCGCCCTGCATCAGACATTCACGCACGCTCGACGGTCATCGATCGTGCGCAGTTGCCGAAACGGCTAGCGGCGGTTCCAGCGGCCGTAGGTGCTCTGCGGATAGGGCAATCCGAGGGCGGCGATGAGTACGACCAGAAGAGCACCGAACACGATGAGTTCGAACATCGTCGTTCCTTCCTGACGCTTACTGCACACGCGTGCAGTAATCCGGAACTTACGACGTCAGCCGGCGTTTGAGACCGACTTGTGTGGCACGGATCACTAGAGGTTCTAGTGTGACCACCGTCACTTTTCGGCGGTGTGGACGGTGAAGTCGGACAGCACCGGCGAAGCCAACAGCCGGCGGTGACGAACGGGTTCCCAGGGGAACAGCTCGGGCAGACCGTTCTTGTCGAGATACCAGCTGTTGCAGCCGGTCGTCCAAACCGTCCGCGGCATAGCGGCTTTCATCTCCTCGTTGTAATCCTTGGTGGCGACGTCGGTCGGCGCCGCGGCAGTGATGTCACCGTCGCGGATGCGCTCGATCCACCACATCGCATAGTCGGCCTGGTTCTCGGCGATGATCACCAACGACTGTTGCCCGATCGGAGAGTGCGGACCCATCAGCATGAACAGGTTCGGGAACCCCGGCACCGCGACCGACCGGTAGGCCTGCGGCCCGTCTGCCCAGGCTTCGCCCAGCGTCAGCCCGTGCTCGCCGATGATCTCCATCGGACGCACATAGGCGTGGGCGTCGAAGCCGGTCGCGACCACGAGCAGATCCACCTCGTGCAGTGTCCCGTCCGCGGTGACGACGCCGTTGGGCTCGATGTGATCGATCGGCTCGACGACGACGTCGACACCCTGCTTCTGCACGGACTGGTAGTAGTGCCCGGCCGCGACGATGCGCTTGCACATCGCCTGGTAGTCCGGGGTCAGTTTGCTGCGGAGCTCGGGGTCGCGCACCGAGAGAGTGAGATTCCACCGGCACAACGCCGATACCAGTCGTCGGCGAAATCCCGGCTTGACCATGGCTTTGGCGAAGAAGTTCTCGTAGACGGCCTGCCAGAAGCGGTAACCGAGGCGGCTCATCGCCGGGAAGCGCCGAAGCGCTGCCTTGGTGATCGGCGAGTAGCGCGGGTTCGGGAACGGGAAGACCCACTGCGCGGTGCGTTGGAAGATCGTCAGACCGCGCACGTTCCCGCCGAGTTCAGCCGTGATCTGGACACCGGTTGATCCCGTCCCGATCAGTCCGATCCGCTTGTCCTGCAACGGCACCGAGTGGTCCCAGCGCGACGAGTGAAACATCGGGCCGGCGAATGTGTCCAGTCCGGGGATGTCGGGATAGCGTGGCACGCGCAGGATTCCGGTGGCGGTGATGAGGATGTCGAACTCTTCGGTGCCGCCGGCCGTGGTGAGCCACCACTTACCGTCGCGGTACTGCGCCGATGTCACCGCTGTACCGAAGCGGATGTGGGACCGGATGTCGCGTTCGGTGGCGACCTCCATGAAGTAGGACTGCACCTCGCTGCCGGGGGGCAGGAGCCGCGTCCACTCGGGATTGGACCGGAACGTATACGAGTAGAAGCGCGACGGTACGTCGCAGTGGAGTCCGGGGTAGGTGTTGTCGCGCCAGGTGCCGCCGACCTCGTCGGCTTGTTCGAAGATCGTGAAGGTGTCCACGCCGGCGTCCTGCAGCTTGGCCGTCATGCAGATCCCCGACATGCCCGCGCCCACGATCGCGACGTTCACCGCCCGCTTCACTGCCATCGAGCCCCCCTTCGGTTATCGGAAGGCTACGCCTGACCAGCGCCGTTGTTGCCGCAAACGGGGCTATGGGACGGTGACGAAACCCTGAGCCACCATCCAGTCGCGCGCCACCACGCTCGGGTCGCGACCCTCCACGTCGACCTGCTTGTTCATCTCCATGATCGCCTCGTTGGTCAGCGCGGCCGTCACCGGCGCCGTGACCTCCGCAATCTGCGGATGTGCTTCGTAGAAGGCGCGTTTCATGGTCACCGACGGGTTGTAGTGGGCGAAGAACTGCTTGTCGTCGACGAGTACGACGAGGTCGAGCGCGGCGATGCGGCCGTCGGTGGTGAACACCTCACCGAAATCGCACTGCGTTCCGTCCGCCGTGGCCTGGTAGATGATGCCGACCTGGAGTACCGGCGTCTGCGCCCGCGCCGGATCGAACCCATAGGCCGCCGCCATTCCGGGGAAGCCGTCCTGTCGGGCCCGGAATTCGGTGTCGACGCATGTCCGCGCCGCCGCCGGGTCGCGCTTGACCAACTCGGCGTACTGCGAAAGCGTGTGCACCCCGGTCCGTTCGACGACCGCCCTGCCGGCGGCCAGTGCGTAGGTGTCGTCCATCGGCCCGGGCGGCAACCACACCATGTCGTTGCGAGCCAGGTCCTCGTCACGGACGGCCTCGAATTGCCTGCGACTGTCGGGGATCGGCTTCTCATGGCCCAGATAATTGATCCATGCGTTGCCGGTGAACTCGTAGGCGACGTCGACCTGACCCGACAACTGCGCTTCCCGGGTGCTGCGTGAACCCACGATGCCGGTGAGGTCACGGACATCGGCTCCTGCGGCGGTCAATGTGAACTCCAGGATGTATCCGAGGATCACCTGTTCGGTGTATTCCTTGGAGCCCACCGTGATTCGCACACCATCGAGCGCCTCGACGGGTTGGATGGAACCCGGCCCCACCTCGAGCGGCACGGTGCTGCCCGCGCCCAGCCCGCACCCGGTGAGCAGGAGGCAGGCCACCGCGACCATGGCGCGGCGGATCATCGAAGACCCTTGGGATTGAGGTAGAACTCGGCCAACCCGCCCAGCCAGTCGACCAGCAGGGCAAGGCACACCGCGAGCACGCTGCCGAGGATCAGGGTCACGTTGTCCTGCAGCTTGTATCCGGTGTCGATCAGGATGCCCAATCCGCCGGCGTTGACGAGGAAGCTCAGCGTTGCGGTCCCCACCGCGAGCACCAACGACGTGCGCAGCCCGGCCAGGATGTACGGAATCGCCAGCGGCATCTCCACCCGTGTCAGCACCGAGCGTCGCGACATGCCCTGTCCCAGCCCGGCGTCCACCAGCGACCGGTCCACCTGGTTGATGCCGAGGATGGTGCTGGCCAGCACCGGCAGCAGCGAGTACAGCGCGATCGGAAGGACGCCGATCCAGAACCCGGTCCGGCCGGTCCACAGAAACAGCAGCACCAGCAACCCGATCGCCGGCGCCGCCTGGCCGATGTTGGCGATGCCCATGAACAACGGGCGCAGCAGTTTCGCGCCGGGCCGGGTGAGCAGCACCCCGAGCGGAACCCCGATGGCGAGCACGATCGCGGTGACCGCCACCGTGATCAACAGGTGCTGCCAGATCAGCGTGGCGATGTTGGCGGGGTTGATGTTCTCCTGCTGAGTGGCGGTCAGGTCGCGGTTGAACGCCCAGAACACGACGGCGGCAGCGATGACCAGCACCACCACGGGCTGGATGAGCAGTCGTCTGCGCTCACCGGGATCGGCGCGCGCCGATCGAGCGGTGTCCGTGACCGCGGTCATGGTTGTCCGCCCGTGTCGGCCTCCGCCGACGCCCGCAGCCAGGTGATCGTGTCGATCAGGGTGTCGAGTGTGACAACGCCGGCGTACCGGCTGCCCGGGCCCGCCACGACGGCCGACGCGTGTTGTTGCGCAAGGATCGCCTCCAGCGCGTCTTCCAGGGTTGACTGGGTGCTGACCACGTCGAGCGATTCGACGACGTCGGCAAGCGCGGTCGTGTGCTCGAGCCTGCTCTCCCGCACCCAGCTGACCGGACGCTCACGGTCGTCGAGCACCACGGCCCAATCGAACTCGCTGCCCGCCAGGGTCTTTCGTACCTCATCGATCGAATCCGTCTGGCGCACCGAGGGATGCGGCCGCAGCTCGACGTCCTTGATCCGCATCAGACCCAGCTGGCGCAGCGACGCGCCGGACCCGACGAAGCCGGCCACCGTGTCGTCGGCGGGACTGGCCAGGATGTTCTGCGGAGTGTCGTACTGCAGCACCTTGGACTGGTTGCCCAGCACGGTGATCCGGTCACCGAGTTTGACGGCCTCACCGAAGTCATGGGTGACGAAGACGATGGTCTTGCGCAGTTCGCCCTGCAACCGCAGCAGCTCATCCTGCAGCGTGCTGCGGGTGATGGGGTCGACCGCGCCGAACGGTTCGTCCATCAGCAACACCGGAGGGTCGGCGGCCAACGCGCGCGCAACACCCACTCGTTGCTGCTGCCCGCCGGACAACTGGCGCGGGTACCTCTCGGCGTACTGGCCCGGCTCCAGCCCGACCATGTCGAGCAGTTCGTCGACCCGTTCGGCGATGCGTTTGCGGTCCCAGCGCAGCAACCCGGGCACCAGGCCGACGTTCTGCCGGATCGTCATGTGCGGAAACAGCCCGGCCTGCTGGATGGAGTAACCGATCGAACGGCGGAGCTCGGTCGGGCGGATCGACATCGCGTCCTTGTCGCCGATCATGATCGTGCCCGACGTCGGCTCCGACAGCCGGTTGATCATCCGCATCATCGTGGTCTTCCCGCAGCCGGACGGGCCGACGAACACCACGATCTCACCGGCGGGGATCTCGAGCGACACATCGTCGACCGCAGGACGGTCGGAACCTGGATAAACCTTCGAGACGTGATCCAACACGATGCGCACACCGGTGCTGCCGTTCGGGTCCCCCTCTTCCGGCACGACTTGCGCTGTCTTCGAATGCCCTGTCATCGAATGCCTTTCGACGTGGTGAGGCGGCCGATCAGTACGAGCACCGCATCGAGCGTGAGCGCGAGGATGACGATGAGCAGCGTCCCGGCCAACGCCATGGGGACGGCCGTCGGGCTGCCCACCCGCGCCAACCCGGTGAAGATCAGGTTCCCCAGCCCCGGTCCTTTGACATAGGCGGCGATCGCCAGCACGCCCATCGACATCTGGGTGCTGATCCGCATGGCCGACAGGATCGACGGCCACACCAGCCGCAGTTCCACCCTGGCCAGCGTGTCGAGCCTGCTCATCCCGATGCCCCGCGCCGCGTCGGTCAGCGCAGGGTCCACCGCGTTGAGGCCAACGATCGTGTTGCGCACGATCGGCAGCAGTGAGTACAGCACCAACGCGGTGATGCTGGGTACCACGCCGAGTCCGAACAACGGGATCAGCAGGCCCAGCAACGCGAACGCCGGGACGGTCATGATCACGCTCGAGGTCGCGGTGGCGAGGTTGGCGGCCATCGGGTTGCGGTAGGTCAGCACACCGATCACCACACCGACGATCGTCGCGATGAGCACACTTTGGACGACCGCACTGACGTGCTGGTAGGAGTCGAACGCCAGCTGCGCTTGGTGGGCCCAGATGTAGTCCCACAGTGCCCTCACGGCGGTGAGCTACCCGATCTTGATCCAGCCGAAACACCTGCCCGGTTCGATTCGCGCTGAGTCCAACGGTTGGCGTCACATGTTCGGCACGGCAACGTGATCACCACTTTTCATCATTTGGAGGTTTCCACGTGCCGTCATCTCTGCGGATGGTCAAGCTCGGCGCCCACATCGGTGCCCGGATCGAGGGTGTCGACCTCAACGCGGGGGTCGATCCGGGAACCGCGTCGGCGATCAACTCGGCGCTGCTCGAACACAAGGTGGTCTTCTTCCGCGACCAGCACGGTCTGGACGACGACGGTCAGCTCGCCTTCGCGCAGGCGTTGGGCACCCCCACCACGGCACACCCGACGGTGACCTCGCGCGGTGAGCGCTTCTTGCCCATCGATTCCCGTTACGACAAGGCCAACAGTTGGCACACCGACGTGACGTTCGTCGACCGGATTCCCAAAGCATCGATCCTGCGCGCCATCACCCTGCCTCCGTACGGCGGCACGACGACGTGGGCGTCCACGGAGGCCGCCTACGACCGTCTGCCGGCACCGTTGCGCGCGTTGGCCGAGAACCTGTGGGCCGTGCACACCAACCGGTACGACTACGCCACACTGCACGACGAGCCGGACGCGGCGCCCACTGCCGAGCAGCGGTCGTACCGCGACGAATTCGTCTCCGACTATTACGAAACCGAGCACCCCGTGGTCCGGGTGCATCCGGAGACCGGAAAGCGGGTGCTGTTGCTCGGCCACTTCGTCAAGAAGTTCGTCGGGCTCGGATCGACCGAGTCGGCCACCCTGTTCGACCTCTTTCAGGCGCGAATCACCAAACTGGAGCACACGATTCGGTGGAGCTGGCAGCTCGGCGACGTGGCGCTGTGGGACAACCGCGCCACCCAGCACTACGCCGTCGCCGACTACGACGACCAGTACCGCCGGCTCAACCGCATCACCCTGGCCGGTGACATCCCGGTCGACATCCACGGCAGGCGCAGTCGCGCCGTCGTCGGCGACGCCTCGGCATATTCGGCGGTGGAGGGTGTCCCGACCACGCAGACCGAGGCCCTGGCCAGCTGATCACTCCCCTGCACTACCTGTGTTTGCGGGGTCGGCCACGGGCTACCGTGAACTCGTGGCCAGGACCCGCGACCAGGACGCCTGCCCCGGTGCGCTGCAGGTGCATCGGGCCGCGGACGGTGCGCTGGCTCGGATGCGGCTGCCGGGCGGGGTGATCACCGCCGCGCAATTGGAGGTGCTCGCACGGGCGGCCGCCGACTGGGGCGCTGGCACGCTGGAACTCACGTCGAGGGGCAACCTCCAGATCCGCGGCGTGACCGACACCGGGGCGGTCGCCAGCGCCGTGGCGGCCGCCGGTCTCCTGCCCTCCCCGACCCATGAGCGCGTGCGCAACATCGTCGCCTCACCGCTGTCGGGCCGGGTGGGAACGAGCGCCGACATCCGTGGAATGGTGACCGAACTCGACGACGCCATCCAGGCCGAGGCGGAACTGGCCGCCCTGCCCGGCCGGTTCCTGTTCGGCATCGACGACGGGCGCGGCGACATCTCCGGTCTCGCGCCCGACGTCGGCGTGCACGCCGGGGCAACCGAGGCCGCGCTGCTGTTGGCCGGGCGCGACACCGGTGTCCGGGTGCCGAGACAGACGGCGGTGTCGACGATGATCGACGTCGCCCGGCGCTTTACCGCCGTACGCGGGAACGCTTGGCGCGTCAAGGAACTCAGCAATACCGATGTGCTGCTGGGTGAATTGGCGCCGACCGTGGATCCGGGTGCGACGCGGCCCGCGGTCACCCGCCCGCCTGTCGGTTGGCTCGAACAGCACGACGGACGCATCGCGTTGGGCGCCGCGGTCCCCCTCGGTGTGCTGCCCTCCCGGACGGCGGAGTTTCTCGCCGCGATCGAGGCGCCGATGGCCATCACGCCGTGGCGCTCGGTGCTGGTCTTCGACCTTGCCGAGGACGTTGCCGACGTCGCGCTGCGTGTGCTCGCCCCACTGGGGTTGGTGTTCGACGAGAACTCGCCCTGGCTGTCGATCAGCGCGTGCACGGGGCGCCCCGGCTGTGAGCACTCGCGCGCCGACGTCCGCGCGGACGCCGCCGCGGCCGTTGATCAGCCGGCCGCGGGTCACCGGCACTTCGTCGGATGCGACAGGGCCTGTGGCAGCCCGCCCACCGGGGAGGTGCTGGTGGCAACCGGAGACGGATACCGGACGCGCGACGCTCACCCGTAGGGTGATCGCGTGCTCGACTACATCCGCGATGCCGGGGAGATCTACCGGCAGTCTTTCGCGACCATCCGCGACGAGGCGGACCTGACGCGATTCCCCGAGGATGTCGCCCGGGTGGTTGTGCGGTTGATCCACACCTGTGGCCAGGTCGACGTCGCCGACCATGTCGCGTACCGCGATGACGTCGTCGGCAGGACCCACGCCGCGCTGGCCGCCGGCGCCCCGGTGCTGTGCGACTCGTCGATGGTCGCCGCGGGGATCACCAGGTCCCGGCTGCCCGCCGACAACGAGGTGGTCTCGCTGGTGGCCGATCCGCGCGCGGCCGATCTCGCCGCGCGCCTGGGCACCACCCGGTCCGCCGCGGCCATCGACCTGTGGGCCGACCGGCTCGGCGGTGCGGTGCTGGCGATCGGCAACGCGCCGACGGCGTTGTTCCGGCTGCTCGAACTCCTCGACGAGGGCGCCCCGACTCCTGCGGCGGTGCTCGGTGGTCCGGTCGGCTTCGTCGGTTCGGCGCAGTCCAAACAGGAACTCCTCGACCGCCCCCGCGGGATGTCCTATCTGGTGGTGATGGGTCGTCGCGGCGGCAGTGCGATGGCCGCCGCGGCCGTGAATGCGATTGCGACGGAACGGGAATGAGCGCGACGCGAGGAACGCTCTGGGGCGTCGGGCTGGGCCCCGGTGATCCGGAACTGGTGACGGTCAAGGCGGCGCGGGTGATCGGCGAGGCCGACGTCGTCGCGTACCACAGTGCGCGCCATGGAAAGAGCATCGCGCGCGGTATCGCCGAACCGTACCTGCGGCCCGGTCAGATCGAAGAGCACCTGGTCTATCCGGTCACCACCGAGACGACCGACCACCCCGGCGGCTACGCCGGCGCGATCGAGGACTTCTACCGCGAAGCCGCCGAGCGCATCGCCGCCCACCTGGAAGCGGGCCGTAACGTGGCCCTGCTCGCCGAGGGCGACCCGCTGTTCTACAGCTCCTACATGCACATGCACACCCGGCTCACCGAACGGTTCCACGCGGTCATCGTGCCGGGGGTGACGTCGGTCAGCGCTGCGTCGGCGGCGGTGGCCACTCCCCTCGTCCAGGGTGACGAGGTGTTGACGATCCTGCCCGGCACGCTGCCCCCCGACGAACTTCAACGCAGGCTCGCCGATACCGACGCGGCGGTGATGCTCAAGCTCGGGCGTTCGTATCCGGCTGTGCGCGAGGCGCTCTCGGCGACCGGTCGGTTGGACGACGCGTTCTACGTCGAACGGGCCAGCACGTCGCAGCAGCGGGTGTTGGGCGCCGACGAGGTCGACGCCTCCACGGTGCCGTACTTCTCGCTGGCCATGCTGCCGGGACGACGCGATCAACAGGCGCCGACCGGAAGCGTCGCGGTGGTCGGACTGGGCCCGGGCAGCACCGACTGGATGACCCCGCAGTGCCGTCGTGAACTCGCCGCGGCCACCGACCTAATCGGTTACGGCCCCTATCTCGACCGGGTGGGAAACCGGGCAGGCCAACGCAAACACCCCAGCGACAACACCGATGAGCCCGCCCGCGCCCGGCTGGCGTGCACCTTGGCCGAGCAGGGCCGCACGGTCGCGGTCGTGTCATCCGGCGACCCGGGGGTTTTCGCGATGGCGACCGCGGTGCTCGAGGAGGCCAAGCAGTGGCCGGGGGTCTCGGTGCGGGTGATACCGGCGATGACGGCGGCGCAGGCCGTCGCCAGCCGGGTCGGCGCGCCGCTGGGCCACGACTATGCGGTGATCTCGCTGTCGGACCGGCTCAAGCCGTGGGACGTGATCGCCGCGCGGTTGACCGCGGCCGCGGCGGCCGATCTGGTGCTGGCGATCTACAACCCGGCGTCCAAGACCCGCACCTGGCAGGTCGGTGCGATGCGCGAGTTGCTGCTCGAGCACCGCGATCCGGGCACTCCGGTGGTCATCGGCCGCGACGTCTCCGGCTCCGGCGAGGAGGTCAAGGTGGTGCGACTGGCGGACCTGGACCCCGGCGACGTCGACATGCGCTGCCTGCTGATCATCGGCTCGTCGCAGACCCAGTGGTACACCGATGACGGTGACCGGGTGTTCACACCGCGCCGCTACCCGGAGTGAGTCTCGGATCTACCCGGGTTGCGCCGTGACCTCGATGATCCCGTGCGCGCCGCGTTCGGCGTCGACCATCGCGTGGGTGACGAACGGATAGCGCCCGGGCTGATCGAAGCTCAGCTCCACGAAACCGCCTTGGGCCGCTGATAATCCGAGGACCTGCGCGCCGCCGGGGCCTGGCCGCAGCCGGTAGTCGCCCTCGGCCCACACGGTGTCGAACTGGCCACCGACCACGTGGAAGGAGCTGGCGCGGTTCGGCCCGGCCGCCAGCACCCAGATCCGCACCCGCTCCCCGATCCGGGCGGTCAGCGGCGCGTGGTCGTACTGGTTGGCGTAGCCGTTGAAGACCACCAGGTCGGGCTTTTCGGCGACGACCTTGTCGGCGTCGACTTCGCCGCCGGGCGGACCGAGGTAGAACTCGGACTGCACGAGAAGGTATTCGCGGTCCACGGGTGCGAGGTCGGGCGGGTCGATGATCACCGCTCCGAACATGCCGTTGGCGATGTGCACCGACATCGGCATCGTCGAGCAGTGATACATCCACACGCCGGCACGGTTCGCGCCGAACCGGTAGACGAGGCGTTCGCCGGGTTGGATGGTGCGCATCGGCACGTCCGGGGCGAGCGCCCCGGCGTGGAAGTCGATCGAGTGCCCGATCGTGCCGTCGTTGACGAGGGTCACCTCGAAGACGTCGCCGACCTTGCCCCGCAGCGTCGGTCCGGGCGCCGAGCCGCCGAATGTCCACTGGCGCTGGGTGATTCCCGGCGACACTTCGCGCTCGACCTCGGTGACCGTCAGCGTGACGCGGTGGTTGGGCGTCGCGGCGGCCAAGGCGGCGTCACGCGGCACGAAATCCGGGCCGGCCGCCGCGGCAAGACTGCGCGCGACGTCGTCACCGGCGATCGACTCCGGTGCCGTCTCGTGGTGTTCCGAATGGTGGATTCCGGCCGCCCGCACCGACATGGTCATTCCCATCTGGCGGTGCCCGGCGATCGAGCACCACCCGTCGAGGTCGGCGCCGATCACGCCGGCGTCGAGGACGGCTCGCTCTCCCGGTGCGAGGCGGCCGGTCCTGGTGCCGTTCGACAGCACCAAGTCGTGGTGATCGGATCCGCCGTTGACGAGTGTGACCTCCAGCCGGTTCCCGGCGGGTACCGAGATGGTGTCGGGCACATAGCGCATGCCCTCGATGCGCACCTCGACCTGTGTCGTCTGCCCCGTCGCAGGCACCGATGCCGACGGCGCGGTCGCGACTCCGATCGCCGACGGGTCCGCGGCCACCGCGGCCGCTGCGGTGAGCACGACGACGCCCAGGCCGGCGGCCGCGACGCCGAGGCGATAGCGCGCCGGCGGCCCCGGCGGGGGCGGTCCCGGCGTCGACGGTGTATCGCGGAGCCTGCGTGCCTTCCACACCGCCCGCACCAGCAGCGGCAGGAATGCTGCATATGCCGTCAGCACCAACACCGACGCCGCCACCCGCAGCAGGCTCGGAGTCGGCAGTACACACAGCAGCAGTGCGAAGTTGGCGACGGCGAGCCGCCACGGTGCGCCGCGTTCCAATTCGATCGTCGCCGCGATGGAGGCAGCGCGACCGCCGACGACGATGGTGGTCAGGTAGCTCAGCGAGCCCAAGAGAACCTGCACCAGGAAACCCGCGAGCACGGACACGGTGAGCAGACCCGCCCGGTCGAGCAGTGCGGACCACGTCGGCGCGGTGGCGAACGCGAGCACGGCGTAGGCCAGCGACCCCACCAGCCACACCACACCGGCCAGCACCGACAGCGTCGGGAAGGTGCTCGGCCGCTTACGCCGCAATTCGTCGAGATGCGGCCACAACACATAGAGCGTGGCCGTCAGGTAGCCGAGCGCTCCCGCGGCGGTGAGAAGTGGTGAGCCGACAAGCGCTCCCGCCCCGGCGATCGCCAATCCACCTGTGAGAGGGGCCAACCCGCGGCGGGCGGCGACCTCGACACCGTCGGCCATCCGGGTGCGCAGCATCGTCGGCCACAGCGTGACCAAGGTACCGAGCACCGAGAGCCCGAGCCATCCGAACAGGTTCACCGCCGCGTGGGCGATGACGATCCGGTCGTAGGTGGTCCCAGGTAGGGCCGGGTTCGCCATCGCCACGCCCAGCCCGGCGCCGATCGAGAGCAGCACGGCGGCAGCGACGTAGTAACGCACGGTGTCGTCGAAGCGCGCCGGCAGTGCGCGCCGAAGCTGGCGGATCAGCGTCACGCAGTGGGCCAGCGCGACGGCGCCGACGGCAACCCCGCCGGTCAGCACCACCGGCCACATGCCGGTGGGCACGCCCGTGACCACCGCCACCGCCCCCGCGTTGAACACTGCGATGCGCCACGCCTGCCCGGCTCGCGACGAGTCCGGCGGACGCCGCAGCAACGCATCGGTGAAATGGCGGCTCCAGATCAGGATCGCATTACCGGCGGCGCCGAGACCGAGCAGATGGATCAGCAACCAGCCGGACACCGGCAGGGACCGGTGCACGAGGGCGACCACGACAAGTGCTGCCAGCCAGGCGAATACGACGGTGCCTACTCGCAGATGCCATCGTCCGCGGTTCATGCCGGCACCCCGGTCGGCCGACGCGTCGTCGCGGCATGAACCGCGATCCCGGCGAAGGCGAGCACGGCCACGATGTTGAGTACTCCGCCGGCTTGTAGCGCCCACTCGACACCGCGTACATCTCCGATGACCGTCCGCAGCAGCAGCGATGCGTGCAGCAGTGCCACCGGGCCGTACATCAGCGGCGTGTACGGCACCGGGACGCGCAGCACCGCGGGCATGATGACCGGTGCGTGCGCCATGATCATCGACAAGACGAATCCGAGCATCACCGCGTGCACGACCGCGTCGTAGCCGCCGGAGCGCACCGGACCC
This sequence comes from Mycobacterium sp. IS-1590, assembly GCF_001500025.1. GTDB lineage: Bacteria > Actinomycetota > Actinomycetes > Mycobacteriales > Mycobacteriaceae > Mycobacterium. The sequence continues at coordinate 250,648 of NZ_LQIW01000034.1, read as the reverse complement.
ACCACCAGCCACGCCAGGCCGGAAACCGCCAACCATCCGTACCCGGCCAACAGGCACACCGCCATGTAGCGCGTCAGGCCCGTGGTGTGAACGGTGCGCCTGGCGACGTCGAATCGCAGCAGCCAGCCTGTGATCGCCAGTACCGCGGCGCCAAGAAGCACAGAACCTGCTGTCGGCCAGATTGTTTGAGCCACCACCCCCACGACCAGCGCCGCCGTTGCCGCGAGGAGGGCAACTTCGGCGCGGGTGCCGAGCATCGCCACCCGCGCCAGTTCGAGGCGCTCGCCCGCGATGGTCAGGATCAGGAACCCGGCCAGCCAGCCGAGTAGCTCCGAGACCGGCACGCCGGCCGCCCACAGCAGAGCCGCGCCGGTCGCCAGGAGCGCGCCGGCCGCCTGCACCAGCACCGCCACGTCCCAACTGCGCCGCCACAGCGGCACATAGACCGCCACGAGCAGTCCGGCTCCCGCCAGCAGGGCGAGGTCGGCCAGGCGTCGCGGCGCCGGACTGACGAGCAGAACGGCGCCAAGACCCAGGAACCCCGGTGCGAGGTAGCACCACCGCCGGCCCGAGGCGACCGCGCGTTCCACCGCGATCACGGTGCCCACGAACCCGAGCACCAGCAGAATCCCGTGCACGTCGGCCAATCTCGCGGTGCCGATCGGGGCCGGTAGTCCGAGTTGCAGCAGCCCCGCGTCCAGCCCGGCCAGCAACGCGAATCCGCCGGGCACCAGAAACAGCGCGCGGGCGGGAATCCGTCTCTCAGCCATGGTTTTTCACCACCGGATCGGGAAGGAACAACCGGCAGGCGCCGGGCTCGGCGAACGGGATGAGGTCCAGGCCGGGCCCGGTCGGCGCGTCGATGCTCTGCAACAACCCCTCGACGATGCCGAGGTGGACCTGGCAGACCACGCTCGGATAGCGACGGGCCGCGTCGAGCAGCGGACAGCGGCGCAGCGCCACCCCGCGCTCGGCGCCCTCGTCGTCGGGGGCGAAGCCCAGCCGGGCCAGCGCTTCGAGGACCGCTTGGCGCGCATCACCGTCGGTGCGTGCCGCCTCGTCGGCCAGCTCGCGACCCCACTCGATGCCGGCGGCGCGAGCGTCGCGTTCGGGGTCGGGGCTGGTGCGGGCGAGGTGTCCGGCGAGGGCGGTGGCAAGACCCGCGTAGTCACGGACCCGAACCGCGGGGTCGGCCGCCGAGGGCCGATACAGCGCCGCGGGCCGGCCGCGCCCGGCGGCGGGTTCGGTGGCGCGCTCGACGAGGCCGAGGTCGACGAGCGCGTCCAGGTGCTCGCGGACGGTGTTCTGGTGCAGCGACAGTTGGGCCGCCGCATCGACTGTTCGGATCGGGGCGTGGGCCCGCACGTGCTCGAGCACCCTCAACCGCTGCCCCGACAAGGGCACCGGACCGGTCGCCGACGGTGTCGGCGAGGGCCCCAGGGGCGATCCGGTATTTACCACGGAAATTATTGTAGTAAATTGCTGGGTGTAGGACCAGCACAGCCGAAAGGAATCCATCATGACTGTCAACGAGCTGATCGTCGCCACCACACCCGCGGACGCGGAGGCGGCCGAGACGGTCAAGAATCACCACGCTGAGCTGGCCGGATACCTCACGGCGCTGACGGAGGCGATGGTGTCGGCGGCTGAGCGCGGCGCCGGCTTCGACGCGGCGCGCGCCGCGGCCGTCGAATTTCTGACCGGCGAGTTGCTGCCACACGCCAGAGCCGAAGAGGCCCGCCTCTACCCGGCCGCCGCCCACACCGAACGGGCCCGGCCGCTGATCGAGTCGATGATCGCCGCGCACCGCGTCATCGGCGACCTGGTGGACCGGGTTCGCACCGAACGCTCACCCGTGCGTGCGGCCGCGGCGGGGCACGCTCTGCGGGTCGTGTTCGAGGCCCACCTCGTCGACGAGAACGACCGGATCCTGCCGATTGTCGCCTCCGACCCGGAAATCTCGCTCGCCGATTCCCTCGACGGAATGCACGAACTGATCGGCGGCGACCACCATGCCGAAGGCGGCCACAGCTGCGGTTGCGCAGCCGACGCCGAAGAGCCCGTGCTCGACGTACGCGACGTACCGCACTCGATTCGGCACGCCACGGTATTCGGCGCATTCGACGCGGTTCCTGTCGGCGCCAGCATGGTGCTGGTCGCGCCTCACGATCCGGTGCCGCTACTGCACCAGCTGCACGACCGCACCGCCGGCCGGATCTCGTTCGACTATCTCGAACGTGGGCCCGAATCGTGGCGGCTGCGCCTCACCCGACTCTGACCCGAGGGTGTTAATGTCCGGCGCGTGACATCCGCACTCGCCATTCCACGGGGGCCCGAAGATGTAACGCCCGCGTGGCTCGGATCGGTGCTGGGAGCTGACGTCGACACGGTCGCGGTCACGCCGATCGGAACGGGCCAGACCGGCGCCACCTATCGAGTGTCGGCGACATACGGCGCGGACACCGACCTGCCCGCCTCGTTCGCGATCAAGCTGTCGGCGCAGGACGACGCGGTGCGGGAGCGGGTGGCGCTGGGATACCGCTCCGAGGTCGAGTTCTACTCGCTGATCGCCGACCGGATGCGCATCCCCGTCCCGCGCAGTTTCCATCAGGACATCTCCGAGGACGGCACCGACGTCGTGCTCCTGCTCGCCGATATGGCGCCCGCGGTACAGGGCGACCAGATCGCCGGGTGCAGTGTTGTCGAGGCGCAGCTTGCCGTCGAAGCGCTGGCCGGACTGCACGGCCCGAGTTGGTGCGCGCCCGAGTGGATGGACCTGTCCGCCATCGTCATGCCCAAGCCCGGCGACACCGAGGCGGCCAAGGGCATGGGTGACGTCTGCAAGATGGCCGCCGACATCGTGATCGACCGCCTTGGGTCCTCGATAAGCCCCGAGGACCAGGAAACACTCTCCGCGGCAATGGCTTCGGTCACCGACTGGCTGATGGCCGAGCCAGACCGTTATGCATTGATGCACGGTGACTACCGTCTCGACAACATGCTGTTCGACCCCGACCACACCCGCATCACGGTGGTCGACTGGCAGACCATCGGTATCGGCCTGCCCGCGCGCGACCTGGCGTACTTCACCGCGACCAGCCTCGACCCGACCGTGCGCGCGCAGATCGAGCGTGACCTCGTCGAGCGCTACCACCGCGCACTGATCGGATACGGCGTCGGCGACTACGACCTCGAAACCTGTTGGAACGACTACCGCTTGGGCGTGGTGCAGGCACCGCTGCTCGTGGCGCTCGGCACGGCGTTCGCGACGTCGACCGAGCGCGGCGACGAGATGATGCTGGCGATGTTGAGTCGCGGTTGCCGGGCCATCCGCGAACTGCAGACCCTGGAGCTCATCGCGTCCTACCGGTAGGCCAGCGGATGCAGTGAGAAGTCGCTGCCCACCCGTGGCACCGCGGAGTCCGTATGAACGTTCTCGGGCGCTGCGACGTTGAAGTCTTTGGGATCGCTGGATCGAGGGCATCAGAAACCTTCGCCATTTGACGCAGACTCCCCAGACTTCTCGAGGAGCACCATGGCATTGCACGGCTTGGCCAAAGCCACCATCGGCGTACCCAACGTCGACGAAACCGTCTCCTACTACACCGAATTCGGCCTCACGCACCGCGGGGGCGGCGTGTTCGCCACCCGCAACGGCGGTGACCAACTGGAGATCAGGCATTCACCGAGCCGCCGGCTGGTCGAGCTGACCGTCGCGGCCGACGACGAAGACGACATCGCGCGCATCGCCACACGGATAGCCACCTTCGGCGCCGAGGTCCTGTGCTCGACGGTCATGTGCTCGACGTACGAACCCGTCACCGGCACGCGGGTCACCGTTGAGATCCGGCCCCGGGTCGTCGTCGAACCGGCTGTCGCTGCCACCGCGTACAACGGCCCGGGACGCATCGACCGTTGGGGCCGCGCACCTTTCATCGCTCGGCGGGGACCGGTACAGCCGAGCAGGCTCGGTCACGCGGTGATCGGTTCCGTCGACCTCGAAACGACGATGCGGTTCTTCGTCGACGGCCTGGGATTCAAAATCAGCGACTACATGGGAGACAAAGCCGCATTTTTACGCTGCTCCGTCGAGCACCACAACCTGCTGGTCATGGCTGCGCCGGTCAACTTCATGCATCACACCAGTTGGCAGGTGGACGACATCGACGAGGTCGGCCGCGGCGCTCAAGCGATGCTGGAGGGTCATCCCGAACGCCATGTCTGGGGTCTCGGGCGCCATTACGCGGGCGCGAACTTCTTCTGGTATCTGAAGGATCCGGCGGGCAACTTCTCGGAGTACTACTCCGATATGGATACCGTCCCGGAAGACGAACTGTGGAGCCCCGAGGTGCTGCACGGTCTGCAGGGCCTCTACGCCTGGGGGCCGCCACCTCCGCCGTCGTTTCTCGAGCCCGAGGACCTCGCCGCCTTGATGGTCGGCGCCCATTCTGCTGCGCGGCAGTGAGCCGGCGGTCAGTCGCCGGCCGCTGCCGTCCGAAAAGCCGTGACCCAGTCGACCGCCTCGTCCACCGTGGCGACGCTCGTCACTCCCGCCGGCAGGGGTGGCCGCTGCACCATCACCACCGCGACCCCGAGCGTGGCGGCGGCATCCAGCTTGGGTCGCGTCATCGACCCGCCGCTGTTTTTGGTGACCAACGCGTCGATGCGGTGCTCACGCAGCAGGGCCAGTTCGTCGTCGTAACGGTACGGCCCACGCGACAGCACGACCTGATGACGCAACGGCAGGTCCTCGACATCGGGTGCGGTGACGGCGCGGATCAGAAACCAAGCCTCGACGTCCCGGAACGCCGCTGTGCCAGACCGGCCGGTGGTCAAAAAGACCCGCTGAAATCCCTCGGCGGCAACGACCTTCGCGGCCTCACGATCGTCTTCGACGAGGATCGCGTCACCGGTGGGCCAAGCTGGACGCGCCAACACCAGGTGCGGCAACCGTAGCTCGCCGCAGACGACGGCGGCGTGGGCGGACATCGTGGCGGCGTACGGGTGCGTGGCGTCCACGACGGCGTCGACCTGTTCGTCGCGCAGCCACCTCCGCAGGCCGTCGGTGCCGCCGAACCCGCCCACGCGCACCTGGCCGACGGGCAGCGCGGGGTCGGGTACCCGCCCGGCGAGTGAGCTGATCACCTCGAAGTCGGGGTGTAGCCGCGAGGCGAGCGCGCGGGCCTCCGAGGTGCCGCCCAGCAACAGGATTCGCATCAGTGCCGCCCCCGCCGAACCCGCCCCGACGAGTACAGGTAGCTGTCGGCGAACTCCTCGGCCGCCAGCACATCGCCGGCGACGATGACCGCGGTGCGAGTGATTCCCGCCGCCTTGGTCTGCGTGGCGAGATCCTCCAGCGTGCAGCGCACCACCTGCTGCTGGGGCCACGACGCGAATGCGACCACCGCGCAGGGCGTTTCGGGCCGATAGCCGCCGGCCAGCAGCTCGGTGACGATCGTGTCGATCTGCGCGGCGGCAAGGTGCAGCACCAGGGTGGCGCCGGGCGCCGACAGTGTCTGCAGGTCCTCCCCCGGCGGCATCGCGGTCGACAGGGTGGCCACCCGGGTCAGGGTGACCGTCTGCGCGACGCCGGGAACCGTGAGTTCGCGGCCCAGCGCGGCGGCGGCCGCGGCGAATGCCGGGACACCGGGGACGATTTCGTAGTCGATTCCGAGATCGTCGAGGCGGCGGCACTGTTCGGCCAGAGCGCTGTAGATCGACGGATCGCCGGAGTGCAACCGCGCCACATCGAGGTTCGCGGCGTGGGCGTCGGAGAGTTCGGTGATGATCTGGTCGAGTGTCAACGGCCCGGTGTCGACGACACGCGCGTCCGGCGGGCACAGCGCGAGCAGGTCCTCGGGCATGATCGAACCGGCGTAGAGGCAGACCGAGCAGCGCTGCAGCAGTCGCTGCCCGCGAACGGTGATCAGGTCGGCGGCACCGGGGCCGGCGCCGATGAAGTAGACGGTCATCGCTTGGTCACCGCCCACTGCGTGACGGGCATGGCCGGGCGCCAGCCGGTGAAGCCGCCGAGCGGTTCGCCGCGGTGGTGCTCGAAGCGCCGGAGCTCACCGCCTTGTCGGGAATACCATTGGGCGACAAGCATTTCTGACTCCACCGTGACGGCGTTCGCGACGAGCCTGCCGCCGGACGGCAAGTGGTCGAAACAGGCTTCCAGCAGGCCGGGTTGGGTGATGCCGCCGCCGATGAAGACGGCGTCGGGTGCCGGGACGGAGTCGAACGACGCGGGCGCATCGGCCTGCACCTCGACGCGGACGCCGAATGCGACGGTGTTGTCGGCGATGCGTTGGCGGCGCCGCTCGTCGCGCTCGAATGCCACCGCGCGGCAACCAGACCCGCTGCGACACCATTCGATCGCGATGCTGCCCGATCCGGCCCCGACATCCCAGAGCAGTTGTCCCGGGCGCGGTCCCAGGGCGGCCATCGTCACCGCGCGCACCGGTTGTTTGGTGAGCTGCCCGTCGTTGGCGAACAGGTCGTCGGGCAGCACGCCGAGACGCCGCTCGTCGGGCAGGTAGCGCACCGCGACCACGTTGAGGTCGTCGACGTCACCGGGAGGTCGCGCCGCCCACTCCCGTGCCGTGGCACTCCGGCGCCGCTCGGCGGGGCCGCCCAGTTGCTCGAGCACGCTGATCTCGGAGTCGCCACGGCCGGTGTCGGTCAGCAGACGCGCCAGCGCCGCGGGAGTGGAACGATCGCGCGACATGACGACGGCCTGCCCGCCGCGGCGCACCGCGGTGTGCGGTTCGCTCGATACCAGGCTGATGACCTCGGTGTCCTGCACCGACCAGCCCACCCGCGAGCAGGCCAGGGTCACCGACGACACGTGCGGCAGCACCGCGACCCGGTCCGCGCCGTACAGCCGGATCAGCGAGTTGCCGACACCGTGCAGTAGTGGGTCACCGCTGGCCACCACGTGCACGTCACCCTCGGCCCCGTCGAGCAGCGTCCGCAGCGCGGGCAGCATCGGTGACGGCCACTCCCGGCGCGCAGCGGTGACGGTGTCGTCGAGCAGCGCCAATTGGCGCCCCGAGCCGTAAATCACGGTGGCCCTGGTGAGTTCGGCCTTCGCGACCGGCGACAGTCCGGGCATGCCGTCGGCGCCGATGCCCACCACGATGATCGTCATCGCCACCCTCTGCTCTTCGCGCAAGCGCTCATCGCCGCAACCTCCGCCACACGAACCGCGGCGTCATCCGGAACGCCAGCGCCAACACGGCGAGCGACGCGGGCACCCACACCGTGGAGCGGCCCTTACGCAGCGCGCGGACGGTGGCGTCGGCGACCTGGCCCGGTGTGCTGGACAGCGGCGCGGGCGTCATGCCCTCGGTCATCCGCCCGATCACGAACCCCGGCCGAACCACCAGCAGCTGCACCCCCGAGCCGTGCAGCGCGTCGGCGAGCCCGCTGCAGAACCCGTCCAGCCCGGCCTTCGCGGACCCGTAGACGTAGTTGGCGCGTCGCACCCGAACGCCGGCCACCGACGAGAACGCGACGATCGCCCCGGCGCCCGCAGCGCGCATCGTGTCCGCCAGCACGGTCAACAGGCTGACCTGGGCGACGAAGTCGGTGTGCACGATCGCCGCGGCGTGCGCGGGATCCTTCTCCGCGCGGGCCTGATCGCCGAGGATGCCGAAGGCCAGCACCGCGGTGTCGATCGGGCCGTGTTCGGCGACGATCGACTCGACGAGCGGCCCGTGCGAGTCCAGGTCGTCGGCGTCGAACTCGCGCACGTGCACGGCCGCGGCGCCCGCCGCGCGAACAGCGGCCACCTCCGCCTCCAGCTCGCCGGAGCGGCGCGCCGCCAGCAGCACCGCCGACCCGGACGCCAGGCGCGTGGCCACCTCGAGGCCGATCTCGCTGCGCCCGCCGAAGACCACGACCAGGGGCGGACGGGAGTCAGCCGTGTCTGTCATGGCTGCGATTATGTCCTGCGCTACGGTGAAGCTCGATGGCCCAGTCCAGTCGCCGGGCAACCACCCGGCTCACCACCGACGCGCTCGCATTCCTGTCCGAGCGTCATCTGGCGATGCTGACGACCCTGCGTTCGGACAACTCCCCGCACGTCGTCGCCGTCGGTTTCACCTTCGACCCGACCACCCACATCGCCCGCGTCATCACCAGCGGCGGTTCGCAGAAGGCCGTCAACGCCGAGCGGCAGGGTGTGGCCGTGCTGAGCCAGGTCGACGGTGCGCGGTGGTTGTCGCTTGAGGGCAAGGCCACGGTCAACACCGATCCCGACGCCGTCCGCGACGCCGAACTGCGCTACGCGCAGCGGTACCGCACACCGCGCGTCAACCCGAAACGCGTCGTGATCGAGGTTCGTGTCGAGCGGGTGCTGGGCTCCTCGGGGCTGCTGGACCGCGTCGCCGACTGACCGCGAACTAGGTGATCGGCACGACCACCAGCTCGTGTGGCCGGCGGTTCACCGGCTCGGCCCCCTCGCCGGTGACGATCACGATGTCCTCGATGCGCGCGCCCCACTCGCCGGGAAAGTAGATGCCCGGCTCGACGGAGAACGCCATGCCCTCCTCGAGGGCGAGCGTGTTACCGGCGACGATGTAGGGCTCCTCGTGCACCGACAACCCGATGCCGTGGCCGGTGCGGTGCACGAAAGCGTCGGCCAGACCCTCGCCGGCCAGCACGTTGCGGGCGGCGGCGTCGACCTGTTCGGCGGTGGCCCCGGGCCGGACGGCCTCGACCGCGGCCCGCTGGGCGCGCTGCAGCACCGCGTAGCGACGCGAGACCTCGGCATCCGGTTCGCCGATGCTGTAGGTACGGGTGCAATCGGAGTTGTAGCCGGGCTCGTACGGCCCGCCGATGTCGACGACCACGATGTCACCGGCGCGCAATTCGCGGTCCGAACATTCGTGGTGCGGGTCGGCCCCGTGCGGCCCGGAACCGACGATGATGAATGCGACTTCCGAATGCCCCTCGGCGACAATGGCTTCCGCGATATCGGCGGCGACGTCGGCCTCGGTGCGGCCGGGCACCAGGAAGTCGGGGACCTTGGCGTGGACCCGGTCGATGGCCGCCCCCGCCGTGCGCAGCGCGTCGATCTCGGCCGGGTCCTTGATCATCCGCAACCGGCGCAGCACGTCGGTGGCCAGCACCGGCACCGTTCCGAGGACCTCGGCGAGCGGAAGCAGGTGCAGTGCGGGCATGGAGTCGGTCACCGCTACCGCCGGCGTCCCGCCGCCCAACGCCTCGCCCACAAGCGCGTACGGGTCGTCGCCGTCGACCCAGTCGCGCACCGTCAAGCCGAGGTCGGGCACCGCCGACTCCTTGAGCGCGGCCAACTCCAGCCGAGGCACCACGATGGTCGGGGCGCCGTCGGCCGGCAGCACCAGCGCCGTGAGCCGTTCGAAGGTCTGCGCGCGGGAACCGACCAGATAGCGCAGGTCATACCCCGGCGTGATGACCAGGCCCGCCAAGCCGGCATCGGCGGCGGCGGACGCGGCGGTACGCAGCCGGGAGGCGTAGACATCGGTGCTGAATCGGTTGGCCGTCATGGGATTCAGGCTAATCCGCGCCCGGATAGCCGACGACGGGGCTCGTCGACCGCGCTACTGTCAGTGACCGTGGCCGCTCCCCTCGTTCTGCTCGACGGCGCCAGCATGTGGTTTCGCTCCTATTTCGGGGTGCCCAACTCGATCACCGCGCCGGACGGGCGCCCCGTGAACGCGCTACGCGGCTTTCTCGACGCCATGGCGACGGTGATCACCCGCGAGCGCCCCGGCCGGCTGGTGGTGTGCCGCGACGACGACTGGCGACCGCAATGGCGCGTCGACCTCATTCCGTCCTACAAGGCGCACCGCGTGCTCGAGGAGAACCCCGAGGGTGAGCCCGACGTCGAGGAGGTGCCCGACGACCTCACCCCCCAGGTCGACATGATCTTCGAGATCCTCGACGCCTTCGGCATCCCGACCGCGGGCGCCGCCGAGTGCGAGGCCGACGACGTGTTGGGCACCCTGGCGGCGGCCGAAGAGCGCGATCCCGTCGTGGTGGTCAGCGGGGATCGCGACCTGCTGCAGTTGGTGCGCGACGAACCGGTCCCGGTGCGCGTGCTCTACCTCGGCCGCGGACTGGCCAAAGCCACCAAATGGGGTCCCGAGGACGTGGCCGAGACGTACGGAGTACCGGTGGAGCGGGCGGGTCCGGCGTATGCCGAACTGGCTCTGCTGCGCGGTGATCCGAGCGACGGACTGCCCGGCGTGCCCGGCATCGGAGAGAAGACCGCCGCGACGCTGCTGGCACAGCACGGCTCGCTGGAGAAGATCCTCGCTGCGGCGAACGACCCGAAGTCGAAGATGAGCAAGGCGCACCGGACCAAGCTGCTCAAGGCCGCCGACTACATCGAGGCGGCGGCCCCAGTGGTCAAGGTGGCCACCGACGCCGAACTGGACTGGTCGACGCCGAACGACACGCTGCCGCTGGCCGCCGAGCATCCGCGAAAGGTCGTCACACTCGCAGAGACCTACGGCGTCACATCGTCGATCGGTCGCCTGCAGAAGGCCCTCGACGGGCTCGACGGCTGACGGCGAGCGGTCCTACTTGGGCCTGCCGACCTCGTAGGTGCCCTTGTCGTCCTGGAAGGTCACCGTCACCTGGCGCTTGGTGCCGTCGATGCTGACCTCGCAGTTGAAGGTGCCGCCCTTCTCGACCGTCGGATTCTGGCCGTCATTGCACTTGACGTCCTTGACGTTGGTGGCGCCGTATCCGTTGGCCTCGTCGGTGAGAATCTGCTGCACCCCGGACTGCGCGGCGTCGATGTCGAGCTTGGTGGTGACGAAGAAGCCCGGCTTCCAGAAGCCCATGACCAGCACGACCGCGACGATGACCGCCGCCAGTAGGCCGATCACGCCGCCGATCACGGCCAGCGAGCGCTTCGAACCCTCTTCGGCGCCCGGGGTGCCGTACTGCGGGTACTGGCCGAACTGACCCGGCTGCTGGCCGTACTGGCCGGGCTGCTGACCGTACTGGCCGGCCTGCTCGCCGTACTGGCCGGGCTGCTGCTGATAGCCCGGCTGGCCGGGCTGTGCGTATGGCTGCCCGTAGTGCGGCTGCCCGTACTGCCCGGGCTGCTGATACGCCTGCGGGGTGTACTCACTGGGCTGCTGTCCGTACTGCTCACCACCCGGGTACTGCTGCGGCGGCTGATACGCCGGCTGCTGGTACTGCGGGTACTGCTGCTGGGACTGCGACGGGTCGTAGGCGGGCGGCTGCCAGCTGGGCGCCGCCTGGGTCGCATCGCCGCCCTGAGGTTGCCACGGCTGGTTGGCCGATGGATCGCTGGACGGCTGGTCCGAAGGCTGTTCCGGCTGCTGGCCTGGCCACGACTGCGTCGGATCAGATCCCTGCGGTCCGCTCATATCACTCCTTGTTCACCCGCGGCCGAGCCGCGAATACCTGGGCGTCTTGCCCCCGACACATTACCCCGCATCAACAGCGACGACGCCGCGTCGAACGTCGTTTATCGCGCGTTTCGCGGCGCCGCGCAACGCGGCGCTGGGTGCGGCGTTACGCACCTGGTCGAGCAGGTCGAGGACCTGGCGACACCAACGTACGAAATCACCGGCCGACAGCGGCGATCCGCTGCCCGTGGCGTCTGAGGCGGCCAGCGCACTGGTCAGATCGCCCGTGGTGGCCCACCGGAAGATCGCGGCGACGAAGCCGTCATCGGGTTCGCGGCTGCCCGTGATGCGGTGGCGCTGTTCGTCGGCGCGCAGCTCGGTCCACAGCCGCTGCGTCTGGTTGAGGGCGCGGCGCAGTCTGCCGGTCGGGATGTCGAAGCCCTCGCGAGCACCCGGCGTGTCGCCGCGCGCCTCGTAGAGCACCGCGGACACCACCCCCGCCAGCTCGGCGGCGTCGAGCCCCTCCCAGATGCCGGTGCGTAGGGCCTCGGCCACCAGCAGGTCGCTTTCGCTGTAGATCCGGGCAAGCAGGCGACCGTCGTCGGTGACCTGGGGATCGTCCGCGGCGCCGCTGATGAATCCGCGTTCGGTCAACAGCACCACGATTCGGTCGAATGTTCGCGCCAGCGAATTGGTCGCTGCGGCCACCTTCTGCCGGATTTGTTCGTTGTCGCGTTCGATGCGCAGGTACCGCTCGGCCAACCGCGCCTTGTCCTCCCGGTCGGGCCGGTTGTGGACCGGATGGGCGCGCATTTGCTCGCGCAGCGTCGTCAATTCGGGGTCGATGTCGCGTTCGGCGCCGCCTCGTGCGGGTCCGCTGCGCTTGCCTTTTCTCGACGGCACGTCGAGGCGTTCGGCCGCAGAGGTGAGCGCGGAGGCGAGGTCGCGCCGTGCGCGCGGATTGCGGTGCTCGACGCGTTTGGGCAAGGGCATGGTGCCCAGCGGCGCCGACGTTCCCGCGTAGTCGGCCGACGAGATCCGTCCGGCCCAGCGGTGTTCGGTCAACACCAGCGGGCGCGGATCCTCGTCGTCGCGGGCGGCTTCGAGCACGACGGCCAAGCCGCCGCGTCGACCGTGGGTGATCGTGATGATGTCGCCGCGGCGCAGCGAGGCCAACGCCTCGTTGGCCGCCCTGCGTCGTTGCAGCCGTGAGGCGCGGGACTGGGCGCGTTCGCGTTCGGAGATCTGCATCCGCAGCCGGACGTAGTCGAGGATCGAGTCATCGCCCAGTTCGGCGCTGATTTCGGCCTGCAGCCGCTCGCCGCGCTCGATGCCCCGGCGCAACCCGACCACCGAACGGTCGGCCTGGTACTGCGCGAACGAGCTCTCCAGCAGTTTGTGCGCCTGCGCCGGACCCATCTGCCGGACGAGGTTGATGGTCATGTTGTACGAAGGCGCAAACGAACTGCGCAGCGGGAACGTGCGGGTGGATGCCAGTCCGGCGACCTCGGCCGGTTCGACATCAGGGGTCCACAGCACCACGGCGTGGCCCTCGACGTCGATGCCGCGCCGGCCCGCCCGCCCGGTCAGCTGCGTGTATTCGCCGGGCGTCAACGGCACGTGTTGTTCGCCGTTGAACTTCACCAACCGCTCCAGCACCACCGTGCGTGCGGGCATGTTGATGCCCAATGCCAGTGTCTCGGTGGCGAACACCGCCTTCACCAGGCCCGCGGAGAACAGTTCCTCAACGGTGTGGCGGAACACCGGCAGCATGCCGGCGTGGTGGGCGGCCAGCCCGCGCAGCAGGCCTTCGCGCCACTCGTGGTAGTCGAGGACGATCAGATCGGATTCGGGCAGATCTCCGCAGCGCCGGTCGACGACCTCGGCGATGCGGGTGCGTTCCTCGTCGGTGGTCAACCGCAGCGATGACCGCAGGCACTGCTTGACCGCGGCGTCGCATCCCGCCCGCGAGAAGATGAATGTGATTGCGGGCAACAGCTCTTCGCGGTCCAGCGTGGCGATCACCTCGGGCCGCGACGGCGGCCGGTACATGGTCGGCCGGCCCCGGTTGCGGCCGCGACCGCGCGGCTGCCAGTCCGCCAGCCGGTCGGCTTCACGCCGATGTGCGATGTGGCGCAACAACTCCGGGTCGACAAGCAGCTCCCGGTTCGGTTTCGTTGTGCCGCGAGCCGCCCGGGTGGCGCGGTAGTCGAACAGGTCGAACAACCGCTTGCCGACCAGGACGTGCTGCCACAGCGGAACCGGACGGTGTTCGTCGACGATGACCGTGGTATCCCCGCGCACGGTTTGGATCCAGCCGCCGAACTCCTCGGCGTTGCTGACCGTCGCCGACAGGCTCACCAGCCGCACCTCGTCGGGCAGGTGCAGGATGACCTCTTCCCACACAGCGCCGCGCATGCGATCCGCCAGGAAGTGCACCTCATCCATCACGACATACGAAAGACCCTGCAGCGTCGAGGAATTCGCGTAGAGCATGTTGCGAAGGACCTCGGTGGTCATGACCACCACGTCGGCGTCGCCGTTGACCGACTGGTCGCCGGTGAGCAGTCCGATCTTGTCCGGGCCGTAGCGCAGCACCAGGTCGTTGTGCTTTTGGTTGCTCAGCGCCTTGATCGGCGTGGTGTAGAAACACTTTCCGCCCGCCGCCAACGCGAGGTGCACGGCGAACTCACCCACCACCGTCTTGCCCGCACCGGTGGGTGCGCACACCAGCACGCCGTGCCCGTTCTCCAGTGCCTCGCAGGAGCGACGCTGGAAGTCGTCGAGCGCGAAGGCCAACTGTTCGGCGAAGCGGGTCAGCTCGCAGCCCGATTCGCTAGGTGGCATCGTCATCGACCACGTGCCGTGCGGACGTCGGCACGGTGCGGGACGCCTCGACGGGTTCGGCGGGCTCGATCGGCGCCGCCACATCGTCGGAGATGTCCTCGAGCGCGGCCCGTCGCGCCTTGCGCCGGTCGTGCAATCGCGCGATCTGAATAGCGAACTCGAGCAGCACCGTCAGGGCGAGCGCCAGTGCCAGCATCGAGAACGGATCCGATCCGGGGGTGAACAGCGCGGCGAAGACGAACAGCGCGAAGATCAGGCCGCGGCGCCACGCCTTGAGCCGTTCGTAGGTCAGCACTCCGACGGCGTTGAGCATCACGATCAGCAGCGGGAACTCGAAGCTGAAACCGAAGACCAGCAGCAGATTGATCAGGAAGCCGAAGTACTGATCGCCCGACAGTGCGGTGATCTGGACATCGCTGCCGACGGTCAGCAGGAAGCCCAATGCGGTCGCCAACACCACGTAGGCCAGCACCGCGCCCGCCGCGAACAGCACGGCGCCGACGGTGACGAATGCGACCGCGAACCGGCGCTCTTTCTTGTACAGCCCGGGGGTGATGAAGGCCCACACCTGATAGAGCCACACCGGGCAGGCCAGCACGATGCCCGCCGTCAGCGCGACCTTCAATCGCAGCATGAACTGGTCGAAGGGCGCGGTGGCCAGCAGTCGGCATTCGTCGCCGGGTGCGATGGTCGCCCGCGACGAGGCGGGCAGATCGCAGTACGGGCCGCGCAGCCAGTCCCCGAGGCTGGGCAGCCCGAACACGCCGTGGCTGTACCAGAGAAAGCCCAGAATCGTCGTGACGACGACGGCGGCCGCCGAGATCAGCAGCCGGGTGCGCAGCTCGTGCAGGTGCTCGACCAGCGACATCGTGCCATCGGGGTTGACCCGCGAGCGCCGTCGGCGAGGATCGAGCTTCTTGAACAGTCCTGGGGTCTGCACGGCATGCCTACTTACGCGGCAGCGTGGCCGCGGTCAGTCGATTCTCGACGGTCAGGCGGGACGTTTGTCCGAGGGATGCTCGGTTGCCGGAGCCGTTGCGTTGTCCGGAGCGGCGTTGTCGACCCGCTCCGAGGCGATCGGAGTGGCCGGCGGCGTGTCCGACTTGGAATCGGCCTGCATCTCCTTGATCTCCGATTTGAAGATCCGCATCGACTTGCCGAGCGAGCGCGCCGCGTCCGGGAGCTTCTTGGCACCGAAGAGCAGCACGAATACGGCGATAACGATCACCCAGTGCCAGGGTTGTAGACCGCCCATTTAGGTCACCTCCAGACGTCGCGGCCAGTCTACCGTCACTCGGCCTGCGCGCCGTATGCCCGCAGCGCCGCTTGCGCCGATTCCCGCACCCTCTCCGCAAGATGGGCGGGTTCGAGCACCCGCACGGCCGACCCGAATCCGAGTACGAACCGGGCCATCCAGTCGTCGGAGGCGTAGGTCATCGCGGCCTCCCAGCCCCCGTCGGGCAGTTCCCGGCTCACCCGCAGCGGGTAGTAGTCGAACATCCACGCCGCCGACCGGTCGATCAGCAGGAGTGCTGAGGGCAGCGAGGGATCCGCGTCGAACAGCGAGGTGTCCGGTTCGGCCTGCACGGCCGGTGGTGGCGGCGACGAGGGCTCGCCGAGCACCTGCGCGTCGACGATGCGGTCGAAACGGAACAGCCGCACACCTTCGGCGGTGCGGCACCACGCCTCCAGGTAACTGTGGTCGCCGACCAGGACCACACGGATCGGGTCGACGGTGCGGCTGGTCAGCACGTCGTGCGAAGCCGAGTAGTACTCGATGGCCAAGGCGTACCCGTCGCGCACCGCCTGCCGCACCGCCGCGGCCGCCTCACTCTCGATCGGCGCGGGCTCCTCGACCGCCGCGCCGTCCTGACCGACGGTGCCCGCGGCAGACTCGATCTTCGCGATCGCGCTGCGCGCCGCCTCCGGGTCCACCATGCCCGGTACCTCTGCCAGCGCGCGCAGCGCCACCAGCACGCCGGTCGCCTCCGGCGAGGTCAACCGCAGCGGGTGGTCGATACCGGCGGTGAACGTCACTTCGATTGTGTCGCCGGAGAATTCGAAGTCGATCAGATCACCGGGTCCGTATCCGGGCAGCCCGCACATCCACAGTTGGTTCAGGTCCTCGCGCAACTGCTTGACGCTGACGCCCAGATCGGAGGCCGCCTCGGCGTAGGTGATCCTCGGGTTGGCCTGGAAGTACGGCACCATGTTGAGCAGCCGGACCAGCCGCGTCGACACAGCCGTCATGCGCGATCCGCCTGCGCGCTCAACCGGGCCACCACGTCGTCGCGCAGCGACTCGGGCTCCAGCGCCACCGCGTCGGGACCGTAGCTGGCGACCTCGCGCGCCAACCGGTCGAACATTCCGATGTCGATGGTGATCACCTCGCCCGCGCGGCCGTTGTGTGTCTGCGGGGTCGCCGAGATGGCCCGTCGCCGCAGCGCGGTGCCCTTGCCCTCGGCGATCCACACCCGCGCCTGGCCGCCCGACGGCCACTCACCCACTGCGCGTTCCACCACTTCGCGTAGGTCTACGCCCGCAGGCCGCTTGACCGCACCGGGTGGGCCGACCGTGGTCACGTCGGTGCCGATGCGGGAGAGCCGGAACGTCCGCGTCGCGTCGCGATCGCGGTCGTGGCCCACCAGGTACCAGCGGCCCCGGTGAGTGATGACGCCCCAGGGTTCGACCGTGCGGGTGGTGTACGGATCGCTGCGCGACGGTCGGTGCGGAAACTGCACGGCTTGTCCGGAGTCGATGGCGGACAACAGGATTCCGAGCACCTCTTCGGAACCGCGCAGCCCAGGCAGGGCCGCCGTCGACGTAATCGCCGGTGCGGCCTCCACGGCGTCGATGTCGATGCCGGCCGCGCGCAGTTTCAGCAACGCGCCCTGGGTGGCGGTGATGAGCTCGGGCGATTCCCACAACTGGGTCGCCACGGCGACGGCGGCCGCCTCGTCGGGAGTCAGTTCGACGGTGGGCAGCGCGTAGGCCTCGCGGTTGATGCGGTAGCCCTCGGTCGGGTCGAACTGCGAAACCCGTCCCGTCTCCAGCGGAATCCCCAAGTCGCGCAACTCGTTCTTGTCGCGCTCGAACATGCGCGAGAAGGCCTCGTCGCTGGCGCTGTCGGCGTATCCCGAAACCGTCTGACGGATTCGCTCGGCGGTGATGAAGTTCCGCGTCGACAGGAGCGCGATCACGAGGTTCATCAGCCGCTCGACTTTGGAGATCGCCACTCGACCCAGCTTAGGGTGTCCGGCCCGCACAGCGAGCGCTGCGCCTGGTACCAGTTTCGCGAGACTTACATCGAGGCGATGAGTCGCTTGACCCGCTCGTCGACCGACCGGAACGGATCCTTGCACAGCACCGTGCGCTGCGCCTGATCGTTGAGCTTGAGGTGCACCCAGTCGACGGTGAAGTCGCGGCCGGCTTCCTGGGCGGCGCTGATGAACTCGCCGCGCAGTTTGGCCCTGGTGGTCTGCGGCGGCGTGTTGACGGCCGCCTCGATGTCCTCGTCGGTGGTGATCCGCGCGGCCAGGCCCTTGCGCTGCAGCAGATCGAACACCCCGCGGCCGCGCTTGATGTCGTGATAGGCGAGGTCGAGCTGGCTGATCTTCGGGTCGGACAGCTCCATGTTGTAGCGGTCCTGATAGCGCTGGAACAGCTTTCGTTTGATGACCCAGTCGATCTCGTTGTCGACCTTGGCGAAGTCCTGGCTCTCCACGGCGTCGAGCTGACGTCCCCACAGGTCGACGACCTGCTGGATCTGCGTATTGGGCTCGCGGCTCTGCAGGTACTCGACCGCGCGGGAGTAATACTCGCGCTGGATGTCCAGGGCGCTGGCCTGCCTGCCGCCCGCCAGACGCACCGGGCGCCGGCCGGTCAGGTCGTGGCTGACCTCGCGGATGGCCCGGATCGGGTTGTCCAGCGAGAAGTCGCGGAACGCGATACCGGCCTCGATCATCTCCAGCACCAGCGACGCGGTGCCCACCTTGAGCATCGTGGTGGCCTCGCACATGTTCGAGTCGCCGACGATGACGTGCAGCCTGCGGTACTTCTCGGCGTCGGCGTGCGGTTCGTCGCGGGTGTTGATGATCGGGCGCGACCGGGTGGTGGCGCTCGACACGCCCTCCCAGATGTGCTCGGCGCGCTGGCTCAAGCAGAACGTCGCGGCCTTGGGGGTCTGCAGCACCTTGCCCGCCCCGCAGATCAGCTGACGCGTGACCAGGAACGGCAGCAGCACATCGGAGATGCGTGAGAACTCCCCTGCCCGCACGATCAGGTAATTCTCGTGGCAGCCGTAGGAGTTGCCCGCCGAGTCGGTGTTGTTCTTGAACAGGTAGATGTCGCCGCCGATGCCCTCGTCGGCCAACCGCTGTTCGGCGTCGATCAGCAGATCCTCGAGCACCCGCTCACCCGCGCGGTCATGGGTGACCAACTGCGTGAGGCTGTCGCACTCGGCGGTGGCGTACTCGGGATGGCTGCCCACGTCCAGGTAGAGCCGGGCGCCGTTCCGGAGGAAGACATTCGAACTGCGGCCCCACGACACCACTCGGCGGAACAGGTAGCGCGCCACCTCGTCGGGGCTGAGCCGACGATGGCCGTGGAACGTGCAGGTGACACCGAATTCGGTCTCGATGCCCATGATCCGTCGCTGCACCTCATCGAGACTACTTGTTGCTCGGCGGTCACGGAGGGCAAGCCGCGCCGAAGAACGCACCCGACATCGGGTTGACACCCTCTGCGCGGTCCGTAAGGGCCGCGCCCGTCGAAGGCCTGTGGATAACTTCAGCAGCGTGGCCGCCGATTCTGTCAGCATGAGCCATGGGGGAAATCGTCGAGGTCGACGTGTCGCAACTGCGCACCGTCGCCGACCGGGTCATGACCGCCGCCGACCGGATCGCCGAGATGCGTTGGCCCGAATTGCATCCGGATGAGCTTGCCGGCGCGGCCGTCGCCGAGGTCGCCGCGACGTGTTCGGTGGCACCCGGGCTCGCCGAGGTCGTCGCCAACATGCGTGGCTGGGCGCTCGCGGCGCGGATCTCCGCGGACGCGTTCGAACGCGCGGAGCTGCGCACCGCCGCCCGCCTCGGGAAGTGACGCTGCCGACCGTCGGCCAGGCCGAAGCGTGGTCTCCCGGCGCGCTCGGTCGGCTGGCCGACGTCTGGGACCGCAACGCCCGCTTCGTGTGCGCGCACGTCGACTCCTTGGCGGCCGACTTCGGTTTCTGGTCCGGCGCGGCCGCCGATACGGCCCGCCATCGCGCGAAAGGCATTGTCGCGACTGCCGACACGCTCTCGCGCGCACTGGTGCTCGCGGCCGCGGCGGCCCGCGACGGCGCCGCCCAGCTCAGCGCGGCCCGGGCCGACGTCATGGCCGTGGTGGCCACCGCGCGCACCGAAGGGTTCGCCGTCGACGACGCCGGGTCGGTCGCGGTACACGACCCACCGTCGTCGCTGCTGGTCGCGCTGTCCGGAGGTGTGCCGTCGGTCGCCGTCGAGATGCTCACCGTGCGTGCGGTCGAGCTGACCGGCCGACTCGCCGGGGCACTGAACCGCCTGGACGCCGCCGACGCCGACGCTGCCGCCGACATCGCCGAGGCGTTCGCCATCCCGGCTGCCGGTCATCAAACCGCCGATGCCGGCGTCGTCGCCGCATGGCCCGTCACCAGCCAGGACCGGATCGCCGATCAGATCGCGGCCATGACGCCCGAGCAACGGCAGCGGTTGGTCGAGGAATTCCCGTCCCAGGTCGGCAACACCGACGGTGTGCCGTGGCAGATGCGGGTCGAGGCCAACCGCACCAACGTGGCCCAAGCCGTGCTGCGCGAGCCCGACCCGCAGCGGCTGGCGGTGTACCGCGAGCTGCTCGGGGAGATCGACGATCCCGCAGGTGGACCCGTCCGCTCAGACCGCCAGGTTCTGGCGTTCGATCCCGGCCGTTCATCGCTGGTGGAGCTGCACGGCAACGTCGCATCGGCCTCCAGCGTCGCGGTCCTCGTGCCGGGGCTGAACACGACGATCACCGGGTCGGCGGCCAACGCCGAGACGGCGCGCAGGTTCGTCTCGGCGACCCGCGGCGACGTCGCGACCATCACCTATCTCGGCGGGCCGTTTCCGCGCGGTGACAACGTCGTGGGCGGTTTGGCGGCGGCCGCCGACCCGCGCTATGCGCTGGCCATGGCACCGCGGCTGGTCGCCTTCACCGAGGACGTCGACCGCACGGTCGACTCGACCGGCCGCCGCATCCCGGTCACCGTTGTCGGTCACTCCTACGGTGGATCGATCGTGGGCACCGCCGAGGCGCTGGGCATGACCTCGGACCGCACGATGTACGTGGCCGCCGCGGGAGCGGGCGTCGGGGTGCACGATCCCGGCGACTGGCACAACAGAAACCCGCATGTGCTGCGTTTCTCCATGACCCCACCCGGGGACTTCATCGGGGCGGTGCAGGGCATCCCGGGCGGACCGCACGGCGCCGACCCCGATGAGATGCCCGGTGTGATCCGGTTGCCCGCCGGCCGGTACGACGACGGGCGGCCGATGGCCGGTCCCGGCGCCCACTCCGACGTGCTGAACGCGCCCTCGGACGCGTGGCGCGCGATTCTGGGGGTCATCACCGGTGATATCGGCGGGGATCGTGCAACCTCACGACAACCGGGATGACATCTGGCCAGAATAAGCCGGTGTGGTCGCGCAGCTCGCCCGTCGACGGGTTCCGGCTGGCCTATGACCGGTTCGGCACCAGCGGCGCGCCGCCGGTGGTTCTGCTGCACGGCTGGCCGGGCAACCGCCACGACTATCGCCGGGTGGTGCCCCTGCTCGGGGATGCCGCCGATGTCATCGTGCCGGACCTGCGCGGGTTCGGCGGCTCGGACAAACATGCGGTCGCCATCCGGCACTTCTACAGCGCCACCGCACAGGCCGGCAGCGTCATCGGGCTGATCAAGGAGCTCGAACTGTCCGAGGTGGTGCTCGCCGGCTATGACGTCGGCAGCCGCGTCGCGCAGAGCATCGCTCGCATGCAGCCGGATCTGGTGCGTTCCCTGGTGCTGTCCCCGCCGCTGCCCGGGGCCGGCGACCGCGTCCTGACCGCGAAGGCGCAGAGCGAGTTCTGGTATCAGTCCTTTCACCAGCTGCCACTGGCGGGCCAGCTGCTCGACGGGAACCCCGATCTGGTCCGCGACTACCTGCGTCACTTCTGGACGCATTGGTCCGGGCCGGATTTCGCCGTCTCCGAGGACGATCTGGAACGACTGGTGTCCGACTACGGTCTGCCCGGCGCGTTCACCGCGTCGATCGCGTGGTACCGCGCGGGTGCCGGGATGATCGCCCAGTCACTCACCGAACTGCCGCCCGAGCGTGCCATCAAGATCCACACACCCACCGATGTGGTGTGGCCGCACCATGATCCGCTGTTCCCGGCCGAGTGGTCGGACCGACTCGGGCACTACTTCACCGATGTGCACGTGCACTTCGCTTACGACGCAGGACATTTCACGCCGCTGGAATGCCCGGAGCAGTTCGCCGAACTCATCCTCATCCGGGCGCGGCCGACCCCGGCCGCCGGCTGACCTACTCCCCTGCGGGTTCGGCGTCCTGCGGAGTCTCCTCCGCCGGAGGCAGCAGCGCCTCCAGTGCGGCACCGGTGATCCGGCGGAACGCACGGCGGGGCCGGTTGGCGTCCAGGATCGCCACCTCGAGCGTCGCGGGTCCCAGCACGCGCTGTTCGGAGCCGCCGTTGCCCGCGGCGTGCAGCGCGTCGATGGCGATCTTCACCGCATCCTGCAGGCCGGCGTTTTCCGTGTAGGAGTCGTTGAGGGCGGCGATGATCGGTTCCGTCGTTCCGCCCATGACCACGAAGTGCGGCTCGTCGGCGATCGACCCGTCATAGGTGATGCGGTACATCTCCGGAGGTTTCGACTCGCCGTAGTGGGCGACCTCCGCGACACACAACTCCACCTCGTAGGGCTTGGCCTGCTCGGTGAAGATGGTGCCCAGCGTCTGGGCATAGATGTTGGCCAGCTGACGGCCGGTGACGTCGCGGCGGGCGTAGGCGTAGCCGCGGGTGTCGGCGTACTGGATGCCGCCGCGGCGCAGGTTGTCGAACTCGTTGAACCGCCCGACGGCCGCGAATCCGACCCTGTCGTAGAGCTCGCTGACCTTCTGCAGCGAGCGCGACGGGTTCTCGGCGACGAACAGCACGCCGTCGGCGTAGGCCAGTGCCACGACGCTGCGCCCCCTGGCGATACCTTTGCGCGCGAGCTCGGAACGCTCGCGCATCGCCTGTTCGGGCGAGATGAAATAGGGAAAACTCACGAATCTCCCCGCGCATCGGTCGAACGGTGGACGGCGTCGGGGCCGAATGTGTCAGCGCGCGAACGGTTTTCGATCACCAGACGGGCGAACTCGGCGATGCGCTCCTCGGTCACCTCTTCGGCGCCGTCGGCATCGATGATCACCGCGGTCGGATAGATACCGCGCACGAGGTCGGGCCCGCCGGTCGCCGAATCGTCGTCGGCGGCGTCGTACAGCGCCTCGATAGCCACCCGCAACGCCGAATCTCCGTCCGTCACTTGCGAATACAACTTCTTCATCGACGACTTGGCGAAGATGGACCCCGACCCCACCGACTGGTAACCCTCCTCCTCGAAGTTCCAGCCGCCCGCCGCGTCGAAGGACACGATGCGCCCCGCCGCCTGCGGGTTGGGGTCGTCGACGTCGTAGCCGGCGAGCAACGGCAGCGCGACGAAACCCTGCAATGCCGCACCGAGGTTGCCGCGCACCATGGTCGCGAGCCGGTTCACCTTGCCCGGGAAGGTCAGCGCGACGCCTTCCAGCTTCTCGTAATGCTCGAGTTCGACGGCGTAGAGGCGGGCGAACTCGACGGCGATGGCCGCCGTCCCGGCGATGCCCGTGGCCGTGTAGTCGTCGGTGATGTACACCTTCTGCACATCGCGGCTGGCGATCATGTGGCCCTGGGTGGCGCGGCGGTCACCGGCCATGACCACGCCGCCGGGGAACTTCAGCGCGACGATCGTGGTGCCGTGCGGTGCGAAATCGGCGTGCACATCCCCGGGTTGGGCGCCAGCACGTTGCGCGGGAAGCAGTTCGGGCGCCTGGCGGCGCAGCAGTTCAGAGAAGGACGAGAGGTCCACGGGGACAGAGGGTGCTACCGGGTAGCGGGTGCCAGAAGAAAGAGGTAAGGCCGGCTGATCGCGTTGCGGCCAGGTCACTGTCCACCCTTCTGTACGTATGCGCGAACGAAGTCCTCGGCGTTCTCCTCGAGAACATCGTCGATCTCATCGAGCAGGTCGTCGGTGTCCTCGGCCAGCTTCTCGCGACGCTCCTGCCCGGCGGCCGTGCTGCCGGTGAGGTCGTCGTCCTCGCCGCCACCACCGCCACGCTTGGTCTGCTCCTGAGCCATCGCTGCCTCCTGCGTAAGTTGTCGGCGGGCTCACTGCTGCCCGCCGTGACTCCACATTACCGGTCGCCGCGCCGATTGCCTGCGATAGCGCGCCTAATTGGTGAGCTGTTCTACCAATTCGACGGCGCTGTCCACCGAGTCCAGCAGAGCTCCGACGTGCGCCTTACTGCCTCGCAGCGGCTCCAGGGTGGGGATCCGGACGAGCGAATCACCGCCCAGATCGAAAATCACCGAGTCCCAACTGGCCGCCGCGATATCGGCCCCGAAGCGACGCAGGCACTCACCGCGGAAGTACGCGCGCGTATCGGTCGGCGGGTTGTCGACCGCGTCCAGCACCTGCTGCTCGGTGACCAGCCGCTTCATCGACCCCCGGGCCACCAGCCGGTTGTAGAGGCCCTTGTCCAGCCGCACATCGGAGTACTGCAGGTCGACCAGGTGGAGCCGCGGCGCCGACCAGCCCAGGTTCTCGCGGTGGCGGAAGCCCTCGAGCAGGCGCAGCTTGGCCGGCCAGTCCAGGATCTCCGCGCACTCCATCGGATCGCGTTCGAGCAGGTCGAGCACTTCGGCCCACATCTTGACGATGTCGGCCGCTCGCGGGTCGGGATCGCGGCTGTCCACGAGCTTGGCCACGCGGTCGAGGTACATCCGTTGCAGCGCAAGGCCGGTCACCTCGCGACCGTCGGCCAGCGCGACGGTGGCGCGCAACGACGGGTCCCGGCTGATCACATGCACCGCGTGCACGGGACGGGCCAACGCGAGATCGCTGAGATCCATCCCCTCCTCGATCAGGTCCAGCACCAGCGCCGTGGTGCCGAGCTTGAGATACGTCGAGGTCTCCGACAGGTTCGCGTCGCCGATGATCACGTGCAGCCTGCGGTACTTGTCGGCGTCGGCGTGCGGCTCGTCGCGGGTGTTGATGATGCCGCGCTTGAGCGTGGTCTCGAGGCCGACCTCGACCTCGATGTAGTCCGAGCGCTGCGACAACTGGAAGCCCGGTTCGTCGCCGGAGGGACCGATGCCCACGCGGCCCGAACCGGTCACGACCTGTCGCGACACCAGAAACGGGGTCAGCCCGGCGATCACCGCGGAGAACGGGGTCTGCCGGCTCATCAGGTAGTTCTCGTGCGACCCGTAGGAGGCACCTTTGCCGTCGACGTTGTTCTTGTAGAGCTGCAGTTTCACTGCGCCGGGCACGCTGGCGACGTGCCGTGCGGCGGCCTCCATCACCCGCTCGCCGGCCTTGTCCCAGATCACGGCGTCCAGCGGGTCGGTGCACTCGGGTGCGGAGTACTCCGGATGGGCGTGGTCGACGTAGAGGCGCGCGCCGTTGGTCAGGATCATGTTCGCCGCGCCGACCTCGTCCGCGTCGACGACCGGCGGCGGGCCCGCCGACCGGCTGAGGTCGAAACCGCGGGCGTCGCGCAGCGGCGATTCCACCTCATAGTCCCAGCGCGTGCGCTTGGCGCGCTGGATCCCGGCCGCCGCGGCATACGCGAGCACGGCCTGGGTAGAGGTCAGAATCGGATTCGCGGTCGGGTCGGACGGCGACGAGATGCCGTACTCGACCTCGGTCCCGATAATCCGTTGCATGTCGTCAAGCCTAGGTGACGGCGGAAAGTAGCCTGCGACCGTGCCATCCGATCCGGTCGATCCCGCCCCCGTCGATGCGGCACGCCGTCAGGCCGCCGAACGGTGGTTCCTCGTGCACGGCCTGCCTGCGGTGCTGCGGCCCAGCCGTTCGGTCCGCCAACTGTGGTCGCGGTCGGCCCCCGCCCTCTCCGCACTCGCTGTGCTGATGGCCAACACCGTCGCGGTGGTGGCGTTGACGGGCAAGCACGCGATCGACATCGACGGACGGCCCACACGAGGCGAGTGGTTCGTACTGGTGCTGCTGATCCTGGTGCTGCCGGCGGCAGCGGCGCTGGGCTGGTGGGTGTCGCGCATCGGGCTTCAGCGCGGTCGGCTCGCGGCCGCGGCGGTCGCCGTCGCGGTCGCGGTGCTCGGCGCTGTGTTCGGCGGCCCCGGCCCGTATCTGTCGCGGAACCTGATGTGGGTGGCGGTGGCCGTCGGCGCGATCCTGGCGCTCACCGCGGCCGGTGTCGGCTCGATACTCGGGTGGGCCGCCCGGGTGACCCTCGCGCACCTGAGCGCGGCGGGGTCGCTGCTGCTGCGCGCTCTGCCCGTGCTGCTGCTGACCTTCCTGGTGTTCTTCAACTCGCCGGTGTGGCTGATGGCGGCGACGATCTCGCGCACCCGGCTGTGGTTGGCGCTGTGGTTCCTCACGGCGATCGCGGCGGCGTTCGTCGCGTCGGTGATCGTGGACCGGTTGCGCCCCACGGTCAACGCCACCGATCCCGACCCCGCGCACGCCGCGAAGCTGGACGGCACTCCGTTCGCCGACATGCCCGATCCTGCGCAGGTGAAGCCGCTGAGCCGGCCCGAACGGTGGAATGTGTACTTCGTGCTCGCGGTCTCGCAGTTGGCCCACATCCTGGTGGTGGCGACGGTCACGGCGCTGTTGTTCCTCGTGTTGGGGTTGATCCTGCTCTCCCCCGAACTGCTTGCGGCCTGGACGCGCAACGGTTCTGCCGACGGGCGGTTCCTCGGCATGACGATCCCGGTCCCGGATGCGCTGATACAGGTGACGCTGTTCCTCGGAGCGCTGACGTTCATGTATGTCAGCGCCCGGGCGGTGGGCGACGACGCCTATCACGACCGCTTCATCGCCCCTCTGCTCGACGATCTGTCGCTCACACTGACCGCCCGCAACCGGTACCGGGCCGCCGTTCCGGCGCGGTGAGCGCCCCCCGGAGCGAATCTCCCGCACAATATGCCCGTGTCGGACATGCGTCGGGTGCACGACTGGTTCCTGCATCGCGGTCTGCCGCTGGTCCTCACCCGACGCGTCCGCTCCGGCGCGTTGATCGAACGCTCCGCCCCGATGGTCAGCGGTGTCGGAGCGGTGATCTCGCTGACGATGCTGCTGGCCGATCTCACCGGAAATGATCCGGACATTGGCTACGCGATCCGGTTGGGAGTGCTGACCGCACTGTTGGTGTTGGCCCCCTTCGGGTTACATCTGCTGCACCGCATCGGCACCGCGCGCGGTGAGGCCGGACGACGGTCGGCGGCGTTGGTGGTGATGGCCGTGTTCGTGTTGGGGCTTCCGTTCGCCGACAGCGGCTTTTCGGGCATCGCGGCTGTCGAGGCGGTGGGGTTCGCGGTCGTCGCCGTGGTCGCGATATGGCTCACCTATCTCGGCATCGGGGCGATCGCTCTGTGGGCGCTGCGATTCGCCTGGGTACAACTCGGTGCGCTCGGAACACTCATGAGCCGGGCGTTGCCGCTGTTGATGCTCACTGTCGTCGTCTACTTCACCGGCGAGCTGTGGCAGCTGGCCGCCCGCATGCCGCGTCAACGGCTCTGGCAGACAATCGGTTTCCTGGCGCTGGTCGCGCTGATCTTCGTGGTCACCACGATTCGCGACGAAGTTCGGGCGCTGCGCGAAGATCGCGCCGAACAAGACGATCCGGCCAAGCTGCTCGAAGGCACACCGCTGGCCGTCGAGCCCGGAACCCGGCTGGAACGCACGCCGCTGTCGCTGGCCGAACAGATCAACGTCGTTGCGGTGATGGTGTTTTCGCAGACGATCCAGGTCGTGTTCTTCACGGCTGGACTGTTCGCCTTCTTTCTCGCACTGGGTATCGTCGCCGTCCCCGACGACGTCGCGGTCCTGTGGGCGTCGGAGCAGACATGTCCGGTCGGCCAACCGCCCTGTCCGGGAACGTGGTTCGGGGTCAACGTGCCGGTCCCGCAGACCATCGTGCACGTATCGCTCTTCGTCGCCGTGTTGTCCGGGTTGTACTTCACCGTCAGCACCAGCGTGGACCCGCTGTATCGCGAGCGCTTCTTCGAGCCGCTGATCGCCGACGTCGCGGTCAGCCTTGCCGGCCGAGACGCCTACCGCGCCTACGCCTGCAACGAATAGCTGTTGGCGAGATCGTCCTGCGTCACGCAGGCGTCCTCGGTGGCGGTGTCGACGACGAGCGGCGATGTCGGAATGCGCGCTTGATACGTCCAGCCCTCGGGCAGCGACAGCCTGCCCGCGAGGCCGGGGAGGTCGCTCAGCGACAGCGACGGGTCGACCGTCTGGCTGAACGTCTGCATGACCCACCGCCGGCCGTCCGGATCGACGAGTTCATAGATCTCCCGACCCGCATCGAACGTGAAGACCGCCTTACGGTCCAACCGGGTCAGCTGATAGGGGGCCGGGTTCATCGACGCGAGCTTGACGGTGGCTTGCCGCAGCATCTCGATTCCACCGAAGCTCTTGCGCTCCAATGTCTCCCGGCCCCTCTTGCCGATGCTGCTCATCAGCCAGTACCGCGGGCCGTTGAGCAAGGTGGCTACGGCGCCGTTCTCCCGGGCGATGGCCTTCGCGTCGAGCGCATTCCACAGATCGGCCGGGCAATCGTTCAGCGGAAAAGTGTTGTACACCGTGGCTTCGGCGCCGGACGGCGTGGACTTGACGAGCAGCACTTCGCCGTACCGCTTGCCGAAAACACCGTCCGTGACCGACAGGTCGTCCTCGGACATGACGCGACGGTATCCCTCGACGCGCGCGAACGTGCGCGAATTGCTGCATAACCGCGGGCGTGCCGCGTGCAAACACGCACGCTCGCGCCACCAGGAGCGGACGAGCTACAGGTACTGGCCGAGGTTGGACTCGGTATCAATAGCCCTGCTGGCGCTCGACGACTTCCCGGTGACCAGCGTGCGGATGTAGACGATCCGCTCGCCCTTCTTGCCCGAGATCCGTGCCCAGTCATCGGGATTGGTGGTGTTGGGCAGGTCCTCGTTCTCGGCGAACTCGTCGACGATCGAGTCCAGCAGATGCTGGATCCGCAGACCCTTGCTGCCGGTCTCCAGCACCGACTTGATCGCGTACTTCTTGGCCCGGTCGACGACGTTCTGGATCATCGCGCCGGAGTTGAAATCCTTGAAGTACATGACCTCTTTGTCACCGTTGGCGTAGGTCACCTCGAGGAAGCGGTTGTCGTCGATCTCGGCGTACATCCGGTCGACGACCTTCTCGATCATCGCCTTGATCGTCAGCGACCGGTCGCCGTCGAACTCCGCGAGGTCGTCCTCGTTGACCGGCAGTTCTTCGGTGAGGTACTTGCTGAAGATGTCCTGCGCCGCTTCGGCATCCGGACGCTCGATCTTGATCTTCACGTCCAGGCGGCCTGGCCGCAGGATCGCCGGATCGATCATGTCCTCGCGGTTGGAGGCGCCGATGACGATGACGTTCTCCAGTCCCTCGACACCGTCGATCTCCGAAAGCAGCTGCGGCACAACCGTCGTCTCCACATCCGAGCTCACACCGGTGCCACGGGTGCGGAAGATCGAGTCCATCTCGTCGAAGAACACGATCACCGGGGTGCCCTCGGAGGCCTTCTCCCGCGCACGCTGGAAGATCAGCCGGATGTGACGTTCGGTCTCACCGACGAACTTGTTCAGCAGCTCCGGACCCTTGATGTTGAGGAAGTAGCTCTTCGCCTCGCGGGCGTCGTCGCCACGGACCTCGGCCATTTTCTTGGCCAGCGAATTGGCCACCGCCTTGGCGATCAGCGTCTTACCGCAGCCGGGCGGACCGTAGAGCAGAACACCCTTGGGCGGGCGCAGCGAGTACTCCCGGTACAACTCCTTGTGCAGGAACGGCAGTTCCACGGCGTCGCGGATCTGCTCGATCTGGCGACCCAGGCCCCCGATGTCGTTGTAGCTGACGTCGGGCACCTCCTCGAGCACCAGGTCCTCGACCTCAGCTTTGGGAATGCGCTCGAAGGCGTATCCGGCCTTGGTGTCGACCAGCAGCGAATCACCCGGCCGCAGCTTGCGCGGTCGGCTGTCGTCGGCCAGGTCGTCGTCGTACCCCTCGGGCAGGTCCTCGGCCGCGACCAGCGGCTCGGCGAGCCAGACGATGCGCTCCTCGTCGGCGTGCCCGACCACCAGCGCGCGGTGTCCGTCGGACAGGATCTCGCGCAGGGTGCTGATCTCGCCGACCGCCTCGAAGTTGCCGGCCTCGACGACCGTCAGGGCCTCGTTGAGACGGACGGTCTGACCTTGCTTGAGCGACTTGGTGTCGATGTTCGGCGAGCACGTCAGCCGCATTTTGCGTCCGGACGTGAAGACGTCGACGGTGTCGTCGTCCTGAACCCCCAGCAGCACGCCGTAGCCGCTCGGCGGCTGTCCCAGGCGGTCGACCTCTTCGCGCAATGCGAGCAGCTGCTGACGGGCCTCCTTGAGGGTCTCCATCAGCTTGGCGTTGCGGGCGGCGAGCGAGTCGATGCGAGCCTCGAGCTGGTGGACATCGCGGGCGCTGCGCAACCCGCTCTGGGGGCCTACCGCGTTCTCCAACTGCTCTCGCAGGACAGCGGCCTCCCGGCGGAGCTCCTCGAGCTCGGCCGCGTCCTCACTGGACAAGCCGGATCCTCGGGCGTCAAAACCCTCCGCGAAAGCGTCAGAACGCTCTGATTCACTCATATTGCGCCCCTCCCCGCACCGAGAGTTGGTGCAGTAACAACTTCAAAGCTACCGGCGATTCAGCCTTTGTGTGCGGTGTAGCAATTCGACACACCTGCACCACTGTTAACCTCTCTGATGTGTTGGGCCGATCGAAAGGAAAATCGTGACCCTGAAAGCCCTCGTTACCGGCGTCGCAGCGGTCGCTGTCGTCGGCGGCGCCGCGGCGGGTGTGACTTCAATTGCATCCCCCAATCTGGCCGCCACACCGACCGTCACCCCGGTCGTTTGGGACATCCCGATGCCGCAGGCACCGGCTCCCGAACTCGAAGGCCCGCTTCTTCAGACGCTGCAGGCGCTCGGCACATCCGGGACCGCCGCCAGCAAGGCGCCGTACATCCAGGGTGGCATCGGACGCATCGAGAGCCGCGTCGCCGACACCAAGCTCCGTGAGGCGGCCGCCGAAGGCAAGTTCCCGTTGACCTTCGCGCTGGCGAACATCGACCAGAACGGCCCCGTGGTGTCGGCCGATGTCACCGCGACCTCCGCCACCGGCGGCACGGCCAGCCAGAACATCCAGTTCGTTCCGGGCCCGAGCCCGACCGGCTGGCAGATGGCCAAGCAGTCGCTGATGGCGCTGCTGGCCGCCGTCGGCTAGCAGCCCGGTGCGTCGCACCACTCGTTTCGCAGTCCTGAGCGCCGTCGCATTTGCGGCGGCGCTCGGGCTTTGCGGATGTGGCGCCGACGAGCCGCAGACGCCACCCCCCGCCGCGACCGAGCCGCCGCCGGTCGCCACGTCACCGACGGTGCCGGCGCCGGACCCAGGGTCCACGAGCGCGCCCCTGCCGCCGCCCGAGGCGCTCACCGACGTGCTGGCGCGCATCGCCGACGCCAACGTTCCCGGAGCCGAGAAGCTCTACCTGATCGAGGACGCCACCGCGGCCGACGGTGAATCGATGGACAAGTTCGCCACCGCGCTGCGCGACGGCGGCTACGCGCCGGCCACCTTCGAGGCCAGGGATCTGACGTGGTCCGACGGCGCGAACGGCGTCGTGCAGGCGACGATCACCGTCCGGACCGCCAATCCGGCGGCGGGCGAGTTCACGTTCCCGATGCAGTTCCGCCTCGCCGACAACCAGTGGCAGCTGACCCGTTCGACGACCGACGCCCTGTTGCAGTTCGGCCCGGCCCCCACGCCCACACCGACGCCGTAGCCGCCGATGTGGATCGGCTGGCTCGAATTCGACCTACTGCTCGGTGACGTGCGATCGCTCAAGCAGAAGCGCTCCGCGATCCGGCCCGTGATCGCCGAACTGCACCGCCGGTTCGCCGTTGCAGCCGCCGAAACCGGCGCCCACGAGCTGCACCGGCGGGCCAACATCGGGGTGGCTCTGGTGGCCGCCGACCGCGGGCATGTCGTCGAGGTGCTCGACGCGGCCGAGCGTCTGGTGGCCGCTCGCCCGGAGTTCGAGCTGTTGTCGGCCCGCCGCGGCCTGCAGCGCAGCACCGACGAATGACGCGCGCCCCCACGGGTTGATCGCACTCGCCGAGGGGGAACCAGCCCGCCGACTCAGCTGCCGAGCTGCCGTTTACGCCGCAGCGGCATCGGCGCCACCGCCCCCGGCGCCAGCTTGCGCACGCTGACCAGAAACGCGGTGTGGCCGCGCATCGTGTGCTGTGGGCGCACCGCCAGGCCGACGACGTGCCAGTTGCGCTGCATGCTCTCCCACGCCCGGGGTTCGGTCCAGCACTGCTGCTCACGCAGCGCCTCGACCACTCGCGACAACTGGGTGACGGTCGCGACGTAGACCATCAGCACGCCGCCGGCGACCAGCGCGTCGGCGACCGTGCCCAGCACCTCCCAGGGAGCGAGCATGTCGAGCACCACGCGGTCGACCTCCGGTCCGCTGTAGGTGGTCAGGTCGGCGATCACCAGCTCCCAGTTCGCCGGGGCCTCACCGAAGAAGGTCGCGACATTGCGCTCGGCGTGGTGAGCGTGGTCCTCGCGGACCTCGTAGGAGGTCACCCGGCCCTCCGGGCCGACGGCCCTCAGCAGCGAGCACGTCAGCGCGCCGGAGCCGGCCCCGGCCTCCAGCACCCTGGCGCCGGGGAAGATGTCGCCCTCGTGCACGATCTGGGCGGCGTCCTTGGGGTAGACCACCTGGGCGCCGCGCGGCATCGACATCACGTAGTCGACGAGCAGCGGCCGCAGCACCAGGAACTGGTCGCCGTTGGTGGATTTGACCACGCTGCCCTCGGGCAGCCCGATCACGGAGTCGAGGGCGATGACGCCGCGATGGGTGTGGAACTCACCGCCGGGCGCCAACACCATCGTGTAGTGACGACCCTTGGCGTCGGTGAGCTGCACCCGATCGCCGACGGCGAACGGACCGGTCCTTGGCACAGTCGTTCAGCCTGCCAGTTGACGCGCCGCCGCGGGTATCGGGGGTTGTCGGACACCGGTCTTAGGCTGGCGCTATGAACGACCGGGGTGAGCAGGAGCGTCGACGCCCGGCGCTGTCTCCCTCGCGGGCCGCCGACTTCAAGCAGTGCCCGCTGCTGTACCGCTTCCGCGCGATCGACCGGCTTCCCGAACCGTCCTCGGTCGCCCAGGTGCGCGGTTCGGTGGTGCACGCGGCGCTCGAGCAGCTGTACGCGCTGCCGGCCGCTCAGCGCCGTCCGGAGACCGCGATGACGCTCGTGGAGCCGGCCTGGGACCGCATCGTCGCCGAGCACCCCGGCATCGCCGACGAATTCGCCCCCGAGGTGCGGGCCGCGCTGTTGACGGAGGCGCGCGCGCTGCTGGCCGGCTACTACCGGTTGGAGGATCCCACCCGCTTCGACCCGGACAGTTGTGAGCAGCGCGTCGAGGTCGAGCTCGCGGACGGGACGCTGCTGCGCGGCTTCGTCGATCGCATCGACGTCGCCCCGACCGGTGAGCTGCGGGTGGTCGACTACAAGACCGGCAAGGCGCCGCCCGAAGCGCGCGCACTGGCCGAGTTCAAGGCCATGTTCCAGATGAAGTTCTACGCGGTGGCGCTGCTGCGCTCGCGCGGCGTGTTGCCTGCACGGCTGCGGCTGCTGTACCTGGCCGACGGTCAGATCCTCGACTACACCCCGGACCTCGAGGAGCTGCTGCGGTTCGAGAAGACCCTGACCGCTATCTGGCGGGCCATTCAGAACGCCGGGGCCACAGGCGATTTCCGCCCGCAGCCCTCGGCGATGTGCGACTGGTGTGCCCACCACGCGCACTGCCCCGTGTTCGGCGGTACCCCGCCGCCGTATCCGGGTTGGCCCGAGGCACCCGACGAGGGGTCGCCGACCGCCGAGGACATCGTGCTTGGCGCCGCGGAGCCTGCCGCGTGATCGCCCGAAGGCGACCGCGAGCAAGGATCGCAGCGCAGCGAGGACCGGAGGGAGCGGGAGCCGAGGCATGATCGACTGCCACTACCGGCGCATCGGCACGGACGACGAGTTCGAGATCTTCGAGTCCACCGACGGCACCCGCAGCAATTGGAATCCCGACATTCAGCACGGCTCACCGCCGTTGGCGTTGATGACCAGGCGCATCGAGGAACTGGCCGCCGATTCCGGACTGCGCATCGGTCGGTTGACCCTGGACATCCTGGGCGCGATAT
The DNA here is from genome assembly GCF_001500025.1 of Mycobacterium sp. IS-1590. Classification (GTDB taxonomy): domain Bacteria; phylum Actinomycetota; class Actinomycetes; order Mycobacteriales; family Mycobacteriaceae; genus Mycobacterium. The sequence continues at coordinate 216,840 of NZ_LQIW01000034.1, read as the reverse complement.
CCGTCGAGAAGGTGTGGGTCCGGGCGTGGGTCGAACGTCCGGGCGCCCGAATCTCACTGATGGCCGCCGAGATGTTGCAGACCCGGCCCGACGGCACACGGCGCGCGGTTGCCCGCGTGACGGCATGGCTGTTGGCGACCAGCGACACCGCCGACGCGGCCACCGACCGCTATCCCCCGCTCGTCGAGGGCGAGGCGGCACAAATTCCCCACGGCTGGGTCGGCGCCAAAGGCTATCTGGAGACGGTCAGCTGGCGCCGGCAACACGAAACCGGCGAGACGGGCAATGTCGTGTGGCTGAGTCCACTTGTCCCACTTGTTGATTCGGAGCCGACAACGGCGTTGCAGCGGCTTGCCATGGTCGTGGACAGCGCCAACGGCGCAGGTGCGGCGTTGGACCCGGAGTCGTTTGTGTTCATGAACACCGACACCGCTGTGCATCTGCACCGACTGCCCACGGGCGACGACTTCGCGGTGCGCGCCCGCGGCTCGATCGGCCCGGACGGCATCGGGGTGACCACGGCGGAGCTCTTCGACCGGCAGGGGTTCATCGGCACCTCGGCGCAGACGTTGTTGGTGCAACGGCGCCCGTGACCACCGATCTCCACTGGCAGTTCGACCTCGTAAGGGCGCCGGCGATCCCCGCGGGGCGAGGACTCCGGGCACACCGTTGCGCACACCGCACCGTGGGTGAGCGTCAAGTTGACCAAGCTGCGCCCAAGGCGCGCGGCGAACCGGAAGCTCGGGTAGTTCTACCTACCCACACCGTCTGCTGTGCCTGCACGCTGGCGACATGGACACACCAACCACCGCTCGGACCACAGCCGCCTACTTCCTGCAAGCCGCCATCGCCTTCGGCGTGAGCCTGCTCGGCATGCTCGGCGGCATCCTCTTCCTGCCGTTGGACCCGTGGCAGCGACTGTTCCTCGCCATGACCGCCCTCTTCCTGGTCACCAGTTCGTTCACGCTGGCCAAGGTGATCCGCGACCAACAGGAAGCCGCCACCATCCGGGTCCGGCTCGACGAAGCCCGGATCGAGAAGCTCATCGCCGAACACAACCCGTTCCCCACAACCTGAGTTGTATGCGTTTGCATCTATATAGATGTTCTGCAATACTAGCCGCATGGACGTCTTCGAAGCGGTCGCCGAACCGAGCCGGCGCGCGCTGCTCGACCAGCTCGTCGACGGTGAACGCACGGCGGGCGAACTGGTCGCGAGCCTGCCCGAGCTGACCCAGCCGACGGTGTCGCGGCATCTGCGGGTCCTTCGCGAGGTCGGGCTGGTGGAGGTCCGGCCCGACGCGCAGCGCCGCATCTACGCGCTGCGCGTCGACGGCCTCATGGCGATCGACGATTGGATCGCGCGCTACCGGCGCATCTGGACCGACCACCTCGACGCCCTCGAACGCCACCTGGAAGCCAAACACGGGAGTTCCGATGAGTGACCGCAACGGCCGACTGACCGTCGACGGCGACCGCGCCGTCCTGACCTTCGAGCGCCGGCTGCCCTTCCCCGTGGAGGCGGTGTGGTCGGCCATTACCGATCCCGACGAACGCCGAGAATGGCTGGGCGCGACCACGATCGAACCGCGCGAGGGCGGCACGATCGATATGGTGCCCACCGGACCGCCGTTGCCACCCGACCGGATGCGCGTGACAGGGCGCATCCTGGTGTGGGACCCGCCGTACGTCCTGGAACACGAATGGCGCCAACCGATCGTCGAGGACAGCACCGTGCGCTACGAACTGACCCCCGACGGATCCGGCACCCTGTTGCGGTTCACCCACCGCGGGCTCGGCGTGCGCAACGCCGGCGGCTTCCTCGGCGGCACCCACGCCTATCTCGACCGCCTGCAGGCCCACCTGGAGCACGAACCGCTGCCGGACTGGCTGACCAGGCGCGCTGAGATCAACAACTCGCCGACGGGAGCGAACTGAGATGACACACAACGGATCTGACATCGCCGCTCCCGCGGTGGCGGTTGCCTACCACTCGGGTTTCGGGCACACCGCAACGCTCGCCGAAGCCGTGGTCGGGGGCGCGCGCGACGCCGGTGCGGCCGTCACGCCGATCGCCGTCGATCGCATCACCGACGCCGACTGGGACGTTCTCGACTCGGCCGACGGCATCGTGTTCGGCACCGCCACCTACATGGGCAACGTCTCCGCGGCGTTCCAGGCTTTCGCCGAGAAGACCGGACGGCGCTGTGTCACCGGCGCCTGGCGCGACAAGGTGGCCGCCGGGTTCACCAACTCCGGCGGCAAGAGCGGCGACAAGCTGAACACCCTTGTCTCGCTGGCGGTGTTCGCCGCACAACATCACATGCACTGGGTCAGCCTCGGCCTGCCCCCCGGCTGGAATCATTCGCATGCGAGCGAGAACGACCTCAACCGACTGGGTTTCTTCCTCGGCGCCGGCGCACAGACCGACGTCGACGCCGAACCCGAGGCGGTCCACCCCGCCGATGTCGCCACCTGCCGTCACCTCGGTCACCGATTCGCTTTGGTGACAAGGCAGTTCATCGTCGGACGGTCGGTCACTGCCGCGGCGTCATCCCCTGCGGCCTCGTAGGTCACCCACGTTGTTCGCGCGGAAACGCGGTGAAGAACGCATACGAAGGGTCCTGTGCGTCCATGCGCCCGTTGGCCAGCTTGCCGGACACCGGGTTGTTGTCATCGGTGACTAGCGGCGACGAGAACTCGTGTGTCCAATCGGCGACGCATTTGCGGTGGGCGAACTTCCACTGACCTTCCCGCTTTGAGTAACGGTCCAGATAGCGGCCGCCGGTGATCAGCACATGCCCGACTCCATCACGCTCGGCACGGTGGTAGGCGACCACGTAGGCCTCCCCCTCGGCGGTATCGGGGCCGGTGATCCGGATGAGGTGATTCGTGACGTTGTGCTGCAATGCCGCCAGCCCCCCGAGTAAGGCCCCTATCGAGTCGACGAACTCGTCGGCGGTGTTTGTCGGGTTGAAGCCGTGTTCGTCGCGGGCGCCCTGCTCGTACAGGGAGGCGGCCAATCCAACGTCGCCGCGATCCATCGCGCGACAGTAGTGAAGAACGAGATCGCGGATCTCGTCCTTGGCGATCAGCGCATCGAGGTTCGACACGGCGGTGGGCATTCCTCGACGATATGCGATCGCCGGCCTTAGGTCAGCGGCGTCATCTCTTGCAGCATCGTGGGCACCAGTTCGCTGACCGTCGGGTGGATGTGCATCGTGCGTGAGATCGCGGTGTAGGGCTTCTTGGCGGTCATGATGTCGAGGATCGAGTGGATCACTTCATCACCGCCGACGCCGAGGATCGCCGCGCCGAGGATCTGCTCGGTCTTGGCGTCGACGACGACCTTCATGAAGCCCTGCGTCTCCCCCTTCTCCACCGCACGGCCGACGCGGGTCATCGGGCGCTTGCCGACCAACGCCTTTCGCCCCGACTTACGCACCTGAGCCTCGGTCATCCCGGCCCGGCCCAACGGCGGGTCGATGTAGAGCGCATACGTGGTGATGCGGTCGCTGACACGGCGCGGGTCGTCGTCGAGCAGGTTCGCCGCGACGATCTCGAAGTCGTTGTACGACGTGTGCGTGAAGGCGCCTTTGCCGTTGCAGTCACCCATGGCCCAGATGTGTTCGACATTGGTGCGGAGCTGATCGTCGACGACGATATAACCGCGCGAGTCCGTTTCGACCCCGGCATTCTCCAAGCCCAGGTCGTCGGTGTTCGGGGTGCGGCCGACCGCGACGAGCAGATGGGTTCCCGCGATGGGCGCCGCGCCGTCACTCGGGATGACCTCGAAGCCGCTGTCGGTCTTGGTGAATCGGATCGCGTCGGCACCGAGGACCACGTTGATGCCCTCGGCTTGCAGGATGTCTTTGACCGCGGCCGAGACGTCCTCGTCCTCGCGCGAGGTCAACCGTGGTCCCTTCTCGACGACGGTGACCCCGGCGCCGAAACGCCGGTACATCTGCGCGAACTCCAGCGCGATGTAGCTACCCCCGATGATGACGAGATGTTCGGGAACCGTGTCGAGTTCGAGAATGCCGACGTTGGTCAGGTAGTCGATGTCGGCGAGCCCGGGCATATCAGGTGCGACGGCGCGACCGCCGACGTTGAGAAAGATCTTGTCCGCTGACAGCACCCGGTCGTCGACTCGGATCGTGTGGGGATCGGAGAAGCGGGCGTGGCCGCGGATGAACGTGCATCCGTCCATGCCTTCGAGCCAGGACTCGACGCCGTCGCGGTCGCCGACCACGATCTTGTCCTTGCGTGCCTTGACCTTCGCCATGTCGACGCGGATATCGCCTGTGCTGACGCCGTATTCGGCGCCGCGGCGGGCAAGATGGGCGGCGTGCGCGCTGGCAACCAGCGTCTTGGTCGGGATGCATCCATAGTTCACGCACGTCCCGCCGACGAGTTTGCGTTCGATCACCGCGACCGTCTGCCCCGCCTCGGTGAGCCGGCCCGCCAGGGGTGGTCCGGCCTGCCCGGCACCGACGATGATCGCGTCGAATCGTTCTGTCACTTCAGCCATTTCAAACGGCATCTGTTCACACCAGGCTGGCCAGGAACACGATCAGGAAGCCGCCGCCGACCGCGACGACGTCTTCGAGGATCGCGCCCGGGCGGTCTTGACCGTTGCGCAGGTCGGCGAAATGCTGACGTGCCGCCGCGCCGCCCATCGTGCCGAGCACCGCGCCGATGACACCCGCGCCGAGCGCACTGAACGTGTGGAAGTACGCACTGCCGATCACCGCGCCTGCGAAGGCGCCCGTGATGAGACGCGTGGCGAACTGAGGAGTCGTCTTGCGGCTGGGAGTGTTCGGAAGCTGATCGGTGACCAGTTCGACGAGCAGGAAGATGGTCAACACGGTGACGGTGATGGGATGTGCCATCCACTCCGACCATTTCCCGTCCACGTCGATCCACCCCAGCAGTGCGCCCCAGGACACCACCGCGGGGGCGGTGAGTGCGCGCAGGCCAGCGATGACGCCGATCAGCATTGCGAGTACCAGAATCAGGACCTGCGTCATGGCGACCTCCGGTGTTGTGGACCTCCGGACGCTAACACGCAGGCCGCGCGGGTTCCCGTCGAATCAGAGGCGACAGAATCGGATGTCGGAGGCCAAGATCGCCTTGGCGCCGATGGCGGCGAGTTCATCCATGATCTTGTTGACGTCGCGACGCGGCACCAGAGCCCGCACCGCCACCCACGCCGGGTCGGCGAGCGGAGCGATCGTCGGCGACTCCAGTCCGGGAGTCACCGCAGTCGCCCTGTCGAGGACGCTGCGCGGGCAGTCGTAATCGAGCATCAGGTACTGCTGGCCGCGAACCACACCCTGTACACGGGCCACCAACTGAGCGCCGGTGGGGCTGTCCGGTGCGCCGTCGCGCTCGATCAGCACCGCCTCGGAATCACACAGGGAGTCGCCGAAGGCCACCAGGTTGTGCAGTGCCAGCGTGCGGCCGGAGCCGACCACATCGGCGATGGCGTCGGCGACGCCGAGCTGCACGGAAATCTCCACCGCGCCGTCGAGCCGGATGACCGTCGCCTCGATGCCGTGCGCCGCCAAGTCTTTTCGCACCAGGTTCGGGAACGCCGTCGCGATCCGCTTACCCGCCAGATCCTCGACCCGCCAATCGCGTCCGGCTGGGGCCGCATACCGAAACGAGGACGAGCCGAAGCCCAACGCCAACCGCTCCCGCACCGGCGCATCCGATTCGGCGGCCAGATCGCGTCCGGTGATCCCGAAATCCAGCTGACCCGACCCGACGTAGATCGCAATGTCCTTGGGCCGCAGGAAGAAGAACTCGACGTTGTTGGCCGGGTCGACGACCGTGAGGTCCTTCGTGTCGGTGCGGCGCCGGTAACCGGCCTCGGAGAGGATCTCGCTCGCGGGTTCGGAGAGTGTGCCCTTGTTGGGTACGGCGACGCGAAGAGCAGACATCGGCGATGAGCCGCTTGCGCGAAGAGCAGACATCGACGATGAGCCGCTTGCGCGAAGAGCAGACATCAGAGCTTCCCGTAGACGTCGTCGAGGGTGAGGCCGCGCGCCAGCATCAGGACCTGTGTCCAGTACAGGAGCTGGCTGATCTCTTCGGCGAGGGCGTCATCGCTTTCGTGTTCGGCGGCCAGCCACACCTCGCCGGCTTCCTCGAGGATCTTCTTGCCGATCCCGTGGACGCCGCCGTCCAGCGCGGCGACGGTGCCGCTTCCGGCGGGGCGGGTCCGGGCGCGTTCACTGAGCTCAGCGAACAGGGCGTCGAAGGTCTTCACGGCACGCGATTGTGTCACGCTCGGAGGTGTCGGGTCACGCCGGTTTGTCCGGCGACGGTGACGTACGCGCCATGTGCAGTGCGGCGCGGTGGCTGAACAACAGCGACGCCCCGATCGGATTCCCGCCGCCGGGGTAGGTCTCGCCCGAAACGGCCGCCATCGTGTTGCCGGCCGCGTACAGCCCCGGGATGGGCCGCTCGGAGGTGTCGAGGACGCGCGCGTCGGTGTCGGTGCGCAGCCCGCCCTTGGTGCCGAGGTCGGATATCCCGAACGCCGCCGCGCGGTAGGGCGGGGTGTCGATCGGCACCAGCAATGAGGCGCCACCGGTGAAGGCGCGGTCGAACGATTCGCGCCCGCGACCGAAGTCCTCGTCGACGCCGCGTGCCGCGAACCCGTTGAACCGGCGCACGGTGTCTTCCAATTGCGTTGCCGGAACACCGATCTGGTCGGCTAATCCGGCCAGCGTGTCGGCATGCACCCACAGCCCCGCGGCCCGGTACTGCTCGGTCGGCGAGAACGACACGTTGGTGGCCATCACGGGCGGCTGCTCGCCGGTTCGGCTGTCGTAGATCATCCAGTACCGCGACCCCACCGCGCCGTCGCGCATCGCCGCCAGGACCGCGCGACCCAGCCGGTCGTAGGCCGCCGACTCGTTGACGAAGCGGCGGCCGGACCGGTCGACGAAGATGCCGCCGGTGAAGCACAACGCGAACGCCGCGCGGCCGTCCGGATGGATCAGCCCCGGCGACCACCACGCCTGGTCCATCAGGTCCATGCCTGCACCGACGGCGATCGCGGCCCGATGCGCCAAGCCGGTGTTGGCCGGGGCGCCCATGGTGTCGCGGGCGTACCCGGGGACGCCGAATTCGGCCCGCATCTCGGCGTTCTGTTCGAAACCGCCCGTGGCGAGAAGCACGCCGCGCCGAGCCGTGATCGTGCGGCGCTCGCCGTTGTGCTCCACGACCGCTCCGACCACGCGCCCGGCCTCCACGACCAATTCGACGAGGCTGGTGGACAGATGGGCGGTTACTGCCGGGTTGTCGGCCATCGCCCACAGGAACCGTCCGACCAGCGCCCGCCCGCCGGTGAGCAGATCGGGCTGCGGCGCCCCGAGGCGCTCATGGTCCAGCGGCCCGCGGACCCGGCCCGCGAACCGGCCGAGGCGCTCGTCGGGCACCGCCTTGGAGACGATGTGGCGCATGCCGTCGTTGCGGGCCCCGGCCACCGAACTGTAGTAGTCGGGCCACGGCAGGATCTTGAACGCGAAGTGCTCGTCGCGTTCGAGGTAGTCGATCAGCGCGGCACCGCCGCGGACGTAGGCCTCCTGAAGTGCCGCGGGTGTGCGGTCGCCGACGACCTGGCGGTAGTACCGCAGCGCCTCCTCGATCGTGTCGTCGCACCCGGCGCGGGCGAGCACCGCGTTGCACGGATACCACATTCCGCCGCCCCCGGAGTAGGCGAAGGTACCGCCGAACTGGTCGGTCGCCTCCACGATGGCGACCGAAAGTCCCTCTCGCGCAGCGGTATAGGCTCCGGCCAGTGCCCCTGCGGAGCCGGCGACGAGGACGTCGACCGACTCGTCGATGCCGGTCAGACGCTCTCCTGCTGCGGTGCGGTCTCGTTGCCCATGTCCTCGAGGTGCTTGCCCTTGGTTTCGGCGACGTACTTCCACACGAACAGCAGCGACAGCACCGCGCAGATGGCGTAGAAGCCGTAGGCGAGGCCGAGTGAGAAGTCACCGAGGGCCGGGAACGACGCCGTGATCGCGCAGTTGGCGATCCACTGCGCCGCAGCGGCCAGGCCCAGCGCGGCGCCGCGGATGCGGTTGGGGAACATCTCCCCGAGCAGCACCCAGACCACCGGGCCCCACGACATACCGAAAGAGACGACGAACAGGTTGGCCGCAATCAACGCGATCAGCCCCGCCGTATCCGAGGGATCCGGTTGGCCGTTGACCACCGGCGCGGTGCCGAAAACCACCGCCATCGTGCCGAGGGTGACCGCCATGCCCGCCGACCCGACCAGCAGCAGAGGCTTGCGCCCGACCTTGTCGATGAGCGCGATCGCGATCAGCGTGGTGACGATGTTGGTCACCGATGTGACCACGGTGATGGTGAAAGCCTGGCTCTCCTCCCAGCCGACGGACTCCCAGAGCACATTGGAGTAGTAGAAGATCACGTTGATGCCGACGAACTGCTGGAAAATCGACAGGAACACCCCGACCCAGACGATGCCGTAGATTCCGCCGGTCGGTTTCCTGAGATCCGACCATGACGGCGGTTTCTCCGACTTCAACGACTCCTTGATCCGGGTGATCGTCAGCTCGAGGTTCTTCTCGCCCAGCAGTCTGGTCAGTACCTTCCGGGCCTCCGGGATGCGGTATGTCGCAACCAGATAGCGCGGCGACTCCGGGATCGTGAACGCCAGTGCGCCGTAGACGACCGCGGGAACCGCCATCACCAGGAACATCCACCGCCACGCTGCCATGCCCAACCACAGCTCCTCACGGGCACCGCCGGCGATGTGCGCCAACAGGGCATCGATCGCCAGCGAGACGAAGATGCCGGTGACGATGGCCAGCTGCTGCAGCGAACCCAACCGACCGCGGATCCGGGGCGGTGAGGTCTCGGCGATGTAGGCCGGAGCGATGACCGACGCCACGCCGACGCCGATGCCGCCGACGACGCGGAAGAGCCCGAACATCCAGATGTTCGTGGCCAGGCCGGTGCCGAAGGCGCTGATGAGGAACAGCAGCGCGGCGAGTTTCATCACCGACAGCCGGCCGATCTTGTCGGCGAGCCGGCCGGCGACCACCGCACCCAGCGCCGCGCCGATCAGGGCCGCGGCAACGGCGACGCCCGTCACCGCCTTGGTGGTCTGGAAATGGTCCTCGACTGCCGCCACCGCGCCGTTGATGACCGCGCTGTCATAGCCGAACAGCAGGCCGCCGAGCGCCGCCACGGACGCGATGAGGACCACGCGGCCACTGTGTTCGGAGTCCTCGTAGTCCACGCCTGTCGAGGAGTCACCAGCGGGTCCGTGAGTCATGTGAGACCTTTCCGCAGCATGGCGTGATGGACGTCACATTCAATCACAGACCGGTCGTCAGGCGGTGCGTTCCCCAGGGCTCGTCACCAGTTCGGAATGCACCCGGCGGAGGTCGGCGGCGCGCAACCCGACGAGCGAGGAAACCTGGCGTCGGCGTGGCCCGGTGGGTACCGCTACGTCGTTGGGCACCACCAGCACCGGGCATCCGGCACGTTCGGCGGCCGCCGAGCCGGTGACGGAGTCTTCGACCGCCAGGCACGCGGCCGGATGGACGTCCAGCAGCGCCGCCGCACGCTCGTACACGTCGGGTGCGGGTTTGCCGCGGGTAACCTCGTCACCGCAGACCGTCACCGAAAAGTAATGCGCGCCAATGCTGTTCAACGCCTTATCGGTCAATGCCCGCAGCGTGTTCGTGACGAGTGCCATCGGAACTTCTTCTGCGGCAAGCTCTTCCAGCAATTCCCGGGCACCGTCGCACCAGGGCAGGCCACCCTCGAACAACTCTGCGGTGTACTCGTGCAACCATCGGCTCGACTCGGCCATGGCGCGCGGATCCTGGTCCAGGCCGAGGTCGGTGTACACGGTTCGAATGGTGTCTTCGGCCGAGCCCCCGACCAGCGCCTCGCGTACCTGCGGGCTCAGTTCGCCGCCCAGCTCGGCGTACAGCGCAGCAAGCGAGACGTCCCACAGCTTTTCCGAATCGACAAGTGTGCCGTCCATGTCGAACAGCACGGCTCGCATAGGCCTCAGTCCTCCGGGTTGTAGCCGAGGTTGGGCGCGAGCCAGCGCTCGGCCTCCTTCAGCGTCCACCCCTTGCGCTTGGCGTAGTCGGCCACCTGGTCCTGCGCCAGCCGGCCGACCACGAAGTACTGCGACTGCGGGTGCGAGAAGTACCAGCCGCTCACGGCCGCGCCCGGCCACATCGCCATCGCATCGGTCAGCTCGATGCCGGTGCGCTTCGTGACGTCGAGCAGGTTGAACAGCGTCGTCTTCTCGGTGTGCTCCGGGCAGGCGGGATAGCCGGGGGCGGGACGGATACCCACATATTTCTCGGCGATGAGCGCGTCGTTGTCCAGCTGCTCCTCGGGCTGATAGCCCCAGAACTCCTTGCGGACCCGCTGGTGCATCCGTTCGGCGAACGCCTCGGCGAGCCGGTCGGCCACCGACTCCAGCAGGATCGCGCTGTAGTCGTCCAGCGCCGCCTTGAACTCCATGATCTTGTCCTGGCTGCCGAGCCCCGCGGTGACCGCGAAGGCGCCGATGTAGTCGGCCAGACCCGTTTCCTTGGGGGCGACGAAATCGCCGAGCGACCGGTTCGGGATGCCCTCGCGGTGCTCGCCCTGCTGGCGCAGGTTGTGCAGCGTGGTCAGCACCTCGGTACGGGTCTCGTCGGTGTAGAGCTCGACGTCGTCGCCGACCGCGTTGGCGCAGAAGAATCCGATCACCCCGTTGGCGGTCAGCCACTTCTCCTTGATCAGGGTGTCCAGCATCTCCTGGGCGTCGTCGTAGAGCTTGCGCGCCGCCTCCCCCGTCGCCGGGTTGTTGAGGATGTCGGGGAACCTCCCCTTCATCTCCCAGGCGTTGAAGAACGGCTGCCAGTCGATGTACTCGCGCAGCTCGGCGAGGTCGTAGTCCAGGAATTCGCGCACACCCAGCCCCTGTGCGGGCGCAGGCGGCGTGTAGCCGTCCCAGTCGATCGGCGTCCGGTTCGCGCGGGCCATCTCCAGGGTCAGCATCGGCCGCTCGTTCTTCTGGGCGTGCCGTTCCCGCAGGGACGCGTAGTCCTTCTCGGTGGCCTCCAGCAGGGCCGGCCGCTGCTTGTCGTCGAGCAGCGCGGCGGCCACCGGGACCGAGCGCGACGCGTCCTTGACCCAGACCACCGGACCGCTGCGGCGCGGCGAGATCTTGACGGCCGTGTGGGCCCGCGAGGTGGTCGCACCGCCGATGAGCAGGGGGATCTGCAGGCCCTCGCGTTCCATCTCGACAGCGAAGTTGCTCATCTCGTCGAGGGACGGCGTGATCAGGCCGGACAGCCCGATGATGTCGGCGTTGTGCTCCTTGGCCGCGTCCAGGATCTTCTGGGCGGGAACCATCACCCCGAGGTCGATCACTTCGAAGTTGTTGCACTGCAGGACAACCCCGACGATGTTCTTGCCGATGTCGTGCACGTCGCCCTTGACGGTCGCCATCACGATCGTGCCGTTGGTGTCTTTGGTTCCGGTGGTACCGGCCTCTTCCTTCTCCGCCTCGATGAACGGCAGCAGGTAGGCGACGGCTTTCTTCATCACCCGGGCCGACTTCACGACCTGGGGCAGGAACATCTTGCCCGACCCGAACAGGTCGCCGACGACGTTCATACCGTCCATCAGCGGGCCCTCGATGACCTCGATCGGGCGCCCTCCGGCGTCCGCGATCTCGGCGCGCAGTTCCTCGGTGTCCTCCTCGACGTGGGCGTCGATGCCCTTGACCAGGGCGTGCGTGATCCGCTCGCGGACCGTTAGGGAGCGCCACTCCGCGGCGGACGGATCCTCCGATTTCTCGGTGCTGTTGAACCGCTCGGCGATCTCGAGCAGGCGTTCGGCCGCATCCTCGCGACGGTTCAGCACGACGTCCTCGATGCGCTCCCGCAGTTCGGGGTCGATCGAGTCGTAGGGCACCAGCGCACCGGCGTTGACGATGCCCATGTCCAGGCCCGCCTTGATGGCGTGGAAGAGGAACACCGCGTGGATCGCCTCGCGGACCGGGTTGTTGCCGCGGAACGAGAACGAAACGTTCGAGATGCCGCCGGAGAGGTGCACCCCCGGCAAGTTCTCCTTGATCCAGGCGCACGCCTCGATGAAGTCGATCCCGTAGGTCGCATGCTCCTCGATGCCGGTGGCCAGCGCGAAGCAGTTCGGGTCGAAGATGATGTCCTCGGCCGGGAAGCCGACCTCCTCGGTCAGGACCCGGTAGGCGCGGCCGCAGATCTCCTTGCGGCGTTTGAGGTTGTCGGCCTGCCCCTGCTCGTCGAAGGCCATCACCACGACGGCGGCGCCGTACTTGCGGCACAACCGTGCCTCGCGGATGAACTTCTCCTCGCCCTCCTTCAGGGAGATCGAGTTGACGATCGGCTTGCCCTGCACGTTCTTCAGGCCCGCCTCGATGACCTCCCACTTGGACGAGTCGATCATCACCGGCACGCGGCTGATGTCGGGTTCGGACGCGATCACCCTGGTGAACCGGTCCATCGCGGCGACGCCGTCGATCATGCCCTCGTCCATGTTGATGTCGATGACCTGCGCACCGACCTCGACCTGCTGCAGGGCCACCGACAGCGCGGTGTCGTAGTCCTCGGCCTTGATCAGGTTGCGGAATCGGGCCGAACCGGTGATGTTGGTGCGCTCACCGATGTTGACGAACAGGGTGTCGTCGTCGATGTTGAGCGGTTCCAGACCCGACAGCCGCGTGGCCACGGGAATCTCGGGCACCTGGCGCGGCGGCTTGCCCTCCACGGCCTCGGCGATCTTGGCGATGTGCGCCGGCGTCGTTCCGCAGCAGCCGCCGACGAGGTTGACGAAGCCCGCTTCGGCGAAGTCGGCGACGTAGCCGGCCTGGCGTTCGGGGGTCTCGTCGTACTCGGCGAAGGCGTTGGGCAGTCCGGCATTGGGGTAGCACGAGACGAACGTGTCCGCGATGCGGGATATCTCGGCGATGTAGGGCCGCATCTCCGGTGCGCCCAGGGCGCAGTTCAGGCCGACCGCCAGCGGCTTGGCGTGCCGGATCGAGTTCCAGAACGCCTCGGTGACCTGGCCGGACAGTGTCCGCCCGGACGCGTCGGTGATGGTGCCCGAGATGACCACGGGCCAGCGGCGCCCGCGCTCCTCGAACAACGTCTCCAGGGCGAACACGGCGGCCTTGGCGTTCAGGGTGTCGAAGATCGTCTCGACGAGGATGATGTCGGCGCCGCCGTCTACCAGGCCGTTGGCGGCTTCGAGGTAGGCCGCGACCAGCTGGTCGTAGGTGACGTTGCGGGCCCCGGGGTCGTTGACGTCCGGTGAGATCGACGCGGTCCGCGTGGTCGGCCCCAATGCTCCGGCGACGTAGCGGGGCCTTTCCGGGGTGCTGACGTCGTCGCAGGCTTTCCGCGCCAGCGCCGCGCCGGCGTGGTTCAGCTCGTAGCTGAACTCCTCCATGCCGTAGTCGGAGAGCGAGACCGCGTTCGCGTTGAAGGTGTTGGTCTCGATGATGTCGGCGCCCGCGTCGAGGTACTCGCGGTGGATCGCCTCGATGATCTGCGGCTGCGTCAGGTTGAGCAGGTCGTTGTTGCCCTGCACATCGCTCGGCCAGTCCTTGAACCGCTCGCCGCGGTACCCGGCCTCATCGGGCCGGTCCCGCTGGATCGCCGTGCCCATCGCGCCGTCGATCACCATGATCCGCTGGCCGAGGGTCGCCGTCAGTTCGTCGGTGCAGTCGGGGCGGATGTTCGGCGTCAAAGTGTTCGACTCAACGGCGGTCATGCGCGCTCCTTCCCTGAGGAAGGCGTCCTTGCGTCTGCCGAGCGTGGCGGATAGCGGTGAACACCCCGAATCCGTTGCAACGCCTCTCGACAGGGAAAGTCTACGTTGTCATCCAATCGATTTTCGGACGCCCGCCTCGACGTGGCGATCGAGTCGGCGGATCTTGTCGGCACCGTCGTCGACATAGTGGTCAACCAGATTGCCGCCGAGCATATTTCGGCTCTGCGGGAAGCCGGGGGCACATCGCGCGGCCACCGATCCCGAAGGCGTCGAGCATATCGGTCCGGTGGGCGCGATCCGTCACATCAGCCACGGATCCAGGGTAGTCGGCGAATCAAGTGGGCACGTGTGGCGATGGCGCTCCTACCCGCCTGTGAGGGCTTACGCTGGCGTTGTGACCTTGTCGGATGCGAGCGGTTTGAGACCGCCCGACCTGCCCGAACTGAACGACACGATCGTCGTCGCGGCGTTCGAAGGCTGGAACGACGCCGGCGACGCGGCCAGCGATGCGGTGGCGCACCTCGACGCGATCTGGGAAGCCGAGACGATCATCGAGATCGACGACGAGGCCTACTACGACTACCAGGTCAACCGACCGGTGATCAGGCAGGTCGACGGGGTCACGCGGGAACTGGTGTGGCCGTCGATGCGGATTTCGCACTGCCGTCCGCCGGGCTCCGACCGCGACATCGTGCTGATGCACGGCGTGGAACCCAACATGCGCTGGCGCACGTTCTGCTCGGAGTTGTTGGCGATCGCCGACAAGCTCAACGTGCAGACCGTCGTCATCCTCGGCGCCCTGCTGGCCGATACGCCCCACACCCGGCCGGTGCCGGTCTCGGGTGCGGCCTACTCGTCGGATTCCGCCGCGGTGTTCGGGTTGGAGGAGACGCGATACGAAGGCCCCACCGGCATCGCGGGCGTCTTCCAGGACGCGTGCGTGCAGGCCGGAATTCCCGCGGTGACGTTCTGGGCCGCGGTGCCCCATTACGTTTCCCAGCCGCCGAACCCGAAGGCGACAGTCGCCCTGCTGCGTCGCGTCGAGGATGTGCTCGACATCGAGGTGCCGCTGGCCGACCTGCCGACCGCGGCCGAGGAGTGGGAGCAGGCGGTCTCGGAGATGACCGCCGAGGACGACGAGATCGCCGAGTACGTGCAGTCGCTGGAGGAGCGCGGCGATGCCGAGGTCGACATGACCGAGGCGCTCGGCAAGATCGACGGCGACGCGCTGGCCGCCGAGTTCGAGCGCTACCTGCGCCGCCGCGGCCCCGGATTCCGGGGCTGAGGGGTCAGCGCTTTTCCAGCGCTTCGGTGCGTGCGCTCATCGAACGGCCCAGCGCGGCCACCTCGGCGTCCATCTTCGGCAGCAGTTGGGGTACCGACTTGAGGGCGGCCCGCTCCCCCAGCCGGGACGCCAGGACCGGCTTGAGCCAGCGCATCAGACCCACGAACCGTGGGCAGTTGATCTGGCGTTTGCGCTCTTCGATGCCTTTGACGAACAACTCCCCGCACTCGCGCACCGACGTGGTCTTGCCCAGTGGTCCGGGCAGGGTGTCGAGCATCGCGCGAGCACTCGGCAGGTCCGACCGGCTCTCCTGCACCAGCGGGGTGTCGATCCAGAGCATGTGCGCCGATCCGACGTCGACGCCGTGGTGGGCCACCTCCAGGCGCAACGCGTTGGCGAAGTGCTCGACCGCCGCCTTGGAGGCGTCGTACGGCGCCATACCCGCCGATGCCGCGTAGGCGGCGGCCGAGGACACGATCAGGACGTAGCCGCGGCGGTCGATCACCGACGGCAGCGCGGCCCGCACGGTGTGGAACACGCCGACGACGTTGACGTCGATCAGCGTCTTGAACGCCTCCGGATCGACCTGCAGCACCGACCCGTAGGTCGCGATGCCCGCGTTGGCCATCACGACGTCGATGCCGCCGAACCGCTCGACACCCGTGGCGACGGCGGATTCCATCGCGGCCAGATCACGCACGTCCGCGACGGCCGTGACCACGCCCTCGTTGCCGAAGCGCGCGGCGACCCGCTCGAGCCGGTCCCCGTCCAGGTCCGTCAGCACCAGCTTCGCGCCCTTGTCGTGCAGGCGGCGCGCCACCTCTTCGCCGATACCGTTCGCCCCGCCGGTGATCAGGACGACTTTGCCGTTCACAGCAGCCATGCGCGACAACGTACCTCGCCCAGCGACCCGGCGGACGGGACTGGCCGTTCTAGAGCCGAATACCCAGCAAGGCGTCGACGGCGGCCGCCACCGTGCGCCCCGCCTCGGGATCGTGGCCGCCGTAGCTCAGCGCGTCGGTGGTCCAACCATCCAGCGCGGCAAGCGCTTTCGGAGTGTCCAGATCGTCGGCCAGGTACCGGCGCACCCGGTTGACGACGTCGGTCGCATCCGGTGCGCCGGGCAGCGCGACCGCCGCGCGCCACCGAGCCAGCCGCTCGACCGCCTCGGCGAGCACGGCGTCGCTCCAGTACCGGTCGGCGCGGTAGTGACCGGCGAACAGGCCGAGCCGGATCGCCGCGGGGTCGACACCTTCGGCGCGCAGGCGCGAGACCAGAACCAGGTTCCCGCGGCTCTTGCTCATCTTGTGGCCGTCCCAGCCGATCATGCCGGCGTGCACGTAGTGACGCGCGAATCTGCGCTCCCCAGTGACGGATTCGGCGTGTGCGGCGGAGAACTCGTGGTGCGGGAAGATCAGGTCGCTGCCGCCGCCCTGGATGTCGAGGTCGGTGCCGATGCGGCTCAGGGAGATAGCGGCACATTCGACGTGCCACCCGGGTCGGCCCGGCCCGAACGGCGACGGCCAGCTCGGCTCTCCCGACCGTTGTGCCCGCCACAGCAGCGCGTCGAGTTCGTCCCCCTTGCCGGGCCGCTCGGGGTCGCCGCCGCGTTCGGCGAACAGCCGGCGCATGGTGTCGCGGTCGTATCCGGACTCGTAGCCGAACTGGGCGGTGGCGTCGGCGCGGAAGTAGACGTCGGGGTACTCGGCGTCCTCGACGACGTAGGCAGCGCCGGATGCCAGTAGCTTCTCGACGATCTCGATGACCTCGGCGATGGCCTCGGTCGCGGCGACGTAGTCGTGCGGCGGGAGCACCCGCAGCGCCGCCATGTCCTCGCGGAACAGCTCGGTCTCCCGCTCGGCGAGCTCGCGCCAGTCGACGCCGTCGCGTTGCGCGCGCTCGAACAGCGGGTCGTCGACGTCGGTGATGTTCTGCACGTAGTGCACCCGCTGGCCCGCGTCCAGCCAGATGCGGTGGACGAGGTCGAACGCCAGATAGGTGGCCGCGTGGCCGAGGTGCGTCGCGTCGTAGGGCGTGATCCCGCAGACGTACATCGTGGCCGTCTCGCCCGCGCTGACGGGCCGGACCTGTCGATCGGCGCTGTCGTAGAGACGTAGCTGGGGTCCCCGGCCCGGCAGCGCCGGGACGACGGGGGCCGGCCACGAATTCATGGTCTCGACTCTAGGCATCGGCTACACCGACACCGCGAGCGGCCGTTCCATTCCCGGTCAGTCCCGCCAGCGGCCCCGATACGCCGACAGAATCTCCTTGAGCAGCGCCTCGCGCAGCTCCGGTCGACACATCAGCAGGTCGGGCAGGTAGGGGTCGCGTCGGTTGTAGACCAGCTCCGAGCCGTCTATACGCGACGCGTGCAGGCCCGCGGCCTGCACCACCCCGGCGGGCGCGGCCGAATCCCACTCCCACTGGCCACCGGCGTGCAGATAGGCGTCGACGTCACCGCGCACCACCGCCATCGCCTTGGCACCCGCGGACCCGATCCGCACCAGTTGGATGTCCATCCGGTCGCGCAGCCACCACAGCACCGGTGGGGGCCGGTTGGAACTGGCCGTGATGAGGATGGGGCCGTCGTCGCGCGGTGGCGGCGGGGTGACGGTGTCGGTGCGGTACACCTCGTTGCGGGCGGGCAGCGCGACGGCTGCGTCGGTGATGCGCCCGTTCGGGCGGCCGTCGCGTCGCCATAGCGCGATGTGCACCGCCCAGTCCGTGCGTCGCGGCATGGAGTACTCGTGGGTGCCGTCGACCGGGTCGACGATCCACACCCGGTCGGCATCAACGCGAGACAGATCGTCGACCGCCTCCTCGGAGAGCACCTTGTCGTCGGGCCGCGCGGCGCGAAGCCGATCGAGGATCAGCCGGTTGGCCAGCTTGTCCCCGGTGTCGCCGAGGTCATACGGGTCGTAGAAACCCACTTCTTCGCGAACCCTCAGCAGCATCTCGCCCGCCTCGGCGGCCACCTCGGCGGCCAACGCCGCATCAGTCTGGGTCATCGATTCAGAACGCCGGCCACGGGATCGGGCGCCGACGATCGGGTGTGGGCATCACCGGATCTGTCAGCAGCGCAACGGTTCTGGAGAGCAACGCAGCGATCTCCCGCTCGGTGATGAGGGTGCACAGTTCGTCGGCCAACTCGTCTCTGAGCTGATCGCGCAGCGCGGCCACCGATTCCAGCGTCTGGTCGTCGACGGGTTTACCGGCCCAGCCCCACAGCACGGTGCGCAACTTGTCCTCGGTGTGCAGGGTCACGCCGTGATCGACGCCGTAGACGCGGCCGTCGACGCCGGACAAGATGTGGCCGCCCTTGCGGTCGGCGTTGTTGACCAGCACGTCGAACACCGCCATCCGGCGCAACCGGTCGTCGTCGGCGTGCACCAGGGTGACCTCGTCCCCCGCGTAGTCGTAGGCCTGGAGGATGGGGAGGAACCCCGGCGGAATGCGGCCCGCCGGAAGCAGATCCACCAGATCCGGGCCCACGGGCCGTTCGTCGTCGACCTCGTCGCCCGGCTGGTCCACCCACAGCTGCACCATGCCCTCACCCGCGGGCCCCTCGCGGATGATGGTGTAGGGCACGACGTCCCACCCCAAAGCGGCCGACACCAGGAACGCTCCGCGCTCACGGCCGGCCAGTGTGCCGTCGGGGAAGTCCCACAGCGGCGCCTCGCCCGCGACCGGTTTGTAGACGCAATGCACTTGCTGTGTACCGAGATTCGCCTCGCACAAGAACGTCGCGTTGCTGGCCGATCGGATCCGCCCGATGACGGTCAGTTCACCGCGCCGCAACACCTCCTCGCGGACCGCATCGGTCCCGCCGTCAGATGTCGGTGTCATCGTCGGACTCGGCGAAGGCGCCGCGCCGATAGCCGTTGGTGCGCACGCAGATGTGACCTTCGGGGTCCAGCGGTTCGTCGCACAGAGGACAGGGCGGGCGGCCTGCCGAGATGACCCGGTTGGAGCGCGTCGCGAACTCGCGCGCGGATTCCGGTGTGAGGAACACGCGGACCGCGTCGGGCCCCTCCTCCGCGTCGTCGAGCACCACCGACGCGTCGAACTCGGTCTCCGACACCGCGAGGAGTTCGACGACGACCGTCTGGGCTTCGGAGTCCCAGCCCAACCCCATCGTGCCCACGCGGAATTCGGCGTCCACCGGCGTGATCAGCGGGCTGAGGTCCTCGACCTCACCGGTGTCGGGCGGGATCGGCGTCCCGAACCGGCGATTGATCTCCAGCAGCAGCGCGGCAATCCGTTCGGCGAGCACGGCGACCTGCTGCTTCTCCAGAACCACCGAGACGACGCGCTTGTCGTGGACGGCCTGCAGGTAGAACGTGCGGTTGCCGGGTTGGCCGACGGTCCCGGCCACGAATCGGTCGGGTGTGCGGAAGACGTGGATTGCGCGGGCCATGGCACTTCCCAAAATACCGGTTGGGGCTTGTCAGCCGTAATTGCGACTAGCCGGTGGACCCGCCGACGACGGCGTCGCTCGGCGGCACCTCGCCGTCCTGGGCGTCGCTCGTGGCGGGTTTGGGTACCAGCCCCGACGTGAGTTGGTCACCAGTGTGGTTGACGTGGATCACGAACGGCCGCACCGCCGTGTAACGGATCACGCTCATCGACGCCGGGTCGGCGGTGATGCGCTGGAAGCTGTCGAGATGGGTGCCGAGCGCGTCGGCGACGATGGCCTTGATCACATCGCCGTGGGTGCAGGCGACCCACAGCGCGTCGCCCTCATGCTTTTCGGCGAGTCGACGGTCGTGCTCGCGTACTGCGGCCACCGCGCGCGCCTGCACATGGGCCAGGCCCTCTCCGTCCGGGAACACCGCGGCGCTGGGTTGCTGCTGCACCACCGCCCACAGCGGCTCCTTGACCAGGTCGCCGATCTTGCGCCCGGTCCAGGCCCCGTAGTCGACCTCCGAGATCCGGTCGTCGACGATCGGCGTCAGGCCCAGCGCCGCGGCCAACGGTTCCACGGTTCGTTCGCACCGCAGCAGCGGCGAGCGCACGATCGCGCGGATCGGCAGTGCACCGATGCGGGTCGCCACCGCCTGCGCCTGTTCGCGGCCCTTGTCGTCGAGGTCGACGCCCGCCGAGCGCCCCGCCAGCGTGTGGGCGGTGTTGGAGGTGGAGCGGCCGTGCCGCAGCAGGATCACCGTCACGTCGCTGCCACCACACCCGTCCCCAACAGGATCAGCACCACGGTGCCCAGCATGACGCGATACCCGACGAACCAGTACATGCTGTGCCTGACCAGGAACCGCAAGAACCAGGCCACCGCGGCGAAACCGACGACGAACGCGATCACCGTCGCCACGAGCAACTGCGGACCGGTGGCGCTCATCCCCTCGCCGACCGGATGGAACGCATCCGGAAGCGAGAACAACCCGGAGGCGAACACCGCGGGAATCGCCAGTAGGAAGCCGAACCGGGCAGCCAGCTCGCGGTTGAGGCCGAGAAAGAGCCCGGCGCTGATCGTCGCGCCGGAACGGGACACGCCGGGCAGCAGGGCCAGGCACTGCGCGAATCCCACGATGATGCTGTCCTTCCACGTCAGCTGTTCGACGGTGCGCGCCTGGCGGCCGAAGTACTCGGCGGCGGCGATGACGGCCGAGAACACGATCAGCGCGATCGCGATGGCCCACAGATTGCGAGCGCCGGTGCGGATCTGGTCCTTGAACAGCAGCCCGAGAACGGCGATGGGGATGGTTCCGACGATCACGTACCAGCCCAGCCAGTAGTCGGCGTTGCGGTGCGCGGTGACGAACAAGCCGTTGAACCAGGCCTTGACGATGCGCCCGATGTCCTTGGCGAAGTAGAGCAGGACCGCGAATTCGGTGCCCAACTGGGTGACGGCGGTGAACGACGCCCCGGCATCGTCGGCGAAGAACACTCGTGACGTGATCGCAAGATGCCCCGAGGAGCTGACGGGCAGGAACTCGGTCAACCCCTGCACGATCGCGAGAACGACGACCTGCACCCACGACATCGCCGGCACGTCGGTCACGACGACGACCGTACCGTGGGCGCGGTGTCAGCGGCCGGTGCGTGCCACCGGCTCTGCCGAGGCGACGAGATCACGCACCGCCGCGCCTACGCTGCGCCGGTCAGTGAGGTCGATGTCGGTCAGCTTGCGGCTGGAGGTCGCGACCACGTCCTCTTCGTGCGGAACGGGGCCGGCCAGCCGCGGGCGGTAGATCTCGACGACCAGCATCTGTCGCTCGACGTGGAACGAGAAGCTGCGGCCGTCTCCCACCTGGCCGAACCCGCTGGCGTACAGGCCGGTGGTCATGTCCTCGATCACAAACTCCCGGGCGCCCAGTGCGCGGTCGGCGGCGAGGGTCATGATCGCACCATACCGTTGACGGAGCCGCCAATTGTGGGGGCACGACGAGCGGACGAAGGCCCACGCGGGGTCTGCCTAGACTGGCCATTCAGTCGATTCACCGTACGCACGACCGAGAGCTACCCGTTGCCGCCACCTGTAAACACCTTGAATCAGCCGATTCGCCGGATCGTGGCGGCACTGGCAATCCTGCCCGCATTTGTGCTGGTCGGCGGCTGCTCGTCCGACGGCTCCGACGCTCCTGCCACCATCGCACCCGCGCAGGCCGCGGTGTCCCCGCCGGTCGCCGGCCGGCCCGACGGTGTGGTGCGGCCGTTGGCCGCGGATGCGCAGGCGGCGATCGTCGACGCGGCGAGCGGCGCATTGGCCGTCCTGGCGCCCGAGCCGGCGGACCGATCGCAGGTCACGGTGTTTCCCCGGGACGGCGCGAACGCGGCGACGGTGCCGTTGTCCAGTCCCGCCACGGCGATGACCGGCGGCGACGACGGCCATGTCTACGCGGCGACGCGCGGCGGCTACCACCGGATCGACCTGGCCGGCCGCACCGCCACCACGGTCGAGGTCGAGGGCCTGTCCGACACCGAGTTCACCGCGATCGCCCGGCGCGCGGACGGCCGGCTGGTGCTGGGCAGCGCCGACGGCGCCGTCTACACGTTGGGCTCGGACACCGCCGTCGCCGCTGAGCTGAAGATCTTTGCCCGTGTCGATGCGCTTGTCACACAAGGGAATACGACCGTCGTGCTGGACCGCGCTCAGACCTCGGTGACGGCGCTCACCGAGGACGGCGCCCAGCAGGCGCAGGCGCTGCGGGCGGGCGAGGGCGCGACGACGATGGTCGCCGACCCGGTCGGTCGGGTGCTGGTGGCCGACACCCGCGGCGAGGGACTTCTGGTCTTCGGCACGGACCCGCTGATCCTGCGTCAGCGGTATCCGGTGCGTGGCGCCCCCTACGGCCTTGCCGGGTCGTCGACGCTGGCCTGGGTGTCGCAGACAGCGGCGAACGAGGTCGTTGGCTACGATCTGGCCACCGGCATTCCCGTCGAGAAGGTGCGATATCGAACCGTGCAGCAACCGAACTCCCTGGCTTTCGACGAATCCTCTGGCACGCTGTATGTGGTGTCCGGATCAGGAGCGGGTGTGCAGGTGATCGTCGACGCGGCGAGAGCGCACGCATGAGCGCACTCCACCGCGGACGGATGCCGGCGGCTTGGGAGGATGCCGTCAAGTCCGACCACTCGGACGACTACGAATGGATACCCCTGCGGCTGCCGCCGGACGTCACGCGGGTCAGCGCCTCGACGCGGTTGTCGATCGAGGCCGAATACCGCGGCTGGGAGCTCACCCGCGTCAGGCTCTACACCGACGGTTCGCGACGGGTCTTGCTGCGCCGCAAGAAGACCGCGGCCGGCCGGATGGATATTCCCGAGCAGCCCGCACAGTGATCCGATGATGTACCGCACGCTGCGGCGGGCGCTGTTTCTGGTCGCGCCCGAACGGATTCACACGTGGGTGTTCGCCGTGCTGCGAACCGTCACCTATCCGTCGTGGACCAGGCGCGCGTTGAGACGGTGGTTGGGACCCCGCGATCCGGTACTGGCCAGCACCGTGTTCGGCGTCCGGTTCCCCGGACCGCTGGGCTTGGCCGCCGGATTCGACAAGGACGGCAGCGGACTGCACACGTGGGGCGCGCTGGGCTTCGGGTACGCCGAGGTGGGCACCGTGACAGCGCAGGCCCAGCCCGGCAATCCGAAGCCGAGGATGTTCCGCCTGCCCGACGACCATGCGCTGCTGAACCGGATGGGATTCAACAACCACGGGGCCGGTGAGCTCGCTGTGAGGCTGGCCCGGCACGTCCCCGATATCCCGATCGGGGTGAACATCGGCAAGACGAAGGTCACTCCGCCGGAGGCGGCGGTGCAGGATTACGCCACATCCGCTCGCCTGCTGGGACCGCTCGCCTCGTTCATGGTGGTCAACGTCAGCTCACCGAACACGCCGGGGCTGCGCGACCTGCAGGCGGTGTCGTCGCTGCGGCCGATCCTGGCCGCGGTGCTGGCCGAGACGTCGACACCGGTGCTGGTGAAGATCGCACCTGACCTATCCGACGACGACGTCGACGAAATCGCCGATCTGGCAGTCGATCTCGGCCTGGCAGGCATCGTCGCCACCAATACGACAGTGTCGCGTCACGGCTTGGTCACCCCGGGCCTCGACGAGTTGGGCCCGGGCGGGATCTCGGGGCGGCCGGTGGCCCGGCGTTCGGTCGAGGTGCTGCGCAGGCTCTATCGCCGCGTCGGGGACCGCCTCGTGCTGGTCAGTGTCGGCGGCATCGAAACCGCCGACGACGCGTGGGACCGCATCATCTCGGGAGCCTCACTGCTGCAGGGCTACACCGGGTTCGTGTACGGCGGCGGGCTGTGGGCCAAGGGCATCCACGATGGAATCGCCCGCCGCCTCCACGAGGGGGGCTTCGGCTCACTGGCCGAAGCGGTGGGTTCTGCGGCCTAACTTGCGCGCTTGCGCTTGCGGATGAACTCACCCGCCTCGGCGTCGCGCTGACGCTTCTCGGCGCGCCGCTCTTTGAGGGACCGTTCGGCCTTCTTCAGGTTCTTACCCGGTTTCTTGTCAGCCATTGTCGCTCCTTAAGCAGAAGTGGCAATCACTCACCTGCGACCATACGTCAGTTCCTCAGAAAAGCCAGTCGCACGGGTAATCGAAGCGCGCCGAACGGATTTCGCTAGTTCTGTTCGTAGGTCGCGTGGATCAACGCCCGGGCGATCGCCTGCTGGAACAGGTTGAAGCCGAGGTATGCCGGAGTCGCGTCCTCGGGCAGGTCGAGCTTTTCGACGCCGACGGCGTGCACCGCGACGATGTAGCGGTGCGGGCCGTGTCCCGGCGGCGGGGCGGCGCCGATGAAGCGCTTGAGACCGGCGTCGTTGCGCAGCGTGAGCGCATCGCCGGGCAGGCTGCTGCCGTCGCCGGCGCCGGCGGGCAGCTCGGTGGCGGTGGCGGGCAGGTTGGCCACCGCCCAATGCCAGAATCCGGATGCGGTCGGGGCGTCGGGGTCATACACCGTGACCGCGAAGCTACGGGTCTCCTCGGGGAAACCCGACCACGTCAGGTGCGGCGACACGTCGTTGCCGCCGGCACCCATGATGCCGCTGACCTGGTCATTACCCAGCGCGTCGCCGTCGTTGAAGGTGTTCGAGGACAGCTTGAACGAGGGCAACTCGGGGAGGAACTCGTACGGGTTGTAGTCAAACGCCATGACTCGTCCTTTCGTCGATTCAGCAGTGCAACAGGAAGTGTTCGAGAACCTGGGTACCGAACGTCAACGCGTCAACGGGTACCCGTTCGTCGACGCCGTGGAACAGCGCGGTGAAGTCGAGGTCGGGCGGCAACTGCAGCGGCGCGAACCCGAAGCATCGAATCCCCAACTGCGCGAACGCTTTAGCATCCGTCCCGCCGGAAAGCATGTACGGCACGATGCGGGCGTCGGGGTCCACCGACAGGATCGCGCCGTTCATCGCGTCGACCAGGTCGCCGTCGAAGGTGGTCTCGTACGACGGCAGTTCGGTGACCCACTCGCGGGTGACGTTCGGGCCGATCAGCTCGTCGACCTCGCGTTCGAAGGCCGCCTGGCGCCCCGGCAGGATCCGGCAGTCCACCACCGCTTCGGCCGAGGCCGGGATGACGTTGGCCTTGTAACCAGCCTTGAGCATGGTCGGGTTGGCGGTGTCGCGCAGGGTCGCGCCGACCACGCGGGCGATCGGGCCCAGCTTGGCGATTGCGCCGGGCAGATCCGGCGAGTCGACGTCGAACGAATATCCGGTCTCCTCGGTGACAGCCGCCAGGAACTGGCTGACCGCGTCGGTCATCACCAGGGGGAACTCGTGGCGGCCCAGCTTGGCCACCGCTTCGGCCACCGCGGTCACGGAGTTGCTGTCGTGAATCATCGAGCCGTGACCGGCGTGGCTGCGCGCGGTCAGCTTCATCCAGTTCATCGACTTCTCGGCCGTCTCGACCAGGTAGAGGCGTCGCTCCCCGCCGTCCTTGCGCGGCACCGTCAGCGAGAAACCGCCGACCTCACCGACCGCCTCGCTGACGCCGGCGAACAGGTCCGGGCGGTGCTTGACCAGCCAGTGCGAGCCGAACTTGCCGCCGGCCTCCTCGTCGGACAGGAACGCAAAGATCAGGTCGCGCGGCGGGGTGATGCCCGCCCGTTTGAAGTGCCGCGCGATCGCGATCATCATGCCGCACATGTCCTTCATGTCGACGGCGCCGCGACCCCACACGTAGCCGTTCTCGACCGCGCCGGAGAAGGGGTGCACGCTCCAGTCGGCGGCCTCGGCGGGCACGACGTCGAGGTGGCCGTGCAGCAGCAGTGACCCGCGCGAGCTGTCGGCGCCTTCGAGCCGGGCGAACACGTTGCCCCGGCCCGGCGCGCCTGCCTCGACGTATTCGGTGGCATAGCCGACCTCTTCGAGCTGTTCGGCCACCCAACGCGCGCATTCGGCTTCGCCCTTGGTGGTGGCCGGGTCGCCGGTGTTGGACGTGTCGAACCGGATGAGCGTGCTGACGAGGTCGACGACCTCCGCTTCGGCGTTGACGGGACCAGTCACAGTGCTAATGGGTAGTGCTCCTCTCGTCCGCCACCATTCGTACCATTGACCTGGCGGCTGGGTTTGGGTCACGCCTCGGTGATCCGATAGCCTTAGCTGCCCACGACGAGTCCGAGTGGCGGAATGGCAGACGCGCTAGCTTGAGGTGCTAGTGCCCTATTAACGGGCGTGGGGGTTCAAGTCCCCCCTCGGACACCAGGTCAGTACACGTCACGCACGTAGCGCTTGGTCGCGACCAGCTCACGCTTGTAGTCGTGGGCCTGTTCGTGTGACATCCCACCGTGCCGCTCGATGATCGTGGTCAATGCGGCGTCGACGTCCTTGGCCATGCGGGAGGCATCACCGCAGACGTAGAAGTGCGCGCCGTCGTCGAGCCAGCGCCACAGCTCGGCGCCCCGGTCGAGCATCCGGTGCTGGACGTACACGCGCGAGGCCTGGTCGCGGGAGAACGCGAGGTCGAGCCGGTCGAGCAGCCCGTCGCGGGCCATGTCCTCGAAATCGTCGCGGTAGTAGTAGTTCTGGTCGCGGTGCTGCTCACCGAAGAACAACCAGTTCCGGCCGCGGTGGCCCAGCGCCCGTCGCTCCTGTAGGAAGCCGCGGAACGGCGCGACGCCCGTGCCGGGGCCGACCATGATCATCGGCACCGAGCCGTCTTCCGGCGGGCGAAAGTGCGGTGAGCGCTGCAGGAAGACCGGCGCCGTCGATGCGCGGTCGGCCAGGAACGTCGAGCAGACGCCGCCACGACGGCCGCCGTCGGCCCCGCGGTAGCGCACCACCGACACCGTCAGCTGTACCTCGTTGGGGCTGACCAGCGGACTCGACGAGATCGAGTAGCTGCGCGGGGTGAGCCGGACCAGCACCTCGCGCCATTCGTCGGGATCGGCGTGCACGACGAACTCCTGGACGAGGTCCAGGCCGTTGCGGCCGATCAGCCATTTGTCCAGCTTGGCCTTGGGCGCGCGCAACGGCTTGGCGTCGCGGCTGTGCTCGCCGATGAAGCGCACCAGGTCGGGCGTGACCCGGCAGAAGTCGAAGTGCGAAGTGAGCGCGTCGCGCAAGGTCAGCTCGGCGCCGTCGATCTCGACGGTGTGCTGAGGCGGCATGCCGGTGGCCGCAAGCCACGCGTCAACCGTGGCCGGGTCGTTGGTGGCGCACACCCCCAGCGAATCGCCTGCGGCGTAGGTGACGTCGTATTCGGAGATGTCGAAACCGAACTGGCGCACCTCTTTTCGAGAGGCGGGACCGTTGAGCACCACGTTGCGGGACAGTGGAACCACGAGGGGACGCGCGCGGGTGAACGGCTGCGTGACGGTGGCCGGCCGCACGAGCGTGGTGACACCTCCCGTCGGTGGCGAGGTATCGATGCCGGGGGTGAGCAGGGCGGTGACGTCGTCGGCCCAGCGTCGCATCCGCTCGTCGTCGTAGGCCTCGCAGTCGGCGCGTTCGAGCAGTCGCACGGCGCCGAGATCAGCCAGCCTGGCGTCGACGGCCTTGGCGTGTCCGCAGAAGTCGTCGTAGGCCCGGTCGCCGATGCCCAGCACCGCGTACCGCACGCCGGTCAACGGCGCCGCCTCATCGGATGCCAGCCGTTCCCAGAAGCACGCACCGTTGTCGGGCGGCCCGCCATCGCCGAACGTGCTGGTGACGACGAGCACGTCACGGGCCGCCACCAGGTCCGCGGGGGCGACATCGTCCATGTTCACCAGCTGGGCGTTGCCGAGCCGCTCGGCGAGCCGCGAGGCGACGTCCTCGGCGTTGCCGGTTTGGGACGCCCACAGCACGAGCGGCCCGTCATCGAGTTGTGTTCGGGCGGCCGGTTCTTCGGCCGGGCGGTGGGCCTGCCCCGCGAGCAACCCGTTGATCCACTGACGCACCTCGGTACAGACGGGCGCCGAATCGGGCAGCACAGGGACCTCCGCGCCCGCCTCCGCCAGCCCGCTGAAAAACCCTGACACGTAGAGCGATTCCTGCTCGGTGAGCGTCGGGGACGCGACGGGCCGCAGGTCGACCGCGCACACCTTGAACTCGGGTTGCAGCGAGTCGGGGTCGACCGCGTCGTTGGTCAGCGCGTTGACGGTCAGGTTCTCACCGTGGTCGTCGTTCCAGTGGAACGGCGCGAAACAACTGCCGGGGCGGACGCGTTCGGTGACGGCGGCGGGCAGGACCGCGCGCCCGCGCCGCGTCGTGAGCTCGACGGGTCGCCCGTTCTCGATGCCCAGCCGAAGCGCGTCCTCGGGATGGACCTCGACGAACGGCTCGCCCGTCAGTTTGTTCAGCGACTCGACCCGTCCCGTCTTGGTCATGGTGTGCCACTGGTGCTGCAGCCGACCGGTGTTCAGCACGATCGGATATTCGTCGTCGGGCAGTTCCCGGGCGTCCATGTGCGGGCGGGCGTGGAAGACCGCCCGCCGCGACGGGGTCGCAAAGGCCAGTCGGGGTGTGCGCCCATGCTCGTCGACGAAAAGGTCCTGGCTGACGCCGTCGTTGAGGTAGCGGATGGGATGGCGATCCTGCGGATCGTCGGGTGGGCATGGCCACTGCACCGGTGTTTCCCGCAGCCGGGCGTAGCTGGCGCCGCGAATGTCGTAGCCGGTCTTGGGGTTCCAGAACCGTCGGATCTCGTCGAAGATCTGCTCGCTGGAGTTGTAGGCGAAGTGCTCGCCGAATCCCATGTGCGTTGCGACCTGGCAGATCAGCTGCCAGTCGGGCCTGGCCTGTCCGGGCGCCGGGATGGACTGCTGCAGCAGCGTGAGGTTGCGCTCGGAGTTGACCATCACCGCATCGGATTCCGCCCACATGGTCGCGGGTAGCACGATGTCGGCGTAGGCGTTGGTGGCGGTTGCGCTGTAGGTGTCCTGGGTGATGACAAGCTCGGCGGTTCGCAGACCGTCGATGACGGTGGACCGGTTGGCCACGCTGGCAACGGGGTTGGTGCAGATGATCCAGCAGGCCTTGATGTCGCCGGCTGCGAGCTGCCGGAACATGTCGACGGTCCCCGGGCCCACGTCGGTGCGGATGGTGCCCGGCGGTAAGCCCCACTGCTTCTCGACGAACGCGCGGTCCTGCGCCGAGGTCACCGAGCGCTGCCCCGGCAAACCCGGCCCCATGTAACCCATTTCGCGTCCACCCATCGCGTTGGGTTGTCCGGTCAGCGACATCGGGCCGCTGCCCGGGCGGCAGATCGCGCCGGTCGCCAGGTGCAGGTTGCAGATCGCGTTGGTGTTCCAGGTGCCGTGTGTGCTCTGGTTGAGCCCCATCGTCCAGCAGCTCAGCCACTCCCCCGCCTCGGCGATCATCCGGGCGGCGAGTCGGATGTCGGCCTCCGCCAGGCCCGTGGCCTGAGCGACGCTTTCGGGCGTGTAGTCGGCGAGGAACGCCGGCATCCCCTCCCAACCCTCGGTGTGGGCGTCGATGAAATCGCGGTCGATGTCGCCGTTTTCGACCAACAGATACAACAGCCCGTTCAGCAGCGCGAGATCGGTGCCGGGTTTGATCTGCAGGAAGAGATCGGCGCGTTCCGCGGTCGTCGTGCGGCGGGGGTCGACAACGATCAGCTTGGCGCCGGTCTTGAGCCGATCGGCCATCCGCAGGTAGAGGATGGGGTGGCAGTCGGCCATGTTGGACCCGATGACGAAAAACAGGTCGGTGCAGTCGAAGTCGGCGTACGAACCGGGTGGCCCGTCGGCGCCCAACGATTGTTTGAAACCGGTTCCCGCGCTTGCCATGCACAGCCGCGAGTTCGACTCGATGTGCACCGTGCGCAGGAATCCCTTGGCCAGTTTGGTCGCGAGATACTGCGCCTCGATGGACATCTGGCCCGACACGTAGAGCGCGACCGCGTCGGGGCCGTGCTGCTCGACGATCTCCCGCAATCGTCGACCCGCCTCGGCGACTGCGTCGTCGACGGGTGTGGGGACCAGTTCCTCGTCACGGCTGGGCCGCAGCATCGCCGAGGTCAGCCGGCCGTCCGCGGCGCGCATCATCTCGGCGTGGGTGGCCCCCTTGGTGCACAGCCTGCCGAAATTGGCCGGATGCAGCTTGTCCCCGGTGACCCGCGCGATGACGGGGTTGCCGGTCTCGCGGTCGGTGGCGGTGTGCACCTCGATACCGCAGCCCACGCCGCAGTACGAACACGCCGTCCGAGTAGCCATGGGCGTCAAGCGGGCACCGGTGCGGTGGCGCGGCCGACCTGCTCGCCGGCGCCGGCCCGCGAGGTCTGCATGCGCAGGAACACGAACCACGTGACGATCGCGCAGATCACGTAGAACCCGAGGAACACCCAGAACGCGTTGGTGGCCGACTTGGCGTCGCTGACGTACGAGGCGCGCAGGACGACGTTGATGAATACGCCGCCGAGGGCGCCGACCGCACCGGCGAAGCCAATCAGCGCGCCGGACATGCTGCGCGACCAGGCGGCCTTGTCCTCGCGGCTCCATTCGTCGCGGCCCTGCGCCTTGGCCTCGAAGATCGAGGGGATCATCTTGTACGTCGAGCCGTTGCCGATGCCCGAGAGGATGAACAGCAGGATGAATCCGGTGACGTAGGCGGCCATCTGCCCGGCGGTGGCCGCGCCCGCCATGCCGTCGTCGAGAACGCCCGCCGTCACCAGAATTCCGGCGGCGAAGATCATCGCGACAAACGTGTAGAGCGTGATCCTGCCACCCCCGATCCGGTCGGCCAGCTTGCCGCCGAACGGGCGTGAGATGGACCCGAGCAGTGGGCCGATGAACGCGATCTGGGCGGCGTGCAGCGAGGCCTGCGCCGGGGTGTCGCCGCCTGCGAGGAAGTTGATCTGCAGCACCTGGCCGAAGGCGAACGAGAAGCCGATGAACGAGCCGAACGTGCCGATGTAGAGGAAGCTCATCACCCAGGAGTGCTTGAACCGCAACGCCTCTGCCATTGCGCCGAGGTTGGACCGCTGGTTGCCGAGGTTGTCCATGAACAGCGCCGCCCCCAGCGCGGCCAACGCGATCAGGACAAGGTAGATGGCGCAGACGATTTCGGGGGCGGTGTTGCTGACGGTGGCGATCACCAGCAGGCCGACCAGCTGGATCACCGGCACGCCGATGTTGCCGCCGCCGGCGTTCAGGCCGAGCGCCCAGCCCTTGAGCCGCTGCGGGTAAAACGCGTTGATGTTCGTCATCGAGGAGGCGAAGTTACCGCCGCCGACTCCCGCCACCGCTGCCACGATCATGAACGTGGTGTAGGACGTGCCGGGGTTGCTCATCGCCCACAGGGTCAAGACGGTCGGTATCAACAGCAACAGGGCGCTGACGATGGTCCAGTTGCGCCCACCGAAGCGCGCGGGCGCGATGGTGTAGGGGATCCGCATGAACGCGCCGACCAGGGTGGGCATCGCGACCAGGTAGAACTTGCCCGCCGCGTCGATGCCGTAGACGTCCTGGGGCATGAACAGCACCATCACCGACCAGATCGACCACACCGAGAATCCGACGTGCTCGGCGAAGATGGACCAGATCAGGTTCCGCTTGGCGATGTCCTTGCCGCCCGACTCCCACGCCTCGACGTCCTCGGCGTCCCAGTGTTCGATGGTGCGGCTGCGGCTCAGAGTCTTCACGGGCACCAGAGTCGCCCGAACCCATTCCGCATCCGTTGCGTCATCGTGACGTAAACGTCAACTCCAGCTCACATACGTAACGGATACGCGTGCGGGGTGCACGAAACCAAGCCGAAACAAATGTGGCCGGGGCCACTCCGCGGCATCTTCAAATGGGCGGCCGCACCTCGGCGAAAGCGCCGCAGGTTTCAGAAGGGCGCCGGTCGCCGGTTCCTCGCGCGTTCGGCCTTGATTCGCGCGGCGTATTCGGCGGCGCGGCTACGCCGTCGCAGCGGCATCATCAGCCCGCGGTCGCAGACCGTCGGCGGCGAGGTCGGCGGTGGAGGAAGGTCAGCGGTCGTCGTATCCCACGTCGGAAAGAACAGCTTGCTTCCGGGTTTAGTGGTGTATTTCCGACCGCTCGGCGAGGTCCAGATCACCGTGCCGTCTGGCAGCTGAACATCGTCCCATCCACCAAATGTCTTGGCTAGATGGTGTTTTCGACACAGGCACTTGAGATTTGACGCATGTGTGGGACCGAACGGATACGGGGTGGTGTGGTCGATGTCGCAACGATCGGCTGGCGCGCTGCAGCCAGGGGCCCGGCAGTGCAGATCTCGCATGCGCACGAACTGGGCCAAGTCCGCGGACGGGCGGTAACGCGGCTCGGGCTCGTCGCTGGGCAGTTTGATCGGACGGATCTTCGCGCCATCGCGGATCAGTTGGGCCAGCAACGGTGCAGGCAGGATGTCCTCGCCGAGGATGAGTGCTGTGGGCGGCTTGGCCTTCGACTCGCCGGCTGTCGGGGCAGGTCCCTGGGACTGGCGGGCTGTCGGGGCAGGTGCCTGGGACTGGCGGGCTGTCGGGGCAGGTGCCTGGGACTCGCCGGCTGTCGGCTGCTGTAATGCCGCTTCGGCCGCTGACCGCTCGGCGAAAACGTTGACGACGACGTTCGACGACCGCGGCACGTCAGCCGACGGACACGTGTCAGATCCACAGCGGCACGCGAGGCGGTCATTGCCCGAGATCATCGCACCGATGGCATCCGATCGGCGCTCACCGGCGGATCGAGGATCGGCATCGCACAGGCCCTGCACCATTGCGGCGATGCGACGTTTGAGAACCGCCCCATCCGTGGCCAGCAGCCGGCCCCACACCGACGTGGTTCCTGCCGGATCGTCGATGTTGCCGACCGAGAAGTCTCTGCTGCGCATGGTTGTTTCGCCGTGGCGCAAGGCTTCTGGATCGTACCGCTCGACCCACGCGTCAATTGCCCTCTCGAGCTTGTCATCGGACAGCCGACCCCATTTCGTCGCGCCTTCTGCAAGGGCAGCGTCGATCAAGGCCAGCGCCTCATCGTCGTAAACGAGCTGTGTGCGCCACGTGAGCGCCGAGACGACCCGGGAGTTGATGGCGCCCTGCAGATACAGCGCCGCAACGCGCGGAAGCCGGTCCCGAAGTGCGATCGCTATGCGCATCTGTGCCGAGGCCCGCCTGTGGCCGACGGTCATAGCGGCCGCGACTTCGGCGGCGGCCGCATCCCAACCGTCGAATGCTGCTCGGTCGTCATCGTCGACCCGGCGGCGGGCGAGTTCGGCGATGGCCGCCAGCCGCCGGGCTCCCGCCCTTGCTTCGGCCCGCGTGCTCTCCTCGATCGCAGCGACGACGGCCGCGTCGTCAGCCTCCGAGAACTCTGAGTCGAACATGTGTTCGAGTATGCCACGGCCCACCGACGCGTTGACTCATCAGAAATGCGCGCGAACGGCTGAGCCGACACGACCGTCAGTCAGCGGCGGTCTCCCAGAAGCGCGTGAGCACCTCGGCCCCGAGCGCCGGATCCTGGACCATCCACCAGTGTCCGAGCCCCTCGAGAACTTCGGTCCGCGCGCCGGCACGCTCGGCCGCCCGGCGGCGCATGTCGTCGGTTCCGACGTACGGATCCTCGGTGGCGAGTATCGACAGGCCGGGCCGCGACGCGGCGGTGCCCAACCCCCGCCCGGACTCGCGAAGAACCGGCTGGGCGGCCGATCGGTACAGCACCAGGATCGCGCGCCCCATCTCCGGACCCTGCGCCTCCGCCAGCGATGTGGCGACGTCGGCGGGAAGGCCGAGCTCGGCCAACTGCGCGGAGCGCTCCTCGACGGTGCCGCCCATCATCGCCTCGACCAACTCCTCGCCGGCACCCGGCGTCTGCCATACCTGGGCCAAGTCGTGCCAGACGTACTCGGGGTCGAACAGCCCCACGACATCACTGGCCCAGGTGCGCAGGAGCTCCGGTCGGTGCATCGCCACGTTCAGGACGTGTCCGCCGCCCCAGTCGTGCCCGACCAGGTCAACCGGTTCGTCGAAGCGCTCCAGCTCGCGCTCGAGCCAGTCGCGATAGTCGAGATACGTCGCGCCGAAGCCGTCGGGCACTGGTGCGCCGAACCCGGGCGGGGAGAGCCGCACCACGTCATCGCGGCCGAGCGCATCAACCAACGGACCCCAGATCGCATCCGTCTCCGGAATGCCATGCACCAGAACGACTGTCATACCGCGATCCTAGGCGTGCCGCGCGGCCTCCTGAGCCAGCTGCACGCGCGACGCCAGTCCCAGCTTGGTGTAGACGTGGGTCAGATGCGTCTGCACCGTCCGATGAGACACGAAAAGCCTTGCGGCGATGTCCTTGTTGCCGAGCCCCTCGGCAACCAATCGGACCACGCCGAGCTCGGTCGGCGTCAGAGATTTCCAGCCGCTGGCCGGGCGTTTGCGCCCACCGCGTCCGCGCAGCGCGTACGCGATCGCCTCCTCGACGGACAGCGCTGCTCCTTCATCCCACAAAGACTCGAAGTCGTTCTCGCCCAGGGTTTCGCGAAGCTGCGCGATCGCCGCCGCATACGTCGCGTCGTGCACCCGGAGCCGGACCAATCCCGTGCGTGCGCGCATGGCGTCGGCGGCGCCCAGGAATCGCGCCGCACTGCGATGGTCGCCGGCCGCACCTGTCAACTCACCGAGCACCTCGAAGGCATCGGGGGCGACCTGATAGGTCTGATGGCCGGCAATGCAGTCGAGCGCTCGGCGCAGATCCTCATCGGCCTGCACCAGTTCACCCTGCGCCGTCGCGACACGACCGCGGATTACCAGGGCGCGCGCCAGATGCCACCCCTGCATCAGCAACACGTCAACGTCCGCGTACTCCCTGGCGGCGCTTAGATCACCTCGAGCGAGTGCCAGCAATGCCAGCGGATTGACGTTCGTTATCGCGGTTTCCGGCTGCGCGTTGATGCGCTGCCACGCCAAATCACACGCTTGCCCAGCCGCATTCAGATCGCTTTCGGCGAGAGCCGCATAAGCCAACGCCGCGTACGCCCACGGTTCGAGATAAGGACCGACCGTGGATGCCATTTCAGTGGCCGCCTCGGCCAGACTCCGCCCCACGGCGGAATCACCCGTCAAGGCGTGCGCGTGCGCAAGAGCGATGCGCGCAAGGAGGCCGTGCAGCACGTCTCCCGATGCATCGGCCTCGGCGAGCAGTGCCTGCAACGAATCTATGCCGAACTTCAGATCGCCCTGCTGAAACGACGCCATCGCGGGGCCCCAATAGCGGTTCGTGCGCGACATGAACACGTCTCCGACTTCCTCGGCCAGCGCCCGGCCCTCCTCGCCGGCTTTCCGCGCCGCCACCGGATCTCCGACAAGGATGGCGACGAGGGCCTTCCAACCGAGGATCTGGCACAGTCGCCACCGATCGTCCAACAGCCGTGCCAACCCGAGTGCTTCGTCGATATACGGGTAGGCCGCCTGCGCATCGAACGTGGCCACGCCAACACACGACACCAGCACCCGAAGCAACAGCGCGGGGTTGTCGAGCTCCCTCGCCGTCGCCAGGGCCTGTTCGAGATCATCCGTGACGCCGACCGTGACCGCCCACGCGTGGAGCACCGCCCGATCGGCAATCGCACTGAGCCGCGCTACAACGTCGGACGCCCCTACCGGCGCCGGATCGTTCAGCACGGCGTTGAACCAGGACAACCCCTCTTGGACCCGCCCGCGCATGAGCCACAGCGGCTGCAGTGAGCTTGCGAGGCGCAACGCCGCGTCGACGTCCTGCCCCTCGCGGCTCCACGCGAAAGCGGCACGGAGGTTGTCGATCTCGATTTCGGCCTGGGAGACCAGGCGTTCGTACTCGGAACAACCAGGTGCCTCCAGCCGCGCTGTCATCGAGGTGTAGTGATCCCGGTGGCGGCCGCGCACGGTGTCGGCTTCACCGGACTCACCGAGTTTGTCCAACGCGTACTGGCGGACCGTTTCCAGTAACCGGTATCGCACTCGCCCACTGGAACTCTCGGCCAACACCAGCGACTTGTCGACCAGGAGCATCAGCAGATCCAGTACCTGAAAGCGCTCGACCTCTCCGCCCGTGGCCACCGCTTGCGCGGCCTCGAGATCGAAGTCTCCGGCGAACGCCGCCAGCCGCCGGAAGACGACACGCTCGGGTTCGGTCAACATCTGATGCGACCAGTCCACGGAGGCCTTGAGTGTCTGCTGGCGGCGCACCGCTTTTCGTGATCCGCCCGTCAGCAGACGGAACCTGTCGTGCAGGCCGTCGAGGATCTCCCGGACGGACAGTGCGCGGACCCGGGCGGCCGCCAACTCGATGGCCAGCGGCATGCCGTCCAAACGCCTGCAGATCTCGCCGACGACGGCGAGTTCCTCGTCCGAGGGAGTGAAATCCGACTGAACATGTCGGGCGCGGTCGATGAACAGCTCGACGGCTTCGTCCTCGATCGACAGGGACGCCACCCGCCAGATGAGTTCGCCCTCGACGCCGATCGGCTCACGGCTGGTGGCCAGCAGGGTCAGGTTCGGACACCGCTCCAGCAGCGTGGTGATCAACTCGGCGCTCACCTCGAGGAGGTGTTCGCAGTTGTCGAGCACTGCGAAACCCGGGCGCTCGCCGATGAATTCGACGATGCTGTCCATCGTCGAGCGGCCCGGTTGATCCGGGACACCGAGTGAGCGCAGCACGGCGACGGGAACGAGGTCCGCATCGCTGATCGGCGCCAGGTCCACGTACCAGACCGGTCGCCCTTCGATGCGATCCGCGATCTGCACGGCCAGCCGTGTCTTGCCCACCCCACCCGCGCCCGTCAGCGTCACCAGCCGGCTGCCGGTCAGGAGCTCACCGATCTCGCCGATCTGCTTGCGGCGCCCGATGAATCGCGTCAGTTGCGCGGGTAGGTCAGGCCTCACCGCGGTCTCGGCGATGCGCAGCGGCGGAAAATCGTTGCGGATGTCGGGGTGGCACAACTGCACGACGCGTTCCGGGCGCGGGAGGTCGCGCAGCGGATGGGACCCGAGATCGGTGAGCCATGCGCCGTCGGGCAGATAGTCGATCACCATGGACTCGGTCGCGCCGGTGAGCACCGTCTGTCCGCCGTGCGCGAGATCGCGTAGCCGCGCCGTACGGTTGATGGTCGTGCCGATGTAGTTAGATTCGTCGCGTAGCTGGATTTCACCGGTGTGC
The DNA here is from genome assembly GCF_001500025.1 of Mycobacterium sp. IS-1590. GTDB lineage: Bacteria > Actinomycetota > Actinomycetes > Mycobacteriales > Mycobacteriaceae > Mycobacterium. The sequence continues at coordinate 179,701 of NZ_LQIW01000034.1, read as the reverse complement.
AGGCCGATGCGCAACCGAATCGGGGCCAGCGGCGCCTGCTGCAACGCCAGTGCGCAGGCCACCGCATCGCTGGCCCGGGCGAAGGCCAGCACGAAGCTGTCGCCCTCCCCCTGCTCGACGGGGCGGGCGCCGTTGTGAAAGACGATGAGATCCGCCAATGTCGCGTCGAGCCGCCGGATCGCAGCGCGCATTTCTTCGGGCTGCGAGTCCCATAACCGCGTCGAACCCTCGACGTCGGCCAGCAGCAACGTCACCGTTCCGGTCGGCAGCCCGCTCACACCAAGTTCGCTCCACTCGAGTGCGCTCATGCTAGCCAGCATGCGACCCGGACGTAGGGCAAACATCAGCGCAAACGCGTACTTTTGCGCCCTGGCTGCGGGCTACAACCGTCGTTTCAGCCGGTCCCTGTACGATCGGCCGTCCGGGTCGTACATGAACCGGTAGGTCGGCTCGGCCCACAGCCGGGTCAACAGCCCGAGGCGTTCGGCCTTGTGCGGACGCAACCGCCCCGGCGGTCTCGGACCCCGCCGACCGGACGCGTACCACGCTTCCAACGCCTCCGCCGCATCGACGATCTCGCCGACCGCGGTGGCTGGGTCGACAAGCCCGCCGTCCTGGCTGCCGTCGTCGGCGCGGTCCAGGTGCTCGCGCATCAACCGCAACCGCAGATCGCGGGCGAATTCGCCATCCTCGTCGAGCACCGCGCAGGACAGCTCGCTGTCGTGGGTCCACGAGCGCCGGTTGAAGTTGTCGCTGCCCGAGCATGCCCACACGTCGTCGATCACGCACACCTTCGCGTGCACGTACACCGGTGTGCCCTCGTGGTTCTCGACGTCGAACACGTGCACCCGTTCCGGTGCGGCGCGGTGACACGTCTCGATCGCCTGCCACCGGCCGACCTGGTTGGGCGGCAGGGCCAACCGGCCATCGACGTCGGGATAGCGCGGCACCACCGCGAGCAGATGCAGTTCGGGGTTGTCCCGCAGCGCGGACGCGAACAGGTCAGCCACCCGTTTGGACCACAGATACTGGTCCTCCAGGTAGATCAACCGGCGCGCACGTGGCACCGCCTTGCTGTAGGCGCGCGCGATGCTGCGCTCCCCGTTCGGTGCGAAGTCGTAGGCGAAATGGGCGTCCGGGTAGGTGCGCAACACCTGCACCGTGTGCGGGCCACACCGCGGCGGGTCCGGCGGTTGCTCGGGCAGCGGATCGGCCGTCATGTCCGCGCCACCGAACTTGTCGCGCAGCCACGCCAGCGGGTTCAGCATGTCCAGCGACGCGGGATCGTTCCACCGCTCGCGAAACGTCAGGTCCAGCGCACCCACGACCGGCCCGTGCAGGCGCAACTGCACGTCGTGCCACGGCGGATGCTCACCGTAGCGCGGCGACATCTCGATCGCCTGGGGGTCGCCGCGGTGCGAGGCGTCGTCGCGCCGCGAGTGACACAGATCGATGCCCCCCGCGAACGCCACATCGCGCTCCGGCTGACCGGGATGGCGGATCACGACCAGCTTCTGGTGGTGCGAACCGCCGATCCGCACCCGCTGATCCAACAGGACCTCCCCGCCGGCCTCCTCGATGTGCTCACCGAGATGGCGGTTCTCGTCCTCGCTGTAGGACAGCTCGTCCAGATGCGATCGCCACACCAGACCCTTGACCACCACCCCGCGTTCGGCTGCGCGGCAGAACAATTCGCGAACGGTCGGACCGTCCTCGCGCATCTTCTGGTCGGGGTCCCCACGCCAGTCGGTGAAGAACACGTAGTCGCCCGCCCCCAGCGCCTCCACCTCGGTGGCGAGGTGATCGAAATAGGTCGACCCGTGCACCAGCGGTTCGACGCGGTTGCCGTCGCACCACGCCGGGATGTCCGACGCCGGGTTGCCGCGCTCCTGCGCGGTCAGGAACCACTCCTCGACGTTCACGGCCGCCTCCGCAACAGCCGGTCGCGATACGAGCGACCGTCGGGGTCGAAGATCATCCGGTAGGCGGGTTCGGCCCACAACCGCGTCAGCGGATCGACCCGCTCGCTCTGGTGCGGTCGCAGTCGGCCCGGCGGCCTCGAGCCGGTGCGGCCCGATCGATGCCACTGCTCCAAAGTGTCTGCGCACCCGGCGATCTCAGCGACAGCGGTGGCGGGGTCGAGCAGCCCCTGGTCCTCGCTGCCGTCCTCGGCCCGGTCGAGATGCTCGCGCAGCAACCTCAGCCGCAGGTCTCGCGCGAAGCTGTCGTCGGCGTCGAGCACCGCGCACGACAGTTCGCTGTCATGCGTCCACGACCGGCGGTTGAAGTTGTCGCTGCCGATGCAGGCCCAGGTGTCATCGATGATGCATACCTTGGAATGAACGTAAACCGGTGTGCCCTCGTGGTTCTCGACATCGAACACGTGCACCCGGTCGGGGGCGGCGCGTCGGCACGCGTCGAGCGCGAGCTGGCGCCCGACCAACGTGGGCGGCCGGCCGAGCCCACCCTCCAGGTCGAAGTACCGCGGCACGACGGCCACCAGCTGCAACTCGGGGTTGGCGGTCAACGCCTCGACCAAGAGGTTGGCGATCTCCTCCGACCACAGATACTGATCCTCCAGATAGATCAGCCGCCTGGCGCGTCGAATCGCTTTCGTGTAACCGCGCGCAATGCTGCGCTCGCCCTCCTTGGCGAACTCATACTGGATCAACGCGTCACCGTACGTGCGCAGCACCTGTACCGCATGCGGCCCGCACTCCGGCGGGTCCGGCGGTTGGTCCGGTAGCGGGCGTCGCCGCTCGTCCTCTCCACCGAACCTGTCGCGAAGCCACGCAAGCGGGTTGAACAGATCCAGCGGCGCCCGCGCGGTCCACCGCTCCCGGAACGTGACGTCCAGCGCGCCGATGACCGGGCCTCGCACCTGCAATTGCACGTCGTGCCACGGCGGCCGCTCCCCGTATCTACTCGACATCTGCACCGCCTGCGGGTCGCCGCGGTGCGACGCGTCGTCGCGGCGCGAGTGGCACAGGTCGATGCCTCCGATGAACGCCACGTCGCGGTCCGGTGCGCCGGGATGGCGCAGCAACACCAGTCGCTGATGATGCGATCCGCCCACCAGGACCCGCTGATCGAGCAACACCTCCCCGCCCGCGCGTTCGATCGTCTCGGCCAGGTGGCGGTTCTGCTCCTCGTTGAACTGCAAGCGATTCGGATACGACCGCCACATCAGGCCCTTGACGAGCACACCACGCTCGGCCGCCGCGCGGAACAGTTCGGCGACGGTCGGGCCGTTGTCACGCAACCTCTGGTCGGCGTCACCGCGCCAGTCGGCGAAGAACAGGTGGTCTCCGGCACCGAGCGCCTCCACCTCCGTGACGAGCCGATCGAAGTAGGACACCCCGTGAATCAAGGCCTCAGCCTGGTTGCCCTCACTCCAGGTCGGCAGCCTCCAACTGGGGTTGCCGCGTTCACCGGAGGTGAGGAACCATTCGGCCAGCACTGACACCCCGTGGAGTGCCCACTCGACGGTGGATCTACGCGCGAAATAATGGGGCTCGTGACGGCAAAGGTCCTGTTCCTCTACAACGAGCACATCGCCCCCGAAGGCCTGCTGGGCGAGGCGTTCGTCGACGAGGGCTTCGACGTGCACACCTTCGAGGTGGTGCCCGCCGAGCGTGCACACTCCCCTTCCGGCCACGTGGCGTTCCCCGACCCGACGAACTACGACGCGATCGTGCCCCTCGGCGCGCGCTGGCCCGTCTACGACGACGCGCTGCGCAGCACCTGGGTCGGCGAGGAGATGGCGATGATGCGCAGCGCCGCCGACGCCGGTATCGCGATCCTCGGCATCTGCTTCGGCGGACAACTGCTGGCGCAGACGTTCGGCGGAACGGTCACACGGTCGCCGTCACCCGAGATCGGTTGGTATGACGTCGAGTCCGCCGATCGCGGGTTGGTGCCCGACGGCCGCTGGTTGCAGTGGCACTACGACCGCTGGACGCTGCCGCCCGGCGCCACCGAACTGGCCCGCACCGCCAACGCATCTCAGGCGTTCCTGCTCGGCCGCGCGCTCGCGCTGCAATTCCATCCCGAGGTCGACCTCGAGCTGCTGGACCGATGGTTGGCCGACGACGAAATCGGCGAGATCGCGGCGTTCGGCCTCACCCATGACCAATTGCGCTGCCAGACAAGCTCATTCGCCCAAGATGCGGCCGTCCGCGTGCGGCGTCTCGTCCACGGTTTCGTGACGCGCCTGGTCGATCAACCGCGGCCGAGCTCGTGAGCGAGCGCGCCGTCGAGGGACGGATGCCGGAAGCGGTGTCCCAGCGCCTGCAGGGCGGCGGGCAGCACTCGCTGATTGGCCTCGGCGAGTTCGCGGGCCCCCTGCTCCCCGAGCAGTAGCCGCGGCCCGAACGACGGAACGGGCACCACCGCGGGACGATGCAGCACCCGCGCCAACGTCCTGGTGTAGTCGGTGTTGCGCACCGGATGAGGAGCCACCGCGTTGACCGGACCGGCCATCCGGTCGTCGTAGAGCGCGCGAAGGTAGACGTCGAGCAGATCGTCGAGCGCGATCCACGCCAGCCATTGCCTGCCATTACCCAACCGGCCACCCAGTCCGGCGGCGAACAACGGTCGCATCAGCCGCAGCGTGCCGCCACGCGCGGACTGCACGACTCCCGTCCGGACGGTGACGACCCGCAGGCCCGCCTCGGCGGCAGGAGCCGTCGCAGCCTCCCAGTCGCGGACCACCTCGGCCAGGAAACCGTCGCCGACCACGCTTTCCTCGGTGAGCGCCGCATCACCGCGGTCGAAACCGTAGATGCCGACCGCCGAGGCACTGACGAAGATGCGCGGCCCGTCCTCGGTCCGCGCCGCCGCCTCGGCGAGCCGCCGGGTCGGTCCGACGCGGCTGGCGCGGATCGCGTCCTTATGGGCGTCGGTGAACCGGCCGGCAATGGACGCGCCCGCCAGGTGCACGACCGCGTCGACGCCGGCCAACAGTCCGGGATCGGGCCGGTCGGGGTTCCACTGCCGTTCGTCGGGGCCCGTCGCTGCCCGTCGCACCAGCGAGATCACCCGGTGGCCTCCCGTGCTCAGGAACGCGGTCAACGCCGATCCGACCAGACCCGACGCACCCGTGACCGCGACGGTGAGCGGTGCAAGCCCGGCGTCGGCGGCGTCGCGGTGGGCCGCCAGGTCGTCGGTCAGCTGGCGGTGGCGGTAGGCGAACATCGGCCGCAACGCCGCCCCCGGCACCGGTGCCTCGACGCGGTCGTACACCCGGGTGCCGCCGGAGGCCTCACCGAGCTCGTGGATGTGGGTCCACCGGCCGACCAGGCGCGGCGGCCACGACGCAGGCCCGTCCGAGGACAGCACGTCGACAAAGCGGCGCGGCGGGTCGTAACGCTGCGGGTCGTGTTGGGCGATCCAACGCAGACCACCCGGCAACCCGAGCACCGCGCGCCCATCGGCCAGCGATCCCGCTTCCGCGATCACCTTCATCGGCTGCCACGGCGGGACCAGCCGCCTCATCGCGCCGGGTCGTGCGTGCCACGCGAACACCTCGTCGCGCGGGTGCTCGACGACGCTCTCGTATTCGATTCCCATGTCTTGATATTCGTCGCCGTCATGCCGATGGATTGCCTTCGGGTGGGGTACCCACGGTCGTAGTCTGACAAGGTCCCGACATCGAAGCGACTGTCATGAACGGATGGAGCGGGCTCGCCCGCCGAAGCGGCAAGCGCCTGTATCAGAACCGCGGTGAGGCCGGCGAGGTCCTGGCCGGTGAGTTGTCGTCCTACCGCGGCCACGATGTGGTGGTACTGGGTCTCGCGCGTGGCGGCGTTCCGGTCGCCTGGCAGGTGGCGCGCTCGCTCGACGCTCCCCTCGACGTCTTCCTGGTCCGCAAGCTCGGGGTGCCGCAGTGGGAGGAATTGGCCATGGGCGCGTTGGCCAGCGGCGGCGGCGTGGTGATCAACGACAATCTCGTCCGCAGCCTCGGCATCGGCGACGAGGCGATACAAGCCGCGATCGCTCGCGAGACCGACGAGTTGCATCGCCGCGAGCGGGCCTACCGGGGCGACCGGCCACCCCCGGAACTGGCGGGCAGGACGGTGATCCTCGTCGACGACGGGATCGCGACGGGAGCCAGCATGCTCGCCGCCGTGCGCGCCGTGCGGGCCAAGAACCCGGCGCGCGTCGTCGTGGCGGTGCCGGTCGGGCCGCCGTCGGCGTGCCGGGATCTGGCCAAGGAAGCCGACGACGTGGTCTGTGCGTGCATGCCCCCGGGCTTCGAGGCCGTCGGGCAGGTGTTCGCCGACTTCCATCAGGTCAGCGACGACGAGGTCCGCGAACTGTTAGCCGACGGGAATTAGCAAGGGTTGCAACGGTTTAACGTCGGTCTTCGCCGGAGTCTGCTTGTTCGACGACCGTGGTCTCGTCGTCGGCGCCGGGCTCGCCCGCGTATTCGGGTTGCTCGGTCTGATCGTCGGGATAGTCCTCGTAATACTCCGGGTCGGCATCGGTCGGAGCGTCGGCGGCCGTGTCGGCCTTGCGGCCCGACCGCTCCCGCACCGCATCGACGATCAGAAGCACGACACCGATCACGCTGGCCGCGATACAGACCCAGGCGATCAGTTCATTGCTGGTGACAACCGCTGTCACCAGCGCCGCGAGGCCGATGACAGCGAGGACGAGCGCAACGATCAGCATTGATCAACCCTAGGCCAAACCGGGGTTCAGTTGTTTCCCCGGTTGAACTGATTGAAGCCGCCACCGTCGTTTCCGGCGCTCGAGTCGACGGGCGCGGCCGAACCGCGCTGGCCGAGCTCCTCGAGCTGGGACTCCAGATAGGTCTTGAGCCGGGTGCGGTACTCACGCTCGAACGTGCGCAACTGTTCGAGGCGACCCTCCAGCACCGTGCGCTGCTGATTGATGGTGCCCATGATCTCGGAGTGCTTGCGCTCCGCGTCGGCCTGCAGGGCGTCGGCCTTCTCCTGCGCCTGGCGCAGTTGCGCTTCCGAGCGGGTCTGGGCGTCGGCCAGCATCGCGTCGGCGCGCTGGCGAGCATCCGCGACGGTGGTCTCGGCGGTCTGCCGCGCCTCGCTCACCAGGGCGTCGGCCTGTGCCCGCGCGTCGGCGAGCAGCTTCTCCGACTCGGCCTTGGCGGTGCTGGTCAACCGGTCCGCCGTGTCCTGCGCGAGGCTCAACACCTTGGCCGCCTTCAACGCCTGGTCCTCACTGGCCTGGGCCGAGGGCGCCTCGTAGACCGGCTGCGGCGTCGGAGCGGGCTCGGGGGCGGGCTGCTCGTAGACGGGCATGGCCTGTGTCGACTGCCCACCGCCGCCGGAGCGGGCAGCAGCCAACTCCTGGTCCAGCTCGGCGACACGCTGCCGGAGATCGGTGTTCTCCTCGATGAGCCGCGTCAGCTCGTTCTCGACCAGATCGAGGAAGGCGTCAACCTCGTCCTCGTTGTAGCCGCGCTTGCCAATGGGTGGCTTGCTGAACGCGACGTTGTGAACGTCGGCGGGTGTGAGCGGCATTGTCGCCCCCTATTGAAGTCTGGACAGTCAACCGGTCTCAAAGTGTAGAGCGTGGGTGGAACGTAACTGGCGTCCATCCTGTCACACCAGCCGCGGCCGTAGCAGAAGAGGATGAAATTAAGAGCGAATTTCAAACACGGCCGGAGACCCCGCGACCATTCCGTCGCTCAATTTCTTCCGGGCAAAGGTCCGTTGCGTGCGTGGTCTCAGGCCGCTGCGCCGAAGGCCAGTTGCATGCCGATGAAGGCGACCAGCAGCAGCACCATGATCGACAGGTCGAACCGCACCGCACCTATCGTGAGCTGGGGAATGAGCCGCCGCAGCAGCTTCACCGGCGGGTCGGTCAGCGTCATGATGATCTCGAGGATCACCACGGTGGCGCCCTTGGGGTGCCAGTCCCGGGAGAACGAGCGGATGAACTCGACCACGACCCGCGCGATCAGCAGCAGCCAGAAGACGAACAGGGCGAAGCCCAGGATTTCAAAGAAGAGCGACAACGCCGACGGTCCTCACTACGGGCACAGGTGTGACTTCTACAACAGGCTCGATACAGGCAGGGTCGCGCTCAAGCCCGCACGCGACGCCAGCCTACCCGTCGGCGAGGCGCCTACTGATAGGAGTAGAAGCCGGCCTCGGCGATGCGGCGCCGCTCCTCGGCCGTCACGTCGATGTCTGCCGGAGACAGCAGGAAAACCTTCGTGGCGACCTTGTCGAACGAGCCCCGCAGCGCGAATGCCAGGCCTGCGGCGAAGTCGACGAGGCGCTTGGCGTCGGCGTTGTCCATCGACACCAGGTCCATGATCACCGGGGTTCCGTCACGGAACCGTTCGCCGATGGTGCGGGCCTCGCTGTAATCCTTGGGCCGCAGCGTGGTGATCTTCGCCAGCGGGCTGCCGGCCTCGAACAACTCGGCCATCCTGCGGGGGTCCATGGCCAGCGCGCCGCGGGTGGCACCGCGCATCGGCGCGAAACGTGGTGCGGGACGCTCGAACTCGCGCGGTGCGCGCAGTCTCGGCTCGAAACGATCCTCGTAACCGCGGTAACCGCCGGGCGCGTCGTCGTAGTCGCGGTCGTCGTAACCGCGGTGTCCCGGACCGTAGCCCTCGTCGTCGAAGTGGTCGTCTCTACTACGGCGCGAATATCCACGGGAGGCGCCGCGGTCGTCGTCCTCGTAGTACTCGTCGTCGTAGTCATCCATCGGGGCCATACCGAAGTAGGCCTTGACCTTGTGAAGTGTGCTCATCGTTCGACCCTTCTCATGCCCTGGACTCTGGTGTCTGTGATGAAGATGTGACTGGAGTGACTACTTCTGGTGACGGTAAAGGACGTTGTCCCAATAACGCGGTACCGACACGCACACATGTCGAGCCGTGTTTGACCGCCGCTTCGAGATCGTTCGACATCCCCGCCGACAACTCCAGGCGCTGCGCGAAACCGGCCTGGACCCTCTTGTACTCGGCGTTCACGCGCGCGAACGCCGCGTCCGCGTCCTCGCCGAGCGGAGGAATCGCCATCAGGCCGGCGAACGCCAACCCGGATGCGGCGTGCGCGGCGGCGCACAGCTCGTCGACGGCGTCGGGCCTGTCGATGTCGACACCGCCGCGGCTCTCGTCCCCGTCGAGGCTCAGCTGGATGAAGACGCGCAGCGGTTCACTTCGTCTGCCCTCGTCGAGCGCGGTGGACGCCGCGCGGCTCAGCGCCTCGATCAACCTGCGGGTGTCGACCGAATGCGCCGCGTACGCCCAACCGGCAATGGACCGCGCTTTATTGCGCTGTATCCGCCCGACCATGTGCCAGCGAATGGGTCCGATATCCGGAATGGAAGCGATTTCTGAGACTTTATTCGACGCTTCCTGTTCGCGTGATTCACCGAAAGCCTCGCAACCCAAACGACGAAGAATAACGACATCGTCGGCGGGGAAGAATTTGGTTACCGGTAACAATTCAATTTCGGTGATTTCGCGTCCCGCGGCACCGGCGGCGGCGGCGAGCCGTTTGCGCACGGCCGCCAGCGCTTCGCTCAGCTCGGCTGCGCGGGATGACGGCACGGTGTCGCTCACTCCATCCACACCAGCGAGGCCAGCCGTCCGGTCGGGGCGTCGCGTCGATGGCTGAACAGGTTGCGGTCCTCGACCGTGCAGCGAGGATCGACGTCGATGGCGGTGACGCCCAAAGTCGTTAATTGCCGGTGGATTCCGGCTCGCAGGTCCAGCGCGGGAGTGTTCTTGGCGCTCGTCGTGCGGCTGCCGGGCAACGCCGCTTCGACCTCGGCGGCCATGGCCGCGGGGACCTCGTAATTGCGCCCGCTCGCCGCGGGACCGAGCAATGCCGAGATGTCCTCGGCGTGCGCGCCGAGCGACAACATCACCTCGACGGTGCGCGCGACGACCCCCTTGTGCGCACCGACGCGCCCGGCGTGCACGGCGGCCACCACGCCCGCGCGGGCGTCGGCCAATAACACCGGAACGCAATCGGCGGTCACCACCGCCAAAGCCAATCGCGGTGTGGCGGTGACCAATGCGTCAGTTTTCTCGAAAGGTCGATCCGGGGCTTCGTCGACCACGACGACGTGATCGCCGTGCACCTGATCCATCCACACGATTGCGTCGTCGCCCAATCCGATGGCGTCGCCGAGCCGTTTGCGGTTGGCGGCCACGGCCGCCGGATCGTCGCCGACGTGATCGCCCAGGTTGAAGGTGTCGAACGGCGGCGCGGAGACGCCGCCGGCCCGTGTCGTGGTCACGCGCCGTATGCGAGCCGTCACGGTCGCCAGTATTACCGGATCAGTGGCGCATGAACGGCGGCACGTCGACGTCGTCGTCATCGTCCCCGCCGATACTGACCGTCGCGCCGTTGGTGTGGACCGGCACGCTCGCCGGATCGGCGGGCTCGAACAGCGATGTGCTCACCTTGCCGGCCTTACCCGGGACGATCCCCTGGCCTTCGGCCGGGCTGACCACCGGTTTGCGTCCCGGACCGGCGGAGTCGAAGCCCGCCGCGATCACCGTGACCCGCACCTCGTCGCCGAGCGAGTCGTCGATCACCGTGCCGAAGATGATGTTCGCGTCGGGATGAGCGGAGTCCTGCACCAGCGACGCGGCCTCGTTGATCTCGAACAGGCCCAGATCGCTGCCGCCCGCGACCGAGAGCAGCACACCCTGCGCCCCCTCCATCGACGCCTCCAGCAGCGGCGAGTTGATCGCGATCTCGGCGGCTTTGAGCGCACGGCCGTCACCGCGCGCGGAACCGATGCCCATCAGCGCCGTGCCCGCCCCGCTCATCACGCCCTTGACGTCGGCGAAGTCGACGTTGATCAGGCCGGGCGTGGTGATCAGGTCGGTGATGCCCTGGACACCGTTGAGCAGCACCTCGTCGGCGCTGCGGAACGCGTCCATCAGCGACACCGCGGCATCGCCCATCTGCAGCAGACGGTCGTTTGGGATCACGATGAGCGTGTCGCAGCTCTCCCGCAGCGCCTGGATTCCGTTCTCGGCCTGGTTACTGCGCCGCTTGCCCTCGAACGAGAACGGCCGTGTCACCACGCCGACGGTCAACGCGCCGAGCTTGCGCGCGATCGACGCCACCACCGGCGCGCCACCCGTGCCGGTGCCGCCACCTTCGCCCGCCGTGACGAACACCATGTCGGCGCCGCGCAGCAGTTCCTCGATGTCGTCCTTGGCGTCTTCGGCGGCCTTACGCCCCACCTCGGGGTCGGCGCCCGCGCCGAGACCGCGTGTGGAGTCACGGCCGACATCGAGCTTGACGTCGGCGTCGCTCATCAACAACGCCTGGGCGTCGGTGTTGATGGCGATGAACTCCACGCCTTTGAGGCCCTGCTCGATCATCCGGTTGACGGCATTGACTCCGCCGCCACCGATGCCGACCACCTTGATGACGGCGAGGTAGTTGTGTGGGGGGGTCATCGCGATCCCTTCCTCCCAAGTTGTCCGACGACACGCCGACCTTTTGGCAAACCCTAAACCTCAACCAGAGGGTTATAGTTATGTCAAGTTGTTCCGCGCAACCAGAACGGTAGGGCGAGGTCGCGACCTAGCGATGCAGGCGCGCCGACACGCGCGACAAATTTTTCGTGCAACGTCCGGTCATTTCACCGTCGGCAGGTCGGGACTCGACACGTCGTAGGTCTTACCCGGCTGAGTGAGCAGCGCCCCGAGTTTGAGTGCCTTCTCCTCGGTTCGGTCGGTGGTCCCCCACACCACCTCCCTGCCGTCGATGAGCTGCAGGGTGATGGCCGCGACCGAGGGGGCCGCGACGCGGGCGACCTGCGCGGCGACCTCCGGGCGCAGCGACGTCATCACCTGCAGCGCCGCCTTGGTCGGTTCGTCGTTGGGACCGGGGTTCTCGGTGTCGAGGTAGGGCACCCCCGGCGGCGGAGGGCCGATCGCGAAGTCGACGCCGTCGCGGTCGAACAGGTGCGGTCCGTCCGGATAGTCCTTGACCACCACCGGCACTCGCTCCACGACGGTGATCCGCAAGGTCGACGGGTACTGGCGCTGAACCCGCGCGCTGGCGATCCGCCGGATCGCGGCCACCCGTTCGGCGACGCTGTCGGTGTTCACCTGCAGCAGCGGCGTGCCCGGCGCGACGGCCGCCGCCGCGACGATCTCCTCCTGTGTCACCGCGCCCACACCGGTGACCACCGTGTTGCGCACCGCCATGACCGGGGTGAAATACAGCACCAGCCCGAGTCCGACGACGATGACGCTGATCAGCGCCGACCACATCAGCACCTTCAGGCCGCGGACGGTTCCTCGCCGCAGCTTTCGGGTCTGGTCCGCGGGCTTGCCCAGAGCACGCCGCTTGGCCTCCCTGCGGGCCTCCTCGATCGCCATCGCACGGGCCTGGGCCGCGCGGCGCTCCTCGCGCTCGCGACGCGCGCGCCGGCGCGGACCTTCGAAATCCGTTGCCTCGGGCGGTGTTTCCGCCTCTTGCGGCGTCTCCTGCCGCGGCGCGTCCTGCTGCGGCTCGGGCTCCACAGCGGGCTCGGGGGGCTCGTGGGGCTCCGGGTCACGGTCGCTCGGCCCGGTCATCGCGACCCCGGTGTGCTCCGGTTGGCCTTGACGCGCAGCGCGGTGAGGATCTCCGGGCCGAGCATCGTGACGTCACCGGCCCCCATCGTGACGACGACGTCGCCTGGCGCGGCGGCCTCGGCCACCCGCGCCGACACCGCCGAGAAGTCCGGCACATAGGTCCCCGGCACGCTGACGTGCTCGACGATGCTTGCGCCGCTGACCCCGGCGACCGGCTGCTCGCGAGCGGCGTAGACGTCGAGCACGAACACCTCGTCGGCCGCGTCGAGCGCCTGTCCGAATTCGCGTGCGAATGTCTGTGTGCGCGAATACAAATGGGGCTGGAAGACGACGATCGAACGACCACCGGCCTGCTCGGTGACGGTCCGCAGCGCACCGAGGGTGGCACGCACCTCGGTCGGATGGTGCGCGTAGTCGTCGAAGACCCGCACACCGTTGGCTTCTCCGACCAACTCGAACCGGCGCCGCACCCCTTCGAAACCGGCCAGCCCGTCGAGCACCGCATCGACCGGCGCCCCCGCCTCGACCGCCGCGAGCGTCGCGCCGATCGCGTTGAGCGCCATGTGTCGCCCCGGCACCGCCAGGCGCATCGCCCGCGGGTGCGGCTCGCCGGCGAGCTGGATGTGCGTCACCGCGCCGGTGTCATGCTGTTCCCAGTTCACCAAGGTGCCCTGCAGCGGGCGGCTGGGGTCGCTGCCGTAGCGCAGTACGCGGATGCCCAACTCCTCGGTGCGCTCGGCGAGCGCCGCGGCGCCTGGGTCGTCGGTGCAGACCACAAGCGCGCCACCGGGTTTGAGGCGTTCGACGAAGTCGTCGAATACCGCGCCGTAGGCTTCGGCGCTTCCGAAGAAGTCCAGATGGTCGGCCTCGATGTTCGTCACCACCGCGACATCTGGGCTGTACTCCAGCAGTGAGCCGTCGCTTTCGTCGGCCTCCGCCACGAAGACGTCGCCGCTACCGTTGTGGGCGTTCGTGCCCGCCTCGCCCAGATCGCCGCCGACCGCGAACGACGGGTCGAACCCGCTGTGCTGCAACGCCACGATGAGCATCGACGTCGTCGTGGTCTTACCGTGCGTTCCGGTCACCATCAGCGTGGTGTGGCCGTCCATCAGCTTGGCCAGGACCACCGGCCGCAGGATCACCGGGATACCGCGTCGACGGGCTTCCACCAGTTCGGGATTGGTCTTGGGGATGGCCGCGTGGGTGGTCACGACGGCGGTCGGCCCGCCGGGCAGCAGGTCCAGCGAGGAGGCGTCGTGCCCGATCCGGACCGCGGCGCCGCGGGCCCGTAGTGCGGCCACCGCCCGCGACTCCTTGGCATCGGAACCCGACACCAGCCCGCCGCGGTCGAGCAGGATGCGCGCGATGCCCGACATGCCGGCGCCGCCGATGCCCACCATGTGCACCCGCTGCAGCTCCTCGGGCAAGGACTTCGGTTTCACCGCAGACCCTTTCGGGGTTCGGCTCGGGCCACCTCCATGGCGATCTCGGCAACCCGCCTTGCCGCGTCGCGGTGACCGGCCAGCGCGGCACCGGCCGTCATCGTCTGCAACCGGCCGGTGTCGGTGAGCAGGTCGACGACGGTCTCGGCGACGAAAGCCGGCGACAAATCGGCATCGTCGACGAGCAGCCCGCCGCCCGCCTCGACCACGGGAAGCGCGTTGAGCCGTTGTTCGCCGTTGCCGATCGGCAGCGGAACGTACACCGCGGGTAACCCCACCGCGGTCAGCTCGGCGACCGTCATCGCGCCGGACCGGCACATTGCCACGTCGGCGGCGGCGTATGCGAGGTCCATCCGGTTCAGATAGGGCACGGCAACATACGGCGGATCGCCGTCGGCGGGGTCGCGCAGATCGAGTGTGTTTTTCGGGCCGTGGGCGTGCAGCACCGAAATGCCCGCCGCGGCAAGATCTTTGGCGGCCCCCGAAACGGCCCGGTTCAGCGACTGCGCGCCCTGTGAACCGCCGAACACCAACAGCACCCGGGCGTCGGGGGCGAAACCGAAGTGGGCGCGCGCCTCGGCCCGTAAGGCCGTGCGGTCCAAGGAGGTGATCGCCGCGCGCACCGGCACCCCCACCACCTCGGCGGTCCGGCCCAGTCCGGGGTCGGCAACGGCAGAGAGCACCCGCCGCGCCGAGCGCGCGCCGACCCGGTTGGCCCAGCCCGCGCTGGCGTTCGCCTCGTGCACCACCACCGGCACGCGCCTGCTTCTGCGCACACTGCGCGCCGCCAGATAGGCCGGCAGCGCGACGTAACCGCCGAAGCCGATCACCACGTCGGCCTCGACCTCGTCGAGCAGCGCCCGGGTCTGCCGTACCGCCCGCCGCACCCGCAGGGGCAGGCGCAGGAGGTCACCGGAGAATTTGCGCGGCAGCGGCACCGGCGTGATCAGCTCGAGGTGGTAGCCGCGTTCGGGGACAAGTCGGGTCTCCAGGCCGCGCTCGGTGCCCAGGGCGGTGATCCGCACGCCGGGCACGAGTTCGGTCAGGGCGTCGGCCACCGCCATCGCCGGTTCGACGTGTCCCGCGGTACCACCGCCCGCGAGCACCACGGATACTCCCCGGTCGTCCCCCGGCCGCCGAGGGACGGGACCCGTGTCGTTCACCCGTAACGCTGACCTTCCAGTGCGCGCCGCCGGCTGCTGTCCGTGCGACCGCCTCCATGATGCCTTGCCGCCCGGGCCGTCTTACCGGCCGTCTGGCGTTTGCGCGCGGTTTTGGGTGTCTGCCTGGCCGCGGGCTTGGGCGCCCGGGTCCGTTTAGGCGCGGGGCGTTTACCGGGTCGTTCCGAGCCGCGCCGGTTGAGCCGGTCGCGCACCGCCTCGGTTCGCGACGGCACGTAGGGCGCCGGTAGCGGCAGCCGGAGCAGCCTGTTGACCCGGTCGTCGCGTCCGGCCCGCAGCGCCGCCACCGCCTCCGGTTCGTGCCGCGCCGCGCTTGCCATGATGCCGATCATCAGAAGCGTTGTCGCCGTGGATGTTCCACCTGCCGAGATGAGGGGCAACTGCAGCCCGGTAACGGGGAGCAGGCCCACCACGTAGCCCACGTTGATGAACACCTGGCCCATGATCCACAGCGTCGCGGTGGCGGTGAGCAGGCGCAGGAACGGGTCCGCCGAGCGCCGCGCGATGCGCATACCGGTGTAGGCGAACAGGCCGAACAGGCACAGCAGGCCGCCGGCGCCGATGAAGCCGAGTTCCTCGCCGATGATCGCGAAGATGAAGTCGTTGTGCGCGTTGGGCAGGTAGTTCCACTTGGCCGCGCCCTGGCCGAGGCCGTCGCCGAACACGCCGCCGTTGGCCAGCGCGAACCGTGCCTGGCGGGCCTGATAGCCCGAACCCTGCGTGTCGGCGCCCGGGTTCAGCCAGGACTGCACCCGCGCCGAGCGGTACCCCTCGGCCATCGCCAGCACCGCGGCCGACACCACGACCATGAACAGCGAGGACACGAACACCCGCAGCGGCAGGCCGGCGTACCACAGCAGGCCCAGCAGGATGATGCCCAGCGACACCGTCTGTCCGAGGTCGGGCTGGGCGACGATGAGCGCCAGCGCCACGAACGCGGCCGGCACGAGCGGAATCAGCATCTCCCGCAGCGAGGCCTGTTCCATGCGGCGCGCGGCCAGTAGGTGCGCGCCCCAGATGGCGAACGCGATCTTGGCCAGCTCGGAGGGCTGCATCGAGAACCCCGCGATCACGAACCAGCCGCGCGAACCGTTGGCCACCGTGCCGATGCCCGGGATCAGCACCAGGATCAGCAGCACAATGGTCAGCGCGAAGCTGGAGAACGCCATGCGCCGCATCAGTTGCACCGGGATCCGCATCGCGACGTAGAACGCGAACAGCCCGACGACCGTCCACATCACCTGCTTGGCGAACACGACCCACGGTGACCCGTCCTGGTCGTAGGAGTACACCCCGGACGCCGACAACACCATCGTCAGACCCAGCGTGGTCAGCAGCGCGGCCACCGCGATGATGAGGTGAAACGACGTCATCGGGCGACCGAGCCAGGCCCCGACCCGGGTTCGAGGGCCGGCGGTTGCGGACACCGGCTCGGCCGGTTTGTCCTCGGCGCCCGTCCTGCGGAGCCGCAGCCGGGTCAGGATGGTCGTCATCGGCGACTATCGGGTCAGGGCGCGCACGGCGTCGGCGAACGCGTCGCCGCGGTGGCTGTAGCCGCTGAACTGGTCGAAGGAGGCGCCGGCGGGGGCCAGCAGCACCGTGTCGCCGGACCGGGCCAGACCTCGGGCGGCGTCGACCACTGCGGCCATGATCGCGTCACCGGACTGCGCTTCGCCGAGTCTGATCACATCAGTAACAGGACTAACATCCGACCCATTTGTCCCTTGCACCCCAAAATCCTCCCCCGTCACAACCTCGATGACGGGTACATCCGGGGCGTGTCGCGATAACGCCTCGGCGATCACGGCCCGGTCGCGGCCGATCAACACCGCTCCGACCAGCCGCTTCGCCATCGAAGCGAGCAGTTCGTCGACCGAGGCGCCCTTGAGCAGGCCGCCGGCAACCCACACCACCCGCGGGTACGCGGCAATCGATGCCTGCGCGGCGTGCGGATTGGTGGCCTTCGAGTCGTCGACATACGTGACGCCGTCAACCGTGCCGACCACCTCCGCGCGGTGTCTGCCGACCCGGAACCCGGCGAGCGCCTCGGCGATGGCCGACGGTGGTACGTCGACCGCGCGGGCCAGCGCCGCGGCGGCGAGCGCGTCGAGCACGCCCACGGGACCGGCCACCGGGATCGACGCCGCGTCGGCCAGTGCCCATCCGCCCTCGGGCGGCTCACCGAAGGCGTTGTCCACGAGCCTGCCGCCGACGACGCCCAGTTCGCCCGGCCCGGGTTCGGCCAACCGGAACCCGACGCGAGTCGGAGCGGCCGCCGTGTCCAGGAGCCCCGCGGCCACCGGATCGTCGAGGCCGACCACGGCGACGCGGCCGTCGAGCACACGGGCCTTGGCGCGGGCGTAGGCGGCCATGGACCCGTGCCAGTCGAGGTGGTCCTCGGCGACGTTGAGCACCACACCTGCGTCCGGCCGCAGCGACGGCGCCCAGTGCAGCTGGAAGCTGGACAGCTCGACGGCGAGCAGGTCGGACGGTTCGGCGAGGACGTCGAGCACGGGGTTGCCGATGTTGCCGCACAGCACCGCGGATCGCCCGGCGGCGACGAGCATGGCGTGCAGCATCGACGTCGTCGTGGTCTTGCCGTTGGTCCCGGTGACCACGAGCCAGCGCCGCGACGGCCCGAACCACCCCGCCCGGTCCAGCCGCCAGGCCAGTTCCACGTCGCCCCAGACCGGCACGCCCGCCGTTGCGGCCGCGGCCAGCACGGGCGTCGTGGGCGCGAACCCGGGACTGGTGATGACGAGCGCGTACTCGCCGATGGTGGCCTGGGCCTGCGCGGTGGTGACAACCCTGGCGGGGGTGATCAGCCGCTGCAACGCCAACGGATCGTCGTCACAGATCGTCAGCCGCACGCCGGTGGGCTCCAGCACGGCGCTCACCGAGCGGCCGGTCAGGCCCGCGCCGGTGACCAGCACCCGGGCGCCGGGGACCAGCGGCTCGAGATGGGTCATGTCAGGCACCGACGGTCGTCAACCACTCGCTGTAGAACAACGCGACGCCGAGCCCGCAGGCGATCGCGGTGAGCAGCCAGAACCGGATGATCACCGTGGTCTCGGCCCACCCCACCAACTCGAAGTGATGGTGAAACGGCGCCATGCGGAACACCCGGCGGCCCGTCGTGCGGAACGCCAGGATCTGCACGACGACCGACACCACCTCGGCGACGAACAGGGCCCCGAGCACCACGGCCAGCATCTCGGTGCGGCTGGCCACCGAGAGCCCGGCGATGATGCCGCCGAGGGCCAGCGAGCCGGTGTCGCCCATGAAGATCTTGGCAGGCGCGGCGTTCCACCACAGGAATCCGATGCAGGCGCCCGCGGTGGCGGCGGCGATGATCGCCAGATCCAGGGGGTCGCGCACGTTGTAACAGCCCAGGCCCGGGCTCGTCGCACAGGCGTTGCGGAACTGCCAGAACGTGATCAGCACGTAGGCCGCGCACACCATCGCCATCGCACCCGCGGCCAGCCCGTCCAGCCCGTCGGTGAAGTTCACCGCGTTCGACCACGCGCTGACCACCACGATGCAGAACAACACGAACAACACGGGCGGCAGTGTGACCGTGGCGATCTCGCGCACATAGGACAGTTCGGCGCTGCCGGGCGTCAGCCCGTCGGCGTTGCGGAACTGCAGGGCCAGCACACCGAAGATCACGGCGGCGGCCAGGATGCCCACGGTCTTGGCGGTCTTGTTGAGCCCGAGGTTGCGGGAACGCCGGATCTTGATCAGGTCGTCGACGAATCCGACGACGGCCAGCGCGCTGGCCAGAAACAGCACGAGCAGGCCCGACGCCGACGGTCCCCGGCCGTCGATCACGACGCCGACGAGGTGGGTGCCCAGGTAGCTGGCCCAGATGCCTGCGACGATCGCCACGCCACCCATCGAGGGTGTGCCACGCTTCTTGGCATGGGTGGGCGGCCCGTCCTCGCGGATCTCGTGGCCGAACCCCTGCCGGGTGAACAGCCGGATCAGCACCGGGGTGAGCAGGATCGAAACCGTCAGCGCGATGCCGACGGCGATGAGGATCTGCCTCATGCGTTCGGGTCCCGGGGTTCGGCGAGCAGCGCTTCGGCCAGCGCGCCGAGACCGGCCGCGTTCGACGCCTTCACCAGCACCACGTCGGAAGGTTGCAGTTCGGCGCGCAGCAGTTCCAGCGCCGCGTCGGTGTCGGGGACCATGGTGGCCTCAGCCCCCCACGATCCCTCCATCACCGCGCCGTGGTGCATGGCGCTCATGGTCCTCCCGGTTCCGACGACGATGAGTCGTGACACATCTAAGCGCACGGCCAGTCGACCGATGCGGTCATGCTCGGATATCGCGTCGTCACCGAGTTCGGCCATCTCGCCGAGCACCGCCCAGCTGCGCCGGCGGCCCCCGCCTTCGCGGGCCATCCACGCCAGCGCCTTGAGGCCCGCGCCCATCGAGTCCGGGTTGGCGTTGTAGGCGTCGTTGATGACGGTGACGCCGTCGCTGCGGGTGGCGACCTGCATGCGATGTCCGGACACCGGACCGGCGGTGGCCAGCGCGGCGGCCACCTGCTCGAGGGAGGCGCCGCATTCCAGCGCCACGGCCGCCGCGCACAGGGCGTTGGACACCTGGTGGTCACCGTGCACGGCCAGCGCGACGTCGACCCGGTCACCGCCGGCGTGCAGGGTGAACCGTGGCCTGGCCAGCTCGTCGAGCGTGACCGCATTGGCCCACACGTCCACCTGGCGGCCGGCCGGCTCCCGCGACACCGCCACGATGCGCGCGGCGGTCTTTGCGGCCATCGCGGCCACCGCACTGTCGTCGACATTGAGTACGACGGCCCCAGATGCCGGAACTGCTTGCGGCAGTTCGGATTTGGTCTCGGCGATGGCCTCCCGCGAACCGAATTCGCCCAGATGTGCGGTGCCCACGTTGAGCACCACCGCGATCGAGGGCGGGGCGATCGCGGCCAGCGCCGCGATGTTGCCGCGATGCCGAGCCGACATCTCCAACACCAGGAAGTCGGTGGACGGCGTCGCGCGCAGCACCGTCCAGGGATGTCCGAGTTCGTTGTTGAACGAGCCCGGCGGCGCGATCACCTCGCCGAGGGGGGCCAGTACCGCCGCGACCAGATCCTTGGTCGAGGTCTTACCCGAGGATCCGGTGATACCGATGATCGTGAGCTTGCCCGCGACGAGTTCGGCGGCGACCGCAGCGGCCAGCTTGGCCAACGCCGCGAGCACGGCTGCCCCCGAACCGTCGACGTCGTGTTCGAGTACGCCCGCCGCCCGGTCGGACGTCTCCGGTGTCGGATCGACGACGATCGCCGGCACCCCGACCGGGCGGGCGGCCAGCACCGCGGCCGCCCCGGCCCGCACCGCCGCGGCGGCGAAGTCGTGTCCGTCCGAGCGGGCTCCCGGCAGCGCGAGGAAGAGACCGCCCGGTGTGACGGCCCGCGAGTCGAACTCGACGGTGCCGGTGACCCGGGTGATGGCGGCGTCCGCTTCGGAGATGTCGGCGATCCGGCCGCCGACGATCTCGGCGATCCGGGCCAGCGTGTAGTCGATCATGACCGGCGTCCGTCGAGGGCGCGCGCCAACTCCTCGCGGTCGTCGAAGGGTCGGGTGACCCCGGCGCTGGTCTGCCCTGCCTCGTGGCCTTTCCCCGCGACGAGCACGACGTCCCCGGGTCGCGCCCACGCCACCGCGTGCTCGATCGCAGCGCGGCGATCGCCGATCTCGACGACCTCCGCGGGGCCCTCCGCGCCGGCCAGGATCGCCGCGCGGATCTCGGCGGGATCCTCGTCGCGGGGATTGTCGTCGGTCACCACCACCAGATCGGCCAGTTCGGCGGTGACGCGGCCCATCGGCCCCCGCTTGCCGGGGTCGCGGTTACCGCCCGCGCCGAACACGACCGCCAACCGGCCGTCGCCCTGCGCCCGCAACGTCTCCAGCACGGCCTGCAGGGCGCCCGGCTTGTGCGCGTAGTCGACCAGCGCCAGGAAATCCTGGCCGCACTCGACGGGCTCCATCCGCCCCGGCACGGTCGCGGTGCGCAGGCCGGGCACGGCCTGTTCGGGTGACACACCGACAGCGTCGAGCAGCGCGATCGCGAGCAGGCAGTTGGCCACGTTGTAGCGCCCGGGCAACCCGATCTGCAGATGATGGTGCACCCCCGCCGGGTCCACCGCGACGAACTCCTGCGCGTTGCGTCCGACCGTGCGGACGTCCTCGATGCGCCAGTCGGCGACCCGGCCGGTCGCGCTGACCGTCACCGGTTCGCGGGCCAGCCTGGCCATCTCCCGGCCGGCATCGTCGTCGACGCACAGCACGGAAAGGTCTGCGTGAGTGGGGGATTCGGGAGCGAACAGTCGCGCCTTGGCCTCGAAGTAGTCCAGCATCGTCGGGTGGAAGTCGAGATGGTCGCGGGACAGGTTGGTGAACCCGCCGACCGCGAAGCGCACCCCGTCGACGCGGCCGAGGGTGAGCGCGTGGCTCGACACCTCCATCACGACGGTGTCGACGCCCTGCTCCACCATCACCGCGAGCAGGGCCTGCAGATCCGGTGCCTCGGGCGTGGTGAGGACGCTGGCCTGATCGCGTCCGTCGATCCGGATGCCGACGGTGCCGACGAGTCCGGCCACCCGCTGCGCCGATCGCAACCCGGCCTCCACCAGATAGGTGGTGGTGGTCTTGCCGGAGGTGCCGGTGACCCCGATGACCCGCAGCCGCTCGGACGGCCGCCCGTACACCTCGGCGGCCAGCGCGCCCAGCACCGACCGCGGAGCCGGATGGACCACGACGGGTGTGTCCACCTCGGATCCCAACAGCGTCAGCCCGTCGGGGTCGGTGAGGATCGCCCCCGCACCGCGTGCGATCGCCTCGCCGGCGTAGCGGGCCCCGTGCGAAGCTGCGCCCGGCAGCGCCGCGAACAGGTCACCGGGTTCGACGTCCCCGCTGCGCAGCGTGACGCCGGTGACGCGGACGTCCGGTACGGCACCGCCCGCGGGTACCGCCTGGACCTGCCCGGCCAGTGGCCCGAGCGCCGCGCCGGCGGGATGGCTGGGTCGCAGGTTCATGGCGTTGACACAGTACCCAGTCGCCTGTGCGGCCTCCGCGTCATATCGGCGCCGCCGGTGCGCTCGTCAGTCGGCTACCAGGGTCAATCGCGAGTCGGGATCGGGCGACAGCGGCACGTTCTCGCGCTGCAGCAGCCAGGAGGCGATGTTGTGGAACAGCGGCGCCGATGTGGTGCCGGGCTGCCCGTCGGCCGTGCGCTGCGGGTGGTCCATCATGATGGCGACGACATAGCGCGGGTCGTCGGTGGTGGCGATGCCGGCGAAGGTGATCCAGTAGACGTCGCTGTAGTAGCACCCGCAGGCGGGGTTGATCTGCTGGGCGGTGCCCGTCTTCCCGGAGATCTGGTAGCCCTCGACGGCCGCCTGCGACCCCGTGCCCTGCTGCACCCCGGTGGGGTCGCGCTGCACCGTGGCCCGCAACATGTGCCGCACCGTCTTGGCGGTCTCCGGCGAGACCACCCGAACGCCCTCGGGGCGAGGCTCGTCGGTGCGGGTGCCGTCGGCGGCGATGGTGGTCTTGACGATGCGCGGCGGGACCCGCACCCCGTCGTTGGCGATCGTCTGATACATGCCGGCCATCTGGAGCAGGGTCATCGAAAGGCCCTGTCCGATGGGCAGGTTGGCGAATGTGCTGCCCGACCACTGGTCGATCGGCGGGACCAGGCCCGCACTCTCGCCCGGCAGCCCCACCCCGGTGCGCTGACCGAGGCCGAATTTGCGGACCATCTCGAAGAAGCGCTCCGGGCCGAGTCGCTGCGCCAGCATCAGCGTGCCGACGTTGGAGGACTTACCGAAGATGCCCGTCGTGGTGTAGGGCATCGTCCCGTGTTCCCAGGCGTCCCCGACGGTGACACCACCCATGTGGATCGACCCCGGGACCTGCAGCACCTCGTCGGGATGCGACAGCCCGTACTCGATGACCGATGCGGCGGTGACGATCTTGTTGACCGAACCCGGTTCATAGGGCGAGGACACCGCGGGGTTTCCGAGCTGGCGGTGCTCCTGCCTGCCGATGTCCTGGCTCGGGTCGAACGTGTTGTCGTTCGCCATCGCCAGCACCTCGGCGGTCTTCGCGTCCAGGACGACCGCCGAGACGTTCTTGGCGCCGGACAGGTTTTTGGCCTGCTGCACCTGCTGTTGGACGTAGAACTGGATGTCGTCGTCGATGGTCAGCATGACCGTGGAACCGTCGACCGCGTCGTGGCGGTTGCGGTAACTGCCCGGAATGACCACACCGTCGGAGCCCCGGTCGTAGGTGATCGAGCCGTCCGTACCCGCGAGCACGGCATCGAGGGAATCCTCCAGCCCCAGCAGCCCGTGACCGTCCCAGTCGATGCCGCCGACGATGTTGGCCGCCAGCGAGCCGCCCGGGTACTGGCGCAGGTCCTGGCGCTCCGAACCGACCTCGGGGAACTTCTTGGTGATCGCCTCGGCGATGGCGGGGTCCACCGCCCGCGCGAGATAGACGAACGTCTCGTTGCTCTTGAGCTTCTTGAGGACGGTGGCCGAGTCCGGCTTGTTGTTCAGCCGCAACGCCACCTCGGCGGCGATGTCGCGCAGCCTGCGGTCGGGTTCGGGCGCCTCCGTGCTTTTCGCCCTGGCCTCCTCCAGTTGCTTGCGGACCCGTTGCGGCTGGAAGGTCAGCGCGCGCGCCTCGATGGTGAAGGCGAGCTTGTCGTTGTTGCGGTCGACGATCGCCCCGCGCACGGCCTTGTCGACGTCGGTCACCTTGAGCTGGCTCGCCGCCTCGGCCCGCAACCCGTCGGCGCGCGGCACCTGAAGGTGGAACAGCTGCCCCGCCGCGACGATCAACACCAGGAAGATCGCCGCGTTGCCCACTCGATGCCGGAACACGAAAGATGCGCTGCGCAGCCCGGTTTCGGTGATCGGAGCACGAGTCCGTCTGGCTTTGGCCGAGCGCTCCTGAGAACCGGCCGCCGCCGGAGCGGCCTTGCGGGCCCGGCGCTCGCCGCGGCTCATGCGACGGGACCAGCCGGAGGCGCGGGCGCAGGCGGCACGACCGCGGGGCTGAACTGTTCGGCGCCGGGTACGGGACCCGGCAGCAGCTGCGGGTTCGGGATGTGCAGCGCGTCGGGCGGGACCATCGGCGCGGCCGGCGGGACCACCGGCCCCGGTACGGCACCGGGCGCCGGCGGCTGCCCCGGAAGCGACTGCGGCACAGGGGTGGGCGCCGTCCGCGTCGGCATCCGGACGGTGACCTCGCGGGGATCGACGACCCGCGGTGCGGGCGGGCGCGGTCCCGGTGGGGGCGCCTGCGGTGTCGCGTCGGGCAGCGGTGTGTTCAGCGGCGGCGGCGGAACGCCTTCTGCCGGTTTGGGCGTGCCGACCACCACCCAGTTACCCGCCGGATCCTGCACCAGGTGGGCGGTGTCGCGGGACGGGATCATCCCGAGCTCACGCGCGGCTTCGGCCAACGCCGGGGCGGCCTGCGCCTCCAGCACATCGCGCTCGAGGGCTTCCTTCTGTTGCAGCAGAGCCTGATTCGTCTCGCGAGCGTTGCCCAGTTGATAGGAGCGCTCGGCGGCATCGGTGGACAACCACAGCGTCGTGCCCAGGCCCATCCCCAGCGACCCGATCACCAGCACCACGAACGGCACCCTGGCCACGAGGGCCCGCGGGCTGAGCTCCACCGAGGCCAGCCTGACGATGATGCGCTGGCGTAACGGTGTCCGAACGACCTTCGGTGCCTTGGCCTTACGTGCCTTGGCCCGCGCCTTTGCCTGGCTGGCGCTCTTGGGCCTGCCCGGCGCGCCGACCGGACGCGGGATGGGGTTGGTCTGGGGCGCCGAGCGCTGGGGCCGCTGCTCGCGGCTCGGCTTGCGCCGCGCCTGCGCGTCCGTCGAGCGCCGCTGAGCACCGGTGCGGCGACGTTCGTCGGCGCCGCGGACCCCTTTTGCGCGCTTGGTCTGCTTGGCCCCTTTGGGCTGTTTGGCCTGCTTGGCGTTCACCTGGGTGCCCCCACCTTCTCCAGTGCTCGTAGCCGCACGGGCGCGCTACGCGGGTTCCGTTCGATCTCCTCGGGAGCTGCACGCTCGGCACCGCGAGTCAGTGCGACGAACTTCGGCTCATGCCCGGGTAGTTCCACCGGTAGGCCTGGAGGCGTCCTGGACGCCGTTGCGGAGGCGAAGGCCGCCTTGACGATGCGGTCCTCGAGGGACTGGTAAGCCATCACCACGATGCGCCCACCGGGCGCCAGAGCGTTCAGCGCCGCGGGCAACGCGTCGCGCAGCGAGTCCAGTTCGCCGTTGACCGCGATCCGAAGCGCTTGGAACGTGCGCTTCGCCGGGTGCCCGCCGGTGCGGCGCGCCGGGGCCGGAATCGCCTGGTACAGCAGCTCGACCAGCTCCCCGGTGGTCCGGAACGGCTGGCGGGCGCGCCTGCGGACGAGTTGGGCCGCGATCCGGCTCGCGAAACGTTCCTCACCGAATTCACGCAGGAGCCGGGTCAACGATTTCTGGTCGTAGGTGTTCACCACATCGGCGGCGGTCAGTTCCGCGTCGGGATCCATCCGCATGTCCAGTGGCGCGTCGGCGGCGTAGGAGAACCCGCGTTCGGTGCGATCGAGCTGCATCGAGGACACGCCGAGGTCGAAAAGGACCCCATCGGCCTGGCTCGCCCAGTAGCCGTCGTCCCCGAGCACCCCGCCGATGCCGTCGTACCGCGTGCGGACCAGCATCACCCGATCACCGAACCGCGACAGGCGTTCACCGGCGATCCACAACGCATCGGGGTCGCGGTCCAAGCCGATCAGCCGCAGACCGGGCAGCTCGGTCAGGAAGCGCTCCGCGTGTCCGCCGGCT
This sequence comes from Mycobacterium sp. IS-1590, assembly GCF_001500025.1. Taxonomy (GTDB): domain Bacteria; phylum Actinomycetota; class Actinomycetes; order Mycobacteriales; family Mycobacteriaceae; genus Mycobacterium. The sequence goes on along the minus strand of NZ_LQIW01000034.1, from coordinate 153,641 downwards.
CCGAGAGTGGCGTCGACCAGCACCGCACCCTCACCGTCGGAACTTTGCCGCGTCAGTGCGGGGGTGAGCAGTTCGACGCAGCGGTCCAGCAGGACGGGAACGTGTCCGTGATCGCTGCTGCGCCGTTCCATCGCCGCGCCTCCCTCGCCTCCACCCGAAACCCCTGCACCGGGGTCCCTGTCCGAGAGCACGGACCTGGCGTCGGGGAAGTACGCCAGGGCCGGTTCGGGCAGAGGCCGCGATGCACGGGCTGGATGCCTGTGCCTGCCTCGACTCGTCGCCGAATCAGATGATGTCGTGCAGAGCTTCATCGGTGGCCGCGGAGAAGTTCTCTTCATGGGTCTGCTGGTACTCCTGCCATGCGGCGGAGTCCCAGATTTCCAGGTAGTCGACCGATCCGATCACCACGCAGTCCTTCGACAGGTTCGCGTAGCGGCGGTGATCGGCCGACAGCGTGATTCGGCCTTGTGCGTCGGGATGCTGTTCGTCGGTGGCGGCGGCCAGGTTCCGCAGGAATGCGCGTGCTTCCGGGTTGCTACGCGATGCCTGCGACGCCCGTCGGGCCAGCTTCTCGAACTCGGCGCGCGGATAGACGGCAAGGCTGTGATCTTGGCTTTTGGTGACCATCAACCCTCCTGCCAGCGCGTCGCGGAACTTGGCGGGCAGCGTGAGCCGCCCCTTGTCGTCGAGCTTCGGCGTGTAGGTGCCGAGAAACATCTCGCCACCTCCCCGCCGGTCAACAGAGCCCCGGTCGCTCCGTTGTCCGCCACTTTACCCCACAATCCCCCACCTTCCACCATTTGTGCCACGAATTTCCTGGTGAGTCCCCACGCTGCGCCCCACACCGGGCGGCGTGCGGCTGGCGACGCCCCGGGTTTGAGCGCTATCGGAGGAAAAAGCCCAGGTCAGAGTCGGGTGGGCCGACTGTGGGGCTCAGTGGGGCGATCGGCGGCCGAACACACGAAAAAAGGGGCAGTCCGCCATGCGGGCTGCCCCTTGTGTCGTGTCGGTTCCTATTCGTCGAAGCGACGCCGGAAGCGATCCTCCATGCGGCTGGCAAACGACCCACCCGCGCCCTTGCCCCGCTTCTGCCGGGCGGCGCCCGGTTCGGCGACCGACCGGTCGCGGCCACCGGGAACCCGCGGGCCCGTGATCGCGAACACCACACCGCCGAACATCACGATGAAGCCGAGAACCGAGAGCACCGGAAAGCCACTGATCTGGGTGGCTGGGATCGCGACACCGGACACCAGCATCGCGAGCCCGAGCACGAAGAGCGCGGCGCCTTGAAGGCGACGCCGGGTCGAAGGTGCGCGCAGGGTTCCGCCGCGGACACTCGAAGCGAACTTCGGGTCCTCGGCATAGAGCGCGCTCTCGATCTGGTCGAGCATGCGCTGCTCATGATCGGAGAGTGGCATTCGTCCCTCCCTCGGAACCCAGGGGCCCACCGCGGCCAACTCATTGTTCAAAGTCTTGTGTGCCCGCCTTCACGGGCATCTAACAGTCATGATACGAGGTCGATCTGAGCCGTACCACCTTGTTCGACGCCCGATTGTATGACGGACGCCGCCGCGTGAGAGGCGCAGGCGGATCCACTCGATAATGGTTGGGACGGCACCGCCCCGACCCGCGGAGAGGCAGACACAGTTGGCGACATTTCTCATCGATCTGTCGCCGAGCGATATGCAGCGCCGACTCGGTGACGCGCTCGCGGTCTACGTCGACGCGATGCGCTATCCGCGCGGCACCGAGGCCCAGCGGGCGTCGATGTGGCTCGAGCACACCCGCAGGCCCGGGTGGAAGGCCGTCGCGGCGGTGACCGTCGGCCAAGCCGAGGACCCCCCCGGCGAGGCCGAACTGGCCTCCGCCCCGATGGTCGGCATCGCCTACGGCTACTGCGGCGCCCCCGACCAGTGGTGGCAGCAGCAGGTGGTGGCCGGGCTGCAGCGGGTGGGCACCGATCGCAACTCCATCGCCGCGTTGATGACCAGCTACTTCGAACTCACCGAACTGCACATCCACCCCCGCGCTCAGGGCCACGGGCTCGGTGAGGCGTTGGCTCGCCGACTGCTCTCCGACCGCCAGGAGTCCCACGTGTTGTTGTCGACGCCGGAGATCAACGGTGAGGCCAACCGGGCCTGGCGGCTGTACCGCAGGCTCGGCTTCACCGATGTCATCCGTGGCTACCATTTCGCGGGCGATCCGCGGGCTTTCGCCATCCTGGGCCGGTCACTGCCGCTCTGACACGGATTTGATGTCGCCGACGCCTCGGCTCGCCTCGGTCTGGCACGATGACCACGTGCCGGCCCGCCCCCGCAGCAGCAGAACCCGCTTGCTCGCACTCGTGATGCTGATCCTCGTCGTGCTTCCGACCGCCGTCGGCTGCGTCCGGGTGCGGGCCTCGATCACGGTCTCCCCCGACGACCGGGTGTCCGGTCAGATCATCGCGGCGGCAAAGCCGCGCAACGCCGACGACAAGGGCCCGCAGCTGCTGAACAACCTGCCGTTCGCCAGCAAGGTGGCGGTCTCGGAGTACAGCCGCGACGACTACGTCGGGTCCCAGGCGGTGTTCTCCGACCTCACCTTCGCCGAACTGCCTCAGCTGGCCAACATGAACCGCGACGCCGCCGGTGTCGACCTGTCGTTGCGCCGCGCCGGTGACCTCGTCATCCTCGAGGGTCGCGCCGACCTCACGTCGCTCAGCGACTCCGAGGCCGACGTGTCGCTGACCGTGTCGTTCCCTGGCGAAGTCACCTCGACCAACGGTGATCAGGTGTCGGCCGAGATCGTCGAGTGGAAGTTGCGGCCGGGTGTGGTCAGCACAATGAACGCCCAAGCCCGCTACACCGATCCCAGCGCGCGGTCGTTCACCGGCGCCGCGATCTGGCTCGGCCTCGGCTCCTTCGTCGTGGCCGCCATCATCGGGGCGCTGGCGTACGTGAGCCGCGACCAATCGCCCAAAGTGGGCGAAGCCCGCGAATAGGGGCCGGGACGGCCCGGGCCGCACCCCTCCTCACTTGCTCGGACCACACACGCAGGCTCTACGCTGAAGGCGTTCGGGGCAGGGTCGTCGCACAGAGAAAGGGGCGCCCGCTGAGCGTGCATGCCACGGCACCGTCAGCCGTCGAGCTGGCCGGCGCCGTCACCGACCAGCTGCGGGATTATCTGCAGGAGCGTCGCAGCGAATGCGCCTACATGGGCGACGACTACGCCGAAATGACCGCCGCACTGGAGGAATTCGTGCTGCGCGGCGGCAAGCGGTTGCGGCCCGCATTCGCCTACTGGGGCTGGCGGGCGGTCGCCGACCGGCCCGAGAATCCCCTCGACCCGGATGTGCTGCGGCTGTGTTCGGCGCTCGAACTGCTGCACGCCTGCGCCCTCGTCCACGACGACGTCATCGACGCCTCGGCGACCCGCCGCGGGCTGCCGACGGTGCACCGGTTGTTCACCGAGCGCCACCGCACACACGGCTGGCGCGGCTCGGCCGAGCAGTTCGGCATGTCGGCGGCGATCCTGCTCGGTGACCTGGCGCTGGTCTGGGCCGACGACGTCGTCGCCACGGCCGACCTGCCCGCCGACGCGGCCGTGCGGGTCCGCCGCGTGTGGAGCGCGATCCGCACCGAGGTGCTCGGCGGGCAGTACCTCGACATCGTCGCCGAGGCCAGTGGAGCCGACTCGGTGGCCTCGGCGCTGACGGTCAACATCTACAAGACCGCCTCGTACACGATCACCCGGCCGCTGCAGCTCGGCGCCGCCGCGGCCGCCGACCGGCCCGACGTCCAGGCCGCCTTCGGAGAGTTCGGCACCGACCTCGGCGTGGCGTTTCAGCTGCGCGACGACGTGCTCGGGGTGTTCGGGGATCCCGCGGTCACGGGCAAGCCGTCCGGTGACGACCTGCGGGCAGGCAAGCGCACCGTGTTGCTGGCCGAGGCGGTCGAGCTGGCGGAGGAGACCGACCCCGCGGCGGCGAAACTGCTACGCACCTCCATCGGGTCGACGCTGTCCGATGCCCAGGTCAAGGAACTGTGCACGGTGATCGAGTCCGTCGGCGCGCTGGCCGCGGTGGAGAACCGCATCTCCGACCTCACCCGCCGCGCGCTGGGCGCCCTCGATTCCGCCGCCATCGACGCCCATGCCAAAGCGGGGTTGTCCGAGCTCGCTCGATTGGCCGCGAACCGAACCGCATAACGATGACGACCTCCCCCTCGACCTCATCGACACGGCCGTCGAAAGCCGGCTTGACTCAGCATGTTTCGCGGTTGGCCTCGTTCGCGACATCGCCGCAGGCCCAACCCGCCCGGCTGGGCTTCGTCGGCGCCGTCCTGATCACCGCGGGAGGGTTGGGTGCGGGCAGCACGCGACTGCACGACCCGCTGCTGGAGTCGCTGCACCTGTCGTGGCTGCGGTTCGGACACGGGCTGGTGCTGTCGTCGATCCTGTTGTGGGGCGGTGTCGCACTGATGCTGGCGGCGTGGCTGTGGCTGGGCCGCCGGGTGGTCGACCGCACCGCGACCGAGTACACGATGGTGGCCACCACCGGCTTCTGGCTGGCGCCGCTGCTGCTGAGCGTCCCGCTGTTCAGCCGCGACACCTACTCTTACCTCGCGCAGGGGGCACTGCTGCGAGACGGCCTCGACCCGTACGCGGTCGGACCCGTCGACAACCCGAACTCGTTGCTGGACAACGTCAGTCCCATCTGGACCACCACGACTGCGCCGTACGGGCCGGGTTTCATCCTGATCGCCAAGTTCGTGACGATGCTGGTCGGCAACGACGTCGTCGCGGGCACGATGTTGTTGCGGTTGTGCATGCTTCCCGGCTTGGCGTTGCTGATCTGGGCCGCGCCGCGGGTGGCCAGGCACATCGGCGCCGACGGCGCGACCGCGCTGTGGATCTGCGTGCTCAACCCGCTGGTGATCATCCATCTGATGGGCGGAGTGCACAACGAGATGCTGATGGTCGGCCTGATGATGGCCGGCATCGCCCTGACATTCTCCGGACGCCACCTCTGGGGCGGGGGCCTGATCGCCGCCGCGGTTGCGGTGAAAGCGACCGCGGGACTGGCACTTCCGTTCATGGTCTGGGTGTGGGCGCGCGACCTGCGAAACAGGCGCGACTTCTCGGCGGTCAAGGCGTTCGTGGTGGCGACAACGGCCTCGGCGCTGATCTTCACCGCGGTGTTCGCGGTGCTGTCGTTGGCCGCCGGTGTCGGACTGGGTTGGCTCACCGCCTTGGCGGGCTCGGTGAAGATCATCAACTGGCTGACCCTGCCCACCGCGGCGGCCAACGTCATCAACGCCGTCGGCGGCCTGTTCCTGCCGGTGAACTTCTACGCGGTGCTCGACGTCGCCAGGATTATCGGCATCGCGCTCATCGCGCTGTCACTTCCGTTCGTGTGGTGGCGGTTTCGGCACACCGACCGCGAGGCGCTGACCGGTATCGCGGTGGTGATGGTGATCGTGGTGCTCCTCGTGCCCGCGGCGCTGCCCTGGTACTACACCTGGCCGTTGGCCGTGGTGGCCGCGCTGGCTCAGAGCCGGCGGTCGATCGCGATCATCGCGGGCCTGTCGACGTGGATCACCGTGATCTGGAAACCCGATGGGGCACACGGGATGTACTCGTGGCCACACGTGCTGCTGTCGGTGGCGTGCGCCGCGGTGGCGTGGTACTCGCTGAAGAACGCGCCGCGAGCGGTCAATAAGCCATCGCCTGCGCCCGGCGCACCACCTCACGGGCCTGATGCGAGTGAAGAGCATCAACCGGCCGAGCGTTAGCGAGATCGTCGGTCGTGCCGTCGCGCCTGATGGTCAGGGAGGCGTCGGGTGTGAACAGCCAGCGCACGATCTCGGTGTCGTGGTAGCCCCCGTCGCGCAGCACGACGAGTAGTCCGGGCAGGCTCTTCACGACGTGGCCGGTGTCGTCGAAGAACACCTTCGGAACCACGACCGCGCCGCCGCGCCGGACGCCGATCAGATGGCCGTCGCGCAACTGTTGCTGCACTTTCGTCACCGCGACGCCGAGCATCTCGGCGACGGTGGGTAGGTCGTAGACGTCCTCGGCGGGATCGAGGACATCCTCGGAGGCCGGAATGCTGCTCACCACACCGAGTCTAAATCCGGTAACCGTCGGCCGTAGCGGCAAAGCAGGCGGTGTCGCGCTCCGTAACATGTCTGCGGTGGAGGCCTACCCGCGGACGGACCCGCTGCCGGGAACCGTGCTCGACGGTCGGTACCGCGTCGACGTGATGATCGCGACCGGAGGCATGTCCGCTGTGTACCGCGGACTCGATCTGCGGCTGGATCGCCCGGTCGCGCTGAAGGTGATGGACAGCCGGTATGCGGGTGACTCGCAGTTCCTGACCCGCTTCCAACGCGAGGCACGCGCGGTCGCGCGACTGACCGATCCCGGCCTGGTCGCGGTGTACGACCAGGGCGGCGGCCGCATGGGCGGCCCGCCCCCCTTCCTGGTGATGGAACTCGTCGAGGGCGGCACGCTGCGCGAACTGCTGCGCGAACGCGGGCCGATGCCTCCACATGCCGCCGCCGCGGTACTGGGCCCGGTCCTCGGCGGGCTGGCCGCGGCGCACCGCGCAGGCCTGGTGCACCGCGACGTCAAACCCGAGAACGTGCTGATCTCCGACGATGGCGACGTCAAGATCGCCGACTTCGGTTTGGTGCGGGCCGTGGCCGAAGCGAAGATCACGTCGACCAGCGTCATTCTGGGCACCGCGGCGTATCTGTCCCCCGAACAGGTCAGCACCGGCGACGCCGACACCCGCAGCGACGTCTACTCGGCGGGCATCCTGACCTACGAACTGCTGACCGGTCGCACTCCGTTCGCGGGCGACTCGGCGCTGGCCGTGGCGTATCAGCGCATGGACAACGACGTCCCGGCACCGAGCTCGGTGATCGCGGGCGTTCCCGCACAGTTCGACGACCTGGTGTTGCGCGCCACCGCACGCGATCCGGCTCGGCGCTACGCCGATGCCCGGGAGATGGGTGACGACCTGGACGCGATCGTCGACGAACTCGGCTTGCCACCGTTCCGGGTCCCCGCGCCGCGCAACTCCGCCCAGCACGCCTCGGCGCCCCTGCATCCTCCGCCGCCCGCGCCTGCGGCCCCACCCGCGTCACGCCAGGCGACCCGGACGCTACCGCGCGACGACTGGCAAGCCCCCGAACCCGAGTACCAGCCGGTGTCGGGACGGTTCGCCGGAATCGAGCTCGAGGAATTCCACTGGGCGCGGCAGCGCTCCAGGCGCGCACTGCTCGCCTGGGTGGTCGCCGTGATCACGCTGACGGCGCTGATCGCGGCGGCCGCGTGGACGGCCGGCAGCAACCTGACCAACCTGATCTAGTCGGACTCCGACTAATCGCGCAGCATCTCGGCGACCAGGAACGCGAGCTCCAGGCTCTGCTGGGTGTTCAAGCGCGGATCGCACGCCGTCTCGTAGCGCCCGGCGAGGTCGGCGTCCGAGATGTCCTGCGCCCCACCGAGACATTCGGTGACGTTCTCACCGGTGATCTCGACGTGGATGCCCCCGGGATGGGTGCCCAGCGCCCTGTGCACCTCGAAGTAGCCCTGGACCTCGTCGACGATGCGGTCGAAGTGGCGGGTCTTGTAGCCGGTCGAGGACTCGTGGGTGTTGCCGTGCATGGGATCGCACTGCCAGATCACCTGATGGCCGGTGGCCTGCACCTTCTCGATGATCGGCGGCAGCAGGTCCCGCACCTTGTTGTTACCCATGCGGGTGACCAGCGTGAGCCGGCCCGGCTCGTTGTTCGGGTCGAGGCGTTCGACGTACTCGACGGCGAGCTCCGGTGTCATGGTCGGGCCGAGCTTGACCCCGATCGGGTTCGCGATCACCTCCGCGAACGCGATGTGTGCGCCGTCGAGCTGACGGGTGCGCTCGCCGATCCACACGTAGTGCGCGGACAGGTCGTAGAGCTTCGAGCCCTGATCGGTCTCCGACAGCCGCAGCATCGCGCGCTCGTAGTCGAGCACCAGCGCCTCGTGGCTGGCGTAGATCTCGGCGGTCTCCAGGTTGCGGTTGTCGACCCCGCACGCGCTCATGAACGTCAGCGCGCGGTCGATCTCACCGGCCAGCGCCTCGTACCGGGCACCGGCGGGCGACGTGCGGACGAACTCGCGGTTCCAGTCGTGCACCAGGTGCAGCGACGCGAGGCCCGAACCGGTCAGGGCACGCACCAGGTTCATCGCGGCGCTCGCGTTGGCGTACGCGCGGACCAGCCGCGACGGGTCATGCTCACGGACCGCGGCGTCGGGCGCGAAACCGTTGATCATGTCGCCGCGGTAGGACCGCAGGCCCAGCGCGTCGATGTCGGCCGAACGCGGTTTGGCGTACTGGCCTGCGATGCGGGCCACCTTGACCACCGGCACGCTGGCGCCGTAGGTCAACACCACGGCCATCTGCAGCAACGCGCGCAGGTTGGCCCGGATGTGGGGCTCGGTGTTGTTGACGAAGGTCTCGGCACAGTCGCCGCCCTGAAGCAGGAACGCCTCGCCGCTGGCAACGGCGGCCAGCTGGCTCTTGAGCCGTTCCACCTCGGCGGGCACCGTCACCGGAGGCACGCTCTCGAGCACGGTGCGCATGTTCTTCGCCGCCTCGACATCCCAGGTCGGCTGCTGCACCGCGGGCTTGGCGAGCGCGGCGTCGAGCCGCTGCCGCAGCTCATCGGGCAGCGGCGGCAACGAGGGCAGCTGTTCGATGGGTACGTCGACGGTCCAGTTCACCCGTTCATGGTAACGGCCCGCGACATGTGCTTTTCACCGCTGGCCCGGCGCTTCACCGGTGGTCATCAGCTGGAAGCGCCGCAAATTGTGGCGAGCGTCGACCAACGCGTCGTGGGCGTCCCGCGGGCGCGGCGGCATGCGCGGCGAACCGCGCTCCTCCCAGAACTGGCGCAGCTCTCGGGTGAAGCGCGGTATCGCCGGTGGAAGATCGGTCATCGGACCCCACAGCTGGCACAACACGACATGGTCGTAGGCGCCCACCCAAGCCCACAGCTCGATCGGCTCGTCTCCGTCGACCCCGAAGAAGTCCTCCAGCTCCGCGCGGATCTGCCTGCGCGAGCGCCACAGCTGCGACGACGGCGGTGGGAGCTTGGGCAACACGTGTTTACGGACCCAGCTGCCTGCCCGCTCGGGGTTGAATTCGGTTGACACCGCATAATATTCGCGACCATCCTCGGCGACGACGCCGATCGAGATCAGGTCGATGGTGCGCCCGTTGTCGATGAATTCGGTGTCGTAGAAGTAGCGCACTACGCGTGCTCCTTCTCGGGCTCGGCCGAAACTGACCGATCCTTGGGGGCGGGCGCGGCGTGAATCTCGCGGTCGAGCTGCTCGTCGACCAACGCGTCGTCGGGAAACTTGGGCATACCCGCGATCGCGTCCTGCAGCCACAGCTTGGCCTGCACCACCGGTCGCCGCAGCCAGCGCTCGCGCTCCAGCGCCCGGTGCATCTTGCGCGGGCGGTTGGTGTAGCGCCACCGCGCCCACGGCGCGTGCGGCCTCGACAACCGGATCGCCCCGACGAACAGCAGCGGGGTCACGAACATCCCTACGAGCCCGGTCCACACCTTGCCTTTGAGCAGCACGATGACGGCCAGCAACAGCGTCAGCACGGCGGCCACGACCACGCCGGCCCGCGCGATCAGCGAGTGATCGTTGCGCCAGATGTCGATGTCGAAGAACGACAGCGGGTTGAAGCCCAGGATCAGCAGCCCCGCGACGGCGACGGCGGCGAAGACCGCATCGACCGAGGTTCTCCCGTCCTCGGCCCAGTACACGTCCTGCAGATGCAGGATCAGCGCGAACTCGTCCAGGACCAGCGCTGCACCGATTCCGAAAAAGATTGCCGCCGCCGTGAATTCGGGTACTCCCCCGTCGACACCCAACGTCACCATCGTCACACCGGAGATCATGACCAGGACCACGCCGATCACCACGTGGTGGATGTGCAGCCCAGCGCCCTGTGCCTTGGAAACAGAGATGTTGCGCGGCTGCCACCACTTGCGCGGCGCGTCGCTGTCGGCATGCCTGCGGATGTACCGCACGATCGTGCGGGTGACGAAGAACGTCAGGATGAACGCGATCAGGCAGTACACGAGCGGCACCCGCGCATGTGGGACGCCGAATATGAGGTGTAGGTCCGCGAGCACCCAGAAAACTTACGCCGACCGCCGCGCACGCGAGGAGCAGAATGACCAGCGCGTGTCGTGCCCGGGATACCGGCCGACGCGCCGGGGTGCCCCGATAGTCTGGTCAGCGACATGAGTACGTGGCGGTCGCCCGGCGGGGCTGGTTGGGGGCCAACGCTCGCCTGGCGGCTGTTTCAGCTGCTGACCCTGGCGGGGTTGGCCTGGGCCGGCTGGCGTGTGCTCGGCCGGGTGCCCTACCGCATCGACGTGGACGTGTACCGGATGGGCGGGCAGGCCTGGCTGGACGGTCGCCCGCTCTACGCCGACGGAGCGATGTTCCACACCCGAGGCGGCCTCGATCTGCCGTTCACCTATCCCCCGCTGGCCGCCGTGGTGTTCTCGCCGTTCGCGCTGCTGTCGCTGGAGGCGGCCAGCGTCGCGATCACGGTGACCACCCTGGTGCTGCTCATCGTCGCGGTGACGATCGTGCTGCATCGCTGCGATGTCTGGTCCCAGACCTCGGTGACGGCCGAACCCGCGTGGTTACGGCAGGCGTGGCTGGCCGCGGCGATCGTCGCCCCGGCGGTGGTCTATCTGGAGCCCATCCGGTCGAACTTCGACTTCGGCCAGATCAACGTCGTGCTGATGACGCTGGTGATCGCCGACTGCGTGCCGCGGCAGACACCATGGCCGCGGGGCATGCTCCTGGGGCTGGCGATCGCCCTGAAGCTCACTCCGGCGGTCTTCCTGCTGTATTTCCTGCTGCGCCGCGACGTTCGCGCGCTGATCGTCACCGCGCTCTCCGCCGTCATCGCCACCCTGGTCGGGGTGGCGTTCGCCTGGCGCGACTCCCTGGAGTACTGGACCGAAACCGTGCGCAACACCGATCGCATCGGGACGGCAACCCTGAACACCAACCAGAACATCGCGGGAGCGCTGGCTCGGCTGGGGCTGAGCGAAGGACCGCGGTTCATGTTGTGGACCGCGGCGTGCTTCGCGATGCTGGCGATCACCGTGTGGGCGGTGCGACGCCTGCTCAGAGCCGATGAACCGGTGCTGGCACTGATCTGCGTGGCGATGTTCGGGTTGGTGGTGTCGCCGGTGTCCTGGTCGCACCACTGGGTGTGGTCGCTGCCCACGCTGCTGGTCACGGCGCTGGTGGCCTACCGCAAGCGGCATGCGGCGCTGGGCCTGGTGGCGGCCGCGGGATTCGCCTTGATGGTGTGGACGCCGATCACGCTGATGCCCGAGCATCAGGAGACCGCCGCATCGCTGTGGCGTCAGCTGGCCGGCGGGTCCTATGTGTGGTGGGCGATCGCGGTGATCGTGGTGGCCGGCACCGTCGCGGGTCCGATCAATTCCGCGATACGCAGCAGGCCGGTCGTCGACGCGGCGCCGGTACCTGCGGTCAACTAGGCGGGCTCAGCCGGCGGCTACCTCCGGCATGCGGGCCGACGGCTTTGTCGTGTCGTCGGCCCTGCCCTCCTTGATGTCGGCGGCGTAGAGGTCGACGTACTCCTGACCGGACAGCCGCATCAGCTCATACATCACCTCGTCGATGACGGCGCGCTCGATGAAACGGTTGCCCGCCAGCCCCTCGAACCGGCTGAAGTCCATCGGCGCGCCGAACTTCACCTGGACCCGACCGAACCGCCACATCTTGCTGCCGGGCGGGTTGACGACGTCGGTTCCGATCATCGCGACGGGAATGACCGGCATACCGGTCTCCAGCGCCAGCCGGGCCAGGCCGGTCTTGCCCTTGTAGAGCCGGCCGTCCGGTGAGCGGGTGCCCTCGGGGTACATCCCGAGCAGCTTGCCCTCGCCGAGGATCCGCGCCGCGGTGTTCAACGCGCTCTGCGCGCTGTCGGCGTCTGTGCGGTCAATCGGCACCTGACCGGCGACGGTGTAGAACCACCGGGTGAACCAACCCTTCAGTCCGGTCCCGGTGAAGTACTCGGCCTTGGCCAGGAATGTGATCCTGCGGGTCACCACGAGCGGCAGGTAGAAGCTGTCTGCGACCGCAAGGTGATTACTGGCCAGAATCGCCGCGCCGGACGACGGAACATGGTCCAGCCCTTCGACTTTCGGCCGTCCCAGCAACGACAGCAGGGGCCCCATGAAGATGTACTTGAACAGCCAATACCACATGGGCCCTCCCGGTGATCGAACACCGGCCGGTGTTCTGCGACAACTTTACCCACGCACTGTGGATGCGACCACAGCGCGCAAGACTACTCCTCGACAGTCACGGGAATGTGCTGATATCGCCCGGGCGTGGGCGGTGGAGCCGAGCCGTTCGGGCCTGGGTCGCCGGGCGGGCCGGGCGGGCCGTCCGGCGGCACATCGGGCCCCGTCTGGCCATCTCCTGCCTGGTCCAGAATCGCCCGGACCACGGCCAGCAGGGCGACGCTGTGCTCGGCGACGACGGTGAGCAACGGATGCTGTTCACCCGCCGCCAGGGCCGCGATCGCACACACCGGGCACCAGACCTGCTGGCACTTGCCCGAGGCCCCGGCCGTCGCACGGGCCGCGACCAGACGCACCGCCGGGTCGAGCCTGTCGAGAATGGCCTGCGCGAGTGCCCGCAATTCCGGTCCGAGATCGCCGTGTGGCGTCGTCACTTCGGCCACACCTCCGGATTCGGTCGGAACCGCACGGTCAACTCACACCCTCGCAGTTGTGCGTCCACGACGACGCATCGTCGCAACACGGACGCCAATCGGACCCGGCGCCGCAATCCGCCGGCGCCGACTATCAGATCGTCGTCGACCCGGCCCAGCGTTAACGCCGAGGAGTCGACCTGCGGCAACTCTAGCCGCAACCGGTACACCGATTCGAGGCCGGAGCCCGACTCGCGGTCGACGATCGGGCGCAGCGGCCCCGGTGGGGGCGACCCGTCGCGGCGCCGTGCGCTGTCCAGTAGTTCACCGAGCGCCTTCGCGCCTATCGGCTCGCCGGCCAGATGCGGAACCAGGACGAGCTGGACATCGCCGATGGTCGCGTCGAGCTGGTCGAGGACGGCCCGCTGCTCGGATATCCGCTCGGTGTACCAGTCGAAGGCGGGATGTTCGGGCAGGTTGCGATATTCGAACGAATCGTCTTGCACCAGTATCTGGTTGACGATCAGCTCGGCCACCTCGACGCCCATCAGCGCCAACGAGCCCAGCGTGCGGGCGGCCTCCGCGGCCACCACCCGCTCGGCGGTCATCACCAGATGGGCGCTGACCTTGGAGCCGTCGGTGAGCATCGCGCTGAGCGATTCGGTGCCCGCGCTGATGCGTTCGAACAGTGCGACGACGGCCGCCGACTGCGGGTCGTCGAAGCCGGTGGACAGCCGCCGATGCCGCGGCCACGCCCGCTCCAGGTACAGTCCGAACGTCGCCGGCAGGGTGAGCATGCGCAGCGCGTCGGCGGTCGACGCGCAGTCCACCACGATCCGATCCCAGTTTCCGGAGGCCGCCAATTCGCCGACCTCGTAGAGGCCGAGCACTTCCTGAACACCCGGTAACGCCGAAAGCTCCTCGGGGGCAACACTTCCCAGCTCAGACTCCGGGAACCTGTCGGACAACAGGCCCGCGATGTCGCGCCACCGTGCCTCGAGAAGCGCCAGCGTGTCCAACGCCAGCGCGTCCAGTGATCCACCACCGGCGTCGGCGTCGTCGGTGAGCACCCGGGTCGGCTTGCGCACACCGGTCGGCGTCACGGTCACCCCGAGCACGTCGCCGATGGAGTGCGCCTGATCGGTCGAGACGATCAGCACCCGCAGCCCCGCGCGCGCGTCACGCACGGCGGTGGCGGTCGCCAACGTCGACTTGCCGACCCCGCCCTTACCGACGAACAGATCGATCTTGGCGACAGGCGGGCCGGGGGGCTTCAGCTCACTCAGCCTCGACTCGTTTCTTGAGGTCCTTCAACGCGGTGTCCGTGAGGCGCCGTTCGGCTTTTCGCTTCAGCAGCCCGATCATCGGAATGATCAGGTCGACCGACAGCTCATAGGTGACGTCGGTTCCTGATCCCTTGGGCGACAGGCGATATGCGCCTTCCAACGACCTCAGCAGCGAGCTGGACACCAGCGACCACGTCACCGACTTGCGGTCAGGCGGCCAATTGTAGGACAACACCATGGTGTCCTTGAGGACAGCGGCGTCCAGCACGAGCCGTGCGGTCTTGGGATAGCCGTCGGCGTCGGCCTCGAGCACCTCGGTCTCCTTGTACTCGGCCACCCAGTCCGGATAGGACCCGATGTCCGCGATGACGTCCATGACCGTCGAGGGATCGGCATCGATGTAGATGGTCTGCGCCGTCTTGTCCGCCACGTTGAAAATCTACCCTCCCCTGTTGTCGACGGCCGAGGCCTCAGGCCAACGGTGAAACACCCACCGGGCGCGTGGCCTCCAGCCGCTGCTTCACCTCGAATGCCATGTTCTTACCCGCGACCCGCCGCCGGTGGTTCATCTTCGCCAGATTCATCTTGGCCAGCTGCCACGCCGCCACCCCCGCCGGCTCGGCGTGCAGAAAATAGTGCAGCACGACACCGTCGAGAACCGGCTCCAGCCAGATTTCCATGGTCCCGACGAGCGCCCCGGTGACGGTCCACCGGTGCCCCTTGTCGCCTCGGTCCTCCACCACCGTCAGGCGCAGGTCCGGCCACCAGCGACGCCAGCTCGCAGAATCGGCGACGTACCGGCCGACCTCGGCGGGGTCCGCCGCGACGAACGTGTCGTCCGCGATCTGAATGCTGTTCATGGCATACCAGCTTCACATACGAGCCTGCTCGTCCGGACCCCGGCCGACTAGGGTGGATACGGCAACAGCAGCCGTATCGAGAGGTCAAGACCGTGCGTGAGTTCAGTGTGCCCGCGTCCTTCACGGTGGAAGAGCACGACAATGTCGTGCGCGCCGTGTTCGACCATGAGCGCGACGATCCCGACCATGTGATCTTCCAGCGCCTCGTCGACGGTTCGTGGACCGACGTGACGTGTAAGCAGGCCGCCGACCAGATTCGCGCCGTCGCGCTCGGTTTGATCGCCAAAGGCGTGCAACCCGGTGACCGCGTGGCGCTGCTGTCGGCCACCCGCTACGAATGGCCCATCCTGGACTTCGCGATCCTGGCCACCGGTGCACTCACCGTGCCGATCTACGAGACAAGTTCGCCCGAACAGGTGAAGTTCGTGCTCTCGAACTCCGAAGCCGTTGTGCTGATCGTCGAGACCGACGCGCACGCCGACAGGATCGAGCACCTCGAGGAGGAACTGCCCGGGCTGCGGGAAGTGCTGCGCATCGAAAGCGCGGGCAGGTCGGCGTTCGACGAACTCGCCGAGGCGGGAAAGACGGTCGACGCCAGACAACTCGACGAGCGGTTGGCCGGGCTCAGGGCCGCCGACCCCGCGACGCTGATCTACACCTCGGGCACCACCGGTCAGCCGAAAGGCTGCCAGCTGACCCACTCCAACCTGGTCTACGAGATCCGCGGCTCCAAGGAGTGCTTCCCGTCGCTGCTGACCAAGGGCGAGCGCATGCTGGTGTTTTTGCCGCTCGCGCACGTGCTGGCCAGGGCGATCACGCTCGCGGCCCTCGCCAACAAGGTGACCTTGGGCTTCACCAGCGACATCAAGAACCTGGTGCCGACGTTCGCGGTGTTCAAGCCGACCCTGGTGGTATCGGTGCCGCGGGTGTTCGAAAAGGTCTACAACACCGCCGAGCAGAACGCCCGCAGCGACGGCAAGGGCCGAATCTTCGAGATGGCCGCCGACACCGCGATCGCGTGGAGCAAGTCGCTGGACACCGGCAAGCCCGGCCTGCTGCTGCGCGCCAAACACGTAGTGTTCGACCGCCTGGTCTACGGCAAACTACGGGCGGCGCTGGGCGGTGACTGTCGGGCCGCCATCTCCGGTGGCGCTCCGCTGGGCGCACGGCTCGGCCACTTCTACCGCGGCGTGGGGCTGACGATCTACGAGGGCTACGGCCTGACCGAGACCAGCGCCGCGATCACCGTCAACCGAATCGACAACCTCAAGGTCGGTTCGGTCGGAACGCCGTTGCCAGGCAACAGCATGCGCATCAACGACGATGACGAGTTGCTGGTCAGAGGCGGCGTGGTGTTCAACGGCTACTGGAAGAACGAGGAGGAGACCAAGGCCGTCTTCTCCGACGGCTGGTTCCACACCGGTGACCTCGGCGCGATCGACGACGACGGCTTCTTGACCATCATCGGGCGCAAGAAGGAGATCATCGTCACCGCGGGCGGTAAGAACGTCGCCCCGGCGATCCTCGAGGACCGGTTGCGCGCACACCCACTGATCAGCCAGGCGATGGCGGTCGGCGACGCCAAACCCTTCATCGGCGCGTTGATCACCCTCGACCCCGAGGCCATCGAGGGTTGGAAGGACCGCAACAACAAGACCGCGAGCGCGTCGTTGGAAGACCTGGCCACCGACCCAGATCTGGTCGCGGAGATCGACAACGCGGTCAAGGACGCCAACCAGGCGGTGTCCAAAGCCGAGGGGATCCGCAAGTTCCGCATCCTGGCGGTGGACTTCACCGAAGACACCGGCGAGTTGACCCCGACGATGAAGGTCAAGCGCAAGGTGGTGGCGCAGAAGTTCGCCAGCGATATCGAGGCGCTCTACTCGGGATAGAGCAGGTTCGACAGTCGCTTCGCCTGAGTGTGCCACTGCCAGTTGTCGACCACCCAACGCCGACCCGCCGCCCCCATCCGCACTGCACGGTCGGGATCGGCCAGCAGGTCGCTGACGGCCGCCGCGATCGCGCCGATATCCCAACCGTCGACCACCACGCCGGTCTCCCCGTCGCGCACGGTCTCCGGCGCACCGCCCGACCGGCCCGCCACGACCGGGACCCCCGTCGCGGACGCCTCCAGGTAGACGATGCCGAGACCTTCGACGTCCAGTCCGGCGCCGCGGGTCCGGCAGGGCATCGCGAACACGTCGGCCATGGCGTGGTGGGCGGGCAACTCGTCGCCGGGAACGGCGTCGGTGAAGACGACGTTGTCGGCCACCCCGAAGCTGTGCGCCAGCTTGTGCAGGGTCGACCGGTAGGGCCCGCCGCCGACAATCACCAGCGCCGCATCGGGCACGCGTTGTCTGATGGCGGGCATCGCCCGGATCAGCATGTCCTGCCCTTTGCGCGGAACCAGGCGCGACAGGCAGACGACGACGGGACGGTCACCCAGCCGGTAGCGGGCCCGTAACTCGGCTCGCGCGACTTCGTCGGGCGCGAACCGGTCGGTGTCGACGCCCGGCGGCAGGTGTTCGAGCGCGGCACCCGGCCCGAACGCCGAGGCGAACCGGCGCCGGGTGTACTGGCTGACGTAGGTGACCGTATCGGTACCGGATCCGATGCGCCGCAGGGCGTTTCGAGCCAGGGGCAGCATCGACCAGCCGACCTCGTGACCGTGCGTGCTGGCGATCACCCGGCGTGCGCCCGCGCCGCGGGCCAACGGCGCCATCAGCGCCAGCGGGGCCGCCGCACCGAACCAGACCGTCTCGGCGGCGGTCTGCTCGATGAGGCGCCGCATCCGGCCGCTGACCGACGGCTCGGGCAGCATGAGGGTGGTCGGGTGCCGCACGACCCGGTACGGCGCGTCGCGGTCGAACTCGTCGGCGCCCTTCCACTTCGGCGCGTACACCGTCAGCGTGTGCCGCCCCTCGACCTGGAGGTGGTCGACCAACGCCTGCAGATACGACTGGATGCCACCGCGCCGCGGCGGAAAGTCGTTGGTGACCAACAGAACCCGTGTCACGTCAGCGACTCGCCCACTGCCGCCACTCGGTGAGCACCGCACCGAGGTCCATCCCCAGGGTGTCGCGCACCGCCGTCGCGACGTCGGGGTGACCGGGTGCGCAGGCGCGGTGGTACAGCCCGAGCAGCGTGGCCGCGCCGAAGCGGTCGGCGACGAACCTGCTGAACCACCAGGCCCGGTCGTAGGCAAGCGAACGGTCCGGCCCGGACAGTTCGGCGTCACCGGGCAGGCTGAGAAGCGAGGGGTCCGGTCTCGGTGCCACCGGTCTGGCCACGAAGTCGGCCACGCCCTCGGTGAGCCAACGGGGTGCGTCGGATGCGGTTCGGGCGCGGGCCGCGTAGTGAAACAGCTCGTGGCGCAACACGATTCGCAGGGCGGCGTCGCTCAGCTCGGCGGCACCGGGGGCGAACGTGATCCGCTCGGCGGTGGTGGTGGCCGCGGTCTCGGCGTCACCGCCGCCGATCGCCGCGAACTGCGCGTCGGTGCCCGCGACTGCGATGACGATCTCGGGCGGCCACTGTCGCCCCCAGAACCCGGTGACCGCCGCGGCGGCGCCGTCCATCTCGGCCTCGATCCGGGACAGCAACGGCTCGGTGCGCGGTCCGCCGAGGTTAACCATCCCGACCGCGCGACCATCGGTGAGCGTGCGGACGCGTGAATCCGCGGTCGGCGTGGTCAGCGACGCCGGAGTGGCAGGCGTGGCGACCACCGGCCCGGACGGGGCCTCGGAGCGGCCGACGATCAGCAGCGCGAAGATGAGTTCGGCGATGAGGAGCGCCGCGAGCCGGGACCTGCTCCTCGCGTGCGCGACACCCCGGCGATCAGTAACGGCGGACGTTGTAGATCGGCGCATTGTCCACCGGGGCGACTCGCACCGGCGTGCCGTAGGTCGAGGCGTGCACCATCATTCCGTCACCGATGTAGATGGCCGAGTGCGACGCGTCGGAGTAGTAGTTGACGACGTCACCGGGCTGCATCTGATCCTGCGAGACCGGCTGACCGCCGCGGGCCAGCGCCTGGCTGGAGTGCGGCAGCGAGATGCCGGCCTGTTGGAACGCCCACATCACCAGCCCCGAGCAGTCGAATGCGCTCGGTCCGGATCCGCCCCACGAGTACGGCGAGCCGATACGGCTCAACGCGGCCTGGATCACGGTGGCGGAGTGTCCGCTTCCCGGGGCCGCGACGTCTCCCGGCGGGATGGCGCCGGGCGCCGGCGGCGCGGCCAGGACCGCGGGGTCACCGCCGGGGGGCACCGGCGCGGGCGCGGGCACCGGAGGCATGGGCGGAATGGCGGCGAGCGCCTCGCGCTGGTGCGGTGTCAACGCCTCGTACTGCGACTTCACGACCGCGATCTGCACCTGCAGCGTGCTCTGCTTGGACTGGAGATCGGCCCGGACGGCGGCGGCCTGCTCGGCGGCCGTCTTCGCCTCGGCGGCCGACTTCGCGGAGGCCTCTTCGGCCAGGGCGGCCTGCCTGCCGATCTCGCGGTAGCTCTTCATCTGCGCCGACATCTCGGCGGCCATCACACGTTGCACCGACAACTGATCGATGAGGCCCTGCGGCGAGCCGGCGGTCAGGATCGCGTCGAGTCCATCGGTTCTGCCGCCCATGTATTGGGCCGCGGCAACCCGGTTGACGGCGGTCTGGAAGTTTGCCAACTGTTCGCGGGCCGCGTTCGCCGCTGCCGCATCGGCGGCGTGCTTGGCCTCCGCGTCCCGCTGGATGGCCAGCTTGTTGTCCAGATCGAGCTGCGCCGAGTGCATCGCCTCGGTGGTCTGCTCGGCCTGTCGCGACAGTTCGTTGAGCTTCGCCAGCGCATCATCGGCTGGATCGGCCTGCACACTGACCGCGAAGAGGCTTGCGAAAAACGTGATACCGACTATCGCGCTGACGAAGGGGCGAAGGAACCCACGAATGATCACGCGCGTGCGGTCGAGCCTCAAGATTTTGCGTCCTTCAACTTCCGGAACGATGCCGTGTCGAATAGCCCTTAGGTCTCAGACAGGTTACGAAACGGCATCGGGGTTGTCCAACAGAAGACGCAAATTTAACAGGCAGCTCATATTTCGTTTCGTCGCCCGCCACGCCGCGTGTCATCAGGCGACACCTGAACTGCCTTCCCGGCGGATGGGTACCAGCCGCAGCCGCGGCGCCAGGCCGACATCGGCAAGCACCTCCAGCGCTCGACGTTCGTCGTCCAGCAGGGTGTCGGGTACGCCCAGCAGAACACTGACGACGCAGTCCTGACAGCCCGGTCCGCGGACCGCGCAGTCGTCGCAGTCGATCTTCACCGTGCCCACGAATGGCTCCTCTCGGTCGGTGCGGTCCGCACGCTATCGGGAGGTACCGACAAGTCTTTTCGCCCCGCGTGGCAACCCGCAGGTGTCGGTGGGGTTTTCTACCGTCGACCCGTGAGCCAGCTCAGCTTCGCCGACGTCGATCGGCAGGCTGACGTCTCGTTGCACGACACCACGTTCGTCGTCGTCGACCTCGAGACCACCGGAGGCCGCGCCAGCGGCGACAATCACGACCAGATCACCGAGATCGGTGCGGTCAAGGTGCGCGGTGGCGTCGTGCTCGGCGAACTGGCCACGCTCGTGGACCCGGGCCGCAGCATCCCGCCGCAGATCGTGGCGCTCACCGGGATCACCACCGCGATGGTGTGCAACGCGCCGCGCATCGAGTCGGTGCTGCCGGCGTTCCTGGAGTTCTCGCGCGGGGCCGTGCTGGTGGCGCACAACGCGGGCTTCGACATCGGGTTTCTGCGGGCCGCCGCCGAACGCGCTCAGATCGCCTGGCCACGGCCGCCGGTGCTGTGCACGGTCAAACTGGCGCGCCGAGTCCTCACCCGCGACGAGGCCCCCAGCGTGCGCCTCTCGGCGCTGGCCCGCTTGTTCGGCGCGAGCACCACCCCGACGCACCGCGCACTCGATGACGCCCGCGCCACCGTCGACGTCCTGCACGGGCTGATCGAGCGCGTCGGCAACCAGGGCGTGCACACCTACACGGAGTTGCGGTCCTACCTGCCCGACGTCACCCCGGCGCAGCGGCGCAACCGCCACCTCGCCGCTGCTCTGCCGCCCTCCCCCGGCGTCTACCTGTTCCGTGGCCCAGGCGCCGAGGTCCTCTACGTCGGCACGGCCGTCAACCTCCGGCGACGCGTCGGGCAGTACTTCAACGGCTCCGATTCGCGCACCCGCATCAAGGAGATGGCCTCGCTGGCCACGGCGGTCGACCACATCGAATGTGCGCACGAGCTCGAGGCGGGCGTGCGCGAGCTACGCCTGCTGGCCGCGCACGCCCCGCCCTACAACCGCCGGTCGAAGTTCCCGCACCGATGGTGGTGGATCACGCTGACGGACGAGGCTTTTCCCCGTTTCTCGATCGTGCGCGCCCCCAAACACGATGCGGTGATCGGCCCGTTTCGCGCTCGCGCCGACGCCGTCGACACCGCGGCCCTGCTGGCCCGCTTCACCGGGGTGCGGACGTGCACCAAGAAGCTGGGGCGCAGCGCGGTGCACGGCCCGGCCTGCCCCGAACGGGAGTTGTCTCCGTGTCCGGCGCCCCGCGACGCGGGCACCGACCAGTACGCGGAGACGGTCGCGCAAGCGGCCGATCTGATGGCAGGCCGCGACGGCCGGGCGCTCACAGCGGTGCTTGCCGCGGTCGCCGACCTCGCCGACCGCGGCCGCTACGAGACCGCGGCGCGCCTACGCGACCACGCCGCCGCCGCGATCGACGGGTTGTGGCGAGGCCAGCGACTGCGGGCTCTGGTCGCCGTCACCGAGTTGGTGGCGGCACGCCCCGACGGCAGCGGTGGTTGGCACCTGGCGGTGATCCGCAACGGCCAACTGGCCGCGGCGGGAAACGCGCCGCGCGGTGTGCCCCCGATGCCGGTGGTGGAGGCGATCAGTGCCGGCGCACAAGCGGTTCTGCCGTCGGCGGCCCCGTTGGGCGGCGCGCTGGTCGAGGAGACGGCACTGATCGCGCGGTGGCTGCACCAACCGGGGGTACGCATCGTGCGCACCGAGGACGGCTACTGCTCGCCGGTGCATGCGGCGGGCCGGTGGGCGGCGTGGGCCGCGGCGGCGCGCTCGGCGCGGCGCGCCGCGGATCAGGTCGAGAGGACAACGCGCTCAGGCTTTTTGAGTGAACCGCACCCAACGCGCGAGGAGTTGTTCGGCCGCCCCGGAATCGATGGCCTCGGCCGCCTTGGCCAGCCCGCTCTCCCAGGCCGGCAACCATTTGGCGTCGCTGGCTAGTCCCGCGTGCGCCACCAAAGCGCCTGCGGCGTTGAGGATCACCGCGTCGCGCACCGCACCGGGTGCACCGCCGAACACCGCGCGCACCGACGCCGCGTTGGCCTCGGCGTCGCCGCCGACCAGTTCGGAGATCTCGGCGCGGGCGAACCCGAACGCGGCCGGGTCGAACTTCAGCCGCTCGACCGTGCCCGCCTGTACCCGCCAGATCGTGCTGGTCGTGGTGGTGGTGAGCTCGTCCAGACCGTCGTCACCGTGAACCACCAGCACGCTGGAGCCCCGGGCGGCGAACACGCCGGCCATCACCTCGGCCAGATCCTCCCAGGCACAGCCGACCAGTCCCGCCCGCGGCGAGGCCGGATTGGTGAGCGGACCGAGCAGGTTGAACACCGTCGGCACCCCGATCTCGCGGCGCACCACGCCGGCGTGCCGGTACGAAGGATGGAAGTGCGGCGCGAACGCGAACCCGATGCCGACCTCGGTGACGCTGCGCGCGACTTCCTCGGGCCCCAGGTCGATGCGCACCCCGAGCGCCTCGAGCGTGTCGGCGCCGCCGGACAGCGACGACGCGGCGCGGTTTCCGTGCTTGATCACCGGCACGCCGGCGGCCGCGACGACGATGGCCGCCATCGTCGACAGGTTCTGGGTGTTGGCGCCGTCCCCGCCGGTACCCACGACGTCGACCGTCGCCGTGCCGATCACGTCGGTGGGGACGCGGCGCGCGTGTTTGAGCATGGTGTCGGCCAGTTCGGTGACCTCCGCCGACGTCGGGCGCTTCATCCGCATCGACACCCCGAAGCTCGCGATCTGGGCAGGCGTGGCCGCGCCGGTCATGATCTGGTCCATCGCCCACGCCGCCTGGCCGTTCTCCAGCGACTGAGCGGTGGTGAGACGACCGAGGATCCGGGGCCAGGTCAGGGAATCGGGATTTTTCGCAGAAGCCACCACGCGATTATGACGAAACGCCGACCCGGGTGGAGATCGACAACTACAAAGCGTCATACTTGCTCCTGTGACGAGCGCTGTAGGTACCTCCGGAACCGCAATCACGTCGCGAGTACATTCGCTGAACCGGCCGAACATGGTCAGTGTCGGCACCATCGTCTGGCTGTCCAGCGAGCTGATGTTCTTTGCTGGACTGTTCGCGATGTACTTCACCGCGCGTTCGCAGGCGGCAGGCGAATGGCCGCCGCCACCGACCGAGCTGAACCTCATGCAGGCCGTGCCGGTCACCCTGGTGCTGATCGCCTCGTCGTTCACCTGCCAGATGGGTGTGTTCGCCGCCGAACGCGGCGACGTCTTCGGGCTGCGCCGCTGGTACACGCTCACCTTCGCGATGGGGCTGTTCTTCGTCCTCGGCCAGGGCTACGAGTACATCGAACTGGTCAAGCACGGCACCACCATCTCCAGCAGCGCCTACGGCTCAGTGTTCTACCTGGCCACGGGTTTCCACGGATTGCACGTGATCGGCGGCCTTGTCGCGTTCGTCATCCTGCTGGCCCGCACCCGGATGAGTAAGTTCACTCCGGCGCAGGCCACGGCGGCGATCGTGGTGTCGTACTACTGGCACTTCGTCGACATCGTCTGGATCGCTTTGTTCGCCGTCATTTACTTCGTCCGATGATCGGCCTGCCGATGTGTCCGATGATCGACTCGTCGATGTCTCCGATGATCGACTCGTCGATGTCTCCGATGATCGACTCGCCGATGTGTCCGTTGATCGGCTTGTCGTGCCGATCGATCCGATGAGAAGGAGTTCGATGACCGACAAGTCGCGCCGTCGGCTACGCCGGCGCCTGTCAGGTGCTGTGCTGCTGCTGCTCGGACTGGGCGTCGCCGGTGGTCTGGCTGCCACGTTGACGCCTACGCCGCAGGTCGCCGTCGCCGATGAATCTCAGTCGGCGCTGTTGCGCACGGGTAAGCAGCTGTTCGACACCTCCTGCGTGACCTGCCACGGCGTCAACCTCCAGGGTGTGCCGGACCGCGGCCCCAGCCTCATCGGCGTCGGCGAGGCGGCGGTCTACTTCCAGGTCTCGACCGGGCGTATGCCCGCGATGCGCGGTGAGGCGCAGGCCCCGGAGAAGGCCCCGCTGTTCGACGAGGCGCAAACCGACGCGCTCGGCGCCTACGTGCAGGCCAACGGCGGCGGACCGGTGGTCCCGCGCGACGACAACGGACGCGTCGCACAGGAGTCGCTGCTGGGCGATGACGTCGCCCGTGGCGGCGACCTGTTCCGGCTGAACTGCGCGTCGTGCCACAACTTCACCGGCAAGGGCGGCGCCCTGTCGTCAGGCAAGTACGCACCCGACCTCGGCAACGCCACGCCCGCGCAGATCTACACCGCGATGCTCACCGGCCCGCAGAACATGCCGAAGTTCTCGGACCGGCAGCTGTCGCCGGATGAGAAACGTGACATCGTCGCCTACGTCCGCGAGTCGGCGGAGACGCCGAGCTACGGCGGCTACGGCCTCGGCGGGTTCGGCCCGGCGCCCGAGGGCATGGCGGCCTGGATCATCGGCATGGTCGCCGTCATCGTTGCGGCCCTGTGGATCGGAGCGCGAGCATGAGCGAGCCGGGCAACGGCACAGAGAACACCCCGAAGGGCACCGACGCACCCGGTCAGGCCGGTGTACCCGGTCAGCCCACCGACGCCGAACTGGCAGCGATGACGCGCGAGGAGCTGGTCGAACTCGGCGGCAAACTCGACGGCGTCGAGATCGTCTACAAGGAAGACCGTTGGCCGGTCCCCGACACCAAGGCCGAGAAGCGCGCCAGCCGGGTGGTCTCGTACTGGCTTCTGCTGGGCGGCTTTTCGGGCCTGGCCCTGCTGCTGGTCTTCCTGTTCTGGCCGTGGGAGTACGTGCCTTACGGCTCCGAGGGCGAGTTCATCTTCAGCCTCACCACGCCGCTGTACGGGTTGACGTTCGGGTTGTCGATTCTGGCGATCGGCATCGGTGCCGTGCTGTACCAGAAGAAGTTCATCCCCGAAGAGATCTCGATCCAGGAACGCCATGACGGCGCCTCCCCCGAGATCCACCGCAAGACGGTCGTGGCGAACCTGACCGATGCGTTGGAAGGCTCGACGATCAAGCGGCGCAAGCTGGTCGGCCTCTCGCTGGGTATCGGCCTCGGCGCGTTCGGCCTGGGCACGCTGGTGGCGTTCGCGGGCGGTCTGATCAAGAACCCGTGGAAGCCCGTCGTTCAGACCGCCGAAGGCAAGAAGGCCGTGCTGTGGACCTCCGGGTGGACGCCGCGGTACGAGGGCGAGACCATCTTCTTGGCCCGCTCCACCGGCAGCGGCACCTTCGTCAAGATGCGACCCGAGGATATCGACGCCGGCGGCATGGAGACGGTGTTCCCGTGGCGCGAATCCGACGGCGACGGAACGACTGTCGAGTCGCACCATCACCTGGCCGAGATCGCGATGGGTGTGCGCAATCCCGTCATGCTGATCAGGATCAAGGCGCAGGATCTGCCCCGGGTGGTCAAGCGCAAGGGTCAGGAGAGCTTCAACTTCGGCGACCTGTTCGCCTACACGAAGGTCTGCTCACACCTGGGCTGCCCCTCTTCGCTCTACGAACAGCAGTCGTATCGCATTCTCTGCCCGTGCCACCAGTCGCAGTTCGACGCGTTGCACTTCGCTAAACCCATATTCGGCCCGGCTGCGCGCGCGTTGGCGCAGCTGCCCATCACCATCGACCAGGACGGGTATCTCGTCGCCAACGGCGACTTCATCGAACCCGTCGGGCCGGCCTTCTGGGAACGGAAAACAGCATGAGTCCGAAATTGCCGAAACCGAACCTCGCCGAAATCGCGGCGGGCCAAGGGAATGCCATCGATTCCCGCTACCACCCGTCCGCGGCGGTGCGCCGCCAGCTGAACAAGGTGTTCCCGACCCACTGGTCATTCCTGCTCGGTGAGATCGCGCTGTACAGCTTCATCGTGCTGCTGATCACGGGCGTGTATCTGACGCTGTTCTTCGACCCGTCGATGGCGGAGGTCACCTACGACGGCGTGTATCAGCCGCTGCGCGGTGTCCAGATGTCGAAGGCCTACGAGTCGACGCTCGACATCAGCTTCGAGGTCCGCGGCGGACTGTTCGTCCGTCAGATACACCACTGGGCCGCACTGCTGTTCGCCGCGGCGATCATGGTGCACCTGGCTCGCATCTTCTTCACCGGCGCCTTCCGGCGCCCGCGCGAGGCCAACTGGGTCATCGGCGCCCTGCTGTTGATCCTGGCGATGTTCGAGGGCTACTTCGGTTACTCGCTGCCCGACGACCTGTTGTCCGGCATCGGACTGCGCGCCGCGCTCTCATCGATCTCGCTCGGCATGCCGGTGATCGGCACCTGGTTGCACTGGGCCTTGTTCGGCGGCGACTTCCCCTGCGGCGGTGTCGGATACGAATGTGCGACCGACGGATTCTGGATTCCCAGGATGTACGCACTGCACATCCTGCTGATCCCGGGAATCATGCTGGCGCTCATCGGACTTCACCTCGCCCTGGTGTGGTTCCAGAAGCACACCCAGTTCCCCGGCCCGGGACGCACCGAGACCAACGTCGTCGGCGTGCGCGTCATGCCGGTGTTCGCGGTGAAGTCCGGCGCCTTCTTCGCGATGACCGTCGGCATCCTCGGCCTGATGGGCGGGCTACTGACGATCAACCCGGTCTGGAACCTGGGGCCGTACAAGCCATCTCAAGTGTCGGCGGGTAGCCAGCCGGACTTCTACATGATGTGGACCGAGGGTGTGGCGCGTATCTTCCCGCCGTGGGAGCTCTACTTCGGCAACTACACCGTCCCGGCGTCCACCTGGGTGGCCCTGTTCATGGGCCTGGTGTTCACGCTGCTGATCGCCTACCCGTACATCGAGAAGAAGCTCACCGGCGACACCGCGCACCACAACCTGCTGCAGCGTCCGCGTGACGCCCCGGTGCGAACCG
This sequence comes from Mycobacterium sp. IS-1590, assembly GCF_001500025.1. Classification (GTDB taxonomy): domain Bacteria; phylum Actinomycetota; class Actinomycetes; order Mycobacteriales; family Mycobacteriaceae; genus Mycobacterium. Next base: position 126,515 of record NZ_LQIW01000034.1, on the reverse strand, counting down.
CGCTGGGGTCGGCGGCGATCGCGCTGTACATGCTGTTCACGCTCTGCGCGATGAACGACATCATCGCACTGAAGTTCCACATCTCGCTGAACGCGACGACGTGGATCGGCCGCATCGGCATGGTGGTGCTACCCGCGATCGTCTACTACATCGCCTACCGCTGGGCTGTCGGCCTGCAGCGCAGCGACCGGGAGGTGCTCGAACACGGCATCGAGACCGGCATCATCAAGCGGCTGCCGCACGGTGCCTACATCGAGCTGCACCAGCCGCTCGGTCCGGTGGACGAGCATGGTCATCCGATTCCGTTGGAGTACCAGGGCGCTGCCATCCCGAAGCGGATGAACAAGCTGGGCTCCGCGGGCGCGCCGGGCACCGGCAGCTTCCTCACGGCCGATCCGATCGAGGAGCACGAGGCGCTCACCGCGGCTCTGCACGCCGGCGAGCGCAAGGCGCTCACCGCGCTGGCCGAGCACCAGGCGCGCGGCGGCTCGTCGAACGGACATGGCTCGCGGGACGGAGACTCGTCCAACGGGCACCACTGAGGCCGCCCCCGGCAAATTACCGAAGAAGGACTTACGCGCCCTGCTGATCGAGCAGGGCGCGTAGTTCTTTGAGGTAGAACCACGGCACGACGGGCATGGCGAGGGTGACCAGGGCGGTCAGCGCATAAAAGACCCAGGCCGCGACATTGCTGTCGACCGCCATCAGATAGGTGGCCACACCGATCGCCACCATGGCGATGCCGATCGCGCAGGCGATCGCCACCGCGCAGCGCAGCCACAGCAGTTCCACGGCCGTGGACGGCGGCTCCGGAGCCTCGAGCGTGCGCTCCTGGCGCGGCGCCGCGTACGACAACTTCTCGGTGGGCGGTGTGGGGTCCATCGGCCGCGCCCGACCCGGGGCCGGTGAAGCGGCGGGTGCGGGGCCCGCCCCTTGCGGCTGCGGCGATTCGGCGAGCGCGTCCCGTCGGGCGCGCAACAGCAGCGGGACCGCTCCGATGATCACCAGCGCGGAGATCCCGATGACGGTGTAGAGCAGCCACGGCGTCCCGGCATCCCCGGACGGCTCCGTCTGCCCCTGCCCGAGGTCCACCAGCGCCACCGTCGCGGCGACCCCGGTCCCCAGGGCCACCAGCCAGATCGCCGCACACGAGCCGAGCAGGATGCGATCGGTGCGGTCGAGTTCGCTGGGGTCCAGTGCCGGGGTCAACCGCGAGCGCCCCGACGCGTCGGTTTCGTACGTCATCAGCAGCTGGTCTGTGCGGCGTTGTTGGTGTTCGACGACAGCACGGTGCCGTCACTGGTGGTGATCGAACAGTTCAGCCGGCTGACCAGGAACAGGCTCGACGCCTGCACCGAGCCGACCTCGGACTGCGAGATCGGGGTCACGGTCAACGACCACGGGATGTAGACGTTGCGCTGGGTCCGGCTACGGCCCGACGCGTCGATGTAGGTCACGGTGATGATGTCTCCCGGTGCTTTGGTTCCCGTCACCGAATAGGTGACCTGTCGCGGGCCCGAACGGGTCGTCGTGGGTGGGGGCGGCGCCGGCGGCGGCGTGGTCTCCGGCGGCGGTGGCGGCGGTTCGACGGGTGCGGGCGGCGGAGGCGGCGGCTCCTGAGTCACCGTCACGGTCTCGGGCGGCGGCGGCGGTGGCTCTTCGCTCGGTGGAGGCGGCGGAGGCGGCGGAGGCGGCGGCGGCGTGGTCGTGGTGATCTCGTCCTGAACCGGCGGCGCCACGGTCGTTGTCGAGGTCTCGGGTATCGCGAGGTTGTCGGTGTCGGTGCGCGTCACCAGTACCGAAACGGAGACCACCAGCGCGATGGCCGCGATGATCGCCGCCACGCCGACGACCCACGGCCACCGTGGCGGTGCGGGTTGGTCGACCGGCTCGGACTGCTCATAGTTGTCGTAGTCGTACAGCGACGAGTCGGCCGGCACGTACGGGCCCGCGGTGAACTGCTCGGACTCCGGCGCCGAGTACGCCCGCGAATAAAAGTCCGTATCGCTGCTATCCGGCGCAGGCTGGTCACCGCCGGCCTGGTCCGACTCCCGACTCGGCTCCCGGATATCCGAACCTTCGTCATCCGGGGGATTCGGCCCGCTCATGTACGCCTATCCTTCTCGACTACTCAACCGGCGCGGCACGCCACAGACTCCCGGCTCAGCGGCGGCGACTGACCGTGCCTCGGCAACACTACCCAACCCCGTAACCGGGCGTGATCACCCGCCACGGTTCCCGACGCAACTGGTGGTCCGATTGTGACCTTGGCTGAGGCCCTGTCCGCCCGCGCCGTTCGGCACGGCGGCAGGTTCGACGGGTCAGTGCTTCTCAGGACCGGTGTAGTACTCGAACGTCAGACCCGCGACCGTCGTGATCACGAAGCACGCGCCTGCCACGATGAGCCACGGCAGCCACAGCGCCACCCCGACCGCGGCGATCGATGCCGACAGCGCGACCATGACCGGCCACCAGCTGTGCGGGCTGAAGAAACCGAGCTCACCGGCGCCGTCGCTGATCTCGGCGTCCTCGTAGTCCTCGGGGCGGGTGTCCAGGCGCCGTGCGACGAACCGGAAGAACGTACCGGTGATCAGCGTCAGGCCGGCGGTCAACACCAGCGCGGTGGTGCCGGCCCATTCGATGCCGCCGTACTGGAACATCGCGGTCAGCACCGCGTAGACGATGGCGGCGAGAACGAAGAACGCGGTCAGGAACTCGAACAGCCGGGCTTCGATATGCATGTGGTGTCCCTACTTGCTGGCCTGCGTGAGCTGGGGCGCCAGTTCACCGCGACGGGTGTCGAACGGCTTGGTGGTGACGGCGGTCGGCGGCTGGTTGATCGCCTGCAGCGCCTGGGCGTTGGTCTTGCCGTCGATGCGCTGCTGCAGATAGGCCTTGAAGTCGTTGGGCTCCACCACGCGCAGTTCGAAGTTCATCATCGCGTGGTAGGTGCCGCACATCTCGGTGCACCGCCCGACGAACGCCCCGGTCTGGGTGATCTCGCTGATCTGGAAGGTGTTGTCGGAGTTGTTCGCCCGCGGGTTCGGCATCACGTCGCGCTTGAACAGGAACTCCGGCACCCAGAATCCGTGGATGACGTCGGCGGAGGCGATCCGGAACTCGATGCGCTTACCGGACGGCACCACGAGCACCGGGATCTCCGAGGAGGAACCCAGCGTCTCGACCTTGTCGAACGCCAGATACGAGCGGTCTTGCGGGTGCTTACCGGCGATGACACCGAATTCGGGCTGGTGTGAGCCTTCCTCGCCGCCGTGCTCACCCTCCAGACCCTCGGGTCCGGAGGCCACGGCGGCCGCGCGCTCGGGGTCGGCGCCGTCATAGGTGAAGGTGCCGTCGGAGAAGTCGACCTTGTTGTAGCCGAACTTCCAGTTCCACTGGAAGGCGGTGACGTCGACGACGACCTCGGGGTTCGACTCCTCGTGCAGCATCCTTTCCTGCACCACCACGGTGAAGTAGAAGAGCACCGAGATGATCAGGAACGGGATGACGGTCAGCACCAGTTCCAGCGGCATGTTGTAACCGAACTGGCGCGGCAACTCGGTGTCGGTCTTCTTGGCCCGGTGGAACGCCGAGGACCAGAAGATGAGTCCCCACACGATGGCACCCACGACCAACGAGGCGATCACCGAACCGATCCACAGTTCGCGGTTGACGTGGGCTTCGGGCGTGATGCCCTTCGGCCAACCCAGGCCCAGCACCTCGGACCAGCTGCAACCGCTGAGCAGCAACGCCGTAGCACCCAGGACGACTGCCAGCGACGCGGTCCGCGCCACCGCCTTCAGCCCGCGAGGTGTCACGTTGGAGCCTCCTAGAAGTCAGTGACGCGCGACCGCGGTGCGGTCAATTTCTGGAGCGAATACTACGCAGCGTAGACCACGCCCGGGTGCAGGTCTCAACACACCTCGCCATTAGGCATACTGGCGCCGTGTGCGGACTGCTGGCCCTGGTACGTGACCCGTCCGCTGACGTCTCCCCCGCGCTGATCGACGCGGTGTCCGGCGCGTCGCACCTGATGCGTCATCGCGGCCCCGACGAGCCGGGGACCTGGTCCGATGACCGGGTGGTGCTCGGTTTCAACCGGCTGTCGATCATCGACATCGCCCACAGCCACCAACCCCTGCGGTGGGGACCGCCGGACACGCCCGACCGCTATGTGCTGGTGTTCAACGGCGAGATCTACAACTACCTCGAACTACGCGAGGAGCTGACGGCCCGGCACGGCGTGACGTTCAACACCGACGGCGACGGTGAGACGATCATCGCGGCGTACCACCACTGGGGCACCGACGCGCTCACCAGGCTTCGCGGCATGTTCGCCTTCGCGCTGTGGGACACCGTCGTCGGCGAGCTGTTCTGCGCGCGCGACCCGTTCGGCATCAAGCCGCTCTACCTGGCCACCGGCCCGGGCGGCACGGCGGCGGGCAGCGAGAAGAAGTGCTTGCTCGAGCTGACCGAGGAACTGGACCTCGATCTCGACATCGATCAGCGGGCCGTTCAGCACTACACGGTGCTGCAGTACGTCCCCGAGCCGGAGACCTTGAACGTCGGGATCCGGCGGCTGGAGTCGGGCAGCTACGGTCGGGTGCGGCCGGGCGGCGAACTCGAGGTCACCCGCTACTTCCACCCCCGGTTCTCCCCTGTGCCGTTCGCCGCGGGCCGCGAACAGCACCGCTACGACGAGATCACCGCGGTGCTCGAGGATTCGGTCGCCAAGCACATGCGTGCCGACGTGACGGTGGGCGCGTTCCTTTCCGGCGGCATCGACTCGACGGCGATCGCCGCGCTGGCCATGCGGCACAACCCGCGGTTGATCACGTTCACCACCGGGTTCGAACGGGAGGGTTTCTCCGAGGTCGACGTCGCGGTCGCCTCGGCAGAGGCGATCGGCGCCCGGCATGTGACCAAGGTCGTCAGCCAGTCGGAGTTCGTCGACGCGCTGCCCGAAATCGTCTGGTATCTCGACGAACCCGTCGCCGACCCGGCGCTGGTGCCGTTGTTCTTCATCGCCCGCGAAGCCCGCAAGCACGTCAAGGTGGTGCTTTCCGGCGAGGGCGCCGACGAGCTGTTCGGCGGCTACACCATCTACCGGGAACCGTTGTCGCTGAAGCCATTCGAATACCTGCCGCGGTCGGTGCGGCGGTCGCTGGGGCGGGCGTCGCGCCCGCTGCCCGAGGGGATGCGCGGCAAGAGCCTGCTGCACCGCGGTTCGCTCACGCTCGAGGAGCGCTACTACGGCAATGCGCGCAGCTTCTCCGACGAGCAACTGCGCGCGGTGCTTCCCCGGTTCCGCCAGGAGTGGACGCATACCGACGTGACCGCGCCGGTGTACGCCGCGTCGCAGGGTTGGGACCCGGTCGCGCGCATGCAACACGTCGACCTGTTCACCTGGTTGCGCGGCGACATCCTGGTCAAGGCCGACAAGATGACGATGGCCAATTCGCTCGAACTGCGGGTGCCCTTCCTCGACCCCGAGGTTTTCGCCGTCGCTTCCCGCCTGCCGTATGACCAGAAGATCACCAGGGCCACAACGAAATTCGCATTACGACGGGCATTGGAACCCATCGTTCCCGAGCACGTGCTCAACCGGCCCAAGCTGGGCTTCCCGGTGCCGATCCGGCACTGGCTGCGGGCAGGCGAACTGCAGGACTGGGCGTACTCGATGGTCAACTCGTCGCAGGCGGGCGAGCTGGTCGACCTTGCGGCGGTCCGCACGATGCTCGACGAACACCGCGACGGCACAAGCGATCACAGCCGCCGGCTGTGGACCGTGCTGGTCTTCATGCTGTGGCACGCGATCTTCGTCGAGCACAGCATCACCCCGCAGATCGGCGAGCCGACCTACCCGGTGCAGCTGTAGCTACTTGAGCGCCTGCGAGATCTCGGTGGCCGCTTCGTCGCCGTAGGCGTCGCCGAGGCGCTGGATCGCCTCGTCGCGGTTCCAGCTCCACTCCTGCGGGCCAGGCGCCTCGAACACGAGCACGGCCACCAGCGAGGCGAGCTGCGCCGACCGCTCCAGGCTCAGCCCGGCGCTGCGACCGGTCAGGAAGCCGGCCCGGAACGCGTCGCCGATGCCGGTCGGATCGGCCTGGTGCTTCTCGGGCACCACCCCGACGTGGATGAAGGTGCCGTCGGAGCTGACCAGGTCGACGCCCTTGGGGCCGAGCGTGGTGACGCGCAACCCGATCTGGCTCATCACCTGGGCCTCGCTCCAGCCCGACTTCTGCAGCAGCAGGTCCCACTCGTAGTCGTTGGTGAACAGATAAGTGGCGCCGTCGATCAGCCGGCGGATCTCCTCACCGGACAGCCGTGCCAGCTGCTGGGAGGGATCGGCGGCGAAGGGCAGGCCGAGCTTGCGGCACTCCTCGGTGTGCAGAAACATCGCCTCGGGGTCGTTGGCGCCGATGATCACCAGCTCGGGGTCCCCGATCCGCTTCGCCAGCTCGGCCAGCGAGATGTTGCGCGCCTCCGACATCGCACCGGGATAGAACGACGCGATCTGCGCCATGGCCTCGTCGGTGGTGCACACGAACCGCGCGGTGTAGGCGTCCTCGGAGATCAGCACGCTCTCGGTGTCGACGCCGACGGCTTCCAGCCAGCTGCGATAGTCGTCGAAGTCGCGGCCGACGGCGCCCACGAGCGCGACGTCACCGCCGAGCACGCCGATGGCGAAGGCCATGTTGCCCGCCACGCCGCCGCGGTGCATGACGAGGTCGTCGACGAGGAAGCTGAGCGAGACTTTCTGCAGGTGGTCGGGCAGGAGCTGTTCGGAGAATTTTCCGGGGAACCGCATCAGATGGTCGGTCGCAATCGATCCGGTCACCGCAATTGTCACGAACTACACCCTTCATTGTTAAGTCGCCTAGGTAATTGTAGTGCGCTAACCTGCCTACAAAAGACACGCCCGCCTCGTAAACAGCACTGTAGACAGGCACATTCCTACGTACATCTCGGGGGAGCAACTCTATGACCGGTCCGTACCCGCCCGAATACGGCGCTGGACCGACCGGCCCGCAAATGTATCCGCAATCTCTTCCGTATCCGGAAAATGTGCCGTCGGCGTATCCGGGCATGCTGCCGCCGCCGGTGCCGTACCGCAAGAAGAGGAAGTGGCCGATCGTGCTGGCAGCGGTGGTGGTCGTCGCGTTGGTCGCATCGGTCGTCGCGATCATCGCGATGGCGGGCGGAAACGAGGAGCCGGCCGGTTCCACCGCGCTGAGCGAATCCTCCGCAACCGCCGCTATCCAGGACTACCTGGACGCCCTGACCAACGGTGACGACGAGAGCGTCGCCCGCCACACCCTGTGTGGGCTGTTCGATGCGGTGAAGGAGAAGCGCTCGGACCTGGCGCTGGCGCGCTTGTCGGGTGATGCGTTCCGCAAGCAGTACAGGCAGGCCGAGGTGATATCGATCGACAAGATCGTCCAGCCGTCGCCCCACCAGGCGCAGGTGCTGTTCACCATGCGGGTGACGCCGGCGGGCGGATCGCGCCGGGAACAGAGCGACACCCGGGAACAACAGGCCGTCGCTCAGCTGTTGGCGCAGGACAACGAGATCCTGGTGTGCTCCTACCTGCCGCGCACGTCGGGGCAGTACTGACCGAACGGGTCGAACGTCAGTTGAACGAGTCGCCGCAGGCGCACGAGCCGGTGGCGTTGGGGTTGTCGATGGTGAAACCCTGCTTCTCGATCGTGTCGACGAAGTCGATGGTCGCGCCCTGCACGTAGGGGGCACTCATCCGATCCACCGTCAGGTTCACGCCGCCGAACTCCACGGACAGGTCACCGTCGAGCGACCGGTCGTCAAAGAACAGGTTGTAGCGCAGTCCGGCGCATCCACCCGGCTGCACGGCGATGCGCAGGGCGAGGTCGTCACGGCCCTCCTGGTCCAGCAACGCCTTGGCCTTCGCGGCAGCGGCGTCGGTCAGGATCACGCCGTGGGCGGCGGTGGCCGTCCCGGGGGTTCCTGCCGACTCTTCCTGAACTGTCATTACGTCTCCTGTAGGCCTCATTGTCGTGGCGCGTACCAGTCAACGGTACCTCGTCTCGACGCTATTCCCGAGTTCTGTCCCCAGCCCTCCTCCCCAGGCAGTGCCGCCCCTCACGACAGAAGTAACCTGGCAGGCGTGAAGCTGCTGGGCCGCAAGAAAGACGACAAGCCGACCGCCGACGCATCGGGCGCCGATGTGTCGGAGAACACCGGCGCCGAAGCCGCGGCAACCGCCCGGCCTGGCGGCACCACCCCGCCCAAGGGCAGGCCGACCCCCAAGCGCACCCAGGCGGCCCGCAAGCGCGGCCCGGTGGCACCGGCCCCGATGACGGCGGCCGAAGCGCGTCGCCGCCGCAAAGAGATGCGCAACACGATGACCCGCGAGGAGCGCCGCGAGGAGAAGGCGGCGCGTCGCGAGCAGATGAACGAGCGCCGCGAACGGATGATGGCCGGCGAAGAGGCCTACCTGCTCCCCCGCGACAAGGGACCTGTGCGCCGATACGTCCGCGACGTGGTGGACGCCCGCCGCAACGTGCTCGGGCTGTTCATGCCGTCGGCCCTCGGTCTGATCTTCGTGATGCTCGCGGTGCCCTCGGTCCAGGTGCAGCGCCTGCTCTCCCCCGCGATGCTCGTGCTGGTGCTGATCATGGTGATCGACGGCTTCATCCTCGGTCGGCGGGTCAACCGGCTGGTCGACGAGAAGTTCCCGAACAACACCGAAGGCGGCTGGAAACTCGGCTTCTACGCGGCCAGCCGCGCCTCGCAGCTGCGTCGCATGCGCGCACCGCGCCCGCAGGTGAACCGCGGCGACAAGGTCACCTGAGCCCGGTGCGCACCCTGGTGCTCGGCGGCATCCGGTCAGGTAAGTCGCAGTGGGCCGAGGCCGCGCTCGCCGACGAGGCGACCGGCGCGCAGCCGGCGTGCTACCTCGCCACCGGACCTTCGCCCACCGATGATCCCGAGTGGGCGGCCCGGGTGGCGGCCCACCGAACGCGCCGCCCGGATCGGTGGTCCACCGTCGAAACCACCGACGTGGCAACGCAATTGCGCACACACGCCGTCGCGACCCTGATCGACGACATCGGTTCATGGCTGACCGCGGCGATGGACCGATCGGGCGCGTGGACCGGCGGCTCGGTCGCGGCGGACGTCGAAGACCTGCTCGACGCGGTCGGCGGCTTCCCCGCTCCGCTGGCGATGGTCAGCCCCGAGGTGGGCCTGACCGTCGTACCGGCGACGGCGGCCGGTCGCCGCTTCGCCGACGAACTGGGAGCGCTCAACCAGCGCCTCGCCGCGGCCTGCGACCGGGTCGTGCTCGTCGTCGCCGGCCAGCCACTGGCCGTCAAGGAGCCGGTGTGACGGACTTTCCCGCCGTCCAGCCACCCGACGCCGAGGCCGCGGCCGCCGCCCGCGCGCGCCAGGACCAACTCGCCAAACCCCCGGGGTCCCTTGGCAGGCTGGAAGAGCTCGCGGTCTGGATCGCGTCGTGCCAGGGCGTGTGCCCGCCTCGGCCGCTGGCACGCCCGCGGGTGGTGGTGTTCGCCGGCGACCACGGCGTCGCCTCGTCAGGGGTTTCGGCCTACCCGCCGGACGTCACCGCGCAGATGGTCGCCACCTTCGACGCGGGCGGCGCGGCGATCAACGTGCTCGCCGAGGCCGCGGGCGCGAGCGTGCGGGTCGTCGACATCGCGGTCGACACCGATGAGCCGCATTCGTCGTCGATCGGCGCGCACAAGATACGTCGGGGCAGCGGCGACATCACGGTCGAAGACGCGTTGAGCGCCGATGAGGTCGCCGCCGCACTACAGGCCGGCCGCCGCATTGTCGACGACGAGGTCGACTCGGGTGCCGACCTGCTGATCGCGGGCGACATGGGTATCGGAAACACCACTCCGGCAACGGCTTTGATTGCGGCGCTCACCGACACCGAGCCCGTCGTGTTGGTCGGACGAGGCACCGGTGTCGACGACACGGGTTGGGCGCGCAAGGCCGCCGCCGTCCGTGACGCGCTGTACCGGTGCCGCAACAGCCTCTCCGATCCCGTTGGGCTGCTGCGTATCTGCGCCGGCGCAGACCTCGCAGCGATCGCCGGGTTCTGCGCGCAGGCGGCGGTGCGACGGACACCGGTGCTGCTCGACGGTTTGGTGGTGACGGCGGCAGCACTGCTGGCCGAACGCCTCGCTCCCGGCGCCCGCCAGTGGTGGCAGGCCGGGCATCTGTCCACCGAACCCGCCCACGAGGTGGCCCTGAACCGGCTGGGACTCGAACCGATCGTCGACATGCGCATGCGCCTCGGCGAAGGCACCGGGGCCGCCGTCGCACTGCCCATTGTGCGAGCAGCGGTGGCCACGCTGTCGTCGATGGCGACTTTCGACGAGGCCGGCATCACGCGTGTGCCCCGGGAGAGCTAGCGCGTGATCCGTTCGCTTGCAGGGGCTTTCGCGTTCGGCACCATCGCACCGGTACGCAGTACGGCTGCGGTCGGTCGCGGCGCGTTGACGGCGCTGCCGGTGGCCGGCGCGGCGATCGGCGGGCTGGCGGCGGTCACGGTGTGGGCCGGATCGTGGGCATTCGGGTCCGAAGCGCTGGCCGGGGTTCTGGCGGTGGCCTTCGTCGTGGCCGCGACGCGCGCCCTGCACATCGACGGACTCGCCGACACCGCCGACGGTTTGGGTTGTTACGGCCCGGCGCAGCGCGCCCTCGAGGTGATGCGGGACGGCTCGGCGGGCCCCTTCGGCGTGGCCGCGGTGGTTCTGGCGATGCTGACGCAGGCCTTCACGTTCGGCGGCTTGACCGCCATCGGACTGGTGGTGGCGGTCACGTCCGGGCGGGTGGCGGCGGTGCTGGCGTGCCGTCGGGGCGTGCCTGCCGCGGCGGGAAGTGCGCTGGGCGCACGGGTGGCGGGCACCCAGTCGTCGGTGGTCATCGTCGCGTGGACCGTCGCCGTGGCGGGGTTGGCCGCGCTGGCGGGCCCCCGACCCTGGCAGGGGCCGCTGGCCGTCGTCGCCGGGCTCGCGTGCGGCGCGGTGCTCGTGGCGCACTGCGTGCGGCGCTTCGGCGGGATCACCGGCGACGTGCTCGGCGCCGCGATCGAGCTGACGACGACGATCACGGCTCTGGGCCTCGCCATCCGCTGAGCCGGCCCGTTTCAAGAAGTCGCCAAGAATCCGCCAAGGGCAACATCGCAGCCTTTCGGTACCCGCGAGGGCCCCACCACCGAAAGGAACCGTGACATGTTCGATCTGAGCCGTATCACCATTGCCGTCGCCGCCACCGTCGGCGCGCTGGGCACCGCCGCGGTCATGACCGCGGCAGCCGCGGCGGCCAACACCGTCGACGACACGTTCATCGAGGTCATCAACCAGCAGGGCATCAAGCCGCCCTCCAACGCGGAGGCGATCAGCGTCGCGCACGACGCATGCTCGGTGATCGATCACGGGGGTGACCTGAGCGCCGCGATCACCGAGGTCTCCGACGTGACCAAGCTCGATTTCGAGGACTCCGCGTTCTTCGTCGGGGCCGCGATCGCGTCCTACTGCCCCGAGCACGAGAGCCTGATCGGCTGACGGTGGGGCGGGTGGCCCGGCTCAGCCGAGTCGGGCCATCCAGCCGTGCGTATCGGCGAACGTGCCCCGTTGGATCCCGGTCAACGTGTCGCGCAGCGCCATCGTGATCTCCCCCGGCCCGCCGTCGGCGATGGTGAACTCGCCTTCTGCGTGCTTGACGGTGCCGACGGGGGTGATCACCGCGGCGGTCCCGCACGCGAACACCTCGGTGATCTCGCCCGCAGCCGCTTTCTTCTGCCACTCGTCGACGTCGATCTTGCGTTCCTCGACGGTGAACCCCGCATCGGATGCCAACTGCAGCAACGAATCTCGCGTCACACCGGGCAGGATGGAGCCACTCAGCTCGGGCGTGACCAGGCGTGCCGACCCGCCGCTGCCGAAGACGAAGAACAGGTTCATCCCGCCCATCTCCTCGACATAGCGGCGTTCGGCGGCGTCCAACCACACCACCTGGTCGCAGTCGTTGTCCGCGGCCTGGGCCTGGGCGAGCAGCGAAGCGGCATAGTTGCCGCCGAACTTGGCGGCGCCGGTGCCGCCCGGGCAGGCCCGCACGTATTCGGTGGACAGCCACACCGAAACCGGTTTGATACCGCCCGTGAAGTACGCGCCTGCCGGCGAGGCGATGACCATGTAGCGGTATTCGGTCGCCGGGCGCACACCGAGTCCGGGCTCGGTGGCGAACACGAACGGCCGCAGATACAGCGACTCTTCACCACCGGCGGGCGGGACCCATTGCTCATCGACCGCGACGAGCTGGCGCAAGGACTCGATGAAGACATCGTCGGGCAGTTCGGGGATCGCGAGCCGCCGAGCCGACGTCCGCAGACGACGCGCGTTGGCCTCCGGCCGGAACGACACGACCGACCCGTCCGCCCAGCGGTACGCCTTGAGGCCCTCGAAGATTTCCTGCGCGTAGTGCAGCACGATCGCCGACGGGTCGAGTTCGATCGGTCCGTACGGGAGCACGCGCGCGTCGTGCCAGCCCTGACCCTTGTGCCAGTCGATCGCGACCATGTGATCGGTGTGATAGCGGCCGAATCCGGGGTCGGCCAGGATCGACGCCCGTACCTCGTCGCTCGCCCGGTTCGCGTTGCGCTCAACCGTGAACTCGAGGGGGCCGTCAGTCATGCAGCGATTGTATATCCGCGCGCTACCGGGTTTTTGCCGCGACGAACGGGGGCTTGACCACCTCGCACTCGACCGCGCGACCGCGGACGTCGACGGCGACGCGGTCGTCGTCGGTGATGTCGGCCGCGGTGTCGATCAGCGCCAGTCCGATGCCGACTTTCAATGTGGGAGAAAAGGTTCCCGATGTCGTCACGCCCACGGTCCGGTCACCGTCGAGCACGTTGAGGTCGGCGCGCAGCACTCCGCGGCCGACGGCCTTCACACCGCGCAGCAGCCGGGCCGGGCCGGTCTCCTTCTCGGCCAGCAGCGCGTCGCGCCCCCAGAACGCCTCCTTGCGCCAGCCGATGGCCCACCCGCAGCGGGCCTGCAATGGCGAAAAGTCCGGCGACAGTTCGTGGCCGTGCAGCGGATATCCCATCTCGGTGCGCAGGGTGTCGCGGGCACCCAGACCCGCGGGCTCGCCACCTGCGGCCGTGACTGCCTCCAACAGCGCGTCGAAGACCACGCCCGCACGGTCCCACGGCGGCAGCAGCTCGTAACCGTGCTCGCCGGTGTAACCGGTGCGGCAGACCCGCACGGGTACCCCGGCGAACTCGGCATCTGCGTAGCCCATGTAGTCCATGTCGGTGGGCAATCCCAAACCGCCGACCGTCTCGGCCGATTTCGGCCCCTGGACCGCCAGCACCGCGTAGGACCGGTGCTCGTCGGTGATCGTGAGGCCTGCGGGCGCCCGCTCGCGCAGCGCTTGGACGACCGCGGCGGTGTTGGCGGCGTTGGGCACCAGGAAGATCTCGTCGTCGGAGACGTAGTAGGCGATCAGGTCGTCGATCACCCCACCGGAGTCGTTGCAGCACAACGTGTATTGCGCCTTGCCCGGGCCGATCCGGCGCAGGTCGTTGGTGAACGCGGAATTGATGTACTCGGCCGCGCCCGGCCCGCGCACCAACGCCTTGCCCAAGTGGCTGACGTCGAACAGCCCGACGGAGTTGCGAGTGGAGCTGTGTTCGCTGACCGTCCCCGCGTACGAGACGGGCATCAGCCAGCCGCCGAACTCGGCGAAGTTCGCCCCCAGTTCGCGGTGGCGGTCTTCCAGTGGGCCCTTCAACACGTCGGTCACGCCGATCCACCCTAATGGGGCCGCGGAGTTGGCACACTTGTGCAGGTGGTCGACCTCGACGCGCTGCAAGCCGCCGGGATCGCCGACGCGCATGCGCGCGCCGGACTGATCGCCTACCTCGACTCGCTGGGCTTCTCCGCCGAGGACATGGTCGATGCCGAGCGCCGTGGCCGGCTCTTCGGCCTGGCCGGCGACGTCCTGCAGTGGTCGGGGCCGCCGACATACACGCTGCGGGCGGCCGCCGAGCAGCTCGACGTCCCGCTCGCCGACCTCGCCCAGGCCTGGCAGGCGCTCGGTCTGCGCGTCGCCGGAGACGATGTGCCCGCGCTGAGCCGCGCCGACATCGACGCGCTGGAGTCGTGGCGGACGATCAGCTCGGTCACGGGCCCCGACGCCGCGCTCAACTTCCTGCGGATCATCGGCGCGGCGATGGCGCGCCTCGCCGAGGCCAGCGGAACGATGATTCGACTCGCCCAGCCCGACCTGCTGATGACGCACACCCACGACGAGCTCACCACCGCGCGCGCCTACCGCTCGGTCGCCGCGCTCGTGCCCGGCATCTCGGCGCTGATGGACTCGGTGTGGCGCCACCACATCACCAGCGCCAGGGCGTACTTCGAGGACGTCATCCACGATGCGTCGGCCATGGTGACCTGCGGCGTCGGGTTCGCCGACCTGTCGGGGTTCACGGTGCTGACCCAGCGGTTGAGCCCGACGGAGCTGTCGGATCTGCTGGTCGAGTTCAGCGGCGCGGTGAGCGATGTGGTGCACGGCGACGGCGGCCGGGTGGTCAAGTTCATCGGCGACGAGGTGATGTGGGTGAACGCGAGCCCGGAGCAGCTGGTCCAGGTCGCGACCGATCTGGTCGAGTATCCGAGGGCCCGCGAGAGCGGTCTGGGCGTGCGCGCCGGGCTGGGCTACGGGCTGGTGCTCTCGATCGGAGGCGACTACTTCGGTACCCCCGTCAACCTGGCAGCGCGGCTGGTGAGCGCCGCGGCGCCCGGCCAGGTGCTGGCCGCGCGTGATGTGCGCGACGCGCTGCCCGACCACCCTGCGGCTCAGCTGGAACCCTTGACGCTCAAGGGGTTCGAGGGCCCGGTCACGGCCTACGACCTTCACGCCGGCCGCTGAAGCTAGGGTGGGGATTCGTGAGCCCTGCAACCTCCGGATACCAGACCCCGACCGTCACCGTCGCCACGTCGCTGCCCAAACGCAAAGCCGACGGCTCGGTGCTGATCGTTCCCGTGGTGAACGGGGACGACGACACAGCGGCGAAGGTGATGCCCAGTCCGTTCCTCGACTCCTCGGCCGTCGCCGAGATCGAGTCCGCGCTGGCGGCGCTGGGCGCCAAGGGCGGCAGCGAGCAGGTCACACGCGTCGTCGCACCGCCATCGCTTCCGGTGGGAAGCGTGCTGGCCGTCGGGCTGGGCAAGCAGCGCGACGATTACCCGGCCGATCTCGTCCGCCGTGCGGCGGGTGTGGCGTCTCGTTCGCTCAACGGCACCGAGTCGGCGCTGACCACGCTGTCGGGTGTGGACCTCGCGGCGGCGGTCGAGGGCCTGATTCTCGGCGCATACCGGTTCAGCGACTTCCGCAGCGACAAGACCGCACCCAAGGACGCCGGCCTGCGCGAGATCACCGCACTGGCCCCCGACACCAAGTCCGGCACCAAGGAGGCCGCACAACGTGCCGCCGACATCGCGACCGCGGTGGCCACCGCCCGCGATTTCGTCAACACCCCGCCCAGCCACCTGTTCCCCGACGAGTTCGCCCGGCGCGCAAAGGCTTTGGGCGAAGCGGCCGGACTGTCGGTCGAGGTCCTCGACGAGAAGGCATTGGAGAAGGCCGGTTACGGCGGCATCATCGGCGTCGGCAAGGGTTCGTCGCGGCCACCGAGACTGGTGCGGCTGACCCACAAGGGCGCCAAGCGCAAGGGCAAGCGTGTCGCGCTGGTCGGCAAGGGCATCACCTTCGACACCGGCGGCATCTCGATCAAGCCCGCGGCGAACATGCACCACATGACTTCGGACATGGGCGGCGCGGCGGCCGTCATCGCCACGGTGGTGCTGGCGGCCAAGCAGAAGCTGCCCATCGACGTGATCGCGACGGTGCCGATGGCCGAGAACATGCCGTCGGCCACCGCGCAGCGCCCGGGCGACGTGTTGACGCAGTACGGCGGCATCACGGTCGAGGTGCTCAACACCGACGCCGAAGGCAGGCTGATCCTGGCCGACGCAATCGTGCGCGCGGGTGAGGACAAGCCCGACTACCTGATCGAGACCTCGACGCTGACCGGCGCCCAGACCGTCGCGCTGGGCGCCCGGACCCCGGGGGTCATGGGCAGCGACGAGTTCCGCGACCGGGTGGCGAGGCTCTCGCAGGCGGTCGGCGAGAACGCGTGGGCGATGCCATTGCCCGAGGAACTCAAGGACGATCTCAAGTCGACGGTCGCCGATCTCGCCAACGTCAGCGGCTCGCGCTTTGCCGGCATGCTCGTCGCGGGGACCTACCTGCGCGAGTTCGTGCCCGACGGCGTGCAGTGGGCCCATATCGACATCGCCGGCCCGGCGTACAACACCGGAGGTCCGTGGGGGTACACCGGCAAGGGTGGTACGGGTGTGCCGACGCGGACGATGTTCGCGGTCCTGGAAGATATAGCCGCGAGCGGGTAGACCCTTCCGCCGAGACCGACAAAATGGCGGCTTTTACTCGCAAAAAGCAGCCAATACGTCGGCTTCGGCGCTAGACGACCTTGCCGCGCGCGGTGCTGCGCATCACCTGCGGCAGCAGGTGCGCGACGCCGTAGACGATGTGGGCCTCCGGGGCGACGGGGCGGATCGGCTTGTTCTTCTTGACCGCCGAGACGATCGCGTTGGCGACCTTGTCCGGCCCGTAGCGGCGCCGGGAGAACGCCTTCTCGAGCTGCGCGCGACGGGCTTCGACCTTGTCCCGCTTGGAGGCGGGCGTGTCGAACCGGGTGGTGTGGACGATGTTGGTGTCGATGACGCCCGGGCACACCGTGGTCAGGCCGACGCCGGCCTGATCGAGTTCCGCGCGCAAGCAGTCGCCGAACATGAACACCGCCGCCTTGCTCGTGGCATAGGCGTTCATCGACTGCTGGGGTGCGTAGGCCGCCATCGAGGAGATGTTGACGACGTGCCCGCCAAGCCCGCGATCGACCAGTCGGCGGCCAAAGGACCTGCAGCAGTTGACGACTCCGCCGAAGTTGATGGCCAGCACGCGGTCGAACTCCTCGCGCGGGGTGTCCAGGAACATGCCCGCGTGTCCGACACCGGCGTTGTTGACGACGATGTCGGGCACCCCGTGCTCTGCACACACCTTCTCGGCGAACCGCTCGACGGCGTCGGCGTCGGACACGTCGACGGTGTAGGCGTGCGCGATTCCACCGCGCGCGGCGACCTGGGCCGCGGTCTCCTTCACGGTGCCCTCGTCGACATCGCTGACGACGATCTCGGCGCCCTCGCGGGCGAACGCCAACGCGGTCGCACGGCCGATGCCGCTACCCGCGCCTGTGACGGAAACCAGTGTGTCGCTGAAGTATTCGCGTGGCCGGCCGACCTGGGCGCGTCGGAGCTCACGCGCGGGTGGGTTGCCCTCGAGATAGTCGACGAGCTGTTCGACCGACCTGGCGACGGCTCGCGGATGCGACATCGGCGACCAGTGCCCGGCGGCAATGTCGCGACGCCACAGCCGCGCCACCCATCGGGCGGTGTCCTCGTAGACGTGCGGGCGCACGAAGGGATCCCTGGTGTTGACGATCAGCTGCACCGGGACGTCGACGTAGTGGTCTTTGCGCCCCGGCCCCATCGACCGCAGGTAGTTGGCGCCGTAAACCTTGACGCCCTTCGCGGCGTCGGCCTTGTAGGTCTCCGAATGGTGCAGTTGCTCGCGCGGGATGCCGTCGCGCACCAACAGGATTTGGCGCACGAACTCGGCGACGAAGGCGCGCACCGCCAGCGGAGCCACCACCGGAATCGAGAAGAACCCCATATAGGCGAAGGACAGGAACTGGCTGAGCGCGTGCACGAAGCGACGGGGACGCCAGGGACGCATCAGGCTGGCCGTGATGAAGATGTTGAGGTGGTCGATGCTCGGACCCGAGATCGAGGTGAACGACGCGACCCGGTCGACGGCGCCCGGACGGGCCAGGTACTCCCACATGGCCGCCGAGCCCCAGTCGTGGGCGAGCACGTGCACCGGTTCGCCAGGGCTGACAGCGGCGACGACCGCTGCGAAGTCGTCCGCGTACGCAGACATGCGGTAGGCTGAAACCCGTTTGGGCCCAGTTGATTCCCCTACACCGCGGTTGTCATAGCGCACGATGTGGAAGCGGTCCGACAGCAGCGGCACCACACCGTCCCACAGGACGTGCGTATCGGGCCACCCGTGCACGAGAACCAGCGTGGGACGGTCGGGGTTGCCCTCTTCGTAGACCGCGATCCGCACGTCATCCGTGCTGTCGACGAACCGCTGCTGCGCGTTCTCCCCCATCACACCTCCCGTGAATTGGTGGGACCGCCGGTACCGTAGCAGTGTCGATGGTCAGCGCTCGTCGAGCTCCCGTCGCGCTGCGCGTCGGCGCTCGATGCGACGTTTCTCGTCGTAGTCCCGCATCCGTTGCGGATAGCCGACTTTCTGTACGTCGTAGACCGGGATCTTCAACCGTTCGGACAACCGCCGGGCGCCGGCGTCTCCCCCGGCGCGCCGCCGCGTCCACTCCCCATCGGCGGCCACCAGCACCACGGTGACGTCGGTGACGGTGGTCTTCGGTTCCACGAATGCTTCCACCCCGGTGTGCGTGGCGACCCACTGCCGGAGATAGTTCAGATCCGCGGCGGGGTCGCCACCCGAACCCGCGCCTTTACGCTTTCCGCGCCGAAACCTGTCGAGGACTCCCACTCGCGTCCGCGCTCCCTCCGATCACCTCTTTCCGATAGTGCCAGAGGAGTGCGTCGGACGGTCTGCGGCGAACTGCGCGTCCGGACGTGACAGGATGGGTATGCAGACAATCACCCAGCACGACTGACGACCGTTCAAGGGAGCGAGGGAGTCAATCAATGGCCATCTCCGTTCAGATGCCCGCACTCGGTGAGAGCGTTACCGAGGGGACTGTCACCCGATGGCTCAAGCAAGAGGGTGACACGGTCGAACAAGATGAGCCGCTGCTCGAAGTCTCCACCGACAAGGTCGACACCGAGATCCCCGCGCCCGCTTCCGGTGTGCTGAAGAAGATCATCGCCCAGGAGGACGACACCGTCGAGGTGGGCGGTGAATTGGCGGTCATCGGTGATGCCGACGAGGACGGCGACTCCGGAGCTTCGGACGACTCGCAGGACGCGTCGCAGGACGAAGACGAAGGGTCCGAAGACCAGGAGCAGCCCGCCGAAGAGGAGAAGCCGGCCGAGGAGCCGGCCGCGCAGTCCGAGCCCGCCGCCGAAGAGACGGAAGAAGAGCCGGAATCAGAACCCGAACCCAAGGCCAAGCCCCAGAAGTCCTCGGGCGAGGCCACGCCGGTGCTGATGCCCGAGCTCGGCGAGTCGGTGACCGAAGGCACGGTGACCCGCTGGCTCAAGAAGGTCGGCGACAGCGTGGAAGTCGACGAACCGCTGCTCGAGGTGTCGACAGACAAGGTCGACACCGAGATTCCCTCTCCCGTGGCGGGCACCTTGATCTCGATCACCGCGGAAGAGGACGACACCGTCGAGGTGGGCGGCGAGCTGGCCAAGATCGGTGATGCCGACGCCGAGGCCGAAGCCGAACCGGAACCTGAGCCGGAGCCCGAACCCGAACCCGAACCCAAGGAAGACAAGAAACCCGAGCCGGAGGAAGAGAAGAAGCCGGAATCCAAGCCGGAACCGAAGTCGGAGTCCAAGCCCGAGCCCAAGGAAGACAAGAAGCCCGCGCCCAAACCGGAACCCGAGTCCGAGCCGCAGCCGGCGAGCGAGTCGGGGCCCTACGTCACCCCGTTGGTGCGAAAGCTGGCCGCGGAGAACAACGTTGACCTCGCGAGCGTGAAAGGCACCGGGGTCGGCGGCCGCATCCGTAAGCAGGACGTGCTCGCGGCCGCGGAGGCGGGCAAGGCGCCGGCGGAGTCGACCGAGAAGGCGGCCGGGTCTCCCGGCAGATCGGCTGCGGCGGCGACGGCTCCCGCGGGCTCCGATGCGTCGGCGGCTTCGCTTGCGCACCTGCGTGGCACCACCCAGAAGGCCACCCGGATCCGGCAGCTGACGGCGAAGAAGACACGCGAATCCCTGCAGGCGACAGCGCAATTGACGCAGACCCACGAGGTCGACATGACCAGGATCGTGTCGCTGCGCGCGCGGGCGAAGGCCGGTTTCGCCGAACGCGAGGGCGTGAACCTGACCTACCTGCCGTTCATCGCCGTCGCCGTCATCGACGCACTCAAGGCGCACCCCAACGTCAACGCCAGCTACAACGAGGAAACCAAGGAGATCACCTACTACGACGCCGAGCATCTCGGCATCGCGGTCGACACCGAGCAGGGTCTGCTCTCGCCGGTGATCAAGAACGCCGGAGATCTGTCGCTGGCCGGGTTGGCCCGCGCGATCTCCGACATCGCCGCGCGCGCCCGCTCGGGTGACCTCAAGCCCGACGAACTGTCCGGCGGAACGTTCACGATCACCAACATCGGCAGCCAGGGCGCGCTGTTCGACACGCCGATACTGGTTCCGCCGCAGGCGGCGATGCTGGGAACCGGCGCGATCGTCAAACGGCCGCGGGTGATCGCCGACGAGTTCGGCAACGAGTCGATCGGCGTGCGCTCGGTGTGCTACCTGCCGCTGACATACGATCACCGGTTGATCGACGGCGCCGACGCCGGACGCTTCCTGACCACCGTCAAGCGTCGCCTCGAAGAAGGCGCATTCGAGGCCGATCTCGGTCTCTAGAACACCTCCAGAGGATCTCGTGTCCGAACCCGTCATTGCGATCGCGGGATCATCCGGTCTGATCGGCACGGCTCTGGTCTACGCGCTGCGCGCCACCCACCACCGGGTGCTGCGGATCGTCCGGCGCGCGCCGTCGAACGCCGACGAGGTGTTCTGGAACCCCGACACCGGCGAATTCGATCCCGCGATGCTGGCCGGGGTGGACGGCGTGGTCAACCTGTGCGGGGTGAACGTCGGCGAGAAGCGATGGTCGGGCGCCTTCAAGCAGAGCCTGCGTGACAGCCGCATCGGACCGACCGAGGTGTTGGCGACCGCGGTCGCCGAGGCGGGGGTGCCGGTACTGATCAACGCCAGCGCGGTCGGCTACTACGGCGACACCGGGCCGCAGATCACCGACGAGACCGCCCCCGCAGGCGACGGGTTCCTGGCACACCTGTGCGTGGACTGGGAGGCGGCCACCTGGCCCGCCCGCCAGGACGGCGCCCGAGTGGTGCTCGTGCGGTCGGGGCTGGTGTTGGCGCAGGCCGGGGGGATGCTCGGCAGGCTCAAGCCGCTGTTCTCCCTGGGTCTGGGCGCTCGACTGAGCAACGGCCGCCAGTACATGCCGTGGATCAGCCTCGAGGACGAGATCCGGGCGCTGCTGTTCGCGATATCGCACGACGACCTGTCCGGGCCGGTGAACCTCACCGGACCGGCGCCCGTCACCAACGCCGAGTTCACGACGGCGTTGGGCCGCGCGGTCAATCGCCCGACACCGCTGATGGTGCCCGGGTTCGCGTTGCGCGCCGCGCTGGGCGAGTTCGCCGACGAGGGTCTGCTCGGCGGTCAACGCGCCATCCCGGCCGCGCTCGAGCGGGCCGGATTCGTTTTCCACCACAACACCATTGGTGAGGCGTTGGCCTTCGCCACCGCGCGCCCGGAGTAGCGTCGTCGTCATGACGCATTCGATCCGGTCGGCGACAGTGCCGGTCGAGGTGCGCCGACTGGGCTCGGTCGACTACGAGAGCGCCTGGCAGCTGCAGCGAGCGATCGCCGACCAGCGCGTGGCGGGCGGCCCGGACACCCTGCTGTTGCTCGAGCACCCGCCGGTGTACACCGCCGGGCGGCGCACGCTCGCCGAGGAGCGGCCGCACCCCGGCGTCGGTGGCACGCCCGTCATCGACACGGACCGCGGCGGAAAGATCACCTGGCACGGTCCGGGCCAACTCGTCGGCTATCCGATCATCGGCCTGGCCGAACCGCTCGACGTCGTCAACTTCGTTCGGCGACTCGAGGAGTCGCTGATCAAGGTCTGCACCGACCTCGGAGTGCCGACCGGCCGGGTGGAAGGCCGCTCGGGTGTGTGGGTCGCGGCAGACGACAAGGGCCCGGCCCGCAAGATCGGCGCCATCGGCATCCGGGTGTCGCGGGCCACCACCCTGCACGGTTTCGCGCTCAACTGCGACTGTGACCTGTCGGCGTTCGGCGCGATCGTGCCGTGCGGCATCTCCGACGCCGGCGTCACTTCGCTGTCGGCTGAACTGGGGCGTCGGGTCGGGGTCTCCGACGTGATCGACCCGGTGGCCGATGCCGTGTGCGATGCGCTCGACGGGCGGCTAGAGGTAGCGTTGACGTAGTGACTGTCGCCCCTGAAGGTCGGAAACTCCTGCGTCTCGAGGTTCGCAACGCCGAGACGCCGATCGAGCGCAAGCCGCCGTGGATCAAGACCCGCGCCCGGATGGGCCCGGAGTACCAGGAGCTCAAGGCGCTGGTGAAGCGCGAGGGTCTGCACACCGTCTGCGAAGAGGCCGGCTGCCCCAACATCTTCGAATGCTGGGAGGACCGCGAAGCGACGTTTCTGATCGGCGGTGAGCAGTGCACCCGTCGCTGCGATTTCTGCCAGATCGACACCGGCAAGCCGGCCGATCTCGACCGCGACGAGCCGCGCCGGGTGGCCGAGAGCGTGCAGGCGATGGGACTTCGGTACTCGACCGTGACCGGTGTGGCCCGCGACGACCTGCCCGACGGTGGCGCGTGGCTGTACGCGCAGACCGTCCGTGCGATCAAGGAGCTCAATCCCAACACCGGCGTGGAGTTGCTGATCCCCGACTTCAACGGTGACCCCGACCTCTTGCAGCAGGTATTCGAATCCCGTCCAGAAGTGTTGGCGCACAACGTCGAAACGGTTCCGCGGATCTTCAAGCGCATCCGGCCCGCATTTCGCTACGAGCGCAGCCTCGACGTGCTGACCGCTGCCCGCGAATTCGGGCTGGTGACCAAGTCCAACCTGATCCTCGGGATGGGCGAGACGCCCGAGGAGGTGCGCGTCGCGCTGACCGATCTGTACGACGCGGGCTGCGACATCGTCACGATCACGCAGTACCTGCGGCCGTCGGTGCGCCACCATCCGGTGCAGCGTTGGGTGCACCCCGACGAGTTCGTCGAGCTCGAGAAGTTCGCGCAGCGCCTCGGCTTCGCCGGTGTGCTGGCGGGCCCGCTGGTGCGCTCGTCGTACCGTGCGGGTCGGTTGTACGCGCAGGCGAAATCGGCGTCCGTATCCTGAAGCAATGGCGAAAACCCGCAATCCCCAGGCACTGAAGGCCGCGAAGGCCGAAGCCAAGGCGGCTCGTAAAGCGGCGTCCAAGCAGCGCCGCAGCCAGTTGTGGCAGGCGTTCCAGATCCAGCGTAAAGAAGACAAGCGTCTGCTGCCGTACATGATCGGCGCATTCGTGCTGATCGTCGCCGCTTCGGTGGCGCTCGGGATCTTCGCGGGCGGCTTCACCACCTACATGATGATCCCGCTGGGCATCGTGCTCGGTGCACTGGTCGCTTTCATCATCTTCGGCAGGCGCGCGCAGAAGTCGGTGTACAGCAAGGCCGAGGGCCAGACGGGCGCCGCGGCCTGGGCGCTGGACAACATGCGGGGCAAGTGGCGCGTGACCCCCGGTGTCGCGGCCACGGGTCACTTCGACGCCGTGCACCGGGTGATCGGCAGGCCCGGCGTCATCTTCGTCGGTGAGGGATCGCCGTCGCGCGTGCGGCCGCTGCTGGCGCAGGAGAAGAAGCGCACGGCCCGGCTGGTCGGCGACACCCCGATCTATGACGTCATCATCGGCAACGGCGAGGGCGAAGTACCGCTGGCCAAACTGGAGCGTCACCTGAACAAGCTGCCCGCGAACATCACCGTCAAGCAGTTGGACGCACTGGAGTCGCGGCTGGCCGCGTTGGGCACGAAGGTCGGGCCCGCCGCTATGCCCAAGGGCCCGCTGCCGGCGCAGGCCAAGATGCGGGGCGTGCAGCGCACCGTGCGCCGCCGCTGACGGTTGCGGCGCGGGGGCCGGAGGCGCGATATGTGTACCGCCTGTGAGTGGGCACCCCATTTCTCTCGCAGGGCGGTGCTGCGCGCGGGCGTGGGGGTTCTGGCCGCAACGGCGGCGAGCGCATGCTCGGTCACGCCGAAGCCCGAGACCAGCACCGACAAAGCGACCGCGGACTTCGTCTTCCGCAACGGCCCGATCTACACCGTCGCCGGGCCGCAGCCGTGGACGCAGGCGGTCGCGGTGCGGGGAAACACCATCGCCCACGTAGGCGACGAGGCGGGCGCGATGGCGCTCGTCGGCCCCGACACCCGGGTCATCGACCTACAGGGGCGGCTGCTGATGCCCGGCTTCGTCGAGGGCCACATCCACCCGTTCCTCGGCGCCTTCCTCACCTCGGGCGTCGACCTGCAACTGCCGACCGCGGCCGACGCGCTCGCCGCGATCGAGCGGTACGCGGACGAGAACCCGACGGGCCCGGTGCGCGGATTCGGTTGGCGTGTGGACATGTTCGGCCCCGACGGACCCGACCGTGCCGACCTCGACCGCGTACTGCCCGACCGGCCGGGCTTCTTCTTCGCCATCGACGGGCACAGCCTGTGGGCCAACAGCAGGGCCCTCGAGATCGCCGGTGTGCACCGCGACACCCCGGACCCGATTCCGGGTTTCAGCTACTACGTGCGCGACGGCAACGGCGACCCGACCGGATACGTGCTCGAGGTGAACGCGGTTCTCGGACTGGTCGACGCGATCGAGCCGATCTCGCCCCAGACCATGGGACGCCTGCTCGAAGCCTGGCTGCCCATGGCGTCGGCGGCCGGCATCACGTCGGTCTTCGACGCCGGGGTGCCACCGATCGGCGACGATCAGGGCGCGCTGATCGGCCTGTACGCCGACATCGAGAAGCGCGGCGCGCTGCCGTTCCGCGTGGTGGCGTCCTACAGCGTGCGCTCGGCGCCGGTCGCCGACGCCGTGCAGAAGATGACCGAAATCCGCGACCGGTTCTCGACCGACCTGGTGCGCGCCGACGTCGTCAAGATCGTCGGCGACGGAACCCAGGGCGGTTACACCGCGTGGTTGATCGAGCCGTATGCGGACAAACCCGACTCCACCGGCGGATCGCCGTTCACCGAACAGCAGTGGCACGACCTCATCGGCCGGGTCGATGCAGCGGGCTTCGACGTGCACGTACACGCCTGCGGTGAGCGCACCGCCCGTGTCGCGCTCGACGCGATCGAGCGGGCCGCCGCCGCCAATGCCCCCCGCGACCGCAGGCACGCGGTGGCGCACCTGGTCTACGTCGAGGACCCCGACGGCCGACGCTTCGGCGAGCTGGGCGTCGTGGCGCAGTTCTCGGCCAACTGGATGTCCGCCGATCCCGACACGATGCAGAACATGGCCGCGCGCTACGGTGCGCCGCGCAAGGACCTCATGTATCGGCCGCGGGACGTGCTGATGTCGGGCGGGCGGATCTCGCTGGGCACCGATTGGCCTGCGGCGGGCTACTTTTCGACGTACAAACCGCTCGACTCGATCCAGATCGGTGTCACCCGTCAGTTGATCGGCGAGCCGGATGCGCCGGTGTTGGCGCCCGCCGACCAACGGCTGACCGTCGCAGAGGCGGTGCACGCGAACACGCTCGGCGCGGCCTACCAGCTCCGGATGGACGACAGGGTGGGTTCGCTCGAGGTCGGCAAACTCGCCGACCTCATCGTGCTCAGCGAAAACATCTTCGAGGTCGACCCGCACGACATCCACCGTGCGGACGTCACGATGACGATGATGAACGGCCAGATCCGCCACCAGAGCTGAGCGCCCCGACAAGCCCAACGGAACCTAGCGCCGAACCACCGCGGTGTTGGTGAAGCGGTCCTGGTAGCCGCGGAAATCCCGGTCGGTGAACAGCGCGGGTATGACGAAGAACACCAGCAGCCCGCGCACCGCGGCGCGGCCGATGCCGACGTGCTGGCGGTGGTCGATGGAGGCGACCCGTAGCCCCAGCGCCCACTGACCGGGGGTGAAGCCGTACAACCGCACCGAGACCATTCCCAGCACCAGCCACACCGCGGCGATGGACGTCGACCCCAGCGGTGAGTACAGCAAGGCCTCCTTGCTGATGAATCCGAGGTTCACCGCGAACCCCACCAGCCCATATGCGATGAACCAGTCGAGCATCAGCGCGGCGATGCGCCTACCGAAGCGGGCGATGGACCCCGGCCCGGTCTCCGGTAGACCGAGTCGCTTGCCGGGATAGTCGTCGGGTCCGGCGTCGCTGGTCGGATCCGGTCCCGACAGCCAGGACCCCAGTGTGCGGGCCATACACTGAAGGATATGGGACTCGAAGAAGTCCACCGGCCGCCCGCGACAGGCACCGACGTGATTGCGTAACTTCGGCGCAACATTCGGTTGACGACCGTGCAACATCGTGTCCTTAGCGTCAACCCGCGAGTTACTGGATAAAGGAGAAAACTCAGGTGGCAGAAAAGACGGCCGACGACATTCTCAAGCTGATCAAGGATGAGGATGTCGAATACGTCGACATCCGGTTCTGTGATCTGCCCGGCGTCGTTCAGCACTTCTCGATCCCGGCTACGGCCTTCACGCAGGACGTCTTCGAGGACGGCCTGGCGTTCGACGGCTCGTCGGTTCGCGGATTCCAGTCCATTCACGAGTCCGACATGATGCTGCTCCCCGACCCGGAGACAGCACGGATCGACCCGTTCCGCGCCGCCAAGACGCTGAACATGAACTTTTTCGTCCACGATCCGTTCACCCGCGAGGCCTACTCGCGCGATCCACGCAACGTCGCCCGTAAAGCGGAGAACTACCTCACCAGCACCGGCATCGCCGATACGGCGTACTTCGGCGCCGAGGCCGAGTTCTACATCTTCGACTCCGTGACCTTCGACTCCAGGATCAACGGCACCTTCTACGAAGTCGACTCCGAGGCCGGCTGGTGGAACACCGGCGAACCGGTCGAGGCCGACGGCAGCGCCAACCGCGGCTACAAGGTCCGGCCGAAGGGCGGCTACTTCCCCGTCGCGCCGTACGACCACTACGTGGACCTGCGCGACAAGATGGCCACCAACCTGATCAACGCCGGGTTCACCCTCGAGCGTGGCCACCACGAGGTGGGCACCGCGGGCCAGGCCGAGATCAACTACAAGTTCAACACGATGCTGCACGCGGCCGACGATGTGCTGCTGTTCAAGTACATCATCAAGAACACCGCGTGGCAGGCCGGCAAGACGGTGACGTTCATGCCCAAGCCGCTGTTCGGGGACAACGGGTCCGGCATGCATGCGCATCAGTCGCTGTGGAAGGACGGCCAGCCGCTGTTCCACGACGAGTCCGGCTACGCGGGACTGTCCGACCTCGCCCGCCACTACATCGGCGGCATCCTGCACCACGCACCGTCGCTGCTGGCGTTCACCAACCCGACGGTGAACTCCTACAAGCGTCTGGTGCCCGGGTACGAGGCCCCCATCAACCTGGTGTACAGCCAGCGGAACCGCTCGGCGTGTGTGCGCATCCCGATCACGGGCAACAACCCGAAGGCCAAGCGCCTCGAGTTCCGCTGCCCGGACAGCTCGGGCAACCCGTACCTGGCGTTCGCGGCGATGCTGATGGCAGGCATCGACGGCATCAAGAAGAAGATCGAGCCGCTGACGCCGGTCGACAAGGACCTCTACGAACTGCCCCCGGAGGAGGCCGCCAACATCCCGCAGGCGCCCACCTCGCTCTCGGCCGTCATCGACAAGCTCGAAGAGGACCACGACTACCTCACCGAGGGCGGCGTGTTCACCGAGGACCTGATCGAGACCTGGATCTCGTACAAGCGTGAGAACGAGATCCTGCCGGTCCAGATCCGGCCGCACCCGTACGAGGTTGCGCTGTATTTCGACGTGTAAGCAGACCGGTAAACATCTGTCGACACTTCGGGCCGGGCGAGTGAATTCACCCGGCCCGAAGTGCGTCTGCGCGTAGGGTCAACACGCATGACGACCACATTCGATGCCCGTCTTGCCAGCTACTCGTCTCCTGTTCTGAGCATCTTCCGGATCATCTTCGGTCTGCTCTTCGCGCTGCATGGCTCGCAGAAGGTGTTCGGCTGGCCGGTCGCGGCACCGATCCCGATCGAGGCGGGCTCGTGGCCGCTGTGGTGGGCCGGGCTGATCGAACTGGTCGCCGGCCTGTTGATCGCCGTCGGACTGTTCACCCGCATAGCGGCCTTCATCGCTTCGGGTGAAATGGCGGTGGCCTACTTCTGGCAGCACTGGCCCCCGCTCGAAGGCCCGCCCGCCAGCTTCTGGCCGATGGAGAACGGCGGCGAAGTCGTGCTCCTGTACTGCTTCGGGTTTCTGCTGTTGGCGACGACGGGCGCCGGCGCCTGGTCGGTCGACGGCAGGCGGCGGGTCGGCACGGGGGCACCGGGCCGCGTGGTGACCGGAACGGCGGCACCCGCCGCCACCGCTGCGCCGGTCCGGCGTCGCGGCCTGATGAGCCGCTTCCGGCGGTGACCCGGGGATGCGCAGAGGACTTCTGGCGACCGCGGTAGCGGTCGCGACGGTGACTGGCATGCTCGGCCCGGCGGCGTCACCGGCCGGCGCCCAGAACGCCCGCCTTGTCGTCATCACCACCGGCGGCACGATCGCGACGAGCACCGACTCCAGCGGTGTGCGGCGACCGACGGTCGGTGGCGACGAACTCACCGCCGGGCTGGACGTCGAAATCGTCGATCTGATGCAGAAGGACAGCTCGCAGCTGACCCCCGCGGACTGGGACACGATCGGCGCAGCCGCCAAGAACGCGGTGGAACGCGGCGCCGACGGTGTGGTCATCACGCACGGCACCGACACCATGGAGGACACCGCGATGTGGCTGGACGTCACGTACCGCGGCGCTCCGCCGATCGTGCTGACGGGTGCGCAGCGGTCCTCCGACGCCCCCGACGCCGACGGGCCCAAGAACCTGCGGGACGCGCTGACCGTCGCGGCGAGCCCGGCCGCTCGCGAACAAGGCGTGTTGATCGCGTTCGACGGCACCGTGTTTCAGGCACTGGGTACCCGCAAGATGGACACCGCGGGCCTCTCGCCGTTCGCGGGCGCACCCGTCGGCACGGTGGGCGGCAACACCTTCAACCTGTCCCAGCCGACGCGCCGGCCGTTCATCGCCGAGGTGTCGGCGGCCAACGCGCCACGGGTCGACATCGTGGCCGCCTATCCGGGCGACGGGTCCGGACCGATCGACGCCGCGGTCTCATCGGGTGCCCGCGGAATCGTGGTGGAGGCGTTGGGCTCCGGCAATGCCGGCGCGGGGGTGGTCGACGCGGTCCGCAGGCATGCGCCCGCCGGCGTCGCGTTCGCGATCTCGACCCGCGTCCCGACCGGCCCCGTCGAAGCGGAATACGGGCCCGGCGACGACATGGTCAAGGCGGGGGCGGTGATGGTGCCCAACCTTCGCCCCAGCCAGGCCAGGGTGCTGGTGATGGCGGCTTTGGCCGCGGGCCAACCGGTGGGCGATGTGATCGCTCGCTGGGGCTAGCTAGCTGTCGAGCCGAAGGTCCTTGCGGAACCGTTTCATTCCGTCGATCTTCTCGGCCGACGAGGCTTGCGGACCGGCGTAGAACATCCACGGCATGGTGATGATGCCGGTGATGCCGCAGGCCTGTGCGCGGTCGAAGTGATCGGGGGTGAACGCGTCGGTGAGCGGGGTCAGCACCTCGAAATCGTCCATGCTCAAACCTTTTTCGGCGCGCAGCTCGCGGAGCTTGGCGACACGTTCAAGGGCCCGGTCGGTGGTGATCAGGTCGCCGATCCAGCCGTCGTGGCGCGCCGCCCGGCGAAGCGCGACATCCGAGAGCCCCCCGACGTACACCGGGATCGGCGGCGGTGTCGGCTCCATCTCCAGCTTCGGCGTCTTGTAGAACTCGCCGTCGAACTCCGTCCAACCCGGCTTCCAGAGTTCCTTCATCAGGTCGAGCATCTCGTCGGTGCGCTTACCGCGCCCGGCGAACTGCTGGCCCATCAGCGTGAACTCCTCTGAGCACCAGCCGACGCCGATGCCGAGTTCGAGGCGGCCACCGGCCAGGACGGCCGCCGTGCCAATCGCCTTGGCCGCGGAGTACGGGTCGCGCATCGCGGGCAGATACACGGTGGTGACGAAGCGGATCTGCGAGGTGACCAGGGCGAGCCCACCGATCAGCACCCACGGATCGGGCCAGTCGGTGAACGCCTCCCAGCGCCTGCTGCCGTCTTTGGTGTAGGGGTAGGGCGTCTGCAAGGTCTCGAGGTTGACGACGTGATCCGGGATTCCAAGACCTTCGTAGCCGAGATCGTCTGCCGCCCTGGCGATCTCGACGACCTCCGCGGTGTCGAGGAAGGCCAGGCTGACATAGAACCTCATCCGGCGTCCCTCGCCCATGCCGGCTGGATGAACACACCCTCCGCCTCCACCGTGGGCCCCTGCGCGTCGAGCAGATATCCGCGGGCGAACGTCTTGACCCCCTCGGACCGCTCCACGAACGCCTCCGCACGCAGCGGTCCCAGCGGTGTGCCGCGCAGGTAACGCAGCGAGATGGTGCCGGTGAACTTCGGCCGGGTCAGACCGTCGCTGGCGGCCTCACCCAGCAGATGATCGAGCACCAGCGCGCAGATGCCGCCGTGCACCCACCCGGGTGGGCCCTCGTAGGCGCCGCTCAGCGTGAACTCGCTCCAACAGCGACCGTCGTCCTCGTGATGGATCACCATCGGGGGTGCGATCGCATTACGCAGTCCCACAGCGGGATTGGCCCATGCCAGCGGACGTCCGGTCTGCTCGTGGACCACCTGCACACTCGGGCGCTGGCTGCTCTCGAGGATTTGCGTGACGGCCTCGATCTTCGCCTGCGCCTCCGAGACGACAGTCTCGTCGATCTCGGTGTGCAGGCTCGCATAGATCAGTCTGCGCACCGCCTCGGTCAGCGGGCCGTACAGCGCACGCTGGCGCTCGTACTCCTCGTCCGTGATCACTTCGAACCCGAAATCCATGCTCATCGGCTATGCCCATCCACTATGTCTCACCACCGAAAACCTTGCGCACGACGGCTTTCGCCCGTCTCGTCACCCGCAGGTAGTTGTCGAGGAACTCTCCCCCGTCGTCGGTGTCCCAACCGGCGGCCACCGCGACGGCGTTGAGCTGACGTCCGGGCCCGGGCAGTTGGTCGGTCGGCTTGCCCCGCACCAGCACCAGTGCGTTGCGTGCTTTCGTCGCGGTCAGCCAGGCCTGGCGCAGCAGTTCGACGTCGCCCTCGGCGATCAGTTCGGCGGCGCCGATCGCGTTCAGCGACTGCAGAGTCGACGTGTTGTGCAGTGCGGGCACCTTGTGCGCGAAGCGCAGCTGCAGCAGCTGCACCGTCCACTCGATGTCGGCGAGGCCTCCGCGCCCCAGTTTGGTGTGCGTGTTGGGGTCGGCGCCCCGCGGCAGCCGTTCGGCGTCCACCCGAGCCTTGATCCGCCGGATCTCCTGCACCGCTTCGGCGGACACCCCGCCGGGTGGGTACCGGATCTTGTCGATCATCAACAGGAACCGCTCGCCCAGGTCCAGATCGCCCGCCACGCGGTGGGCCCGCAGCAGCGCCTGCACCTCCCACGTCTGCGCATACCGCTCGTAGTACGCCTGATACGAGGACAGGGTGCGCACGAGTGGACCGTTGCGACCCTCCGGCCGCAGATTGGCATCGACCTCCAGGGGTGGATCCGAACTCGGCGTCCCGAGCAGAGACCTCACCTGCTCGGCGACCGTCACCGCCCATTTCACCGCGGCCGATTCCTCGACGCCCGCTTCGGGTTCGCACACGAACAGCACGTCGGCGTCCGAACCGTAGCCCAGTTCGCCGCCACCGAGGCGGCCCATGCCGATCACCGCGATCCGGGCCAGCGGCCCACGGTCGGACTTCTGCGCGCGGATCACCGCTTCGAGCGCGGCCTGCAGTACCGCGACCCACACCGACGTCAACGCGCGACACACCTCGGTGACCTCGAGCATGCCCAGCAGGTCGGCCGAGGCGATGCGCGCCAGCTCACGTCTGCGCAACGTACGCGCCGCCGCGATCGCGCGCTGCGGGTCGGAATACCGTGCGGCCGAGGCGACCAACGCCCGCGCCACCGCCTCGGGTTCGGCGTCGAGCAGTTTGGGCCCGTTGGGGCCGTCGGCGTAGGACTGAATGACTTCCGGTGCGCGCATGAGCAATTCCGGAACGTAGGCCGAGGTGCCGAGTACCTGCATGAGGCGCTTGGCCACAGCCCCCTCGTCGCGCAGCGTCGCCAAGAACCACCGCTGTTCGGACAGCGCGTCGCTGATGCGACGGTACGACAGCAGCCCCGCATCCGGATCGGGGGTGTCCGACAGCCAGTTGAGCAGTGTCGGCAACAGCACCTGCTGCACACGACCGCGGCGGGCGCTGCTGCTTGTCAGGGCGGCCAGGTGTGTCAATGCGCTCTGCGGGCCCTCGTACCCCAGTGCGGCCAGCTGCCGTTCGGCGGCCGCCTGGGTCATACCGTCCGAAATGCTCAGTGCCGGTTGCCCGACGGACTCCAGCAGCGGTTGGTAGAACAGCTTCTCGTGCAGCCGCGACACCCGCAGGCTCTGGCGCTTGAGCTCTTCGCGCAACACGCCCAGCGCATCGCGTGTGCCGTCGGGCCGCACGTGTGCCGCCCTGGCCAGCCAGCGCAGCGCCTCGTCGTCGTCTTCGTCGGGCAGCAGGTGTGTGCGCACCAACCGCTGCAGCTGCAGACGGTGCTCGAGAAGGCGCAGAAACTCGTAGGACGCGGTCAGGTTGGCGGCGTCGTCGCGCCCGACGTAGCCGCGTTCACCGAGCGCGGCCAGCGCGGCCACCGTCGACGCGACGTGCAGCCGCTCGTCGTTGCGGCCGTGCACCAATTGCAGGAGCTGCACGGCGAATTCGACGTCGCGCAGCCCGCCGGTGCCCAGCTTGATCTCCCGCGAACGTTGTCCGGCGGGCACCAGTTCCTCGACCCGCCTTCTCATCGCCTGCACCTCGGGGACGAAGTCCTCGCGCTCACAGGCCGACCACACCATCGGCATCAGGGCTTCGACGTAGGCCTGGCCCAGTTCGGGGTCGCCCGCGGCCGGCCGGGCCTTCAGCAGGGCCTGGAACTCCCACGTCTTGGCCCAGCGCTGGTAGTAGGCGACGTGCGAGTCGAGTGTGCGCACCAGTTGGCCGTGTTTGCCTTCGGGCCGCAGCGCGGCGTCGACTTCGAAGAAGGCGTCGGCGGCGAACCGCATCAGCTCGCCCGCCACCCGGGTCGCCACCGCGTTGGCGGGCTCGGCGACGAAGATGACGTCGACGTCGCTGACGTAGTTCAGTTCGCGCGCACCGCATTTGCCCATCGCGATGACGGCGATCCGGGGCGGCGACTCACCCCCGGTCGTCTTCAACGCGAGGTGCAGAGCGGCGGCCAGCGCCGCGTCGGCGAGGTCCGAGAGGTGCTCGCCGACGGTCGGGAAGGGCAGGACCGGTTCGTTCTCCACCGTTGGCGCCAGGTCCAGGCTGGCCAACACCAGCAGCCGGTCGCGGTACAGCTTGCGCAGCGGATGCAGCGCGGCCGAGGTATCCGACGCCTCGTCGGCCAGCGCGACGAACATCTCGCGCAGCGCGTCGCGGGTCGGCAGGGCGACGTCACCGGCGAGCAGGCGCCAGTCCTCCGGATTGGCCACGAGGTGGTCACCGAGGGCCAGCGAGGAACCCAGCAGGCTGAACAGCCGGCCCCGCAGGCTCTTGTCGGTGAGCAGGGCGCGGTTGAGCTCGTCCCAGCCATCCCCCAACGCCTCGGCCAGCCGGACCATCGTGCGCAGCGCGGTGTCGGCGTCGGGGGCACGCGACAACGACCACAGCAGCTCGACGTGCGCGTCGGTGTTCCACCCCAACACCTCGAGATCCGCGGGCGCGGTGGGTTCGACGAGCCCCAGCCGCCCTACGCTCGGCAGCTTCGGACGCTGCGTCGCTGGTTTGGCCACGCCTAAAAGGTATCTCGCCTAGTCACCTACAGAGACAGGTAGGCCTTCAGCTCGAACGGTGTGACGTGGCTGCGGTAGTTCTCCCACTCCGCGCGCTTGTTGCGCAGGAAGTAGTCGAAGACGTGCTCGCCCAGAGCCTCCGCGACGAGCTCGGAGTTCTCCATCTCGGTGAGCGCGACCCCGAGGCTGCCTGGCAGCTCTTTGTAACCCATCGCGCTGCGCTCCTCCGGGGTCAACGTCCACACGTTGTCCTCCGCCTCAGGCGGCAGCACGTAGTTCTTCTCGATACCGCGCAGACCCGCGGCCAGCAGCACCGCGAACGTCAGGTAGGGGTTGCACGCCGAGTCGGGGCTGCGCACCTCGACGCGCCGCGACGACGCCTTCCGCGGGGTGTACATCGGCACCCGCACCAGCGCCGAGCGGTTCGCCGCACCCCAGGACGCCGCCGTCGGGGCCTCACCGCCGT
Organism: Mycobacterium sp. IS-1590; assembly: GCF_001500025.1. Classification (GTDB taxonomy): domain Bacteria; phylum Actinomycetota; class Actinomycetes; order Mycobacteriales; family Mycobacteriaceae; genus Mycobacterium. Next base: position 91,989 of record NZ_LQIW01000034.1, on the reverse strand, counting down.
GTACGAGCCGCTTGTAGGAGTTCACCCACTGGTTCGTGACGGCGCTGATCTCCTTGGCGTGCTCGAGGATTCCGGCGATGAACGACTTGGCGACGTCGGAGAGCTGCAGCGGGTCGTCGGGGCTGTGGAAGGCGTTGGTGTCGCCCTCGAACAGGCTCATGTGCGTGTGCATGGCCGATCCGGGGTGCTCGGCGAACGGCTTCGGCATGAACGACGCCCGCACGCCGTCCCCGAGCGCGACCTCCTTGACGACGTAGCGGAACGTCATCACGTTGTCGGCCATCGACAGCGCGTCGGCGTAGCGCAGGTCGATCTCCTGCTGGCCGGGCGCGCCCTCGTGGTGGCTGAACTCCACCGAGATGCCCATCTGCTCGAGGGCGTCGATGGCGTGCCTGCGGAAGTTTGGCGCCGAATCGTGCACGGCCTGGTCGAAGTAGCCGCCGTTGTCGGCGGGCACGGGCGGGGTGCCGTCGTCCTCGCCGGGTTTGAGCAGGAAGAACTCGATCTCGGGGTGGACATAGCAGGAGAACCCCAGATCGCTGGCCTTGGCCAGCTGCCTGCGCAGCACGTGGCGCGAGTCCGCCCACGACGGGGAGCCGTCGGGCATGGTGATGTCGCAGAACATCCGCGCCGAATGGTGCCCGCCCGAACCGTCGGCCCACGGCAGCACCTGGAAGGTGGACGGGTCGGGGCGGGCGACCATATCGGCCTCCGATACCCGGGCGAAGCCCTCGATCGACGAGCCGTCGAAGCCGATCCCCTCTTCGAAGGCGCCCTCGAGTTCGGCCGGCGCGATCGCGACCGACTTGAGGTATCCGAGCACGTCGGTGAACCACAACCGGACGAAGCGGATGTCGCGTTCTTCCAGCGTGCGCAGCACGAATTCCTTCTGCCGATCCATGACCGCAGCGTAGGCACCGGCTGTTAAATCGGTGTTACACGGCGGCTGCATTCGGTGGCTTGATCACCAGATGCGGCGCATCTGCGCACCCGTTCGACGGTGCCGCAGCTGGGCTCGCCGCTCGTCGGGGGTGAGCACCTCCGTGCCCGCCGGCAGATGGGCGAGTACGTCGGCGACCGGCACCTTCGTGACCGTGATCTCGGGGAACTGCTCGGCCTTGTAGAACCGCGCCTGCAGGATCCCCCACGGCCAGTCGGCCTTGTCGAGCCAGTTGTGCACGCCGGGATCGCGCTTGGACACCACGCCGCGGAACCAGCCGTCGGCGTCGATCCGCGCCTGCACGTCGTTGAGGCTGGATTGCCGGTTCACCCAGTCCACGGTCGAGAAGCGGTCGTCGGCCACCAGGATCTGCCAGTAGTAGCAGTTGGCCGGCACCGGAAACTCGACGACCAACGCCTCGTCGTCGGCGATCTGATGGATGCCGTCGTAGTAGGCCTGTTTGGTCGCCAGGCCACCACCCTGTTGGATCCACTGCGATCGCAACAGCACGTTGAAGCCGTGGTGCTCCCGGTAGTACCGGACCAGTTCCATGTCGAAGTCGATCATGCCCTTGATCCAGTCGCCCAATTCCGAGAACCGCCGCGCGATCTCGGCAGGCGACATGTCCTCACCCGCGTCGTCGAGGCGATTGATGGCGACCTGGGCGTCGATCTCGGTGTTCCAGTCGCAGGCGCATTTGCGCATCAGCAGCTTGCCGACCTCCGGGTTGAGTGGCCACCAGTCGCCGTCATAGGAGTCGGGACGTTCGGCGGACATGATCACGCGGAAGGAACCGTCCTCGGCGATCGTCAGGTCGTCCAGGTCGTGGGTGATGGCCTGGAACTTCATCTGCCGCTCGACACCCTTGAGGCTCTTCATCATTCCGGGCGCCTGCTGGGTGATCTCGACGAACCGCACCGTGCCGCGACGACCGGTCAGCTCGTACACGCCGGAACCGTCGACCTCGGCGGACAGGTAGACGTAGTCCGGGTTGGGCCCGCCCTGGTTGCAGGCGTAGTTCCACAGCGGCATGAACACCGGCCGCCGGGAATCGGTGTAGACGTGGCACAGGTAACCGCACGCCAGGATCGACAGGGCGAGCTTGTTCATGTCCTGGATCTCGGCTTCGGAGGCGCCGTCGGGTCGCCACGTCGCCAGCAGGTGGTCGGCGACCCCTTTGAGCGCCTCCATCTGGATGTCCCAGCTCGGCAGGCTGGTCATAACTGAGCCTCCTCAGGCCTCCACGGCCACATCGAAGTGCCGGATGTAGAAGTCGTAGTCGGATCGGATCTGGTCGACCGAGAGGCCGAACTGTTCGGCGGTGTATCGGTGTGTGCCCTTGGCCCCCACCGCGTTGGCGTCCTGCCACTCGAAAATCGCCTGCGCGACAGCGGGTTCGAGCTCCAGACCCAGCCATTCGTAGACGCGGCGGATCGTGCCCCCCGGATCGGCGACCAGTTCGCGGTGATGGACGTCGAGAAATCGCTCCTCCCCGATGCGTGCGCGTTGGGCGATCGCACTCTCCATACCCTCACGCAGGTGATCGCTCACCTCGCGGCCGAGAGCGCGCAGGTCCCGCTGTCCCGCTGCGGGCGGGAAGATGGTCGACACCAGGCTGGTGTAGGACGGCACCACCTTGGCGGGGTCGCGATGCGTCATCACGAACCGCACGTCCGGATAGGCCCTGGCGAGCGCCTCCAGATGGAACTTGTGGTGGGGCGCCTTGAACAGCCACAGCCGGGGTGGGCACTTCGACCCGAGCAGCTTGACGACTCTGCGGTGGTAGGCGTAGGTCTCGGTCAGATCGGCGCGCCGCCACCACGATCGATAACCTGCCACCGGCAGCGTCATCTGCTGGCCGTGGAACGCCATTCCGAGGATTTCGGTGTCCTCCATGGTGGCGTCGACCTCGAAGATGTGCATCACGGCCTGCGCGGCGGGGCGTTCCTCGTGCATCCGGATGAACGCCTGCCTGCGCGGGTCGTCGGCCTCGCCGCCGGCGAGCGGCGGAGGTACGGGCTGATTCTGCTCCCAGCCACGCAGACACCGGAACTGCGGATCGAGCGAGAGCATGTCGGCCAGCGCTGTGGTTCCGGTTCGCGGCAGCCCGTTGATGTCGACGGGCCCGCAGATGCCGACGTCCTCGACCTCGGGGTGCGTTCGGTAGTAGGCCTCGACATCGAGACGGTTGACCAGCCTCCGGCGTAGATCGCCGATGACCGCGGCGTCTGTGCCGGGGTCCAGGTCGCCGTCGCGTTCCAGGCTGTCCAGCAGCACGGCCAGCCCGTCGCGAAAATCTCCGGGGCCGAAGTCCGCGTGCCCGCATTCGGCGACCGCTTCGTCGAGCAGCCGCTGCGGATCGGGATAGCGCATCGGCCTCAGGCCTCGACGCGATCGGGGTAGTGGTGAGCTGCCATGGCGCGCAATCCGTTCCGCCAGTCGACGGTGCAGGGGCCGGTGATCGACGCGCGCTTGGTGTGGTCGCCGACCGAGCCGACGGAGGCACCGGGAACCGGCTGCACATCCACCTGCGGCGAGACGCCGAGGAGCTCGCCGAAGTACGCACACCACTGCTGGACGCTGACCGCGCTGTCGCCGGCGAAGTTGACGATCGTGGCGGGAACTCCCGCCGCGTCGAGCAGCGCCGGAATCTGGGCGTTGATGTCGTCGTAGTGGATCGGGCTGTAGGGCAACGGGTCCCAGCGAGCGACGACGGGCCGGCCCTCGGCGATGGCCTGCAGGTGCCAGAGCGGCAGGCCGCCGCGCTCACCGTACGCGCTGCCCATCCGCGCGATGACCGTGGGTATGCCGAACTCGCGGGCACAATACCGGGCGACGGCCTCCTCGGCGATCTTGACGATGGAATACGGTCGCGGGCTGGGCAATCCGGCGTCGCCGATCGGATCGTCCTCACGGAACGGATGCCAGGGGTCGGGATGGGGTTTGTAGACGGTGACGGTGGACATCACCAGCGCGGCCTTCGCAGCACGGCAGTGTGACAGCAGCAGTCCGGTGCCTTCGGCGTTGACGCGCAACCCCTGCTCGTAGTCTTCGCCGAAGTCGGCGGCGATGTGCAGGAGGTACGTGAAATTGGTTGGCAGGTCGGTGAAGTCGCCGACACCGAGATCGATGCTGCGGGTGGTCAGGCCCAAGGCCTCGACCTCCTCGCGCGCGGCGCTGTCGGAGAACCTCGCGATCCCCCACACTTCGTTGTCGCGAGCGAGCGATTTCGCGACACCGTAAGCGATACGACCGGCCGGCCCCGTGATGAGAACCCGTTCCCCGCTCAGCATTGCGCTGCCGTGCCATGATCGTGCGCATGGACCTGTTCGAACAGCCATGGCCCGAAGGCGATTTTCGGTTCTTTCAGCTCGGGCACGTCGTCGACGACATCATCGGGGCCGCCGCCGCTTGGGCGCGTGCGTTCGGGGTCGGGCCGTTCCACGTGCTGCCCATCGCCGACCAGGTGGCTGATTACGGGGGCGAGATCCGCACCGTCCGGATCCAGGTCGCGGTGGCCCAGGCGGGCCCGGTCCAGATCGAGCTCATCCAGCAGCACTGCCGGACGCCGAGCATCTACTCCGAGTGGAGCCACCACGGAACGAGCTCGTTTCATCAAATAGCCACGCTGACACAGGATTACGTAGCCAAGACGGCACACTTCGCGTCGCTGGGTTATCCGATTGCCGCACAGAGCACGGGTGGTGGTTTCCGCGTGGCCTACATCGACACCGTTGCGGATTTCGGGTTCTACACCGAGATCGTCGAGGCTCCCCCCGCCTTTGTCGACCAGGTGCGCAGCATCTCCGAAACCTGCGCCGAATGGGACGGCAGCGATCCGGTCCGCATCATGACCCGCGACGGCTACCGGGTGCCGGAGGATTCCAGGGGCCACCCCCGGACTCTAAAGTCTTAGAGACAACGGTGGCAAGCATCTGGCAGGATCCACCCGTGATGGCCACCGATGAAATCGACCCGCTGACCGACCTGTCCGGCCCGCTACGGGGAACCGTGCTGGAGAAGGCGGTGCTCGAATCCCTGGACACCCTCGAGCGGGCGTTGGATATGAAGCCGTTGGGCGACAACCACTTTCAGGCATCCAACGAACGGGACCGCTTCGGGCGGATCTTCGGCGGCCAGTTGCTCGCGCAAGCCCTCTATGCGGCATCGCGCACCGTCGACGAGCACGCGCCACATTCCCTGCACGCCTACTTCGTCCAGACCGGCGCCTCGGACACCCCGGTCGATATCGCCGTCGAGGCCGTGCGCGACGGACGATCGATGGCGACCCGCCGGGTCACCATCGCCCAGGGCGAGCGCACCCTGCTGACAGCCCTTGCGTCGTTTCACACCAATCCCGCCGAACCCGAACTCGAGCGCCCGCAGCCCGATATGCCGGCACCGGAGGAGATGCCGCTGCTGCAGCACTGGGTGCACCGGGTCCCCCCGCAGCTTCGGGATAACGCGCAGAACTGGATCGACGTCCCACCGGCGGTGGAGATGCGCATCGCGGAGCCGACGAACTTCCTGGGTGGCAGGCAGACGCCCGAGTCCCGGTCGCACTGGATGCGGTTGCCCCGTCCCATCGGTGACGAGCCCGCGCTGCACAGCGCGATGCTGGCGTACGCGAGCGACTATCTGCTGCTGGACATGGCGTTGCGCAACCACCCGCACCGCGCCGACTACACGTCGATCGCGGCGGTCAGCCTCGATCACGCGTTGTGGCTGCACCGACCCGTCCGCTTCGACGACTGGCACCTGTACACCCAGGACACGGTGGCCGTCACCGGGCACCGCGCGCTGATCCGCGGGACCATCCGTGACGCGGCGGGACGCACCGTGGCCAGCACATCCCAGGAAGTGCTGATCCGTCCGATCGCGAGGTAGGTGAGCGGCGTGACCGACGACGTTTTCGATCTCCGCGGACGTGTCGCGTTGGTGACCGGCGGCGGCACCGGAATCGGGGCCGCGACCGCGATCTTGCTGGCGCACCACGGCGCCGACGTGGCGATCGCCGCGCGCACGGTGGCCGACCTGGACCGCACCGCCGCGCAGGTGGAGGCCGCGACCGGGCGCCGATGCCTGGCGGTGCCGACCGACGTGAACGTCGAGGATCAGGTGGTGGCGATGGTTGCCCGCACGGTCGACGAACTGGGTCGGATCGACATTCTGGTCAACAACGCGGGCGGGACGCGGATGAGCCCGCTGCGGGACATCCCGATGCGCGGATGGGACAGCGTGTACGAACTGAATGTGCGCTCGGCCTACGTGGCGACGCGGGAGGCCGGGAAGCACTTCCGCGCCCAGCGCCGCGGCGCGATCGTGAACATCTCCTCGGACGCCGGGCTGCACGGCGTGAAGGGCGGCGCGCACTACTCCTCGGCGAAGGCCGCGTTGCAGATGTTCACCCGAGTCACCGCCGCGGAATGGGGCCGCTACGGCATCCGCGCGAACTGCATCGCGGTCGGCGCCATCGCGTCCGAGCGGGTGGTCGAGGCGTGGCGGGTCGCCGGCATCGATGAGGCCGAGTTCGCGAAGGTCCCGCTGGGCCGGGCGGGGCGCCCCGACGAGGTGGCCCAGGCGATCCTGTTCCTGGCCAGCGACGCGTCGTCCTACATCACCGGCCAGACCGTCGCGGTCGACGGCGGCCCGATGCTCGGCGGCATCCCCGACTGACATGGCAGCGCGTCGAACCCCGGACGGCCGACAGCGCCGTCGCGAACTCTGCGACGCCGCGATCGGGCTGCTCGCCGAGCACGGCGCCAAGGGGCTGAGCCATCCGCGGGTCGACCGTGCGGCGGGTGTGCCGGAGGGGAGCACTTCGTACTACTTCCGGACCCGCAGCGCGCTCATCCGCGCGGTCGCCGAGCGGGTCGCCGAACTGGACCTGGCGGACCTGCGCTCGGTCACCGCGGCCGACGTCGGCACCTCCCGACAGGCCGCGGTCACGCGATTGGCCGCCGTCGTGATGAAGTCGCTGACCGGCGACGGCCTCACCCGCACCCGCGCGCGCATCGAACTACTCCTACAGGCCAATCGCGATCCCGCCATTTCGGCTGTGTTCCATGCGAATTCGCAGACCTACCTCACATTGCACCGCGAGCTGGCCGAACGCTCGCGGCCGGCTGACGCCGATCCGTCCACAGTGGCCGACCGGGCCCTGCTCACCGTGATGTTCATCAGCGGACTCATGCTCAGCGCCGCGGCCGGCCGTCAGCCGGTGATCGAGCGGAAGCGCCTGGAGCTTCTGCTCGCCCAGATCGCCACCAGCGGATCCTGACCGTGACACACCGAGGTTTGGCCGACGCACCGCGCGGGTAGCCGATTTTTCGTTCGGGGGGTCGCGCCGCAGATATCCGATGCGAGGAGCGACCATGAATCTCAAAAGAACAGCATTCTCTCTGGGCCTGGCCGGGGCGTTAGGCGGCTTCGCCGCACTCGGCTTGGGGGTAGGCGCCGTGCACGCCGACCCGAAGTTCCCGTCCCCGCCGGTGCCGCCCATTCCGGCGCCGCCACCGATTCCCAAGGTCGAGGTGCCGCGGGTCGAGGTACCCCGTGCCCCGAACGTCGACGTGAATGTGCCGCGAGTCGACGTGAATGTGCCGCGCGTCGAGGCGCCGCGGGTGCCGGACGTCGACGTGAACGTGCCACCGGTCGACGTGCCGCCGCTGCCCAGGGTGGACCTGCCGCCGGTCCCGAGGCCCGCCGTCGACGTCGATCTGCCGGATCTGGAGCCGAACCTGCCCGACATCGACGCCTACTTCGGGTTGCCGGGCGCTCGGATACCGCCCGGACAGCTGAAGAACGCGGCCACCATCAACGGGGTGCCGAACCCGTTCTACGGCATCCCGCCCGGACAGCTCAAGAAGATGCGGACCGTCCAGGGTTACGAGAACCCGTTCTTCGACGAGGCACCGGGCCACTGGGAGATTCCGCAGTGGGCTGTGCCCGACGTCTGGCCGGGCGTGCCGGGGGTCGGCGACTACTTCGGATTGCCGGGTGAACAGATCGGCCCCGTCCAGCTGAGGGCGGAAGCCACCATCAACGGCGTCCGCAATCCCTTCTACGGCATCCCGCCGGATGAGCTGCGGAAACTGCCGACGGTGCAGGGTTTCGAGAACCCGTTCTTCGACGGAACTCCGGGTCACTGGGAGATCCCGTAAGGCCACCAGCGCAGGCACGCGGCGGCCATACGACCCGATCCGGCCCTGATCAGTCCGAGGAGCAGGTGGTGTCGGCCGGCGGCAGCGCCAGGTCGACGAGGTAGTTGGTCGCGATGTCGTCGACGCACTTGTTGCCCTGGAACACCACGGTGTGCTGGGTGCCCTGGAACGTCACGAGCGTCCCACCGAGCTGCTTGGCCAACTCCACGCCCGCCTGATACGGCGTAGCGGGGTCGTTGGTCGTCGACACCACCAGCGTCGGGGGCAGCCCCTCGGCCTGGAGTTCGTGCGGTTCGCTCGTCGGCGGCACCGGCCAGAACGCGCACGTGCCCAAGGGTGCGTGCCCGGTGAACTCCCCGTAGCTCATGAACGGCGCCGCCTCGCGCACCCGGCGGTCCTCCTCGACGACCTTCGCGCGATCGGTCACCGCGGGCTTGTCAACGCAGTTGACCGCCACGCGGACGTCGGTGGAGTTGTTGTAGTGGCCCTGCGCGTCGCGGCCCATATACAGATCGGCCAGCGCGAGCATGGTGTCGCCGGTACCGCGTTTCATCTCGCTGAGCGCCTGCGTCAGGTGCCGCCACAGGTCAGGCGAGTAGAGCGGGAGGATGGTGCCGACGATCGCGTCGGAGTAGCTCAGGCCGCGCGGGTCCCGCGTCCGCAGCGGCTTTTCCACCAGCGGGTCCACCAGGCTGTGGTAGACGTCGTTGGCCTTCGCCGGATCGGTGCCCAGGGGGCAAGCGGTGTTCTTCGCACAGTCGGCGGCGTAGTCGTTGAACGCGGTCTGGAAGGCCGCGGCCTGACGGACGTTGGCCTCGGTGGGATCGGCGTTGGGATCGACCGCCCCGTCGAGGACCATCGCGCGCACCTTGTCCGGATAGTTCTCGGCGTAGGTGGCGCCGATCCGGGTGCCGTAGGAGTAGCCGAGGTAGGTCAATTTCTCGTCACCGAGCGCTTGGCGCATCGCCTCGAGATCCTTGGCCACGTTGACGGTCCCGACGTTGGCGAGGAACTCCTTGCCCATCTTGTCCTCGCAGCGCGCGACGAAGTCCTTGGTCTCCTTCTCGATCTCGGCGACGCCCTCCGGCGAGTAGTCGACCTGGGGCTCGGCACGCAGCCGGTCGTTGTCGGCGTCGGAGTTGCACCACAGCGCCGGCGTGGAGTTCGCAACCCCACGCGGATCGAAGCCGACGAGGTCGAAGCGCTCCCGCACCGATTCGGGCAGCGAGCTGACCAGGCTCGCTGCGGCCTCTACCCCGGACTCCCCCGGGCCCCCGGGGTTGATGATCAGCGAGCCGATCTTGTCGCCGGTGGCCTTGAACCGGATCATCGCGAGACGGGCGACGTCACCGTCGGGCTGCTCGTAGTCCACCGGGACCGACAGCATTCCGCATTCGGCGTCGGCGGGGATCCGCGATTCGTCGGACTGGTTCGTTTGGCATTTGGCCCATTCGATCGGGGTGCCTGGCGGCGGCACCGCGACGACGGCCCGGCCGTCGACCAACTGGCTGCATCCGGTGGCCGCGAGCAGCACAGTGGTCGCGATGACCCCGATCTTGGCGTTCATGGCTCAACATGCTGCCATGAACCCTCATCGCCGCTGGCTAGGGCGCTATCGCGTGGCGGCCAACAACTCGTCGAGGGCCGCGGTGAAGTCGTCGGCCATGTCCCACAGGTCGGGCAACAGTTCCGGACAGGACACGATGCCCACGTTCAGCGACCCGGTCAGCGACATGACGGTGATGTTGAGGCCCGACCCGTGGAAGATCGGCCCCAGCGGATACATCGCCTTGGCCTCGCAACCCAGGTAGTACAGCGGCACCTGCGGGCCGGGGACGTTGGAGATGACGAGGTTGTGCACCGGCCGCGCGCCGCTCAGCCGGCTCGAGGCGTAGACGCGCATCGCCACACCGAACACCGCCGGGGCGGCGAACTGCGTCCAGTCCTGCAGCAGCGTCGCGCCGATTGCCGAACTGTGTTGTTTGGCAACCGAATTAGCCTCGGCGATCGACTTCAGCCGGGCCGCCGGATCCTCGATGTGGGTCTCCAGTCGCGAGAACATCCCCGACACCTGGTTGCGGCCGGGCCGATCGGACTTTTCGTGCACCGAGACCGGCACCATCGCGACCAGGGAGTTCTCCGGCAGTTGGCCGCGGTCGGCGAGGTACTTGCGCAGCACGCCGGAGACCAGCGCCATCACCACGTCGTTGACCTTGACCCCGAAGTGGTTCTTGACGGTCTTGATGTCCTCGAGATCCAGTTGCGCGAAGGCGACGTTGCGGTGTCCGGTGACGTTCATGTTGAACACCGTCCGCGGCGCGGCGAACGGCGGCGCCATCGAGTTACCCGAGCGGGCGCGGCGGACCGTGTCGACCACCGACGAGACCGTCATCGGCAGGGTGCTCGCCAGCTTCAGCGGCCGGGTGGCGAACTTGACCGCGCCGGTGACCGCGATCTCCAGTGAGCTCGCGTCGCCTGGGCCGTCGACGGGATCCGGCGGCAGCGAGTCGGGTTCGGTGCTGCACAGCTGCGACATCAGGCTCGCCCCGGTCACGCCGTCGACGCCTGCGTGGTGCACTTTCGTCATCACCACCAGACGCCCGCCGTCCTGCGGGTCGGTTCGGTCGATGTTCTCGATCACCCACTTCTCCCACAGCGGGCGGCTGCGGTCGAGCGGCAGCGAGGCGATATGACCGCAGATCTCCGCGAGCTCGCGGGGGCCGCCGGGCGCGGGCAGGCCGATGCGATGCAGATGGCGGTCGACGTCGAAGTCCTTGTCCTCCACCCACACCGGATGGTCGAGGTTGAACCTGCTGTCGGCCAACTTCTCGCGGAACTCCGGCATCGCCTTGATGCGCTGGTTCAACTCGTCGCGAAACCGGTCGAAGGTGTAGCCGCCGGGCATCGTCGAGGTGTCGAGTTCGAGGATCGAACACACATGCAGCGGCTGCTGCGCGGTCTCGAGGTACAGGAAGCTGGCGTCGAGCCCGCTGAGCCGTTGCATGTCGGAATGCTATGCCCGGTGACGGCGGGTGTGAGCAAATCCACTCAACAGCCCTTTTAACATCTCGGACACCAAGTGGCAGACTTGGTGGGTCAGACGAACCCGGGGACCGTGCATCGGCCTCGAGGATTCGACCCGACCCACCCAATTGGGGGACAACGATGTCTGAGCAGACCGTGTACGGGACTGCCTCCGCACCTCGCACCAAGATCCGCACCCTGCATCTGCAGAAATGGAAGGCCGAAGGCCACAAGTGGGCCATGCTCACGGCCTACGACTACTCCACGGCCCGCGTCTTCGACGACGCGGGCATCCCGGTTCTGCTGGTCGGCGATTCGGCCGCCAACGTCGTCTACGGCTACGACACCACCGTGCCCGTGACGATCGACGAGTTGACCCCGCTGGTACGCGGCGTCGTGCGTGGTGCGCCGCACGCGCTGATCGTGGCCGACCTGCCGTTCGGCAGCTACGAGGGCGGCCCCCAGCAGGCGCTGGCCACCGCGACCCGCTTTCTCAAGGAGACCGGTGCGCATGCGGTCAAGCTCGAGGGCGGCGAGCGCGTGACCGAGCAGATCGCCACCCTGAGCGCGGCTGGAATTCCGGTGATGGCCCACATCGGGTTCACCCCGCAGAGCGTCAACGGCCTGGGCGGCTTCCGGGTCCAGGGCCGCGGCGACGCCGCCGAGCAGACCATCCACGACGCGATCGCCGTGCAGGAAGCCGGCGCGTTCTCCGTCGTGATGGAGATGGTGCCCGCCGAACTGGCCACCCAGATCACCGGCAAGCTGACCATCCCGACCATCGGCATCGGCGCGGGCCCGAACTGCGACGCGCAGGTGCTGGTGTGGCAGGACATGGCGGGTATAACCAGCGGCAAGACGGCCAAGTTCGTGAAGCGCTTCGGCGACGTCGGCGCCGAATTGCGCCGCGCCGCAGAGCAATACGCCGCTGAGGTGGCCGGCGGAGTGTTCCCCGCCGACGAGCACTCCTTCTAGGCGAACTCGGCCTTCCGCTTGGCCAGGAAGGCGTCGACGCCTTCTCGCCCGTCGCTGGAGACCGCGCGGGTGGCGATCAGCCGGCCCTCGAGTTCCATCTGCTCCTCGAGCCCGTTGCCGAACGTTCCGAGTAGCAGCTGCTTGACCCCGCCGTTGGAACCGGCCGAGGTCGCCGCCATCTGATCGGCCAGCTTCGAGGCGCGGTCGGCCAGCTCCGCGTCGGGAACGACCTCGGTGACCAAGCCCCACTGTGAGGCCTCCTGGGCCGTCAGGCTTCGGTTGGTGAGCATGAGTTCCTTGGTCTTGGTGATGCCGACAAGCCGCGGAAGGTAATAGGAGGCGCTGCCGTCGGGGCTCAAACCGACCCGGGTGTAGGCCATCGTGAACGATGCCGACTCGGCGGCCAGCACCAGATCACCGGTCACCGCGAGCGAGAATCCCGCGCCGGCTGCGGTGCCGTTGACGGCGGTGATCACGACGGCGTTCATCCGGGCGAACGTCGAGATCGCGCGGTGCAGGTCGTCGGCGACGCCCTTGATGTGCGCGCCGCGGTCGGGCGCCGACGCGAAGTCCTTCAAATCACCACCGGCGCAGAAGAACCGGCCGGAGCCGGTGAGCACCACGACCTTGGTCGCATCGGTGTCGCACTGCTTGGCCGCCGCGGCCAGCTCACGAGTCATGGTGCCGTTCATGCCGTTTGCAGCATCGGGCCGATTCAGCGTGATACGGGCGATGGCACCGGTCTGCTCGAAGGTCAGCGTTTCGTATTCGGTCACAGCAGGGACACTATCGCCTCTGTGGCCGAGATCCGTTCCCCCGTGTTCACCTGCATGTGGCAATCTGTCTCGCACCATGGGTAAATCCAGCGGCAAGTCGACGCGGCACCTGGAGGTCGAGCGCAAGTTCGACGTCGGCGAATCGACCGTGTCTCCGTCGTTCGAAGGGTTGTCGGCGGTGGCGCGGGTCGAAGGATCCCCGGCGCACCATCTCGAGGCCGTCTACTTCGACACCCCCGATCACGACCTCGCGGCGCGGCGCATCACACTGCGCAGGCGCACCGGCGGGCCGGATGAGGGATGGCATCTCAAACTTCCCGCAGGCCCTGACGCTCGCACCGAGGTCAGGCAGCCCCTCGGAGGCGAGAACGAGGTGCCCGAGGCGCTGCGCGACATCGTGCTGGCCATCGTGCGCGACCAGCCGCTGCGCCCGGTCGCGCGCATCTCGACCCGGCGCACCGTGAACCTGCTCTACGGTCCCGACGGGACGCCGGTCGCGGAGTTCTGCGACGACGCGGTGACCGCGTCGGCCGAACCGGGTGGTCCGGAACAGGCGTGGCGCGAGTGGGAACTCGAACTGACCGACGGCGCCGATCGGGAACTGCTCGACCGGCTGTCGAACCGGCTGATCGATGCCGGCGCCGAACCCGCGGCCAGCGGTTCGAAGTTGGCGCGCGTGCTGGCGGAATCCGCAGCGCCGGAGGACGCTTTGCGACCGGCCGACGCCGACGCCGTGCACCGGGCCGTGGCCGAACAGGTCGAGCAGCTGATCGAGTGGGACCGCGCGGTGCGCGCCGACGTACCGGACTCGGTGCACCAGATGCGGGTGACGACACGCAAGATCCGCAGCCTGCTGCAAACCTCCCGGGACGCGTTCGGCATCTCCGATGACGCCTGGATTCTCGACGAGCTCAAGCAGCTGGCCGGGATTCTGGGAGTGGCGCGCGACGCCGAAGTGCTGGCCGAACGCTACGAGGAGGCCCTCGGTGAGCTGCCGGCGGAGTTGGTCCGCGGGCCAGTGCGCGAGCGATTGGTCGACGGGGCCAAGCACCGCTATGCGGCCGGGCTGCGCCGGTCGCTGATCGCGATGCGGTCGCAGCGTTACTTCCGGCTGCTCGACGCGCTCGAAGGGCTCGTCGCCGCAAAGCCGGCGCTGCCGCAGGACGAGGACGAGCGCACCCAGGCGACGATCGACGCGGCGTACAAGCGGGTGCGCAAGGCGGCGAAGACCGCAGCCCGGGCCGACGAGGACAAGGACGAGGCATTGCATCGAATCCGTAAGGGCGCCAAACGTCTTCGCTACGCAGCAGCGGCGACCGGCGCGGCCAAGGTGTCGGATCGGGCCAAGAGCATTCAGTCGCTGCTCGGTGACCACCAGGACAGCGTGGTCAGCCGCGCGCACCTCAGTCAGCAGGCCGATGCCGCGCACGCCGCGGGCGAGGACACGTTCACCTACGGTCTGCTGTTCCGGATGGAGGAGGAACTCGCGCACCGCTCCCGGGAACAGTTGGACGATGCGCTCGCCAAGCTCGCCAAGGCGGTGCGCAAGGCGCGCTGACCCGGCCCGGCCAGGGGGCGGATGAGTTGGCCTGTAAGCCGGATTCTGTCCCGCACCACCGCGGCTGACCGCGGCGGCGAGGTGGCGACCATCCATCTGGACACACCGTCGCCGGGTGCCTCGAGCGGCCTACCCGCAGGCTCGGGCGAGCAACCCTCGGGCGCCTGCGCGGCCGCAACCGGGTTGCGGCCTTCTTGGCCTTGCTTCGGGTGGGGTTTGCCTAGCCACTCCGGTCACCCGGAATGCTGGTGCGCTCTTACCGCACCGTTTCACCCTTACCACTCCGGATCCGAAAACCCGGTGGTGGCGGTCTGTTTTCTGTGGCACTTTCCCGCGAGTCACCTCGGATTGCCGTTAGCAATCACCCTGCTCTGTGAAGTCCGGACTTTCCTCGAAACCCAGGTGTACCTGGATTCCGCGGCCGCCCAGCCAACTCATCCGCGGGTTCAACGTACTGCGTGTCGCCGCTGTTCCGCGAGTTCGACATACTTGGTGCATGGCGCAGGTGCCTCCGGCGCGCTATCTGATGCGCGCCAAGGATCTGGTCGACGCGCGGTACGCCGAGGCGATCACCGTCGACGACCTCGCCGCGGCCGCGGGACTGTCCCGCGCGCACTTCAGCCGCATGTTCACCCGCACCTTCGGCGAGACACCGCGGGCATACCTGCAGACCCGCCGCCTGGAACGCGCCGCGGCGCTGCTGCGCTACACCGACCGCTCGGTCGCCGATATCTGCGTGATGGTGGGGTTGCAGAGCGTGGGGTCGTTCACCACCAGCTTCGCCCGCGTGTACGGGCTGCCCCCTGCCGCGTACCGCGCGAGCCTGCCGCCGGCGGCCATCCATGCCCGGGTTCCGAGTTGCATCCTCAAACGCGACACCCGGCCGCCAGCCGACAGCCGGGTGCGCAAGACAGCACACGGGGAGAAGACGAAGTAAGCCGAGCGACCGTAGCGTCGAGCCATGTTCAAAATCGCAAGCGCCCACCTGTGGGTACACGATCAAGAAGCGGCACTGAAATTCTGGACTGAGAAGGTCGGTATGGAAGTGCGGCAGGATGTTTCGCTGCCCGATGTCGACGGCATCTTTCGGTGGCTGACGGTCGGCCCGCCGGGCCAGGACGATGTGTCGATTGTGCTGATGGCCGTGCCGGGTGAACCGGTCATGGACCCGCCGACCCGTGAACAGGTGCTGGATCTGACCGCCAAGGGATTTGCGGGCACGGTGTTTCTCACGACGGAGAATTGCCAGGCCTCCTATGAGGAAATGCGTTCGCGCGGAGTCGAGTTCACCGAGGAGCCACACGAGATGCCCTACGGCATCGACTGCGGGTTCCGCGATCCGTCGGGCAACAGCGTGCGTCTGACTCAACTCGCGGACATCTCCGCCGTCACCGGATAGCACACGTGCGGATCACCACCGCCGCGCTCGCCCGCGTGGCGTGTGGTGGTGGGCGGGATTCTGGTCGTGCTCGGCCTGATCCCGCCCGTCCACGCGTTCGTCGAATTCGCCAGGGCCGGTGGCACACCCATGCCCGTCGCGCCGACCGAGCGTCTGGTCGTGACCGGGTTCAACCGGTTCGTCCGACCTACGGGGCACAGTACGAGGCGTATCGCGCGAACGTTCGCGCGTGGATTCCCCGGCTGAGTCCGTGGACGGGCTGACCGGGGACGGTTGCGGCAGGTGTCAGCGGTTGCGGCAGGTGTCAGCGGTTGGGCCAGGTCGTGCGCGGTGCCGGTCCCCCCGGCGGTGCGGGTTTGATGTTCGCGCCCGGGACCTGCGAATTTTGCCAGGCCGCTATGCACAGTCCGATCCTGCCGGGTTTGCACCAGCCGCCCGTGCCCGAGACCCCCAGTGAGGTCTGGGACTGGTCCCAGCACACCCCGGTGCGCTGGTCCCACACCTCTCCGGCCGTGCATTGCGCGTTCGCCGCAGGCGCGGTCACCAAGGAGGTCGAGAGCAGCACGGCGCTACACACCGAAGCCAGTAAGAGCACTGGAGCCGTGTTCCGGAACTTCATATCGATGCGTCTCCGTCGGTAAGCGGGTCCTTTGGGTATCGGATGGTGCGGGCGGTCATGACGGCGGGGTGATAGTCGTCTGGTCATCGATCACCTTGATGGCGTCGAGTACCGCGTTCTGTTCGGCCTCGAGACTGTCCGCGTTCAGTTGCAGGACGAACACACCGTCCGTCGCCGGCACGACGACCGTCCTCTGCGCGACGAATCGCTTCTGCCCGTCGTTCATGAACGTGCCCGCGTACGAAAGGGCATCGAAGCCACCGATTTTGCCCCTCGCCGGTTCTGCCAATGGCTTGAACTCGGCCATATCCTCCAACTGCTCTGGGGCGTATTCAAGGATCTTCGCCTGATCTACGTTGCCGGTCAGCTTCGAGGCGATCGCGTACACGTCCGGCGGATCATTCGGATCCTTCGGGCTGTCGTAGACGATGGCGCCGTAGGCCCATTCCGGCGTCGTCTCACCCGCGTCGCTCCATCCGGGCGGGATCGGGAAGTTGAAGGTCGGGGTTCCGGGTTCGCCGGGTTTGATCGGTGTCTCCGCGATATCGCTCTCGGTGACGTACTCGTTGATCGTGTCGTCATCGTCGTCGCGCGGCGGGCTGGGTGCGGCCGACGTGCCGGTCTCGCTAGTAGCCGGGGTCGTCGTCGTGGCCGCCGTGTCATCACTCGAACCACAGCCAACGAGCCCCAGGCTCAGAGCGATCGCCAACAGGCCCGCCGTCGTCGCTACAGGGAGGTTCTTCATCGACTCGCTGTCTCCTACGGTCCTTGGTCCAACCACAGAGGGTTGATCTTGAAGGGCAGCTTAGAGACGTGCCTGCCGGAAATTGGCTACTTCGTGAATTTCGACGCTCAGAAGGGTGGCGGCTTGTAGTTCGCGGCGAGCCACGCTTGGCGTCGTTGCTCCTCTTCGGCGATCAACTCGCTCCGACGTCGCCGCTCGGTGTTGATGCGGTCACGGCGGTCCTGTTCGCGGGTTTGCCTGCGACGCGGCATCATTGCCATGCGGTCGGGGTTCTCCGGCGGAGGCGTGCCGATCTCGAGCGCGCCGGTCGATTGTCCGAGCGTGGGAAACATGCTCGCGCCGTGGGGTTCCGACCGGTACACGTGTCCGGTCGGAGCGGTCAAAACGATTGTGCCGTCGGACAATTGCTCTTCTCGCCAGCCACCAGGGCCGGTATAGAACGTCTTGATCAGATGATGAATGCGGCAGTAGTGCTTGGTGTTCGACGGATGCGTCGGACCGTGGGGCCACGGCACCGTATGGTCCACATCGCAGCCGGCCACCGGCTTGTCACAGCCAGGCCAGCGACACGTCAGGTCCCGCCACTGCAGGAACTCGGTCAACTTGGCGCTGGGTCGATACCCGGCGCTCGGTCGGGCGCTCGCGCTGGTGCGATCCCCCGCGCTGGGGCGATCTCCGGTGTCTGCACCGGCACTGCCGGCCGGCATGCCCACCGGCTTGAGTTCGGCGTGACGCGCCAGATCGCGCACCGACTCGGCGGGCAGCACCCCGAACCCGCGTAGATATCCCGGCTTGTCGCTGGTTCCATCGACGGTGCCTTGTTCGGCCAGAATATGGATCACCGCTGCGGACGCCGCGGCACGCTCGGTGCGCGCGGGACAGTCGTCCGATCCACACCGGCACGCCAGCGTGGCCTCGAGCCGCGCCAGCGGGCCGCAGGCGTCGGCGCGACGCTGGGCGACCGTCCGCGGATCGTTCTCACACACGGTGGCCGCCAAGGCATCCAACCGTGCAGTCAAGGCCGCACCGTCTTCGGCGCGCAGCCTGCCCGTGAGAAATGCCAATCCGGCACAATCGGCGGGACTGACGTCGACGTAGCGATGCTTATCGGCTTCCGGCGGCACTCGGACCGCGGCCGGATCGAAGTCGGCGATGAACATATCGATGCGGTCACGCAGCTTGGGCTTCGACAGCTTCATCCACTTCTCGACCCGCCAGGCCAACGCCTCGTCCAGCCTCACCATGACGTCGTCGTCGACATTCTCGGTGCGCGCGACGATCGTTGAGACCATCCGGTAGTCGATCATTCCCCGACAGAACCGTCTGAGCACCTGTGGCAGCCGATCCCGCAGCGCGATCGCGACCTGGACCTGACCGACCGCGCGGGCATGGCTGATGTTCTGCACCGGCGCGATCTCGGCCGCCACCGCGGCGATCGCATCGGCGACGTAGAACCGCGACTCCACCATCTCCGGATTGCGCCGGGCGAACAGCTCGCCCACTAGTTGCAGCCGCCTACCCATGGCCGCCGACTCCTCGCGCGCCTCTTCACCCATGACGGTGATCAGATCGGCATCCGAAGGTACTTCGAACATACTTTCGATACTACTCGCACCCCCGACGAATCTGAACGCCGAAACCAGCGCCCTGTGAATGAATTCCCGCTTGGGGATGACCTCACAGATTGTCGCCCCGCGAGCGTCTGCTGGGTATGCAACGCCACATGGCGCACACGCGATGGCACGCTCGCGTCGACACCGCCGACTGGGAGGCCGTCCAGGCCGAACTCGACGCGACGGGGGGCGCCCTTCTGCCCCGGCTGCTCACCAAGCGTGAAGCCGCGACGCTCAAGCGGCTTTACACCGCCGACGAGTTGTTCCGTTCCACCATCGACATGGCTCGGCACCGGTTCGGCCAAGGCGAGTACCGGTATCTGCGCGAGCCCTACCCCGAAGTGGTCGAGGCGCTCAGGCAGGCCTTGTACCCGCGGCTGCTCCCCATCGCGAGGGATTGGTGGTCCAGGTTGGGTAGACCGACGCCGTGGCCGGACGATTTCGGTGACTGGCTCGACTTGTGCCACGCCGCAGGCCAGACGAGATCGACCGCGCTCATGCTCAAATACGGTCCGGGCGATTGGAATGCACTGCACCGAGACCTATACGGCGACTTGCTGTTTCCTCTGCAGGTCGTGATCAATCTCAGCGAGCCGGGCGTCGACCACACTGGCGGCGAGTTCTTGCTGGTCGAACAACGCCCCCGCGCTCAGTCCCGCGGCACCTCCACACTGTTGCCGCACGGGCACGGCTACGTCTTCACCACCCGAGAGCGGCCCGTGCGATCAGCCCGCGGTTGGTCCGTCGCGCCGGTGCGCCACGGCGTGTCCGTGGTGCGCTCGGGTGAGCGCTACACGCTCGGGCTCATCTTCCACGACGCCGCGTAGCACCTACCTGCGCCGCAGCACCATCACGTTGTCCGACCACAGTGCGGGGTCACCGTCCGGCGTCGTCACCTCGCGCATCGGCGTAGTGATCTGAGCCGGTTCCCATTCGGAATCAGGCAGATTCAGCGCCGCGACGACCTCCTCGGGCGGTGTGAACGTGTGGTGATGATCATGCAGTTCGGAAAGCCACGGCGGCGGTGTGCCGTGATCGACGATGAGCATGAGTCCGCCCGGTCGGACCGCCCGGGCGGCTGCGGTGAAGATCGCCGTCCGGTCAAGCGGAAACGTCGAGTGCAGGAACTGTGCGTTCACCAAATCGAATTCCCCGCCGGGGAAGCTCTGCGACAGGTCATGCTGCTGAAAGTCGATTCGATCCGCCACCCCGCGCGCCGCGGCATCCTCGGCCGCACGCCGCAGGGCGGTGTCGGCGATGTCGACGGCAACCACCCGCCATCCCCTCTCGGCGAGCCACATCGCGTCGCCACCCTCACCGCTGCCCAGATCCAGCGCGATACCGGGTTCGAGGTCCGACACCACCTCGACGAGACGGACGTTCACCCGCCCGCTCCAGACGCGATTGCGTTCGCTATAGCGCTCTTCCCAATGCTGTTTGGCGTCAGGCGTTGACATTTCGGCTCCCTTCCGGAACAACGGCGGGAAAATCCTCTTCCACCAGGCTCTGCACGACGGCGGCGGCCGCCGCCGAACCAGCGGCCACGGCGGAGGCCACCTGCGGCATCTGCGCGATCAGGTCGCCCGCTGCGAAAACCCCCGGCGCACTGGTGCGATAGAACCCGTCGACGTGAACCGGATTGTGCGCGACCGGTGTCGGCTCGCCCGGAGCAACGCCGAGTTGTTCGGCCAGCGACGAGCGTTGGTGAAGCGTCGTCGCGACCAGGATGCCGGCCCGGGGCAGCCGGCCGCCGTCGGCGAACATCACAGCATCCAGACTCCCACCGGCGGCTGCCAGTTCGACCACCACCCGTTCGTCGACCCTCACACCCGCAGCCACCAGCCGTTCGCGCTGTGCGAGATCGAGATCGGCGGGGCCATCGGTGAGCAGGATGACGTCGTCACTCCACAGCCGCAACAACAGCGCCGTATGCACCGCCCGCTCACCACGCGCCAGCACGGCCAGCGGCTGATCGCGCACCTCCCAGCCGTGGCAGAACGGGCAGTGGAACGCGGACCGGCCCCACAGCTCCGCCAGCCCGGGAAGCGGCGGCGGCCGGTACTGCATGCCGGTGGCCAGCACCACCCTCCTGGCGCGCTCGACCGTGCCGTCGTCCGACTGCAGGACGAACAGTTCGTCGGCGCGTTCCCCGCCGGTGACTTCCGCCGTTCGCACTTCGACCGACGGATACTCCGACAACTCCCGGCGCCCCAACGCATACAGTTCCGCCGGCGGTCGGCCGTCGTGGCCCAGAAGCCCACCGATGCCGTGCGCGGGGAGGTTGCTCTGCGCGCCACCGTCGATCAGCAGTGTGCGACGACGGGCCCGGCCCAGCACCAGCGCGGCGCTCAACCCGGCGGCACCGCCGCCGACGACGACGCAATCCCAAACCCTGTCCATGCGACCACCTTGCAGCCGATGCATGAAACTGCCAAGCTTTCTTGCCATGCAGGCAAAAGACGAAGACAGCGTCGACACGCGGGTACGACGCAGGCTGCGCGAATTGCGCACCCAGCACGGCCTGACGCTCGAGGAGGTGGCCCGTCGGTCGAACATCGACGTGTCCACGCTGAGCCGGCTGGAGTCCGGCAAGCGCCGCCTCGCCCTCGATCACCTACCGAGACTGGCCGCGGCGTTGTCGGTGAGCACCGACGAACTGCTGCGTGCACCGGAAGCCGAGGATCCGCGTGTGCGCAGCGGATCCCATACCGCACATGGCATCACGTACTGGCCGTTGACCCGCCAGGCCGCCGGCGGCCTGCACGCCTTCAAGATCCGGATCAGCGCCCGCCGGCGCAACCCGCCCGCCGACCTCCCGGTGCACGAAGGCCAGGACTGGATGTACGTGCTGTCCGGCCGACTGCGTCTCATTCTGGGCGAACGCGACTTCACGGTGAAACCCGGTGAAGCCGTGGAGTTCTCGACGTGGACGCCGCACTGGTTCGGCGTCGTCGACGGTCCGGTCGAGGCGATCACCATCTTCGGACCGCACGGCGAGCGGCTCCACCTACACGACTAATCCAGGTAGGCCGTCTGATTGACCAAGCGCACCGACGCCGCACCGTCGGGATAGAACTCGGCGATCGACAGCGACGCGAGATCCAGGTGCAGTCGGAACAGGATGTTCGGGCCACCGTCGAGCGCCATCCGCAGCAGCGTCTTGATGGGCGTCACGTGCGAGACCACCAGCACCGTCTCCCCCGCATGCTCGGAGAGGATCCGCGCCCGTGCCCTGCCGACCCGCTCGGCGGCGGAGTCGAAGCTCTCACCATCGGGAGGCGCCAGGGAAGTGTCGCGAAGCCAGCGCCGGTGCAGGTCGGGGTCGCGTTCGGCCGCTTCGGCGAACGTCAGCCCCTCCCAGGCCCCGAAGTCGGTCTCGATGAGATCGTCGTCGACGGCCACATCCAGGCCCAGCACCTTGGCCGCCGCCGCCGCGGTGTCGTACGCCCGCTGCAGCGGTGACGTGACGACCGCCGCGACACCCCCGCGCTGTCCGAGGTAACGCGCGGCGGCCTCGGCCTGCCGACGCCCGAGATCGGTCAGCGCCGGATTGCCGCGCCCGGAGTACCGGCGGTCGACCGACAACTCGGTCTGACCGTGACGCAGTAGCAGGAACCGCGTCGGCGCACCGCGCGCACCGCTCCACGCGGTCGGGTTCGACGCCTGCTGCGGCCTCGATTGCTCGACGCCCGAGGGCAGTGCGGCCGCGGCGTCCATCGCCTCGTTGGCCAGCCGGTCGGCGTGGCTGTTCTCCGCGCGCGGAATCCATTTGTAGGTGACCCGGCCGAAGCGGGTGGCCAGCGCCGTGGCCTGCTGATGCAGGGCCGCGATGTCGGGATGCTTGACCTTCCACCGGCCCGACATCTGCTCGACCACGAGCTTGGAGTCCATCAGCACGTCGACCTCGGTGGCGCCCAGGCTCGCCGCCTCGCTCAGACCGGCGATCAGCCCGCGATACTCGGCGACGTTGTTGGTGGCGTGGCCGATCGCCTCCTTGCTCTCGGCGAACACCGTGACATGATCGGCCGACCAGACCACTACCCCATAGCCCGCCGGACCCGGGTTGCCGCGCGAGCCACCGTCCGCCTCGACGATGACCTTCACGCGCCAGAACCCTTGACGCGCAGAAGGATTGCTCCGCATTCCGGGCAGCGGAGCACCTCGTCGTCGGCCGCCGCGGAGATGCGGGCAAGCTCGCCCTTGTCGATCTCGATGCGGCACGCCCCGCATCGGCGCCCCTGAAGTTGTCCGGCTCCCGCGCCGCCGCGGGCACGCTGCTGTTCGTAGAGCTTGACCAAGTCGGGATCCAGTGTCGCGACGAGTTCGTCGCGGCGAGAGAGGCTCTGATGACGCTGCTGATCCAGTTCGGTACGCACGTCGTCGCATGCGGTCTGCGCGGAACCCAGCTCGTTCTGCAGCTCGTCCATACTCGCGAGCGCGGCGTGCTGGTCGCGCTGCAACTCCTCACGGCGCTCCATCACCTCGAGTTGCGAATCCTCCAGCGCCGCTTGCCTGCGCTCCAGGGTGTCGAGTTCGTGCTGCAACTCGGTGAGCTGCTTGGCGTCGACCGAGCCGCCCGACAGCAGTTTGCGGTCACGGTCCTCGCGCTGGCGCACCGAGTCGATCTCGGATTCGAACTTGGCGATCTGCGCGTCGAGATCCTCGATGGCGATCTGCAATGCCGCCAGTCGGTCATTGGCCTCCCGATGCGCGGCCTGGACCTCCTCGAGCCGCTGCTGTTCGGGGAGGTTCTTCACCCGATGCTCCAGCCGCGCAAGGGCGGCATCGAGCTCGGCCAGCTGGGACAGCGACTGTTGTTGAACGACTTCTGCTTTCATGCTCATCTCTCGACATTCCATGGGTCGGTGCGCACATCGGACACCCGCACCGGAAGCGCTTCACCGAAATGGGCGCCCAGCAGGTCGGCGGCTTGGTGGCACCACGGGTGTTCACTGGCCCAGTGCGCGACATCCACGAGCGCGACCTGCGAAGCGCGTCGGTGTTCATCGGCGGGGTGGTGCCGCAGGTCCGACGTCACGTACGCGTCGACGCCCGAGCGGGCGACCAGGCCCAGCAACGAGTCACCTGCACCCCCGCACACGGCGACCCGCGACACCTCCGCGTCCGGGTCACCGGAGGCACGCACCCCCCACGACGTGGCGGGCAGCCCTTCGCGCACGCGAGACACGAACGCCGACAACGGTTCAGGACGGTCCAGCACGCCGATGCGTCCCAGCCCGGCATTGCCGGGAATCGGTGCCAGCGCGAAGACGTCGAACGCGGGTTCCTCGTAGGGATGCGCGCCGCGCAGCGCCGCCAGGACGTGCCCGCGCAACCGCGCTGGGGCAATCACCTCCACCCGGTCCTCGGCGACGCGCTCGACGGATCCGACACTGCCGATCGCCGGTGACGCGCCGTCGTGCGGCAGGAACTGCCCGGTGCCGGTCGTGGTCCAGCAGCAGTGCGAGTAGTCCCCGATGCGTCCGGCGCCCGCGGCGAACATGGCTTCCCGCAACGCCTCCGAGTTCTCGGCCGGCACGAAGACAACCCACTTGTCCAGGTCGGATTCCGCGCTTGCCGGCGCGAGCACCTCCTGGACGCTCAGCCCGAGCGCTTCAGCCAGCGCGTCGGAGACGCCCGGCGAGGCCGAGTCTGCATTGGTGTGCGCGGTGAACAGCGCCCGGCCGCTGCGGATCAGTCGATGGATCAGGTCACCCTTGGCGGTGTTGGCCGCCACGGTATCGACTCCGCGCAGCAGCAGCGGATGGTGAGCCAGCAGCAGACCGCGGTCGGGTACCTCGGCGACGACGTCGGCGGTGGCGTCGACGGCCACCGTGACCGTCTCAACGGTCTCCGACGGGTCACCGCAGACCAGGCCGACCGAATCCCAGTCCTGCGCCAGCTCCGGCGGGTACGCCGCCTCCAGCACGTCGATGATGTCGGACAGCCGGACGCTCACCGCAACACCTCGCCCATCGCCTCGACCAGCGTGGGCCACTCCGGACGGACCGCGGCGCGCAGGAACTGACCGTCGAGCCCGACGAACGTGTCGCAACGACGTACGGCAATGCCTCTGCGGTCCAACTGTTTTCGCATCAGCTCGGCATCCGGGACGCAGAACAGGACGAAGGGGGCCGAACCGGTGACGACATGCACGCCGATGCTAGTCAATCCGGCCACCATCTCTGCGCGCACCTCTGCCAGCCGTCGGGCGGCTCGGTCGGCCTCGGCCACCGCCTCGGGCGCGCTACATGCGGCGACGGCCTCGAGTTGCAGGGTGCCGAGGGGCCAGTGCGCACGGCGTGCCGTCAACCGTGCCAGCACGTCGGGAGCGCCGAGGGCATAGCCGACGCGCAGCCCGGCCAGCGCCCACGTCTTGGTCAGGCTGCGCAGCACAACGACGTCGGGGAGTGCCTCGCCGGCCAGCGACTCGGGCTCGCCGGGAATCGCGTCGGCGAACGCCTCGTCCACCACCAGAATGCGGCCGGGCCTGCGCAGGGCGAGCACCTGCTCGCGGGTGTGCAGCACGCCGGTGGGGTTGGTCGGATTGCCGACGACGACGAGGTCGGCGTCCTCGGGCACCGCGTCCGGGGTCAGCGTGTACGGCGCCTCCAGCACGACGTGTGCGAAGGGCGTTCCAGCGGCAGCCAGCGCCGCCTCCGGTTCGGTGAACGACGGCGCGATCAGGGCGGCGCGCCGCGGCTGCAGGTCGGCCAGTCGCGCGAACCCCTCGGCCGCCCCCGCCAGCAGCACGACCTCGTCGACGGCGCGGTCGTGCCTGCGGGCGACCGCGTCGCGCGCCCGCAGCTCGTCGGTCGCGCTCGGGTACCGGGCGAGGTCGGTCAACCGGGCCGCGAGGCGGTCGACCAGCCAGGACGGTGGCTCATCGGCGCGGACGTTGACAGCGAAGTCCAGCATCCCGGGCACCACGGCCTGATCGCCGTGATACCGCGCGGCTGCACGCGACGGACTCACCACATCACGACCCTAGTGCGCTGGCCGCGGTGGTTCTGCGATCGGGGAGAATGGGGCCGTGACCGACATGCTGGCCCCCACGACTACGGCGACCCGCCCCCAATTGGTGATCTTCGACCTCGACGGCACCCTGACCGACTCGGCGCAGGGCATCGTCTCGAGTTTCCGCCATGCCCTGGGGTCGGTCGGCGCCGTGGTGCCCGACGGAGACCTGGCCGGCATGATCATCGGCCCGCCGATGCATCACACCCTGCAGGGCCTCGGGCTCGGCGACCGCACCGACGACGCGATCGAGGCGTACCGCGCCGATTACCGGACCCGGGGGTGGGCGATGAACCGGGTCTTCGAGGGCATCCCGGCGCTGCTCGCCGATCTGCGCGCGGCCGGCGTGCGCCTGGCCGTGGCCACCTCGAAGGCCGAGCCGACCGCGCAGCGCATCCTCGCCCACTTCGGTCTGGCCGACTGCTTCGAGGTCATCGCGGGCGCCAGCGTGGACGGTTCGCGCGCACGCAAGGTCGACGTCGTCGCTCACGCCCTGGCCCAGCTGGGCGACATCCCCGAGCGCACGCTTATGGTCGGTGACCGGTCACACGACGTGGAAGGCGCCGCCGCGCACGGCATCCAGACCGTGGTCGTCGGATGGGGCTACGGGAAGGACGATTTCGACGGGCCCGACGCCGCGACGGCCGCCGTGCACGTCGCCTCGGTCGCGGACCTGCGCGAGGTGCTGGGTGTCTGAACCTCTGCACGTCACCTTCATCTGCTCGGGCAACATCTGCCGGTCGCCCATGGCGGAGAAGATGTTCGCCCATCAGATCTCCGAACGCGGGCTGGGCCACGCGGTCCGGGTGACCAGCGCCGGCACCGGCGGTTGGCACGCCGGCGAGCCCGCCGATCGCCGGGCCAGCCACGTGCTGCGCGAGCACGGGTATCCGACCGCGCACCGCGCCGCCCAGGTCGACGAGGACCACATGTCGGCCGACCTCGTGATCGCGCTCGGCCGCAACCACGTTCGGATGCTCAAGGATCTGGGCGTACCCGCCGAGCGGATCCGGATGCTGCGGTCGTTCGACCCGCGTTCGGGCGCCCATCCGCTGGACGTGGAAGATCCCTACTACGGCGATCACGCCGACTTCGAGGACGTTTACACGGTCATCGAGGCGTCGCTGCCGGGCCTGCATGAATGGGTCGACGAGCAGCTCGCCGGCCGGGGGATCGCCAGCTGATGCGCCGGTGGTCCTTCCTGCTGCGGCCGTCATGGCTGGCGCTGTTCGTCGTGGTGGCCGCTTTCGCGTATCTGTGTTTCACCGTGCTGGCGCCGTGGCAGCTGGGCAAGAACACCAAGACCTCACGGGAGAACGCACAGATCGCGCACTCCTTGACCGCCGAGCCCGTCCCGGTGACCTCGCTTCTGCCGAACCAGGATTCGGCAGCCCCGAACGACCAGTGGCGGCGGGTCACCGCGACCGGCCGCTATCTGCCGGAGGCCCAGGTACTCGCGCGGCTGCGGATGGTCGAGGGCGAACCCGCATTCGAGGTGCTGGTTCCGTTTGCCGTGGACGGTGGGCCGACGGTGCTCGTCGATCGCGGTTACGTCCGACCGGTGCAGGCTTCGGGGGTGCCGGAGATCCCACCGGTGCCGGACGGCACGGTGACGATCGCCGCGCGGTTGCGCGACTCCGAGGGACTGGTGCAGGGCAAGGAGCCGTTCCGGCAGGACGGCATCCAACACGTGTACTCGATCAACAACGAGCAGATCTCGGAGATCACGGGCGTCCCGCTGGCCGGTTCCTATCTGCAGCTGGAGGCCGACCAACCGGGTGGACTGGGCGCGATCCCGCTACCACATCTGGACGCCGGACCGTTCCTGTCCTACGGCATCCAGTGGATAGCTTTCGGCATCATCGCGCCGATCGGGCTGGGCTACTTCATCTATGCCGAGCTGCGCGAGCGCAGACGCGAGAAGGCGGCTCGGGAGGCCGCGCAGGCGCGGCCCGAGGCTCCGCTCACGACCCAGGAGAAGCTCGCCGACCGGTACGGCCGACGGCGCTGAGCGCGACCGCCACCCCGGCGGCGCCCAGCTGCACCGCCCGCGACAGCCGCACAGCCCTGCGCAGGTCGGCCACCCGTGGCGGCTGGCCGTCGCCGAGCGTCGGCCGGATCTCCAGTTCGTGCGCGTACTGAGTGGGCCCGCCGAGTCGCACCCCCAGCGCGCCCGCAAAGGCGGCCTCCACCACGCCCGCATTCGGACTCGGATGGCGGGCGGCGTCGCGCCTCCACGCACGCAGCGCCGCGACGGGAGAGCCGCCCACCACGGGCGCGCATGCGGCCACCAGCACCGCCGTCGCACGGGCGGCGAGACGATTCAGCAGATCGTCGAAACGCGCTGCGGCCCAACCGAAGCGCAGATAGCGCGGCGAGCGGTGGCCGATCATCGCGTCCAATGTGTTCGCACCGCGGTACACCAGCACCGCAGGCACGCCCCCGACGGCGGCCCACAGCAGCGGCGCCACATGGGCATCGGAGGTGTTCTCCGCGATCGACTCCAGCGCCGCCCGGGTGAGTCCGCCCTCGTCGAGCACCGCGGGATCGCGGCCACACAGCGCGGGCAATAAAGCTCGCGCGGCGTCGACGTCGCCGCGGTCCAGATGGTGCGCCATCCGGTCTCCGGTGCGGGCAAGGGAGGTCCCGCCCAGCGCGACGAACATCGCCGCCGCCATGGTGACCGCGGTCGCGGCGGCCCCCCGACGCAACGACATCCTGTCCGCCGCGGTACCGAGCAGTGCCAGCGCGCCGAGCAGGGTCGCGGTGTGCATGACGCCGGCCGCACGGGTGTCGGCGTAACTGCGGACCTCCAATGCGGCTGCCGCACTGCCGAAGAGCGCGACGGGGTGTCCGCGCCGAGGGTCGGCGAACAACGAATCCGCGACACAACCGGCTGCGATCCCCACCACACGCGCGCGTGAGGTCGGTGCAAACACTCCGCGAGCGTCTCACAAGGTGATCTACTCGGATGCATGAGGTTCGGGCCACCGCGTCGGCCGAGACGCGTCGTCGATTTGCTCAATCCGGCCGCAGCGCTGGCACCGGCGGCCAACGTGATCATGCAGCTGGCCTCCCCCGGCGTCGGCTACGGCGTGCTGGAGAGCCCGGTCGACAGCGGCAACGTCTACAAGCGTCCGTTCAAACGGGCGCGCACCACCGGCACCTATCTCGCGGTGGCGACGATGGGCACCGAAAGCGACCGCAGGCTGATCCGCGAGGAGGTCGACCGCGTGCACGCGCTGGTGCGGTCGACCCCGTCAAGCCCGGTGTCCTACAAGGCGTTCGACCCCCGGTTGCAGCTGTGGGTGGCCGCCTGCCTGTACCGCTACTACATCGACCAGCACGAGTTCCTGTACGGACCGCTCGACGACGAGGCGGCCGATGCGATCTATCTGGACGCCAAGAAGCTCGGCACCACGCTGCAGGTGCGCGAGGACATGTGGCCGCCCGATCGCGCCGCCTTCGACGAGTACTGGAAACGCTCACTGGACGAACTGCGCATCGACGAACCCGTGCGTGAACACCTGCACGGGGTGGCCGCGATGGCGTTCCTGCCCGCTCCGCTGCGGCTGCTCGCCAGCCGGTTCAACCTCTTCGCCACGACGGGTTTCCTGCCGCACGAGTTCCGTGAGCACATGCGGCTGCCGTGGTCGGGGCGCCAGCAGCGCAGGTTCGAGGCGCTGCTGACCGTGCTGCGGGTCGCCGACCGCGTCATCCCGCGCGACGTCTGGATCCTCGGCTACCGGCTGTATCTGTGGGACATGCGGGCCCGGGCCCGGCGCGGCAAGCGAGTCGTGTGAACCGATCCGACAATCAGGAGGCACCATGCCCTTTCCGTCACTGAACCACGTCGCGCTGACCGTTCGTGACCTCGCGGTCAGCGCGCCCTGGTATCGGGAGCTGATCGGGGCCGAACCGGTCCTCGACGAACACACCGACACCGGATTCCGGCACATCGTCTGGCAATTCGACAACGGCACCCTGTTCGGCATCCACGAGCACGACCGGTCGGTGCCCGACGAGCAATTCACCGAATTCCACTCGGGGCTCGACCATGTCGGCTTCGGGTGCGCGAGCCGCAACGAACTCGAGGGGTGGGCGGAGCGCCTCGACAAGCTCGGCGTCGAACACGGGGACATCGTGGATGCGCCGTACGGCTCGGGGCTCAGCTTCCGCGACCCCGACGGCATCGCACTGGAGTTCTTCGCACCGCCCCGATAGCGGTCAGCCCGGTACCCCGTTGGAGTGCGTCAGCGTGCTCTTTCCTGGTCGAATCGTTGGCGTTGCCGCGCCCCGTATGCCGCCGCCTTCACGGCCTCGCCATCCTCCATGCCCGATCCCAGGGCGCCGCCGAGCGTGGCGATCGCCGCCACCAACCAAGTCACCACCAACACGGTTGAGAATCCGACGGAATGACCGATGTTTCGAGCGACCAACTCCGGCGGCAGCGTCCACCACGCCGTCACCAGTATCAGGACATACAGCCCGACGTGGAAGATGGCGACGCCGATCGTCAGTGTGACGACGGTCGTCGCGTTGTACAACACGGCTCGTTTGCGTTCACCGGCCGAATGCGGGCGTTCCCATAACTCGTGATCGAGGATGAGCCACGCAATCAAAGCGGCGGTCGCCAACACGGTCGCCGCGGTGAGCCGCCCGGGGACCATGGTGTCCGACAACTGCCAGATCGTCGGGTAGGCAAGGCTTACGGCGCCGGCGGCGAACGCCGCCATCATCACCTTGGACAGACCAGAGACCAACCGCCACGGGCGGTTGGCGTAGACCATGCCCATCAGGAGCCGCAGACGTGACAGTGCCGGCGGGGCGACGTAACGGACCACACCGTCGACCTGAGTTCGCTTCAGCCGCTTCACCGAAGGCATCTGCTCGTCCGAGCGGCCCGCGATCTCGGCAACGACCGCCTGCGCCAATTTCTTGATCCGGCGATCGATCGACAAGCCGCCCACCGCGGGAATCGAAATCACTCCCAACCGGTCAGGCAGGCTGATCTCGGCTGTCACCGGCGTCGTCCCCTGGCGTCGGGGCAGATCGGTCAGGTAGATGACGATGTCCTCCGGCTTGTCACCGGGTTCAATGGTGCGGATCACCTCGGAGACTTCGGCATACTCGTCGACCGGATACGCGTGATATCGAACCGACACATCACGCGGGCCGTCTTCCGCAGACTCGGCCGCCAGCGCATCGCGCAATGAATTCGACAGACGCTCGGCGATTGCCGCGGGAGCGCCGGGATCTGCGATCAGCAAGATTGACGACGGGTTCTCCGGCATCGCAATCGCGTACCCGCGCTCAGGGCAACCAAACGCCTGGGCGGGCGCGGCTGCGATCGGGCTTCAACTTCCTTCAACGGCAACCGATTCAGACGTCAGGCTGACGCCGCGGTTTCGCGCGCCTTCTCGGCCATCTCGGAGAATTCGGATTGGATCTCGTCGTCCTCGCGGGCGGTCATCAGCGATACGGCGACGGCGACGACCAGGCATGCGACGAAGCCGGGAACGATCTCGTACATCGCGCTCGACAGCGCCTCGGTCTGACCCCAGACGCCGACCACCACGGCACCGGCGATCATGCCGGCGATCGCGCCGGCCGACGTGAGCCTGCGCCAGAACAGCGACAGGATGATCAGCGGTCCGAACGCGGCGCCAAAGCCGGCCCACGCGAAGCCGACGAGATCGAGAATCGTGTCATCGGGGTTGAGCGCCAACAAAACCGCCACCACCGCGACCGTCAGCACCCCGAGCCGACCGAAGGTGACCAGCCGCTTCTGACTGGCCTCTTTGCCGAATGCCCGGTAGATGTCTTCGACCAGCGCCGACGAGCACACGATGAGCTGAGAGGAGATCGTCGACATGATGGCCGCCAGCACCGCGGCGAGCACCACACCGGCGACAAACGGGTGAAACATCACCTGCGCAAGGCGCAGGAACACGGTCTCGGGATTGTCCAGCGTCACACCTTCGCGGAAGAAGTACGCCAGGCCGGCCAACCCGGTGGTGATCGCGCCAGCGGAGGTGAGGACCATCCAGCTGATGCCGATGCGACGTCCTGCCTTGGCGTCGGCCGAGGAGCGCATCGCCATGAAGCGAACGATGATGTGCGGTTGCCCGAAGTAACCCAGGCCCCAGGCCGCCGCCGACACGATGGCAACGAGGCTTCCGCCGAAGAACAGTGACGTGCGGTGGATTTCGTCGCCGGGATCGGCGGCGTTGTGGGCGGCGTCGGCCGCCCGAACCAGATCGACCATCTCGCCCGGCCCGCCGGTGGCGATGATCGCGGCCACGGGGATCGTGACGAGCGCCGCCAGCATCAGCAGCCCCTGCGCGACGTCGGTGAGCGAAGCGCCCAGAAAACCACCGAACAGCGTGTAGCACAAGGTGACTCCAGCGACCAGGAGCATGCCCGTCAGATACGACGAGCCGAACGACGACTCGAAGAACACCCCGCCCGCGACCATGCCGGACGACACGTAGAACGTGAAGAACACCAGGATGATCGTGCCCGCCGAGATCCGCAGGACATGCGACTTGTCGCGCAGCCGGTTCTCGAAGAAGCTCGGCACCGTGATCGAGTTGTTGGCGATCTCGGTGTAGGCCCGCAGTCGCGGGGCGACAAACTTCCAGTTGAGCCAGGCGCCGATCACCAGCCCGATCACGATCCACGACTCGACCAGGCCGGACGCATAGATCGCGCCGGGCACGCCCAGCAGCAGCCATCCGGACATGTCGGATGCGCCCGCGGACAGCGCGGCGACGGTCGGGGTGAGCCTGCGGCCGCCGAGCATGTAGTCGTCCAAGTCACTGGTCCGGCGAAAGGCGTAGAACCCGATCGCGAGCATCACGACGAAGTACAGGCCGATCGCCACCATCTGAAACGCGGTGTCAGATATGGGTCTTCTCGTTCCGTCGGAGGGACACGAACTTGCCCGCCGATCGTATGAGAAATTCGGTGGGCGCGGACGGTATCGAACCGCCGACCGCTGGTGTGTAAAACCAGAGCTCTACCACTGAGCTACGCGCCCCTGCAGGGCAAGCTACACGGCCATGACCTGCGACGAGAAATCAGCTCAACCGGAGCGCAACGCCGCCAGCGCGTCGGTCCACAGAGCCTGATCGCGGGCCTCCCCCGGCTCTTTCATCTCGGCGAACCGGACGATCCCTTCGCGGTCGACGACGAACGTGCCGCGGTTGGCTATGCCCGCGTCCTGGTTGAACACCCCGTAGGCCATCGCGACCTCGCCGTGCGGCCAGAAATCGGACAGCACGGGGAACGTGAAGCCGCTCTGCGTGGCCCAGATCTTGTGGGTCGGCGGCGGGCCCACCGAGATCGCCAGCGTCGCGGTGTCGTCGTTCTCGTATTCGGGCAGCCGGTCGCGGACCTCGTCGAGCTCACCTTGGCAGATACCCGTGAACGCCAGCGGGAAGAACACCAGCAACACGTTCTTGCTGCCTCGGAAATCGCTCAGCGTGACGGGCTGACCGTTCTGGTCCTTGAGCGTGAAATCGGGCGCCTCCGCGCCGACGGCGATCATCGGGGCCCTCTGGTCTTCGCGCAAGCGCTCATCCGCGCCGCCCCGCGGCCTTCGACTTCGGCTGCACCAGCCGGGTGGCGATCCAGTCACCGAGGTTGGCCGATGACGTCTGCATCAGGCCGGCGGTGGGCGCCGACTCGGCGACCTCGGCCGGCTGGACGTGACCCGGTTTACCCGTCTTCGGGGTCACCACCCAGATGACCCCGTCGTCGGCCAACGGGGTGATGGCGTCCATCAGCGCATCCACGAGGTCACCGTCGTCGTCGCGCCACCAGAGCAGTACGACGTCGATCACCTCGTCGGCATCCTCGTCGAGCAGCTCGCCGCCGCACGCTTCCTCGATGTCGGCTCGGATGTCGTCGTCGACGTCCTCGTCCCAGCCCAGTTCCTGTACAACCTGATCTTTTTGGATGCCCAGTCTGTGGGCGTAGTTCGGGGCGTCATCCGCCGCGACCACGGTCGGTCCTCCTTCAGCCGGCTCGGGCGCACGTGGCGCTCGGCATCTCCTAGGCGATTGTCTTGAGTCCTATCGTCGCACGAAGCAGTGCGCCCGCACGTGACTGGCAGCAAGGTTGGCCAGATATCCGCTCGATCAATACGCGGCGTCGCAGAGGTTGAGCGCGGTGGTCTTGGTGTCGTTGAGCCGGGTGATCGCGGCGTTGAACTCGTCGGGCCCGTAGTTGCCTGCGATCGCGGTGGCCACGCCTCTGGCCGCGTCGACCCAGCCGTTGAGCGCACCTGTGAGCTCGGGACCCAGCGGATCGGCGATGCTGCGCGCGACCATGTCGGCGCTGTGGTTCAGGGCGTCGATGGCGGGGGCTGCCTTGGCGGTCACGTCGCCCGCGCTCCGGTTGAACGCATCGACGTAGGCGTTGACCGCAGTGATCGCGTCGACGCTGGTGGAGCTCAGCGTCTCGCACGACGAGTGGATCGCCTCCTTGGTGATCGAGGCCTGACGTTCTGACTCCCTGGCGCTGGAACTGGCCGCCGACTCCGCCAGGGAGACCGACACCGACGCCCGGTACACCGGCGCCTCGGCCGCGTCCACCTGTGCCGAACCCTCGGTGACGCTGCTGCAACCGACGATGACCATGGC
Source organism: Mycobacterium sp. IS-1590 (assembly GCF_001500025.1). GTDB lineage: Bacteria > Actinomycetota > Actinomycetes > Mycobacteriales > Mycobacteriaceae > Mycobacterium. The sequence continues at coordinate 57,512 of NZ_LQIW01000034.1, read as the reverse complement.
GGCGGCGGCCGCGAGGCCGACCACGAGTGCGCCGATCCGCAGCGGTTTCTGCACCAGCGCACCGATCACCACGGCTGCAGACGTTACCGGTTCGGTCCCGCGATCGCCGGTTCATTCCAGTCGGCGACCCCACCGGTGCGTGTGGGGCAGGATGGGAGAAGGATGGAACCCGTCGCTCACGGTTCGAGCGCAGAAAACATCTGCGCGACGGGCGTGGGCATCCGAACCGCCGACCAAGGAGCGGAAGTTGACCACCGAGTTCGCGCGCCAGGACCTGGCCCAAAACTCCACCACCGCAGCCGAACACGACCGGGTCAGGGTGATTCGGGAAGGCGTCGCGTCGTATCTGCCCGACATCGATCCCGAAGAGACCGGCGAATGGCTGGAATCGTTCGATCAGCTGCTCGAGCAGGCCGGCCCGGCGCGGGCGCGGTACCTGATGCTGCGTCTCCTCGAACGCGCCGGCGAACAGCGCGTGGCCATCCCGTCGTTGACGTCGACCGATTACGTCAACACGATCCCCACCGAGCTGGAGCCGTGGTTCCCCGGCGACGAGGACGTCGAGCGCCGCTACCGGACCTGGATCCGGTGGAACGCCGCGATCATGGTGCATCGCGCGCAACGCCCGGGAGTCGGTGTGGGCGGCCATATTTCGACGTACGCGTCGTCAGCCGCACTCTACGAGGTCGGTTTCAACCACTTCTTCCGCGGCAAGTCGCATCCGGGCGGCGGCGACCATGTGTTCATCCAGGGGCACGCGTCGCCGGGTATCTACGCCCGCGCGTACCTGGAAGGTCGCCTGTCGGCCGACCAACTCGACGGCTTCCGTCAGGAGCACAGCCACCCCGGTGGCGGGCTGCCGTCCTACCCGCATCCGCGGCTGATGCCCGACTTCTGGGAGTTCCCGACGGTCTCCATGGGCCTCGGCCCGATGAACGCCATCTACCAGGCCCGGTTCAACCACTACCTGCACGACCGCGAGATCAAGGACACCTCCGATCAACACGTGTGGGCGTTCCTCGGCGACGGCGAGATGGACGAACCCGAAAGCCGCGGCCTGGCGCACGTCGCCGCACTCGAAGGCCTGGACAACCTGACTTTCGTGGTCAACTGCAACTTGCAGCGCCTCGACGGGCCGGTGCGCGGCAACGGCAAGATCATCCAGGAACTCGAGTCGTTCTTCCGCGGAGCGGGCTGGAACGTCATCAAGGTGGTGTGGGGCCGCGAATGGGATGCGCTGTTGCACGCCGACCGCGACGGCGCGCTGGTCAACCTGATGAACAGCACGCCCGACGGGGACTACCAGACGTACAAGGCCAACGACGGCGCCTACGTGCGCGACCACTTCTTCGGCCGCGATCCCCGCACCAAGGCGCTCGTCGAGAAGATGTCGGACTCCGAGATCTGGAATCTCAAACGCGGCGGCCACGACTATCGCAAGGTCTACGCCGCCTACCGTGCCGCCATGGAGCACAAGGGCCAGCCGACGGTCATCCTGGCCAAGACCATCAAGGGTTACTCGTTGGGCGCGCACTTTCAGGGCCGCAACGCCACCCATCAGATGAAAAAGCTTGCGCTGGAAGACCTCAAGTACTTCCGCGATGCCCAGCGCATCCCGATCAGCGACGAGCAACTCGAAGAGAACCCCTACCTTCCGCCGTACTACCACCCCGGCCCGGAAGCGCCCGAGATCCGCTACATGATCGATCGCAGGCGCGCGCTCGGCGGGTTCCTGCCCGAACGTCGCACCAAGACCAAGGCGCTCACCTTGCCCGGCCGCGACACCTACAAGGCGCTCAAGAAGGGTTCCGGCAAGCAGGAGGTGGCCACGACTATGGCCACGGTCCGGACATTCAAGGAACTGTTGCGCGACAAGGAGATTGGTTGGCGCATCGTGCCGATCATCCCCGACGAGGCACGCACCTTCGGCATGGACTCGTGGTTCCCCAACCTCAAGATCTACAACCGCAACGGCCAGCTGTACACCTCGGTCGACGCCGAACTGATGTTGGCCTACAAGGAATCCGAGGTCGGCCAGATCCTGCACGAGGGCATCAACGAGGCCGGGTCCTCGGCCAGTTTCATCGCCGCGGGCACGTCCTATTCGACGCACAACGTGCCGATGATCCCCGTCTACATCTTCTATTCGATGTTCGGGTTCCAGCGCACCGGCGACAACCTGTGGGCCGCCGCCGACCAGATGACGCGCGGCTTCCTCCTCGGCGCCACGGCGGGGCGCACCACGCTGGTGGGCGAGGGCCTACAGCACGCCGACGGGCATTCGCTGTTGTTGGCCGCGTCCAACCCCGCGGTCGTCGCCTACGACCCGGCGTTCGCTTACGAAATCGCCTACATCGTCGAGAGCGGCCTGAGCCGGATGTACGGCGAGAATCCCGAGAACGTCTACTTCTACATGACGATCTACAACGAGCCTTACGTCCAGCCGCCCGAGCCGGAGGGCGTCGACGTCGAGGGCCTGTTGCGCGGCGTCTACCGCTACCGGCCCGCACCCCAGAAGCGGTCCAACGCGGCGCAGATCCTGGTGTCGGGTGTGGCCATGCCGTCGGCTCTCAAGGCCGCCGAGATGCTCGCCGAGGAATGGGATGTCGCGGCCGATGTGTGGTCGGTGACCAGCTGGGGTGAGCTCAACCGCGATGGCGTCGAGATCGAGAAGCAGCGACTGCGCCATCCGGACCAGCCGGCCGGCACCCCGTACGTCACCAAGGCGCTGGCCGATGCCGCAGGCCCGGTCATCGCGGTGTCGGACTGGATGCGCGCGGTTCCCGAGCAGATCCGGGCATGGGTCCCCGGTACGTACATCACGTTGGGCACCGACGGGTTCGGGTTCTCCGACACGCGTCCCGCCGCGCGGCGCTACTACAACACCGACGCCGAGTCGATCGCGGTCGCCGTGCTGGAGGGTCTGGCCCGCGACGGCAACATCGACCAGTCCGTCGCGGTCGAGGCGGCGAAGCGCTACGAGATCGACGATGTGCTGGCGGCGCCGGAGCAGACCTCGGACCCCGGAGTGGCGTAGCCCACTTGGAGGTTTCCTCCATAAGGGTGGCGTAGCCTTTAGAGGTGCCTGACAACCGGTTCGTGCCACCGAAGTCGACGGTCGAGGTTCTCGAAGCCGTTCCCGACTCGGTGCTGCGCCGGTTGCAGCAGTATTCGGGCCGGGTGGCCACCGAAGCGGTACGCGCATTGGAGGAACGCCTGCCGTTCTTCGCCGAACTCGAGGCATCGCAGCGTTCCAGCGTCCAGCTCGTCGTGCAGACCGCGGTGGTCAACTTCGTCGAGTGGATGCGCGACCCGCAGAGCAACGTCAGCTACACCGCGCAGGCCTTCGAGGTGGTGCCACAAGATCTGCGGCGGCGCATCGCGCTGCGCCAGTCGGTGGAGATGGTGCGTGTCACCATGGAGTTCTTCGAAGAAGTGGTGCCGCTACTGGCCCGCTCCGAGGAGCAGCTCGCGGCGTTGACCGCGGGCATCCTGCGCTACAGCCGCGACCTCGCGTTCGCCGCGGCCAGCGCCTACGCCGACCAGGCCGAGGCGCGCGGCGCGTGGGACACCCGGATGGAGGCCAATGTCGTCGACGCGGTGGTGCGCGGTGACGTCGGCCCGGAGCTGCAGTCCCAGGCCGCCGCCCTGAACTGGGACGCCACCGCCCCCGCCACCGTCATCGTCGGGCTGCCGCAGCCCGACCGGATCGATCTGGCCAGTGACGACGTCCACGACGTGGTGCGGCGCAACGGCCGGGCCGCGCTGACCGACGTGCACGGCACGTGGCTCGTTGCGATCGTGTCGGGTGCGCTCTCCCCGACCGACAGGTTCCTCGCCGACTTGATGTCGGTGTTCGCCGAGGGCCCCGTCGTCGTCGGACCCACGGCCACCACGCTGGCGAGCGCTCACCGCAGCGCGACCGAGGCCATCGCGGGCATGAACGCGGTTGCCGGCTGGTCGGGTGCGCCGCGACCGGTGGCGGCGCGCGAACTGCTCCCGGAGCGCGCCCTGCTGGGCGACGTATCGGCGATCGCGGCGTTGGAGACCGAGGTGATGAGGCCGCTGGCCGACGCGGGGCCGGCGCTGACGGAGACCCTCGATGCCTACCTGGACTCCGGTGGGGCCATCGAGGCCTGCGCCCGCAGATTGTTCGTTCATCCAAATACCGTCCGGTACCGCCTGAGACGAATCGCCGACTTCACCGGGCGCGATCCCACGCTTCCACGCGACGCGTACGTGCTGCGGGTGGCCGTCACCGTGGGCCGGCTGGGCCGTCAGCCATACCAGACGAGCACAGCAAACATGATCAACGTGGCGCGTCCGGCGCTGCGACCAGCAGCTGTTGCCCCGCGGCCGGACGGCACATAGATCGCGGGCAGATTTCGGTAGCGTCGCATCACAGGCGATTTTGTGGGGTCTCTACAAAAACATAAGACGAGGTTCATAATCTCTTACACCGCGCAAACCCGTCTTCACAGTGTTTTCTTAATTCGTGCCTCATAAAACTGTGCTCGCACTCCTGGCGCCCGGACAGGGCTCCCAGACGCCCGGCATGCTCGCCGCATGGCTGGAGCTGCCCGGCGCCGCCGAGCGGCTCGCCGGATGGTCCGAGATCAGCGGGCTGGACTTGGCTCAGCTGGGCACCACCGCGTCGGCAGAGGAGATCACCGACACCGCGGTGACCCAGCCGCTCGTCGTGGCGGCCACGCTGCTGGCTCATGAGGAACTGACCCGGCGCGGATTGATCGCCGACAAGAAGACCGTGGTGGCTGGCCACTCCGTGGGTGAGATCGCGGCCTACGCCATCGCCGGGGTCATCTCCGCCGACGATGCGATCAAGCTGGCGGCCACCCGCGGCGCCGAGATGGCCAAGGCATGCGCGGTCGAGCCCACGGGAATGGCCGCCGTGCTCGGCGGCGAGGAAGCCGACGTGCTGGCCCGCCTCGAGGCGCTCGACCTGATTCCGGCCAACCGCAACGCGGCGGGACAGATCGTCGCCGCCGGCGCGATCGCCGCACTGGACAAGCTGGTCGAGGACCCGCCGGAGAAGGCGCGGGTGCGCAAACTGGCCACCGCCGGCGCCTTCCACACCCACTACATGGCCTCGGCCCTCGACGGGTACGCCGCCGCCGCCGACGGTGTAACGAGCGCCGAACCGGACACGACGCTACTGTCGAACGCGGACGGCCAGCCGGTGGATTCGGCTGCCGATGCCATGAGCAAGCTGGTGGCGCAGATGACGCGCCCGGTCCGCTGGGACCTGTGCACCGAGACGATGCGCCGGTCGGATGTGACCGCGATCGTCGAGTTCCCGCCCGCCGGGACGCTCGCGGGTATCGCGAAAAGAGAACTTCGGGGGGTGCCGACGCACGCCGTCAAGTCCCCCGCTGACCTGGACGGGCTCGCCGAACTCCCATAGGCAGGCGCGCGCCAGACACAACCACATAACGATCGTCATTTCCCATCAAGTAACACCACCGAATAGAAGGAGCCACCGTGCCCGCCAGTCAGGATGAAATCATCACCGGTCTCGCCGAGATCATCGAAGAGGTCACCGGCATCGAGCCTTCCGAGGTCACCCCGGAGAAGAGCTTCGTCGACGACCTGGACATCGACTCGCTGTCGATGGTCGAGATCGCCGTGCAGACCGAGGACAAGTACGGCGTGAAGATCCCCGACGAGGACCTCGCCGGTCTTCGCACCGTCGGTGACGTCGTCACCTACATCCAGAAGCTCGAGGAAGAGAACCCCGAAGCGGCCGCGGCCATCCGCGCGCAGATCGAAGCCGATCGGGCATGAGTAGACCTTCCACTGCTAACGGCGGTTTCCCCAACGTCGTCGTGACCGCCGTCACGGCGACCACGTCGGTCGCGGCGGACATCGAGAGCACGTGGAAGGGGCTGCTCGCCGGCGAAAGCGGCATCCGCGTCCTCGAGGACGAGTTCGTCACCAAGTGGGACCTTCCGGTCCGCATCGGTGGACACCTCGTCGACGCGATCGACGACCACATGACGCGACTGGACATGCGACGGATGTCGTATGTCCAGCGCATGGCCAAGTACCTGTCTGGCCAGCTCTGGGAGACCGCGGGCACGCCCGAGGTCGATCCGGATCGCTTCACCGTGGTCGTCGGCACCGGTCTGGGTGGCGGCGAGAAGATCGTCGAGACCTATGACGCGATGAACGAGGGCGGCCCCCGCAAGGTGTCGCCGCTCGCGGTGCAGATGATCATGCCGAACGGTGCGGCCGCGGTGATCGGTCTGCAGCTGGGCGCGAGGGCCGGGGTCATCACCCCGGTCTCGGCCTGCTCATCGGGTTCGGAGGCCATCGCCCACGGCTGGCGTCAGATCGTCATGGGTGACGCCGACATCGCGGTCGTCGGCGGCGTCGAAGGCGGAATCGAAGCGCTGCCGATCGCGGCGTTCTCGATGATGCGCGCGATGTCGACCAACAACGAGGATCCCGAGGGCGCCTCGCGGCCGTTCGACAAGAACCGCGACGGGTTCGTCTTCGGTGAGGCCGGCGCGCTCATGGTCATCGAGACCGAGGAGCACGCCAAGGCCCGCGGCGCCAAGCCGCTGGCCCGCCTCATGGGTGCCGGCATCACCTCGGACGCCTTCCACATGGTGGCGCCTGCGTCCGATGGTCTTCGTGCCGGCCAGGCGATGAAGCGTGCGATGGAGACCGCGGGCCTCGAGCCCAAGGACATCCAGCACGTCAACGCCCACGCCACCGCCACATCCATCGGTGACGTCGCCGAGGCGAACGCGATCCGGTCGGCCGGGGTGGAGCATGCGGCGGTCTACGCGCCGAAGTCGGCGCTCGGCCACTCCATCGGAGCGGTCGGCGCGCTGGAATCGGCTCTGACCGTGCTCTCGCTGCGTGACGGCGTCATCCCGCCGACACTGAACTATGAGACGCCCGATCCTGAGATCGATCTCGATGTGGTTGCAGGCGAGCCTCGTTATGGCGACTACCAGTACGCCATCAACAACTCGTTCGGCTTCGGCGGACACAATGTCGCCTTGGCCTTCGGTCGCTACTGAGTAGAAGGAATATTCGGGCAGGAATGGCAGGGTCAGCCGCACTATCCACGGGGGACGGTTTCCCCAACGTCGTCGTCACGGGTATCGCCATGACGACTGCCCTGGCCACCAGCGCGGACGACACCTGGAAGAAACTGCTGGACGGCCAGAGTGGAATCCGCAGGCTCGAGGATCCCTTCGTCGAGGAGTATGACCTGCCGGTTCGCATCGGCGGTCATCTCCTCGAGGATTTCGACCACGAGTTGAACCGGGTGGAACTGCGTCGGCTGTCGTACCTGCAGAAGATGTCGACGGTTCTGAGCCGGCGGGTCTGGGAGAACGCGGGCACACCCGAGGTGGACCCCAAACGGCTGATGGTGTCGATCGGCACCGGCATGGGCTCCACCGAGGAGTTGGTGTTCAGCTACGACAACATGCGCGCCAAGGGTCTGAAGGCGGTTTCACCGCTGGCCGTGCAGATGTACATGCCCAATGCCGCTGCCGCCGCAGTGGGATTGGAGCGCAAGGCCCGCGCCGGGGTGGTCACTCCGGTGTCGGCCTGCGCATCGGGCTCGGAGGGCATCGCACACGCCTGGCGCAACATCGTGCTCGGCGAGGCCGACGTCGCGATCTGCGGCGGGGTGGAGACCAAGATCGAGGCGGTGCCGATCGCCGGCTTCGCCCAGATGCGAATCGTCTTGTCCACCACCAACGATGACCCTGCCGGCGCATGCCGCCCGTTCGACAAGGACCGTAACGGGTTCGTGTTCGGCGAGGGGGGTGCGCTGATGGTCATCGAGACCGAAGAGCACGCCAAGGCCCGCGGCGCCAACATCCTGGCCCGCATCATGGGGGCCAGCATCACCTCGGACGGCTACCACATCGTGGCGCCGGACCCGAACGGCGAGCAGGCCGGTCACGCGATGACGCGCGCCATCCAACTCGCCGGGCTGCAGCCCACAGACATCGATCACGTCAACGCGCATGCCACCGGCACCAGCGTCGGAGACGTGGCCGAGGGCAAGGCGATCAACAACGCGATGGGCGGCCACAAGCCTGCGGTGTACGCACCCAAGGCGGCGCTCGGCCACTCGGTCGGCGCGGTCGGTGCCGTGGAGTCCATCTTGACCGTTATGGCGTTGCGCGAGGGCATCATTCCGCCGACGTTGAACCTGCGAAACCTCGATCCGGAGATTGATCTGGACGTGGTCGCCGGTGAACCGCGGTCGGGCAATTACCAGTACGCGATCAACAACTCGTTCGGATTCGGTGGGCACAACGTCGCGCTCGCTTTCGGGAAGTACTGACACTCCCCGGAATCCAGCGCAATAGGAGGTATTGAATGACGACCATGGCGCCCGAGACAGTCGGCGAATCGCTCGACCCTCGCGACCCGCTGCTGCGTCTGAGCACCTTCTTCGACGACGGCAGTGTCGAACTGCTGCACGAGCGCGACCGTTCGGGTGTGCTCGCCGCCGCCGGAACCGTCAACGGAGTGCGCACCATCGCGTTCTGCACCGACGGCACCGTCATGGGTGGGGCCATGGGCGTTGAGGGTTGTGCCCATATCGTCGACGCCTACGACCAGGCCATCGAGGAGCAGAGCCCGATCGTGGGCATCTGGCACTCCGGTGGTGCCCGCCTCGCCGAGGGCGTCAAGGCGTTGCACGCGGTCGGGCTGGTCTTCGAGGCGATGATCCGGGCGTCCGGTTACGTCCCGCAGATCTCGGTTGTCGTCGGCTTCGCCGCGGGCGGTGCGGCCTACGGCCCCGCCCTGACCGACGTGATCGTGATGGCGCCGGAGAGCCGGGTGTTCGTCACCGGACCCGACGTGGTGCGCAGCGTCACCGGCGAGGACGTCGACATGGCGAGCCTCGGCGGCCCGGACACCCACCACAAGAAGTCCGGCGTGTGCCACATCGTCGCCGACGACGAACTCGATGCCTACGAGCGCGGCCGCCGGCTGGTCGGATTGTTCTGCCAGCAGGGCCATTTCGATCGCGCGAAGGCCGAAGCGGGCGACACCGACCTGCACGCGCTGCTGCCGGAGTCGGCGCGACGCGCATACGACGTGCACCCGCTCGTGGAGGCGTTGCTGGACGAGGGTGTGCCCTTCGAAGAATTCCAGGGCAAGTGGGCGCCGTCGATCGTCATCGGCCTGGGCCGGTTGTCGGGCCGCTCGGTCGGCGTGATCGCCAACAACCCCCTGCGCCTCGGCGGCTGCCTGAACTCCGAAAGCGCGGAGAAGGCAGCGCGATTCGTGCGCCTGTGTGACGCGTTCGGAATTCCGATCATCAACGTCGTCGACGTGCCCGGCTACCTGCCCGGCGTGGATCAGGAGTGGGGCGGCGTCGTGCGCCGCGGGGCCAAGCTGCTGCACGCGTTCGGCGAGTGCTCGGTGCCGCGGGTCACGCTGGTGACGCGAAAGATCTACGGCGGCGCCTACATCGCGATGAACTCGCGCTCGCTGGGTGCGACGAAGGTCTACGCGTGGCCGGACGCCGAGGTCGCGGTCATGGGCGCCAAGGCCGCGGTCGGCATCCTGCACAAGAAGAAGTTGGCTGCGGTGGAGGATCCCGCCGAGCGTGAGGCCCTGCACGAGGAATTGGCAGTGGAGCACGAGAAGATCGCGGGCGGAGTCGATTCCGCGATCGACATCGGGGTCGTCGACGAGAAGATCGACCCGGCGCACACCCGCAGCAAGTTGACGCAGGCGCTGGCGGAGGCACCGGCGCGTCGCGGCCGGCACAAGAACATCCCGCTGTAACCCCAGCGATACCCCTCGGCGCCGCTCCGACCCCTCGGCGCCGAGACGGACGCTTTGGCGGTCACGCGCGCGTGGAATTGACCATTTCGTCGGTCTCGGTGAAAGCGGTGCGGGCGCTACCGTTCGCGCGCTGACGCCACGAACTCGTCGGCCACCGCCACCACCCGCTCGCGGTCGGCCTCGACCAGCCCTATGCGGGTGCGGCGGTCGACGATGTCGTCGGCCGTCAGCGCGCCCTCATGGGTCACCGCGTACTCGAATTCGGCCCGGATGACGTCGATCCCCTCGGCGACCGGGTCGGTGGGCCGCTCGCACGCGGCGGTCGCGATGACGTTCGGCGCCTCGGTGCCGAAACGGGCCACCAGTGAACCCGGCATCTCCGTCGGATGACGCAGTGTGGCAACCGGATTCGACGGCGCACCGACAAGCGGCAGGTTGCGGGTGCAGCAGTCGGTCGCGCTCAGCCCACGCAACTGGATCGCCCGGTCGAGCACATCTTCGGCCATGAAGCGGTATTCGGTCAGCTTGCCGCCGATGACACTGATGACGCCCGAGGGCGACTCGACCACCGCGTGCTCGCGCGAGACGTCGGCGGTGCGGCCCGCACCGGTGTCGATCAACGGGCGCAGACCCGCGTAGGCACCGATCACATCCGACGGGCTCAACGCGACATCCAGGGCGGTGTTCACCGTGTCGAGCAGGAACGAGACCTCCTCGGGCGCGGGTTCGGGCACGTCGGGCACCGGGCCTGGAGCGTCCTCGTCGGTCAGCCCGAGATACACCCGGCCCAACTGCTCGGGCATCGCGAACACGAAGCGGTTGATCTCGCCGGGTATCGGGATGGTCAGAGCCGCAGTCGGATTGCCGAAGGCCGCCGCGTCGAACACCAGATGCGTTCCGCGGCTGGGCCGCAGCTTGATCGAGGAATCCACCTCACCCGCCCAGACCCCGGAGGCGTTGATCACCGCGCGCGGGGCGACGTCGAACGACTCGCCGGTGAGCTGGTCGGTCAACCGCACCGAGGTGCCGGTGGCGTGCGACGCCGCCACCTGCGTCAGCACCCGGGCACCGTGTTGGGCCGCCGTCCGCGCCACCGCGGTGACCAGGCGGGCATCGTCGATCAACTGCCCGTCGTACGCCAGAAATGCCCCGTCGAGACCGTCGCGCCGCACGGTGGGCGCCAGTTCGACGGCCCGGCGCGCGTCGACCCGCCGCGATCGGGGCAGCACCGATGCCGGCGTGCCCGCCAACTTGCGCAGCCCGTCACCGGCGGCGAAGCCGAAACGCACCAACGCCCGCGACGCCGAGCTCATCGACGGAAGCAGCGGCACCAGCTGCGGCATCGCCGTGACCAGGTGAGGGGCGTTGCGGGTCATCAGGATTCCGCGTTCGACAGCGCTGCGCCGGGCGATTCCGATGTTGCCCGTCGCGAGGTACCGCAGCCCGCCGTGAACCAGCTTGGAACTCCACCGACTGGTGCCGAACGCGAGATCGTGCTTCTCCACGAGTGCGACGCGCAGACCGCGGGTGGCCGCGTCCAGCGCGATGCCCGTTCCGGTGATGCCGCCGCCGATGACGACGACGTCGAGGCGCTCGCCGTCGGCCAGGGCCGCCAGTTCGGCGCTGCGGCGCGCGGAGTTCAGAGCCGTCGGGCCGGTCACGGTGCCAGGTACCCGTCGAGGGCGTGCGCCAACTCGGTGTCGAGCGCATCGGTGTCCAAGAGCTTCTCGACCATCTGCGCGGACTGGATCGCCGACTGCGTGATGAGCAGGCACATCGCGGCCAGCTGACGCGGATCACCGGCGCGTACGCTTCCGTCGTCCTGGGCGACCTTGATCGCGTGGGTCAACGCGTCGATGAGGATCATCTGGCTGGTGCCGAGCCGGTTGGCGATGTAGACCATCGCGAATTCGGGTGCGTCCTGCAGCACCGACATGATGATCTCGTCGTTCCGCAGGTGCCGGGCCACCTCCAGGACCCGCTGCACCAGCGCTTTGCGGTCGGAACCGGTGTCGGGCACTTTGTCCAGCACACCCGCGATGCGCTCGGTCATCAGCGCCGCGAGCACCCCGTTCGTGTCGGACCACCTGCGATAGATGGTGGGCCGGCTCATGCGCGCGCGCCGGGCGATGTCGGTCAGCGTGACCCGCTTGACCCCGACCGCGAGCACGCAGGCCGCCGCGGCGTCGATGATGCGGGCCTCGACTGTCGACTCATCGTTACGGATTGACGACATGTGTAATACTGTAACGCATGACGCGTCCGGATGCTCACTCGACCGCTCTCCTGCCCCCGATGAAGTGGAACGCCTGGGGTGACCCCGCCGAGGCCAAACCGCTCTCCGACGGCATCCGGACACTGCTCGAACAGGCCCTCGGCGTGGCCGCATCCAGCAGCGAAGAGCTCGAATCCCAACAGGTGCGACTGCGGCCGTCGGCGCTGACCGACGACGATCGCGCCGCCCTGATCGGCATCGTCGGCCGCGATTTCTGCCGCGTCGACGATCAGGGGCGCCTGCTGCGGGCCGGCGGCAAGTCGACGCTCGACCTGCTGCGCCGCCGCGATCCCGATGAGCAGGACGCACCGGATGCGGTGGTACTGCCCGGCACCGAAGAGGAGATCACCGCGATCATGCAGCTGTGCGGTGAGCGCCGCATCGCGGTCGTCCCGTTCGGCGGCGGCACCAGCGTCGTCGGCGGCCTGGACCCTATCCGCGGCGACTTCCGCGCGGTGATCTCGCTGGACCTGCGCCGCTTCGACCAACTGCACTTCCTCGACGAGGTCTCCGGCGAAGCCGAACTCGGCGCGGGAGTGACCGGACCCGACGCCGAACGCCTGCTGGGTGAGCGCGGTTTCTCGCTTGGCCACTTCCCGCAGAGCTTCCAGTTCGCCACGATCGGCGGCTTCGCCGCGACGCGGTCCTCGGGGCAGGGGTCGGCGGGCTACGGCCGGTTCAACGACATGGTGCGCGGCCTGCGGGCCGTCACGCCGGTCGGCGTGCTGGACCTCGGCCGCGCGCCGGAGTCGGCGGCGGGACCGGATCTGCGCCAGCTGCTGATCGGATCGGAGGGCGTGCTCGGCGTCATCACGCGCGTGCGGGTGCGAGTGCATCCCGTCCCGACGGCCACCCGCTATGAGGCGTGGTCGTTCCCCGACTTCGCCGCAGGCGCCGACGCCCTGCGCGCCGTCGTGCAGACCGGCACCGGCCCGACGGTGATCCGGCTGTCGGACGAGGCCGAAACCGGAGTGAACCTCGCGACCACCGAGAGCATCGGCGAAAAGCAGATCACCGGAGGTTGCCTGGCCATCACGGTGTTCGAAGGCACCGAAGCGCACGTCGCCAGCAGACATTCCGAGACGCGCGCGGTGCTCGAGGCCGCAGGCGGCACCTCCCTGGGTGAAGAACCCGCACGCGCATGGGAGCACGGCCGGTTCGGGGCGCCCTATCTGCGTGACTCACTGCTGTCCGCGGGGGCGCTGTGCGAAACGCTGGAGACGGCGACGAACTGGTCGAATGTACCTGCGCTCAAAGCGGCCGTCACCGAGGCGCTGACGAACGCGCTGACCGAAACCGGCACGCCATCGCTGGTGCTGTGCCACATTTCGCATGTGTATCCCACCGGCGCATCGCTGTACTTCACGGTCGTCGCCGGCCAGCGGGGCAACCCGATCGAGCAGTGGCGCAAGGCCAAAGCCGCGGCGTCGGAGGCGATGATGCGCACCGGGGCCACCATCACCCATCACCACGCCGTCGGCGCCGACCACCGGCCGTGGATGCGTGACGAGATCGGCGACCTCGGCGTCGCGATCCTGCGCGCCGTCAAGGACACGCTCGACCCGGCGGGAATCCTCAACCCGGGCAAGCTGATCCCATGACGATCGACGGCCGCGTCACGATGCTGACGAACCCCGCCTCGGGGCACGGCAGCGCTCCACATGCGGCCGAACGCGCTGTCGCACAATTTCATCGGCGCGGAATGGACGTCGTCGCGATCGCCGGTACCGACGCCGAGCACGCGCGCAAACTCGTCGAAGGCGCGCTCGAACGCGGGATGGACGCACTCGTCGTCGCGGGCGGCGACGGCATCATTTCCCTTGCGCTGCAGGTACTTGCGCAGACCGACATCCCCCTGGGCATCATCCCGGCCGGCACCGGCAACGACCACGCCCGCGAATTCAAGATCCCCACCCGCGATCCCGAAGCCGCCGCCGACATCGTCGTCGACGGACTGAGCGACGGAATCGCCCAGACCATCGACCTCGGACGGATCCGCGGCGCCGACGGCACCGACAAATGGTTCGGCACCGTGATGGCCGCGGGTTTCGACTCGCTGGTGACCGATCGGACCAACCGGATGCGCTGGCCCCACGGCCGCATGCGCTACAACCTCGCGATGGTCGCCGAGCTGTCGAAGTTGCGACTGCTGCCGTTCCGGTTGTCGTTCGACGGCGACGAGGTGACGACGGAGTTGACGCTGGCGGCGTTCGGTAACACCCGCAGCTACGGCGGCGGCATGCGGATCTGCCCCGACGCCGACCCGACCGACGGTCTGCTCGACGTGACGATGGTGGCCTCGGCGTCGCGCACCCGGCTGATCCGGTTGTTTCCCACCGTGTTCAAGGGCACCCACGTCGATCTCGACGAGGTCCGCACCGCACGAGCCACGACCATCACCGTCGACTCTCCCGGTATCAACGCCTACGCCGACGGCGAGTACATCTGCCCGCTCCCGGTCGAGGTGTCCGCGGTCCCCGGCGCGCTGCGAATCCTGACGCCGCGCCGAGCGTGAAACCAGTTCGGCTACCCGACTCCCGATTTAATGTCGTCGGCTACCCGACTCCCGACCTGATGTCGTCGGCTACCCGACTCCCGATTTAATGTCGTCGGCTACCCGACTCCGCGGCTCAGCCAGCTCACCTCCGCGCCCGCTCCGCCATCGCGGTACGGCTCCAGCGCTTCGTCCCAGGCCGTGCCCAGCACCGAGTCCAGTTCGGCGGCCAGCGTGTCCGCGCCGGCCGCCATCATCGCGCGCAACCGCATCTCACCGACGATCACATCGCCGTTGGCGCTCATCGATCCGCTCCACAACCCGAGTTGGGGCGTGTGGCACCAGCGGTGGCCGTCGACGCCGGGGCTGGGATCCTCGGTCACCTCGAAGCGCAGGACCGACCACGACCGCAGCGCACTGGCCAACGCCGCACCCGTCCCGACCGGACCGACCCAATTGGTGACCGCGCGCAGCTGTCCTGGCATGGCCGGCTGCGGGGTCCACTTGAGGTTCGCCCTCGCCTGAAGGGTCGACGACAACGCCCACTCGACATGCGGGCACACCGCAGCGGGTGACGCGTGGATGTAGACCACGCCCGTCGTCGCTTCGGCGAACTGGTTCGACGCACGCATTTGCCACTCCTTCGGCTCCACGAGGGACGTCTTCCCCAAGCGGCCTCTTGGAACCGAAATTACAGCTGTGTCGTGCGTGTCTATTGTGCCTTGTGAGGCGCCTGTTGCGCTAGTCTGCGCCGAATTCTCTCAGGACTTCGTCAGATAACGCCCGCCACGGCTTGTACGCCCACTCGCCGAAATTACGGTCGGTGAGCACGACGAGGGCCAGATCGGCGTCCGGATCGACCCACAAAAACGTCCCTGACTGGCCGAAATGCCCGAACGTGCGCTCGGAGTTCGTCTCACCCGTCCAGTGCGGCGACTTGCCGCCGCGGATCTCGAAACCCAACCCCCAGTCGTTGGGTCGCTGCACCCCGAACCCCGGCAGCACCCCGTCCAGGCCGGGAAACTGCACCGAGATGGCCTCGCCATGCAGCTGCTCGGACACCGTGGCCGGCCGCAGCAGGTCGGCGGCGAACGCCGCCAGGTCGGCCACCGTCGACGTCGCGCCGTACCCCGCAGCCGCGGCACCGCCGTCGAGCACGCTGTCTGCCATGCCCAGCGGTTCGAACACCGCCTCGGTCAGATAGCGATCGAACTCGATGCCCGTCGCCTTTTCGAGCGTCTCGGCCAGCACCCCGAACCCGTAGTTCGAGTAGACGCGCCGCTTCCCCGGCTCGGCCATCGTCTCCGACGAGCGCATCGAGTAACCCGACGCATGCGCCAGCAGGTGACGCACGGTCGCCCCGGGCGGGCCCGCTTCGGTGTCGAGCTCGACGGCGCCCTCCTCGACACCGACCTGCACCGCGCGTGCGGCCAGCGGCTTGGTCACCGACGCCAGTTCGAATCGTCGCCGCTGGTCGCCGTGGTCGGCCAGGACCCCGGAGGGCCCGACGACCGCGGCCGCGGCGTTGGGCACCGGCCAGTCGCCCATCTGATCCAGCGCGCTCATCGCGCCGAGCCTACTTGCGCGCGATGTAGTAGTTGTTGATCGGATCGGTCTCGACCTCGCGTACCTGGACGTCGCTGAAGCCGGCGTCGGCGAGCATCGAGGCGGCGAGCTGATGGCCCCAGCAGGTGCCCAGGCCCGCGCCGTTCAGGCCGAGCGACACCGTCATGCAGTGCATCGTCGAGACCGTGTAGAGATACGTGGCCAGCGGCGCGCCGACGTTGTCCTCCAGCCTGCTCGAGGCCTTGACGTCGACCATGAGCAGGCAGCCGCCCGGCCTGAGCGCGCGATAGATGTTCGCCAGCACGGCGGCCGGGTCGGCCTGATCGTGGATGGCGTCGAAAACCGTTATCACATCGTAACTTTCAGGCATGTCGAGCTTCGCAACATCGGCGGCGACGAAGGTGGCGTTGGTCAGTCCCAACCGGGCCGCCTCGGCGCGTCCCACGCCGAGACCTTCGTCGCTGAAGTCGATTCCGGTGAACCGGCTGGCCGGGAACGCCTGGGCCATCACGTTGATCGCGTGCCCGCTGCCGCAACCGATGTCGGCGACGTCGGCCCCTTCGCGCAACCGCTGCGGAACTCCGTCGGCCAACGGCAGGATGACGTCGACGAGCGCGGCGTCGAACACCTCCCCACTCTGCTCGGCCATCACGGTGTGGAACCGCGGGTACTCGCTGTAGGACAACCCTCCGCCGGATTTGAAGCAGCCGATGATCTTCTGCTCGACCTCGCCCAGCAGCGAGATGAACTGCGCCAACCGCGCCAGGTTGTCCGGGCCCGCAGCCCGGGTGAGCACCGCGGCCCGCTGCGGCGGAAGCACGTACGTGCCCACCGCGGGGTCGTACTCGACCACCCCCGCCGTGACCACACCGCCCAACCACTCCCGCACGTAGCGTTCGTTGAGTCCCGCGGCACTGGCGATCTGGGCGCTGGTGGCCGGCGCCGAATCGGCCATGGTGTCCCACAGCCCGGTCTGGTGGCCGATCGACGACAGCAGGGCCAGGCTGGCGTTGTCGATCGCGGACATCATTCGCGCGGCGAACTCCTCGGTGGTGTCCGCGGCTGGTCTGGGCTCGATATCGGTCATCGCGGGTTCCCTTCCGGCGTACTGAGCTCTTGTCCATTGCACAACGGAGTCCGCCGCCGGGCGGTTCAACGGCTAAATCAGTTCGATCGACCTCTTGGCCAGACCCATCCAGTAGCCGTCGATCACCTGCCGCGCCTGCTGCGCGGGATCGCGGGAGGCGCCGAGCGCGACGAACAGCGGCGACCAGTGCTCGATGGTGGGATGTGCATACGGCATGCCCGGCGCCCGATGACGGAAGTCGATTAGGGCGTCGACGTCGCCGGCGGCGAACATCTCGGCCGCCCACATGTCGAAGTCCGTCGACCAGTCCGGCGGCTCCGCGCCCGGTGACGGGTCGTCGAGGAACGGCAAACCGTGCGTCGTGAAGCCGGACCCGATGATCAACACGCCCTCATCGCGCAACGGTCGCAACCGCTCACCCAGGTGCAGCAGCGCGGGTGGATCGAGCGTCGGCATCGAGATCTGCAGCACCGGGATGTCCGCGGCGGGATACATCACCGTCAGCGGTACGTAGGCGCCGTGGTCGAGCCTGCGGTCGGGGTCGTGGCGCACCGGCTCATCGCGCGGCAGCATGGCCTCGACGCGCGCGGCGAGGTCGACGGCGCCGGGCGCGTCGTAGGTCGTCTCGTAATAGCGCTGCGGGAAACCCCAGAAGTCGTAGGTCAGCGGCGTCTCGGTCGACGTCGACCCGATCGTCAGCGGTGCGGACTCCCAGTGCGCCGACACGACGAGGACCGCCGTCGGACGTGGCAGCTCCTGCGCCCATGCCGCCAGTTGACGCACCCACACCTCGTCGTCCACCAGCGGCGGCGCACCGTGGGAGAGGAACAGCGCGGGAAGCGGATCAGCCATGTGCCCAGTGTTCCCCTAAGCCGATAGGTTGTATGCATGAGTCAAACGGTGCGCGGAGTGATCTCACGAAAGAAGGACGAACCGGTCGAGGTCGTGGACATCGTGATCCCCGACCCGGGTCCGGGCGAGGTGGTGGTCGAGGTCACCGCATGCGGGGTCTGCCACACCGACCTGACCTACCGGGAGGGCGGCATCAACGACGAATTCCCGTTCCTGCTGGGCCACGAGGCCGCGGGCATCGTCGAAGCCGTCGGCGAAGGCGTCGTCAACGTCGAGCCCGGCGACTTCGTGATCCTCAACTGGCGTGCGGTGTGTGGGCAGTGCCGGGCCTGTAAGCGCGGCCGTCCGCACCTGTGCTTCGACACCCACAACGCCGCGCAGAAGATGACCCTCACCGACGGCACGGAGCTGACCCCGGCCCTGGGCATCGGCGCGTTCGCCGACAAGACGCTTGTGCACGAAGGCCAGTGCACCAAGGTCGATCCCGCCGCCGACCCCGCGGTGGCCGGACTGCTCGGCTGCGGCGTGATGGCCGGGCTCGGCGCCGCAGTCAACACGGGCGCGGTGAGCCGTGACGACACCGTCGCCGTGATCGGCTGCGGCGGCGTCGGCGACGCCGCCATCGCCGGCGCCGCCCTGGTCGGCGCCAAGCGCATCATCGCCGTCGACACCGACAACAAGAAGCTCGACTGGGCCCGCGACTTCGGCGCCACCCACACCGTCAACGCCCGCGAACTCGACCCGGTGGAAACCATCGCCGACCTCACCGACGGATTCGGCGCCGACGTGGTGATCGACGCCGTCGGGCGGCCGGAGACCTGGAAGCAGGCGTTCTACGCCCGCGACCTCGCGGGAACCGTTGTGCTGGTGGGCGTTCCGACCCCGGATATGACGCTGGAGATGCCGCTGATCGACTTCTTCTCACGCGGCGGCTCACTGAAGTCGTCGTGGTACGGCGACTGCCTGCCCGAACGTGACTTCCCCACCCTGATCAGCCTGTACCTGCAGGGTCGGCTGCCGCTGGAGAAATTCGTCAGCGAACGCATCGGTATCGACGACGTCGAAGAGGCGTTCCACAAGATGCACAAAGGCGAGGTGCTGCGATCGGTGGTGGTGTTGAAGTGAACGGCGGACCGATCGGCCGGGTGGTCACCCATGGCACCTTCGAACTCGACGGCGGCAGTTGGGAAGTCGACAACAATATCTGGATCGTCGGCGACGACTCCGAGGTGGTGGTGTTCGACGCGGCGCACGACGCGGGACCGATCGTCAACGCCGTCGGGGGTCGGCATGTGGTCGCGGTGGTGTGCACACACGGGCACAACGACCATGTTACGGTCGCGCCCGAACTGGGCGCGGCGCTCGACGCCCCGGTGCTGATGCACCCGGCCGACGACATGTTGTGGCGAATGACGCACCCGGACAGTGACTTCCGCACCGTCAGCGACGGCGACACGCTGCGGGTCGCCGGGACCGAGCTCCGCGCCCTGCACACGCCTGGACATTCGCCGGGTTCGGTGTGCTGGCACGCGCCGGAGTTGAACGCGGTGTTCTCCGGCGACACCCTCTTCCAGGGTGGGCCGGGCGCGACAGGGCGGTCCTTCTCCGACTTCCCCACCATCCTCGAGTCGATCTCCGGCCGGTTGGGAAAGCTGCCCGACCACACCGTCGTCTACACCGGACACGGTGACTCCACCACCATCGGAGACGAGCTCGTCAACTACGACGAGTGGGTGGCCCGCGGCAGCTGAGCTGCCGATCGGAACAGGGCAGCTAGCGCTCGAGGATGCGGCGCTTCTCCGCCTCGAACTCAGCTTCGGTCAGCGCACCCGAATCGCGAAGTGCGGCCAGCTGCTTCAACTGCTCGAGGCGCACGCCCCGGTCGTCGGGTTGATACGCCGAGGCGGGCGTCGACACCGCTCGAAGCGTCGGCGGAGCGTCGGCGTTGACGATCTCGTGCGGCGCCAGCGGACGCGCCGCCTTGGCCGCTCGTGCCGACCAGATCAGAGCGGCGATGAGCGCGAGCACCCCCAGCGCGGCCAACCCACCGAACAACCACGCCAGCCAGCCGTACGAACTACCGTGGCCGAAAGAGAGCCGCGGGTTGATGTATCCGTCCACACTGCCGTCGGTCGAGACTCGATAGATGCCACGTTCGGCGATCTGGACCTCCCAGATTCGCACATGGGTGTCGCTGTTCACGGTGGTTGTGCCGCCGATGCTTTCGGTCACCACGGGATCTGCCGCACCGTCGGGCGCGTCGATGTTGATGCTGAGCGCGGGAATCGGGAAACCACTGGTCGGTTGCCCGGTGGTGACGGTGTGGAAGCTGACGGTCACCTCGCCCGCCGGCAACTCGATGCTGCCGGACCCCGGAATCGGCACTTCCCCGTAGGCGTCGAAGTCATCGAGGACGAACGCGTTGAACACCAGCGTGACGATGAAGCCGACGACGGCGATCACGAGGGTCGACGCGGAGACGACGACGGCGACGCGCGGGCCGACCCTTCCGCTCATGGGCAGAAGTTTGGCACGGCCGGGGGCGCGCGGCGCGGTGTTGCAACGGATACGTCGACCTCCGTCGGCGGCGACGGCCCGCGGGGACTACCGTCGGATACGACCAACCTGTTGTCCGCACGTCACGGAGGTCGCGATGCCCGAGTCGAGCATCGTCGTGCGGCCCGAGCCGATGGAGAGCGGGTCGTACACCGCCGGTTCACGTCTGCAGGCCGCCGGTCTAGCGGGGGCGATCAAGCTCTTCGAGGAGGCGGCCGCCGCCGTGCCGATCCCGAGGCCTCCGCAACCGTTCGTCATCGCCGACTACGGCGCGTCGACCGGCCACAACTCGCTCCTGCCGATATGCGCGGCAATCGCGTTGGTGCGCAAGCGGACCCGCACTGACCACCCCACTCTGGTCGTACACACCGATGTACCGGAAAACGACTTCACCGCGCTGTTCCGCACCCTGGCCGAGGATCCCGACACCTATCTCAGCAAGGATTCCGCGGCGTTCGCGTCCGCGATCGGCCGGTCGTTCTATTCGCAGATCATGCCGTCGAGCAGTGTGAACCTCGGTTGGAGTTCGTGGGCGATCCATTGGCTCAGCCGTGTTCCCGCGCCGATCCCCGACCACGTCCACGTGGCCTACAGCCGTGACGAGACCGTGCGCGCCGCGTACGCCAGGCAGGCCGCCACCGACTGGCACGAGTTCATCGCGTTCCGCGGTCGTGAACTGCGCCGGGGCGGTCGTCTCGTCGTGATGACGACGGCGGTGGATGACAACGGCGAGGTGGGATATCGCTCGGTGCTCGACGCACTGGTCGATGCCATCGATGACGTGGCCGCCGACGGCTTGCTGACGGCCGACGAGGTGCATCGGATGGGCATCCCGATCGTCGGGCGCCGGGAACAGGACTTTTTGGCGCCGTTCGCCCCGAAGGGCCGCTTCGAACAACTCGAGATCGAACATCTCGAGATCTTCGACGCTGGTGACCGGTTCTGGCAGCAGTATCAACTCGACGGCAACGCAACGACATTCGGGGCGCAATGGGCGTCATTCGCCAGGGCGGCGGTGTTCCCGACGCTGGCGACCACGCTCGACGGCGGTGCCGCCGACCCTCGATCGGACCAGTTGTTCGATCGCCTGGAGGCGGGTCTGGCGGACCGGCTTGCCGCGGCCCCCGAGAAGACTCAGATCCCGATGGCGCACCTGGTGTTGACCAAGAAACCGAGGAACCCCTGAGCCGTCAACCGGCGATGCGCTCGCGAAATGTGTTGCGGTAGCTTTGCGGCGGCACACCGGTCAGCCGCCGGAACTGGTCGCGGAAGTTGGCCGCGGAGGTGAAGCCCACCTCGCGGCCGATGCGTTCGACGCCGTGGTCGGTGCTCTCCAACAGCTGCTGCGCATGGCGAATGCGCACTCCCGTCAGCCATTGCATCGGCGTCTGCCCCGTCTCGGCCTGAAAGCGCCGGTTGAGGGTCCGCACGCTGAGCGCCGCGTGCGCCGCCAGGTCGGCAAGCGTGAGGTCGCGATGCGCGTTGTGCTCGATCCATGACAGCAGGCCGTCGAGCGTGGTCCGCTCGGCAATGCTGTTTGCGGCCGGGCGATTTCGCACGATGAACTGGGCTTGCCCCCCGCTGCGGTGCAACGGTGCGACCGCCATGCGCGCGGCGTCGGCGGCCACCGCGCTGCCGTGATCGAGCGCCACCATGTGCAGGCACAGGTCGAGCCCGGCCGACGCGCCCGCCGACGTGAGGATGTCGCCCTCGTCGACGTAGAGGACGTCGGGATCGAGGTGCACATCGGGATAACGCGCGCGGAACAGCTCGGCGGCCACCCAGTGGGTGGTCGCCCGCCTACCGTCGAGCATTCCGGTCTCCGCGAGCGTGAACGCACCCGTGCAGATGGATGCGATACGCGCCGCGCGGAGGTGGGCCGATCGCAGCGCGTCGACGAGCTCATCGGGCGGCGGCGTGTCCAGGTTGTCGCAACCGGGCACCACGATGGTATCGGCGCGCCGCAGATCTGCGATCCCGTGGTCGCTCGCGATGGCGAGCGGGCCGGCGGCGACGACCGGAGCCGTCGCGCACACGACGACGCGGTATCCCGGCTCGCCGGAGGGAAGTCGAGCGCGTCCGAACACCTCGACCGCGGTGCCCAGGTCGAACGCGATGGTGTTCGGAAGCGCGACGACCGCGACCGTATGCATGCCGACACCCTAACCCCAGATGGCAAAATTCAGCGCTACGCCGATATCTTGCCAGCGCGAGAAGTGCTACGGGGCGGGTTGACCGGGCAGTTGCGGGGCCGGCACCCACGGCAGACCCGGGATCGTCGGGTACGGCGCGGTCGGGCTCCACGGCGGCGGCTGCGTGGTCGCCGGCGGTGCCGTCGTGGTGGGTGGCGGCTCGGTTGTGGGGGGCGGCTCCGACGGCGGCGGCGGTTCCGGCGACGGGGGCGGCGGCTCGGGCGACGGGGGCGCCTCGGTGACGGTCTGGGTCACCGGCGGAGGCGGCCGGTAGACGGTCTGCGGCGCCTGGGTGGCCGGCGGTGGTGGCGGCTCGGCGGTGGTCGGTGTCGTGGGCCGCGGGGTCACCGTCATGGGCGGTGTGGTCGACGCGGGATCGGGTGCCGACTCGTCGCCGGACATCACCCACAGCACCGCGGCCACCAACACGGCCAGCAGGACGAGGACACCGCCGGCCATCGGGACCACCGGATTGCGATACCAGGGCACCGGTCGCGGCGGCAGGTCGTCCCACGACTCGTCCTCGAACTGCATTTGAGGGCGCACATCGGCGGCGCCCGCGGCGGGCGGGCCGTAGTCGTAGGGGTCGGTGGCCATGGCCTCGGGGACGTCGGGCAGCTCCTCGGCGTCCGACCAGGCCAAAGCGCCGAAGGACCCCGACTGTGGCGACCCTTCGTCGGCCAGGGAGTCGACCTCAGGGGCCATCGCGGTCGCCGCGGCCGCGGCGGCAGCAGCCCCGGGAGCCGCGGACATCGCGGTCATCCCCTCTTCGACGGTGCCTCGCACGGCGGCCAATCCGCCGCCCACCGCCGGGGCCAGTTCGGGGTGGGCCGAGGTGATGACCGGCGCCCGGAACCGTTCCGAGAGCGTGGTGGTGACGGCCGGGATCCGCGCCCCGCCGCCGACCGATGCCACGGCCGCGAGTTCACCAATCCGATTGCGCTCCAACGTTTCCTGCAGGGTGTCGGCGAAGGCCGCGAGGGGCCCGCTCAGCACTTCGTCGAGTTCGGTGCGGGTCAGCCGCACGTCGCTGCGGTGCCCGGGCAGTTCGGCCACCAGCGAGGTGAACGCCGCTGTGGACAGCCGCTCCTTGGCGCCGCGGCACTGCGCACGCAACCGCGACAATGAGCCGATCGCCGAGGTGCTGGACAGGTCGACGGCCCCGGCCGCCGACAGATCATCGAGGACATGGGTCAGCAGCGCCTGGTCGATCAGGTCACCGGACAGGTCGTGGTGGCGGACGGTGTCACCGATCTGCGTGTAGCCGTTACCCGCATCGAAGAGGCTGATGCTGGTGCCGGTCCCGCCGAAGTCACAGAGCGCGATGACGCCGCGGGTCGGTACCCCCGGTTCGTCCTGCAGAGAGGTCAGCGCTGCCACTGCATCGGAGACGACGGGCGCCGGCCGGGGCCGCTGGAACTCGGGAACGGCGGCCAGCGCCCCGCGCAGCGCGTCGACGGAGGCGGGCCGCCAGTGCGCCGGGTGCGTCACCGCGATGTTGCCGACGGGGCTCCGGCCGCCCCCGACCGCGTGAAGCAACGCTCGCAGGGCGTCGGCGAGCACGACTTCGGCATTGTGAGTGGAACCGTCGGCGGCGACGATGCCGACCGGGTCCCCCACCCGGTCGACGAAGTCGGTCAGGATCAGGCCGCGTTCGTCGAGGTTGCGGTTCTCGCTGGGCACGCCGACCTCGGGCGGCCGGTGCGGAAACCGCGTCAACACCGGCGACCGGGACAGGGCGGAGACGCCCACGACGACGGCCGCCAGGTTGGTGGCGCCAACCGACAGCCCTACTCCCTCGGCCATCAGCGGATGGTGCCTGCGCCCGGAATCAATGGCAAATCCAGGGCCGTCACCCAGCCCGGCGACAGAGCGTTGACCGCGGGCACCGCGTTGAGCGCGCGCAGGCCGGTCGCCAGGCAACCGGCCGCGGCGGCGTCGCGCCCGGAGCCGTCGGTGAACCGGAACGCGGTCTCCTGGTAGATGCTCGGGGTGCCTTCGATCTCGACGCGGTAGACGTCGTTCTCGTTGCCCGACGGCCAGTCGGGCGCCGCATCGTTGCCGATGCGGTTGACGTGTTCGAGCTGGATGCGGGTTTCGCCCTGGTACACGCCGTTGATGGTGAATCGCACGGCCGCGACGTTACCCGGGGCGATGATGCCCTTGGCAGTCTTACGTTCGGTCGGCGTGACCCATTTGTCCCATGTGGTGGTGATCTCGTCGAGGATGATGCCTGCGGCATGCGCGATCATCGGAACCGTTGCGCCCCAGGCGAATATCAGAATGTCGGGGTTCTCGAGAAGCGGACGGTACTCGGACGGCTTGCCGATGCCCATCTCGCGGTCATAGTCGCCTTCGTAGTTGGTGTAGTCCAGCAGTTCGCTGGCGCGCACCTTGCGCACCTGCGAGCACAGACCCATCAGCGTCATCGGGAACAGGTCGTTGGCGAACCCGGGGTCGATGCCGGTGGTCAGGCACGACGATTCGCCGAGTTCGCAGGCCTCGGTGATGGGTTCGATCCAGTTCGGCGGGTTGAGGTGCATGGTGGGCCAGATCCAGGGCGTCATCGCGGTCGAGCAGACGTCGATGCCGGCCCGCAGGAAGCGGGTGATCAGTGCGATGTTGTCGTCGGCGTGGTTGGCCGTCGGTCCGTAGTGCACCAGCGCGTCGGGTTTCAGCGCGATCAGCGCATCGACGTCGTCTGTCGCGGTAAGCCCCAGCTGTGTGCCCAGGCCGCAGATCTCACCGACGTCGCGGCCGACCTTGTCCGGGCTGTTGACGCCGACGCCGACCAGCTCGAACAGGGGATGTTCGACGATCTCGGGGATCACCATCTTGCCGACGAAACCGGTGCCCCAGACCACTACGCGTTTGGCGCCGGAATCCCTAGATCTCCCAGTCACTGCTCGCCTTTCACTTGGCCCCGCTCTAACACCATAGGGGCGTCACCGCCGTGACGGATCGGACGCTACAGATTGATCGGATCCGGTGGCGGCACCGTCTTGGTGCTGTCTTTGAGCGCGGCCTTGAACTGCATCGCGCGGTAGGGCCAGCCGGTGGCCGTATTCCACTGCGAGACAATCAGTCCGATGCCACCCTCGATGTCGAAACGCGACCCCGGCAGCAGGTATCCGCCGTAGAGCTGGGCGACCCGGCCCCCGACGTGGTCTTCGGCCTCCCACGCCGACCCGAGGACGGGCATCTGGACCGGCGTGGTGTGCATGTTCGCAACGGGTGAGGCCACGACCCGGTAGCCGAGCGCGTATTCCGATGCGAGGAATCCGCCGAGGACCCATTTCCCCGGCCCGATGCGGCGCAACGCGAGCTCGCCCCACCGCTCACCGGTGGGCGTGATGGGCGTGGCCGATGTCCCCCACGACCACCTCGTCCCGTCGAAATGCCAACCGAGATAACGGGTCCGGTCGCCGATGTGCTCGGGCCGCACCCGCATCAGCACGATGCCCTTGTCACGCTGGAAGCCCGTCGCCGCCACGTACACCCAGCCGTCGTCGGGCTCGTAATCCCACGCCCAGCACTGTGCGTGACCGCCGTGCAGGTCCGCGGGGAACTTGGCTTTCTCCCCCAGATGCGTCCAGCTCACACCGCTGTCGTCCGAGCGCCAGATCTCGGTCCAGACGACGTTGCCGAAGCCGCGGTTGACGATGGCGTGCAGATACATCGACCCGCCGACGGTCAACAGGTCCGACGGGATCACGGTGCTGATACCGCCGCGACGCCAGCCGGTGCCGGCGTCGTCGTGCTCGTAATGCCAGAGTTGGCGCGCGTAGTCGGGGTCGCTGCCGCCGGCGCGTTCGTAGACGACCGGGTGGTCGGCGTCGCCGGAACCGATCAGAACCACCGGCGATCGCCAGTCGCCCTGGCCGACCCTGGGTCCCGAGAAGGTGTCGCCGAACACCGACACCAGCTTCCCGTTCGGCGCGACCACCGACGCGCCGAGGTCGGTGCAGGTCACGCCCCATCGATCGGTCAGGCCGGGACCGGTCAGGTCGAGGGCCTTCCCGTTGAGGAGTGGCAGGCGGGCCCGACCGGCGGCGCGCAGTCCGCGTCCGGCCGCGCCTCCGATCGACGGCCCGTCAGGCACCTAGAAGCAGCGGCGCAGACCGCCGGGCTCGCAGATCAGCGGATACGGCGTGACGGGAATCGACAGCGGTTCCTTGAAGGTCAGCGTCAGCGGCAGCTCGACCATCCCGGGCTGTTCGCCGCACACCGCACCGTGAATGATCCTGGCGCGCCCGGTGAGCGTGGCCCCGTTGAACGAGTAGACCTCTTTCTGCAGCGCGGTGCTGCCGTCGGGGCAGTTGCGGATCGAGTCGAAGGTGTTGGCCTTGAAGGTCCACTCACCGCCGACCATGTCGGCCTCGGCGCCGCCACGACCGGCCGGCGTGACCTTGAGCCGGCATCCGACGGGGAGGATCAGCGGCTCGCGCAGATCGCCGACGGTCGGCACACAGATCGGGAAGATCTCCCAGGTGGTCTCGGCCTGGCCGGCGATCTTGACCGTGTAGACCCCTTCGGGGGTGTCGGGCGACTTCACATCACCCTGGCCCGCGGCCACCCCGGCGGCCCCGAACATCAGCCCGAGCGTGCACGCCGCGACGCCCAACGCCCGTGCGATCGTCTTGGTCACCTCGTGCCCCTTCAGCCGTCTACGGTGGTGTCGAGTATCTCAGTGTGCACGCAGCGTCGTCACCACTTTCCCCGGCTCCGGGTTTCGGTGGTCATCGTCGACGGGTAGAGCCGACGGATGGCGACGACGCGCACGACCGCGGGGTGAAGGCATGAAACGACTGGTGGCGGGTTTGGCCGTCGCGGTCGTGACAGCGCTCGCGGGCTGCTCCACCGGTCAAGGCGTGGATCTCGGGGGGTCGTCGAACAACCTGATCGCCGCCATCGCCGGTGAGCCCGACCAGCTGGACCCGCACAAGACCAGCGCGTACTTCTCCTTCGAGGTGCTCGAGAACGTGTTCGACACACTCGTCGAACCAGACGCCAACCTCGAGATGCGACCGGCCCTCGCCGAATCGTGGGAGGTCAGCCCCGACCAGTTGTCGTGGACGTTCCATCTGCGGCCGGGCGTGACCTTTCACGACGGCAGCCCCTTCACCGCCGACGACGTCGTGTTCTCGTATCGGCGCATCATCGACGAGCAGTTGGCCAACGTCGACAAGTTCAGCGCCGTCACCGACGTGCGGGCCGTCGACCCGATGACCGTGGTGATCCGGGTTAGACATCCGTCGCCGAACCTGCTGACCAACATCGGCGGGTTCAAGGGCATGGCGATCGTGCAGCGCCGCAACGTCGAAAGCGGTCAGATCGCGACTCATCCGGTGGGCACCGGACCGTTCGCGTTCCAGTCGCAGAAGAGCGGCGACTCCATCATCTTGACGGCGAACCAGGCGTACTGGGCCGGTGCGCCGAGGGTGGGCGGCGTGACGTTCCGATTCATCTCCGAACCGTCGACCGCGCTGTCGGCCCTGCAGGCCGGTGAGGTCGACTGGACCGACTCCGTCCCGACACAGCGGGTGGCGCAGCTTCGTGACGACGACTCGCTGCATCTTCAGGTGACCGCCGGCAACGACTACTGGTATCTCGCGCTCAACGAGGCGCACAAACCGTGGGACGACGTGCGGGCACGCCGAGCCGTCGCCTACGGCATCGACCGCGCCGCCATCGTGGCGGCCACCAGCTACGGCACCGCGGCCGCCAACCAGCTCGCCATCCCCGAGGGCAACCCGTGGTACACCGCCTACGACCGCTACCACTACGACACCGACACCGCCCAACGGCTTCTCGACGAGGCGGGAGTCGGCGACGTCGATCTGGACATGCTGGTCACCAGCGAATATCCCGAGACCGTTACCGCAGCGCAGGTGATCGCGGATAACCTTGCGCCGCTGGGCATCACGGTCAACATCCGCACCGTCGACTTCGCCACCTGGCTGGACGAACAGAACTCCGGCAACTTCGACATGCTGATGATGGGCTGGCTCGGCAACATCGACCCGGACGACTTCTACTACGCCCAGCACCATACGAACGGGACGAGCAACGCCCAGAAGTTCTCCAACCCCGAGGTCGACCGCCTGCTCGACGCGGGACGCGTCGAAACGGACCGGCAGGCACGTGTCGAGCTGTATCGGCGGGCCGCAACCATCATCGCCGACGAGGTGAGCTACATCTACCTGTACAACCCGTCAGTGATCCAGGCGTGGGTGACCGATCTGTCGGGCTACGAAGCCCGCCGCGACGGTGCCGTGCGCTTCCGCACGGCGAGCCTGGCCGGAAGCGAAACCTCATGACCGGCTTGCTCACTCACCCGATCGCGCGGTTCCTGGCGCGCCGGTTGGCGTATTCGGCGGTGGTGTTGCTCGGCGTGCTGGTCGTGAGTTTCGCGCTGGTGCATCTGGTGCCCGGCGATCCGGTGCGCATCGCGTTGGGAACCCGCTACACGCCGCAGGCCTACGAGGCGTTGAGGTCGGCCAGCGGCCTGGACAAACCGATCGTCGAGCAGTTCCTGTCCTACATCGGCAACGCGCTGACCGGCGATCTCGGGGTCAGCTTCCGCAACGGCGACCCGGTCACGGTGATCCTGCTCGAAAGACTTCCCGCCACAGTCTCATTGGCATCGGCCGGGATCGTCATCGCGCTGCTGATCGCCATCCCGGCAGGAATTTTCTCGGCGCTACGGGAGGGCCGGGTCAGCGACGCGCTCGTGCGGGTGGGCAGCCAGTTCGGGGTGTCGATCCCCGACTTCTGGATGGGCATCCTGCTTATCGCGCTGTTCGCCTCGACGCTGCACTGGCTGCCCACCTCGGGCTACCGGCCGCTGTTCGACGACCCCGTGGGGTGGTTGCGCCATCTGATCCTTCCGGCGCTCACCGTCGGCCTGGTGGCGGGCGCGATCTTGACGCGTTACGTGCGCTCGGCGGTGCTCGAGGTCACGGCGATGGGTTACGTCCGCACCGCGCGCTCCAAAGGGCTTGCGCCACGGGTGGTCACACTGCGTCACACCGTGCGTAACGCGTTGATCCCGATACTGACCATCACCGGTATCCAGCTGGCCACGATCATGTCGGGGGTGATCGTCGTGGAGGTGGTGTTCGCCTGGCCCGGCCTGGGCCGGCTCGTGTACAACGCCGTGGCCGGGCGTGACTACGCGGTCATCCAGGGCACCGTGCTGTTGATCGCGGCGCTGTTCCTGTTGATCAACCTGATCGTGGACGTGCTCTACGCGGTCGTCGACCCGAGGATCCGGTTGTCATGACAGCTCCGGCCGAGTCGAACAGCAGGGTGTCGTCGCTGCGGGTCCTCATGGGCAACCCGGTGACGGTGGTCAGCGCGGGCCTGCTCGTGCTGATCGCGTTCGTCGCGGTGACCGCCGATTTGATTGCGCCATACGGCATCAACGACGTCGACGTCCCGAATGCCCTGCAACCGCCCAGCGGATGGCACTGGTTCGGCACCGACGAACTGGGCCGTGACGTGTTGTCACGGGTGCTCGTGGCCACGCAGGCCTCGATGCGCGTGGCGGTCGTCAGCGTCGCGTTCGCGGTGGTCGTCGGCGTGACCGTCGGCGTGGTGGCGGGCTATCGCGGCGGTTGGCTCGACACCGTGGTCATGCGCGTGGTCGACGTGATGTTCGCGTTTCCGGTGCTGCTGCTCGCGCTCGCCGTGGTGGCGATCCTCGGACCCGGTGTGACGACGACGATTCTGGCGATCGGCATCGTGTACACGCCGATCTTCGCGAGGGTGGCGCGCGCCAGCACCATGAGCGTGCGCGTGGAACCGTTCGTGTCGGTCTCGCGCAGCATGGGCACCGGACATCTCTACATCCTGGGCCGCCACATCCTGCCCAACATCGCCGGACCGCTGGTGGTGCAGACGTCGCTGTCGTTGGCGTTCGCGATCCTGTCCGAGGCCGCATTGTCGTTCCTGGGGTTGGGCATTCAGCCGCCGCAGCCGTCGCTGGGGCGGATGATCTTCGATTCGCAGGGTTTCGTGACCATGGCGTGGTGGATGGCGGTGTTCCCCGGTGCCGCCATATTCGTCACCGTGCTCGCGTTCAACCTGCTGGGCGACGGTTTGCGTGATGTCCTCGATCCCCGGCAGCGCACACTCGCCGAAGCCCGTCGGAAAGGGCCGCGGCAGTGAGCGATCCGGTGTTGAGCGTGCGCGATCTGCGGGTGAGCATCGGCAGGCGAGAGATCGTGCACGGGGTGTCATTCGACGTGCACCGCGGCCAGACCCTCGGGATCGTGGGCGAATCCGGTTCTGGTAAGTCGATGACCGTGCTCGCCGCGACGGGCCTGCTCGACGCGCCGGGGGCGCGGGTGTGTGGAACAAGCACGCTGACAACCGAATCCGGTGACACCCAGCTGGTCGGCGCGTCGGACCGGGTGCTGCGCGGCGTGCACGGGGGCCAGATCGGGTTCGTGTTCCAGGATCCTGGCACGTCGCTGAACCCGCTGTTGACGCTGGAACGCCAGATCACCGAATCCCTTGAGGCGCACCGGCGGATGACCCGCCGGCAGGCACGCGGCCGGGCGCTCGAACTGCTCGAGGCGGTCGGGTTGCCGGACCCGGAGTCGCGGCTGCACGCCTACCCACACCAGTTGTCCGGTGGGCAGAAGCAGCGCGTGATGATCGCGATCGCGATGGCCTGCGATCCGGCTCTGCTGATCGCCGACGAACCGACGACCGCTCTCGATGTGACCGCACAGGCGCAGATCGTCGACCTGGTCGCCGAACTGCAGGCCGACTTCGGCACCGCGGTGGTGTGGATCAGCCACGACCTCGGCGTGATCGGCCAGGTGGCCGAGGACGTGACGGTGCTGCGCGGCGGTGAAGCGGTCGAACAGGCCTCGGTCACCGATGTTTTCGACCGGCCTCGCCACGAGTACACCCGAGAACTGCTGGCCGCGCGACCGCTCGTCGGGCGTCCGGGCCCGCCCTCGGTGCCCGATGCACCGGTGCTGTTGGACGTCGACGGTCTCGACGTGCGGTTCGAGGTCAGCACGCCGGTCGGCAAGTCGACCGTGCACGCCGTCAAGGATCTGTCGTTTCAAATCCGCCGGGGCACCACCCTGGGCCTGGTCGGCGAATCGGGTTCGGGCAAGTCGACGGTGGCCTCCGCTCTCACCGGCCTGGTGCGGCCCGACGCCGGCACCGCGACGCTGGGCGACGCCGACGTGTTCGGGGTGCGCGGGAAGGCGGAGAAGGCATTGCGCAGGCGGATCGGCCTGGTGTTCCAGGACCCGTTCTCGTCGGTGAACCCGCGCGCCCGCGTCGGCGCGACGATCGCCGAACCGCTGATCGTGCACCGGCTCGCCAACGGTCGGCGCGCCCGCGCGGCCCGGGTTGGCGAGCTGCTCGACCTCGTCGGCCTGCCCACGTCGTTCGCGTCGCGCTACCCGCACGAACTGTCGGGCGGTGAACGCCAACGCGTGAGCATCGCCCGCGCGCTGGCCGGTGAACCCGAGTTGCTGATCCTCGACGAAGCGACTGCGGCCCTGGATGTTTCGGTACAGGCCAAGGTGCTCGACCTGCTGGCCCGGCTACAAAACGACCTGGGACTGACCTACCTGTTCATCGCCCACGACCTCGCGATCGTCCAGCAGGTCAGCCATGACGTCCTGGTGATGCGCGACGGCACGGCGGTCGAATACCGGCCGGCGGCCGAGTTGTTCGCCTCACCGCGCGACGACTACACCCGCGCGCTGTTGGCCGCCGTACCCCCGGAACGCCCACGCGTCTCGACCTGACCACCGCATGAGATGGTCATCACCATGACTCAACTCGACGGCAAGGTCGCATTGGTGACGGGCGCATCGGCGGGGCTGGGCGCCGCCGTCGCGCAACTGTTCGCAGAACGCGGTGCGACGGTCTTCGGCATCGCGCGCGACGCCGAGCGGATGGCGCAGGTGTTCGAGGCCGTGCCCGGGGGCCGCTTCGCGTCGGTGGACGTGACGTCGTCGGCGGCGTGCGGTGAGGCCGTCGCCCGGTGTGTGGAGGAATTCGGACGACTCGACGTCCTCGTCAATGTGGCGGGCTTTCACCAGATGCGGCACACCACCGCGGTGACCGACGACGAGTGGGAGCGTGACCTGGCGGTGAACCTGCACGGACCGTTTTACCTCTGTCGCGCCGCGCTGCCGCACCTTCTAGAGAGCGGAGGCAACATCGTCAACGTCTCGTCGATCGCGGGGGTGGAAGGCGAGGTGTACTCGGCCGGATACTGCGCCGCCAAACACGGTCTCGTCGGGCTGACCCGCGCGCTGGCCGTCGAGTACACGAAGGAGAAGGTCCGGGTGAACGCGGTCTGCCCCGGCGGCATGCCGACCGCACAGACCACCGAGTTCTCCGCGCCCGAGAACGCCGACTGGGACCTCATCATGCGCATCGCGTCGCCGCGCGGGTTCATGGACACCGTCGACGTGGCCAAAACCATCGCGTTCCTCGCCAGCGACGACGCCGCGGCGATCCACGGTGCCGTCTATCGCGTCGACAACGGCAAGGGGGCGGGCTGAGCGATCAGAGCAGTTTGTGCTCGATGACGGTGGTCAGGTGCGGTTTGCGCCAGCCGCCGGTGACCTTCTCGATCCGTACGCCCATCTCGCCGCCCGCGATCTCCAGCGTCCCAACCTGATTGCGGAAGTGCGGCATGGTGACCGGTCGCCAGCGCAGCCGCGGCTCGGGCACCTTGGTGGATTTCACCAGCGCCTTGCCGACCGCTTCGACGAACCGGGTATGGCCAAGCCGCAGGATGACCCGTTCAACCGCGGATGGCTCTTTACGCAGTCCCGAACAGACGACCTGCCACACCTTGGTGCCCAGCCGCGTCGCCTCCTCGGGCACCTCGACCTCGGACACCCAGCAGTGGTGCACGTCGCCACCGAACAGCACCATCGAGTCGGGGGCGGGGCCTCGCCGTCCGCTCGCCACGTCGATGACCAGATCCTCGAAGCGTCGGAAGCTTTCCTGGAAACACGCCCAGTGGTCGAGGTTGGCGGCGATGCGGACCTTCTCCCCCAGCCCGGTCAGCCGTCGTCCCCATGCGCCGTCGCCGACGGCCTCCGACCATGCCTCGATGTGGTGCATTCCGTAGGGCAACAGGATCGGCAGCGAGCTGGCGAACAGCAGGTGCTGGTAGTTCCCGTCGGCGTTGGCGGTGATCCAGTCCCATTCCTCGTCGGTGGTGATACGGCGCCGTCCGGGTTTGAGCTGGCGGCCGGTGCGCGCGTCCACGACGATCAGCCGCGCCGCACCGAGGTCGCGACACATGCTGAAATGTGATGTGCCGTCGTCCTTCTCGGCCATCTCGGCGAGTTCGCGAATCGGTTCGGCGCCCTGTCTGGTCTCGATGACGCGCTGGAAAGTCTGGTCCTTGGCCAGTTCGTCGGGCGACATGTTGCCCAGGTGCTGGTAAATCCAGTAGGACATCAGCCCGCCGATGATCCGGGTCTGATACCAGTCGGTCTTGCGCTTCTCCTCGAGCCAGGCTTGCGAGGTGTTCCACTTGTCGTTGATCTCGTGATCGTCGAACATCATCGACGTCGGAACGGTCGAGAGCATCCACCGCACCACCGGATCGCACCAGGCGTCCCAGTAGCCGATGCAGTACTCCTCGAAGTCCTCGAGCACCTCGACCGGGCCGTTGGCGTGCACCTCGCGGTCGGCGACCAGATCCCTGATCGTGTCGTTGACCTGGTCGGCGTAGAGCTGGTCACCCATCATCAGCATGGCGTCGGGCCACAGCGCCGACGGCTGGCGCAACATCCGCATCCCGTAGGTGCGCAGCACGTCGATGCCCTTGCCCTTGGGGTGCCACCAGTGCTGATAGGTGTAGGGCGGCCGATGCGGGGCCGACGCACGGCAGGACCCGAACAGCAGCCGCAGCGAGCCGTCCCGGGGCATCAACCGGATTCGCGGTTGCGGATATTCGTATCCCTCGGGCGGCCAAGCCTTTTCCCCGTCGAGGCGCACTTCGTAAGGATGCTCGCTGTCGGGGTCGAGGTCGGTCACGCAGACGATCGCGAAGTGGTGACCTTCGACCTCGAAGGTGTCCGCGTGGCTGCCGAGGACCTCGACCCGGCACGGCTTGTCCGTCTCGACCCACACGGTCGCGTCGGTTTTGCCGACGTGACGAAGCAGCGGACCCACGCGAACTTCGGGCATCGCACCATCATGCACCCTTGTTGACGGCGGCGTAACCGCGGTGACGACTTTCCCGGTGCGGGGGCGGCCCGTCAGTGTTCGGGCCGCCGACGACCGAGGAAGAACGCCAGGCCGATGGCGCCGAAACCGAGCGTGCCGATCACACCCGCGGACACCATCAGGAAGATGTCCCTGCCGGTCAGACCGCCGGTCGAGGCCTCGTCCGCCGCCAACCGAAGCCGGTAGTCGCCGGGTAGCGGCGCCTCGGCGGGTTCGCTCAAGCCCGGGAACTGCTGGGTCTTGCGAACCTCGAATTGGCGTTCCCCGCTTGCGGTTTGGGTCCATTCACCCCACACCGGCGTCGCACCGTCGAGCAGCACCTTGCGCCCGCCGTACACGCGGTCCTCGCCGACGTCGACGATCTGCCGCACCCGGAACGGCTCGTAACGGGCGTTGGAGTAGTTCACCAGCACCGGCACGTTGTCGTATCGCAGCACCGGCGGCGGAGGCGCCGGCAACGGCAGGCCGGCGCCCGGGAAGTAGCCGCCGCCGAGGAAGGTGCCGACCGCGATGTTGGACACCGCCTGCGCGACGTTGGCGGCCGCCACCACCGGGCTGAGCACCGCCGCGGTGAAGCTGTAGGCGGCGAACTGGGCCGCCTCGAGCACCAGCCGCGACAGCGGCGGGATGTAGGCGATGCGCGGGCGCATGTCGTAGACGTAGACGATGCGCACCGGCGCCCGGAACGGGTTCATCAGGACGGGGCGGTAGAACTCGTCGTACTCGATCCACTCCGGTCGCCACTGACGCACGTTGCTGACCAACTCGAAGTCGCGGTCACGCTTGGCCTCGAGCTCGACCTTCGCGCTCGCGCTGGCCTCGGCGCCGTTCAGTCCGAGGGTCATGTCGACCGACTGCTTGAACGCGGCCACGTCCTGCTCGGGCGCGGGCGCAGGCTCCGGTTCGAAGACGGGCTTCGCGTTGCGTGCGAGTTCGACGTCTTCGGCCGGCGCTTCGAGCGTCTCGGGCGCCAGCGTCTCGATCTCCTTGGCGGCGTTCTCGATCGACACGGTCGGGGTGTCGGACTCCGAGCCGCTCTGCTCGTTGGCGGTGGTCTCCGCCGCGGTCTTCTCGCCCGATGACGGCGCTTCGGTATCCGACGCCGGCGCGACCGCTGCTGACGACGCGGTGGACTTGCCCGGTTCGGCCGGCTCGCTGGTCTCGGGCTTGGTCGCCGGAGCGGCTCCGCTGGTACTCGGCGCAGCCGATGTCGCGGGTGCCCGCTCAGCGGCCGTGGACGGCTCGGCGGTCGGGGTCGACGGCTCTTCGGACTCGACGGCGGTGCTGGTCTTCGGCGGGGCCACGGTCTGCGGCTCGGGCTTCGGCTGCGGGGCGGGAGCCGGCTCCGGCTCGATGACGGGCTCCGGCTCGACGGCCGGTGCCTGGGTTTGAGGTGCCTGGGTCTGCGGGGCCCGCGTCTGCGGGGCCTGCGTTTGCGGGGCTTGCGTCTGCGG
This sequence comes from Mycobacterium sp. IS-1590, assembly GCF_001500025.1. Classification (GTDB taxonomy): domain Bacteria; phylum Actinomycetota; class Actinomycetes; order Mycobacteriales; family Mycobacteriaceae; genus Mycobacterium. The sequence goes on along the minus strand of NZ_LQIW01000034.1, from coordinate 21,007 downwards.
GGCGACCTGGGTCACCGGCACTTGCGGCTCCGGGGCCGAGGTCGGCTGCTCGACAGTCACCTCCGGTTCAGGAGCGCTGACCCTGGGTTCTGGCGCGACCGTCGTCACAACGTCGTCGGAATCCGGCTGCGCGACGGCAGGGGCGAGTCCGGCGGTCAGCGCGGTCAGGGAGATCACGGCTCCCGACGCGACTACGGCGATACCCCGTTTCCGGACGTCCCTGCGGAAATCATTCAGCGGAGCACCCATCGTGCCTCCACTCCCTTCTCTGCCTGGTTGGCGGCTCGGCGCCGTGCGACACCATTCGTCGCTGAGACGGAAGCGAGCACTTTCAGACGCTCCCCCGACGCTGCCGGCCTCACAGGATTCATCGTCGGGCCTAGTCGAGCGTTACAGAGCGGCGGCCCCCGCTCGTGCGCTTTCAGCGAACACCGTCCGCGCGCCTGACCAACTGGCCCTGACGCGCTCGGCGAAAGTCACGGTGTCGGCGCGACAGGAGGGTGTACGTGCCCGGAATCCGCGGTCGGGCCGGGCACCAGAGCATCGACGACCGCGGCCACTTGGGCAAAGCCCGGGGAGGCGGCCATATCGGCCGCGACGCGTGCGCTGGCGTCCCGGTATCGCGGCTCGGCGAGTACGCGAAGGATTTCGCGGCGCAACGCGCGCGGGGTCGGATGCTCGCTTCTGATCCGCCGGCCGACGCCTGACCACTGAACGCGAGCGCCGACCTCCGGTTTGTCCTCCTTGCCACCGGTCGCCACGATCGGTACGCCGTAGCGCAGCGCGTACTGCACGCCGCCGTAACCGCCGTTGGTGACGTAAACGGCGGTGCGCGGGAGCAGTTCGTCGTACGGCAGGTACTCGGCAGCACGCGCGTTGGCCGGCAGTGGCGGCAGGGTGTCGACCGGGCGCCCGCCAGTCGCCACCACGACAAGGACGTCCTCATCGGCGAGCGCCCGTAACGTCGGACCTATCACCTGGTCGTAATCCGTATTGGCGACCGTGCCCTGCGTGACGTGCACGACGGGCCGGGTCCCGTCCAGGTCGGACCACCAAGGCGGCAGCGCCGCCTGTGAACCCGTCGCCGAGAGCGGCCCCGCGAAGCACAGCATCGGTGGCGCATCGGTCAGCGGATATTCAAAGGACGGCACCGTGAAGTGAATGAGCGCATCGGCTCTACGGCCCCAGTCCGGGAAGGTTCCCGGCATATCGTATCCATGCAGTTCGCGATGCAGGTTGTCGATGATTCCATTGGCACCTCTGAGGATGCGGTGATGGAGACCTCGTAGCGCAGCGTTGCGCGCCCCGTTCAGGACACGCGCAGGCCGCAGCCCCAGCCCGAAAGGCGCCATGTCGCGGCTCTCGATGCAGAGCGGGATCACACAGCACATCACCACCGCGGGTCGCGCCGAGCGCGGAAGACCAAGTAGAAGCGCGGCACCGACGAAGGCGGGATCTGCGAACACGACGTCGGCGGCTTGGTCGGCCAGCGTCGCGGTCAGCGACTGGTATTGCGCTTTGGCCGGCCGGGCGAAAACATGCTCGACGTCGAAGGCGATGGCGCGAACGCCCTTGAGTCGCGCGCGCTCCGGGAACTGCTCCGAAAGCGGCCGCTCGTCGAAGTCGGCGTCGGGAGCCAGTGCGACGAACTCCGCACCGGTGGCGGCGACCTTGTCTGCGAACTGCGAGCCGGTGAGGAACCGGACACGGTCGCCGCGATCGACGAAGTTTCTCGCAACGGTCAGAAGCGGTGCCACATGACCCTGCGCCGGAATGCCGGCGATGACGATTGATGCCATTGCGGTCCCCGCCCATCGGAATAATTCGATCCAATGGGCTAGTATTCATTACTGTGTCACCCAAGTCAATATCCCCTAATCGCTCGTATCGTTCCGATTTGCGCAGGCAGCAGGCGCAGGCAACCAGGGAGCGAGTCGTGGCGGCCGCTGCGAAGCTGTTCGCCGCGCAGGGGTATGCGCGCACGACATTGGCCAAGATTGCCTCGGACGCCGGGGTCTCCACGGAGACCGTGCAGTCGCAGGGACCCAAAGCTGCATTGCTGATCGCCGCCATCGAGTACGCGGCGTTCGGCGTAGCCGGCGAGGACAACATCCTCAATCTCGACGTCGGCCGCAAGATCGTCGAGACCGAGGATTTCGACGAGGCGGTCGACGCCGTCATCGCCGCACAGATGGATGTGCATGAACGAGCGGCCGAACTCGCGACCGCGCTCATCGGCGGCGCGAACGCCGATCCCGAGTTGGACCGTTATCTCGGCGACCTCATCGCCAGTGTCACCAGGCAGATCGGACGGATCCTCGAGCACTTCGGGGACCGCGGCTGGCTCCGCACCGATGTCGCGTTCGACGAACTACTCGAGACGGCGGCAGTGCTGGGCAGCGTCGAGACGTTTCGGCGGGTCACCCACCACGACGGCTGGAGTGTGGAGGCTTACCGGCTGTGGTGTCGGCGACTGCTCATCGAAACGGTGTTCCGCAGACCCGGGTGAACGTCAGGGCTTGCGGCGGCGAAGGCCGCCGACGGCCAGTGCGATGCCGATCAGCGCGATGATCGGACCGAGGATCGACCAGGTGGTGGTGTTGCTCATCGGGCTGCCGCCGACCACGCCGAAACCCTGGAGGGTGAACAGCAGGCCGAACAACGCGACGATCACTCCGAGCAGGGCGATGGCGAACCGCATGCCTTCACCCTAGGTGAGCACCCGGCCTCAGCGGCGCCGCGACAGATATTTCTGATACGCCTCGGCGGCGGCGGCCAGTTCGGGGCGCGCGTCGAGGACGGGCTGCATCTTCTGACGAGCCTGCTCCCGCTTGTAGGGCAGGAACTCGGTCGGGAAATCGCCCTCGTGCGGCTGATAGTCGCGCAGCACGCGACGCGCGACGGTGGCCTTGTGTACTTCGTCGACGCCGTCGGCGATGCCCATCGTCGGGGCGGAGGCGTACATCGCCTGAATCGGAGTGAGGTCGGTGGTTCCCAGCGACCCGAGGATGTGCAGGGCGTTGAACGAAACCTCGCGCAGGACTTTCGCCATCGTGAACTTCACGGCGGCGATCTCGGTGCGGGCCTCCTGCGTCGAGGTGTTGTCGATCTTCCACGCCGTCTCGAGGACGAACAGGCGCAGCATCTTGATCATCGCGTAGGACTCGGCGATCTTCTCCTGCACCATCTGGTGCTCGGAGATGACCTTGCCGTGCGACTCGCGGCTGAGCGCCCGCTCGCACATCATGTCGAAGGCGAGCTTGCACTGCGCGATCGTGCGCATGGCGTGGTGGATGCGTCCGCCGCCGAGTCGCCTCTGCGCCAACACCTTTGCGCCGTTCTCCGGGCCCAGCAGGTGGTCGAGCGGCACGCGCACATCGCGGTAGACGATGTGGTTGTGGTTGCGCGGCTCGGGCATGATCTCGACGCCGGGCGTCTTGCGCGGGACGACGAACATCCCGTTGGTACACATCACGAACAGGATGTCGGCGACCCGGCCTGCCGAGGTGAACCACTTCTCGCCATTGATCACCCATTCGTCGCCGTCGCGCACCGCGTGGGTCTTGAACAGGTTGGGGTCGCTGCCGCCTTGCGGTTCGGTCATCGAGTAGGCAGAAAACATGTCCTGGTTGAGCAGCGGTTTGAGCCACCGTTCTTTTTGTTCCTCCGTGCCGTAGGCGGCGAGCATCTCCATGTTCCCGGTGTCCGGAGCCGACGCGCCGAACATGTGGGGGGCGCCGGAGTAGCGGCCGATGATCTCGTTGAGCAGGCCGAGCTTGAGCTGTCCGAAACCGGGACCGCCGAGCTCCCTGTCGAGGAAGATCGCCCACAGGCCCTGGTCCTTGACCTCCTGCTGAAGCTCGCGGACGTATGCCTTGACCGCCGGATCGGGTGAGCGCACCGCATACGGGAAGATGTGGTCGAGAGGCTCGACCTTCTCTTCGCAGAACTGCCTGACCCAGTCGAGCTTGGATTGAAACTCCGGTTCGGTGCTGAAATCCCACGCCATGTTCGCAGTCTGTCACCACGCCGCTGGCGACAAGCGGCTATCTCGGCCTCGGTAACGCCGCAGTCTCGATCTGCGACCGATCCTGCATGCCGCAAGCCAAAGCGGGTAGCCGAGCGCTAGGAAGGACGTGACATGACTACGCGTGCGCTCACAGCGCTTCTGGTGACGGTGGCCGGCCTGCTGATGGCCGCACCACACGCTGCCGCATCGCCCGAGGACGACCTCTGCCGCAGCATGGCCTCGGTGGGGTTCACGGGCGACTGCGCGACCCTGACCACCCTCGCCCGGGACGTGTGCGCACAATTCGCACGCGGCGCCGACTCGACCGCCGTCGCCGAGAAACTGGACATCACCACCAAAGACGAGACCCTGTCGAACTTCATCGTGGCCGGGGCTCGGTTGTACCTCTGCCCGGAGCCCAAGCACGCGTGATCCGCCGGCGCGGTCGACGGCGCTAGACTCCGACGGCAATGAAAGCCGTTGCACGGCGTCGCGACGCCGCCCGGATCGCTGCCGCCGCAACCGTCGGGTTGATCTTGTTCGCCCTGGTGGGCTGTTCGGACTCGGAGAAGCCGCAAGCACCCCCCGCGACCTCCGCCGCGCCGGCCCCGGCCGCCGGACCACCCGCCGCCGAGCCACCACGCCGAGAGTTGGCATCCGATCCGGTGCACATCGCCGACGACCTGGTCGCCGACGAACGAGCGCTGCGGGACCCCTCGTCGACCGAAGCGGTGAAGAACGCGGCGGCACAGCGCCAGCAGTTGGCGTATCGGGCCATCGGGCGGCACCCCGACTGGGACCCGATCGTGCGGCCGCGGATTCCGCCGGAGTTGGTGAAGGTCTACGACCACAACGTCCACGCGCGGCGTGAACTCGGTGTGATGAGCCGGCCGAAGGACACGCTGCCCGCGTGGCGGATCGTTCCGCCCACACCGGTGGACGAACTGATGACCCACTACCGCGAGGCGGAAGCCGAGTTCGGCGTGCCATGGCACTATCTGGCGGCGATCAATCTCGTCGAGACCGCCTTCGGGCGCGTCGCCGGGGTGAGTACGGCGGGTGCCCAGGGGCCGATGCAGTTCATGCCGTCGACGTTCGCCGCGTTCGGGGCGGGCGGGGACATTCACTCGCCCCGTGACAGCATCATGGCGGCGGGACGCTACCTGTCTGCCAACGGTTTCACGCGGGACCGCGACTACGCGCTGTACCGCTACAACAACTCCAACAACTACGTGCGGGCGATCCACGACTACGCCGCGGTCATGGCGGCCGATCCTGCCGGCTTCGACACCTATCACCGCTGGGAGGTCTACTACCTGTCCACCGCCGGTGACGTGTTGCTACCGGTCGGCTACGCCGAGGCCACTCCCGTCCTCGCTGTCAATTACCTTGCCGCAACGGAGAAGCCGGCTCCCGACGTACAAATCTCGCAGCAGAGCGCGCAGATCCTCGAGCGGATGCTGGCGGTCAGGAACGGCGCGGCGCCACCGCAGCGGGCCGAGGTCATCTCTGGCGCGTTTCTCGGCACTCCGTATGGCGCAGACACTCTCGTCGGTTCGGCCGGCGAGCCGGAGCAGCTGGTGGTCGAACTGTCGAAGGTCGATTGCTTCACCTATGCCGATTACGTCGAGGCACTGAAGCGCGCGGGTAACCGCGACGAGTTCGTCGCCGCGCTGATCGATGTTCGCTACAAGGACGGCGCGGTGAGCTTTGCCAACCGCAAGCACTTCTTCACCGACTGGGCGGCCGCGACACCGGCGGTCGCGACCGACATCACAACCCGCTTGAGCGCCAAAGCGATTCAGGTCCAGAAGAACCTGAACCAGAAGGACTCCGGCGGCGTGTACCTGCCCGGTTTACCGGTCCTTCCCAGGACGGTGGCCTACATTCCGAGCGCGCAGTTCGACGACGCCGTGGTGAGCGGACTGCGAACCGGCGACTACATCGGAGCGTATGCCAAGGACGGCGGCCTCGACGTCACGCATGTCGGCATTTACGTCGAAACGCCGCGCGGTCCGGTGTTTCGGAACGCCTCATCACTTCCGGGCGACGCCGAGGTCGTCGACACCCCGCTGTTCGACTACGTGCGGACCGTTCCTGGGGTGGTGGTTATGCGGCCGGCGCAATAGGGCTCGGAAGTGGGGCTGCTCAGCCGGCCCGGCGGGCCCGACTGGCCACGACGGTCGTCGTGCCGAAGGGACCGCTGCGGAACTCGAGGGTGATTGCGGGGTCGGCATAGCGGGCGATCGCACGCAGCGCCGACCGGCTGTAAGAACGGAGCGAGCTGATCACCCCATCGTGTGCCAACGGGTTCAGCGCGGTGAGGGGTAGCGCCGGCGACAGCACCGCGACATGGATCGGGGATCGCCACCTGCGGAGGTCGATGATCAACATCTTCGTGGCGGCCCGGGTGCCTTCTGCGAACACCCGGGCGGCCTGTTCGGGCGGCAGGTGATGCAACGACAAAGCAAACACGGCAAGGTCGTAGGACCCGTCCGGGGCGTCGATCGCGGTCGCATCCATCTCGCGCACCGTGGCACGCGGATGGCTGCCGAGGTCGCCGGCGGCGATCGCCACGAACGCAGGGTCGATGTCGGTGACAGTCACGTGAGCGCCGGGGTGATCCCGGAGCAATTGTCGCGACAGCCCGCCGAGGCCGCATCCGAGTTCGAGGATCTTGGGTGCCGGGATGTCGGCAACTTCTCGAAGCGCCGATCGAGCGCACATCTTGTACGTACCGATGTACCGTCGCCGCCCTCTGCGGTCCAGTGCTTCGATGACCTTCCGCTTGAGATCATCGACGTCGTTGCGGTCCAGATACTCCAACCGGTCGGTCTGCAGTCGCCGGTCCAGCCAAGAAGCGTCCGGCCCGCCCCTGGGCATGTTCTGGATTTCGGCGGTTGGCGCGCCCATGTCGATCATCATGAATGACTTGCCCGTCGTTCAACGTCGAATGGCCCAACATCGGAGGGCAAATCCCCTGCCCGGTGCGGATACGCTTGCAGTCGTCGGCACGGGCATCCTCCCGAATAATTTGCGTTCGAAATATCTTGTGCGCGAGCCGCGATGCCGAAACACCGCCTTCCCATTCGATCGGCTTCATCCAGCCACCGACGGTGTCCGTTTCCGGGCATGTTCCCTGCTGGCGGTGTTAGCCTGACCCGGTTGGGAGGACGCGAAAGCTGCGCCGGATTCGCGCCTGCTGACTTGCCGGGTGCGCCGTTGAGTATGCCTCGGCCGAACGATCGGCAATGCGGTTCCAGCAGTGGATCCCATCGCCCGCGTGATCGGGGTTCGAATCATGGGATCTGACGGCACACAGACGAGGAAGATCCGGTCCTTCTCAGATATCGAGGCGGTGTGCCACCGCAATGACACCATCGTGACATTGTGCGGTGGTGGACTGGACAGCGCTTACCTGTTGGCCCAACTGGCCAAACTCGACACGCGCGTCTTCGCACTGTCGGTCGATCTGGGGGACGACTTCGACATCGGACGCTTTTCGCGCATCGCCGACAGGTTCGATGTGCGAATCACCCGTCTCGATTGCAGACACGAATTCGTCGAAGAGTTCGTGCAGCCAGCGATTCTCGCCGGCGGCAGATATCTCGGTCAACATCCGGTCAGTGCATCTCTGTCGCGACCGTTGATCGCCAGAGTCGGCGTGGAGTTCGCGCGATCGGTCGGCGCCAGGTGCCTGCTGCACACAGCCAACCAGTCGCAGAACAGCCTACGAAGGCTCAACGGCGCGATCTCAGATCTGGGTTTTGAAGGTCACTTCGGATCGCCCTACGAACTCGACGCGTTGTCGCGTGACTTCAAGCGCGTGGAACTTCAGGAGACGTTCGGTGTCGGCGGGTTTGCCGACCGGTTCTTGAGCACTGACACCAACCTGTGGTGCCGGGAGTTCGAAAGCGGAACCCTCGACGACCCCGAGGAATTCGAAGTCGATCGACATGTGTACCAATGGTCTATTGCTACGGACGCGCCGAGCCGCGTGATATCGCTGGGCTTTGAGCGCGGGCGCCTCGTGGCAGTGGATGGCCAACCGGTCACCAACGCCGTCGAATCGATTTCGAACCTCAACACCAGCGTCGGCCAGTACGGTATCGGGCGGTTCTGCAGTCTGGAGCATCTGGAAAGCGGCGAGAAGGTACTCGAGGTCCGCGAGGCCCCTGCGGCGGCGCTCGTCCTCGAGGGATTCGCACAACTGGCCTCGGCGACAGTCGAAGTGGACACTCTGCGCTGGATGCGCTCCGCCGGCGAGGCCCTGATCGTGGAGGCCGTCGAGGGTCGATGGTTCCGCGGCCTCCGTCAGGCCTTGCAGTCCTTCCTCGAAGTGAGCGCTCGAGCCGTCAGCGGGGAGGTGCGGTTCACCCTTCGCACAGGAGGGTTCGACCTCGAGGGCTTCAAAGCCGTATCACCCCTTTATATTCGAGATCGCGAGCAGTGGGAGTACCGCAAAGCCGCTGCGGCGAGGTCGGTCGCGGCGGTCCCGGGCGACGGCCTACCCCGTGCTGATTCGGAGATTCGCCTCGACGGCGAGAAGGGCCTGCACGTCCGCGAATACCTACCGCACGATGCTTCTGCGCAGCGCTCGTCACCGCGAGACCGTGGCACCGAGCGGGCCGAGGCTTCGATCTCGACTACGCCCCGGCTGATCGACTGAGCATGCCGTTGCGCGCCGACGACACGGGTGCCGACGCCGGTCACAGCGAGATCGGTGACATGGACCTTCGGGTGCGGGCACTGGAGAGCGTCCTTGTGGAGAAAGGGTACGTCGAACCTGCCGCACTCGACGAACTCATCGAAACCTACGAAACACGCATCGGCCCTCGCAACGGTGCTCGCGTGGTGGCCCGTGCCTGGATCGATCCGACCTATCGCGACTGGCTGCTGAGCGACGCCACAGCCGCGATCGCGTGGCTGGGTTACATGGGACGGCAGAGCGAACACATGGTCGCCGTGGAGAACACGCCTGCACGCCACAACCTGGTCGTCTGCACGCTGTGCAGTTGCTACCCGTGGGCGGTGTTGGGGCTTCCCCCCACCTGGTACAAGAGCGCGCCGTATCGGTCACGTGCGGTGCGCGACCCCCGCGGGGTTCTTGCCGAGTTCGGGGTGACCCTTCCGCTGCAGACGCAGATCCGGGTATGGGATTCAACGGCCGAAGTGCGTTATCTCGTGCTGCCGATGCGACCGGCCGGAAGTGAGGACCTGGACGAAGAACGTCTCGCCGCCTTGGTGACTCGCGATTCGATGATCGGCACGGGTCTGCCCCGCCAATCGGGAACGGTGCCGCATGACTGAGGCGTACGTCAACCGTGCCGATATCGGTGGCCGACTTCGGCAGGGTCGCATCGAGGTCGAGTCGGGACGCGAGATGTGGCGGGCGGCCTGGGAGCCACGGGTGTTCGCACTACAACTGTCGATGGGTGCCGCCGGAGTGTGGAACCTCGACATGACCCGCGCCGCGAGGGAGACACTGCCGGACTACGCGCAACGCAGCTATTACGAGGTGTGGTTCGCAGCGTTGGTCAATCAGCTCGGGGAACGCGACCTGATCTCACCCGACGAATTGGCCAGCGGCCGATCCTTGAATGCGCCACCTGCGTTGCCCCGCATCCTGCGTGCGGGCGACGTGCGAACGGTGCAGGCGCGTGGGGCGCCCACCGCGCGGTTCGCAACCAGCGCTCCGCGGTTCGCAGTCGGCCAGCGCGTGCGCACGACGGCTGCGCCGGCCCCCCATCACACCAGGCTCCCCGGGTATGCGCGGGGCAAGAGTGGCGTGATCGAGCAGGTGCACGGGGTGCACGTGTTCGCCGACACGAACGCGAGTGGTCGGGGCGAACAGCCGCGGTGGCTCTACGGCGTGGTGTTTTGCGGTACAGAGTTGTGGCCGGACGCCGAGCCCACATTGACGGTGTCCATCGACGCGTGGGAACCGTATCTGGAGGCAGGGTGACCACCAACGAATGGTCGTCGGAGACCACAGGCATCGACCAGCGGGTATTCGCTGAGCCCTGGCAGGCGAGGGCTTTCGCGATCGTGGTCCTACTGCATGAGCGCGGTCTGTACAGCTGGACCGAGTGGAGCGAGGCACTGGCCGCCCGCATCGAAAGTGGTTGCTGCGATGACGTTTCCAGCCTCGACGGCTCCTACTACCACCATTGGTTGGATGCGCTCGAAGACCTGCTGACGCGCAGGGGAATCGACCCGAGTGAGACCGAACGCTGGCGTGATGCGTGGCGACACGCGGCAAGGCGCACACCGCACGGCGATCCGATCGAGGTGCATGCCGCCGATTTCGGCGCCTCGCCTCCCGCGCGTGACGGCGCCTACCCCGGCGGCTTGCGGGCCGAAACGACAACGTAGTCGGCGATCCCGCTTCCCCGCTCCCACATCTGCACGCCTCGGCACTGCGCGCGGTCGTCCTCTGACACTTCGACGACCACCTCACGCATGCCCTTCTTCTCCTCGATTCGCTGGCGCGCGTACTCCGCCATCGCGGGGTACACGTCTTCCCTGATCGACTCCACGAGCACATCGTCGAAGCCCGCGGCCGCCAGCCGCCGCGGATACTCCTCTCGGTCATAGAAATTGGCCTCGGGATAATGTCCGCACTTTCGGCCGAATCTGGTCGATCGGCTGGATTTCTGGCCCGGCATCGGGAGCATGTCGGTGAGCGCGATGGCGCCTCCCGGTTTGAGGACTCGCAACGCCTCACGCAGGAACTCATCGCGGGTGTCGAAGTGGAAAGCGGATTCCAGGGCCACCACCTTGTCGAACGACTCGTCGGCGAATTCCATTGCGGTAGCGGAGCCGAGGCGAATGTCGATCCGGTCCTCGAGTCCACGCTTGGCGACGGTTTCTCTGCCTTTGTCGACGTGGACAGGTGTGATGTCGATGCTGGTGATATGAGAGACGCCGAAACGATCGAGCAGAACGAAGTCCTGCTCACCGAACCCCGCGCCGACGTCGAGGACGCTGTCGCCAGGCTGCAGTCCCGCGCGCGCGCCCAATAGTTCGACCATCGCGACACAGGCGTCGGGATAGGTGCGTGCGGATTTCCAGTAGCCGAGGTTGAGCCACAACGGCTTGGAGCTGTCGGCGTATCCCCCACTCATGAAGTCGATGACGTCGTCGCCGAGCATCGTGTAGTAGGCCGCGGCATCCTTCTGCCGGACCAGGGTGACGGAGTGGACGGCGGTCAAGAACCCCCAGTAGATCGAAAGGGCGAGTCGACGCATGTGGTCCTCCTGGGGCTAAAGCAATCCGAGCCGCTGCAAGTCGGTGACGTATTTGGTGATGATCGGCGCCGAGATGTGCGGAATGTCGGCGATGCCCTCGTGGAGCGAGAACTCCGCCGCCTGTACCGCGGCACGGAACCGATCAGTGGGTGCGAAAGCCCCGCGGGTCGGTTCGGGCAGCTCGAACTGATCCGACGGACGCGACCGCAACATGTGCAGTACCGAGTGCTCCCGCTGCCGATCCGGCAGCTCACTGAGTGCGGTTTCGAATCGCCTCACCCACTCCGTGAAGTCACCGATGCGCTGGATCGGGTAACCGGCCTCGATCAGCCAGTCGACGTACTCGTCGGGTCCGATGCCGTCATCGTGCGGGTTCATAACGTGATAGGTCTCGAATCCGTCGATGAGCGGGGCACCCAGCGACGCGATCGCCTTGGCGACGAAATCCACGGGCAACGCGTCGAAGTGGGCACGTTGACGCTTGCCCTCCGCGTCGAGCGGGAAGAACGAGCCGGGCGCGATGCCGGTGGCGACCAGGCTCAGCACCATCCGGGTGACCGTGTCCGACACGTTGACCTGACCCCCGTATGTGGGTTCGGCCAGGATGACGTCACACCGGAACACCCCGACCGGCAGCCCGCACAGATCGTGGGCTTCGCGCAGCAGCACCTCACCCGCCCATTTGCTTGTGGCGTAGCCGTTTCCGTAGCTGCCATCGATGGCGCGGGTCGGGCTGATGAGGCGGATGTCGGCATCCTCGGTGAAGACTGAGGGATCGATCTGCGTTCTCACATCGGCGGTCGAGACGAAACTGTAGGACTTGAGTCTGGTGGTGAGGGCGAATCGAATCAGCTCGGCGGTACCCACCACGTTGGGCCCGAACAGCTCGCTGTAGGGCAGAACACCGTTGACCAGAGCCGCGGGATCGACGATCCGGTCGACGGTCTCGGCGAGACACTCCCAGAGCTCGTCGTCCAGTCCGAGGCGGGCCTCGCTCTTGTCGCCGGCGATGACCTCCAGGTGATCGGTGGCCAACGCCTGGAAGTGTTGCAGCAGAACGGGATCCCCGCTGTCGAAAGTCTTCTCCAGACGGGCCCGCGCGTCGGCGTCGGATTCGCCTCGCACAAGACAGATGAGCGTGCCGTCGATCGCCGCCATCCGCTCCAGCCACTGCAAGGTCAGGTAACGCCCGAGGAATCCGGTGGCGCCGGTGAGCAGCACTGTCCTGGCGTCGGCGCGGGGGCCCGGCAGCGTCGGCGCCGCGGTCAGGGTTGCGGTATCGATGAACCTGGCGAGCTTGAGATCCGCGGCGCGGACCTCGGTGCAATCACGGCCGTGTACGGCTGCATACAGCGCTCTGACACCGGTCTTCTGGTCGGTCTTGTGCCTGTCGAGTTGGGCGCACAAGCCGCTTACAGAGGGAGCGTCGAAGAGGACGGGCACCGGAAGGTCGGCATCGAATGCCGTGTTCACACTGGCGATCAGGCGCATCGCGGACAGCGAGTCACCCCCGAGGTCGAAGAACGAGTCGTCGACGCCGACCCGGTCCAGCCCCAGAATGCCGGCGTAGATACCGGCCAACGTCTCCTCCATCGGACCGGTCGGCGCGCGATACCCGCCGGCGGTGTACTGCGGTGCAGGCAACGCGCGTTGGTCGAGTTTGCCGTTGACCGTCAGAGGCAGCGTCGTCACCGCGACGACCGCGGCTGGCACCATGTAGGGCGGTAGCCGTTTCGCGAGCGCGCTGCGCGCCCCGGGCAGGTCCACTGAGCCCGTCGCAGTCTCGATGACGTAGCCGACGAGGCGTCGGTCACCGGGGCGGTCTTCCCGGACGGTCACGACCGCCTGCTCGACACCCTCCAGCGCGGCCAACGCGGCCCGCACCTCACCGAGTTCGATGCGGTAACCGCGGATCTTGACCTGCTCGTCGATACGTCCCACGAACTGAAGTTGCCCGTCCGTGCGCCATCGCACGAGATCTCCTGTGCGATACATCCGTTGACCGACTGCCCCGTCGCCGACGAACGGGCATGCCACGAACCGTGAGGCGGTCAAACCGGCCCGGCGCCAATACCCGCAGCCCACTCCGGCACCGGCCACATACAGTTCCCCGACGGACCCGACGGGCACCGGCCGCAGCCACCCGTCCAGGACGAAGAACGCCGATCCGCCCACCGGCGAGCCGATCGGCGGCACTCCCGACCCCACCGCCAGCGGCGCGCTCATGGACGTATACACGGTCGTTTCGGTGGGACCGTACGAGTGGACCATCACCCGCCCGGATGCCCACCGATCCACCACCTCGGCGGGGCAGACCTCGCTGGCGGCCACCAACGTCACCCCGTCGAGCCCCTGCGGCGACATCATCGCGACCGCCGACGGCGTCAGGAGCAGCACGCTGACGTCTTCGGCCATCAGTAGGGCGCGCAGATCCTCGGGTGAGCGGCCCACCGACTCGGGCACCACGACGAGCCGCCCACCACGTAGCAGAGCACCCCACATCTCCCACGCCGATACATCGAAGGCCAGCGAATGCCATTGTGACCACACCTGTTCGGGCGCAAGCCACTGGTCCAGCGACCTCAGCAACTGGGTCAGATTGTGATGGGTGATGGCCACCCCCTTGGGTGCACCGGTCGTCCCGGAGGTGTACATCAGGTAGGCGACATCGTCGGCGTTCGGTATCGGCAGATTCGTTGCCGGATAGGTTTCGAGGTGAGGAGCGTCGACATCGATGACCGTGATGTCGTACTCGCCCAGCCGATCGGCGAGCCCGGCGCTGGTGATCGCGGCGACCGGCCGCGCATCGGCGAGCATGAAACCGATGCGGGCCGCCGGCAGCGCCGGATCGATCGGGAGATAGGCGGCCCCCGTTTTGAGCACCGCCGCAATCGCGGTGACCGCTTGCAGGGAACGAGAGAGCAGCAGCGCCACACATTCGCCTGGGCCGGCACCGTGATCGACCAGCAGGTGCGCGAGCCGGTTGGCGGCTTCATCGAGTTCGCGATAAGTCAGTGAGCGGCCCTCGAAAGTGACCGCCACCTCCTCGGGCGTTTTCGCCACCTGCACAGCGAATGCCGCCGGGATCGACACGTGCGTCGCAGGCGGCTGGGTCAACACCGCGCGATGGCCGATCTGATCCAATCGGGTGTGCTCGACATCGTCGAGTACGTCCACCGACGAAACACGCTGGCGCGGACCGGTCGTCATCGCGACCATCACCCGCTGGAAACGCTGGATCAACGCCTGGATACGTTCGCGATCGAAGACGTCTGTGTCGAATTCGAAGCGAAGGCCCAGTCGAGGACCGGGACTGGCTTGCACCGTCATTGGGTAGTGGTTGTATTCGCGGCTGGCGAACTCGGTGACGGCCAAACCGTCGGCATCGGAGAGGGCTGCGGTGTCGATGGGGTAGTTCTCGTACACGAACACCGTGTCGAAAAGCTGGTCGTGGCCGGTGATCCGGTGGATCTCGGGTAGCGCCAAGTGCTGATGTTCGAGTGTGTCCTTGTGGGCGCCGTGCATGTGCTCGATCAGGTCGGTGATGGAGGCCTGTGCGGTGACATTCGCCCGCACCGGAACGGTGTTGATCAGCAGGCCCACCATCGACTCCGCACCTGGCAGTTCGGCGGGGCGACCCGAGACCACCGTGCCGAAGGCGACATCGTTCTGGCCGGTGAGCCACATCAGTAGTTGGGCCCATGCGGCTTGCAGCACGATGTTGGTGGTGGTGTGGTGGGATCGTGCCAATTCGCTGATGTCGCGGGTGATTTCGGCCGGTATCTGGAAGGTTTCCACGGCGCGGGGCCCGAGCCTGGAGCGGTCGGGCAAGCCGACCAATGTGGGGGTGTCAAACCCGGCGAACACCTCGAGCCACGCCGCGCGCGCAGCGTCGCGATCCCGCTCGGCCAACCAGGTGGCGTACCTGCGATACGACCCCGGTGCGCCGAGCCACTGCCCGTGATAGGCGGCGAACACTTCGCCGAGGAGGATCGGCAGCGACCAGCCGTCCATCACGATGTGGTGATACGTCAGCACCAAACGGTGCCGATCGTGTGCGGTGCGGATCAAAGCGGCACGAACGGCGGGCGGATGCGCCAGGTCGCTGACCGCGGCGCGTTCCTCGGCGCTGATCTGCTCGATCTGCTCCGTATGCTCATGAGAAGCGGTTTGCGCTGCCGCCAAATCGACGTGGCGCCAGGCCATGACGGGATCGGCGGGGATGATCTGCACCGGCTCCCCGGACTGCGCCCAGAAGCGGGCCGCCAGATGAGGGTGGCGTTTGACCACGGTGCGCATCGCCTCGCGTAACCGATGGTCGTCCAGCCGACCACTCAGCGTGATGTCCAGCTGCATCGCGTAAACATCGTCGCCGCCACCATGTGTGGCGACGGCGTGGAAGAACAATCCCTGCTGCAACGGCGTCAGTGGCAGGATGTCGGCGATGTCGTAGCGCTGGGCGAGGTCGTCGATCTGGTGTTGGGTCAACCGGGCCGGTGCGATGTCGGAGGGGGTGAGGCCGCCGCCGCCTGCGTGGACGTGGGTGCAGATGCCGGTGAGGGCTTGGAACCAGAGTTGGTTGAGTCGGTGGATGTGTTCGGGGGTCAGGGTTGAGGGTGCCCATGTCCAGTGGGCGTGTAGTTGTGGTCCGGTGCCGGTGTCGGTGGTGGCGGCGTTGATTTCGATGGTGTGGGTCAACGGGATTGCGGTGGCGGCCGCGGTGGCGGCCACTGTGCCGCTGTGTTCGGCGATGCGCCACACCTGATCCGACAATTGTGGTGCGGTGGTGCTGAGTCGGCCCAGGTAGTTGAAACCGATCGGGGGATCGTGCTCGGGTAGCTCGATGTCGGGGTTCAGGTAGCGCAGCAGACCGTAGGTCAGTGGGTCGGGCAGAGCACGAAGTTGTTCTTTGGCGTCTTTGACCAGCGCACCCAGGCCGGCATCACCTGCGGTGACCTGCGCCCACGACAATCGACAGATATCCAGGGCCACAGGGTATTTGGTGGTGAACCAGCCCACCGTACGAGTCAGATCCACCCCGGCAGCGATACCCTCATCACGGCCATGGCCCTCCACATCGATACCCACCGGCCCACCGGCACCAACAAACTCACCCACCGCTATCGCCAAAGCGATCAACAAAATCTCGTGGACCCCGGTGTGAAACGCCGCAGCCACCTGCCCCACCAACACCGCAGTGGTCTCGGTATCCAACGACACCGACCACTGCCCAGCACCGGCATATGTATCCACCGGCTGGGGCGGCGGCAGTGCAGCCCCAGCCGCCGATACCTGCCGCCAGGCCGCCGCGTGGCTGAGCACTTCCGGGCTGCGGGCATGCTCGGCCAGCAGTGCCGACCAGCGGGCAAACGAGGTCCCCACCACCGCCAGATCGACCGGCTGCCCACTACGGCGCTGAGCCCAGGCGATATTGAGATCCTCGACCAGGATCTGCCACGACACCGCATCAACAGCCAAATGATGAACAATCAACACCAACTGCCGTGTCACACTCACCCACAGGGCACTCACCATCACGCCAGCGGCCGGATCCAATCGTGACCGCGCCGCCACCAACGCCTCATCGGAGAACACCTGCACCGACTGCACACACCGACCGGCATCCACCGACCCGGGTTCAGCCACGACGAATGACCATCCGCCCTCGCCGTCACGCTGGGCGCGTAGCCGCAACATCGCATGCCGGTCCACCAACGCCTGCAACACCGCGGCCACATCGGACTCGCCCACCCCATCGGGGGCCTGCACCACCACCGTCTGGTTGAACTCGTCTATCGGGCCGCCCCGGTGGGTCAACCACCTCATGATCGGAGTAGCGGCCACCGGCCCGGTGCCCTCATCGACCGGCCCGGCGCCCTGAACCGACTCGATCACCCGCGCCAGCCGGGCCACCGTCTGCTCGACGAAGATGTCACGCGGACGACACACCAACCCCGCCGCACGCGCCCGGGCCACCACCTGCATCGAGGAGATGCTGTCCCCACCCAGATCGAAGAACGAATCATCAACCCCCACCCGATCCAGGCCCAACACCTCGGCATAGATCCCGGCCAACACCTCCTCAACGGCATCAGTGGGCGCGCGGTGTCCCGCCGCGGCGTATTCGGGTGCCGGTAACGCACGGGTGTCGAGTTTGCCGTTAACGTTCATCGGTAGCGCGTCGATGACCACCACTGCGGCGGGCACCATATACGCCGGCAGCCGCTCGGCCAGCGCGCTGCGCGCTTGGCTCACATCGACCGTGCAGCCCGGTGTTTGGGTGACATAACCCACCAGGCGCTTATCACCGGGACGGTCCTCCCGCGCGATCACCGCCGCCTGCTCCACCCCGTCGAGTCCGAGCAGTGCGGACTGGATCTCGCCGAGTTCGATGCGATACCCACGAACCTTGACCTGCTCATCAACCCGACCCAAATAATCAAGCTGCCCATCAGCACGCCACCGCACCACATCCCCGGTGCGATACATCCGCGACCCCGGCAACCCGAACGGACACGCCACGAACCGCGCGGCAGTCAGCTCCGGTCTGCGCACGTAACCCAGGCCGACCCCGCGCCCGGCTATATACAACTCGCCCACCACGCCCGTCGGCACGTGTCGTAGCGCGCCGTCGAGTACGAAGAACGCCGCCCACGCCGTCGGGGAGCCGATCGGCGGCGCCCCTGAACCGGGTGTCAACGGAGCGCTCTTCGCTGCCCACATCGTGGTCTCCGTCGGGCCGTAGACGTTGACCATCACCCGACCCGGAGCCCACCGGTCCACCAGCTCGGCTGGGCAGGGCTCGGCACCGATGACGAGCGCGGCCGAGCCCAGTCCATCGGGTGACAGCATCCCCACGGCGGAGGGAGTCTGGGTCAACACGGTGACCTGTTGTCTGACCAGTAGCGCGTGGAAGTCTTGCGGGGAGCGCGCGACCGAGTCAGATACCACGACCAAGCGGCCACCGAAAAGCAAGGCGCCCCATATCTCCCATACCGAGAAATCGAAGGCGTAGGAATGGAATTGCGTCCACACCTGCCCCGGCGCCAGCTCCACTCCGATTTCCAGAGAGTCGAACAGCTGGACGACGTTGTAGTGGGTGACGGTGACTCCTTTGGGCGCACCGGTCGTGCCCGAGGTGTAGATGATGTGCGCCAGATCGTCCGGCGCGGGATGGGGCAGATCGGTACCAGCTTGGTCGGCAATGCGTGGATCGCCGATGTCGATGATCTCGACGGTGCACCCGCCGAGCAGTGCGCGGAGGTCGGCCGTGGTGACCGCGGCGATCGGGGCGGCATCTGTGATCATGAAGTCGATCCGCGACGCCGGCAGGGCCGGATCGATGGGCAAGTACGCGGCCCCGACCTTCAGCACTGCCAGGATTGCGACGACCGCCTCTGCTGAGCGCGGAAGAAGCAGTGCCACAGTCTGTCCCGGTCCTGCTCCACACGCGGCCAGGAAGTGCGCCAAGCGGTTGGCCGCCAGATTCAACTCGCGGTATGTCATCGACCGGTCTTCGAAGGTGACTGCCAGCGCGTCGGGGAACCGGGCGACCTGGTCGGCGAACCGTGCCGGAACGGACACCGGTGTGGGGGGCTCGGTCAGCATCGCGCGGTTGCCGAACCCATCCAGCCGGGAGTGCTCGGCGTCATCGAGTAGGTCGATCGACGAGATTCGTTGTGCCGGGTCGGCGCAAATCGCCGTCAACACGCGCTCAAAGCGTCGGATCAGCTTTTCGATGCTCGCCGCATCGAACACGTCGGTGCGAAACTCGACCGTGCCGCCGACTCCCGCGGGCTCGCCCTTGTCGTTCCAACGTTCCGCCAGCGAGATCGCCAGATCCATACGGGCGGTGTGGGTCTCGACCGGCACCGACGCGATCTGAAGACCTTCCAACGCCAATCCGGAGGTCAGATCGGTATCTCCGGCGAACTGCCAGCCCAACATCACTTGGATCACGGGATGATGCGCCAACGACCTGGACGGGTTGAGCCGCTCGACGAGCACTTCGAAAGGCACGTCTTGGTTCTCGAAGGCCTCGAGGCTGCGCTGGCGCACCTGAGCCAACAGGTCAGCTACGTCGGGATCACCGCTCAGGTCGACGCGAAGCACCAACGTGTTGACGAAGAAGCCGACCAGTTCCGCGAGTGCGGGGTCGCGCCGCCCGGCGATCGGGAAACCGACGGCCACCTCGGGACAGCCGCTGATCTTCGAGAGCAGCACCGCCAGCGCGGCCTGCAGCAGCATGAAGCTGGTCACGTTGTGCTCGCGCGCCACTCGTCCGACGGTCTGCTGCAACTCGGCTGACCAATCCACCACCAAGCTCGCGCCACGCTGATCGGCCACCGGCGGATAGGGGCGGTCGGTGGGCAGTGGCAGGTGCTCGGGCAGGCCGGCCAGCGTCCGCTCCCAGTAGGCCAGCTGCGCGCAGATGGGGCTTTGGTCGTCGTCGAGATCGCCCAGGAGTTGGCGCTGCCACAGGGTGTAATCGACGTACTGCACCGGCAGTGGATCCCAGTCGGGGCACAGTCCAGCCGATCGACTGGTGTAAGCGACGGTGAGATCCCTGATCAACGGCAGGATCGACAGACCGTCGGCGGCGATGTGGTGTGCGACGGCCACCAGCACATGCTCATGGTCATCAACTCGGAAAAGCTTGGCCCGCAATGGGATCTCGGATGTCAGGTCGAAGCCCTGCTGCGCCAACGCGCTGAGGGCCTCGTCGAGGCGTGGCGGCGACCACCCGACGGCATCGACGACCTCCCACCCGAAGTCGGCCCGCTCGGGCGGCAGCACCAGCTGCCGGGGCGATCCGTCGGTGGCGGGAAGCAGCGTGCGAAGGCTTTCGTGGCGGGCCACCACATCGGCCAGGGCTGCGCCGAACGCCTCACGATCGAGGTCGCCGCTCAACCGCAACGCCGCCGCCATGTTGTACACCGGTGAGGGACCCTGCAATTGGTCGACGAACCACAACCGCTGCTGGGCGTAGGACAGCGGCACCACCGCCGGTCGCTTCATGGGGGCCAAGGGGTGTAGCCCGCGTGATCCCACGCCGACCCGGAGCGCCAGCTGGGCGACCGTGGGTGCCTCGAAGACGGTGGGCACCGAAAGATCGGCGCTCAAAGTGGAATTGACGGTGGCCGACAGCCGCATCGCGAGCAACGAATCGCCACCCAGATCGAAGAAGGAGTCGTCCACTCCGACACGTTCCAGGCCCAGCACCTCGGCGTAGATCCCGGCCAGGATCTCCTCGACGGCGTTGGCGGGGGGTCGATACCCGTCACCGCCCTGGGATTCGGGTGGAGGTAGGGCGTGGGTGTCGAGTTTGCCGTTGGGTGTCAACGGCAGCGCTTCGATCACGACGATCGCCGCCGGCACCATATAGGAAGGTAGCCGCTCGGCCAGCTGCGCACGCACTGCAGACGGCTCGGCTGTTCCGGTGATGTAGCCGACCAGCCGCTTCTCGCCGGGGCGGTCCTCACGGGCGATCACCGCCGCCTGTCCCACCCCGTCCAGTTGTGCCAGCACGGAGTGGATCTCGCCGAGTTCGATGCGGTAGCCGCGGATCTTGACCTGCTCATCGACCCGACCCAGGTAGTCGAGCTGCCCGTCGGCCCGCCACCGCACCACATCGCCCGTGCGATACATCCGCGTCCCCGGTGATCCGAACGGACACGCCACAAACCGTGCTGCCGTCAACCCAGGGCGGCCCACATAGCCCGCCCCCACCCCCGCACCGGCGACGTAC
>NZ_LQIW01000033.1 GCF_001500025.1 Mycobacterium sp. IS-1590 | reverse complement strand
ACACCAGCCACATACAACTCCCCCACCACACCCACCGGCACCGAACGCAACCAACCGTCCAACACAAACACCGCCGCGCCCTCTATCGGTACACCGATCGGCGGCGCCGCCGTGCCGGCCGTCAAAGGTCCCGTCCTGCAGGCACACACAGTCGTCTCGGTCGGACCGTAGGCGTTCACCATCACCCGGCCCGGCGCCCACCGATCCACCACCTCCGCCGGACACGCCTCACCGGCGACCAGAAGCGTCATCGACGGCAACCCGCTGGGGGGCAACACCGCTGCTGCGGAGGGGGTTTGGCTCAAGAAGGTGACTTGCTCGGCGGTGAGCAACGCGTGTAGCTCGTCGGCCGAGCCGGCCACGGATTCCGGAACGATCACCAACCGGTCACCGCCCAGCAGTGCACCCCAGACCTCTTCGACCGAGGCGTCATAAGCCAGGGAATGGCACTGTGCCCACACTCTTGTCGGCGCATCGGGATCCGCATTCTTCGGTGCAAGCACCTCGGTGACGTTGCGGTGGGTGATGGCCACCCCCTTGGGCACACCGGTGGTCCCCGAGGTGTAGATCATGTAGGCGATGTCGTCGCGGTCGGGCATCGGCACTGTGGTGACGGGTTGATCGTCGACGGCGGGATCCTCGAGATCGATGATCAGCACGGTGGGTTGGTCCAGGCGGGCGGCCAGCTCGGCTGTGGTGATCGCGGCCACCGGCGCGGCATCGGTGAAGATGAATCCGATCCGATCGGTGGGCAGATCCGGGTCGATCGGCAGATACGCCGCTCCCGTCTTGAGCACCGCCAGCATCGCGGCGATCGCTTCCGGACAACGTGAAAAGAACAGCGCGACAGTGCTTCCGGGGCCTGCACCGAGACCGATCAATGAGCGCACGAGCCGATTCGCCGCCAGATCCAACTCCAGGTAGGTCATTGACCGGCCCTGGTAACTCAGGGCCACCGCATCGGGCATTCGGGCCACCTGCGCGGCGAACAACTCCGGTATCGACACACCGGTCGACGGCCGGCTCAGCGCGGCGCGGTTGCCGAGGTCGTCGAGTCGGCTGCGTTCAGAAGCGTCCAGCAGATCCACGGCTGACAGCCGCCGTGCCGGGTCCGCGGTCATCGTCGCCAAGACCCGCCTCAACCGCCCGATCAGCCCGTGGATACTGATCTCATCGAACGCAGCGGTGTCGAACTCGATGCGCATTTCCAGTTCGGCGCCAGGCCGGATCGCGATCGTCAGCGGGTAGTGGGTGGATTCATGACCACACACATCGGTGATCATCAATTCGGTCATGCCGGACAAGGCAGCGGTGTCGACTGGATAGTTCTCGTACACGAAGATGCTGTCGAACAGTTGATCATGTCCGGTGATGCGGTGGATCTCGCTGAGCGCAAGGTGCTGGTGATCCAGCGTAGCGTTGTGGACGCGCTGCAGCCCGGTGATCAGGTCGGCCGTCGTGGCGGCGGGGTTCATGGCCGCTCGCACCGGCACGGTGTTGATCAACAGCCCGACCATCGATTCCGCGCCGGTCAGCTCGGTTGGCCTCCCCGAAACCACGGTGCCGAAGGCGACGTCGTTCTGACCGGTCAGCCACATCAGCAGTTGAGCCCACGCCGACTGGAGCACAATATTGACGGTGGTATGCAGCGAACGCGCCAATTCGCCGATGTCGCTGGACATCTCAGCGGGTAGGCGGAAGCTCTCCACGCGGCGACGCCCGGGTGTCGATCGGTCCGCGGGGCCAACCAGCGTCGCCTCTTCGAAGCCGACGAATACGTCGCGCCAGGTGCTCTCAGCGGTGTCATCGTCCCGTTCGGCGAGCCAGGCGATGAAGCTGCGGTACGGCGCGGGGGTGGGTAGCTGGTGCCCGTGGTAGCTGGCGAAGATTTCCCCGACGAGGATCGGCAGCGACCAGCCGTCCATCACGATGTGGTGGAAGGTGAGGACGAACCGGTGCTGCTCGTGCGCGGTGCGAATCAGAGCGGCCCGAAAGATATTCTGGCCGAACAGATCACAGACCGCAGCTCGCTCTTCGGCCTCTATCCGCTCGATCTGCTCTTCGGATACGAGTTCGATAGACCGCCACCCAACGGCGGGATCGGCCGGGATAGTCTGGACCGGCTCGTCGAACTGAATGTGGAAGCGGGCCGCGAGGTTCGGATGACGCTTGACGACGGTGTTCACCGCTTCGCGTAGCCGAGAGGAGTCAAGGGCGCCGCTCAAGGTGATCATCAGCTGGACCGCATAGGCATCGTCGCTCGCCTTCGCGGTGCTGGTGTGGAAGAGCAATCCCTGCTGCAAAGGCGTCAACGGCAGGATGTCGGTGACGTCGTAGCGCTGGGCGAGGTCGTCGATCTGGTGTTGGGTCAACCGGGCCGGTGCGATGTCGGAGGGGGTGAGGCCGCCGCCCCCTGCGCGGACGTGGGTGCAGATGCCGGCCAGAGCCTCGAACCAGAGCCGACTCAGTCGGTTGACCCGCTCGGAATCGAGCGTTGAGGGTGCCCATGTCCAGTGGGCGTGTAGTTGTGGTCCGGTGCCGGTGTCGACAGTGCCGGCGTTGAGTTCGACGGTGTGGGCCAACGGCATCGGGACCGCTGCGGCAACACCGGTCAGCGACACTCCGTCGGGTCCGATGCGCCACAGGTCGTCGGACGATTCTTGTCCGGTGCTGGTGAGTCGGCCCAGGTAGTTGAAACCGATCGGGGGATCGTGCTCGGGTAGCTCGATGTCGGGGTTCAGATAGCGCAGCAGACCGTAGGTCAGTGGGTCGGGCAGAGCACGAAGTTGTTCTTTGGCGTCTTTGACCAGCGCACCCAGGCCGGCATCACCTGCGGTGACCTGCGCCCACGACAATCGACAGATATCCAGGGCCACAGGGTATTTGGTGGTGAACCAGCCCACCGTACGAGTCAGATCCACCCCGGCAGCGATACCCTCATCACGGCCATGGCCCTCCACATCGATACCCACCGGCCCACCGGCACCAACAAACTCACCCACCGCTATCGCCAAAGCGATCAACAAAACCTCGTGGATACCGGTGTGAAACGCCGCAGGCACCTGCCCCACCAACACCGCAGTGGTCTCGGTATCCAACGACACCGACCACTGCCCAGCACCGGCATAAGTATCAGCGGGCTGGGGCGCGGGCAACAGCGCGGGAACCTCAGCCACCCGTTTCCAGACCTCGGCCTGACCCATGACCGCAGGGGCGTAAGCATGGTCAGCCAACAGTGCCGACCAGCGGGCAAACGAGGTCCCCACAACCGGCAGGGTGATCGGCTGCCCACTGCGGCGCTGGGCCCAGGCGAAGTTGAGGTCTTCCACCAGTATTCGCCACGACACCCCGTCAACGGTCAGGTGGTGGACGATCAACACCAACTGTTTCGTCGAGGTCACCCACAGGGCACTCACCATCACGCCAGCGGCCGGATCCAATCGTGACCGCGCCGCCAGGAGCGCCTCATCGGAGAACACCTGCACCGACTGCACACACCGACCGGCATCCACCGACCCGGGTTCAGCCACGACGAACGACCACCCGCCCTCGCCGTCACGCTCGGCGCGCAACCGCAACATGGCGTGTCGGTCCACCAACGCCTGCAGCACCGCGGCCACATCGGACTCGGTGACCCCATCGGGGGCCTGCACCACCACCGTCTGGTTGAACTCGTCTATCGGGCCGCCCCGGTGGGTCAACCACCTCAT
>NZ_LQIW01000032.1 GCF_001500025.1 Mycobacterium sp. IS-1590 | reverse complement strand
AGCGTGTAGTCGACGTACTGCACCGCCAGAGGCGCCCACTGCGGAGCCTGCCCAGCGCACCGGCTGGCATAGGCCACGCCCAGATCCCGCACCAACGGGGCGATCGACAAACCGTCAGCCGCGATATGGTGCACCACGGCCACCAACACATGCTCGCCCTCGCTGACGCGGAAAAGCTCTGCCCGCAAAGGGATCTCGGATTCCAAGCCGAAAACCTGGGTCGCGGTTTCTTCGATGGCCTCCGTCAGTCGGCTTTCCGACCAATCGCCGGCATCGACGACCCGCCAACCGAAGTCGAGCTGCTCAACGCCGACGATCACCTGCCGGGGCGTCCCATCGACGGCCGGGAAGACGGTGCGCAGGCTCTCGTGCCTGGCCACGACATCGCTCAGTGCTGCGCCCAGGGCGTCAACATCGAGGCGTCCACCGAGCCGCAGCGCCATCGCGATGTTGTAAACCGGCGAGGGGCCCTGCAACTGGTCGATGAACCACAATCGGTTCTGCGCGAACGACAGCGGAATCATCGCCGGCCGCTCAGCCGGCGCCAACGGCGCCAGCCCGCCCCCGTCTGCGCTGACCCTCAACGCCAACTGCGCGACGGTCGGTGCCTCGAACACGGTCCGCACCGAAAGTCCGGTGTCCAGCCCAGCGTTTACCGCGCCGATGAGACGCATCGACGAGATGCTGTCGCCGCCCAGATCGAAGAACGAGTCGTCCACCCCGACCCGCTCCAACCCGAGCACCTGAGCGAAGATGCCGGCCAGGAGTTCCTCTACCGCATTCGACGGCGCGCGATACCTGCCGGCGGTGTATTCGGGAGCCGGTAGTGCGCGGGTGTCGAGTTTGCCGTTCGGGGTCAGCGGCAACGTGTCCAGCACGACGACTGCTGCAGGAACCATGTAGTCGGCCAGGCGATCCGCGAGCGCGGCGCGCAGCCTGGCCGGCTCGGCCGTGCCGGTCACGTAGCCCACCAACCGCTTGTCACCGGGAGTGTCCTCGCGCGCGATCACCGCCGCCTGTTCGACGCCCTCGAGCGCGGCAAGAGCCGCCTGGACCTCACCCAGTTCGATGCGGTGCCCGCGAATCTTGACCTGTTCATCCGCCCGGCCCAGATACTGCAACTGCCCATCGGTGCCCCAGCGCACCAGATCCCCGGTGCGATACATCCGCTGTCCTGATCCCCCGAACGGGCATGCCACGAACCGCGACGCCGTCAAGCCCGACCGCCCGACATATCCAGATGCCACACCGTGGCCGGCGACGTACAACTCGCCAACCACCCCGGCGGGCACCGGGCGCAACCACCCGTCGAGGATGAACAACGCCGATCCCGGCACCGGCGAACCGATCGGTGGCACACCGGATCCCGCGGTCAACGGCTCACTGATCGCGACACACATCGTGGTCTCGGTCGGACCGTAGGCGTTGATCATCACCCGCCCCGGCGCCCACCGATCCACCACCTCGGCCGGACAGGCCTCACCGGCCATCACCAACGCCGTCGATTCCAGCCCCTCGGTCGACAGTGCCGCCACGGCGGACGGGGTCTGGGTGAGCACGCTGACGCCTTGGGCAACAAGCAGAGCCTGGAGATCCTCGGGTGAGCGGACCACCGGGTCGGGAACCACCACCAGTCGCCCACCGCGCAGAAGCGGACCGAATATCTCCCACACCGAGACGTCGAACGCCAGGGAGTGGCACTGCGACCAGACGCCCGCAGGCGGCAGGCCGGCGTCCAGCGTCTGCATCAGCTGAGTCACGTTGTGGTGAGTGATCGCCACTCCCTTGGGCTTTCCGGTGGTGCCCGACGTGTAGATCATGTAGGCGAGGTCGCTCGTCGCCGGTGTCGGCAGCCCGGCACTCG
The DNA here is from genome assembly GCF_001500025.1 of Mycobacterium sp. IS-1590. Classification (GTDB taxonomy): domain Bacteria; phylum Actinomycetota; class Actinomycetes; order Mycobacteriales; family Mycobacteriaceae; genus Mycobacterium. Next base: position 2,053 of record NZ_LQIW01000032.1, on the reverse strand, counting down.
AGTAGTCGTCGATACGCGGGTCGGTGATGTCGATCACCGGCAGATCCCGTCCGCTTAGCCGCTCGGCCAGCACGGCGGTGGTGATCGCCGCGACCGGCGCGGCGTCGTCGAGCATGAACTCGATCCGCGCATCGGGGTGGCCGGGGTCGATCGGCAGATACGCCGCTCCCGTCTTGAGCACCGCGAGGATCGCCACCACAGCCTGCGGTGAGCGCTCCAGAAGGAGGGCCACACATTCGCCCGGGCGAGCGCCATGCTCGACCAACAGCTGTGCCAACCGGTTGGCTGCCTCGTCCAGTTCGCGGTAGGACATTGCGCCGCCGTCGAAGGACATCGCCTCGCGCTCCGGCGCGGACACAACCTGGTGGGCGAACATCGCCGTAATCGACACTGGCGGCGGTGTGGGCCGCATCAGCACAGCGCGGTTACCCCACTCGTCCAACCGCGCTCGCTCGCCTGCATCGAGCACTTCGAGCGAGGACAACCGCCGTGCCGGATCGGCGGTCATCGCCACCAACACCCGCCGCAATCGCTCGACCAACGCCTCGATGGTCTCGGCGTCGAACACGTCGGTGCGGAACTGCACGCTTCCACCGATGCCGGCCGATTCGCCGGCTTCGGTCCAGCGTTCACCGAGTGAGAACGCCAAATCCATTCGCGCCGTATGGGTGTCGACCGGCAGCGGCGCGACGCGAAGATCACCGAGAGACAGTCCTGCGGCCGGATCGCTGTCCTGCCAGTTCTGCCAGGCCAACATCACCTGGACCAGAGGGTTGTGGGTCAGCGACCGGACCGGGTTGAGGCGCTCCACCAGTACCTCGAAGGGCACGTCTTGATGCTCATAGGCGGCGAGGCTCCGCCGCCGCACCTGAGCCAGCAGTTCGGCGACGGTGGGGTTGCCGTCGGTGTTCACCCGCAGTACCAACGTGTTGACGAAGAATCCCACCAGGTCATCCAGCGCAGAGTCGCGCCTGCCGGCGATGGGGAATCCGACGGCAACGTCTCTGGTGTCACTCAGCGTCGACAACAACACCGCCAACGCGGCCTGCACCACCATGAAACTCGTCGCGTTGTGCGCCTCGGCGACCGTGCGCAGGCGCTGCTGCAATTCCGCCGGCCAGTCGACCACGATCGTGGCGCCGCGCTGGTCGGCCTGCGCAGGATAGGGCCGATCGGTCGGTAGCTCCAACCGCTCGGGCAGCCCGGCCAACTCCTGCTCCCAGAATTCCACTTGGGCGGCGATGCGGCTTCCGGTGTCTTCGAGATCGCCGAATTGCGCCCGCTGCCACAGCGTGTAGTCCACGTACTGCACGGCCAACGGTGTCCAGTCCGGTGCCCGCCCCGCGGACCGGCTCGCATACGCCACACCCAGATCCCGGACCAACGGGCTGATCGAGACACCATCGGCGGCGATGTGGTGCACCACGGCCACGAGTACGTGTTCATCGGCTCCGACGCGGAAAAGCTGTGCCCGCAGAGGGATTTCGGTCGCCAGCTCGAATGTGTAGCGGGCAACAGACCCCACGGCGTCCGCGAGTCGCCCGGTCGACCAACCGGTTGCGTCGATGACTTGCCAGCCGAAGTCGAGTCCTTCAGTCGGCAACACATGCTGCTGGGGCGCTTCGTCGACGAGAGGGAAAACCGTGCGCAGGCTCTCATGTCGACCCACCACATCGGTCAGCGCCGCGCGCAGTGCCTCGGTGTCGAGATGCCCGGTCAGCTGCAGCGCCACCGCAAGGTTGTAAACCGGTGAGGGACCCTGCAATTGCTCCAGGAACCACAACCGGCTCTGCGCGAACGACAAGGGGACCACCGCCGGCCGGTCCGCCCGCACCAGCGGCTGTAATCCACCGCCGTCTCCGCTGATCCGGGGCGCCAACTGTGCGACCGTGGGTGACTCGAATACCGTCCGCACCGCGATGTCGGAGTCGAGCGTGGTGTTGATCGCGGCGATGACCCGCATGGCCGACAGTGAATCGCCGCCGAGTTCGAAGAAGGAGTCGTCGACGCCGACGCGGTCCAGGCCCAGGACTTGGGCATAGATGCGGGCCAG
>NZ_LQIW01000031.1 GCF_001500025.1 Mycobacterium sp. IS-1590 | reverse complement strand
GCGGGTGTGTTGTTTGAGAACTCAATAGTGTGTTTGGTGGTTTTTGTTTGTTGTTGTTTTTTGCCATGCCCTGTTTTCCCGTTTGTGGGTGTGGTGTTTTTTGATGCCAGTTTTTGGTGTCTGTTTGGTCAGATTGTTCTGAACGGTTTTTGTTTGGAGAGTTTGATTCTGGCTCAGGACGAACGCTGGCGGCGTGCTTAACACATGCAAGTCGAACGGAAAGGCCCTTCGGGGTACTCGAGTGGCGAACGGGTGAGTAACACGTGGGTGATCTGCCCTGCACTTTGGGATAAGCCTGGGAAACTGGGTCTAATACCGAATATTTCCTTCTGGTTGCATGGCTGGGAGGGGAAAGCTTTTGCGGTGTGGGATGGGCCCGCGGCCTATCAGCTTGTTGGTGAGGTTATGGCTTACCAAGGCGACGACGGGTAGCCGGCCTGAGAGGGTGACCGGCCACACTGGGACTGAGATACGGCCCAGACTCCTACGGGAGGCAGCAGTGGGGAATATTGCACAATGGGCGCAAGCCTGATGCAGCGACGCCGCGTGGGGGATGACGGCCTTCGGGTTGTAAACCTCTTTCAATAGGGACGAAGCGCAAGTGACGGTACCTATAGAAGAAGGACCGGCCAACTACGTGCCAGCAGCCGCGGTAATACGTAGGGTCCGAGCGTTGTCCGGAATTACTGGGCGTAAAGAGCTCGTAGGTGGTTTGTCGCGTTGTCCGTGAAAACTCACAGCTTAACTGTGGGCGTGCGGGCGATACGGGCAGACTTGAGTACTGCAGGGGAGACTGGAATTCCTGGTGTAGCGGTGGAATGCGCAGATATCAGGAGGAACACCGGTGGCGAAGGCGGGTCTCTGGGCAGTAACTGACGCTGAGGAGCGAAAGCGTGGGGAGCGAACAGGATTAGATACCCTGGTAGTCCACGCCGTAAACGGTGGGTACTAGGTGTGGGTTTCCTTCCTTGGGATCCGTGCCGTAGCTAACGCATTAAGTACCCCGCCTGGGGAGTACGGCCGCAAGGCTAAAACTCAAAGAAATTGACGGGGGCCCGCACAAGCGGCGGAGCATGTGGATTAATTCGATGCAACGCGAAGAACCTTACCTGGGTTTGACATGCACAGGACGACTGCAGAGATGTGGTTTCCCTTGTGGCCTGTGTGCAGGTGGTGCATGGCTGTCGTCAGCTCGTGTCGTGAGATGTTGGGTTAAGTCCCGCAACGAGCGCAACCCTTGTCTCATGTTGCCAGCGCGTTATGGCGGGGACTCGTGAGAGACTGCCGGGGTCAACTCGGAGGAAGGTGGGGATGACGTCAAGTCATCATGCCCCTTATGTCCAGGGCTTCACACATGCTACAATGGCCGGTACAAAGGGCTGCGATGCCGTGAGGTGGAGCGAATCCTTTCAAAGCCGGTCTCAGTTCGGATCGGGGTCTGCAACTCGACCCCGTGAAGTCGGAGTCGCTAGTAATCGCAGATCAGCAACGCTGCGGTGAATACGTTCCCGGGCCTTGTACACACCGCCCGTCACGTCATGAAAGTCGGTAACACCCGAAGCCGGTGGCCTAACCCCTTGTGGGAGGGAGCCGTCGAAGGTGGGATCGGCGATTGGGACGAAGTCGTAACAAGGTAGCCGTACCGGAAGGTGCGGCTGGATCACCTCCTTTCTAAGGAGCACCACGAAGATGCGTGTCCCAGTGGGGGATACGTGATGCCGTGAGGAGCTGGTGCGCTGTAGTGGCGCCCGGTTTGGTGCACGACAAACGTGAGAAGTGGTGTGGGAAACGCTGCTTTGAGGAACCGCCAACACACTATTGGGCTTTGAGGCAACAAGCCCGCTATCTCTTCGTCCCTGTGTGGGATACCGGAGATAGGACTGTGTTGTCGCCCTGTCTTTGGTGGTGGGGTGTGGTGTTTGATTTGTGGATAGTGGTTGCGAGCATCTGAACGTGGGACTCTTTGTGGGTCTCGTGTTTTGATAATGCAATTTTTATTCTTCCGAGAATATTTTTGATCTGTTTTGTGTGTAAGTGTTTAAGGGCGCATGGTGGATGCCTTGGCACTGGGAGCCGATGAAGGACGTGGGAGGCTGCGTTATGCCTCGGGGAGCTGTCAACCGAGCGTGGATCCGAGGATGTCCGAATGGGGAAACCCGGCACGAGTGATGTCGTGTCACCCAACGCTGAATATATAGGCGTTGGGGGGGAACGCGGGGAAGTGAAACATCTCAGTACCCGTAGGAAGAGAAAACAATTGTGATTCCGTGAGTAGTGGCGAGCGAAAGCGGAGGATGGCTAAACCGTGTGCATGTGATACCCGGCGGGGGTTGTGTGTGCGGTGTTGTGGGGTCTGTGTTCCATCATCCGCCGATGGTGGCAGCAGTGATAAAAGTGTGTGTTAGGTGAAGTGGCCTGGGATGGTCTGCCGTAGTGGGTGAGAGCCCCGTAACCGAAAACATGTGCTCTGTTGTCGCAGTGTCCCCGAGTAGCAGCGGGCCCGTGGAATCTGCTGTGAATCTGCCGGGACCACCCGGTAAGCCTGAATACTTCTCAGTGACCGATAGCGGATCAGTACCGTGAGGGAATGGTGAAAAGTACCCCGGGAGGGGAGTGAAAGAGTACCTGAAACCGTGTGCCTACAATCCGTCAAAGCCCTCGCTTTTGTGTGGGGTGATGGCGTGCCTTTTGAAGAATGAGCCTGCGAGTCAGGGACATGTCGCGAGGTTAACCCGTGTGGGGTAGCCGCAGCGAAAGCGAGTCTGAATAGGGCGTATCCAAACAGTAGTGTTTGGTGTAGTGGTGTGTTCTGGACCCGAAGCGGAGTGATCTACCCATGGCCAGGGTGAAGCGCGGGTAAGACCGCGTGGAGGCCCGAACCCACTTAGGTTGAAGACTGAGGGGATGAGCTGTGGGTAGGGGTGAAAGGCCAATCAAACTCCGTGATAGCTGGTTCTCCCCGAAATGCATTTAGGTGCAGCGTCGCATGGTTCTTGCTGGAGGTAGAGCTACTGGATGGCCGATGGGCCCTACTAGGTTACTGACGTCAGCCAAACTCCGAATGCCGGCAAGGTGTAGTGCGGCAGTGAGACGGCGGGGGATAAGCTCCGTGCGTCGAGAGGGAAACAGCCCAGATCGCCGGCTAAGGCCCCTAAGCGTGTGCTAAGTGGAAAAGGATGTGCAGTCGCGAAGACAACCAGGAGGTTGGCTTAGAAGCAGCCACCCTTGAAAGAGTGCGTAATAGCTCACTGGTCAAGTGATTGTGCGCCGATAATGTAGCGGGGCTCAAGCACACCGCCGAAGCCGCGGCAGCAACACCTTGGTGTTGTTGGGTAGGGGAGCGTCCTGCATCCGGTGAAGCCACAGAGTGATCTAGTGGTGGAGGGTGTGGGAGTGAGAATGCAGGCATGAGTAGCGATAAGGCAAGTGAGAACCTTGCCCGCCGGAAGACCAAGGGTTCCTGGGCCAGGCCAGTCCGCCCAGGGTGAGTCGGGACCTAAGGCGAGGCCGACAGGCGTAGTCGATGGACAACGGGTTGATATTCCCGTACCCGTGTATGAGCGTCCCTGACGAATCAGCGGTACTAACCGCCCAAAACCATGACCACCCAAGACCTTCGGGTCGCGGGGGTTGTGGGGCTGCGCGGGACCTTCGTTGGTAGTAGTCAAGCGATGGGGTGACGCAGGAAGGTAGCCGTACCAGTCAGTGGTAATACTGGGGCAAACCTGTAGGGAGAACGATAGGCAAATCCGTCGTTCACATATCCTGAGAGGTGATGCATAGCCGAGTGAGGCGAATTCGGTGATCCTATGCTGTCGAGAAAAGCCTCTAGCGAGCGCATACACGGCCCGTACCCCAAACCAACACAGGTGGTCAGGTAGAGAATACCGAGGCGTACGAGTGAACTATGGTTAAGGAACTCGGCAAAATGCCCCCGTAACTTCGGGAGAAGGGGGACCCCCACACCGTCAACACCTTCGCGGTGGGCAGCGGGAGGGGGTGGCACAAACCAGTGAGAAGCGACTGTTTACTAAAAACACAGGTCCGTGCGAAGTCGCAAGACGATGTATACGGACTGACGCCTGCCCGGTGCTGGAAGGTTAAGAGGACCCGTTAACCCGCAAGGGTGAAGCGGAGAATTTAAGCCCCAGTAAACGGCGGTGGTAACTATAACCATCCTAAGGTAGCGAAATTCCTTGTCGGGTAAGTTCCGACCTGCACGAATGGCGTAACGACTTCTCAGCTGTCTCAACCATAGACTCGGCGAAATTGCATTACGAGTAAAGATGCTCGTTACGCGCGGCAGGACGAAAAGACCCCGGGACCTTCACTACAACTTGGTATTGGTGCTCGATACGGTTTGTGTAGGATAGGTGGGAGACTGTGAAACACAGACGCCAGTTTGTGTGGAGTCGTTGTTGAAATACCACTCTGATCGTATTGGGCCTCTAACCTCGAACCGTCTATCCGGTTCAGGGACAGTGCCTGGTGGGTAGTTTAACTGGGGCGGTTGCCTCCTAAAAAGTAACGGAGGCGCCCAAAGGTTCCCTCAACCTGGACGGCAATCAGGTGTTGAGTGTAAGTGCACAAGGGAGCTTGACTGCGAGACGGACATGTCAAGCAGGGACGAAAGTCGGGACTAGTGATCCGGCACCCCCGAGTGGAAGGGGTGTCGCTCAACGGATAAAAGGTACCCCGGGGATAACAGGCTGATCTTCCCCAAGAGTCCATATCGACGGGATGGTTTGGCACCTCGATGTCGGCTCGTCGCATCCTGGGGCTGGAGCAGGTCCCAAGGGTTGGGCTGTTCGCCCATTAAAGCGGCACGCGAGCTGGGTTTAGAACGTCGTGAGACAGTTCGGTCTCTATCCGCCGCGCGCGTCAGAAGCTTGAGGAAACCTGTCCCTAGTACGAGAGGACCGGGACGGACGAACCTCTGGTACACCAGTTGTCCCACCAGGGGCACCGCTGGATAGCCACGTTCGGACAGGATAACCGCTGAAAGCATCTAAGCGGGAAACCCCCTCCAAGACCAGGCTTCTCACCCATATCAGTGGGATAAGGCCCCCCGCAGACCACGGGATCGATAGACCAGACCTACACGCCCAGCAATGGGTTCAGGGAACTGGCACTAACCGGCCGAAAACTTACACACAACGCTCGCAACCACACCAAATCCACGCGTATCAACCACGCAAACACACCCCACCACCAAAACACACCACCCCCAACACCAACCGGGGGCACTGAAAAGTGAATAAAGTTACGGCGGTCAATAGCGGCAGGGAAACGCCCGGACCCATCCCGAACCCGGAAGCTAAGCCTGCCAGCGCCAATGATACTGCCCAACCCGGGCGGAAAAGTAGGACACCGCCGAACACAAATTA
>NZ_LQIW01000030.1 GCF_001500025.1 Mycobacterium sp. IS-1590 | reverse complement strand
GCGGGGAAGCTGGCCATCATGGTGTCGGGGCCGCGAGCCGACTACGAGACGTGCACGCCGCTCTTCGAAACCCTCGGGCGGGCGACGTTCGTCGGTGAGAAGCCCGGTGCGGCACAGACGATGAAACTGGTCAACAACGTGATCGCCGCGACGACACTCGCGGTCACCGCCGAGGCGATGGTGGCCGGTGTGAAGGCCGGTCTCGACGCCCGGGTGATGATCGACGTCCTCAACGCCGGTTCCGGCGGCACTCACGCCAGTCGGGACAAGTTCCCGCGTGCGGTGCTGCCCCGCTCGTTCGACTACGGCTTCGCGACGGGGCTGATGGTCAAGGACGTCCGGCTCTACCTCGACGAGGCCAAGGCGCTGGGTCTGCCGACCGAACTCGCCGACGCCGTGGCCCGGGTCTGGGAGGCGACGATGGCCAGCGAGGGTGCCGAAGCCGACTTCACCGCGGTGGTGAAGCCCATGGAGGCCGCCGCGGGTGTGGTGGTCGAGGGGTGAGCCCGCGGCGCCGGCGGTAGAGTTCGGCCCGTGAACACGCCGAAGTCGCGCGCGCGTTGGGTGCGCGGGGGTCTGGTCGGTGCGTGTTCTGCCCTCTTGACCGCGACCGCGCACACCATCGCCGGGGGCCGACTTCCCGGGGGATCGGCGCTGGTCGTCGCGGTCCTCGTGTGCGCCACGGTGGGAGCCGCGGTCGCGCGGCCCGGGCTCGACGGCCGGTATGCGCGGCTGCTCGGCGTCGTCGGCGCACTGAGCCTCGCGCAGTTCTTCGGCCACCTGGCGTTCGTCGTGGCCGGCGGGCACGTGCACTCGGCCACCGCTTTGGGGTTGACCCCCGCGATGGTCGCGGCCCACGTCGGTGCCGCGGTCGTCCTGGGAGCGGCGATCGCGGCCGTCGAATACCTCTACGTCGTCTGCGTGTCGGTGCTGCAGTGGTTGCGGCTATTCGCGACCTCCGGCCCGCGCCCGCGCGTACGACGGGTGCACCGTGTCGTCAAAACCGTTGTCGCCGAATCCGTTCTGTTCAGTTACGGGCTCGGCATGCGCGCTCCGCCACTGAGGTCGGCAACGGCGGCTTAGCCCCGCCGCGCATCGAGATCGGCCGCGACAGACGTCGTGGCTTTCGACGTAATTCACCGTCACCTCAATTTCCGGCTCGTCGAGTGCGCTCGCCGGGCCGCCGGCTGAAGGTTCGCCATTTCATGACAACGACCCCCACCCTCGGCACGCCCGCGCGTCCGCGTCAGCGCGGCGTGCGTCCACTGCTCCTTCGATTGCATTTCTATGCCGGCGTTTTCGTCGGCCCGTTCATTCTGATCGCCGCGCTCACCGGTTTGTTGTACGCGGTGATCCCCCAGATCGACGAGACTGCCTTCCGCGAGACGGTCACCGTCGATGACGTCGGTGAGCACCGACTGCCCCTCACCGAACAACTACGCACCGTGCACGCCGCGTATCCCGACGGAGTGGTGGAGCGAATCGGCCCGCCCGTCGCGGTCGATGACACCACGCGCGTCGTGCTCGCCGTCGACGACGTGCCGCCCGACTACGCCCGGACGGTGTTCGTCGACCCGTACAGCGGTGAGATCCGTGGCGCGCTGACCACGTACGGCCAGTGGCTGCCGGTTCGCGCGTGGTTCGACGAACTCCACCGCAACCTGCATCTCGGTGCGCTGGGCCGCAACTACAGCGAGCTTGCGGCGAGTTGGCTGTGGGTGATCGCGCTCGCGGGTCTGGCGCTGTGGTACCTGCACCGCCGCGACAGCAGGAAACTGCGCCGCATCGCGCTTCCCGACCGCGACAAGACGGACCGTCGTCGCACCCTGTCCTGGCACGGCGCCGTGGGCGTCTGGAGCATCGTCGCGCTACTCGGGCTGTCGATCACCGGCATCACCTGGTCGCGGTACGGAGGTGAGACGGTCAATCTGCTGCAGGAAAGGCTGAACACCACAGCGCCGTCGGTGGACACCGCACTCGTGCAGCCGGCCGACACCGACGCGGGGCACCGGCACCAGCACGCAGGGACCGTCATCGGCGGCGGTGACGCCGCGCCGCACGGTGCGGACGCAGCGTTGAGTGCGGCCCTGGCCGCGGGCCTGTCGGGCCCGATGTGGATGTACCCGCCGAGCGGCGAAGGCCGAGGCTGGGAAGTCGCGGAGAACAAGCGGGACTGGCCCACCCGGTACGACGCGGTCTCGGTGGACCCCGATTCCGGAGTCGTCATCGACCGGGTGAATCAGGGCGACTGGCCGTTGCTGGCCAAACTCACCAACTGGGCGATCGACGCGCACATGGGTGTGTTGTTCGGGGTTGTGAATCAGATTGTGCTGGCGCTCACCGCGATCGGATTGATCACGATCGTCGTCCGCGGCTACCTCATGTGGTGGCAACGCAGGCCGACGAGAGGTTCGGCGTGGGCGACCGGGCGACCGCCGTTGCGGGGCGTCCTGCGTGGAATGCACCCGGGGGTGATCGCACTGCTCGTCATCGGCGCGGTCGCGGTGGGCTGGGCGTTGCCGCTGTTCGGCCTCAGCCTCGCCGCGTTCCTGGTCGTCGATCTCATCGTCGCAGCGGCCAAGAAGCGGGGCGTGGCGGAGGAGGCGAAAGCCGATGTCTGACAGCTTCTCTCATGCTGTGTGCGTTGTCGGCGCCGCGATACTCGTCGCCGGGTGCACGACACACGGCCAACACGACGAAGGGCCGATGGCCTCGGAGGTGACGCTCTCCGATCAATGGGCCAGTTCGGCGGAGACCGGTATGGCCGCGGTGTTCGGCACGTTCACCAACGCCGGACATCACGACGCGCGGATCGTCTCGGGACGCTCGGACGCGGCCGGACGGGTCGAGGTGCACGAAGTGGCCTCCGATGCGGGTGCAAAGACGATGCGCCCTAAGGACGGGGGCTTGGTGGTTCCCGCCGGGGGCTCACACGCCCTGGTGCCCGGGGGCGATCACCTGATGCTGATGGACCTCGAACAGCCGCTGCTGCCAGGTTCCGAGGTGACCCTGACCGTGGAGTTCGAGGACGGCTCGACGCTGCCGGTGACCGCCCAGGTGCGCGACTTCGCCGGCGCCAACGAGGATTACCGGCCGTCCGCGGGCGGTTCCGCGCCGCACCACGACCATGGGTGAGGGTGCGGCGGACGGTCGGTTTCACCTCAACCGGCGTCGTCTTCTCGCGGGCGGCGCCGTCGCGGTGGCGGCGGGGGCGACGCTCACCCACAGCGGCATCGCCCAGTCCGCCGTCCCTGCCGACGCCGTCGACCGGGCCGTCGAACCGTTCCACGGCACACATCAGGGAGGTGTCGCGACAACCCCGCAGGCGCACGCGCTGTTCGTCGCACTCGACCTCGAACCCCAGCCCCACCGCAGTCCGAGGGAAACCCTGGCGGCCGTGCTGAGACTGTGGACGTCGGACGCCGAGCGGCTGACTCAGGGCACCCCGGCGTTGGCCGACACCGAACCCGAACTGGCGCAACGGCCGGCCAGGCTCACCGTCACCGTCGGTGTCGGTCCGGGTCTGTTCGACCGGATCGGGCTCGGGCATCGACGCCCACGGGCGGTGGCCGAGCCGCCGGCCTTCGCCACCGACCGGCTCGAGCCGCAGTGGTGCGGCGGTGATTTACTGCTGCAGATCTGCGCTGACGACCCGATCACCGTCGCGCACACCAGCCGAGTTCTGCTGAAGAACGTGCGCACCATGACCCGGCAGCGATGGCGGCAGAGCGGATTTCGTCAAGCGGCGGGCTCGGAGGCGCACAGCATGCGAAATCTGATGGGCCAGATCGACGGGACCGCCAACATCGTCGACGAGGCGGGCTTCGGTCGACACGTCTGGGACCACGGTGACGATCAGCCGTGGTTCGCCGGCGGCACTGTTCTGGTCCTTCGCCGGATTCGCGCCGAGATGGACACCTGGGACGAACTCGACCGAGCCAGCAAGGAACTCAGCGTCGGCCGTCGCCTCGACAGCGGCGCCCCATTGACCGGGAGCCGAGAAGACGATGCGCCGGACTTCGATGCGGCCGAGGACGGCATACCGGTGATCCCGCCGAACGCGCACATCGCGCTGGCCCGGCCGCACGGCGACGACGAGCGATTCCTTCGGCGGCCGTACAACTACGACGACGCGCCGTCCGCCGGTCGTATCTCCGAGAGCGGGCTGATTTTCGCTGCGTATCAACGTGATCCGGCCGTGCAGTTCACACCTGTGCAGCGGCGGCTCGCCGCGGCCGATGCGTTGAACGAGTGGATCACCACGATCGGGTCGGCGACGTTCGCGATCCTGCCGGGCGTCGGGTCGGGCGGCTACCTGGGACAGACGCTGTTGTTTTAGGCGTCGCCGCGTGGCTAGAAGGGGCTGCTGTTCTGCTGCCAGCGCGCCTCTTCGGGACGCGGGCCGAACCGGCGGATGTAGTCCTCGTGCATCCGCGCGTCCTTCTTACGCTTGATCTCGTCGACCAGGTTCTGGTCCAGCCCGTGCTGGGTGAGACGGTGCCGACGCCAGATCTTGTTGAGCGCGAGCGCCATGAGGATCGCCCAAATATAGATCGGCGCAGTCATTTCCAGATGTACATACAGCGATGCCGGAAGCAACCAGAACGGGGCCAGCACGAACAGGGGTGGGATCGCCATCCGGATCATGTGGCGGCGCAACGCGCCCGGGCCGGCCAGGTCGCGTGCCACCCATTCGCGCATGGAGTCCGGAAGCCGGCGTCCGTACGAATAGGTGATGTATTGAACGATGTTGGGGCGGGCGGCAGCCACGGTTCCTCCTTGAGTTGTCAGTTGTCGAGTGCGCCCGCAGCGAGAGCGGCAGCGTTCACGCGGTTCAACACGTCGCGAAGAGATTCGAGTTCATCGAGGCCGACACCGAGGCGCTCGACGACGGCAGGCGGTATCTGCAGTGCACGGCGTCGCAACCGCACACCTTCCTCGGTGAGCCGCACATCTGTGGCCCGTTCGTCGACGGCGCTGCGTGTCCTGGTGATGAAGCCGAGCGACTCGAGGCGTTTGAGCATCGGGGACAGCGTCGCCGAGTCGAGTTGCAGCGCGCTCGCGATGTCCTTGACCGACAGCGGCTTTGTGGGCGGTTGCGCCGTCTCCCCGGTCTTGTAGTGGTCCCACAGCGCCAGCATGACGAGGTACTGAGGATGGGTCAGGCCGAGCGGTTCGAGCAGCGGGCGGTAAATCGCCAGCACGGCTCGGTGGGTGACGGCAAGCGCGAAGCAGACTTGCTGTTCGAGCGCGAGCGGGTCGACCCGGGCGGGTATTGACGTGGACACGACTCCATCGTGGCCTAATAGTTAGGGTCCTAGCAATGTACTTCTGGTCACACCGGGTTTCGTCGGAGAGCAAGCGGTCCATCCATGTCGAATGTCAACGCAGAACGATCCGCCGGCCACTCCGATCGACGCCACCAAGGCGACCGAGGAACAACGGGCACTGCAGGACGACCTGGACCACCGCGACGACGATCCGCAGGCCCCCGGCGGGCATCAGGACCGCCACGACGTCGCAGACGAGACCTGACCTGATCAGGCGATTGCGGGCACTCCGAGCGCAAGCACCGCGGCGTCATCCTTGAGTCCAGGCCCGAAGCCCGTGAGCACTTCCTTCAACGCCTGGACGATGGTGTCCGCGGTGGCGGGTGCGTGAACGTCGACGAAGGCGAGCAGGGCCCCTTCGTCGTCGTAGCGCTGATGGCCGATCCCGGTGTTCGCCTCGGTCAAACCGTCGGTGTAGAGCACCATGGTGTCCCCGGGCGCCAGGTGGAACTTGTGTGCTACGAACCGCGCGTCATCGGTGATTCCGGCCGCATGGCCACCGACGGTGTCGGCGTAATAGGCCGATCCGTCGGCGCACAGAAGCAGCGGCGGCGGATGGCCCCCGCTGGCGAGTGCCACGTCGAAACCGTCGCCGCTCATGGTGAGGCTTCCGTCGATCACCGTGCACAGCCGGTTGCCGTCGATCTCGAGGTCCTGCATCAGCACCGAATTGAGTATGTGAAGCGCCTTCACCGGATCGTGGTCGGCGACCGCGGCCGAGCGGAGTACATAGCGCGCCAGCCCCGCGACCACCGCGGCGTCGACGCCTTTTCCGGCGACGTCGCCGAGGAAGAATCCCCACGTTGAGCGTGACAGCGGGAACAGGTCGTAGAAGTCGCCGCCGACGTCGTCGTCCGATGCGGTGTGATAGTAGGCCGCGGCGTCCAGTCCCGGCGGCGGTGCGAGAAGCGGTGGAAGCAATGAACGCCGCAAGGTTTCGGCGAACGCCTGCACCCGACTGCGCTCGGCTTCGGCCCGTTCGCGCTGCGCGAGCAGTTCCTGCTCGTACGATCGCCGATCTTTGGCGTCGACCGCGCTGATGCGCACCAGCTCCGGGTTCCCGTCGGCGTCGAACTTCGTGTTGGCCGTGAGGAATATCGGTAGCCGCGTTCCGTCGGCGGTCAGGAAATCAAGCGTCACGCCGTCGAGTTTCCCGAGCATTCGCAGCATCCCCCGGAAGTGCGTGTCGTAGTGCAAGCGTCCCCCGACGGTCAACAGGTCGGTGATCAGCTTGCCGCGCAGGCTATTACGGTCGTAACCCAGCCAGTCGGACAGTGTCGCGTTGGCGCGGATGATGCGGCCGTCGGGGTGGGCGATCGCGTTGCCGGTGGGCGCGTTCTCCCAGTGGTCGTCCAATCCGGTCATGTCGGGAGGGCGAACGCGGCGATCGCTTGGGCCGTGGCATCCGGATCGCTGACGTGAGGGCAGTGGCCGGTGGCATCGAGTGTGATCAGCTGACTACCGGAGATATGTTGGTGCACATAGGCTCCGACGGATGGCGGTGCGATCGCGTCCTCGGAGCATTCCAGGATCAGTGTGGGCACCGAGACTTTCGGAAGGTCCGCGCGATTGTCGGACAGGAACGTGGCGCGGGCGAAGACACGTGCGCAGTCGGGATCGGTTCGGCAGAACGACGCCTCGAGTTCCTCGGCCAGCTCCGGTCGCTCGGCATTACCCATGATCACCGGAGCCATGGCATGCGACCAGCCGAGGTAGTTCAGCTCCAGGGACTCCAGAAGTTCGTCGATGTCGGCGCTCGAGAATCCGCCGTGATAGCCGTCGTCGTCGATGTAGCGAGGCGACGGAGTGACCATGACGAGCTTGGCGATACGGTCGGGCTCCCCGATGACCGCGAGCACACCGATGATCGCCGCCACCGAATGCCCGACGAAGACCACATCACGAAGGTCGAGGTCACGCAGAATTTCGATGATGTCGTCGGCGTAGCCGTCCAGCGACGAGTACTTGGCGCTGTCCCATGCGCTGGGGTCCGAGGCCCCGGAGCCGACGTGATCCATCAACACGATGCGAAACTGCGACCGCAGCCTGTCGACGATGAGTCGCCACAGGTTCTGGTCGCACCCGAAACCGTGGGCCAGGAACAGCGTCGGACCGCTGGTGCGGCCAACGATCTTGATGTTGTTCCTGGTCCAGACGTCCATGTTCAGCAGCTTAGAAGCCGCCGACAACGCTGTGCACATCGCCGCAGCCAGGTCGGGTTGTCAGCGCGTTTCGGCTGGTCATTACAGGGGTATACGAGTCAGTCAGGTTCAGAACCGCGAGCCGCGCTTTCATTTTCTAGGGACGGACGTACCCCGTGGCTGGACCCAATTCCGACTATTCAGACGTGACACAGATGTTCCGTCACCTCAAGACCCTCGACGAGGGGTCGAGCGCCTATCACCGGCAACGCGATCTCATTTGTGCGCGCTGTCTGCCGCTGGCCGAGCACATCGCACGTCGTTACCGCAATCGCGGTGAATCGCACGAGGATCTCGTGCAGGCAGCCCGGGTCGGGCTGGTCAATGCGCTCAATCGGTTCGACGTCGACAACGGAGCGGAATTTCTGTCCTTCGCCGTACCGACGATGATGGGCGAGGTCCGCCGGCACTTCCGTGACCACGCGTGGGCAGTGAAAGTGCCGCGCACCGTCAAAGACCTCCAGATGCGCGTGAACAAGGCGACCGCCAAGCTGGCCCAGGGTCTGGGGCGAGCGCCCACTGCGACCGAGATCGCCGAACATCTCGGCGTCGATCGCGAACAGGTGGTGCAAGCGGCGATCGCCGGGTCGAATTATTCGACGCTGTCGACCGACATACCTGCGATGCGCGATGACGATTCGGCGTCCATAGGTGACAATTTCGGCAGCGACGACGCCGGCTTCGACAAGGTGCTCAACGTCGAAACCGTGCGACCGTTGATCGCGGCCCTTCCGGCACGCGAGCGTGAGGTCCTGACGTTGCGCTTCTTCGAGGACATGACGCAAAGCCAGATCGCCGCGCAGATCGGTTGTTCGCAGATGCACGTGTCGCGCCTGCTCGCAAAGGCGTTGGAAACGTTGAGAAGTCAGGTCAAGGCATCATTCCTCGCCGCTGCGAGCTGATTCAATAAGACTCACCCTTGGCGAATCGCTGCCGACGGTAAAAGCGCCCGTTGCCCCGGTTTCTGCTCTTGTAAGTCGGTAGCTGCGAATCACAATTCGGACATACCATTCGCAAGTTCTCCCGGCAGTTGTTCGTCGGATCGCCGTCGATGTGGTCCATCACGAACGCGAGCGGTTGATCCAGCCAGACGCCGGTTCCGCCGCATATTGCGCAGCAACCCGATTGGGCGTCAAGGAGATACCGCCGAATGTAGTGTTCGCGGCGGCCATCGATCCACGCCTCCCCGGATTCGAGCCAACGCTCCGTACTGCTGTCGCGTCGCGCCGCCGCCTGACACGCATTACTGCAGTAGACCTTCTGACTGCGTTTCGAGAGCGCTGAACCGCAAGCTCGGCATTGCCTCACACGACGGACGTTATGACGCCACACCGACACGGCGCAGGGCGCTGGGGCCGTTCATGATCGGAGCCCCCTGTCAGGATTGAACTGACGACCGCTCGCTTACAAGGCGAGTGCTCTACCACTGAGCTAAGGAGGCCTGCGGGCATCGAGTTTATCTGGTCGTCGGTTCGGGGAACTCCGCTGCCCGTGACTGTCAAGGACGATCTACTCGCCGACTTCCCGCAGGTGTACCCGGGCCTCACGCGGTCCGAGGTCGAACAACTCCTGACGCTGCTCGACAAGGGCGCGACCGCAGGGGGCCTCGGCCTGAGCATCGCCACCGCCATCAAACCGCTGGTGCCCGACATCGCCCAGCGCATCGAGTCCTACAAGCAAACCGATGTCGACGACTATGTGCGGATGCTGCGCGGCGCGGCCGTCCTGTTGCTGCAGCGTTGGCAGCCCGAAGACCAACCTCCGACTCCGGACAGCGTGTCAGCGGCGATCAAGACGATCGAAGCCGACGCCTGAGTTCACTCCTCCACATCGATGATGCGTCGAGAGGTCACCGTCCTCGACGTGGTCCGGGCTCGCGGCCGGCGCCCCGGCAGCGGAATCCGGTCGGCGATATTGCTCAGCGGATTGACGACCTGACTCAACGTCACGACGGCGTCGTGCAGCGCGTCGATCGTCGGCGCCAACGCCTCCAGGCCGGGCGCGAGCCGGTTGAGCGTGTCCGCGACGTCGGCCAGCTTGAGCAGCGGACCGTCTGGATCGGTGAGCGTGTCCAGCAGGCCGTCCTCGGCCAGTAAGCGGTCGGCCACGCCGTCTTCACGCAGCACCCGTTCCACGAGGCCATCGTTGGCCAGCAGCTGGTCGGCGAGCCCACCCGGTGCGATCACCCGCGACAGAGCACCGTCGTCGGTGGTCATCCTGTCCACCAGACCGCCCTCGGCCATCAGCTGGTCCACCAGCCCGCCTGGAGCCACGGCCCTCGCGACCGCGCCGTTCTCCGCGGTCACGCGGTCAAGCAGGCCACCCTCGGTGGTCAGCTGATCGACCAGCCCGCCCGGTCGCAGCAGCCGGTCCAGCGGTCCGTTGGGTGCCAGGGCCCGGCCCAGCGGGGCGTCGTCATCCATCAGACGTGCCAACCGATTCGCCCGCTCGACCGCGTCGTTGAGGCCCAGCATGGTGGCGAGAGACGCCGATCCGGGCCCACCCTCGGCGGCTTCGCCGAGCGTGCGCTGCGCCATGCTCACCGCCCCGGTCGCCATGGCCAGCCCCGCGTCGGCGACCGCCAGGGCGGCCCGCGCCGGTGCGGTCGCAATTTCGGTCAGCGCTTTACCGAAGTTCATCACCTCAGTCTATGGACGGCGCAAGATGAGAACTCACAGGAAGTACACAGCCTGCTGGCAGGAACATCACCGGTGACAGACGGACAGTGAATAGGTGGCCATGCCTGCATTAACCGAGAACGCACCGGAGGCCAAGATCCTCGTAGTAGACGACGAAGCCAATATCGTCGAGCTGTTGTCCGTCAGCCTGAAGTTCCAAGGTTTCGAGGTCTACACCGCCTCCAATGGACCGGCCGCGCTGGACAAGGCGCGTGAGATACGTCCGGACGCCGTCATCCTCGACGTGATGATGCCCGGCATGGACGGTTTCGGGCTTCTGCGCCGACTGCGCGCCGACGGTATCGACGCGCCGGCACTGTTCCTCACCGCGCGCGACTCGCTTCAGGACAAGATCGCCGGCCTCACCCTCGGCGGTGACGACTACGTGACCAAACCGTTCAGCCTCGAGGAGGTGGTGGCCCGGTTGCGGGTGATCCTGCGCCGTTCGGGACGCGGCGTCGAGGAGCCCCGCAATTCCCGGCTGACCTTCGCCGACATCGAACTGGACGAGGACACCCACGAGGTGTGGAAGGCGGGGGAGCCGGTCGCGTTGTCGCCGACGGAGTTCACGCTGCTGCGGTACTTCATCATCAACGCGGGAACGGTGCTTTCGAAGCCCAAGATCCTCGACCACGTATGGCGCTACGACTTCGGCGGCGATGTCAACGTCGTCGAGTCCTATGTGTCTTACCTGCGCCGAAAGATCGACACGGGGGAGAAGCGCCTGTTGCACACGTTGCGCGGCGTGGGGTACGTGTTGCGCGAGCCGCGGTGATGAGCGCTTGCGCGAAGAACAGACAAACCCGATGAGCGCTTGCGCGAAGAACAGACAACCCCGACGGAGGGCCGCGGGCGCGCCGACAATGGGTAGATGACCGCACGCGTGCCGTTGAGAGTGGCGCTGGTGGCGGCCACCCTGTTGTTGGTGGCGTGCGGTCTGCTCGCGTCCGGCGTGGCGGTCACGACGATCCTGCGCCACACCCTGAGCAACCGCGTCGATCAGGAATTGCTCGATGCTTCGCGCGGGTGGGCCCAGGCGCCGCGCCAGGGCGCCGACAACGCATTGGAAAGCCCCAACCCCGCACGGCCACCGACGAATTTCTATGTCCGCGGTGTCGGCGCCGACGGACACGTCTGGATCGCCGTGAACGACCGAGACGCCGAACCGGCGCTACCGCCGGACAACGATGTGGGCCCCGAACCGGTCACCATCGGCTCGCTCAACGGGTCGGATGTGCGGTGGCGCGCGATGACGGTCCGCAGCCCGGACGGGGTCGTCACCGTCGCCGTCGACTTCTCCGACGTGCAGACCACAGTGCGCGAGTTGATCTACGCACAGGTGGGCATCGGACTGGCGGTGCTGGTGGTCCTTGGGGTGGTCGGCTATGCGGTGGTGCACCGCAGCCTGCGTCCACTGGTCGAAGTCGAGCAGACCGCGGCGGCTATCGCGGCGGGTGACTTCGATCGCCGTGTGCCCCAACGCGACCCGCGCACGGAGGTGGGCCGGTTATCGTTGGCGCTCAACGGCATGCTCGCCCAGATCCAGACCGCCATGGCGGCCTCGGAGGCCTCCGCCGAGCAAGCCCGCAATTCCGAGGAGCGGATGCGACGGTTCATCACCGACGCCAGCCACGAGTTGCGCACACCGCTGACCACTATCCGTGGCTTCGCCGAGCTGTACCGCCAGGGTGCGGCACGCGACGTCGAGATGCTGATGAGCCGCATCGAGAGCGAATCCGGCCGCATGGGCCTGCTCGTCGAGGACCTGCTGCTGCTCGCCCGCCTCGACGCGCAGCGCCCACTCGAGCACCGGCGTGTCGATCTTCTGACGCTGGCCACCGACGCCGTCCACGACGCGCGATCCATCGCCCCCAAGCGAGCTATCAGGTTGGAGGTGCTCGAGGGGCCCGGCACCCCGGAGGTACTCGGTGACGAAGCGCGGCTGCGCCAGGTGTTGGGCAACCTGACGGCGAACGCGCTTCAGCACACCCCCGAAACCGCTGGGGTCACCGTGCGGGTGGGCACCGCGGGGGATCGGGCAGTGCTGGAGGTGTGCGACGAGGGGCCGGGTATGACGGAAGACGACGCGCAGCGGGTGTTCGAACGGTTCTATCGCGCAGACTCGTCACGCACGCGGGCGAGCGGTGGCACCGGGCTGGGATTGTCGATCGTTGACTCGCTGGTTCTCGCTCACGGCGGAACGGTCGACGTCACCACCGCGCCGGGGCAGGGGTGCACGTTCAGGGTCAGCTTGCCGCGCATCGCCGATGTGGCGGCTCAGGTCAGCTGAGCCAGCGCAGCCTTGATTTTGGCCTGGGCCTCGTCGAGGGATTCCGGTGACGGGTTCTGGTCGGCGTTGGCGAACCCGAAATCGGCGAGATCGTTGGTGGGGAAGACGTGCACGTGCAGGTGCGGCACCTCGAGGCCGGCGATGATGACACCGGCCCGCTCGGCGGGGAACGCCTTGACCACGGCCTTGCCGATCAGCTGGGACACCTCCATCACGCGACCGAAGACCGCAGGTTCGACGTCTTGCCAGTTGTCGATCTCGGCTCGGGGCACAACGAGCGTGTGGCCCTGAGTGATCGGGGCGATCGTCAGGAAGGCGACGATGTCGTCGTCTTCATAGACGAACCGGCCTGGTAGCTCACCGTTGATGATCTTCGTGAACACGCTCGCCATGGCATCGAGCATAGTGAGCGACTCGCCGCGGCCGAGTGCGCGTCGGGAGCCCAACTCTTCGGGAGGTAGGCGTTTCGACGCGCCGTTGGGGCATCGAGCAACGATGGATCTTCGTCCCGGACATGCCCGCAAGATGATGAGTCCGGAGCGAGTGGAAACCGCATGCGCGTTCTCCTCGTGGTAATTGACGGCCGCGTTTCACGGTGGGATGCATTCCTAGCAACATTGCAATAACCAACGCCGGGTTTTACCTTTCAAGATCAAAACGTGTGTTGGTTAATTTTGACAGTTTTGCTTTGTCTGACATTGGTTTCACACGCTGCACAAAGGGGATGGATTTTGGTGAAAAAATTGACGCAACTTCCGCCGATTTCAATTCATTTCAGCCGTTTGCCACTTACAGAATTCACATTCGGATCGTCACTCGGGCGAAGGGGATTCAGTCATGTCACATCGCAACGCCAAACTCGTACTTCTCTTGATGATGACCCTCATTATCGCCCTGACCTCCGGGTGCGTAATACCGGTGACGATCGATTGCACTCCGTTCTTCTGCACCCCGTAACACTCGGTCCACGACGGACTTCCCGCGATAGCCGTTTGCTGTTATCGACGATTGGTGCCTGCCGATTTCGGCGAATGCGGCGACAATGCGCGGCCGGCTTATATCGGATTCGGTGGACTAGAGGTTCGTTCGGCACTGTCGAACCCAGGCGATGGGTCCGAACCTATCCGCCGCGCACCATTCGAACAGCGGCGAGTTGTCAGAACGGTGGGGGTTTGGTGCCGGCTCGGCGGGCGCCTTCGATGCCGGCGTCGACGGTGAGGTTGTAGGGGGGGTCGTCGGTGGGTGGGGGTTTGGTG
>NZ_LQIW01000029.1 GCF_001500025.1 Mycobacterium sp. IS-1590 | reverse complement strand
GAGGTCGAATGGCTTCCACCACCCGGGCTGGACACCGGCCAGGCGCGGCTGAACTACTACCACCGACCCGAACGGCTTCTGCGCCCACCCGAAGACCAGGAAGCGCGCAGCAACGACATCGCTGCGTCGTCGGAATCTAGTGACGGCAGCCGAGTAGTCGACAAGGACGTCGCTGCGTCGCCCGAATCTGATGGCCGCAGCCGGGTAGGCGACAACGACATCGCTGCGTCGCCCGAATCTGATGGCCGCAGCCGGATAGGCGACAACGACATCGCTGCGTCGCCCGAATCTGATGACGGCGGCCGGGTAGGCGACAACGACATCGCTGCGTCGCCCGAACTCGATGGCAGCCGGATAAGCGACACGGACAACGCTGCGCCGCCCGAACCCGATGGCGGCCGAGTAGTCGACAACGACATCGCTGCGTCGCCCGAAACCGATGGCAGCCGGATAGGCGAAACCCAGTCGAGCGCCGCGACGCCCGTCGACAGTGCCGGTGAACCCGGGGGACCTGCGCCGCCGGGTGATTGGGCGGCCTGAGGGCCGCAGCTCAGGCACCCAACCTGACGACGTCAGCCCTGCGCTTCGATGGCGACCGGCTGCCATTCCTCCCAGGTCTTGAGCCGGTTCTCGTAGTCGGCCTTGGCCAACTGCAGCGGTAACTCACCGAAAAACACGCGCAGCGGCGGGTTTTCGGCGTCGACGACCTTGAGCAGGGCCCGCGCCGATGCCTGCGGATCGCCGGGCTTGGCCACACGCTGACTGCGGATCCGGTCGGCTTCCTCGTGTACCTCTTGGTAATCGGACAACGGCTTCGACCGGCGAGACGACGAACCCGCCCAGTCTGTGGAGTAACCGCCCGGCTCGATCAGCGTGACGTGTATTCCGAACGGGGCCACTTCCTGAGCCAGCGCCTGCGAGAAACCCTCGAGCGCCCACTTCGACGCGTGATAGATGCCGACGTTCTGGAACGCGGTGATGCCGCCGATCGACGACACCTGGATGATGTGCCCGCTGCGCTGTGCCCGCAGGTACGGCAGCGCGGCCTGGGTGACCCACAGCGCGCCGAAGACGTTCGTCTCGATCTGGTCGCGCGCCTCCTGTTCGGTCACCTCTTCGATGAAGCCGAAGTGTCCGTAGCCGGCGTTGTTGACCACGATGTCGAGCCGGCCGAAGTGGTCGTGGGCCTGCTTGACGGCGGCGAAGTCCGCCTCGCGATCGGTGACGTCCAGCGTCAGGGGCAGCAATGCATCGCCGTATCTCTCGACGAGATCGTCCAATGAGGACAGGTTGCGCGCGGTCGCGGCGACCTTGTCCCCGCGCTCGAGCGCCGCGATCGTCCACTCGCGTCCGAAGCCCCGCGACGTACCGGTGATGAACCAAACCTTTTCGCTCATGCTCCCTATATCTCCTGTAGACGGACTCCGCATTCCCGCTTGAAGCATCTTCACAGCTACGGTGGCGTCATGGGACGCGCGACGCTGGAGAAGAACCCACGTGATGTGGCGTCGATGTTCGACGCGGTCGCCCGGCGCTACGACCTGACCAACACCGTGATGTCGCTGGGGCAGGACCGGTTCTGGCGGCGGGCGACACGGGCGGCATTGCGCATCGGCCCGCAGGACAAGGTGCTCGACATCGCGGCGGGCACGGCCGTGTCGACGGTCGAGCTGGCGACCTCGGGGGCGTGGTGCGTGGCCGCCGACTTCTCGGTCGGGATGCTGGCTGCCGGCGCTTCCCGGGATGTGCCCAAGGTCGCGGGTGACGCCACGCGACTGCCGTTCGGCGACGGGGTCTTCGACGCGGTGACGATCAGCTTCGGACTGCGCAACGTCGTCGACCACGTGGCGGGCCTGCGCGAAATGGCGCGCGTCACCCGCCCCGGAGGACGGCTGGTGGTGTGCGAATTCTCGACACCGACGAACCGATTCTTTGCCACGGCCTACAAGGAGTACCTCATGCAGGCGCTGCCGAGAATCGCCCGGGCGGTGTCCTCCAACCCGGAGGCCTACGTCTACCTCGCCGAGTCGATCCGCGCATGGCCCGACCAGACGCAACTGGCCCACCAGATCGCCGATGCCGGTTGGTCCTCGGTGCGCTGGCGCAACCTCACCGGGGGCATCGTGGCGCTGCACGCCGCCACCAAACCCCTGCGCTGACGGCAACATCACCGGCGCAAAACCACTCGCTACCGGGCGGGCCTTCCGCATCTGCTCGACATCGTCGACACGCGGTGGCCGACGCGGCGGTAGTCGCAAACCGGGGTCGGTCATCGCGGTGGCGCGCTACGGTCTGGACATGCACGGACGCCTGGTGGACCCGGATCGCACGCTCGGAACCGATCCTCGCTCCGACCCTCGAATGGTCAAGGCGTTTGCGCAGTTCGGTCTCGACGGCCGGCTGCCCGCCGCGCCGCTGAGCATCGACGCACCGCTCGAGGACCGCATTGCCTTCGCCACCATGAGCGAGGAGGGGATGGGCGCGATCCTCGACGCGCTGGGCAAGGACCTGCCCGCCGTCACCGGGGTGACCACATCGACGACAACCATTCCCGGCCCCGACGGCAACGACATCACGCTGTACATCAGCCGCCCCGACGAGGACGCCGGTGGCCTGATGCCCGCCGTCGTCCATCTGCACGGTGGTGGGATGGCGATCGGCAGCGCGGCCGATATCGGCTACGTCAGGATCCGCGAATGCCTCGCCGCCACAGGCCTCCTCGTTGTCGGTGTCGAGTTCCGCAACTCCGGTGGCAAACTCGGCCCGCACCCATTTCCCGCCGGGCTCAACGACTGCGCCGCGGCCGTGCGCTGGGTGGCGGCCAACCGCACAGAACTCGGTGTGAGCCACCTGATCGTGTCGGGGGAGTCCGGCGGCGGCAACCTCACGCTGACCGTCGCGCACAAGGCCAAACGCGAAGGCTGGCTGCACGAGATCGCCGGGTGTTACGCGCAGTGCCCGTACATCTCCAACCGCTGGCTCGAGGAGTGCGAGGACCTGCCCTCGCTGGCCGAGAACGACGAATACTTCGTCAGCCGCCACCAACTCGCGTTGCTCGGTTCGATTTACAACCCCGACGGTTCGCATGCCGACGACGCCACCTGTTGGGCGGCCGTGGCGACCGATGAGGAACTCAACGGGCTTCCGCCGCATGTCATTTCGGTCAACGAACTGGACCCGTTACGTGACGAGGGCCTCGCGTATTATCGGCGCCTGCTGCGCGCGGGCGTCGCCGCGGTCGGCCGGGTGGTCGCAGGCACCTGCCATGGCGGTGACCTACTCTGCGGGGCTTACATGCCCGAGGTGTTCGACGCATCCATCCGCGACGTCAGCGGTTTCGCGAAATCGCTCGGCTAATCGTCGATGTCGATGGCTGCCTGCTGGCCACCGCTGGCCGGCGGGGCGCTGTTGACGACCGGCAGGGGCGGTTCTGACTTGGCGTTCGAGGACGGTTTACCGGTCGCACCCCGGTACGGCGTGCACACCCCGACAAAAGGCACATCCTGACACGGTCCCTGGGGCAGCGCGGCCGCAATCGGAGCCGAGGACAACGCGGCCGCGGCGACCGCGATCGCGGCAACAGCCGATCGAACTGTCAGACCGAGCATCGTGCTTCCTTCCGCCGATGCCTACATGAACGCCGCTGTGCTCCAGGATAATCCCTGCACGTCGCCGAAAACAGGTCGTCTAGCTGGTCTTACAGTTAGCTTGGTTATGGGTCTCGATCAATGCGGGCGTCCCAAATGCGTTCGGTCTGCGCGCCGACGTCGGGATCGTGGGTTTGCTGAAAGTTGCGGCCACCGCGTCTGTAGGTCGCGAGAACCGCTGCGGGAACGTCGGGTTCGAGTATGGGTTCGCGCAGCCAGCGGCACGGCCGCACATGCACCAGGTCGACAGCGGTGGCCTCCGCGGAGTCGTCGCGGCGGTACGGCCCATCGATACGGCCCAACCAGAAAAGCCCGTCCGCATCGCGGGTCCACACGAAGGAGCCGTCTTCGACATCGGCGAACCGATCCACGCGACGAGCCAGTCGCTCGCCGAAACCCGCGTCGCCGAAACCCACGACGCCGAGAGCCAGCGCCCGGTCGAGCGATGTCTGCGGGTCGATGTCGTCGCGGCGGGATCGCATCGGAGCCCGGTAGACGGCGGTCATCCGCGATATTCTGCCTGCGACATGGAGACGTTCAAGCGCTATCTGATGTTTCAGGGCATGATGTTCGTCTTCGGCATCGTCGGGCCGATTTTCCTCATCATGTACTTCGCGTCCCAACCGGACCCCACCGTGCGGTGGGCGTACTGGATCGGGTTGTTCATCACCGCCGCTGATGTTCTGATTGCGTTGGGGCTCACCGCTTCTACCCAACCGAACCGGGATGCCGCGCACACCCGCATCGCCCTGAAGCTCGCCGAGCGGCGTCGGCGCGACTAGCGAAACGGCGGCCGTTCGTCGATACGCCGCGACACGCGGCCGGCGCCGCGCCACACCCTTGCGGTCCAGTCCTCGTCGTCGTCGGTGACGAAGTTGCCCATCACCCGCACCGCGATGGTCATCAGCGTCTCCGACCGCATCGCGAGCGGCCCGGTCGACGGCAGGAACCGCGGGAACGTCAGCAGCAGCGCGAGCCGCCGGGCCACCGAGAACCCGCGCGCATAGTGCGCCGTCAGCACCGCGGGCCACACGCGCGAGAGATCGCCGGTGCCCAGCAGTTCGGCGGCCAGCCGGCCGGTTTCGAGACCGTAGTCGATGCCTTCGCCGTTGAGCGGGTTGACGCAGGCGGCCGCGTCGCCGATCAGCATCCAGTTCGGCCCGGCGACGCCCGACACCGCCCCGCCCATCGGCAGCAGCGCAGACAGGCCGGCGCGCGGCTCCCCGACAAAGCCCCACTCCTCACGACGCAGCCCGGTGTAATAGGACATCAGTGGCCGCAGCGCGGCGTCGGCCGGCCGCTTGGCCGTCGCGAGTGCACCGACGCCGATGTTCACCTCGCCGTTGCCCAGCGGGAAGATCCAGCCGTATCCGGGCAGCACCGCACCTTCCGGCGAGCGCAGTTCCAGGTGCGAGGTGATCCACGGTTCGCTCGCCCGCGGTGTGGCGATGTAACCGCGGATCGCCACGCCGTACACCGTCTCCTGATGCCATTCGCGGCCCAGCACGCGGCCCAGCGTCGAGCGGGCTCCATCGGCGACGATCAGCTCGCCGCAGCCGATCTCGGCGCCCGAATCGAGTATCACCGCCTCCACGCGACCGGAGGCGTCATGGCGTACGTCGACGGCCTTCACGCCGAGCAGCATCTTCGCGCCGTCGTCCACGGCGACCATGCGGATGCGGTCGTCGAGTTCGGTGCGCGGGACCGCGCTCGAGGTCGACGGAAACGATGGCCCCGGCCATTCGATCTCGACGTCGGCCCCGAATCCGGACATCCTCAGGCCACGATGCTGCACCCGACCCTCAAGCCACGGGCCGAGCCCGAGCCGTTGCATCTCCAGCACCGCGCGCGGGGTCAGCCCGTCGCCGCAGGCCTTGTCGCGGGGGAACTGCGCCTTGTCGATGACGAGCACATCGCGGCCGTTGCGCGCCGCCCACGCGGCGGCGGCCGAACCCGCGGGGCCGGCCCCGACGACGACCACGTCCGCCTTCATCGATCCCCCGGTCGTCCCCTGGGCTGCGTCCGTGGGCCCAGCGCTCTCCCCTGGGCTTCGGCCGTGGGCCCATCCCGCCGGTAAGTCCATGGTTCCCAGTATGTTGGCAGGGTGAGGACGCCAGCGACGGTGGTAGCCGGGGTGGACTTCGGAGATCCCGAATTCGCGCAGGAAGTGCGCGACGGGGTCGCCCGCATCGAAGACCTGATGGCCACTGAGCTCGGCAAAGCCGACGAGTTGATGGCCGAAGCGGTACAACACCTGTTCCAGGCCGGCGGGAAGCGGTTCCGCCCGCTGTTCACGGTGCTCGCAGCCCGGCTGGGTCCGGACCCGGATGCCTGGCAGGTCACCGTCGCGGGCGCGGTCATCGAACTGGTGCACCTCGCGACGCTGTACCACGACGACGTGATGGACGAGGCGCAGGTCCGTCGCGGTGCGGACAGCGCCAACGCACGCTGGGGCAACAACATCGCGATCCTGGCGGGCGACTACCTGTTCGCGACCGCCTCGCGTCTGGTCAGCAGGCTCGGACCCGACGCGGTTCGCATCATCGCCGACACCTTTGCCCAGCTGGTCACCGGCCAGATGCGGGAAACCCGCGGCGCGGCCGAACACGTCGACTCCGTCGAGCACTACCTGAAGGTCGTCTACGAGAAGACCGCATGTCTGATTGCGGCGTCCGGCCGGTTCGGGGCGACGTTCTCGGGTGCCGACGAAGAGCAAATCGAGCGGTTGAGCCGGCTGGGCGGCATCGTCGGCACGGCTTTCCAGATCTCCGACGACATCATCGACATCGACAGCGATCCGGACGAGTCCGGCAAGGTGCCGGGCACCGACCTGCGCGAAGGTGTGCACACGCTGCCGGTGCTTTACGCGCTGCGTGACGACGGTCCCGCCGCCGACCGGTTGCGCGAGCTGCTGGCCGGACCGGTGGAAAACGACGACGACGTGGCCGAGGCGCTGCGGCTGTTGCGCGGCTCGCCGGGCATGACCAGGGCCAAGCAGACCGTCGCGCAATACGCGGTGCAGGCCCGTGAAGAGCTCTCCCAGCTGCCCGAGGGGCCGGGCCGTCAGGCCCTGGCGACCCTGGTGGATTACACGGTGAACCGGCACGGCTGAGCGCCGGAACTTGCGGAGCCCGCCTAAGCGTTGACTCAGCGAAGTCTTTCTTTCCGAAGGAGGAAGCGATGACCTGGCATCCGCACGCGAACACCGCCAAGACGTTCGCTCTGCTGGTGGGGTTCTCGGCGCTGATCGTGTTCATCGCCGCGCTGTTCCGCAATACGGCGCTCATCGGCCTGGCGGTGCTGTTCGCCGTCGGCATGAACGCCTACATGTATTTCAACAGCGACAAGATCGCGCTGCGGGCGATGCACGCGCAGCCCGTCACCGAAATGCAGGCCCCGGTGATGTACCGGATCGTGCGCGAGCTGGCCACCACGGCCCGCCAGCCGATGCCGCGGCTGTACATCAGCGACACCGACGCGCCGAACGCGTTCGCCACCGGCCGCAATCCGCGCAACGCCGCGGTGTGCTGTACGACCGGCATCCTGCACATCCTCAACGAACGCGAACTACGGGCGGTGCTCGGGCACGAACTCTCACACGTCTACAACCGCGACATCCTGATCTCGAGCGTCGCCGGCGCGATGGCCGCGGTCATCACCGCGCTCGCCAACATCGCCTACTTCGCGACGATCTTCGGCGGTAACCGTGAGGGCGCCAATCCCTTTGCGATCCTGTTGGTTTCGCTGCTCGGCCCCATCGCGGCGACAGTGATCCGGCTGGCCGTGTCGCGGTCGCGGGAGTACCAGGCCGACCAGTCCGGCGCGGAGCTGACGGGCGATCCGCTGGCGTTGGCCAGCGCGCTGCGCAAGATCAGCGCCGGCGTCGAGCAGGCACCGCTGCCGCCCGACCCCAAGCTGGCCGATCAGGCGCACCTGATGATCGCCAACCCGTTCCGCGCGGGCGAGAAGATCGGCAAGCTGTTCTCGACCCACCCGCCGATCGGGGACCGCATCGCCCGCCTGGAGTCGATGGCCGGTCGAGGCCCTGGCTACTACTGACACCTCACCGGTCAGTGGTCTGTCAGCCGCAGTTCGACCATCGGCAGGGCGGTGTTCTCGGTGGTGATCGGTGCGCCCAGGGTCGATTCGAGGACCGGCTTCATCGTCTCCCACGCCCGGCGGTGCCGGTCGACGTAACGGCGCAGCGCAGCGTCAGCTTCGTCGGTGCTGAGCGGACGCGCGATCGCGGGCCTCGACAACCGGGTACCGACGGACACCTTCACCCTGGGATCGGCCTGGACGTTCTTGTACCACTGCGCGCGGGTACCGAAGCCGGAGGCGACGATGTAAGCCTCCGGGTCAGTCCGATCGAGCACCTCGAGCACCACTTGCCGGGTCTGCCCCGACTTCCGGCCGATGTGTTCCAGCAACAGGATCCGCGAGCCGAAGATGAACCCGAGGCGTGCCCGATACAGCCCGATCGGGGCACGCATCAGCCGACGTGACCGCAGAGCCTTGGTGCCTGCGTCCACCAACACGTCCGAGGCTAGGTGAACCAGGTTCAAAAGCGCGCACATCGAGATCCTCCTTCGCTGTGCGTATTTGCCACTCCGTGGGCGTGTGGTGTGTGAGCGGCCCACAGAGTCCTTGTCTGACTGCGTAAAAGGGGAGTAGAACCGACAGTACGGACCAGCCCGACGGACGGCGAACCCCAACGGAAGGGCGGTGGGTCGGTCATGTCGTCAGCGATGTCGTTCGCCTGGCCTGCTCGGTTGGAGCAGCGGGTCGCGCGCATCTGTGCGCGGGCTCAAGATCCGCTCGAACTACTGTCTGCGGTCGCTACCGTCGTTCGGGCAAAGATCTCCTACGCCGCTGCGGGCTGGCTGCTCACCGACCCCGACACTTTGCTCATCACCGGGGTGCATGCCGAGAACGTCACACTTCAGCAGAATCTCGCCCTCATCGAGTGCGAGTTGACCACCGACGACGTGAACAAGTTCGTCGACCTCGCACGGCGGGAGGTCCCGGCGGCTTCGCTCGGCATCGAGACCGCCGGTGATCTGAGCCGCAGCACACGTTGGTCGAAGATCTACCAACCCAACGGATACGGCGACGAGATGCGGGGCGTCTTCAGTTCCGGGTCGGCCACCTGGGGGCACTTCTGCCTCACCCGGCGTGCCGAGGACCCGTTCTTCACCGAGGTCGAGGTCGCCACGATGGCGAGGCTCTGCCCGCACGTGGCCAACGGCATCCGGGCGTCCCTTCAGCTCGGCCGTAGGCCCGCGCCGTCCGTTCCCACGGCGCCCGCGCTGCTGATACTCGCCGACGACGGCAGCATCGAGTCGATGACACCGCAGGTCAGCGAGTGGCTGGGGCCCGTCGAGGTCGAACGTCTGGAGAGCACCATCGTGCTGCACGAGGTCGCTCACCGGGCGCGCGTTCTCGCCGAAACAGGAGTCGGCGAGCCGGCGATGGCGCGGACCAGGGGCCGCTCCGGTGACTGGCTCGTGGTGCGGGCAGTCCGTCTGGAGCGGGAGGGGGCGGAAACAGGCTGCACCGCAGTGGTTTTGGAGCAGGCGCGCCGTTCGGACATTGCCCCGCTGCTGGTTCACCTGAGCCAGCTGACCCGTCGCGAGAAGGAGGTCACACAGCTGCTGTTGACCGGCATGTCCACCCGGGAGATCGCCGGCCGGCTGTGGATCACCGCCGAGACGTTGCGCGGTCACATCAAGGCGATCTTCGCCAAGCTGGGTGTGAACAGCCGTCCGGAGCTTGCGGCACTACTCTCGCAAGATCTCGTCCTTCGGCGGTGACTCTCGCAACTTTGTAGCCGCCAGCTGGAGGGCAATGTCGTCGGCTACCCGTCGAGCCAGCGTTCCAACGAATCTCGTCAGCCCCGGCCGGTACACGTAGCCGACGAAGCGAAGACCTGGCAGTACCTCGGTGCCGCGTCCGTCGCGGGGCATGCCCCGCTGGTCGAGGACATCGAGATGGGAGACCATGGCATCCAGTCCGGTTCGGTACCCGGTGGCCGCGATGATGGCATCGACCTGAACAGAGGTGCCGTCCGCAAGGACCGCTCCGTCGGGTTGGAGTCGGTCGACGGCCGCTACCACGCGAAGCGAGCGATCGCGGATCGCATCGATCACTTGACGATCGACGATTGCAGTGCCCGCGCCGCGGCGCTTGAGTCCAGCGATCGGCCCCTCCGGCGGCTTGCCGAACCCGTAATTGCTCAGATCGCCGATCATTCCGCGCTGCACGGCAAGCAGAATCTTGTCGACGAGACCGGCTGGAAGCCGGAGAAAGAGCGGCATCGGCAGGTCGAAGGGCAGCCGACCGACTTGCCGCAGAAGAATGTTCGGCGGAGTGCGCACCGCCAGCAGTACCTCTGGGCAACCCGAGCGGCTCAAGTCGTGGGCGATCTCGAGCCCGCTGGAACCCGCGCCGGCGACCAAGACACGCTGACCGGCGAACCGGTCGGCGTTGCGGTACTCCGCGGTGTGCACGACCCGCCCGACGAAGCCGTTGTCGGCTGCCCAGTCGGGGAGAGCAGGCTGATTGAAGATCCCTGTTGCGACCACGACATGGCGTGTCCTGCGTGGACCGCCGTTGGTGGCAACCTTCCAACCTTCCTCGGGGAGCGGGTCGAGTCGCTGCACGTCGACACCGAGTTCGACGGCAACATGGTGGCGGTCGGCGTAGGTCTGCAGATAGTCGACGTACTGGTCGCGGGTCGGAAACTGACCGAAGTGACGCGGGAACGGGGCGCCGGGCAGAGCCGAATTGCGGCGGCATGTGTTGAAACGCAGGGCGTCGTAGCGACCTGACCAGGCGGCGCCGATCTGCCCGCCCCGCTCGACGACGGTCACGTCCACTCCCCGCGCGAGCAATTCGGCGGCGCACGACAATCCGGCCGGACCGCTGCCGATCACCAGCACGGTGTGCTCGGTTGTCATGGCGGTTCCTCCGTGAGCTTTCGCTGTGGTTACAGCGTCGGTCCAACTCGCGGTTCGCGCCATCCCGCAGGTGGGGGGTCCACTCCTCTGGCCGATGCGGGTAACAACCCGCCGACCTGCGGCGATGTGATTCGTGTGCTGCGAGCATCAGCTGAACCCCTTAGGGTGTGGACCGTGCTGAACAGGGTGTTGATCGGCGTCGTCGGGTCTGCGGGGGCGGCCCTGATCGGCGCGCAGGGTATCGCCGCAGCTCAACCGTCCGAGCCGCCGGCGCCACCGGCGCCGAACGTCAACGCGCTCGCGCCGGTGAAGCTGTCGGAGTTCGCGAAGATGGACGGCCACTGGTATGCGTTCAAGACCCCCGACGGGTTGACGTGCGTCCTGCAGCGCAACGGCGGGTACGGCTGCAGCGGTGCGATTCCCGCGGCACCGAACGGCGCGAACTTCGTCAGCGGCGGCCCGGGTGTTCCGCAGTTCTCGGCGACGACGGCCGATGTGTTCGCCGTCGTCGGTGACGCCAAACCGCTGCCGGCCGGTTCGCGGATCAGCTTCCAGACCGTCAGCTGCGGCAGCGACGGTGGTGTGACCACGTGCTCGGACAGCCGCAACCAGTCGGGGTTCGTGTTGAGCCCCGCGGGCAGCTACATCATCAACGGCGGACGGGATCCGCTGCTGGAGCGGCCCGAGGGTACGAACCCCTTCTTCAACTGAGCGCTAGAACCCCGCGCCGTGCACCTCGTGCCCGGGCTTTTCGACCATCAGTCCGCGGTAGGCCTCTTCGACGGAGGAGCCGTGGTTGACCACGGCGTCGACCTCACGGGCGATCGGCATCGAAATCCCGTACTGGTCGGCGAATTCCATGATGACGCTCGCGGCCTTGACGCCTTCGGCGACCTGGTTCATCGACGCGATGATCTCGTCGATCGGCTTACCTGCCCCCAACTGCTCACCGACGTGGCGGTTGCGGCTGCGCTGGCTGGTGCAGGTAACGATCAGGTCGCCGATGCCCGCCAGGCCGGCGAACGTGTCGCGGTGCCCGCCGGTCGCCTCGCCGAGTTTGGACATCTCACGGATGGCGCGGGCCATCACCATCGCCCGCGTGTTCTCGCCGATCCCGAGTGAGTAGCCCATGCCGACCGCGATCGCATAGACGTTCTTCAACGCCCCGGCCATCTCCACGCCCACGACGTCGTCGGTGGTGTAGGTGCGAAACCGCTTGGTGCGGAACAGCCGTGCCAGATCCGCCGCGAGCTGCTGGTCGGGCATGGCGAGCACCGCCGCGGCCGCGTACCCCTCGGCCACCTCACGCGCGATGTTCGGGCCGGCCAGGATCCCGGCCGGATGCCCGGGCAGCACCTCGGCGACGACCTGGCTCATCCGAAAGTTGGTGCCCTGCTCGAGACCCTTGACCAGCGACACCACCGGAACCCACGGCCGCAGCTCCTTGGCCAGCTCCGTGAGCACGCCGCGGAAGCCGTGTGACGGAACGCCCATGACGATGACGTCGGCGCATGATGCCGCCTCGGTGAAGTCCGTCGTCGCCTTCAGGCCCTCCGGAAGCGCGACCTCGTTGCCCAGGTACTTCGAGTTGCGGTGGTTGTCGTTGATGTCGTCGGCGGTCTCCTGTGAACGCACCCATTGCAGCGTCGGCCCGCGGCGAGCACAGATGGACGCCACGGTGGTGCCCCAGGAGCCTCCACCGAGAACGACGACTTGAGGTACACGTTGCGCAGGTGCCATGCCGATCAGGGTAGGTCGCAGGGCTGATCTTCACGGGCAGTTCACGAACTGCGGCGGTCACTGTCCGGCGAGGAAGCCGCGGACGGCACGCTCCAACACTTGGGTCGCAGTGACCATCGCGTCGATGGAAATGCTCTCGTCGTAAACCGCCCATCCGTCGTCGCCGGGCCCGAAGGTCACCGCGGGGATACCGGCATGGCGGAACCGGATGGTGTCGTTGAACGCGGGTTTGGTGTAGCGAAGGACGGCCTCGCCGGTCACCGCGCGGTAGGCATGGTCGATCGCGGAGACGAGCGGCTCGGAGGCGGGTATCTCCACGGTGCCGGCGACGAACGTCGGCCCCGGTACGTAGGTCACTTGCGTTTCGATCCCCGCGGGCGCCAGTTGGCTGACCCGCTGCTGGAAGGCGAGCAGCAACTCGCCGGAGGAGACGCCGGGCCCGATGTTCACCGCGGCCACCCGCGCCCGCGCCTCGAGCGGGGTGAACTGCGCCATCCCGGCCTCGCCCGCCAACAGGCCCACCACGGAGATCGGCCAGTCGCCGACCGGGTTTCGGCGGATCTGTGCGAGCGCCTCGGCGAGAAACTGCGCCGGGTTGACGCCGGTGTCCGGGCGCCAGATGTGGCTCGACGTCCCGCGCGCGACGATGTCGATCAGCGCGTGTCCGGTCTGCGCGGTTGCCAGCGCGATGCCGTGCCGCGCACCGTCGGACCACGCCGTCGGCTCAACGGTGATCGACGCGTCTGGCCGCAGGCCGTACTCGTCGACGAGATAACAGGATCCTTCGATGCCGTTGCGTTCCTCGTCGACGGTGAGCGCGACGAGCAGCGTCCCGGTCGCGGGCGGGTCCGCGGCCACCCGCCGCGCCGCGGTCAGCAGCGTCGCGAGGTTCGCACGTGTGTCCGACGTACCCCTGGCGTAGATGCGCCCATCCAATTCCGTTGCCCGGTAAGGATTATCGGCGCAGGCGGTCCAGCGGCTGGGAGGGCCGGAAGGGTAGGTGTCGAGGTGGTCGTTGAGCATCAGTGTCGGACCGGGGCCGAACACCTTGGTGGCCAGCACGTTCTGTCGGGTGGGATGCCTACCGGCCAACCTGACGTCGAACCCCCATTGGGTGAGCAGCGCTGCGACCGGTTCGGCGATGCGCGTCTCCTCCGGCGACCGCGCGGGCCCGTCGAGGCTGTTCTCACACCAGGGTTGGCCCGCGGACACCAAAGTCTTGGTGAGCTCGACCAGTTCGGCACGGTCGACGGGGGTGACGGTGAGGCTCATGCTGTTTCGCTGTCGATCAGTTGTCGCAGGCCGTCGCGGTCACGCCCCTGTGCAAGCCCGAGTGTGACGAGGAGGCGCGCTCGGTGCGGGGTCAGCCCGGGCGCGAGCACCGCACCGCTTGCCGCCAACGTGGCGACCCCGCCGGGATATCCGTACCGCGGTGCCACACGCGCGTCGGGTGCCCGCGTCGTGATCACGACGAGCGTCCCGTCGTCGATCAGCTGCTGCGCGGCCGTGGCTTGGCCGGGTGGCAGGTTGCCTGCGCCGTTGGCGGCGACGACGACCGCGGACCGCCCGGCTCCCGCGAACCTGAGGCCGGCGCCGTCGTCGCCCAGGGCGGCGAGCACCAGCGGCACCGGCTCGATCGGCGTGTTCGGCGCACCGTGTGCCGCTCGCCGCGGCGGCGTGCGGAACCATTCGACCTGGCCTCCGCCCACCACCCCGATCGGCCCGCGTCCGGGCGCGTCGAACGCGTCGCGCGCCACCCCCGACACCTTGAGGACCTCCCGTGCGGAGAAGATGCGACCGGAGAACACCACGACCGGGTCGACGTCGACGCCCGAGGACGCGACGGTCACCGCGTCGGCGAGGTTGGCCGCACCATCGCTGTCGGAGCGTTCGCCGGCGATCATCGACCCGGTGACGACCACGGGGAACGACCAGCTTTCGCGGTAGGCCAGCCAGGCCGACACCTCTTCGATCGAATCCGTGCCTGTCGTGACGACGATGCCGCCCACGCCCTCGGCGGCCAGAGCGCTGATCCGGGTAGCCAGACGTTCCATCAATGCGAAGTCGACCTCCGAGCCGCCGACCAGCGCCAGATCCTCGGCGCCGCCGAATCCATCGACGCGCTCGGCCAGAGCAGCGGCACCCCGGAAAGGCACTGCACCAGAATCCTTCTCGCGCATCGATATCGTGCCGCCGAGCCCGATCAACCGGATGTCACTCATTGCGTGTCGCCCTCGAGTGGGGCGCGCACGATGATCGCGTCGTAGTCGGGGATCTGGGCGTCGGCCGGAACTCGGCCAATGCTCTGCGCCCACCGTGCGCGGTCAGCGAGATCACTGGGCAGCTCGGGACCGAGGGCGGTGTTGAACTGGAACTCGCCGATGACCCCTTCGACGAGTTGCGTGTCGAGACCGGTTGCCTCGGCGACTGCGGCCAGTGCGGCGGGATCTCCGTTCGTCAGCGGGGCGTCAGCCTGCTTCACGGCTGCGAGGAAACGGCTCAGCGCGGCCTGGTGGGTGGCCACCGTGTCGGCGTTGGCGAGATAAAGGCTGTGCTGGCTGTACTTCTCGGGGCCCTGCAACTCGATGGCGTCGTCGCCCAGCTCGGCGACGGACTTGGCGAGTGCCGGCTGAAACACCGCGACCGCATCGACGCTGCCGTTGCCGAGTGCGGTGGGGATCTCGGCCGGGCCCGTCTGCACCAACTGCGCCTCGACACCGGCCTGGTCGAGGAACTTCGTCGCGAAGTAATGCGCGCTGCTGCCGAGGGGAACGGCGATGGTGCGGCCCGACAGGTCGGGGATCGAGGTGATACCCGCCGAGCGGCGAGCCACGAAACGGCCCTCGGCCCAACGTGATCCGTCGGCGATGATACGCAGATTGGGGTTCTTCAGTGCCGCGGCGGACGTCGGGACATCACCGCCGTTGGCGACGTCGACCGCGCCGCCGGCGAGCGCTTCGAGGGCCGCCGCGCCGGTGGGGAACGGCACCACCTTGATGTTCACGCCGGAATCGGCGAAGAATCCGAGCTTCTCCGCAACGGGAACCTGCGCCCAGCACGGGTCGACCACCCAGCCAACGGTCAAAGTGTCTGCAGCCTCGGCGGATTCGGCGGTGCTGCAACCGGCCAGCACGGCGAGTCCGGTGAATGCGGCCACGGTGGCGGCGACGATGCGTCGTATGTTCATGCGTTCTCCAGAGCGTCAGGGGATGGGGCTGGGATCGGAACGGAGGAGGTCGTGCAAGCGACGGCGAAGCGGCGCGTAGTCGGCGAATTCGGCGACACGGCTGGCGGGCCGTGGCCGCGGGAGAGGGTTGTCGAGATGGTCGGCGACCGAGCCGTTGGCACCCATCACGACGATGGAGGAGGCGATCCGGAGCGCCTCGTCGACGTCGTGGGTGACGAAGACGATGGTGGTTCCGGTGCGCTCCCACAGGTCGATCACGAGGTCCTGCATCTGCGATCGGGTCAATGCGTCGAGTGCCCCGAAGGGCTCGTCCATCAAGAGAACCTGCGGGCTGTTGGCGAGAGCGCGTGCGATGCCGACGCGCTGGCGCATTCCGCCGGACAGTTCGTGGGGCAGTTTGTCCGCGACATCGCCGGACAACCCGACGGCGTCGAGCAGGGTGTCGATCCGTTGTCGGCGTTGCGCGCGTGGCACTTTCGCGGCACGCAAGGCGAAGGAGATGTTCCCGGCGACAGACGTCCACGGGAACAGTACGTCGCGCTGGAAGACGACACCGCGCTCGCGGCCGGGTCCGGTCACCAGGGCACCGTTGAACGAGACCTGGCCTGCGGTCGGCGCCACGAAGCCGGCCATGCAGTTGAGCAGCGTCGACTTGCCGCACCCCGACGGCCCCAGCAGGGCGAGGAAGGCACCGGCCTCGACGGTGAGATCGAGATCGTCGAGCACGCGGTTGCCGGTCGCGTATTCGACGGTGAGACCGGAGATTCCGATGCCGCCGGCCGTCATGACTGTTCCTTGGCCCAGCGGACGAGTCGATGGGTGCCGCGGTGGAACAGCTGGTCGGCCAGTGCGCCGACGACGCCGAGTGCGATCAGGCAGGCGAAGAGACGGTCCGGCTGACTGAACAGGCGCGCCTGGTCGAGGCGGAACCCGAGACCTTCGGTCACCCCGGCCTGTTCGGATGCGACGATCAAGATCAGCGACATCGCGATGCCCTGCCTCAGGCCGGTGAGGATGAACGGCAACGCGGCGGGCAGGACCACCGAGGTGAAGACCTGGTGTCGGGGCGCCCCGAGGCACGCCGCGACGCGGAGGTAGTCGTCGCGGGTTGAGGAGATGCCGGCGTGGGTGTTCACCCAGACGGGGAAGAACACGCCGAGGGTGGTGAGGAACAGTTTCGATTCCTCGCCGATGCCGAACCACAGGATGGCCAGCGGTACCAGCGCGATCGCGGGAATCGGTCGGATGACCTGGATGGTGGGTTCGAGCAGTACGCGTGCGACGCGGCTACGGCCGGTGAGGCTGCCGGCGATGATGGCCAGTGTCGAGCCCAGCAGGAATCCGCTGAGCGCGCGGCGAAAGCTCGCGGCGGCATCCTCGATCAGCGTGCCCTGGGCGTACATGTCGCGGGTGGCAGCGACGACGTCGGCCGGAGAGGGCAGCAGGGACGGCGAGAAGATCTGCAGGCGGACGAGCAGCGCCCACAGGGCGACGACGCCGAGCAGGCTCAGCCCGGCGAGGATTCCGAAGAAGTAGTTCCGCGACGATCGGGAAGAGGCGGCGGCTTTGCGCGCCCGCGACGAGGTATGCCGCGACGTTCGAAGTGTCGGCACCGCTGCCATCGCGTCGTCCCTTCCGGCCGTCGACCTGGATGGCCGTACGGTAGGGGGAAATCAAGATCGCGGCGGGGGCGTGCGGTCGGGCGCAAGCAGCATGGGCGCGAATCCGCCACGGTGAGCTGTGCACGACCTGCGTGGTCACGGGTAATGCGCCACCGCTGAGCGCGCTCCATAGTTTCAATCAGTTTGATCGAAGCGCGCGCGCCGCGCGGGAGTCAGCGGTAGTTGACGAACTGCAGTGCCACCTCGAGGTCGGCGCCCTTGAGCAGCGCGATCACCGCCTGCAGGTCGTCGCGCTTCTTGCTGCTGACGCGGATCTCGTCGCCCTGGATCTGCGCTTTGACGCCCTTGGGGCCCTCGTCGCGGATCAGTTTGGTGATCTTCTTGGCCTGCTCGCTCGTGATGCCCTGTTTGATCTGGCCGCTGACCTTGTAGGTCTTGCCCGATGCCTGCGGGTCGCCGGCGTCGAACGCCTTCATCGAGATGTCGCGGCGGACCAGCTTCTCCTTGAACACGTCGACGGCGGCCTTGGCGCGCTCCTCGGTCGAGCTGGTGATGACCACCGTCTCCTCGCCCTGCCACTCGATCGACGTATCGGTGCCGCGGAAGTCGTAGCGGGTCGACAACTCCTTGGCGGCCTGGTTCAGCGCGTTGTCCACCTCCTGGCGGTCGACCTTGCTCACGACGTCGAACGATGAATCCGCCATTGGATCCGTCCTCCCTGATGGTCTGGTGCCGTTTTCGTCTTCGACCCATCCTCGTTGTACCCTGCAAGTCGCACCAAACCGGGTCACCCGGCCGGTGCAGCACCCAGGCAGGTTGCCCGAGCGGCCAATGGGAGCGGACTGTAAATCCGTCGGCTTACGCCTACGCAGGTTCGAATCCTGCACCTGCCACTCTGTGATGTCTCGGGACATCGTTGGCAGATGTCCCGAGACATCATTTACATCTGGAGCCGGTTTTCGGGTGAGTTTCC
>NZ_LQIW01000028.1 GCF_001500025.1 Mycobacterium sp. IS-1590 | reverse complement strand
CACGCTGCGTACGGTTGAAGTGTGAGCTATCCGATTCGTGTGGGCGTGCAACTGCAGCCTCAGCACTCCCCGAAGTACAGCCATATCCGCGACGCGGTCC
This sequence comes from Mycobacterium sp. IS-1590, assembly GCF_001500025.1. Taxonomy (GTDB): domain Bacteria; phylum Actinomycetota; class Actinomycetes; order Mycobacteriales; family Mycobacteriaceae; genus Mycobacterium. The sequence continues at coordinate 18,080 of NZ_LQIW01000028.1, read as the reverse complement.
GACGCTGTGAGGATCTCGGTGTCGACGTCGCCTTCAACTGGGACCACTTCTTCCCGCTCTACGGCGACCCCGACGGAGCCCACTACGAATGCTGGACCATGCTGGGCGCCTGGGCCGAGCAGACGTCGCGCATCGAGATCGGCGCGCTGGTGACCTGCAACTCGTACCGCAATCCCGAGCTGCTGGCAGACATGGCACGCACCGTCGACCACATCAGCGACGGTCGCCTGATCCTGGGCATCGGTTCGGGTTGGAAGCAGAAGGATTACGACGAGTACGGCTACGAGTTCGGCACCAAAGGCAGCCGGCTCGACGACCTCGCCGCGGCGATGCCGCGCATCACGTCGCGTCTTTCCAAGCTCAACCCGCAGCCCACCCGCGACATCCCCGTCCTCATCGGCGGCGGTGGCGAGAAGAAGACGCTGCGCCTGGTCGCCGAGTACGGCGACATCTGGCACAGCTTCTCTGACAGCACCGAATACCCGCGCAAGGCCGAGGTTTTGGCGCGACACTGCGCCGACGTGGGACGCGATCCGGCGGCCATCGAACGGTCGGCCGGCGTGTCGGGAAAGACCGCCGAGGCCCTGATCGATGAGGCCGCTTCGCTGGCCGACCTCGGCGTCACGATGCTGACCGTCGGGGTCAACGGACCCGACTACGACTTGTCTGAAGCCGAAGCGTTGGTCCGGTGGCGCGACCGTCGTCAAAACGAAGGCGGCTGAACCAGCGTAACCGCTCCCGGCGAGGCGTGGTGCGTGAGAGACTGTCGCCGCCATGCCCAAAAAGTATGGGGTCAAGGAAAAAGACCTTGTGGTCGCGCACGTCGTGAACCTTGTCCTGACCGGCAAGCTCCGGTCCGGTGATCGAATCGACCGCAACGAGATCGCACAGGACCTCGGTTTGTCGCGCGTGCCGATTCAAGAGGCCGTCGTGCAGATGGAACACGACGGCATCTTGTCCACCCGGTATCACCGCGGGGCGTTCGTCGAACGTTTCGACGAGGCGTTCGTGCGTGAGCACCACGAGCTGCACGGATTTCTGACCGGTATGGCGTCGGCGCGCGCCGCCGCCGAGCCCGATCCCCGCGTCGTCGAACGGCTGGACGCACTGACCGACACGCTGCGCAGCACCCGCGACTCCCGCGCCTTCTACGACGCCGCATGGCAGTACCGCACCGTGATCACCGACGCCTACGCCGGCCCGCGGCTGACGGCGCTGATCCGGTCGGTCCAGGCCTTCACACCTCGCGCGTTCTGGGTGGCATACCTGAGCGACCACGACGAGATGCTGCCGTTCCACGAGGACGAGACCGCCGCCATCCGCGGCGGTGATGCGGAGGCCGCACGCGAGGCCTGTATCGCCCGCAGCGAGGCGATGGGCCACATCATGGTCACCGAACTGGTGCGACGTGGTGTGCTGCGCGGGACCGGCGCCTCGTCGGTGACATTCTGATCGAGCCCAACCCGGCGAACGCGCGGCCCTGACCGATACGTTGCACAGATGACCCCGTTCGCGCGGTTCGGCAGGATCTTGGTGGTTGCGCTCGTCGCGGTGCTGGTGACCGGTGTCGGTCTGGCCGGACCCGCCCACGCCAACGTGGACCAGTGCACACCTCCCGGGATCGAGAGCGCCAGTGCACTGCCGACCAACCTGGCCGCGGCGGCGACCGGACCCGAGGAGGACCGGTACACCACGCCCTCGGTGGTGCCGCTGGCGGCGGTCAACGTCGACGCGCTGGGGCTGATCCAGCCGGGCACCCTGACCGTCGGCACCCTGTCGGATGCGCCACCGAGCATCTGCATCGACTCCGCCGGCCAGTTCACCGGCTTCGACAACGAGGTGCTGCGCGCGATCGCCGACAAACTGGGCCTGCGAATCAACTTCGTCGGCACCGAGTTCTCCGGGTTGCTCGCACAGGTGGCAGCGCGACGCTTCGATGTGGGGTCCTCGTCGATCACCACGACCGAGCCCCGGCGCCGCACGGTCGGTTTCACCAACGGCTATGACTTCGGCTACTTTTCGCTCGTCGTACCCACGGGTTCGCCGATCACCGGCTTCGACGAGCTGGCCCCCGGACAACGCATCGGCGTGGTGCAGGGCACCGTGCAGGAGTCCTACGTCATCGACACCTTGGGCCTGGAGCCCGTCAAGTACCCGGACTACAACACCGTCTACGCCAGCCTCAAGACCCGGCAGCTCGACGCGTGGGTGGCCCCGTCCCAACAGGCGTCGGGGACCGTACAGCCCGGCGATCCGGCCGAGATCATCGAAAACACCTTCAGCTTGGACAATTTCGTCGCGTGGGCGGTGGCCAAGGAGAACCGCCCGCTCATCGACGCGCTGAACTCCGGGCTGGACGCCGTCATCGCCGATGGCACCTGGGCGCGGCTGTATTCCGAATGGGTACCGCGGGCGCTGCCGCCCGGTTGGAAGCCGGGGTCAAAGGCGGCTCCGCCGCCGCAACTGCCGGACTTCAATGCGATCGCCGCGGAGAACCAGCAGGCCCCGGCCGGGCCCGCTGCGCCGAAATCGACTCTGGCGCAACTGAAGGACTCGTTCCTCAATTGGGACCTGTACCGGCAGGCGGTTCCGGACCTGTTGAAGACCGGGCTGCCGAACACGCTGATCCTGACCGTCAGCGCAGCCGTCATCGGCTTGGTGCTGGGGATGCTGCTGGCGGTCGCGGGGATCTCGCGGCATCGTTGGCTGCGGTGGCCCGCGCGGGTGTACACCGACATCTTCCGCGGCCTGCCCGAGGTGGTCATCATCCTGCTGATCGGGCTCGGGGTCGGCCCGGTCGTGGGCGGGCTCACCGGCAACAACCCGTTCCCGCTGGGCATCGCCGCGCTGGGCCTGATGGCCGCCGCCTACGTCGGGGAGATCTTCCGGTCCGGCATCCAGAGCGTCGAAGCCGGCCAGATGGAAGCGTCGCGCGCACTGGGCTTTTCGTACACGGCATCGATGCGGCTGGTCGTGATACCCCAGGGCGTCCGGCGGGTGCTGCCCGCGCTGATGAACCAGTTCATCTCGCTGCTGAAGGCCTCGTCGCTGGTCTACTTTCTCGGACTGGTGGCCGACCAACGTGAGCTGTTCCAGGTCGGACGCGACCTCAACGCCCAGACCGGCAACTTGTCACCGCTGGTGGCCGCGGGCTTCTTCTATCTCCTGCTGACCGTGCCGCTGACACATCTGGTCAACTACATCGACAACCGGCTACGACGCGGACGAAAACCCTCCGAGGAGGACCCGCTTCCGATGGCGAAGTCTCAGGAGATGATCTGATGAGCACATCGGCCTTCGATCCGGTGTCGTTGAGCGCCAACGACATCCACCTCTCGTTCGGTCCCAACCCGGTGCTTCGCGGCGTGGACATCGATGTGCCCGCCGGCAGCACCGCGGCGGTGATCGGGCCGTCGGGGTCGGGCAAGTCCACGTTGTTGCGGACGCTGAACCGGCTCTACGAGCCCGACCGCGGCGACATCCTGCTCGACGGCCGCTCGGTGCTGGCCGACAATCCCGACCAGTTGCGCCAACGCATCGGGATGGTCTTCCAGAACTTCAACCTGTTTCCGCACCGCAGCGTGCTGGACAACGTGACACTGGCTCCGCGCAAGCTCAAAGGGCTCAGCGCCGACGAGGCCCGCGAGCTCGGGCTGGCACACCTGGACCGCGTCGGCCTGCGCAACAAGGCCGAGGTGCGGCCGACAACGCTGTCCGGCGGCCAGCAGCAGCGGGTGGCGATTGCGCGGGCGCTGGCGATGGCGCCGCAGGTGATGTTCTTCGACGAGGCGACCTCGGCGCTCGACCCGGAGTTGGTCAAGGGCATCCTCGCGCTGATCGCAGACCTCGGCGCCGACGGCATGACCATGGTGGTGGTCACGCACGAGATGGGCTTCGCCCGATCGACGTCGGACGCCGTGGTGTTCATGGACCACGGCAAAGTGGTCGAGACCGGACCACCGGAGCAGATCTTCGACGCCGCCGAGACCGAACGCCTGCAGCGGTTCCTCTCGCAGGTGCTGTGAGCGGGGCCGTCGACGACTTTGAAATAACGCGTCCGTCACGCATCCTGGCAGCGGCTGACAGGTTAGACTGCCGAAATTATGGCGGAAGTCGTCGAACCGCAGGTCGCGGAGCTCTCAGGAGAGCTGCAGCGGGTTCTGTCCCGGGTTTTCTCCGTGCTGCGTCGCAGCGATACCGGCCGCACCGACGCAGGTGACCTCACGTTGGCGCAGCTGTCGATCCTGCTCACGCTGTTGGAGCAGGGCCCGATGCGGATGACCGATCTGGCCGCCCACGAGCGTGTCCGCACGCCCACGACCACGGTCGCGATTCGCCGGTTGGAGAAGTTGGGCCTGGTCAAACGCTCACGCGACCCGTCGGACCTGCGCGCGGTGCTCGTCGACATCACCCCGGAGGGTCGCGCCCAGCACCAGGAGGCGCTCGAGGTCCGGCGCGCGCATCTGGCCAGCCTGCTGTCGAGGTTGAGCCCGGAGGACATCGAGACGTTGACCAAGGCCATCGACCCGCTCGAGCGGCTGGCCGAGTAGCGGGCTAACCCAGCCAGTCCAGGACGGCGGCCGCCGTCCACGATTGCTGCATACTGCCCAGCGGCTCGCCGGTGAAGGGTTCGTAGTACTCGGCGAACGTTCCGTCGCTGGCCTGCCGCAGTCCCTCCTGGCGCAGCAGACGCGCGCGCTCGGCCCAACCGCGGCGCGCGAAGCACCACGAGAACAGCCACGTCATCACCGGCCAGACCGGCCCGCGCCAGTACTCGCGCGCACGGAAGTCGCGCGACACCGGCGACGTCGACGGGATGCAGGCGTACCTGAGGTCGGGATGAGCGCAGAACCGCGGGCCCTCCAGCAGCTTCACCAGCGCGCGTTCCTTGTCGTGGGGCAGGCCGCCGCACAACAACGGGGCGAACTGCGCGACCGTTTCGGTGGCCACCCATCTGCCGGCTTTGAGGTCGAAATCTCGTGCCGCGCCGGTTCTTTCGTCGGTCGTGTCGATGACGCCGTCGCGGAACCGCTGGCCCCACGCGTAGAGCTCGCGGACGTCGGCGCGGGGTCTGCCGTAGTCCTCGCCGATCTCGGCCAGTACGTCACAGGCGACGGCGAGAATGGCCGAGACGAACACGTCCTCGACCGCGAAACTCATGACCTTGGGCAACAATTCGTCGTCGTAGCGGGCCGACTTCATCTCCTCGAGCAACCAGAGGTAGCGGTCGTACTCCAGGTCGGAGGGGCGCTGACTGGCGTCGGTGACGATCGTGTTGTCCTCGCGCTGGTATTCCGGCACGTTGCCCGGAATCACGTTGGCATAAGCGCTGTCCCAGCGCGGAGAGTTGTCCATACCGGACTCCCAGCCGTGGTACAGCGTGACCCGGCCGTGCTCCTTCGGGTCGCGGGCCTCGGCGAGCCAGCGGTGCCACTGGACGAGATCGGACCAGCGGCGGTCCAGGAACGCCTCGGCGACGGCGCGGGTGGACCGACCCCGGGTGCGGGCATGGTCGAGGATGCGCTGCACGGCGATCGCGTGCACCGGCGGCTGGGTGATGCCGGAGGTGTGCCGGTTGCGGGGCGCGTGCGCGGCCAGCGCGGACGTGGCCCAGCGGGCTGGGCCGGGGAAATACCCGTCGACACCGTTGGCGAAGACGATGTGCGGGATCATCCCGTTGGTCCACTGCGCCGAGAGCAGGGTGTCGAGTTCGACCACCGCGCGCTCGACGCTCAGCGGGGCCAGTCCGATCGCCACGAACGCCGCATCCCAGCTCCACATGTGCGGGTACAACAGCGGCGCGGCGGTCGTCATGGTGCCCAGGTCGTTACCCCGCAGCAGGTATGCAGCGCGTGCCGCGAGCTGCGTGGGAGCGAAGCTGTGGTCGGGTGGCATCGGTTCCATGATGCGACGCTTTGCGGCGAAACGCAGATCGGTAGGGTTTCGACATGCCGACCGCGATGATCACGGGTGCCTCACGGGGGCTCGGGACGGCGATCGCCACGGCGCTCGCCGACAGCCACACCCTGTTTCTGGCGGGTCGACCGTCGGCGGCACTCGACGAGGTCGCCGCGCAGTTCGGCGCGACCACGTGGCCGATCGACCTGGCTGACGTTTCGGGAATCGAGGCCGCGGTCGAGCCTATCGTCGAGCTGGACGTGCTGATCCACAACGCGGGGGTGGCGTTCCCGGGCCGGGTCGCCGAATCCACCATCGACGAGTGGCGAACCTCCATGGAGGTCAACGTCATTGGCGCGGTGGCCCTTACGTTGGCACTGTTGCCGGCGTTGCGCGCGGCGCGCGGACACGTGCTGTTCGTCAACTCCGGATCGGGAATCAATGCGTCGCCGGGCTTGGCGTCGTATTCGGCGAGCAAGTTCGCCTTGCGGTCATTCGCCGACTCACTACGCAACGACGAGCCGTCGCTACGGGTGACATCGGTGCATCCGGGCCGGATCGCCACCGAGATGCAAGAGGGGTTGGTCGCCTACGAGGGCGGCGAGTACGACCCGTCGCGGTTCCTGAGCCCGCAGAGCGTGGCGAAGGTGATCGCCGATGCGGTGCACACCCCGCCGGACGCCCACATGCACGAGGTCATCGTCCGCCCCCGCAAGTAGCCCCGCCGTTTGTGAATCCGACGACGCTCAGAGCGCCCAAACCGTCGCCAGAATCACAATCGAGCGGCGGGGCGGGGGTCAGACGACGATGTTGACGAGGCGGCCCGCCACCACGATCACCTTCTTCGGCGTCGCGCCGTTGATGAACGCCTGAACCTTCTCGTCGGCCAACGCGGCGGCCTCCAGCGCATCGGTGTCCGCGTCCGCCGCGACCGTCACCCGGCCGCGCACCTTTCCGTTGACCTGAACCGGGTACTCGACGGTGTCCTCGACCAGGTACTGCGGGTCGGCGACCGGGAACGGGCCGTGCGCCAGCGACGATTCGTGGCCCAGTCGCCGCCACAACTCCTCGGCCAGATGCGGGGCCAGCGGCGCGACCATCAACACCAGCGGCTCCAACGCCGCGCGCGCCGTCACACCCTCCTTGGTGAGGTGGTTCGTGTACTCGATCAGTTTGGCCGCCGCGGTGTTGTTGCGCAGGCTCGTGTAATCATCGGTCACACCGGCGATGGTGCGGTGCAACAACTTCAGCGTCGGCTCGTCGATCGCCTCGTGTTCGGCGACGCGGTTGGCGCCGGTCTCCTCGTCGACCACCAGCCGCCACACCCGCTGCAGGAACCGGTATGCGCCGACGACGTCCTTGGTGGCCCACGGCCGCGACGCCTCCAGCGGGCCCATCGACATCTCGTAGACCCGCAGCGTGTCCGCGCCGTAGTTGTCGCAGATCTCGTCGGGCGACACCGAGTTCTTCAGGCTCTTGCCGATCTTCCCGAACTCCTGGAAGACCTCGATCTCGCCGTCGGGACCCGACCAGTAGAACTTGCCTTCCCGCTCAACGACTTCCGCGGCGGGCACGTAGGCGCCTCGGGAGTCGGTGTAGGCGAACGCCTGGATGTAACCCTGGTTCACCAGCCGGCGGTACGGCTCGCAGGAGCTGACGTGGCCGAGGTCGAAGAGCACCTTGTGCCAGAAGCGCGCGTACAGCAGGTGCAGCACCGCATGCTCGACGCCGCCGACGTACAGGTCGACACCACCCGGGTCGTCGGCGCCGTGCTCGGCGGGCCGCGGACCCATCCAGTAGGCCTCGTTCTCCTTGGCGCACAACTCCTCTGAGTTGTACGGGTCGGTATAGCGCAGCTCGTACCAGGAGCTGGCGGCCCACTGCGGCATGACGTTGGTGTCGCGGGTGTAGGACTTGAGCCCGTCACCGAGATCCAGCTCGACGTTCACCCAGTCCGTGGCTTTGCCCAGCGGCGGTGACGGCTCACTGTCGGCATCGTCGGGATCGAACAGCACGGGCGAGTAGTCAGGCACGTCGGGCAGCTCGACCGGCAGCGCGGACTCCGGCAGCGGGTGTGCGCGACCGTCCTCGTCGTAGACGATCGGGAACGGCTCGCCCCAGTACCGCTGGCGCGCGAAAAGCCAGTCTCTCAACTTGTATTCGACGCGCTCCCGGCCGCGCCCCTCGGCCGCCAGCCGCGCGGTGATCGCTTCCTTGGCCGACGCGATGCTCAGCCCGTTGAGGTAGCCGGAGTTCACGATCTCGCCTTCGCCGGCGTAGGGGGCCTGCGTGACATCACCCCCGGCAACGACTTCCACGATCGGCAGCCCGAACTCGGTCGCGAATTCCCAGTCGCGATGGTCGTGTCCGGGTACAGCCATGATGGCCCCGGTGCCGTAACCGAGCAGCACGTAGTCGGCGATGAAGATCGGCACGCGTTGACCGTTGGCGGGGTTCGTCGCGTAGGTGCCGACGAACACACCGGTCTTGGTCCTGTTCTCCTGACGCTCCAGGTCGGACTTGGCCGCGATCGCGGACCGGTACGCGGCGACCGCTTCTCCCGGTGTCGCGGCGCCGTACGTCCACCGCTCGTCGACGCCGGCGGGCCACTGGTCGGCAACCAACCTGTCGACCAGTTCGTGTTCGGGCGCCAACACCATGTACGTCGCGCCGAACAACGTGTCGGGCCGGGTGGTGAACACCTCGATGTCCCCGGCATCGGTGCCGAAAAGGACAGAGGCTCCCGTCGACCGGCCGATCCAGTTGCGCTGCATGGTCTTGACCTTCTCCGGCCAGTCCAGCAGTTCGAGGTCGTCGAGCAGGCGATCGGAGTAGGCGGTGATGCGCATCATCCACTGCCGCAAGCGCTTCCGGAATACCGGGAAATTGCCGCGCTCGCTGCGGCCGTCGGAGGTGACCTCCTCGTTGGCCAGCACCGTGCCCAAGCCGGGGCACCAGTTCACCAGCGAGTCGGCCCGATAGACCAGTCGATACGAGTCGATGACGTCGGCGCGCTCACCCTTCGAGAGGTCTGACCACGACCGGCCGTCGTCGAGGGCGCGTGTCCCGGACTCGAACTCCTCGACGAGCTCCGCGATCGGCCTGGCCTTCTGCACGGCGGGGTCGAACCACGCGTTGTAGATCTGCAGGAAGATCCACTGCGTCCACTTGTAGTAGTCGACGTCGGTGGTGGCGAAGCTGCGCCGCGAGTCGTGCCCGAACCCCAGCCGGCCCAGCTGCCGCTTGAAGTTGACGATGTTGGCCTCGGTCCGGATCCGGGGATGCGTCCCGGTCTGGATGGCGTACTGCTCGGCGGGCAGGCCGAACGCGTCAAATCCCAAGGCGTGCAACACGTTGTGCCCGGTCATTCGGAAGTACCTGGCGTAGACATCGGTCGCGATGTAACCCAGCGGGTGCCCGACGTGCAGGCCCTCACCCGAGGGATACGGGAACATGTCCAGGACGAACATCTTGTCTTCGGGCACCGGCGAACCGTCGGCGGGCGCCAGCGACCCGACGGGGTTGGGCACGTGGAAGGTCCCCGCGTCGGCCCACCGCTGCTGCCAGGTGCGCTCGATCTGCCCGGCCAGCTCCGCGGTGTAGCGGTGCTGCGGGGTGTCGGTGGTCGGCGCGTCTGTCACGTGAACAGGGTATAAGCACGCCTATCCGCGATGCTTCGGCCACGGGTCGGTCTCGGTTGCATTGCGGGGATGTCAGAACACGGTTGCAGGTCGATTCCGACGCTGGTCGCCGTGCTTGGCAGGTCGATACAGTCAGCGCCTGACCTCTTCCCGTGCAGTTCGGAAGGACCGACGCAGATGATCGAGATCGCCCCTCGCTGGCGGGTTCTGGCCGCAGGTGTGGCCACCGCCACCGCCGGCGTCCTCGGCTTCGCGGGCACGACCGCATCGGCCGAACCTCTCGTTCCGCAGCCGCCTGTGCCCGCGCCGGCCACCGTCACGCAGACCGTCACCGTCACACCGAACGCTGCGCCCCTCACCCAACAGGGCGTGACCACGCCGGGTGTGACTTCTGCCACCGCGGGGAGCCCGGGCGCCGCGTCGACCGCAGCCGGTGCGGCGGCACCAGCGGGCGCGGCGGGCGCGGCAACTCCGGCCGGCGCGGCAACACCCGCCGGCACGGCCGCGACGCACGCCGGGACCGCGGCAGCGCCTGCCGGCACGACGGCCCCGGGCCTGGCCGCCCAGCCCGCCCCACCGGCGCAGGTCGCCACGATCACGCCCGCCGCCTCCGGCACGCTCTCGGAGTTCTTCGCCGACAAAGGGGTGAAGCTCGAGCCGCAGAACAGCCGCGAGTTCAAGGCGCTCACCATCGTCCTGCCGATGCCGCGCGGCTGGTCGCACGTTCCAGACCCGAACGTGCCCGATGCCTTCGCCGTGATCGCGGACCGGGTCGGCGGCAACGGGCTGTACACGTCGAACGCACAGGTCGTGGTGTACAAGCTCGTCGGCGACTTCGACCCCAAAGAGGCCATCAGCCACGGCTTCATCGACAGCCAGAAGCTGCCCGCGTGGCGTACCACCGATGCGTCACTGGCCGAGTTCGGTGGCATGCCGTCGGCGGTGATCGAGGGGACCTACCGCGAGAACAACATGACGTTGAACACCTCGCGGCGCCACGTCATCGCCACTGCCGGCCCGGACAAGTATCTGGTGTCGCTGTCCGTCACCACGAGCGTCGACCAGGTCGTCCCGGCCGCTGAGGCCACCGACGCGATCGTCAACGGTTTCCGGGTCACGGTGCCCGGGGCACCCGCCGCAGCACCACCCGCTGCGCCCGCGGCCCCCGGCGCCCCTGCTCCGGCCGCTCCCGGCGCGGCATCGCCGGTGTCGAATCCGCCGTCAGCTGCGACGGCGCCGGCCGCCCCGCGGTCTCCGAGCGCGACTGCGCTGGGAACCCAGCCGGGCCTGCCGGGTTAGGCCCGTCCCCCGGGCGAAGCCTGGCGCCCGGGGGACGTCCCAACTCGTCGGACGCGACGGGTCTCGATATTGTGTGGCCCATGCTCATCGCCGCGGTGCTCTGCCTGTGCGCTGCCGGCGCGATCGCCGCGGTCGGCGGCTGGCTGCTGCGACGGCCGCATCCCGAGGACCCGGTGCGCACGGTGTTGCGCTCGGTGGCACCGGTCCAACTGGCGGCCGCCGCGATGCTGGCCGCCGGCGGCGCCGTCGCACTGGCGGCCGATCCCGGCACGGCCACCGTCGTGTTGATCGTCTGCGTGGTCGGAGCGCTCGGAACCGTCGGGGCCGGATGCTGGCAGAGCGCGAAGATGGCCGCCCATCTGTCCAACCCTGAACGCAGCGAAGCCGGCGGCTGCGGCGGCGCGTGCGCCTCCTGCACGCTGTCCTGCAGTTGAGGAACTAGTTGCGGCTGACGTCGATCGGATGCGTCGCGAGCAACGACAGCGGCAGCGGCTGTCTGCGCAGCACCCGCGACCACAGGTCGACCTTCGGTTCGACCAGAACGTCGGATGGCAGCGCGGACAACACGATCCAGTCGTCGCGCTCGATCTCGCCTTCGAGTTGGCCGATCGTCCAGCCCGAGTAGCCGGCGAAGATTCTGATGCCCTCGACCACCGGGGCGATCGAGTCGGGATCGGCATCGAGATCGACCATCACCATCCGCCCCTGCACATGGCGCAGACCGGGACAGTCGGTGGCCTCCATCCCCGCGCGCAGAGTCGCCAGGCACAGCGCCGCATCGCGTTTGACCGGTCCGCCGATGAACATGGTCTTCGGTTTGGCGGCCAGCTTGGCCCACTGGGGCAACACGTTGTAGACCGCCGTCTCGCTCGCCCGGTTCAGGACGACGCCGAGGGTGCCGCCGTCGTTGTGTTCCACGACGTAGATGACGCTGCGGCGAAACGTCGGTTCCAGCAGGTCTGTGTTGGCAAGCAGCAGTGTCCCCGCCCGCACTCGCGGCGCGGCAGGCGCGATGAAATCCTCCGGGTCCTCTGACTGCGCCACCCGTCCATCATGGCACCGGCAACCCCGGTAGTTGCGCACAAGCGCGACGCTGCCCCGATATTTGTACTGTGGGTGCGGTCCGATCCGCCGCTTATCAGGAACGGGATCCCCCTTGGCCGATTTTCGCGCGCCCGTCGCCGTGTGGCGGTCGGTGCGTGGCCTGCCCGAGTTTCGGCGTCTGCTGGAACTGCGGCTGGTGAGCCAGTTCGGCGACGGGCTGTTCTCGGCGGGGTTGGCAGGCGCGATCTTGTTCAATCCACAGCGCGCCGCCGAACCGTGGGCGATCGCCGGCGCGTTCGCGGTGCTGTTCCTGCCCTACTCGTTGCTGGGTCCGTTCGCCGGAGCGCTGCTCGACCGCTGGGATCGTCGGCTGGTGCTGGTCGCGGCGAACGCCGGCCGCCTGGTGCTGGTGCTCGCCGTCGCGCAGCTGCTCGAATCCGGGGCGGGAGATCTGGCGATCCTGTGCTGTGCGCTGATCGTCAACGGGTTCACCCGCTTCGTGTCGTCCGGGCTGTCCGCGGCGCTGCCGCATGTCGTGCCCAGAGATCAAGTGGCGACGATGAACTCCGTTGCGATCGCGGCCGGCGCGGCCGCCGCGTTCCTCGGCGCCAACTTCATGCTGCTGCCGCGCTGGCTGTTCGGCGCCGACGACGCCGGTTCCGCGGTCATCATCCTCATTGTGGCCGCTCCGGTGGCCCTAGCCCTGTGGTTGGCGTGGCGTTTTCCGCCGCGGCTGCTGGGACCCGACGACAGCGCGCGTGCGGTACACGGCTCGGTGCTCTACGCGGTCGCCACCGGCTGGGTGCACGGAGTCAGAACCGTGACGGCGGTACCCGCCGTGGCCGCGACGTTGGCGGGCCTGGCCGCGCATCGGATGGTGTTCGGGATCAACAGCCTGCTGGTGCTGGTGATGGTGCGGCACACCGACACTGCGCAGGTCGCCGGGTTGGGCACCGCGGTGCTGTTCGTCGCGGCGACCGGCGCGGGCGCCTTCATCGGCGCCGCGGTCATGCCGGTGGCGGTGCGGCGCTGGGGCCGGTACGCCACGACCAACGGCGCGTTGGCGATCGCCGCGCTGGTCCAGCTGGCCGGGTCCGGCCTGCAGCTGGCGATGATGGTGGCCTGCGGGTTCCTGCTCGGTATGGCGGGCCAGGTGGTCAAGCTGTGCGCGGACAACGCCATGCAGCTTGACGTCGACGACGGCCTGCGCGGGCATGTGTTCACCGTGCAGGACTCGCTGTTCTGGATGTCGTTCATCGGGGCGATCGCGTTGAGCGCGAGCGTGATTCCGCCGGACGGACGCCAACCGGCGCTCGCGTTGGCCGGCGTCGGCGTGTATCTCGCCGGTCTGGCCGCACACGCGACAATCGCGAAACGGTCGCCGACCCCGGGCTAAGGTGGCCGGCATGGCTGGTGCCGCGCCGATGGTGGCCGACCTGCGCGCCGAGAGCGACGAACTCGACGCCCTCGTGTCCGACCTTCCCGCCGAGGGGTGGGCAGAACCCACTCCGGCCGAGGGCTGGACCATCGCGCATCAGATCGCACATCTGCTGTGGACCGACCGTGTCGCGCTGACCGCCGTCACCGACGAGGCCGCCTTCGCCGACCTGCTCGAAGAGGCAGGCAAGAACCCGACCGGCTTCGTCGATGCGGGCGCCGAGGAGCTGGCCGCCATGTCGCCGCCGGACCTGCTTGCCGACTGGCGCGCGACCCGGTCCCGGTTGCACGACGCGCTGCTGACCGTCGCCGAGGGCCGCAAGCTGCCCTGGTTCGGCCCGCCGATGAGCGCCGCGTCGATGGCGACGGCCCGGTTGATGGAGACGTGGGCGCACGGCCTCGATGTCGCCGACGCTCTCGGTGTGCGCAGAGAGCCCACCGCGCGGCTGCGGTCGATCGCTCACATCGGTGTGCGCACACGCGATTTCGCGTTCGTGATCAACGGCCTGGAGCCGCCGGCCGAACCGTTTTACGTCGAGTTGCGCGCACCGGACGGGTCGACCTGGTCGTGGGGACCGGAGGACGCGGCGCAGCGGGTGTCCGGTTCCGCGGAGGACTTCTGCATGCTGGTGACCCAGCGGCGATCGCGCTCGGAACTCGATGTGCGCGCCGACGGTCCGGACGCCGAGCAGTGGCTGGGCGTCGCGCAGGCGTTCGCGGGCCCGCCGGGGTCTGGCCGCGGCTAATCGCCCTTTTTGTCGAAGTCACTCCATTTGCCCACTTGTCGCCGCACGATTGAGGTGCCCGATGCGGGGGACTGTCATGGACTTCTACGCGCTGCTAGATGACGTGCTCGAACTTCTTCGAGAACGAGGGCGCGTGTCCTATCGCGCTCTCCGGGAGCAGTACGGACTGGACGACGAGCGCCTCGAGTCATTGTGCGCGGAATTTCATTACGCCTACGCCGACCGAGTCAGCGCGGACGGACAGGGCCTTGTTTGGCGGGCTAACGACGAGGCTCCCCCGGACGCGGAGCGGCGACAACTCACGGTGTTGTTCTGTGACCTCGTCGACTCGACACCGCTGTCGCGGCAGTTGGATCCGGAAGATCTCCGCGACGTAATGCGCGAGTACTACGAGATGTGCGGCACCGTGATCGATCACTTCGACGGCTACATCGCGCAATATCTCGGCGACGGTCTGTTGGTCTTCTTCGGCTACCCGCAGGCGCACGAGGACGATGCGCAGCGCGCGGTGCGGGCCGGGCTGGGGATGATCGACGCGGTCACCTCACTCAACACCCGGCTCCAGAGCCGGCACGGCGTCGAACTGGCGATCCGTCTCGGCTGCGATACCGGGCTCGTCGTCGTCGGTGAAGTGGTCGGAAAGGCCCGACACGAACTGATGGCGCTCGGCGATACCCCCAACATCGCGGCGCGCCTGCAGAGCGTGGCCGAGCCGAACACGCTGGTGATCGGTCCATTGACCCACGATCTCGTCGGCGGCTACTTCACCTGTCGACCCCTCGGGACGCCCGCTCTCAAGGGCGTAGCGACGCCACTGGAGATCTACCACGTCCTTCACGAAACGAGCGCCCGCACAAGGCTCGAGACGGTCAGCGCGACCGAACTGACACCGATGGTCGGACGGACCGCCGAAGTAAGCCTGCTCGAAAGACTTTGGGCCACAACGCGTGCCGGTAATGGCCGAGTCGTGCTGATCACAGGAGAGCCGGGCATCGGCAAGTCGCGGTTGGTCCATGCCCTTACCCAACGGGCAGCCGACCAAGACGCCTGGGTGACCGCGTGCCAGGCATCGCCGTATCACCGGGACACCGCGTTCCATCCCTTCATCGATCTCTTCGAACGGGTGGTGCTTCGCTTCGAGCGGCCCGAGACGGTCGACGACAAACGTCACAAGCTCGAAGCGTTCTTCAATGCCAGCGGCTTACCGCTCGACGATGCCCTCCCCCACCTCTGCGCGATGCTCTCCATTCCGCCGCCCGAGGATGCGACATTCCCCGATCTTCCGCCCGACCTGCAGAAGCAGCAGACGATGCTGGCGCTTCAGTCGATTCTTCGTCGCCGCGCCGCCACGCAACCGGTGCTCTTCATCGTCGAGGATCTGCACTGGGTTGACCCGACGACCGTCGAGTTCTTGACGATGTTCACCGACCAGATCCCCGACGTCCGGGTGCTCGCGGTGTTCACGTGTCGTCCCGAGTTCCGCGATCCCTGGACCGATCGCCCGGACATGACCCGGATCGACTTGGCTCGCTTGGGTGCCGACGAAGCCGTCGAGATGATCGGTCGGGTGGCCCGCGGGAAGCCCCTGCCCCGCGAGATCGTCGCCGATGTGGCGGCGAAGACCGATGGGGTTCCCCTGTTCGTCGAAGAGCTCACCAAGACGGTACTCGAATCGGGCCTGCTCACCGAGCGCGCGGACCGGTTCGAGTTGGCCGGTCCGGTCGCACCGTTGGCTGTCCCCAATACCTTGCACGACTCGCTGATGGCGCGCCTGGATCGTCTCTCGGCCACCAAGTCGTTGGCGCAGTTCGGCGCGGTGATCGGCCGCGAATTCAGCTACAGCTTGTTGACGGCCGTATCCCCGTGGCCCGAACACGTTCTCCAAGCGGGTCTCGCACAATTGGTCGCTGCCGAGTTCCTTTATCAACAGGGCGCTCCCCCGCAAGCGACGTACCGGTTCAAGCACGCGCTCGTTCAGGACGCGGCCTACCAGTCGCTACTGAAAGGCACCCGGCAGCAGCATCACCAACGGATCGCCGCTGCAATCGAATCCGCCTTCCCAGAGATTGTCGAGACGCAGCCCGAGTTGCTCGCCCGGCACTACACCGAGGCCGGTCTGACCGAACAAGCCGTTCCCTACTGGCTGGCAGCAGCCAAACGCGCACTCGGCCGCCATGCCAGCCAAGAGGCGGTGAACCACGCCAGCCGCGGACTGCAGTTGGTCGCGACGCTTTCCGACACGCCACGCCGAGCCTCCGTTGAACTGTCCCTGCAGCAGGTACTGGGTCCCGCACAGAGCATCCTGACCGGCCCCCATTCGGTGGAGCACGTTCACGCCCGTGCATACGAGTTGGCGCGCCAGCTGCGCAATACCTCAGCGTCGTTCCCCGCGCTTTCGGGCTTGGCTTACGCAAGGATTCTTCGCGGGCAGCTTCCGGAAGCGCGCCGGTTATCGGACGAGTTCCTGAAACTGGCCGAGCCGCATGGTGATGCGCTTGCCTTGGCGGCGGCCCATTGGATGGTGGCTTACTCCGCATGGTGGCAGGGTGACGTCGTGGATGTTCGCATCCACAGCCGTAGGGGCCTGGCGTACTACAACCCCGATCAGCACCTGGCGGGTATCGCCGCTTATAACCAGAATCCCGGCATCGTGTGCGGTTACCTCGATTCGCTGTCCAGCTGGGTCCTTGGCTATCCGGCCGAAGCGAGCGAAGCCATCGCTCGGACGGTGGCTCATGGCGAGGAACTCCAGCACCCATACAGCATCGCCATCGCACTCCTGTTCGCCGCCAAGCTGGCACAGCTTCGCCGTGAGCCCGAGAAAGCGCATGCGTTGGCCCAGGAGGCGCTGCGCGTCTCCACCGAGCAACAGTCGCAGGCGATGATGCTTTGGTGTCTGCTTCCGCGCGGTTGGGCGCGCGTGCAGCAGGGGGAGGTGGCCGCGGGAATCGCCGACATCCGCGAGGCGATGGACCGTCGTCGGGCGATGCGGATGGGTGCGGTGTGGCCCTGGTATCTGGCGCTGTTGGCGGAAGCCTACGGCGCTGCAGGCGAAATCGAGAAGGGCATGGCCGCCCTTGACGAAGCCGAGGAATGGGTCCGGCGCAACGACGAGCGCCTTTACGCCGCAGAAGTGCATCGCATTCGCGGTGAACTCCTGCTGAAGCAAGGCCGGCCCGATCCACCGCAGGCCGAGCGGTGCTTCGAGGCGGCGCTGGCCGTAGCACGCGATCGGCAAGCCAAGTCGTGGGAGCTGCGCGCGGCGACCAGTATGAGCCGTATGTGGGAGGCGGACGGACGGCGCGACGATGCGCGCGAACTCCTCGAGCCGGTCTACAGCTGGTTCACCGAAGGCTTCGAGACGGCCGACTTACGCGACGCCAAAAACCTGCTCGAACGCTTGTCATGAGAGTTCGGCGGCCGAGTCGGCACGGCCGTCGCCGTCACTGTCGGTCAGCTTGATGTCCCATGCACCGTCGGCGTCGGCGTCGACATAGGCGTCCTCGCCTGCAAGCGCGCGGTCGGCCAGCCCGTCGCCGTCACTGTCGGTCAGGCGGTCGTCGGTCTGGCCGTCGGCGTCGAGGTCGACCAGCGGCCCCCCGAACTGCTCGACACCGTCGAGCCCGAACCAGCGCAGCCCCCGCTCCACGCTGACCGCCCACGTTCCGGTGCCGTCGTCGGTGAAATAGGTTGCGGCGTCAGCATGGTCGCGCACCAGATGGTCGGCCACACCGTCGGCGTCGAGATCGGCCATCGCGTCGTCGAGCAGACCGTCACCGTCGAAGTCGATCCCGACCGCGTCGAACGCGTCGTTACCGTCGACGTCCAGATCGGGCGTCGCGGACCAGATCGTCGCGGAGCCGTCGCCGTCACTCAGGCAGTAGTCCATGCCTGATCGGACGCACCAGCCCGACCGCGGGTTCCATCGGTCGTTGAACCCGCGCGAGCGACCGCTGTTGTACGCGCGA
Source organism: Mycobacterium sp. IS-1590 (assembly GCF_001500025.1). Lineage (GTDB taxonomy): Bacteria > Actinomycetota > Actinomycetes > Mycobacteriales > Mycobacteriaceae > Mycobacterium. Next base: position 47 of record NZ_LQIW01000028.1, on the reverse strand, counting down.
TGGCGGCGTGTCGGCGTGCAGACGCGGTCGCTGGCGGAGGTTGGGTG
>NZ_LQIW01000027.1 GCF_001500025.1 Mycobacterium sp. IS-1590 | reverse complement strand
GCGGGGGTGTCGAGGTTCAGGGTGGGTCGGGGTCGTTTGTTGAGGGTGTCTTGGATGCGTTGCAGATCGGCCTTGGAATGCACGCGCAGGTCGGTGCCCTTTTCGAACCAGAACCGTAGGAGCCGGTTGGTGTTCTCGTTGCTGCCACGCTGCCAGGGCGAATGGGGATCGCAGAAGTAGACCGGTGCCTGCAGTTGCAGGCTGATGTCTTGCCAGCCGGCCATCTCTGAGCCGCGGTCCCAGGTGATGGTGCGGCGCAGCGCAGCCGGCAGCTGGCTCATCGCCGCGATCATCGCGGTGGCCACCGATTCGGCGGTGTGATCGTTGGGCAGGTGCAGCAAGATGGTGAACCGGGTACTGCGCTCGACCAGCGTGCCGATCGCACTGCCACAGCCGCTGCCCAAGATGAGGTCGCCTTCCCAGTGCCCGGGTACGGCCCGATCATCGACTTCCGGGGGACGCTTGCTGATGGTGAGCACATCGCTAAACGGTGGGCGTCGCGGCGCGGCATCGCGTGATTTACGTGCCATACGTTTGGTCGAGAGCCGCTTGTGCAGATCAGCGCGCAGCTGCCCGCGGCCTTGGACGTAGAGGCACTTGTAGATGGTTTCGTGACTCACCCGTGCCAGCCTGTCATCGCGGTGATCGCGGGCCAACACGTCGGCGATCAGCTTGGGGCTCCACCCCTGGTCCATCCACGTGTGGACCTGGGCGCACAACCTGACGTCGTTGAGCTTGAACCCTTTAGGCCGCTTGGCGTTGTGCGCTGCACGGCTGTGCGCCATGCGGGCGTGGTAGTCCCCATCAGCATTGCGGTTGCGGCGCCTTTCGCGCCACACAGTGCTGCGATCACGGTCGATCTGCTCGGCAATGGCAGCATCGCTGAGCCCGGCATCAAGGCCACGCATGATCGCGATGCGCTCATCCAAACTCAGGCGATGTCCTTTACCGCCTGGCCCATCAGGATCACCTGGATCAACCACGCCATGGCCAGCACGATTGTTACCCCTCACTAGCTGCATCGCTCCAGCTTCGCGCCACCACAACGTCGCCGCGGTCGTTGACACGCCCATCTCCCGGGCTGCACGCTCCACTCCCACGCCCTGACACACCCGATCAAACAACTCCCGACGCGTCGACCGCGGATGCGGATAACCACTTGGCATATGCAACCTCCAAATCCAGGGATGTTGCACTGACCGTATGAATCCGCGGCGTCCAAAACGTGCGGGTAATCCACGTTCGCGCCAAACCACGGGCGGCGCATCTTGACAGTGGCTAGTTGCAAGCGGCATAGTCGTACACAGAACTTGTCAGTGTCAAGATCGAGGAGGTCGCCGTGACTGCACCCATCGCGCCCGTTGTCCGCGCGGGAGACCCCGACCGCGAGAGGACCGCACATCTACTCGGCCTGGCCCTGGCGCAGGGTTACCTCGACATGACGGAGTACGAGAGCCGGCTGCAGACCGCGTTCGCCGCCGCCACCCGCGCAGACCTCCACGCTCTCACCGCAGATCTACCGTTGGCTCACTTGCGTCGCAACGATCCGCGCCGCCGCGAGGCGCTACGCCGGGCGGCCCGCCGCAGCGTTCAATTCCACCTCGCGGGCTACGTCGCCGGGTCGCTGCTGATGCTCGGTATCTGGCTGGTGGTTGGACTGACCGCGGGCGCCTGGTACTTCTGGCCGGTGTGGCCGATCCTGGGCTGGGGCATCGGCGTCATCTGCCATGCCGCTCCGGCGCTGGCTCACGGGTCGATCAGGCCCGCGCGGATCGCGTAGCGGGTCGACGCTGCCGCGCTCCCCGTTGGCCTGGGCATATGCGCGACTGCGGCACTCCTGAGCGTTTTACGATCGGGCCGGCGCCGACCACCCGGAGGTCGGTGGAGTCAGCGGCGGGGCATAGTAGCGCCGATCGGCCCACGTAGAATGCAAATCACCGAAGCCTTACTCGGCTGACACCCCGACCATCAGTTCTCCGGTTGGCGGCCGCGTGCTGACCAACCCAATCGATCGGAGTGCCCTGCTCGCCGTCCTGCTCGCCCACGCGGTCGCCACCGCGCTGGCGCCCCTGCTTGTCCACAAATGGGGGCGCAAGGCGTTCTATCCGCTGGCGCTGGTGCCGCTTGCGTCCCTGGTGTGGGTGGTGCAGAACTGGCCGTCGGCCGGTCGGTCGAGCACCGTCGACGTGCCGTGGGTGCCCGAGCTGTCGATGAACATCACGCTGCGCTTCGACACGCTCGCCGCGATCATGAGCGTGCTGGTGCTCGGCATCGGCGCCCTGGTCCTGTTCTACTGCGCCGACTATTTCCAGCACCACGACGGGCGCATCGAGAACCGGTTGCCGAGTTTCGCCGCCGAACTGGTCGCGTTCTCCGGCGCGATGTTCGGCCTGGTCACCAGCGACAACCTGCTGATGCTCTACGTGTTCTGGGAAATCACCTCGGTGCTGTCGTTCCTTCTGGTCGGCCACTACGCCGAACGCCTCACCAGCAGGCGCGCGGCGACGCAGGCGTTGTTGGTCACGACGTTCGGCGGCCTGGCGATGCTGGTCGGAATCATCGTGCTCGGCAACATGGCGGGCACCTACCTGCTCTCCGAACTCCTCGAATCCCCGCCGACCGGGGTGGCGGCGTCGGTCGGGCTGGTGCTCATCTTGATCGGCGCCCTTTCGAAGTCGGCGATCGTGCCGCTGCACTTCTGGCTACCGGGCGCGATGGCCGCACCGACCCCGGTGAGCGCCTATCTGCACGCCGCGGCGATGGTCAAGGCCGGCGTCTACCTGATCGCGCGCATGAGCCCCGGCTTCGCCGACTCCCCGATATGGCGCCCGATGGTGGTCTCACTCGGCCTGCTGACCATGCTGCTGGCCGGTTGGCGTGCGGTACGCGAGTACGACCTGAAGTTGATCCTGGCCTTCGGCACGGTGAGCCAGCTGGGGCTGATCACGATCATGGTCGGCACCGGCGGCAGCGACATGATGCTCGGCGGGCTAGCGATGCTGGTCGCACACGCCATGTTCAAGGCGGCGCTGTTCATGGTCGTCGGCATCATCGACCACGCCACCGGCACCCGCGACATCCGCAGACTGGCCTGGCTCGGCGACAGGTCGCGACCGCTGTTGGTCATCGCCATCGGCGCCTCGGCCAGCATGGCGGCGCTGCCACCGTTCTTCGGCTTCGTCGCCAAGGAAGCCGACTTGGCAACCGTGCTGTACACCCCAACCCTCGGAGCCTTCGCCCCGCTGGTGCTGGCCGGCATCGTGATCGGCTCGGTGTTCACCACCATCTACAGCCTGCGTTTCCTGTTCGGTGCGTTCGGCCGCAAGGGGCAGCCCGAACCAAGCACCCGCGTCGCCGAGATGCACCGCCCCGAGCCCACGTTCATGATCGCGCCGGGCATCCTCGCGGCGGCGGGCCTGGCCTTCGGGGTCTGGCCGATCGGGATCGGCGACGTGTTGGAGGGTTACACCGATACGGTGCCCGCCGGCAACAACGAGTACCACCTGGCGCTGTGGCACGGCGTGAACCTGCCGCTGCTGCTGTCGGTGTTGGTGATCGCCACCGGCGTGGCGGCCTTCGTGGGGCGCGACCGGTTGCGCCGGTTCCGCACGATGCGCGAACCGCTGGGCAACGCCGACCACGTTTACGACGCCGTGGTGCGCCGCCTCGACCTGTGGGCGGTGGAACTCACCGCCGTCACCCAGCGCGGTTCGATCCCGGCCACCCAGTCGGCGATCCTGTCGACGCTGGTGCTGGTGCCGACGATCGCGCTCGCGGTGGGCGCGCGCGACCGCCCAGAGTTCAGGCTGTGGGGTTCACCGCTTCAGGTGGTGATCGGTCTGATCATCCTGGCCGCCGCGCTCGGTGCTCTGGTGATGCGCAACCGCCTGGCGGCGGTGCTGCTCGTCGGCGTGACGGGATACGGGTGCGGGGTGATCTTCGCGCTGCACGGCGCCCCGGATCTGGCCCTGACCCAGTTCCTGGTCGAGACGTTGACCCTCGTGGTGTTCGTCCTGGTGCTGCGCACGCTGCCCGCCGAAGCCGACCGCGTGCACATTCGCAGATACCGATGGCCGCGGGCAGCGCTGGCACTGGCGGTGGGTGCGACCGTGACCACCTTGGCGGTGTACGCGATGGCCGCGCGCACGGGAACTCCGATCGCCTCGTTGATCCCCGAGGCGGCGTACTACCGCGGCCACGGCGCCAACGCCGTCAATGTGCTGCTGGTCGACATCCGCGCCTGGGACACCATGGGCGAGGTCATGGTGCTCGTGGTCGCGGCGACCGGTGTTGCGTCAATGGTGTTCCGGCACAGGAGGTTCGGGGCACCGCCTAGGGTCTCCGATGCAGGCCAGCCCGACATCGGCCGGCTACCTGCGATGGTGAACACCAGCCCTGCGGCCGGCGACATCACCTGGTTGCGGGGCAGCGAGCTGCGCGACCCGCGGCACCGGTCGTTGATCCTCGAGGTCGCCACCCGGATCATCTTCCCGCTGATCATGGTGTTGTCGGCGTACTTCTTCTTCGCGGGACACAACACTCCCGGCGGTGGGTTCGCCGGTGGCTTGACCGCAGGGCTCGCGCTGGTGCTGCGCTACCTCGCCGGCGGTCGCTACGAACTGGGCGAGGCGCTGCCGCTGGACGCGGGCAAGATCCTCGGCGCGGGGCTGACCCTGGCCGCCGGTACCGCGGTCGCCTCGCTTCTGGTGGGGGCACCCGCGCTGTCGTCGGCGCTGATCGAGGTCGACGTGCCGGTGTTGGGCACGGTCAAATTCGTGACCGCGTTGTTCTTCGATCTCGGCGTGTACCTCATCGTCGTGGGTCTGGTACTCGACGTGTTGCGCAGCCTCGGAGCCCGTATCGACGTGGAGTTGGGCCAGGAACAGAAGACGGCGGTGAGTTCGCGATGACGACCTCGCTCGTACCTCTCGTCCTGCTCGGCGGGCTCACCAGCGCCGGCGTCTACCTGCTGCTCGAGCGCAACCTGACCCGAATGCTGTTGGGACTGTTGCTCATCAGCAACGCGATCAACCTGCTCATCCTCATCGCCGGCGGCCCGTCCGGTAAGCCGCCGATCTGGGGGCGGAGCAGCAACGATCACACCACCACGGCGGATCCGTTGGCGCAGGGCATGATCCTGACGGCGATCGTCATCACGATGGGTGTCGCGGCGTTCGTGCTGGCGATGGCATACCGCACCTACCGGTTGACCACCGCGGAGGAAGTGGGCGACGACCCCGAGGACGCCAAGGTCTCCGAGTTGGCCGCCAAGGACATCGCCGCCGTCGAAGAGGACCGGCCCCGACCCGAAGCCGCGCGCGACACCGATGCGCCCGACGAGTTGGACGCGCTGCCCGGCTACGAGGGGTCCAAATGATTCGGAGGCCAGCAGTGAAGGCGGACGGCGCATGACGTTGGCGGCCACCTTGATTCCCCTGCCCGTCCTGCTCCCGACGCTGGGCGCGGCGACCACGCTGATCGCGGGCAGGCGGCCACGACTGCAGCGACTCCTCACGCTCGCCGTGTTGTCGGTTGTCGTCGCGGTGTGTGGCGCGCTGCTCTACCTCGCCGACCGGGACGGCACACTCGTACTCAACGTCGGCGGGTGGGGGCAGTCGGTGCCCGGGATGGGTCCTCTGGGCATCACGCTCGTGGTGGACCGATTGTCGGCCCTGATGCTCGTCGTCTCGTCGATCGTGTTGTTGGCCGTGGTGTTCTACGCCATCGGACAGGGCGTCCGCGACGGCGACGAACGCCAGCCGGTGTCGATCTTCATGCCCACCTACCTGGTGTTGTCAGCCGGAGTGTGCATGGCGTTCCTCGCCGGTGACCTGTTCAACCTCTTCGTCGGTTTCGAGGTGCTGCTGGCCGCGAGCTTCGTACTGCTGACGGTCGGAGCCAGCAAAGACCGTGTCCGAGCGGGCATCTCCTACGTGATGGTCTCGATGGTCGGATCGCTGATCTTCCTGTTCGGTCTGGCTCTCGTCTACGGCGCCACCGGAACGCTGAACTTGGCGGAGCTCTCGGTGCGCCTCGACGACGTGTCGGGCGGTATCCGTTCGGCGATGTTCGCCGTGCTGCTGGTGGCGTTCGGCATCAAGGCTGCGGTGTTCCCGCTCTCGGCCTGGCTGCCCGACTCCTACCCCACGGCGCCCGCACCGGTCACCGCCGTCTTCGCCGGCCTGCTCACGAAGGTGGGTGTCTATTCGATCATCCGGGCGCACTCGCTGTTGTTCCCCGGCGGTGGACTCGACCCGGTGCTGTTGGTGGCCGCGTTGCTGACGATGCTGGTCGGTATTCTCGGCGCGATCGCGCAGAGCGACATCAAACGGCTGTTGTCGTTCACCCTGGTGAGCCACATCGGCTACATGGTCTTCGGCATCGCGTTGTCCAACCAGCTCGGGATGTCCGGTGCCATCTACTATGTGGCGCACCACATCCTGGTGCAGACCACACTGTTTCTCGTCGTCGGGCTGATCGAACGCCAGGCCGGCGCGTCGACGATGGACCGCCTCGGCGGTTTGGCGGCCGCCAGCCCGCTGCTGGCATTCGTGTTTGTCGTTCCGGCGCTCAATCTCGGTGGCATACCACCGTTCTCTGGCTTCATCGGGAAGGTGGCGCTGCTCGAAGCCGGGGCGCAGGACGGCTCGGTGCTGGCCTGGACGTTGGTGGCCGGCGGTGTGCTGACCAGCTTGCTGACGCTGTACGTGGTCGTGCGCGTATGGACCAAAGCGTTCTGGCGGTCGCGCGAGGACGCGCCCGAAGGCCATCTGTCCGCGGCGGTGCCGTCGGCGTTGCTCGACGAACCCGAGGACATCCAGTTCGTCGACCGCGACCACGTCGGTCGAATGCCGGCGGGCATGGTCGGGCCCACGGGCGCACTGATCGCCGCCGGGCTCGCGTTGACGGTTCTCGCCGGGCCGATATTCGCCTACAGCGAAAGGGCTTCCAGCGAGGTGCTCGACCGCAGCGAGTACATCACTGCCGTGGTGGGGCCGCGATGAGGGCATCGAAGACCGCACCGATGCGAAGTGTCGTGCTTCGTATCTGGATCCTCTGCTGGCTCGTACTCGTCTGGATCCTGTTGTGGGGCACGTTCTCTGCGGCCAACGTGTTGTCGGGCCTGGCCGTCGCGACGTTGATCACCTGGCTCCTGCCGCTGCCCGCCGTGCCGGTCGAGGGCAAGGTCCACGTGCTGTCGCTGATCCGGCTCGTCCTCACGGTCGCTTACCGATTGGTGCTGTCGTCGGTACAGGTCGCGCTGCTGTCGTTGAAACCCCGACCACCGCTGTCAGCGGTGCTGCGCGCGCAGCTTTCGGTGAAGTCGGACCTCGTGCTGTCGCTGGCGGTCGTCATCTTCAACCTGATCCCGGGATCGATCGTGCTGGAGATCGACCAGACCCGTCGGCTGCTCTACATGCATGTCATCGACGTCGGCTCCGACCGCGCGCTGAGCGCGTTCTACCACCAGGTGGCCGTGATCGAGCGGCTGTTGGTCCGAACGTTCGAGCGTCCCGAGGACTGGCGCCCCGCGCACGAGGAGGTCGAACTGTGAATACCGTGTGGGTCATCGCCGCAGTCATGATCACCGCCGCCGCGGCCATCACGATGTTCCGGCTCCTGTCCGGGCCGAGCACACTCGACCGGTTGGTCGCCGTCGACACGCTCATCGCGGTGGCCATGTGCGGCACCGGAATCTGGGGCGCCTACAGCCTGGACAGCACCGTCACCTACGGCATGGCCGCGCTGGCGTTGATCAGCTTCGTCGGCACCGTGAGCGTCGCCCGGTTCCGCGTCCCCGACGTCGACAAGCCCCGCACCATCGGGAGGCGACGATGACCGGTCTCGACATCGTCACCAGCGTGCTGGTGCTGGGCGGCTCGTCGCTCGCGCTGACCGCCGCGATCGGCGTGGTCCGCTTCCCGGACACGTTGACGCGGATGCACGCGGCGTCCAAGCCGCAGGTGCTCGGGCTCCTGTTGGTGATCATCGGCGCCGGGATACGGCTGCGTGGCAACGCCGATATCGGCATGCTCGTACTCACCGGCTTGTTCACGCTCATCACCGCGCCGGTGGTGGCGAACCGGGTTGGTCAGCTCGCGTATCGGGAACAGAACGTCCGAGACGATCTGTTGACCACCGACGAGATCGACGAGTTCGCCGACCACACGGAAAGCGGTGCCGATGGCCAGGACTGACGACGACAGCTGGGGCATCACCGAGAGTGTGGGCGCGACGGCGCTGGGGGTGGCCTGGTCTCGTGCCCTGGAGCAGCACACCGAGTGTCCGCTCTTCACCGACCCGTACGCCCAGATGTTCGTCGACGCGGCGGTCGAACAGGGTTGGCAACAGCCCCCGGCCCACATGGCAGAACGTATCCGATCCATCGGCGGGTATGCGGCCTCGCGCACAAAGTGGTTCGACGAGTTCTTCATCGCCGCAGGCGCCAACGGCATCGACCAGGTCGTGATTCTCGCGGCCGGGCTCGATGCGCGGGCCTGGCGGTTGCCGTGGATCGGTGGCACCGTCGTCTACGAGATCGATCAACCCCGCGTGCTGGCATTCAAGGTCGACACGTTGCACCGCCACGACGTCCAGCCGGCCGCCGAGTATCTCCCGGTGCCGATCGACTTGCGGGAGGATTGGCCGCGGGCCCTGAGGGACGCGGGGTTCGACTCGAGCGAGCCGACCGCGTGGGCCGCCGAGGGGCTGCTGCCGTACCTGCCCGCCAGTGGACAGGACCTGCTGTTCGAACGGATCCACCGGCTCAGCGCGCGAGGCAGCCGCATCGGCGTCGAGTCGTTCGGCCCGGGGTTTTTCGACCCGGGATACCTGGCCAGTCGCCGCGAGAGGCTGGCGGAGTACCGCAGGCAGGCCCGCGAAGAGGGCGATGAGGGCGGGGATGACGCGTTCGACGTAGAGGACCTCTGGTACACCGAGGAACGCACCGAGGTGAGCGACTGGCTCACCGACCACGGTTGGGACGTGACCTCGGTCAGTGCCGCCGACCTGATGGACCGCTACGGCCGGTGCGCAGCTGGTGAGCCCGACGACACCACGCCGCGCACGGTGTTCGTCGAGGGCCAACGGACTTGCTGAACCGGTCGCCGAACCTGAGCCGGCTCGTCGGACACCACTGAAGCTACTCCCCCGACAGCTGGAACTCGACCATCGCAGTCACGGTCTCGACGGCGTCGCTCAGCGCCGCCAGCCGCTCGGCGACCGTCGGCGCAGCCAGCACCGCGTAGCGGTCGGCCTGCCCCATGGGCAGGCGAGAAGTCAACGCATACAACCACTTACCGGCATCGCCGGAGGCGTCCGCACCCGCCACGAACTCACGGCCGTTCACCTCGGCGCCGCGTGCGGAGGCGATGCGTTCGAACAGCGCGGCCATGCGATCCTCCACATCGCGGATCGCGTCCACCTCGACGGCTTCACCCGGCTGATCGGGCCACGGTTCGACCGCGGCACGTGGATACGGGTCGTCGGGTTGCCACTCGATGACCCGGATACGTTCGCCCACCGCGCATTTGAGGCGGTATCTGCCATCACCGAAATCCGCGACTTCGCCGATGTGAGCCAGCGCGCCGACGTCGCTGCGTACGTCTCCGCCGCCCACCTCCCTGCCCGCCGTGATCAACACAACCCCGAACGCCGGATCCTCGGTGGCCAGGCAGTCCGAAACCAGTGCGCTGTAGCGCGGTTCGAAGATTCGCAGCGGAAGGTCTTCGCCCGGCAGCATCGCCACCTGCAGCGGAAACATCGGGATGGCCGCCATCGTCTACAGCTCCAGTTCGGCGACCAGGGCGTCGACGACGGCGCGCAGGTCACCGTCGTGCTCCTCGGCGACACGGCGTTGTCGTTGATACGACGCACCAGCCCCGTAGATGTCGGCGACGCACCGCAATTCGTCGGCGCACTGCAGTGAGGCCGCCACCGGTTCGAGCCGATTGAGCAAGTCGTCGAGATCCTCGGTGACCAACCGCTCGTTGCTGTTCGCGTCCTGGATGATGATCGCGTCGAGGCCGTAACGCGCTGCGCGCCACTTGTTCTCCTGCACATGCCACGGCGGCATAGTGGGCAGCGACTCGCCGGCATCGAGCCGCCGATCGAGGTCGACGACCAGGCAGTGCGTCAGCGCCACCAGCGCACCCAACTCGCGCAGATTGGAGACACCGTCGAATATCCGGATCTCCACGGTGCCGATATGGGGCGAAGGCCGGATGTCCCAACGGATTTCATTCATGTGGTCGATGATGCCGGTCTTCTTCTGGTCGTAGACGAAACGTTCCCATTCCGACCACGTCTGGAAGTGAAACGGCAGCCCGGCCGTCGGCAGCTGCTGAAACATCATCGCCCGGTTGGACGCATAGCCGGTGTCCTCGCCGTCCCAGAACGGGGAGGACGCCGACAGGGCCAACAGGTGCGGGTAGTGGTTGAGCAGCGAGGTGATGATCGACATCACCTTGTGCGCGGACCGAACCCCTACGTGCACGTGCACGCCCCAGATCAGCATCTGCCTGCCCCACCACTGGGTGCGCTTGATCAACTCGGCGTAGCGGGGGGCATCGGTCAGGCTGCCCGGCGACCACTTCGCGAACGGGTGAGTGCCGGCGCAGAACAACTCCATGCCACGCGCCCGGACGATCTCGCGGGCCGTCACCAGTGTCGAGCGCAGATCGTTCATCGCCTCGGGCACCGAATCACAGATACCCGTGACGATCTCGACGGTGTTGCGCAGCAGTTCCTTGTGCACGCGCGGGTTGTTCTCGCCGAGTTCCTCGATTACCGCGGTGGCCTCGTTGCTCAAGTCCCGCGTCATCGCGTCGACGAGCGCGAATTCCCACTCGACCCCGACCGTCGGTCGTGGCGAGCCGACGAAATCGATGTGGCTGTTAGCCGGTACGGATAACACCGCACGCCACCCGCGATCCGGCGTCACCGGTCGCCAAAGTGGCCGCATCCGGCGGCGGGTCACCGTTGACCTGCTGGTAGCGCTCCGGCGGAATGTTGGCGAAGTTGTCCGCCTTCTCATGGACGATGATCGCGGTGCCCGCGCCCGAGGTCAGTTCCTCGGCGGTGAAGGCGTCGGTCGTCGTCACGACCTTGGCCGAGCCGTCTTCGCGCACCTGCAGCGACGTCAGGTCGCCGCTCGCCGGGTGACCGCTGTGGCCGGGCACCTGGAAGTGCCCGCCCGCCGAATTGAAGTTCCCGGGCGCACCACCCGTGGGCGCAACCGAGTTGGCCTCGCACTTGCCGACCTGATGGATGTGCATGCCGTGGAAGCCGGGTGTCAGCCTGCCAGGCGTGGTGGTCTCGACGGTGATGGTCGCGTAGCCGCCGCTGAACTGGATGTCGGCGGTCGCCACCGGGGTGCCGTCGGCGAGCTTGAGTTCCGCGGTGAGCGTCTCGCCGGCACCTTGCCCTTCGCCCTGACCTTGTCCTTCTGCCTGCCCGCCGCCGTGACCGCCACCGCCCTCACCGGGCGGGGCCGAGGGAGACGGAGATCCGGTCCAGACGGGCGGCGGGGTGCCCGGCGCGTTGCTGGGCTCCTCGGGCGCCGCGCAGGCGCTCAAGGCGAGTGCGGGGACGGCGAACAAGGCAGCTGCGGCGACGGTCTTGAACATGTGCACGAGCCTAACCGGTGACCACCACGATGACGCCGGGCGGTTGTTCGGCGAGTGCGGGCAACCGCGGCGCGACGGGCGCCTCGAGCAGCCGGCCCACCTCTTCTGCGGCCTCCTGCTCACCGGCGGCGTCGCTGAAGTACACGGTTGTGGCCGCCACGTCCGGCAGTTCGAGGTTGCCGGTCTCGGTGACGTTCCAGCCGGCTTCGCGCAACCGTCCGGCGGCGCCCTCGGCCGCCCCGGCAACGGTGGAGATGTTGAAGACCCGGACCTCGGCTTCGGCGGGTTTCGGCGCTTCGGCCGTCGTGGGCGTGGTGGTCGTCGTCGTGGTCGCCAGCGGCGGCGCGTCGTCCTCGTCGCTGTCCGAACCCATCGCCTGGAACGCCACCAACAGGAAAACGACGCCCAGGAAGAGCAACACCATCACCATGGCGCGCAGGGGCAGCCCCGACGAATCTCGCTGGTTCATTGCGCCCACCTTATCGAGCGGGCCGGCCGGCCCGGGAAACTCAGGTGACGTCGAAGCCGAGACGGCGTGCCGCCCGCGCCTTCTGTCTGCTGGCCCGCAGTCGCCGCAACCGTTTGACCAGCATCGGATCGGCGGCGAGCGCCTCTGGTCGGTCGACGAGCGCGTTCAGCACCTGGTAGTAACGGGTGGCCGACATGGAGAACAACTCTTTGATGGCGTCTTCCTTGGAGCCCGCGTATTTCCACCACTGCCGCTCGAACGCGAGAATGTCGTGCTCGCGCCGAGTCAGCCCGTCGGAGAGTTCAGAGTTGTCTCCGGATTGTTCAGTCCGCGCGATCGCGCCGTCCATCTGGCTCTTGGACCCTTCCGACAACTTGAATGACATCGCTGTGGTTCGGCGCTCATTCAACCACGTGATGGGCTGATGAGCGGTTCGACATGCCCGCGAGTCGGGCGGCAAGCATCCCCGACTTAAGATTTTCGACCATGGCAGTCGTTCCGATCCGCATCGTAGGGGACCCCGTCCTACACACAGCCACCGAGCCGGTGCCGGTCGGCGAGGACGGTTCGCTGCCCGCCGAACTCGCGGACCTGATCGCCGACCTGTTCGACACGATGGACGCCGCAAACGGGGTTGGCTTGGCCGCGAACCAGATCGGCGTCTCCAAGCGGGTGTTCGTCTACGACTGCGCCGAGGTGCGCGGCCGTATCACCCGCCGTCGCGGTGTGGTCGTCAACCCGGTGTTGGAGACCTCCGAGGTCCCCGAAACCATGCCCGATCCGGACGACGACGACGAGGGTTGCCTTTCGGTGCCCGGGGAGTCGTTCCCGACGGGGCGCGCCGATTGGGCGAGGGTGACGGGCCTGGACGCAGAAGGCAACCCGATCACCATCGAGGGCACCGACCTGTTCGCCCGGATGCTGCAACACGAGACGGGCCACCTCGACGGTTTCCTCTACCTGGACCGGTTGGTCGGCAGGCATGCGCGCAGCGCCAAGCGTGCGGTGAAGTCGCACGGCTGGGGGGTGCCGGGGTTGTCGTGGATGCCCGGTAAGGATCCCGATCCGTTCGGTCACTGACCGTGCCCGCGCTGCCCGCGATCGGTACCCGCGTGACGGTGCGGTACCGCCTTCCGGCCGGTTCGACACCGCCGCTGACCGACGTGGTCGGCCATGTCGTCGATGTTGGTGCCGCGCTGGGGGTTCGAACGAAAAGAGGCGTCGTCGTACGGGTCGATGTCGACGATGTGGTTGCCATCAAGGAGCTCACCGCCGCACCCGTGCGCACCGCCGACATCCGCAACCTCGAACACGCGGCGACACTGGCGTGGCCGGGTGTCGAACAGGAATGGATCGGCGGGTGGCTGCTGCGCGCCGCGGGCGGCCACACGCATCGCGGCAATTCCGCTGTGCCGCTGAGCCCCCAGGCTGACGCCACGGCCATTCCGGCCGTCGTCAGATGGTACGGCGAGCGTGGGCTGACCCCGTGGCTTTCGATTCCCGACCGGCTGTTCGGCCCGACGAAGGTGCCGCCACACCTCGAGACCGACGTCATGACAAGCGATTTGAGTACTCCGGCACCCGATGAGCAAGTGACGCTGACCGAGACGCCCGACCACGAATGGCTGCGCCTGTATCGCCGTGCCGTACCCGTCGACGTGTTGACCGCCGTCATCGACGGCGAGGTGGCATTCGCGACGATCCCCGGTGCGGCCGTCGGCAGGGCGGCGGTGACGACCGCGCCGTGCGGCCGGCGCTGGGTGGGGTTGTCGGCCGTGCGGGTCGACGAGCAAGCCCGCGGTCGGGGTCTGGCGCGGTCGCTGTGTTCGACGCTGTTGCACTGGGGGGCCCAACGGGGAGCAGCCCGCGGCTACGCGCAGGTGCTGATCGACAACGAGGTGGCCATCGGCCTGTACAGGTCGATGGGGTTCTCGACGCAGCACCGCAGCCGCTATGTCGACGCTCGTAGCCTGTAAGACATGCGGATCGCCACGTGGAACGTCAACTCGATTCGGGCGCGGGTCGAGCGGGTCACCGACTGGCTCGAACGGGCCGACGTCGACGTGCTGGCGATGCAGGAAACCAAATGCAACGACGAACAGTTCCCGGTCATGCCGTTCCTCGCCGCCGGTTACGAGGTGGCCCACTGCGGCTTCAACCAGTGGAACGGTGTGGCGATCGCGTCCCGCGTGGGTATCGAAGACGTGCAGGTGGGGTTTGAGGATCAGCCGACCTGGGGCGACAAGCCCGACGTGGAGGCGGCCGCGGAAGCCCGCGCGCTCGGCGCCACTTGCGATGGAGTGCGAGTGTGGAGTCTGTACGTGCCGAATGGCCGGTTCGTCGGCTCCCCGCACTATGACTACAAGTTGGAATGGCTTACCGCGCTGCGTAATACGGCACAGAAGTGGTTGTCCGAGGATCCGGACGCGCAGATCGCTCTCGTCGGCGACTGGAACATCGCGCCAACCGACGAGGACGTCTGGAGCGTCGAGTTCTACCAGGGCAGCACGCACGTCACCGCACCCGAACGCGAGGCCTTCGACGCCGTGGTGGCGGCGGGTTTCGCCGATGTGGTGCGGCCGTTCACTCCCGGACCGGGCATCTACACCTATTGGGACTACACCCAGCTGCGGTTCCCGAAGAACCGCGGTATGCGCATCGATTTCATCCTCGGCTCACCGGCGCTTGCCGAGCGCGTCTCGCACGCCGAGATCGTCCGCGATGAACGCAAGAGCGGCAAGGACCGCATCGGCGCCCCCAGCGATCACGCCCCGGTGCTGATCGAACTGGGGTGACCGCGGCCATCGACTTCCGGCGATTCTCACGTCACCCCTCCCGATTCCTGCGTGCCTGCGCTAGCGTGGCAGGCGTCCACACACGGGAGCGCGCACCAGCGCGCTGAGAGGACGGGTGGGCCCGTCGACCGTACGAACCTGACCGGGTAATGCCGGCGTAGGGAGATACCTCAAATGACGCATGTCGCGAACAGTTCTGTCAATCCGTCCGTGACCACCGGCCCGATCCACGGCAGCTCGAAGGTCTACCGCGAGCTCGACGAGGTGCCCGGCGCGAAGGTCCCGTTCCGCAGGGTGCACCTGACCAACGGTGAGCACCTCGACCTCTACGACACCTCCGGTCCCTATACCGACCCGACCGCGACGCTCGATCTGCAGGCGGGCTTGGCGGCGCGGCCGGGCGTCGTACGCGACCGCGGCACCCAGTTGCAGCGGGCCCGCGCCGGCGAGATCACCGCCGAGATGGCGTTCATCGCCGCGCGCGAGGCGGTTGCGGCCGAGCTGGTCCGCGACGAGGTCGCGGCCGGCAGGGCCGTCATACCCGCAAATCACAATCACCCCGAGACCGAGCCGATGATCATCGGCAAGGCGTTCGCGGTGAAAGTCAATGCCAACATCGGCAATTCGGCTGTGACCAGTTCCATCGCCGAAGAAGTCGACAAGATGGTGTGGGCCACCCGATGGGGCGCCGACACCATCATGGACCTGTCCACCGGTCGCGACATCCACACGACTCGGGAGTGGATCCTGCGCAACTCTCCGGTGCCGGTCGGCACCGTTCCGATCTATCAGGCGTTGGAGAAGGTCAACGGCGACCCGGCGGCGTTGACGTGGGAGCTGTACCGCGACACCGTGATCGAACAGTGTGAACAGGGTGTCGACTACATGACCGTGCACGCCGGCGTGCTGCTGCGGTACGTACCGCTGACGGCCAAGCGCGTCACCGGAATCGTCAGTCGCGGCGGTTCCATCATGGCGGCCTGGTGTCTGGCCCACCATCGGGAGTCGTTCCTGTACACCCACTTCGACGAGTTGTGCCAGATCCTGCAGCGCTACGACGTGACGTTCTCACTCGGCGACGGTCTGCGGCCCGGCTCGATCGCCGACGCCAACGACGCCGCCCAGTTCGCCGAGCTGCGTACGCTCGGTGAGCTCACGAAGATCGCGAAATCGCATGGCGTGCAGGTGATGATCGAGGGACCGGGGCACGTGCCGATGCACAAGATCGTGGAGAACGTCCGGCTCGAGGAGGAGTGGTGCGAAGAGGCGCCGTTCTACACCCTGGGCCCGCTGGCGACGGACATCGCGCCGGCCTATGACCACATCACCAGCGCGATCGGCGCGGCGATCATCGCTCAGGCGGGCACCGCGATGCTGTGCTATGTGACGCCGAAGGAGCATCTCGGCCTGCCCGACCGCAAGGACGTCAAGGACGGCGTCATCGCCTACAAGATCGCCGCGCATGCCGCAGATCTCGCCAAGGGCCATCCCCACGCCCAGGAACGCGACGACGCGCTGTCGCGCGCACGCTTCGAGTTCCGTTGGAATGATCAGTTCGCGTTGTCACTGGATCCCGACACCGCGCGGGAATTCCACGACGCGACGCTGCCCGCCGAACCGGCGAAGAGCGCACACTTCTGCTCGATGTGCGGGCCGAAGTTCTGTTCCATGCGCATCACGCAGGATGTCCGCGATTATGCTGCCAAGCACGGACTCGACAGCGAGGAGGCGATCGAAGCCGTGATGGAGATGGGAATGGCCGAGAAGTCACGCGAATTCGCTGAAGGCGGCAACCGCGTGTATCTGCCGCTGGCATGAGCTATCTGCCGCTGCCGCCTCCCGGCACCACCCCCGTGCGAGTGATGACGATCGCCGGGTCCGATTCCGGTGGGGGTGCAGGGATTCAGGCCGACATGCGCACGTTCGCGCTGCTCGGGGTGCACAGCCTGGTAGCGGTCACGGCGGTCACGATACAGAACTCGGTCGGGGTCAAGGGTTTTCACGAGATCCCACTCGACGTCATCGCGGGGCAGATCGAAGCGGTGGCCTCCGACATCGGTGTGCAGGCAGCCAAGACGGGGATGCTGGCTTCGTCGGAGATCATCGACACCGTCGCCGAGGCATGGCGCGCACAGGGCATGGCCGGTTCGGTGCCGTTGGTCGTCGACCCGGTGTGCGCGTCCATGCACGGTGATCCCCTGCTGCACCCGAGTGCACTGGATTCGCTTCGGACGCAACTGTTCCCGCTGGCGACATTGGTGACACCGAACCTCGACGAGGTGCGCCTGCTCACGGATATCGAGGTCATCGACCCCTCATCCCAGCGCGAGGCCGCCCGCGCGCTGCATGCGCTCGGTCCGCAATGGGCACTGGTCAAGGGCGGTCACCTGCGAGCCTCGGCGCAGAGCCCCGACCTCCTGTTCGACGGCGCCGATTTTCACGAATTCGATGCCACCCGAATCGACACCGGCCACGACCACGGCGCCGGGGATACGTTGGCAGCAGCCATCGCCAGCGCGTTGGCACACGGTTACCCGGTACCCGAGGCGGTCGCGTTCGCCAAACGGTGGGTCACCGAATGTCTGCGTGCGGCTTACCCGTTGGGGCACGGCCATGGCCCGGTGTCGGCGCTGTTCAGGCTCACCGAGTGAATCTCGAATCGATCGCGGGTGTCGCGCACGAACCCGACGGGGATCGCGCCGGTGTGGTCGTACTGACCCACGGTGCCGGCGGCAGCAGGGAGGCACCGCTACTCAAGCGGGTCTGTGACGAATGGGCCGGGCGCGGTTGGCTTGCAGTGCGATACAACCTGCCGTACCGGCGCCGCCGGCCCAAGGGCCCGCCGTCCGGGTCCGCCACGACCGACCAAGCCGGAGTGCTCGAGGCCGTCGCCGTCGCCCGCACACTCGCCGACGGCCCGGTCATCGCGGGCGGGCACTCCTACGGCGGGCGGATGACATCGATGGCGGTGGCCGACGGGGCTGCCGA
This sequence comes from Mycobacterium sp. IS-1590, assembly GCF_001500025.1. Classification (GTDB taxonomy): domain Bacteria; phylum Actinomycetota; class Actinomycetes; order Mycobacteriales; family Mycobacteriaceae; genus Mycobacterium. Next base: position 859 of record NZ_LQIW01000027.1, on the reverse strand, counting down.
AATCGACGTGCTGACGCTGTTCTCGTATCCACTGCATCCGCCCGGCAAGCCAGAACGCGCACGCACCGAACATCTTCCGCGCATCGCGGTACCGACGGTGTTCACGCACGGCACCGCCGACCCGTTTGGCTCGATCGCCGATCTTCGGTCCGCCGCTACCCTGATCGGCGCACCCGCCGAGGTCGTCGAGATCACCGGCGCCCGGCATGATCTGGCCTCCAAGGCACTTGATGTGCCTGCGCTGGCGGTCGACGCGGCACTACGGTTGATGGGTGCGTCCTAGTCACCGGGTGTTCGTCGCGGTCGTCGTGGTCGGCGTCGGCGCCCTTGCGGCGATCGGATGGTTCTACATCGTCCAGCCACGCATGACGACCACGGTGCGCGCCGACCTCCTTGCGCTCGGAGATTGTGTGCGCACGCGTGAGTCCGACGTTCTGCCGAACGAAGTCAAGCGAGTCGACTGCGACGGGCCCCACTACGGGGAGGTGTTCGCAATCGTCCGCGCGCCCGATGCGCGGGAGTACCCGGGCGAGGACGCGCTGAGAAGCCTCGGCGACCAATGCAGCGGAAAGTTCTTCGACTACGCGCCGAATATCCCGGAGGGACCGACCTTTCGGCTCGCCATCGGTTATCCGAGTGCACAAGCCTGGTCGGAGGGGGCGCGATCGGTGGTGTGCGTCGCGATGGCCAAGAACGAGCGCTGGGGTTCGATCCGCAGCTAGAAGACGGTCGCCGCGATACGGTGACCGCGTGACAACGCCGCCGGGCCCTCCCCCGCCGTACGGACCGCCGCCGTACGGACCACCACCGTCCTATGGCGGGCAGCCATCCAATCCGTACCCGCCGCCCGGGCCGGCAC
>NZ_LQIW01000026.1 GCF_001500025.1 Mycobacterium sp. IS-1590 | reverse complement strand
CGACCGCCTCAACGCACTCATCACCCAAGCAGCCGCATGAACCCCAATGTTGCACTCACCACTTGACATCAGACGCCCAGAACGTGCGGGTAACCCACGTTCGGCACAGAGCGCGAACAGACCTAGCGGCTGCTGACGTCCTTGTAGTCGCGTTCGGTGTAGCCGGTGTAGACCTGGCGCGGACGGCCGATCTTGCCGCTGCCCTCATCGTGCATCTCCCGCCAGTGCGCGATCCAACCGGGCAGCCGGCCGAGCGCGAACAGCACGGTGAACATGCGCGTCGGGAAACCCATCGCCCGGTAGATCACGCCGGTGTAGAAGTCGACGTTCGGGTAGAGCTTGCGCTCGATGAAGAAGTCGTCGGTGAGCGCGGCTTCCTCGAGAGTCCGTGCGATATCCAGCATCTCGTCGTCGCCGCCGAGCTTGCCCAGGATCTTGTCGGCCTGCTCCTTGACGATGCGGGCGCGCGGATCGTAGTTCTTGTAGACCCGGTGACCGAAGCCCATCAGCTTCACGCCGTCCTCGCGGTTCTTCACCTTCTTAATGAACTCGTGGACGTCGAAGTCGGCCTGGCGGATCTTCTCCAGCATCTCCAGCACCGCCTGGTTGGCACCGCCGTGCAGCGGGCCCCACAGCGCGTTGATGCCGCCGGAGATCGACGTGAACAGGTTGGCCTGCGACGAGCCGACCAGCCGCACCGTCGACGTCGAGCAGTTCTGCTCGTGGTCGGCGTGCAGGATGAACAGCATGTCCAGCGCGCGGACGATCTCGGGATCGACCTCGTAAGGCTCGGCGGGGAAGCCGAACGTCATCCGCAGGAAGTTCTCGACCAGCGTCAGCGAGTTGTCCGGGTACAGGAACGGCTGGCCCGCGGACTTCTTGTAGGCGTACGCCGCGATGGTCGGCAGCTTGGCCAGCAGCCGGATCGTCGACAGCTCGACCTGGTTGTCGTCGAACGGATCCAGCGAATCCTCGTAGTACGTCGACAGCGCGTTGACTGCGCTCGACAGCACCGGCATCGGATGGGCGTTTGCCGGGAAGCCGTCGAAGAACCGCTTGAGATCCTCGTGCAGCAGCGTGTGCCGCTGAATCCGGGTGGTGAACTCCGCGAGCTGTTCCTTGGTGGGCAGCTCACCGTAGATGAGCAGGTAGCTGACCTCGATGAAGTTCGACTTCTCGGCGAGCTGCTCGATCGGGTAGCCGCGGTAGCGCAGGATGCCGGCGTCGCCGTCGATGTAGGTGATCGCACTCTTGGTCGATGCGGTGTTGACGAAGCCCTCGTCGAACGTCGTGTAGCCGGACTTGGCCAGAAGTGACCCCAGCGCGATGCCATCAGCGCCTTCGGTGGCGGAAACGATGTCAAGGTCGAGCGTGCCACCGGGGTAGGAGAGGGTGGCTTGCCCTTCCCCACTCTTCGCGTTATCGGCCACGAGGTTCCCTTCGTCGCTGCTGGGAGTATTCGGACATTGCTCCTACAAAAGGTAGTCCCATTCGGGCAGGCGTGCCCCGCCGGGGGCGGTCACTTGCTCAGACGGGCAGCCGCAGATTACCCAACAAGCCGGTGAACTCCGCGAAGACCGTCTCCAAGCGCTCGATCAGGTCGTCTATGGACACCCGTGACCAGTCGCTGTTGACATGCACGACGTCGGTGAGCGCCGTCATGATCACCGCACTCCACGTCGCAGATGCCAGGCGCACCCTGCGATCGGCCACATCGACCCCCATGCGCCTGGCGAGTGCCTGTTCGAGCGCGTTGCTCCGGAACTCGACGGTGACCTGGCGCAGCGTCGGCGACGACAGGACGATCCTGGCGATGCACAACACCCGTTCGGCCCGCAGATCGTCGGGTCCCGCGTGCTTGGCCGCCTCCCCCATCGCGACATAGGCGCGCAGGATCGCCTCGAGGTGGTTCAGCTCGGCGGGCTGGCGGTCCAGTTCGCGGGCGACTTCGTCGACGATCTCGTCGACCAGAGCCAGCGCGATGGAGTCCTTGGTCGGGAAGTACCGGCTGAAGGTGCGCGGTGAAACGTCGGCCACCGCGGCGATCTGCTCCACGGTGGTGTTGTCGAAACCCTGTCCGTTGCACAGTTCCACTGCGGCGTCGATGAGAGTCGCACGCGTGCGCTGCTTCTTGCGCTCGCGCAGCCCGACGGACTGCGCCCCCCTACCGTCAGGCACAAGGCGCATCCTAACGGTCGAAACTATGGATGAGCTAAGAATTCATCTTCGCCGAAAACATGTTCGACGTGAGCATTTCGGGTCCGCGCCTGGCGGTAGCAACGCCGACGCCTAGGGCTGCAGCCGCTCGACGCGGCCGTCCCGAATGCGAATCCTGTTGTGCACCCGGTTCTCCCGGCCCTGCCAGAATTCGACGACGTCGGCGGCGATCAGATAGCCACCCCAATTCGGCGGCACGGGCACCGTGTCGTGGGCTTCGAAGCGCCGCGTCACCTCGGCCAGTTGCTCCAGCAGTGCCGCGCGCGAGGCGATCGGCTTCGACTGGTATGACGCCCAGGCACCCAACTGCGACCCCCGCGGTCGCTTCGACCAGTATTCGGCGGTCTCCTCCGCCGACACCTTCGTCACCGGTCCGCGGACGTGGACCTGGCGCCCGGTCAGATACCAGGGGAAGGTGGCCGACGCGTACGGCGTCGCCGCCAGCTGCTCGCCCTTGTCGGAGTCGTAGTTGGTGTAGAACGTGATGCCCGTGTCGTCGACGCTCTTGCACAACACCGACCGGGTCACCGGCCGCCCGCGGCTGTCGACCGTGCCGACGACCATGGCGTTGGGTTCGGCGACACCGGCGCGCTCGGCGTCGGCTAACCACTTGCGCAGCAAGGTAACCCAGCCGTCCGCCAGCCAATCCACGTCCAGATCGGGACTGCCGTCCTTTTCCGCCGAACCGTATTCCACCCGCATCCTCGCCAAGCGTTCTGGGCCTACCTCCGCCACGCGACAACGCTACGCCCACACCGGCTGCCGTCGTGTCAGCAACCGCCAGATGAGCACCGATGGACAGGTGCGAGAATCTGGCCATGAGCGCGGTGCCTGAAGACTTCGTACCCGGCCTCGAGGGCGTCGTCGCCTTCACTTCCGAGATCGCCGAACCCGACAAGGACGGCGGCGCGCTGCGCTACCGCGGCGTCGACATCGAGGATCTGGTCAACCAGCGGGTGACCTTCGGCGACGTGTGGGCGCTGCTGGTCGACGGCAAGTTCGGCAACGGTCTGCCGCCCGCTGAACCGTTTCCGCTTCCGATCCACAGCGGCGACGTGCGCGTCGACGTCCAGGCCGGGCTGGCGATGTTGGCCCCCATCTGGGGCTACCCCCCGCTGCTGGACATCGACGACACGACCGCCCGCGAGCACCTCGCCCGAGCCTCGGTGATGGCGCTGTCCTACGTCGCGCAGTCGGCGCGGGGGATCTATCGACCCGCGGTCCCGCAGCGGACCATCGACGAATGCTCAACCGTGACAGAGCGATTCATGACCCGCTGGCAGGGCGACCCGGATCCCCGGCACGTCGAGGCCATCGACGCCTACTGGGTCAGCGCCGCCGAGCACGGTATGAACGCCTCGACCTTCACCGCGCGCGTCATCGCATCGACCGGCGCCGACGTCGCGGCCGCCCTGTCCGGCGCGATCGGCGCGATGAGCGGACCGCTGCACGGCGGCGCTCCGGCCCGGGTGATCCCGATGATCGAGGAGGCCGAGAAGACCGGCGACGCCCGCGCCGTCGTCAAGGGCATCCTCGACCGCAACGAGAAGCTGATGGGCTTCGGACACCGGGTGTACCGCGCCGAGGACCCGCGGGCCCGGGTGCTGCGCGCCACGGCCAAGCGGCTCGAAGCCCCGCGCTACGAGGTCGCCGCCGCCCTCGAGCAGGCCGCCCTTGCCGAACTGCGGGAGCGACGACCCGACCGCGCGATCGAGACCAACGTCGAGTTCTGGGCGGCGGTGATCCTGGACTTCGCCCAGGTGCCGACCAAGATGATGCCCGCCATGTTCACCTGTGGGCGCACCGCCGGCTGGTGTGCCCACATCCTCGAACAGAAGCGGCTCGGCAAGCTGGTGCGGCCGTCGGCGATCTACGTCGGACCGGAGCCGCGCAGCCCCGAGTCGGTCGAGGGCTGGGACCAAGTCGTCCGGTCGTGACGTCGACGTTCGCCTCGGCCGCACACGGCTTCGCGGACCTGGTCGGTCGCATTCCTGCCGACGCGTGGGCGGGGCCGGGTCTGGGCGACTGGGATCTGCGCTCGCTTGTCGGGCACACGTCGCGCTCGCTGACCACGGTGCTCACCTACCTGCAGACCACTGCCGACCGCGAGGACATCGCCACGCCCCAGGAGTACTACGCGCGGGTGAACCCGAGCGCGCTGAGTTTGGATCCCGCCGACGTGGCCGAGCGCGGCAGGCAAGCCGGGCGCGACCTCGGCGACGACCCGGCGACCGCCGTGGCCGACCTCGTCTCCCGAGCACTCGCGCGATTGGAGACGGTCGATGATCCGTTGATTCGGGTGCTCGGCGGGCTGGGCATCCGGTTGCGGACCTATCTGCCGACGCGGACGTTCGAGCTGGCCGTGCACAGCTTGGATATCGCACGCGCGATTGGCATTTCGTTCACGTTGCCGCCTCCCGTGCTCGAGGAGGCGTTGGTATTGGCAGCACGCATAGCCGCCGAGCACCAGGGTGAGACGGTGCTGATGGCGCTGACGGGTCGCAAGGCTCTGCCGCCGTCGTTCTCGATCGTCTGATCTGTCGGTGGGCAGTGGTTGCATGACCGGGTACCGATGAATAGAGCGTGCTCTGCGAGTCGGTACCGGTAACCCCTCCGCGGGCCTCACCCGAATCGAAAAGGAGCTTTCCTATGGCCATCGAAGTTCAGCCGGCAATTTCTCCCATGCTCACGGTCAGCGACGGCGCCGCGGCCATCGACTTTTACGTCAAGGCCTTCGGCGCCGAGGAACTGGGCCGCGTGCCGGGGCCCGACGGCAAGAGGCTGTTTCACGCCGCGTTGCGCATCAACGGGGCGGTGGTGATGCTGAACGACGATTTCCCGGAGATGAATGACGGCAAGTCTGCGACGCCGGAAGCGCTCGGCGGCTCGCCGGTGACCATCCATCTGACGGTCGACGATGTCGACGCCAAGTTCCAGAGGGCCGTCGACGCGGGCGCGACGGTTGTCATGCCGCTTGGCGACATGTTCTGGGGTGACCGCTACGGCGAGCTGCGCGACCCGTTCGGACATATGTGGTCGATGGGCCAGCCGGTGCGCGAGGTCAGCCCCGAGGAGATCGAGAAGGCGGTACAGCAGCACCAATGACGGCGCTACCGGCGCAGGCCGGCCAGTAGTCGACGGCCGAGCCGGGGTGCGCGGGTGTCGGTCGCGGCGGAGAGCATGTCGGCGACCGCGGTGAACTTGACGCGCGGTCGTTCGTCACCGCCGCGGGCGACTTCTGCGGTGTCGATCGCCTTCCAACCGGCGGAGTCGACCATGTCGGGCCGCCTGCTGCGGACGAGGTTGTCCAGTGCGGCCGGCTTGTGCACGGGATCGCGCAACCTGCCGTCGTTGTAGTCGGCGACCAGGTTGTGCACGGTCTGCGCGGCGCACGACTTGTTGGTGCCGATGAAGCCTGTGGGCCCGCGTTTGATCCAGCCCGCGACGTAGCTGCCGGGAACGGGTGCACCTGACCGCTGGTCGACGACACGACCGCCGTCGTTCGGTACTACGGCGGCCGCCTCGTCGAACGGCAGACCGCGAATCGGCTTGCCGCGGTACCCGATCGAGGTCAACACCAGCCCTGCGGCGATGCGTCGAACCTCGTCGGCGCCGGTGACCGTGAACTCCATCGCCTCGGCGCGACCGTCGCCGACGACACGCTTCGGCGTCAGCGAATAGGCCAGCCGGATACGTGGCCGCGTCACCGGTGCGGACGTGTCGCCGAGCTTGCTCAAGATCTCCAATTTGTTGCGGGTCAGGCGATCTTCGGTGGTGGCCAGGTCGCGGTCCACCGACTCGTGGTCCTCCGGCGAGAGCACCACCTCGCATGCCGAGGTCAGCCCGATCAGCTCGGGCAGCGTGAATGCCGAGTCGGCGGGTCCGCGCCGAGCCGCGATCACCACCTCGGTCACCTTGGAGCCGCGGAGCACGGCCAGCGCGTGATCCGAGATGTCGGTGGCCGCAAGGGTGTCCGGTGGCATGGCGAGGATTCGCGCGACGTCGAGAGCGACGTTGCCGTTGCCGACGATGACGACCCGCTCGTGGCTCAAATCGACTGGCAGCGAGTCGAAGTCGGGGTGGCCGTTGTACCACGCCACGAATTCGGTGGCGGTGCCCGTGCCCTGCAGGTCCATTCCCGCGATGTCGAGCCGGCGGTCGTTGGGCGCCCCGACCGCGTAGAGCACGGCGTGGTGGTGCTCGAGCAGCTCGTCGTGGGTGACGTCGGCGCCCACCTCAACGTTGAGGTAGAAGGTGAATCCCGGGTGGGCGGCGATTCTGTCGAACAGTTTGGTCACGCGTTTGGTGCTCTGGTGGTCGGGTGCGACGCCGGCGCGCACCAACCCGTACGGCGTGGGCAGGCGCTCGAAAACGTTGACGCGCACGCCTTTCTGGGTGAGCAGCTCGTCGGCGGCGTACATCGCCGCCGGTCCCGACCCGACGATGGCCACGGAGAGCGGTCCGGCTGAACGGGGATAGACCACCGGCGCCTCGATGACGGGCGCCAGCTTCGACGTCGGCGGCAACTTTCCGTTCGGCTTAGGGTAGAACGCGGCGTTCAACTCGACGAACGGGAGCTGCGCGGGCGTCAACTTCGAATCGTGCGAAATCGCGCCGACCGGGCAGGCCGACACGCACGCACCGCAGTCGACACACGCCACCGGATCGATGTAGAGCATCTCGGCAGTCGCGAAGCCGGGTTCGTCGGGCGTCGGGTGGATGCAGTTCACCGGGCACGCGTAGACACAGGACCCGTCGCTGCAACACGACTGGGTGATCACATGGGGCACAGGCGCTCCCTACGCAGCAGCGACCACGTGCTGGCGAGCCGGTTCGCTGCGGTAACGGCTGGGCGGACCGTCGATCTTGCAGAGCCGCCACACGAGTTTCGCGAACGGGTTCATCAGCCCGGTGTCGTGGCACAGCATCCGGACATCGCCGAACATGTCGCGCAGGAACTGCCGCGACTTGGGTGCACGGAAGAACAGTTCCTTGCGCACAGAGCGCGGGATGTCGAACTCCCGCCAGAACGACCTCGGCGGCACGATGATCGCCTGGCACAGCACCCGCATGATGATCGGCACGTTCCACGACAACCAGAACCGCTGCCGGCGGTTCAGATACGGCAGGCGCTTGCGCAGATACTCGTGGGCGAACGAGATGTGGCGCGCTTCCTCGGCGACGTGGATCGCCATCACCCGCTCCATGATCGGATGCAGGTCCTTGCCTTCGCGCAGCACGTTCTTCTGGGTGTGGTCGATCGGTTCCTCGCCGGCGAGCACGCCGAAGAAGAACGGGATCGGGAGCGGCCCGGCGATCAGCGGGATGAATGGCGACAGCCAGCGCAGCATGCGCGGCATGCCGGGTACGTCGGCGCCGATGCGGTTGACCATCTCCTGGAACATCATCGTGTGGTTGCACTCTTCGACCGACTCGTGCAGGCAGTACCGGTACTCGGGCGAGCCGTTGGGCACCCAGAACGCGTAGTTGGTCAGGCCGCGGATGAGGATGATCTCGAACTGCAGACCGACCTTGGCGACGTTGGCCTGCCGCCACATTCCGATCTCGATCTGCCGCTCCAGCGGTTGAGCCTGATACCAGGGATGTCCACCGAGCGGGTCGGTGGCGGGCAGCACCCAGCGCGGGTCATTCTCGGTGACCGCGAACTCCGGGGAGTCCCAGTCGATGTCGGTGTACGGATTGAAGTTCCGCCGCACCGAACCCTCGGAAAGCGTGGTGAGCGTGTCGACGTAATCGGCGTCGTCGCTGACTTCCATGTTGCGACGCCATCGCCTGACCATTCGAGTCCGCGCCATCTTCAGCCCTCCCCTATGAGGTTTACATTCGCGCCACTGATGTCCAACAACGGTACCGGAGGTATCGCCTACTGAACATACCCCTGAGCGCGATGTGTCACACCGTCTCGAAAACGGCGTGATGTGATGGCGGTCACATCTGGACGTACCGCGACGCTCGGCGCTACTTGCTGCCGAACTCCCCCACCGCGGCAGCCCTGGCGCCGTTGCGCACCACCGCGACACCGGCTTCCGTCATCCCGCAGTCGGTGATGATCGCGCGGTGGCCGGGGCTGTTCATCCACCAGTCGACGGCCGCGGCCGGCACCGCGCCGACCCCGGTGCTCCAAAAGATGATCTCGCCGGCATTGGAGTACTGCGTGTAGCCGGCGGCCGCGATGCGCTGGCCCACCGATGACCCGTCCGATCCGGTGTGGCTGCGGACATTGTTGGCCAGCATGTCGTTGGCCTGTCGGGCGGCGGCCGCGCTCAGCTGCGGATTCGCCGCGACCGGGCCGCAGCCGTTGGCGGCGCGGGCGGAGTTGATCTCGTTCAGCAGTGCACCGTCGTCGGCGCCGTCGGCGTGGGCGGGCACCGCAAGCCCCGGGGCGCCGACGGCCAGCGCGGCTGCACACATGGAAATCAGGACCGAGCTTCTTCTACGACTGTTCACGTGCCCCCCTGGGCTCGAGCTTCAGTCCCCGACAGGTCACAGTATGGACACAGCGAGGTCTCTATGTAGGCCGTTTACCCACTTTTGTGACTTTTCTCTGCCGCCCATCCCCACGGCGACGGCACAGGTCCGGTCATTACTGTTGACCGCATGTCCGCGCTCACGATCCCCGCCGACCTCAAACCGCGCGACGGCCGGTTCGGCTGCGGCCCGTCCAAGGTCCGGCCGGAACAGCTGGCCGCGCTCGCCGCAGCGGGTGACCTGTTCGGAACGTCGCACCGCCAGGCGCCGGTGAAGAACCTGGTCGGCCGGGTGCGCGACGGGCTGCGTCAGCTGTTCTCGCTGCCCGACGGCTACGAGGTGATCCTCGGCAACGGCGGCACCACAGCGTTCTGGGATGCGGCGGCGTTCGGCCTGATCGACAAGCGGTCACTGCATCTGACGTACGGCGAGTTCAGCGCGAAATTCGCTTCGGCGGTGGCCAAGAACCCGTTCGTGGGCGACCCCGTCGTCGTCAAGGCCGATCCGGGCAGCGCGCCGGAGCCGACCACGGACCCGTCGGTCGACCTGATCGGCTGGGCGCACAACGAAACCTCGACCGGTGTCGCGGTCCCGGTGCAGCGCCCCGAGGGGTCGGGTGATGCGTTGATCGCGATCGACGCGACGTCGGCGGCGGGTGGGCTGCCGGTGGACATCGCCGAATCCGACGTCTACTACTTCGCCCCGCAGAAGAACTTCGCAGGCGACGGCGGACTGTGGCTGGCGATCATGTCGCCGGCCGCGCTGGCCCGCGTCGAGGCGATCGCGGGCGCGGGCCGTTGGGTTCCGGAGTTCCTGTCGTTGCCGATCGCGATCGAGAACAGCCTCAAGAACCAGACCTACAACACCCCCGCGATCGGCACCTTGATCCTGCTGGCCGAGCAGCTGGACTGGCTGCTGGCCAACGGCGGCCTGGACTGGGCGGTCAAACGCACCGCGGACTCGTCGCAGCGGTTGTACGCGTGGGCCGACGCGGCCGAGTTCGCCACGCCGTTCGTCACCGATCCGGCGTTGCGTTCGCAGGTGGTCGGCACGGTGGACTTCAACGACGACATCGATGCGGCGGCCGTCGCCAAGACCTTGCGAGCCAACGGCATCGTCGACACCGAGCCTTATCGCAAGCTCGGCCGCAACCAGCTCCGGGTGGGAATGTTCCCGGCCGTGGAACCTGATGACGTCGGCGCGCTCACCGCGTGCATCGACTGGGTGGTGGAGCGGCTCTAGCCGCGACCAACAGCCGGGGAGCGGCTCTAGCCGCGACCAACAGCCGGGGAGCGGCTCTAGCCGCGACCAACAGACGGGGCGCGGCTTTAGCCGCGACCAACAGACGGGGCGTGGCTTGGCCGCGTGTCCTACCAGGTAACGCCCGGATAACGCAGTAGTGTCCGGTTGATCGGGCTTTGCGCTAGCCCGGAGGAGGTCGCCATGCGGGAACTCAAAGTCGTCGGACTCGATGTGGACGGCAAACGAATCATCTGCGAGGCCGACGGCTCCGGCGAGAAATTCACGCTGCGGCGCGACGATCGGTTGCGGGCCGCCGTTCGAGGTGACCAGATGGGTTCGAGCCAGACACGAGACGAGGCCGAGGTTCACAACGTGCTGCGCCCCAGGGAGATTCAGTCACGCATCAGGGCGGGCGCGTCCGTCGAGCAGGTCGCGGAGGCGTCGGGCGTCGACGTTTCCCGTGTCGAGCGCTTCGCACACCCGGTGCTGCTCGAACGTTCCCGGGCCGCTGAACTGGCAACGGCCGCGCACCCGGTGCTTCCCGACGGTCCGTCCGTACTGACCCTGCTGGAGACGGTCACGACGGCGTTGATCGCACGAGGGCTCGACCCCGACGCACCCACGTGGGATGCGTGGCGCAACGAGGACGGCCGCTGGACGGTGCAGCTGGCGTGGAAGGCGGGAATGTCGGACAACGTCGCACATTTCCGGTTCACCCCCGGCGCCCATGGCGGGACGGTGACGGCATTCGACGACGCGGCCTCCGAGCTGATCGATCCGAACTTCTCGCGCCCGTTGCGCCCGGTCGCAGCGCTGCCCCAGCCTGCGGTCGAGGTTGAGGAACCGACGCTTCCGATCGAGCCGCCAGTGCAGGTCACCGCACCGGAACCACAGCCCGAACCGGAAGCCGAGCCGGTCGCGCCGAAGCAGCCCAAGGCCCGCAGGGGTAAGGCCAAGCCGGCGGTCCCGGCATGGGAGGACGTTCTGCTGGGCGTGCGGTCCAGCGGCCAGCGCTGAGTTTCCGCGCCCAGGTCAGCCGCTGAGCGCGACGGCGAGCACCACCAGCCACGCGGCGGCGACCCCGACGCCGGAGCCCAACACGAACCACCGCCACACCGGACGGTTTCGCCACCCCCACACCGTCGGGGCCAGGCCGCCGACGGCGACCAGGTTGAGTCCGATCGCCAGCAGCGGGTGCAAGCGCAGCAATCCGAGGCTGAGCACGACGATCGCTGCCGCGACGACCGCCGCCACGAAACCCGCCACCGTCAACCCCATCGCCCACGGCGTCGAGTCGTCGGCCATCTCATTCACTCCGAGTCGCTCCGCTCAATCTCGCCGGTGCTCAATCTAACCCGCTCATAGAACGCCAGGGCCGCAGCGGTCGCGACGTTGAGCGAGTCGGTTCCCCGCGACATCGGAACCCGCACCCGCAGATCGGCCGCGCGCATCGTCCGCTCGGTGAGCCCTGGGCCCTCCGCGCCGACGAGGATCGCCACCTTAGCGTCGACGACGCCCGTCATCGCGTCGGCCAGCGTGCGCGCCGCGGGCGTGGGCGTCATCGCCAGTATTCGAAACCCGTTGTCGCGCAACATCTTCAGGTCATCCGGCCAGGACTGTGCCCATGCGTAGGGTACGAGGAGCGCATGGCCCATCGACACCCGGACGGCACGCCGGTACAGCGGATCGGCGCAGCCGGTGCCGAACACCACCGCGTCCACGCCGAGGCCGGCTGCGTTGCGAAAGATCGAGCCGAGGTTCTCGTGGTCGTTGACGCCTTCGAGGACCGCGACGGTACGGGCACCGGTGAGCACCTCGGCGACCGTCAACTCCGGCGGCCGCGAAGCCGACGCCAGCACGCCGCGGTTGAGGTGAAAGCCCACCACTTCGGCCATCACGTCGGCGGGCACCCGGTAGTACGGGGCCGAAACGCCAACCAGGTCCGTCGCGAGTTCCTGCAGTCGCCGGTCGGTGCCCATCATCGCCCGCGGGACGAACCGCGAGGCCAACATGCGTTGCACCACCAGCACCCCCTCGGCGATCACCAACCCCTTGCCGGTGGGCAGGTCGGGTCTGCGGTCGACGCTGTTGAGGTCGCGGAAGTCGTCGAGCCGCGGATCGGAGGGATCGGCGACGTCGATCACGGTGTGGGTCATCGTCACGCCCGACCGGCACCACCGCGCCGTGGGCTATTTTTCATAGCGATGACCCCGCAACCGCCCCCGCTGCCCGACGTGCTGCTCAAGCCGGCGCCGGTCATCGTCGCGATCGCGGCCGGTTGGGTCGTCGCTGCGATCCTGGCGTTCACGGTGACCGGTCTACACGAGTGGCGGCCGTACGCCGTGGCCGGGCTAGGCGTCGGCGCGCTTGGCACGGGGATCTGGTTGTGGCAACGTCGCGCCGTGCGTCGCGGATCGCGCGGGGCGCAGAGCGGACTCACCTAACGCGAGACGAGCAGACAGGAGAAGGTGATGGCAGCGCCGCTGTTGCAAGCCGAGACGACGATCAACGCCCCGGTGACCAAGGTGTGGGAACTGATCTCGGACCTCAAGAACATGCCGCGATGGAGCCCGCAGTGCCGGCTCATGAAGACGATCGGTCCGCTCCAGCCGGGTGCGCGGACGATCAACTTCAACAGGCGCAAGTTCCTGGTGTGGCCCACGACCAGCCGGATCATCGAAGTGATCCCCGAGAAGAAGCTGGCGTTCCGGGTCAACGAAAACAACACGGTGTGGAGCTACGAACTCGAACCCACCGAGACCGGCACCCGGCTGGTGGAGACCCGTCATGCGGAGAACGGGGTCAAGCCGGTGTCCACGATGTTGGTCAACGCGGTGATGGGCGGCGTCCCGAGTTTCGAGCGCGAACTCGTCGAGGGCATGAACGAAACTCTCGCGCGGATCAAGGCCGCGGCCGAACGCTAGCCGGACGACGATCAAGCGGCGAGGAACGAGCCGCGTTGAGAAGTCCGACGAATAACGTCAGTCGGACGACGATCAAGCGGCGAGGAACGAGCCGCGTTGAGAAGTCCGACGGAATAACGTCAGTCGGCCGGCTCGGTCAGGTCCAGCACACCGTCGTCGTACGGGTCGTAGAGCGGGGATCCGCCGCCCGCGGGCTGGGGCGTGTCCGAGTGTGCGCCACAACCGTATTCGGAGTCGACGACGTGACCGTCGGCGGAGAACTCGTTGGCGCAGACGCCGAACGTCGTACCGAGCGCACCGGCCAACGGAACGTAGAACCCGCAGTCGCGGCACACGCGCCGGGTCGAGCGCGCCATCGCCGAACCGGGCCCGTACTCGCCGTCGTGCCAGCGTTGGGCCGCATCCAGGCGGCCCCACTGGCTGAGCACCTGGCGCCGGCCCAGACCCACCTCGAGTGCGACGTCGTCGATCTGCGGGTCGCCGGTCGCCGTGTACCCGGGCACCAGACGCGGATCGTCCGGTGTCGGCGCGAGAAGATCTCCCGGTCCCAGATCGCCGGGCCGGACGCGTTCCTGCCACGGCACCCACTTGGGCGCCAGCAACGCCGTCGGTCCTGGTACCAGCACCACCTCGCTGATGGTGGCGTGGTCGGCGCCGGGCCACGCCGCGACGACGACGGCCCACTGCCAGCCGCGGTAGCCGGGCATCTCGGCGAGGAAGCGGTGCGTGGCCGCGGTCGGGTCCTCGAAGCTGGCACCCAGGTATTCACCGACGGTGTCCTCGCCGCTGAAATCGACGATCGCCGCGCGGGCATCGTCGACGGCACCCAGGAGTACCGCCTCCAGATCCGGCCGCTCGGCGGATTCGGTCACGCTGTCCATCGCCCTCAATACTGCCTGACCGGCTAACCGTCAGCCACACCGGTTGGCTGCACGCCCGCTACCGCTTCGATGGTGGAGAATCGACATCGTGACCGGACCGCGTCGTGACCCCCGAGACTCTGCGGGTCGGCGCGACCCTCGGTACCACCCGCCACGACCGCCCGCCGAAGACCGCTGGGGTGACGACCGGTGGAGCGATGAACATCCGGGGATGGCGAACTACCCGAGCGACCCGAGCTACCGTCGTCCCCGGCGCAGCGGGCCCACGCCCAGTGCCAACCGCTGGCTACCGCCACTCGACGAGCCCACCCGCGAATTCGGCGCCACGCCACCGCCACACCGAATGGGCGGCGCCGCAGGCGAAAAGGTCACCGTCACACGGGCCGCCGCGCAGCGCAGCCGCGAGATGGGCTCCAAGATGTACGGCCTGGTGCACCGGGCCGCGACCGCGGACGGCGCCGACAAGTCGGGGTTGACCGCGTTGACGTGGCCGGTGGTCGCCAATTTCGCGGTCGACGCCGCGATGGCCGTCGCGCTGGCCAACACGTTGTTCTTCGCGGCGGCGTCGGGCGAGAGCAAGGGCAAGGTCGCGCTGTACCTGTTGATCACCATCGCGCCGTTCGCCGTCATCGCCCCGCTCATCGGGCCCGCACTGGACCGGCTCCAGCACGGCCGCCGTGTCGCGCTGGCCACGTCGTTCGCGTTGCGCACGGTGCTCGCGGTGGTGCTGATCGCCAACTACGACGGTGTGACCGGCAGCTTCCCCTCGTGGGTGCTCTATCCGTGCGCGCTCGGAATGATGGTGCTGTCCAAGTCATTCAGTGTGTTGCGCAGCGCGGTGACCCCGCGGGTATTGCCGCCGACGATCGACCTGGTCCGGGTGAACTCACGGCTGACCACCTTCGGCCTGCTCGGCGGCACGATGGTCGGCGGCGCGGTGGCCGCGGGCGCGGAGTACCTGTTCAAGCTGTTCGAGATGCCGGGTGCGCTGTACGTGATCGTCGCGGTTTCGGTGGCGGGCGCGGCGCTGGCGATGCGGATCCCGAAATGGGTCGAGGTCACCGAGGGCGAGGTTCCCGCGACGCTGAGCTATCACGGCCGCAGCGGCGAACTTCGGCGCGGCGATCACGTGCCACCGGCAAAAGCGGCGCGACAGCCGTTGGGTCGCAACACCATCGCCGCGCTGTGGGGCAACTGCACGATCAAGGTGATGGTCGGCTTTCTCTTCCTGTACCCGGCGTTCGTCGCCAAATCGCATGACGCCAGCGGATGGGAGCAGCTGCGCATCCTCGGGCTGATCGGCGCGGCGGCGGCCATCGGCAACTTCGCGGGCAACTTCACCAGCGCGCGCCTCAAACTGGGCCGACCGGCGCAGGTGGTGGTGCGCTGCACCATCGTCGTCACCCTGGCGGCGCTGGCCGCCGCGCTGACCGGCAACCTGCTGGTCGCCGCGATCGCCACGCTGCTCACGTCGGGCGCCAGCGCGATCGGCAAGGCCTCGCTGGACGCGTCGCTGCAGGACGACCTGCCCGAGGAGTCGCGGGCCTCGGCGTTCGGCCGATCGGAGTCGGTGCTGCAGTTGGCCTGGGTCGCCGGCGGTGCGGTCGGCGTGCTCGTCTACACCGAATTGTGGGTGGGCTTCACGGCCATCACCTCGGTGCTGATCCTCGGACTGGCGCAGACCGTGGTGAGCTACCGCGGTGATTCGCTCATCCCCGGCTTTGGCGGCAACCGACCCGTGCTGGCCGAGCAGGAGGGCGGACGCACCGACACCGCGGCGGTGGCGCACGAGTGAAACGTATGATCGCCGCGCTCGTCGCGGTGGTGATTCTCGCGTCGGTGGGTACCGGCGTGCTCGTCTGGTGGCTCAGCAGCAACGACGACACACCGAAATACCCTGAGATCAGCGCGTATTCGCACGGACACCTCGTGCGTGTCGGCCCGTACCGCTACTGCGAGGTGCTCAACCCCACCAAGTGTGAGGTCTTCCAAGACCAAGGCGAACTGCCGGTCATCGAGAGCGACGCCGTGCAGCTGTCGGTGCCGCCGGCGATCGCCAGGGCGCCGTGGGTGCTGCTGCGCCAGTACGAGGACTCCGACGTCGTCGAGGAGTTCCGACCGGGGACGCGGCTGGCGGTGACCATTCCCACCGTCGATCCGCGGCGCGGCAAGCTCACCGGGCTCGCCGTGCTGCTGCCCACCCTGGTGCGCATCGACGACGAGGAGGTGCCGGCCCCGCACGCCGAGTGGTCGGTGCGCACGGTCTGGTCCTGAGCCTTCCGCGGTGCTGAGCCGGCATCACTCGGCGCCGTGACCCTGCTCCACCCGTTCGCCCTCGCGCGTCGGGCCGGGCGGTGTCCCGTCTCCGAACGGCCTGCCGCCCAAGGCTTCTCGACCGTGCGGTGTGAGCCAGTTGGACAGGTCCGGCCCTTTCGGCACCACCTGCGTCGGGTTGATGTCGGTGTGCACGATGTAGTAGTGCTGCTTGATCTGGACGAAGTCGATGGTGTCGCCGAACCCCGGTGTCTGGAACAGGTCGCGGGCGTAGGCCCACAGCACGGGTAGCTCGGCGAGTTTCTGGCGGTTGCACTTGAAGTGCCCGTGATAGACGGGGTCGAAGCGCACCAACGTGGTGAACAGCCGCACGTCGGCCTCGGTGATGGTGTCACCCACCAGGTATCGCCGGCCGGCCAGCCGGCCTTCGAGCCAATCGAGCGCTGTGAACAGGCGGTCGTAGGCCTTGTCGTAAGCCTCTTGAGAGCCCGCGAACCCGCACCGGTACACGCCGTTGTTGATCTCGGTGTAGATGCGTTGGGCCACCTCGTCGATCTCGTCCCGGTGCTTCTCGGGGTAGAGGTCGGGCGCGCCGTCGCGGTGGTACTGCGTCCACTCGGTGGTGAAGTCGAGTGTGATCTGTGGGAAGTCGTTGGTGACGACCTCACCGGTGGGCACGTCGACGATCGCGGGGACGGTGATGCCCTTGTCGTAGTCTGCGAACCGTTTGAGGTAGGCGTCCTTGAGCCGGGGGATTTTCAGTACCGGGTCGACGCCGCCCGGGTCGAGGTCGAACGTCCAGCTGTCCTCGTCGTGGGTGGGCCCGCAGAAGCCGATGGACAGGGCGTCTTCGAGTCCGAGGAGCCGTCGGACGATGATCGTGCGGTTGGCCCACGGGCAGGCCCGCGCGACGACGAGCCGATAGCGGCCGGGTTCGACGGGATACCCGTCGCGGCCATCGGCCGTGATACGAGTGCCGATGTATTTGGTGTCGCGGTTGAACTCGCCACCCGAGTCGGATTTATCGGCGACATATGCCATGACACCAGCATGCCCGCCGAGCGTGGGGTTGATGCACGCAGTCGCGGTTCAGGTGTCGATCAACCCGACACTCGGCGCGAAGGGGAATTTAGTTCTCGAGTTCGCGGGCGACGGCCCGGACCACCTCGGACACCCGTCGGGCGGCCTTGCGGTCCGGATAGCGACCCTTGCGCAGTTCGGGCTGCACCGCGCTCTCGAGCAGCGTGATCATGTCCTCGATCATGCCGTGCAGCTCATCGGGCGAGTGCTTGCGCTCGGCGGCGGCAGCCTCCCGGCGCGTACGCGACAGGCTCGGCGGCGGGTCGATGAGCGTCAGCGTCAACGCCTGCGGCCCGCGTCTGCCCGCGGCGATACCGAACTCCACGCGCTGCCCGGCCTTGAGGGTCTCGACACCGGAGGGCAGCGCCGAGGATCGAACGTAGACGTCCTCGCCGTCCTCCTGGGACAAAAACCCGAAGCCCTTTTCGGCGTCGTACCACTTAACCCTGCCGGTCGGCACTGGTCTCACCCGCTCGTCGTTGTACCTACAAAAGGAAAGCGCCCCGAATGCGCCGGGACGCGTGCTGCTCGATCCTACTCTGACCTCTACCTCGCCAGCACCCCCTTATCGGTAGGCTGAAGACCACCGCTGGAGGAGAAGAAGCGCGCATATGCGATTGATACTCAACATCATCTGGTTGGTGTTCGGCGGCCTGTGGCTGGCGCTGGGCTACCTGCTGGCGGCGCTGATCTGCTTCGTGCTGATCATCACCATCCCGTTCGGCTTCGCCGCCCTGCGCATCGCGGCGTTCACGCTGTGGCCGTTCGGTCGCACCGTCGTCGACAAACCGGGGCCACGTCCGGGCGCACTGGTCGGCAACGTCATCTGGGTCATCCTGTTCGGCGTCTGGTTGGCGCTCGAACACATCATCACGGCGGTGGCAATGGCGATCACGATCGTGGGGATCCCGCTCGCGCTGGCCAACCTCAAGCTGATCCCGGTCTCGTTGATGCCGCTGGGTAAGGACATCGTCCCCGTCGACGCCGTGAACAACCCGGAGCGAGCGTTCGCGTGACCGTCGTCGACCTCGGTCTTCCCACGGCCACGCCGTCCTCGCCCGCCCCCGCCGACGGGCCGCTTATCGACACCTTCGGCCGGATCGCCACCGACCTGCGTGTGTCGTTGACCGACCGCTGCAACCTGCGGTGCACCTACTGCATGCCCGCCGAGGGCCTGGACTGGCTGCCGTCGGAGCGGCTCCTGCGCCCCGAGGAGCTGACGCGCCTGCTGCGCATCGCGGTGACGCGGCTCGGCGTTCGCAACGTGCGGTTCACCGGCGGCGAACCCCTGGTCGCCCGCCACCTCGAGGACGTCATCGCCGCGACGGCTGCGCTGCAACCCCGTCCTGAGATCACGCTGACCACCAACGGCATCGGCCTCGACAAGCGCGCCGAGCGGCTCAAGACGGCCGGCCTGAACCGCATCAACGTCTCACTGGACACCGTCGACTCCGCGCGGTTCGCCGCCATCACCCGTCGAGACCGGCTCCCCGACGTGCTGGCCGGCCTACGGGCGGCGAAAGCCGCGGGCCTGGACCCGGTGAAGGTCAACGCCGTCCTCGACCCGGTCACCGGGCTTGACGACGCGGTCGCGCTGCTGCGGTTCTGCCTCGACCACGGCTACCAGTTGCGCATCATCGAGCAGATGCCGCTGGACGCCGGACACGAGTGGCAACGCGGCAAGGCGATCAGCGCCGACGCCGTGCTGGCCGCCCTGCGGCAGCATTTCGACCTCACCCCCGACACCGCCCCGCGCGGGTCGGCACCGGCCGAGTTGTGGCGCGTCGACGGCGGCGTGGGCAAGGTCGGCATCATCGCCTCGGTCTCACACGCGTTCTGCTCCGCCTGCGACCGCACCCGGCTGACCGCCGACGGGCAGGTGCGCAACTGCCTGTTCGCGCAGCAGGAGACCGACCTGCGGCGCCTGATGCGCGAGGGCGCCGACGACGCCGCCGTCGAGGCGGCGTGGCGCGCGGCGATGTGGACCAAAGCGGCGGGCCACGGCATCAACGATCCGAACTTCGTACAACCCGATCGGCCGATGAGCGCGATCGGCGGATGAGTCAAAGGAAGCAATGACGGCGACAACGACCACGGTGGCGGTGAACGTCCGCTATTTCGCGGCGGCTCGGGCCGCGGCCGGTAACGATGAGGAGACGATTCGGCTTCGGCCGGGAACGACGCTCGCCGAACTCGTCGAGCAGCTCGGTGCGCGCGACGAGAATCTCGCGAAAGTGTTGAAACGCTGCTCTTTTCTGAGCGACGGGATCGCTGTGCGCGACGACAGCGTCGCGCTGCGGGACGCTGCGACCGTCGATGTTCTTCCCCCTTTCGCCGGCGGATAACGGTGATTTCCGTCACATCACGGAATGATCACAACCTGGCTACGGCGCGATAGAGCACGGGATAGTCCTGCGGAAACGTCGAAAACTGCTGGGCATTTAGAGCCTTTTTAAGATTTGCCGGAGGCGAAAACGCCGTAATCGGCAAAAGATGACGCGGTCAAAACGAGCCGATACGGTTCAGTCCCAAGCCGGTCGACCTCAAACCGACTGGCCCGCCGTGCCCAACCGCGCCGAGCTCCATCCGTTGGCGCACGGGATACCAACGAACAACTTGGATGGAGGCGGGGGACCCAACCGGTCCGCCGAGTCACAGACGGACCTGGAGCCGATCGGTTCCTTGGGGTGAAGCCGAATCGCCTTGTGCGACACGGCCGGGCAATACCTCTCCAGCCCGAACCCGACAGCTGACCTCGTGGGCGCCGAAGAGAGGACCGAAAGCACCTATGAGTGGACGGCACCGCAAGCCGGCTTCATCGGCTGTAAGCGTCGCGAAAGTCGCCTTCACGGGCGCGGTACTCGGAACCGGAAGCCTTGCCATCGCCGGCCAGGCCCACGCCGCCACCGACGGCGAATGGGATCGAGTCGCCAGCTGCGAATCCGGCGGCAACTGGGCCATCAACACCGGTAACGGCTACCAGGGCGGACTCCAGTTCGCGCCGAGCACGTGGACCGGCCACGGCGGCGGTGAGTACGCACCCGCCGCACACCTGGCCACCAAGGAAGAGCAGATCGCCGTCGCCGAACGCGTGCTCGCCAGCCAGGGCAAGGGTGCGTGGCCGACGTGCGGTAAGGGACTGTCGGGCGCGACGCCGCGCAACGTCGTCGACGACGCGATCGACGCCGTGAACAACCTGCTGCCTCCACCGCCGCCGCCGTTCAACCCCTTCGCCCCGCCGCCTCCGCCGGCCCCGGTCGACGCGTTGGCCGCTGCCGCTGCGCCGCCTCCACCGCC
>NZ_LQIW01000025.1 GCF_001500025.1 Mycobacterium sp. IS-1590 | reverse complement strand
CCCCCCCCCCGCACCGCCGTCACCCGCCCCAGCCCTCCCGGGCAACCTGCTCGCGGCCCCGGCGCCGGTCGTGTCGAACACCACCGCCGCCGTGGCAGATGTCGCGCAGAATCTGAGCATCCCTCCTGCCGGGGATCCGGGACCGCGGACACGTCCGCGGTTGAACGTCATCACCGGCACGGGGAACCCGGGTGGGCCTACGACGATCGGAAACGGCCGCACGTCCGGGGGCGCCGGTGGCGCGAACGCACCGGGTGATCTCCGTTCGACGGTCCAGAACACGACTGGCGGGCTCCGCTCGACGGTCCAGGATGCGCCGAAGAAGGTCACCGACGCGGTCAGCGGCACGGTGAAGTCGGTGACCGACAAGGTCAGTGACGCGGTCGGCGGCCTCGGCAAGTTGGGGAAGAAGGACAGCGACGACGGCTGAGCGGCCGCACACCTCAAATCCGTTGTCTGGCTCGTCGACTGGTGCACCGCGGTCGACGGCCGCCGCAAACTCGCATGATGCGAACGCCGCGGCCGCCCACGCGCGGCCCGGCGAGGTATCAGTTCGTTGCGGCCGGCACAGGCTCCCGCCGCAGGACGACTGCGGTCACGTCATCGCGGTCGAGATCACCGTTGGCGCGCGCGCAGAGCGCGTCGACCAGCGTCTGAGGACTGCTGCCATGCGTCCGGGCGCACTCGGCTACGGCGTCCGAGAGCTTCTCCACCGAGCCGCCCCACAGATCCATCACCCCGTCGCTGACCAAAAGGATCGCGTCACCGGGTTGCAGCGCGCCGTGCTTCTCGTCCCAACCGCTGTCCAGGCCGACCGGCAGATCGCTGGACGCGGCGCGTTCGACCGTGTTGGAGCCGGTCCGCACGACGAAATGCAGACCGTGGCCGGCGTCGGCGAAGCGGAAGTCGCCGGTGACCAGGTCGACGAGCACGTAGGTCAGCGTGACGAATGCGCTGGTGCGTTGCAGATCGCGGTCGATGACGTCTGCGGCGCGGCTGACGGCGGCGGATGGGCTGAGCCGGGTGTCGTTGGCGCGCAACGCGGCCCGAGTGGCGGCCGCCAGCATGCCGGCGCCCATGCCCTTGCCCATCACGTCGCCGAGGCTCAGCACGGCGTGCGGGACGTCGACGCGGATGTCGTAGAAGTCCCCGCCGACTTGCCGCGCCGGCACCGAGGCGGCGCCCGAACTCCAGCCCGGGGTATCGGGGAACCGGCCCGGTAGCAGGGCCCGCTGCACTTCGGCGGCGCGTTCGAGCTCCTCCTGTTCGAGCCGTCGGGCTCGCATCGCCTCGGTGATGTCGTAGAACTGCAGGGCCACCGTCCTGCGGTCGTCGTTCTCGTCGATGAGCGCGATGCTGAGGTTGAGAACCTGTTCGCTGCTCGTGGTCAGCGTCAGGCGGGCGTTGCCCTCGGTGAGCGCGTCGGCTTCGGCGGACAGGGCGGCGGCGGCCCGTTCGCCGAGTAGCGCGGGGAGCCGCGGTGACGGGCCGGCGAGCCCGGGGAGGATGTCGATCGCAGAGGTGTTGGAGCGCAATATGTTCCAACCGTTCACGTCCCGGGCAGCGATTATCATCCCCGCGACAGAGGTGTCGAAGATCTTCCGGAACAACTCCTCGCTTTCGTTGAGGCGCTGCGCCGTCGCCCGCTCCTGGCCCACCGCGAGCGAGAGCGACAGGAACACCACCACCATCGACAGCTCGAAGACCTGCAGGACGAGGGTCCCGGTGTCTGGGGCCAGGAGGTTGAACGCGAAGGGTCCCGTGTTGTAGGTGCTGCCGGCCGATGCGATCACCGCGATTGCCAGCATCACCGCGATCAACTCGTGCGTCGTCAGGCGCATCGCCACCCACACCAGCGGCATGAACGGAAGGAACGACAGCGGCATTCCGGGGTTGAACGCGAAGACGTAGGTGACCAGGCCGAGGGTGACGACCACCTGCGCCACCGTCTCGACCGGACCGGCCTGGCGGGGCCGCTTGGGCAGGTGCATGAACAGCGGGACGAACAACAGCATGCCGGCGGCATGCTTGGGGGCCGACGTCACCAGTCGCGACCACGCCTCGGAGGAATCGACGAGCAGCAGTGTCGCGGCGGCCCCGACCAGGTCGTAGATGACGGTCGATGCGGCGACCGCGACCAGCAGTCGACCCAGGTCGCGCGGGGCGGCCAGTACCGGCAGAGAGTCCTGACGGCCGCGCAGGATGACGGTCGCGACCACCATCTCCAGTGCGACGGCCACCGCCAACGCCATGGCCAGGGCGGTGGGTCGCCCGGCCCACAACAGCAGAGGGAAGGTGATCGCCGCGACCGCTGCCCCCAGAGGCCAGAGGTACCGGCGGGGGAAGCGGATCCCCAATCCGACGGCGATGCCGGCGACGGGCCACCACGCGGTGGACGCCAACGCGGTCGGCTGCGTGACCAGGGACAGCCAGCCGACGACGAGAAGCGCCACCAGACAACCGATGATGAAGGTGGCGTTCGCCCTGGTCGAGCGAACGCGCTGATCTTGCGATGAATCCCGTTCAGCGCTCACAGCCACATGCTTCCATGCTGATCGTGGGAAAACTGGGGACTCATCAAGCTGGCCGACGCGGACTGGCCAGCTAACCGGCGGTTTCGGGGATTGTGGAGGCCGACCCGGCGGGACATCAGCAGTTGCCGCCGTGATCGAGTTCCGGGATAGTCGGCCGCACCGGCTTATCACCGTTGGCGGCCCGATGTTTTGGCGTGGTGCCCCCGGCAGGATTCGAACCTGCGGCCTTCTGCTCCGGAGGCAGACGCTCTATCCCCTGAGCTACGGGGGCGCGTGAGAAACAGCGCCGATGGGCTTCGACAGCCTAACGCATTGAGCTCATCGGAAACGGATTCGGGGCCTGACCACCCGAGACCATAGGATGGACCCCCGTGACCCCCGCCGACCTGGCCGACCTGCTCAAGACCACCGCCGCCGCGGTGCTGGCCCAGCATGGGCTCGACGCGTCAGCGCTGCCGGAGACCGTCACCGTCGAACGTCCGCGCAATCCCGAGCACGGCGACTATGCCACCAACTTGGCCCTTCAGCTGGGCAAGAAGGTCGGCGCCAACCCGCGGGAGCTGGCCGGCTGGCTGGCCGCGGCCCTGGCCGACAACGCCGGTATCGCCGCCGCGGACGTGGCCGGACCCGGCTTCGTCAACCTGCGCCTCGAGGCGTCGGCACAGAACGTCATCGTCACCGGCGTCCTGACGGCCGGCGCGGCCTACGGTCACTCCGAGGCGCTCGCCGGTCGCAACATCAACCTCGAGTTCGTCTCCGCCAACCCCACCGGGCCGATCCACATCGGCGGTACCCGCTGGGCCGCCGTCGGCGACGCTCTCGGCCGGCTGCTGTCGACCCAGGGCGCCGCGGTCACCCGTGAGTACTACTTCAACGACCACGGCGCACAGATCGACCGGTTCACCACCTCCCTGATCGCCGCGGCCAAGGGCGAGCCGACCCCCGAGGACGGCTACGCGGGCGATTACATCAAGGACATCGCCGCGCAGGTGCTCACCAAGGAACCCGACGCGCTGGGCCTGCCCGACGACGAGATGCGCGAGACGTTTCGCGCCATCGGCGTGGACCTGATGTTCGCCCACATCAAACAGTCCCTGCACGACTTCGGCACCGACTTCGACGTCTACACCCACGAAGACTCGATGCACACGTCGGGACGCGTCGAGCACGCCATCGCGCGGCTGCGCGAAGCGGGCAGCATCTATGAAAAGGACGGCGCAACCTGGTTGCGCACCACCGATTACGGCGACGACAAGGACCGCGTCGTCATCAAGAGTGACGGCGCACCGGCCTACGTCGCCGCCGACATCGCTTACTACCTCGACAAGCGCGAACGCGGATTCGACCTGTGCATCTACATGCTCGGCGCCGATCACCACGGCTACATCGCCCGGCTCAAGGCGGTGGCGGCCGCGCTGGGCGAGGATCCGGCCACTGTCGAGGTGCTGATCGGGCAGATGGTCAACCTGGTGCGCGAGGGCCAGCCGGTCCGGATGAGCAAGCGGGCCGGAACGGTGATCACCCTCGACGATCTGGTCGAGGCGATCGGCGTCGACGCCGCCCGCTACTCGCTGATCCGGTCCTCGGTCGACAGCCCGATCGACATCGATCTCGAGCTGTGGTCGTCGGCGTCCAACGAAAACCCGGTCTACTACGTGCAATACGCGCATGCCCGGCTCTCGGCCCTGGCCCGCAACGCCGCCGAACTCGGTGTCGTTCCCAGCACCGACAACCTGCAACTGCTCGACCACGACAAGGAAGGCACGCTGATCCGCAACATCGGCGAATTCCCGCGCGTGCTGAAAACGGCTGCGGCACTGCGCGAACCACACCGCGTTTCGCGGTACCTCGAGGATCTGGCCGGCGACTACCACCGGTTCTACGACTCCTGCCGCGTGCTGCCGCAAGGCGACGAGACGCCCAACGACCTGCACGGCGCGCGCCTGGCGCTCTGCCAAGCCACCCGTCAGGTGATCGCGAACGGTCTCGGCATCCTCGGCGTCACCGCTCCGGAGCGCATGTGATCGCCCATCCCGCCGGGCCCCGGCACGCCGAAGAGATCCACCACGGTGGTGCTCCGCCGCGCCCACAGTCGCCGTCCGAACTCCTGCTGCTGGCACCGAACGTCTGGCCCCGCAGCACCGTTCGCGATGACGCCGGCGTGGTGTCGATCGGCGGTGTGCCGGTCACCGACATCGCCGCAGAGTTCGGGACGCCGACCTTCGTGGTGGACGAGGACGACTTCCGGACGCGCTGTCGTGAGATCGCCGCGGCGTTCGGTGGGGGCGACAACGTCCGCTATGCGGCGAAGGCGTTCATGTGCACCGAGGTCGCCCGTTGGATCGCCGAAGAAGGCCTCTCGCTCGACGTGGCCAGCGGGGGAGAGATGGCCGTCGCGCTGGCCGGTGGATTTCCCGCCGAGCGGATCGCGTTGCACGGCAACAACAAATCGGTGGCCGAGCTGACCGCAGCCGTCAAGGCCGGCATCGAGCACGTGGTGGTCGACTCGATGGTCGAGATCGACCGGCTCGACGAGATCGCCGGTGCCGCAGGCGTGGTCCAGGACGTGCTGGTCCGCGTGACCGTCGGCGTCGAGGCGCATACCCACGAGTTCATCTCGACCGCGCACGAGGACCAGAAGTTCGGGCTCTCGCTGGCTTCAGGTGCCGCCATGGACGCTGTCCGCAGGGTGTTCGAGACCGATCACCTGCGTCTCAAGGGTCTGCACAGCCACATCGGGTCTCAGATCTTCGACGTCGCGGGCTTCGAGATCGCCGCCCACCGGGTAATCGGATTCCTGCGCGACGTGGTCGCCGAGTTCGGCGTCGACAAGACCTCGCAGATGTCGATCGTCGACCTGGGTGGGGGCTTGGGCATCTCGTATCTGCCCCAGGACGATCCGCCTCCGGTCGCCGATTTGGCCGCCAAGCTGACCGCGATCGTGCGCGAGGAGTCGGCTGCCGTCGGGCTACCGACTCCGCGCTTGGTGGTCGAACCGGGTAGGGCCATCGCGGGTCCCGGGACCATCACGCTCTACGAAGTCGGCACCGTCAAGGACGTCGCCGTGAGCCCGACCGCCCACCGCCGCTACGTCAGCGTGGACGGCGGTATGAGCGACAACATCCGCACGTCTCTCTACGGTGCCGAATACGACGCACGGCTGATTTCGCGGAATACCGACGCCGCGCCGACGATCGGTCGTATCGTCGGAAAGCATTGTGAGAGCGGCGATATCGTCGTTCGCGACACGTGGGTGCCCGACGACGTCCGGCCCGGTGACTTGTTGGGAGTCGCGGCGACCGGCGCCTACTGCTATTCCATGTCGAGCCGTTACAACCTGATCGGCCGTCCCGCCGTGGTGGCCGTGCGCGACGGGCGAGCCCGCCTGATCCTGCGCCGGGAGACGGTCGACGATCTGCTGAGTCTGGAAGTGAGGTAACGATGACTGACTCCGAAAAGCCCATCGGCGTAGCGGTCCTCGGCTTTGGGAACGTCGGCAGCCAGGTGGTGCGCATCATCGAGCAGAGCGCCGACGACCTGGCCGCACGCATCGGTGCGCCGTTGGTGCTGCGCGGGGTCGGTGTCCGTCGCGTGGCCGACGACCGCGGAATCTCGGTCGACAAGCTCACCGACAACATCGAGGAACTCGTCTCCCGCGACGACGTCGACATCGTCGTGGAGTTGATGGGGCCCGTGGAACCCGCGCGCAAAGCGATCCTGGCCGCGCTGGAACAGGGTAAGTCCGTGGTCACCGCCAACAAGGCGCTGATGGCCGTCTCCACCGGCGAGTTGGCCCAGGCAGCCGAAAACGCTCGGGTGGACCTGTATTTCGAGGCTTCCGTCGCCGGTGCGATCCCCGTCATCCGTCCCCTAACGCAGTCGCTGGCCGGGGACTCGGTCGTCCGGGTGGCCGGCATCGTCAACGGCACCACCAACTACATCCTCTCGGAGATGGACAGCACGGGCGCCGACTACGCCAGCGCGCTGGCCGACGCGAGCGCGCTCGGTTACGCCGAGGCCGACCCGACGGCCGACGTCGAGGGCTACGACGCCGCGGCGAAGGCTGCGATCCTGGCCTCGATCGCCTTTCACACGCGCGTCAGCTCCAACGATGTGTACCGCGAGGGCATCACCAAGGTCAGCAGCGCCGACTTCGAATCCGCCAAGGCGCTCGGCTGCACAATCAAGCTGCTCGCAATCTGCGAGCGGCTCACCGGTGACGAGGGCCAGCAACGGGTTTCGGCGCGCGTGTACCCGGCGCTGGTGCCGTTGGACCATCCGCTGGCCGCCGTCAACGGAGCCTTCAACGCGGTGGTGGTCGAGGCCGAAGCCGCGGGTCGCCTGATGTTCTACGGGCAGGGCGCCGGCGGTGCGCCCACGGCCTCCGCGGTGATGGGTGACCTCGTGATGGCAGCTCGCAACCGCGTGCAGGGTGGCCGCGGACCGCGTGAATCGAAGTACGCCAAGTTGCCGATCGCGCCAATCGGCTTCATCCCTACCCGCTACTACGTGAACATGAACGTCGCCGATCGAGCGGGCGTGTTGTCCGCGGTGGCAGCCGAATTCGGCAAGCGCGACGTCAGCATCGCCGAGGTGCGCCAGGAGGGCATGGTCGACGAGGAGGGGCAGCGCTGCGGTGCGCGCATCGTGGTGGTGACCCATCAGGCCACGGACGCGGCATTGTCGGAGACGGTCGCGGCGCTGGCCGACCTCGATGTCGTGCAGAGCATCAACAGCGTGCTGCGCATGGAAGGAACCACCGAATGAGTACCTCAGCGCAGACCGTTCACCAGCCCTGGCCCGGGCTGATCGCCGCGTACCGCGACCGGCTGCCGGTCGAGGACAGCTGGACACCGATCACGCTGCGCGAGGGTGGGACTCCGCTGCTGCCCGCGCAGCGGTTGTCCGAACTGACGGGATGCACCGTGCACCTCAAGGTCGAGGGGCTCAACCCGACCGGCTCGTTCAAGGACCGCGGCATGACCATGGCGGTGACCGAGGCGGTCGCGCGCGGTCAGCAGGCGGTGCTGTGCGCATCCACGGGCAACACGTCGGCATCGGCTGCGGCCTATGCGGCGCGGGCGGGCATCACCTGCGCGGTGCTCGTGCCGCAGGGCAAGATCGCAATGGGCAAGCTGGCCCAGGCAGTCATGCACGGTGCGAAGATCATTCAGGTCGACGGCAACTTCGACGACTGCCTGGAACTCGCACGCAAGCTGACCGCCGACTTTCCGACCATATCGCTGGTCAACTCCGTCAACCCGTACCGGATCGAAGGGCAGAAGACCGCGTCCTTCGAGATCGTCGACGCGTTGGGTGTTGCGCCCGATGTGCATTCGCTGCCGGTGGGCAACGCCGGCAACATCACCGCCTATTGGAAGGGCTACACCGAGTATCACCGCGACGGCGTTTCGGATCGTCTTCCCCGCATGCTCGGTACGCAGGCGGCCGGTGCGGCACCGCTGGTTCACGGGGAACCGATCAAAAACCCGGAGACCATTGCGACGGCCATCCGAATCGGCTCGCCCGCGTCGTGGACCACCGCCGTGGCGGCAGCGCAGCAATCCGACGGTCGATTCCTGGCCGCCACCGATGAGGAGATCCTCGAGGCCTACCACCTGGTGGCCAGCAGCGAGGGCGTCTTCGTCGAGCCTGCATCCGCGGCCAGCATCGCCGGTCTGCTCAAATCGATCGAAGACGGTTGGGTGGCCAAGGGTTCGACGGTCGTGTGCACGGTGACCGGCAACGGGCTCAAGGATCCCGACACCGCGCTGAAAGGCATGCCGCCGGTGATCGCTGTCCCCGTCGATCCGGTGGCCGTCGTCGAGCAGCTGGGGCTGGGATAGCCGGTGACTCACGTACTGCCGCCGGGACTGAGCGCCACCTCCGTGGTGGCGGCATCCAGCGCGAACCTCGGTCCGGGTTTCGACAGCCTGGGGATCGCGTTGAGTCTCTACGACGAGATCGTCGTCGAGACAACGGATTCCGGTCTGGCGGTCGAGGTCGAGGGCGAGGGCGAAGGTCAGGTGCCGCTGGACGACACCCACCTGGTGGTGCGGGCCATTCGGCGGGGGCTCGAGGCGCTGAACATCAGCGCTCCCGGAATGACGGTGCGTTGCCGCAACGACATTCCACACTCGCGAGGCCTCGGATCCTCGGCGGCAGCGGTGGTCAGTGGACTCTCGGTGGTCAACGGCCTTGCGGCACAAATCTCTTCGAAGATCCTGTCCGAACGGGACCTTGTCCAGTTGTCGTCGGAGTTCGAAGGGCATCCCGATAACGCCTCGGCGGCCGTGCTGGGTGGTGGCGTGGTGTCCTGGACCGAAGGCCCGGAATCCACGCCCCGATTCGAGGTCGCGCCGATCCGGGTGCACCCCGACATCCGGCTGTTCGTCGCGATACCGGACGAACGCTCGTCGACCGCCGAGACGCGCGTGCTCCTGCCGGAGAAGGTCAGCCACGCCGACGCGCGCTTCAACGTGAGCAGGGCCGCGCTGATGGTGGTCGCGCTGACTGAACGGCCCGACCTGCTGATGCCGGCCACCGAGGATCTCTTGCATCAGCCGCAACGGGCGCCGGCGATGCCGGCTTCCGCGGAATACCTACAGATCCTGCGGCGTTGCGGAATAGCAGCGGTGCTATCGGGAGCGGGTCCTTCGGTGCTCGCACTGTGCACGTCAGCGGAGTTGCCCGCAGAAGCTCTCGAATACGGCACCGCCAACGGGTTCGCCGTCAAAGCCATGACCGTCGGCGACGGGGCCAAGTGGACGTCGGGCGCGCCAGCACGACGCTGAGCACGGCCGGTACCGGAATCACAGGAGCAACACGACGCCCATGTCTTTCTTGCTTCCCGTCCCGATGCGGGATATTCTCGCTGTCGTCAGGCAATCGCAGCGTCTCTACCTGCGCCGACACTAGGACACCACCCATTTTCCCCGTGATTTGCGCGCGGATTGACGGTTCGTCGAATACCGGCGAGGCCCGCCCATCACCGTTGCAGGGGCAATGGTGGAGCCCATGCGTTCAGTGGATTGACTGATCGCACCGAACCCCCGCACGACTCGATCTGCGAGGGAAAGAAAGGAAATCCGTGACTGAAACGGACCTGATCACGGCTGGGGGCAGCAGCGAAAACGGTGAGCTGCCGAACACCGTGAGTTCAGACACTTCGACTTCTGCGGCGGCGGACGCGCCGAACGCGACGCCGAGCGCAGAGGCCGCACCCGCTGCCGGGGGCGCTTCCGGCAACCGGGGCGGCTCCCTGTCGACCATGGTGCTGCCCGAACTGCGCGCTTTGGCCAAGGAGATCGGCGTCGAGGGCGCGTCCGGTATGCGCAAGAGCGAACTGGTCGCCGCCATCCGTGAGCGGCGCGGCGATTCGAACGGCCGCGGAAAGACATCGGCCGGTGGTGAGGCTCCCGCGACCAGCGAGGCCAAGACCGCCGAACCCGCCAAAGATGCTCCGAACGCCGAGTCGGGCGCCCGGAGCGGCGACGACAGCGGTTCCAACACCGATGCCGAGCAACAGCCTCGCCGCCGCGAGCGTCGTGGTGCGTCGCGTGGAACCGGTGCACCCGACGCTTCGGGTGACCAGCCCGGCAACGCCACTACCGACGATAAGACCGGCGATCGCCAGAGCGACCAGTCCAACAAGGGCGACCAGTCCAACAAGTCGGACAGCAAGTCCGACGGCGATCAGCAGGGCGGCGACCAGCAGGGTGGCCAGAACCGCGGCGGCGGCGGCAACAACAATGACGACGACGGCGAGGGCCGTGGCGGTCGTCGGGGTCGCCGGTTCCGGGACCGCAGGCGCCGTGAGCGCGGTGGCGGTGACGGCGGCGGCGGTGACCGCGACACCGAACTGCGTGAGGACGACGTCGTTCAGCCCGTCGCCGGCATCCTCGACGTTCTCGACAACTACGCGTTCGTCCGCACCTCCGGATACCTGGCCGGCCCGAACGACGTGTACGTCTCGATGAACATGGTGCGCAAGAACGGCCTGCGCCGCGGTGACGCCGTGACCGGCGCCGTGCGGGTGCCCCGCGATGGAGAAGGCGGCGACAAGAACCCGCGGCAGAAGTTCAATCCGCTGGTCCGCCTGGACACCGTCAACGGCAAGCCCGTGGAGGAGGCCAAGAAGCGGCCGGAGTTCAACAAGCTCACGCCGCTCTACCCGAACCAGCGGCTGCGCCTGGAGACCAACACCGAGAAGCTGACCACCCGTGTCATCGACCTGATCATGCCGATCGGCAAGGGGCAGCGCGCGCTGATCGTGTCGCCGCCGAAGGCCGGTAAGACGACGATCCTCCAGGACATCGCAAACGCCATCACCACCAACAATCCGGAATGCCACCTGATGGTGGTGCTCGTCGACGAGCGTCCGGAAGAGGTGACCGACATGCAGCGCTCGGTCAAGGGCGAGGTCATCGCCTCGACCTTCGACCGGCCGCCGTCCGATCACACCCAGGCCGCCGAGTTGGCGATCGAGCGGGCCAAGCGGCTCGTCGAGCAGGGTAAGGACGTCGTCGTGCTGCTGGACTCGATCACCCGCCTCGGCCGCGCGTACAACAACGCGTCGCCGGCCTCGGGTCGCATCCTGTCCGGTGGTGTCGACTCGACCGCGCTGTATCCGCCGAAGCGGTTCCTCGGCGCGGCCCGAAACATCGAAGAGGGCGGCTCGCTGACCATCGTCGCCACCGCGATGGTGGAGACCGGGTCGACCGGTGACACGGTGATCTTCGAGGAGTTCAAGGGCACCGGCAACGCCGAGCTCAAGCTCGACCGCAAGATCGCCGAGCGGCGCGTCTTCCCGGCCGTCGACGTCAACCCGTCGGGCACCCGCAAGGATGAGTTGTTGCTCTCGCCCGACGAGTTCGCGATCGTCCACAAGCTGCGTCGGGTGTTGTCCGGGTTGGATCCGCACCAGGCCATCGACCTGTTGATGAGCCAGCTGCGCAAGACCAAAAACAACTACGAGTTCCTGGTGCAGGTCTCCAAGACCGCTCCGGGCTCGATGGACGCCGACTAACTGGTGCGATTTCGGTGGAGCTGGTTGCGCTGTGCGCGACGAGCGACACCGAGACCCCTCATTGATAGGGGTCGGTGATCTCGCGCAGCGCCGTGAGCGCGTCGCGTAGCTGCCGAAACCGACGGTCGCCGAGGTGACGTCGCCACTCGTCCTCGACCTTGGCGACCTCGGCGCCCGCGGTCTGGCACACCGCCAACCCCTTCTCGCTCAGCGTGACGAGGCGGGCCCGTGCATCGGTTGGATCGGGGGAGCGCAGCACATAACCCGCGCGTTCCAATTGGTCGACCAGCGCACCGGCCGTCTGCTTGGTGACGCGTGCCTGCTCGGCGAGATCGGTGAGCCGCATCCCGCGCGGGTCGAGGCGTTGCATCAGCCGGCTCTGTGCCTGCGTGATGTCGTCGGCGCCCGCGGCAGCCAATGCCTCCATGACGCGTGCCTCGGCGGTGCGGTGTCCGATGAACATGAGCGTGGCGACGTTCGGCATCTCGGTCACGCCGTTGACTTTAGTACGGGCACCTGACTACATTTGGTCAGGAAACCTGACTAAAGGGGAGTGGTCGTGGACTCCGACACGATATGGCGGCATATCGACGAGCAGCGCGCGAGCCTTGCCGACATGCTGGACGGCCTAGAGCCCGAACAATGGTCGACGCCGTCGCTGTGCGAGGGGTGGACCGTGCGCGACGTCGCCGTGCACATCACGCACTCCGCATCTGGCATGCCGAGGTTGCTGTTCGAATTGCTGAGATCCGGCTTCCGATTCAACGCCATGATCTATCGGGTAGCGGTGCAGGACAAGCAATCTCCTGCCGAGATCACGGCCGCGCTGCGCGCTTTGCGCGGCTCCCGTAAGCGTCCGCCGGGCACCGCCGAACTCGACCCATTGATGGACGTGCTCGTCCATGGCCAGGACATCGCGGTGCCACTCGGGATCGACCGGCCCATGCCCGCCAACGCGGCGGTTGCGGCAGCGGAGCGCGTGTGGACGATGGGCTTTCCGTTCAAGGCGCAGCGACGCTTCGACGGTGTGCAACTCGCCGCAACGGACGCCGAATTCCAGGTCGGCGAGGGTCGACGAGTCGAGGCGCCGATCCGCGACATCCTCATGACGCTCGTCGGCCGGCCTGCGCTCACAATCGACGTCGCCTAACCGGATCAGGGGACGGGGTCGGCTCGCAGACCTGGCATGACGTAGCGACGCAGATGTCGCAGTACGGCGTCGCCGTCGCTGGGGTCAAGCGTCTTGCCCGGTACGGTGGCAAGTGAAATCAGCACGCGGGCAAGCCATTCCGATGCTTCGGCGATATTCGTTTCGGGGTGGATCTCGCCTGAGTCGCGCGCGGCGACCAGGTAGCGCGACCAGAAATCGGCCAGGTCGGGCACCAGGCCTTGCACGCCTGCGCCTGCGCACGCGGCGAACTCTTCCGGCTCGTCGATGCGCAGCTTCATCAGCAAGGCGCCGGGGTCGTCGTAGGCCGTGCGCCCGTGCAGGACCCCGGCGGCGATCTGCCGGTCGAAGCCCTCGATTCGCTCGAGCATCCCGTGCGCCTCGGACCAATAGGCCTCGTTGAGCCGCACGATCGCCGCCCCCAGCAGCGACACCTTGTCGGGGAAGTGGCGGTACAGCCAACCGCGGGAAACGCCGGCCACCTCAGCCACCTCGGACACGGTGGTCGAGCGGATTCCCTTGGCGCGCAGGCAGACCTCTGCCGCGTCGATCAGTCGATCGCGGACGCTCTTGGTGGCGGCACCGCTCGTCACCAGGTGGGCTCCTCCGTTAATCTCGCCCTCGAGTGGGCCGATCGGAGCATTGTGTCATGGTAGACACAATCCCGAATCTGTTCACTGTCGGAAGGCGGGCGCATGGCGGACACGCTCCAGCAGCTGCTCAACGAGCGCGCCGACAGCGACGGCGTTGCGATCCGGCACGGGGACCGCGAATGGACCTACCGCCAATACGTCGACGAGTCCAAGACGCAGGCCGCCGCGCTCATCGGGGCCGCCGACCCGGATCGTCCCCTGCACGTCGGAGTGCTGCTCGGCAACACCCCCGACATGCTGATCGCGCTCGCGGCGGCAGGACTCGGTGGCTACGTGGTGTGTGGCATCAACACCACTCGCCGCGGTGAGGCCCTGGCGCGCGACGTCACCAAGGTGCACTGCCAGTTCCTGATCACCGACGCCGAGCACCGTCCGCTGCTCGACGGCCTGGACCTGCCGGGGGTCACGGTGCTCGACACGTCGAGCACCGCCTGGACGGACTTTCTGGCCACCGCGACGACATTCGTCCCGCACCGGCAAGCGGCCGTCGACGACACGTTCATGATGATCTTCACCTCCGGCACCAGCGGTGACCCCAAGGCCGTCCAGGTTGCCAACCTCATGGTGCTGTTCGCAGGGAATGCCCTGGCCGAGAAGTTCGACCTCACCGAGAGGGATGTCTGCTACCTGTCGATGCCGATGTTCCATTCGAACGCCGTCGTGGGCGGATGGGCGCCCGCACTCGTCGCGGGGGCCGCGATGGTGCCGGCCAAGTTCTCCGCGTCCAGGTTTCTGGCCGACATCCGAACCCACGGCGTGACCTACATGAACTACGTGGGCAAACCGCTGGCCTACGTACTGGCGACCCCCGAGCGACCCGACGATCGCGACAACCCGCTGCGCGTCGCATTCGGCAACGAGGCCACCGACCGCGACATCGAGCAGTTCAGCCGCCGCTTCGACGTCACCGTCGACGACGGCTTCGGGTCGACCGAGAACGCCGTGATCATCACCCGCACCCCCAAAACGCCGAAAGGCTCAATCGGACAAGGTTTTCCAGGCGTCGCGATCTACAACAGCGAAACCGTCACCGAGTGTCCGGTGGCGGAGTTCGACGAGAACGGCGCGTTGACCAACGCCGACCAGGCGATCGGCGAACTCG
Organism: Mycobacterium sp. IS-1590; assembly: GCF_001500025.1. GTDB lineage: Bacteria > Actinomycetota > Actinomycetes > Mycobacteriales > Mycobacteriaceae > Mycobacterium. Next base: position 15,830 of record NZ_LQIW01000025.1, on the reverse strand, counting down.
TCAACACCGACGGCAGCGGCCTGTTCCGTGGCTACTACAACGACCCGCAAGCCAACGACGAGCGGATGCGCCACGGCATGTACTGGTCGGGGGATCTGGCCTACCGCGACGCCGACGGCTACATCTACCTGGCCGGCCGCACCGCCGACTGGATGCGGGTCGACGGCGAGAACCTCGCGACCGCGCCCATCGAGCGGATCCTGCTTCGGCTGCCGTCGATCAACCGGGTCGCGGTCTATCCGGTGCCCGATGAACTCGTCGGCGACCAGGTGATGGCCGCCCTGGTGCTACAGGACGACGCCGAACTCGAACCGGAGACGTTCGAACAGTTCCTGGCCGCTCAGCGGGACCTCTCGCCGAAGGCCTGGCCGCGCTACGTGTGGGTCGCCGAGGACCTGCCCAGCACCGCGACCAACAAGATCCTCAAGCGTGAGCTCGTCGCGCGAGGCGTCACACCCGACGGCAGGACACTCTGGCGGCGCGACGGGGGCAGGTTCGTCCCTGTCTAGCCGTCTAGCTGTCTAGCCGTCTAGCCGTCTAGCCGTCTAGCTGCCTAGCCGTCTAGCCGTCTAGCTGCCTAGCCGTCTAGCTGCCTAGCCGTCTAGCCGCGAGTGTGGGGTTGTGTCACGCCAAACCGCGCCGCCGCGTGCCGGTAACCCACGTTCGGCCAGAGGTGGAAGAGCGCGACGGTCGAGGCGGAAGCGGAATACCGGCCGGTGCGCGCACGTTTAGGCACTTGGCGGTTGAGCTGGCATAATGGACCGTCGACGCTGAGGACTCCGGTTCACGCCCGTCACCTCCAACACGGAGGGGCGACCCGGGGCCACGATCGAGAAGGAAACCATGAAAACGGGTATTCACCCTGATTACGTAGAGACCACCGTGCACTGCGGCTGCGGCAACACGTTCACCACGCGCAGCACCAAGCAGAGCGGACAGATCCACGTCGAGGTCTGCTCGCAGTGCCATCCCTTCTACACCGGCAAGCAGAAGATCCTCGACAGCGGCGGCCGGGTGGCGCGCTTCGAGAAGCGCTACGGCAAGCGCAAGGCTGCCGCCGACAAGGCCGACAAAGGCTCAGCGGACAAGTAGCTTCGTTTCCGGCGCCCGTTCTGCCGCATCAGCGGCCAGGTCGGGCGCCGGTTTGCGTTCGCGAGCGGCCACGGAGAGGAGGTCGACATGGCTCGCGCCGAATCCCCGGCTCAGCCGGGAGGAGCGATCGACGCGCTGCTGGCCGAGCATGCCGACCTCGAACGCCAGCTCAGCGATCCGGGCCTGCATGCCGACGCCGCCCGCGCCCGCAAGGTCGGCAGGCGCTTCGCGCAGGTGTCGCCGATCGTCGCGACCTACCGCAAGCTCGAGACCGCCCGCGGCGACCTGGAGGCAGCACGGGAGCTGGCGGCCGACGACGCGTCCTTCGCGGCCGAGGTCGACGAGCTGGTGGCCACCGTCGAACAACTCGACACCCAGCTGACCGACCTGCTGGCACCCCGCGACCCGCACGACGCCGACGACATCGTCCTCGAGGTCAAGTCGGGGGAGGGCGGCGAGGAGTCCGCGCTGTTCGCCGCCGATCTGGCCCGGATGTACATCCGCTACGCCGAGCGCCACGGCTGGACTGTCACCGTGCTCGACGAGACGTTCTCCGACCTCGGCGGCTATAAGGACGCCACGCTCTCGATCCGCAGCAAAGGCGACTCCGCCGACGGTGTGTGGTCGCGGCTGAAGTTCGAAGGCGGTGTGCACCGGGTGCAACGTGTCCCGGTCACCGAGTCGCAGGGCCGCGTGCACACTTCCGCGGCCGGGGTGCTCGTCTACCCGGAACCCGAAGAGGTCGAAGAGGTGCAGATCGACGAATCCGATCTGCGCGTCGACGTCTACCGGTCGTCGGGCAAGGGTGGCCAGGGCGTCAACACCACCGACTCCGCCGTGCGCATCACCCACCTGCCCACGGGCATCGTCGTCACCTGTCAGAACGAGCGTTCGCAGCTGCAGAACAAGGCGCGTGCGATGCAGGTGCTCGCCGCGCGACTGCAGGCGATGGCCGAGGAGCAGGCGCAGGCCGACGCCTCGGCCGACCGAGCCAGCCAGATCCGCACCGTGGACCGCAGCGAGCGCATCCGGACCTACAACTTCCCGGAGAACCGGATCGCCGATCACCGGATCAACTTCAAGGCGCACAACCTCGACCAGGTCCTCGACGGCGACCTCGACGACCTGTTCGACGCGCTGGCCGCCGCCGACAAGCAAGCGAGACTGCAGGCCACATGACCCGGCCCAGCCCGGCGCCGGCATCCACCACGCTGAGCCAGACCATCGACGCCGCTGCGTCGGTGCTGGCCGAAGCGGGTGTGGCGGCTCCGCGCGTCGACGCCGAAATGCTGGCCGCGCACGTGTTGGGAGTCGAGCGGGGCCGTCTCCGGTTCGCCGAGGCCGGACCCGAGTTCGCCGAACGCTACGACGATCTCATCGCCCAACGCGCCCGGCGTATCCCGCTGCAGCACCTGGTCGGCACCGCCGCGTTCGGACCGGTCGATCTGCACGTCGGTCCCGGCGTGTTCATCCCGCGCCCGGAGACCGAAGCTCTGCTGGAATGGGTTCTGGCACAACGGTTGCCCGACGCCCCGGTGATCGTCGACCTGTGCACGGGCAGCGGCGCTCTGGCGCTCGCGCTGGCGAACGGCCGGCCCGACGCGCGCATCATCGCCGTCGACGACTCCGACGCGGCGCTCGAATACGCGCGACGCAATCTCGCCGGCACGGCCGTCGAGCTCGTCTGCGCCGACGTGACCGAACCCGCACTGCTACCCGAACTCGACGGTTCGGTCGATCTCCTCGTCGCGAACCCGCCCTACATTCCCGACGGCGCGCAGCTGGAACCCGAAGTGGCCGAACATGATCCGGAGCACGCACTGTTCGGGGGACCGGACGGGATGCGGGTGATCGAGCCGATCGCCGCCCTGGCGGGCCGGTGGCTGCGCACCGACGGTCTGGTGGCCGTCGAGCACGACGACACGACCTCGCAACGTACCGTCGAGTCTTTCCGCCGATCACCGCATCTCGACGAGATCACCGCCCGGAATGATCTCACCGGGCGGCGACGGTTCGTGACCGCACGGAGGATCCGATGACGCCCGAAGGAGAAGTCGCGGCATGAGTCAGTTGTTCGACTGCTCCGACGCCGGCCAGCGTGAGACCGGTATCGCGTCGGCGATCAGCGCGCTCAAGGGCGGCCGCCTTGTCGTCTTGCCGACGGACACCGTCTATGGCGTCGGTGCCGACGCGTTCGACGGAGAAGCCGTCGCCGCCCTGCTCGCAGCCAAAGGTCGGGGCCGCGACATGCCGGTGCCCGTCCTGGTCGGCTCTTGGCACACGATCGAAGGCCTCGTGTACAACGTGCCGAACACCGCACGTGAACTCATCCGCGCCTTCTGGCCGGGCGCGCTGAGCTTGGTGGTGCGCCAGGCGCCGTCGCTGCATTGGGACCTCGGCGATGCACACGGAACCGTGATGCTGCGTATGCCGTTGCATCCGGTGGCCATCGAACTGCTGCGAGCGGTCGGGCCGATGGCGGTCTCGAGTGCCAACGTCTCCGGGCACCCCCCGGCCGTCACGGCGGAAGCGGCGCGCGAACAACTGGGCGAGCAAGTCGAGGTGTATCTGGAAGCCGGACCGTCCGAGCGACAGGCGGCGTCGACGATCGTCGACCTCACCGGAGCGCGGCCCCGGGTGCTTCGTGAAGGCCCGGTGGGTGTCGAGGCCCTCGCGACCGTGCTCGGTGTCGAGCCCGCGACTTTGACGGACTGAGATTGGCTTTCGTGCAGTACGGTTCATCGGTGGTCTACGCCACCGACACGCTGCTGGCGCTCAACGATCGCGGTGCGGGCGTACCGATTCGGGAGCTCGCGCTGGTCGGGCTGACCGCGGCGATCATCACCTACTTCGCGACCGGATGGGTCAGGGTCCTGGCGCGTCGCTTCGGTGCCGTCGCGATCCCACGCGACCGCGACGTGCACGCCCAACCCATCCCGCGGATGGGTGGGCTCGCGATGTACCTCGGAGTCGCGTTCGCCGTCCTGCTGGCCTCCCAACTACCGGCCCTGACGCGGGGGTTCGTCTATTCGACGGGTATGCCCGCCGTCGTCGTCGCAGGTGGCCTGATCATGGTCGTCGGCCTGATCGACGACCGCTGGGGGTTGGACTCCCTGACGAAGTTCGCCGGCCAGATCACGGCGGCCAGTGTGCTCGTCACGATGGGGGTGGCGTGGAGCGTGCTCTACATCCCGATCGGCGGCGTCGGCACCATAGTCCTGGATCAGGTGTCGTCGATCCTGCTGACGTTGGCGCTGACGGTGTCGATCGTCAACGCCATGAACTTCATCGACGGTCTCGATGGTTTGGCAGCGGGCCTGGGGCTCATCACCGCATCGGCGATCTGCATCTTCTCGGTCGGGTTGCTGCGTGACCACGGCGGCGACGTGCTGTTCTACCCGCCCGCGGTGATCTCGGTGGTGCTGGCCGGGGTGTGCCTCGGGTTCCTGCCGCACAACTTCCATCCCGCCAAGATCTTCATGGGGGATTCCGGGTCGATGCTGATCGGCCTGATGCTGGCGGCGGCAGCCACCACGGCCGCCGGCCCCATTTCGCAGACGGCGTACGGGGTGCGCGACGTCTTCGCGCTGCTGTCGCCGTTCCTGCTCGTGGTCGCGGTGATGTTCGTGCCGGCCCTCGACACGCTGCTGGCGATCATCCGGCGCACCAGGGCAGGCGTGCACTTCACGACGCCGGACAAGATGCACCTGCATCACCGGTTGCTCCAGATCGGCCATTCGCACCGGCGCGTGGTGCTGGTGATCTATCTGTGGGTGAGCATCGTCTGCTTCGGTGCGGCCAGCACGATCTTCTTCGATCCGCGCTACAGCGGGGCCGTCATGCTGGCCGCGATTCTGGTCGCCGTCATCGTCACTTTGATCCCTCTGCTCCGGCGGCGAAACGGCTCGTTCCAGCCCATGTACGACGAAAAGTAGTAGACCCCCATTTGGGCCTCCCACCATGTGTTAGGGTGCATTCAGAACCCGAAAAAAACCTCGCGGGTTGCCGGCCCCCGGACCATCGGAACACCACCGATCGGAACGGAACCACGACCGACAAAGGGAGCTGCCCCGTGGGTGATTCCAGCGAGCCAAACGCCCTCCGATACGCTCAGGGCGCCACGCACGCAAATCATCGGGGCAGCCAGCGTGAACCGCGGATTGAGGTGAAGTTGTGACGACGCCAGCGCAAGATGCGCCATTGGTGTTGCCATCCGTTGCGTTCCGCCCGTTGCGGCTCTCGGTGATCTGCCTCGCGCTGACCGTTCTCGCCACCGTGGCGACCGCCCTGCTCGGCCACCCGATGGTCGGGATCTTCTTCGGGATCGGCTTGGGCCTCGGCTTGTTCAACGCAATCCTGGTACGCCGATCCGCCCTGCGGATCACCGCCCACGCTCACCCGCTGAAGAGCAAGATGGCCGTGAATTCCGCTATCCGGTTGATGGTCCTGACGGTGGTCGGACTGGTGATCGCATTCGTGTTCCGCCCCGAGGGACTGGGTGTGGTCTTCGGAATGGCGTTGTTCCAGATGCTGCTCGTGTTCTCAACCGCAGTGCCCGTCGCGCGGAAGCTGCGCGCAGGCAGCCCGACTGACACCGTTGGACCCCAAGGGGAGGCCGCCCAGTAATGACCGAAACCATCCTCGCCGCCGACTCCGGAATTCACGTCGGCACGCATACCGAGGCCAATTGGTTTGGGCTGACTGTCAACACCGATACGTTGCTCTCCGCGTCGATCGCCGCTGTGATCGTGCTGGCGCTGGCGTTCTACCTGCGTGCGAAGGTGACGTCGAGCGGAGTGCCCAGCGGAGTGCAGCTCTTCTGGGAAGCCATCACCGTCCAGGTGCGCAATCAGGTCGAGTCCGCGATCGGTATGAAGATCGCGCCGTTCGTGCTGCCTCTCGCGGTGACGCTGTTCGTCTACATCCTGATCGCGAACTGGCTGTCGGTGTTCCCGTGGCAGTACAGCAATGAGACCGGTATCCACGAGCTCCTCAAGCCCGCGGCGTCCGACATCAACTTCGTCCTGGCGCTCGGCCTGTTCGTGTTCATCTGCTACCACGCCGCCGGGTTCTGGCGCCGTGGCCCGATCGGCCACCCCGTGCGGCTGCTCAAGGGACACGTGGCGTTCCTCGCCCCGATCAACCTCGTCGAGGAGCTCGCCAAGCCAGTCTCGTTGTCACTCCGACTTTTCGGCAACGTCTTCGCCGGCGGCATCATGGTCACGATCATCGCGCTGTTCCCGGCATACATCCTGTGGGCACCGAACGCCCTGTGGAAGTCGTTCGAGTTGTTCATCGGCGCCATCCAGGCGTTCATCTTCGCGCTGCTGACGATCTTGTACTTCGGTCAGTCGATGGAGCTCGAGGACGAACATCACTGACCACGCGGAAATGCTCGACAAAACCACCTGGTAGGACTGCTACCAGATATCAAGGAGGATAAGGAATGGATCCCACTATCGCTGCCGGAGCGCTCATCGGCGGTGGACTTCTTCTGGGCGGCGGCGCCATCGGTGCCGCGATCGGCGACGGTGTCGTCGGTAGCGCTCTGGTCAATGGCGTAGCCCGCCAGCCGGAAGCTCAGGGTCGTCTGTTCGTGCCGTTCTTCATCACGGTGGGTCTGGTGGAGGCCATGTACTTCATCAACCTGGCGTTCATGGCGCTGTTCGTGTTCGCCACGCCGGTCGGGGGTTAAAGCCGGCCATGGTTGACTCGAACGTCGTCCTGTTGGCGGCTGAGGGAGGCGGTCAAAGCAACTTCCTCATCCCCAACGGCACCTTCATCTTCGTGCTGCTGATCTTCTTGATCGTGCTCGGAGTGATCGCCAAGTGGGTTGTGCCCCCGATTTCTCGGGTCCTGCACGAGCGCGAGGCGATGGTGTTCAAGACGGCCGAGGACAATCGACGGGCAGCCAAGCTCCGGGCTGCTGCGGATGCGGATTATCGCAACGTGATGGCGGATGCCCGCCGCGAGGCGACGTCGGTCCGTGAAGAAGCCCGTGCCGAGGGTCGCAAGATCGTCGACGATGCACGGGCCCGTGCCAACGCGGAGGTATCGACGCTTCTGCAGCAGGCGAACGAGCAGCTCACGCAACAGTCGCGGGCTCTGACGGCCGATCTCCAGTCGTCGGTGGAGACATTGGCTGCCAACCTCGCAAGTCGGGTGCTCGGCGTCGACGTGGCTACGCGCACGGTGCCGGTCTCTTCAGGACGGGAGCGCTGACGAATGTCGACCTTCATCGGCCAGCTCATCGGCTTCGTCATCATCGTGTTCCTGATCGTCAAGTTCGTCGTGCCCCCGGTGCGCAACATGATGAGGACCCAGCAGGAGACGGTCCGCAACCAGCTCGCAGAGCATGCCGAGGCCGAGAAGAAGGTGGCCGACGCCGACACCGAGCACGCGAAGGCACTGGAACAGGCCAAGGCCGAGGCTGCGAATGTGATCGAAGAGGCTCGCAAGGATGCCGAAATCATCGCCGAGCAGCTGCGCGCACAGGCCGACGTCGAGCTCGAACGCATCAAAACGCTAGGGGCGCAACAAGTCCAGCTCCTGCGCCAGCAGCTCGTCCGCGAGCTCCGGCAGAGCCTCGGCGCCGAATCGGTACAGCGCGCCGGCGATATCGTGCGCGACTTCGTCTCCGATAGCGGTGAACAGTCCGCGACTGTCGACCGCTTCCTGGCCGAGCTCGACGAGATGGCTCCGTCGACGACGACGTTCACAGACGTCGTCACGGCGAAGCTTCGCGCCGCCAGCCGCGACTCCCTGGCTCAGCTGGTGGAGCGGTTCGACGGGGTGGCCAGCGGTCTCGACGCGGACGCGCTGACGCGGTTGGCCGACGATCTGGCGTCGACGTCGAAACTGTTGCGTCGTGAGCCCGTGCTCTCCCGGCATCTGGCCGATCCTTCGAGCGCTGATGAGCCCAAGGTTCGGCTCGTCGAGCGGCTGCTTTCCGGGAAGGTGTCGGACTCCGCGCTCGACCTCGTCAAAACCGCTGTGTCGCAGCGCTGGTCGACCACGTCCGATCTGATTCACAGCATCCAGCACCTCGCCCGGCTGGCACTTCTGGTGCGGGCCGAGGGGGAGGGCCAGATCGAGGACGTCGAGGACCAGCTGTTCCGGTTCAGCCGCATCCTCGATTCCGAGCCGCGCCTGATCTCGCTGCTGGGCGAGTACACCGCACCCCTCGAGGGACGGATCGGGTTGTTGAACAACGTGCTTGGGCGCCGGGCGAGCAAGAACACCGCCGACCTGCTGCGTCAGACACTCGATCTGCTGCACGGGGAGCGCGCCGACGAGGCGGTTCGCGAACTCGCGAACCTGGCCGTCTCGCGGCGCGGTGAGGTCGTCGCGCAGGTGCGCGCGGCCGCTGAGCTCAGCGACGCCCAGAACCAGCGGCTCACCGAACTGCTGACCCGTATCTACGGCCGTCCCGTGTCGATTCAGCTCGACGTGAACCCCGAGCTGCTCGGCGGCTTGACGATCGCCGTCGGTGACGAGGTGATCGACGGTTCGCTGGCGTCGAAGCTGGCGGCTGCCGAGACCCGCTTACCCGACTGACCCACCACACCAAGACCACACACGAAGTAGGAAGACAGAACACCATGGCAGAGTTGACGATCTCGGCGGATGAGATCCAGGGCGCGATCGAGGAATATGTCTCCGGCTTCGAGGCGGACACCGAGCGCGAAGAGATCGGCACCGTCATCGACGCCGGCGACGGTATCGCTCACGTCGAGGGTCTCCCGTCGGTGATGACCCAGGAGCTGCTGGAGTTCCCCGGTGGCGTGCTGGGCGTGGCGCTGAACCTCGACGAGCACAGCATCGGCGCGGTCATCCTCGGTGACTTCGAGAAGATCGAAGAGGGCCAGCAGGTGAAGCGCACCGGCGAGGTCCTCTCAGTGCCGGTGGGCGATGGCTTCCTCGGTCGTGTGGTCAACCCGCTGGGCCAGCCGATCGACGGCCGCGGTGAGATCGAGACGACCGAACGCCGCGCCCTCGAGCTCCAGGCGCCGTCGGTGGTGCAGCGCCAGGGCGTGAGCGAGCCGCTGCAGACCGGCATCAAGGCCATCGACTCGCAGACCCCCATCGGTCGCGGACAGCGTCAGCTGATCATCGGCGACCGCAAGACCGGTAAGACCGCGGTATGCGTGGACACCATCCTCAACCAGCGGCAGAACTGGGAGACCGGCGACCCCGATCAGCAGGTCCGCTGCGTGTACGTGGCGATCGGGCAGAAGGGCACGACGATCGCCAGTGTGCGGCAGACCCTCGAAGAGGGCGGCGCCATGGAGTACACGACCATCGTCGCCGCACCGGCATCGGACTCGGCCGGCTTCAAATGGCTTGCGCCGTACACCGGCTCGTCGATCGCCCAGCACTGGATGTATGACGGCAAGCACGTGCTGATCGTCTTCGACGACCTGACCAAGCAGGCCGAGGCCTACCGCGCGATCTCGCTGCTGCTGCGCCGCCCGCCGGGCCGTGAGGCGTACCCGGGTGACGTTTTCTACCTGCACTCCCGCCTGCTGGAGCGCTGCGCGAAGCTCTCCGACGAACTCGGCGGCGGGTCGTTGACCGGTCTGCCGATCATCGAGACCAAGGCCAACGACATCTCGGCCTACATCCCGACCAACGTCATCTCGATCACCGACGGTCAGTGCTTCCTGGAGACCGACCTGTTCAACCAGGGCGTGCGACCAGCCATCAACGTCGGTGTCTCGGTGTCGCGCGTCGGTGGCGCCGCGCAGATCAAGGCAATGAAAGAGGTGGCCGGCTCGCTGCGTCTGGACCTGTCGCAGTACCGCGAACTCGAGTCGTTCGCCGCGTTCGCCTCCGATCTGGACGAGACGTCGAAGGCTCAGCTGGATCGCGGTGCCCGGCTCGTCGAGTTGCTCAAGCAACCGCAGAGCAGCCCGATGCCGGTCGAGGAACAGGTCGTCGCGATCTTCCTCGGCACCAGGGGGCACCTGGACTCCGTTCCCGTCGAAGACGTTCAGAAGTTCGAGCGCGAATTCCTCGATCACGTGAAGGGGTCGCAGGAGGGCATCCTCAAGGAGATCCGGGAGAGCAAGAAGCTCTCCGAGGAGTTGGAGGAGAAGCTCGAGAAGGTCGTCAACGACTTCAAGAAGGGCTTCGCCACCACCGACGGCAGCTCGGTCGTACCCGACGAGCATGTCGAGGCGATGGACGAGGAAGACGTCGAGAAGGAATCGGTGAAGGTTCGCAAGCCCGCACCGAAGAAGAAGTAAGGCCTGAACACAGATGGCTGCCACACTGCGCGAATTGCGCGGCCGCATCCGCTCCGCGGGCTCGATCAAGAAGATCACCAAGGCCCAGGAGCTGATCGCGACGTCGCGAATCGCCAAGGCGCAGGCTCGAGTCGAGGCGGCTCGGCCCTACGACCGCGAGATCACCAACATGCTCACCGAACTCGCGAGTGCGAGCGCACTGGACCACCCGCTGCTCGTCCCGCGCAAGAACCCCCGGCGGGCTGCCGTGTTGGTGGTGTCGTCGGACCGAGGTCTCGCCGGCGCGTACAACGCGAACATCTTCCGGAGGTCCGAGGAGCTGTTCGCCCTTCTTCGTTCGGAGGGCAAGGAGCCCATCCTGTACGTGGTGGGCCGAAAAGCTCTCGGGTACTACAGCTTCCGTAACTGGGACATCCAGCAGTCGTGGACCGGCTTCTCCGAGCGGCCCGACTACGAGAACGCCCAGGAGATCGCGAGCACGCTGGTCGATGCGTTCACGGCCGGTATGGATGACGAAGGCGACGACCCCGGCGCCGACAACATCCTCGGTGTCGACGAACTGCACATCGTGTTCACCGAATTCAGGTCGATGCTGTCGCAGTCGGCGATCGCGCGCCGGATCGCGCCGATGGTCGTGGAGTACAGCGAAGAAGACCCCGGACTGCAGACGCTGTTCTCCTTCGAACCGGATGCGGAAACCCTCTTCGGCGCACTGCTGCCGCGGTACATCTCCACCCGCATCTTCGCCGCGCTGCTCGAGGCGGCGGCGTCGGAGTCGGCTTCTCGCCGGCGCGCCATGAAGTCGGCGACCGACAACGCCGACGATCTCATCAAGGATCTGACCCTGATGGCCAACCGCGAGCGGCAATCTCAGATCACCCAGGAAATCAGCGAAATCGTCGGTGGCGCGAACGCGCTTGCGGACGCCGCCAAGAAGTAGCCCCAGAAAGCGGAGAAGACAATGACTGCTACTGCTGAAAAAGCGACCAGCACCGACACCGCGGGTCGCGTCGTACGTGTCACCGGCCCCGTCGTCGACGTCGAGTTCCCGCGCGGTTCCGTGCCGGAACTGTTCAACGCGCTGCACGCCGAGATCGGTTACAAGGACCTGGCGAAAACGCTGACCCTCGAGGTCGCCCAGCACCTCGGCGACAATCTCGTGCGCTGCATCTCGATGCAGCCCACTGACGGTCTGGTGCGTGGTGTCGAGGTGACCGACACTGGCAGCTCGATCTCGGTGCCGGTCGGCGACGGCGTCAAGGGCCACGTGTTCAACGCGCTTGGCGACTGCCTCGACGAGCCCGGTTACGGCAAGGACTTCGACCGCTGGTCGATTCATCGCAAGCCGCCGGCGTTCGACCACCTCGAGCCCAAGACCGAGATGCTGGAGACGGGTCTGAAGGTCGTCGACCTGCTGACCCCGTATGTCCGCGGCGGCAAGATCGCACTGTTCGGCGGCGCCGGCGTCGGCAAGACCGTTCTGATCCAGGAGATGATCAACCGCATCGCCCGCAACTTCGGCGGCACCTCGGTGTTCGCCGGCGTGGGTGAGCGCACGCGCGAGGGCAACGACCTCTGGGTCGAGCTCGCCGACGCCGACGTGCTCAAGGACACGGCGCTGGTGTTCGGCCAGATGGACGAACCGCCGGGCACTCGTATGCGAGTCGCGTTGTCGGCGTTGACAATGGCCGAGTTCTTCCGTGATGAGCAGGGCCAGGACGTGCTGCTGTTCATCGACAACATCTTCCGGTTCACCCAGGCGGGTTCGGAGGTCTCGACGCTGCTGGGCCGCATGCCCTCGGCGGTGGGCTACCAGCCGACGCTGGCCGACGAGATGGGTGAGCTGCAGGAGCGCATCACCTCGACTCGAGGCCACTCGATCACCTCGATGCAGGCCGTGTACGTGCCGGCCGACGACTACACCGACCCGGCGCCGGCGACGACGTTCGCTCACCTCGACGCGACCACGGAGCTGAGCCGTTCGGTGTTCTCCAAGGGCATCTTCCCGGCGGTGGACCCGCTGGCGTCCAGCTCGACGATCCTCGATCCGAGCGTTGTCGGCGACGAGCATTACCGCGTCGCACAAGAGGTCATCCGAATCCTGCAGCGCTACAAGGACCTTCAGGACATCATCGCGATCCTCGGTATCGACGAGTTGGCCGAAGAGGACAAGCAGCTGGTGCAGCGCGCACGCCGGATCGAGCGCTTCTTGTCGCAGAACATGATGGCGGCCGAGCAGTTCACCGGTCAGCCCGGCTCGACGGTTCCGCTGAAGGAGACCATCGAGGCGTTCGACAAGCTGACCAAGGGCGACTTCGACCATCTGCCGGAGCAGGCGTTCTTCCTCATCGGTGGTCTCGAAGATCTGGAGAAGAAGGCAGAAAGCCTCGGCGCCAAGATGGATGCCGGCGGCGGTGACGGTGCCCCGGCTCAGTCGGACTCGAACGGCGACGCCGACAAGGGCGACGACTCCGACAAGGACGAATAGCGATGGCGGATCTGGACGTCGACATTGTCGCCGTCGAGCGGGAGATCTGGTCGGGCAAGGCGACATTCCTGTTCACCCGGACCACTGCGGGCGAGATCGGCATCCTGCCCCGCCACATCCCGTTGGTTGCTCAGCTCGTCGACGACGCCATGGTGCGCGTCGAGCGAGAGGGCGAGGAGGATCTGCGGATCGCTGTCGACGGCGGATTCATGTCGGTCACCGGCGAAGGCGTGATCATCCTTGCGGAGTCCGCCGAACTCGAGTCCGAGATCGACGGCGACCGTGCGCGGCAGGACTCCGAATCCGACGATCCCGCAGTCGCGGCAAAGGGTCGAGCCAGGCTTCGCGCCCTGGGTCAACTCGACTAGCGGCAACCGATGAGCGCGCTCATGTTCATCATGGTCGCGCTGATCTGCGTGCTGCTTTTCGTCGTGATCGTGCTGTGCTACCGGCTGTGGAAGCTACGGCAGGTGGGCGGTACAGCCGCGATTCTGCGGGACGTACCCGCTGTCGGCGGTCAAGGTTGGCGTCACGGTGTAATGCGTTATCGCGGTGGCGAAGCCGGGTTCTACCGGTTGTCGAGCCTGCGCTGGTGGCCGGATCGCCGGTTGAGCCGCCGCGGGCTGGAGATCGTGTCGCGGCGGGGTCCCCGCGGCGACGAGTTCGACATCATGACAGACGAGATCGTGGTGCTCGAGTTGCGCGACACCAGCCCCGAACGTCGTCGTGGCTACGAGATCGCGCTGGATCGTGGTGCGCTGACGGCGTTTCTGTCCTGGTTGGAGTCCCGGCCGTCGCCTCGCGCGCGACGCCGAAGCTTCTAACCCGTTGCCTGATCCCGCTGTTGGTCCTCGCGCGAGTGCTCATCCGCCCGGTTGCCAGAGCACATCGCCCTGTGGATTGGCGACCCGCGACAGGATGAACAGCAGATCCGACAGCCTGTTCAGGTATTTCGCGGGTAACACGGTGATCGAATCGCCGTGATACTCGACCGCTGCCCAGGCAGATCGTTCGGCGCGCCGGGCAACCGTACGAGCCACATGCAGTAGTGCGGACAGGGGAGTACCGCCGGGCAGCACAAACGAATTCAGCGCGGGCAGCGATTCGTTGAACTCGTCGCACCAGGCTTCCAGCCGGTCGATATAGCTTTGGGTGATCCGCAGCGGTGGGTGTTCGGGCTTCTCGACCACCGGAGTCGACAGATCAGCGCCCGCGTCAAAGAGGTCGTTCTGAATCTGCTTGAGTACCTTCGACATTTGCTCGTCGGGGTTTCCCAAGGCGATGGCAACGCCGATGGCGGCGTTGACTTCGTCGCAATCGGCATACGCCACGAGGCGGGCGTCATTCTTTGACACCCTACTGAAATCGCTCAAGCCCGTGGTGCCGTCATCGCCCGTACGCGTGTATATCCGGGTGAGATGAACCGCCATGGTCAAACCGTACCGGACCCGTAGCCGAGGAAACTGACATGGCCCGCGGCGCTGTTTAGACTAACCCGCGTGAGCGAGCGATTCGTGGTGACCGGCGGAAACCGGTTATCTGGCGAAGTTGCCGTCGGGGGAGCAAAGAACAGCGTGTTGAAGCTGATGGCCGCGACCTTGTTGGCCGAAGGCACCAGCACGATCACGAATTGTCCGGACATCCTCGATGTACCGCTGATGGCCGAGGTGCTCCGAGGTCTCGGGGCGACTGTCGAACTGAACGGTGACGTCGTTCGGATCACCTCGCCCGACGAACCCAAGTACGACGCCGATTTTGCCGCCGTGCGGCAGTTCCGTGCCTCGGTCTGCGTCTTAGGCCCGCTCGTCGGCCGCTGTAAACGGGCCAAGGTCGCGCTGCCTGGAGGGGACGCGATCGGCTCCCGGCCGTTGGACATGCACCAAGCCGGCCTTCGTCAATTGGGGGCGCGGTGCAACATCGAGCACGGCTGCGTGGTGGCCGAGGCCGACCACCTCCGCGGCGCCGAGATCCAGCTGGAATTTCCGTCGGTCGGAGCGACGGAGAACATCCTGATGGCCGCCGTCGTCGCCGAGGGTGTCACGACCATCCACAACGCCGCGCGCGAACCCGACGTCGTCGATCTCTGCGCGATGCTCAACCAGATGGGCGCCCAGATCTCCGGCGCGGGCACGCCGACCATGACGATCACCGGCGTGGACCGGCTCTATCCCACCGAGCATCGGGTGATCGGCGACCGAATCGTGGCCGCGACGTGGGGGATCGCCGCCGCGATGACGCATGGCGACATCTCGGTGACCGGCGTCGACCCGCAGCATCTGCAGCTGGTACTGCACAAGCTGCACGACGCCGGGGCGACCGTGACGCAATCCGACGACGGGTTCCGGGTGGTCCAGTACGAGCGTCCCAAGGCGGTGAACGTCGCAACGCTGCCCTTTCCCGGTTTTCCGACGGACCTGCAGCCGATGGCGATCGCCTTGGCGTCGATCGCCGACGGCACGTCGATGATCACGGAGAACGTGTTCGAGGCGCGGTTCCGATTCGTCGAGGAGATGGTGCGGCTGGGCGCCGATGCCAGGACCGACGGCCATCACGCGGTGGTCCGGGGCATCTCGCAACTGTCCAGTGCGCCAGTCTGGTCGTCGGATATCCGGGCCGGCGCCGGGCTCGTGCTGGCGGGGCTGGTCGCCGACGGCGACACCGAGGTCCACGACGTCTTCCACATCGACCGCGGCTATCCGCTGTTCGTCGAGAATCTCAAGAGTCTGGGCGCTGAAATCGAGCGCGTCAGCTGATCCGCGCACGGTTGCCGCGCGCGTCAATCCCGTCTCGGAAGCCTGTTTTGGGGTTTGTCTCCGACTGGCGTATCCTCTTGTGAGAAGCCCACGGCCCCAGGCCAATCGGACTGGAGGACGGGGTTTGACGTCTCTGTCCAGATCGGTATAGACTGGCAGGGTTGCCCCAAAAGCGGGTGTGTTGTTTGAGAACTCAATAGTGTGTTTGGTGGTTTTTGTTTGTTGTTGTTTTTTGCCATGCCCTGTTTT
>NZ_LQIW01000024.1 GCF_001500025.1 Mycobacterium sp. IS-1590 | reverse complement strand
GTGAAGCTCTCCCATTGCGCGGTCAGCGCCAACTGCTCAGAGGTGCTCAAGGTGTCGAACGACTCGGCGACCAGCGCAGACAGCTGCTCAGCCATCCCCGCGATCACTTCGCTCATACGTTCGAATCCCACACTGCAACGCTAACCCCACCCACCGACAAACCAGCCCCGCCTGTGACCCCTGAAACCAAAGAGACACAAGTGAATTCGCGCGACATCGTGAGCCACGGAGCCGGCAAGTGCAGAGAAGCGGCAAAGCAGGAGTGCCGAGAAGGGTTTGAGCCACGCACTACACAACGTAAATTATGTGGCGATGGGCATACTGGGACGAAAGACCGGGGACCTGCGCGTCTACCTCGGCGCGGCGCCCGGTGTCGGCAAGACCTATTCGATGCTCGCCGAGGCACACCGGCGTCTCGAGCGCGGAACCGACGTGGTTGTAGCGGTGGTCGACACACACGGTCGACGCAAGGTCGGCCAGCAACTCGCGGGCATCGAGGTGATCCCTGCGCGTGTGACCGAGGGCGGTGACCAGGAGATCGACGTGGCCGCGATCATGCAGCGTCGGCCCAAGGTCGTGCTCGTCGACGACCTCGCCCACACCAACGCCCCGGGCAGCAAGAACACGAAGCGTTGGCAGGACGTGGAGGAACTGCTCAACGCCGGCATCACGGTGATCACCACCGTCAACATCCAGAATCTGGAGAGCGTGTCCGACCTCGCCGCCCAAATCACCGGAGTCGAGGAACCCGACCGCATCCCCGACGAGGTGGTGCGCGCGGCCGACCAGATCGAGTTGGTCGACATCACACCGGAAGCGTTGCGGCGCAGGCTCGCTCACGGCAACGTGTACCCGCCTGAGCGTGTCGACGCGGCGCTGTCGAACTACTTCCGACCCGAAAACCTCACGGCCCTGAGGCAATTGACTCTGCTGTGGCTCGCCGATCAGGTGGACGCCGCGCTGGCCAAATACCGATCCGACAAGAAGATCAGCGACCGGTGGGCGCCCCGCGAACGCGTGGTGGTCGGGGTGACGGGCGGCCCCGAGTCCGAGGTCCTGGTGCGACGGGCGTCGCGAATCGCCTCCCGTTCGGGGGCCGACCTGCGAGTGGTGCACATCGTCGACGGCGGTGGTCTCACCGCGATCTCCGATCAGCAGAAGAAGGCCGTGCGTGACCTGGCCGCCAGCTTGGGCGCCACCATGCACACTGTGGTGGGTGACGACGTCGCCGCCACTCTGATCGCCTACGCGCACGACATCAACGCGACGCAGTTGGTGGTCGGAACATCGCGACGTTCGCGGCTGTCGCGCATGTTCGACGAGGGCATCAGCGAAGCCGTCGTCCAGCAGGCCGGCGGCCTGGACGTGCACATGGTCAGCCACGACCAGGCCAGCACCGGCCTCTCGTGGTCCCGGCTCTCGCCACGCCAGCGCCGACTCACCTCGTGGCTTGTCGCCATCGCGATCCCGGTCGCGGTCTGCGCGCTGACGTTGCTGCTGCCCGAGCGGTTCCTGCGCATCGGTGGCCCGGGTGCGCTGTTCTTCATCGGGGTGCTCGGCACCGCGTTGCTCGGCGGGCTCGCGCCGGCCGTCACGGCCGCTGCCCTGTCCGGTGCGCTGATCGCCTACTTCCTGGTGGCTCCGGCGAACGCGTTCTCCGTCCGTGACACCGACGGCTTCATGGCGACGGTGGTGATGCTGGTGGTGTCCGTCGCCGTCGCCGCACTCGTCGATCGGACCTCGAGACGGGCGAGAGAAGCGCGGCGAGCCAGCCAGGAAGCCGCGCTGCTGGCGCTGTTCGCCGACGGCGTACTCAACGATGCGGACCTCGACAGCCTGTTGGAGCGGGTCCGCGAAACGTACTCCCAGCGTGCCGTGAGCATCGTTCGGAGCCAGACCGGTGAAGTGCTCGCCCACGCCGGCACCGACCCGTGCGCCGACGTCGACGATGCCGACACTCCGGTCGAGATCGGCGACGACGAGTACTGGATGCTGCTGTCCGGGCCGGCGTTGACGACGCGCGACCGCCGCGTTCTCAGCGGCGTCGGGAAGCAGGCCGTCAACCTGGTCAGGCAACGAGAACTGGCCGAGGCGAACAAGGCAGAGGTCGTCGGTCAGGCGGACAAACTGCAACAGGCGCTGCTCACCGCGGTCAGCGACGACCTGCGCACCCCGCTGGCGGCCGCCAGGGCGGCCACCTCCCGGATCCGCAACAGCGACGTCGACTTCTCCACCGACAACACCGCCGAACTCCTGGCGACGGTGGAGGAGTCCGTCGACCAGCTGACCACGCTGGTGGCCAACCTGCTGGACTCGGCACGCCTGGCCGCCGGCGCGGTCCGGCCGCAGATGGTCCGCGTCGAACTGGAACAGGTCGTACAACGTGCGCTGCTCGGAATCCGGGCGGACACAGACGAAATCACCCGACCGGGCAGTGAACGGGTGAAGGTCGAGATCGACTGTCACGCGGCCCTGGCCGACAGCGAACTGCTCGAGCGCGTGTTGGCCAACCTGATCGACAACTCCCTGCGCTACGCCGACGGCAGCCTCGTGCGGGTGACCGCGGGCCAGGTGGGTGACCGGGTTCTCATCGCCGTCGTCGACGAGGGCCCGGGCATCCCGCGGGGTAGCGAACAGCAGGCGTTCGCCCCCTTCCAGCGGCTCGGCGACGACGACTCGATCGGCATCGGGCTCGGGCTGTCCGTTGCCTCCGGATTTGTCGAGGCGATGGGCGGCACGGTCTCGGCTTCCGACACCCCCGGCGGCGGCCTGACCGTCGAAATCGACCTGCCCGCCGCACCGAACTAGGCCGTCTCCTCCGCCAACCGGATGAGCGCCGCGCGCACCAGATCGGGTCGCTCGTCGACGATGAAGTGACTGGCGTCGACCATCTCGACGCGATAGTCGTCGGCATTGGCGGTTTCGGCGGCCGCCCACGACGGGTGCACCGCCGCATCGCCCACTCCGAACAGCGCGCGGATCGGTACCGTCGCCCGTCGCGTCTCAGGGTTACGCGCGCTGCCCGCCAGTTCTTTGGTGAGAAAGGTCCGATACGTGTCACGCGCGGCCCTGGCGCACACCGGGTCACGGAAGCGGTCCGCGAAGACGCGGACGTCGGTCGCCGACATGTTCGAGCCGATGCCGAAGATCATCGACTCGATGAACGGCGTGCGGCGTTGCACCAGCACACCGGCCGTCGCGATCGGGATCTGGTAGGCGAAGCGCCATAACCGGGGCAGTACATCGCGCGTCGACAACCACGGGTGGGCCATATTGCACGCCAGAAAGCCCTCGAATCGCTCCGGTGCTCGCAGGATCATCAGATACCCGACGAAGGCGCCCCAGTCGTGCGCCAGCAGCAGCACACGATCGAGGCCCAACTCATCCATGAGCGCGAGCACGTCCGAGGCGACATCCTCCTTGGCCCACCGGTGCGGCGCAGGACCCGACCAGCCGTAACCCGGCAGGTCCGGCGCGATGATGCGCAGGCCCGCGGGTGGATCCGCCAAGAGGTCGCGGTACACCCAGTGATGCTGCGGCCACCCGTGAAGGGCCAATACCGGGCGCCCGTCGGCGGGGCCGGCCTCGGTGACGTGGAAGCGCACACCGCGGGCGGTGACGTGAGAACGGCGCGCTCCTTCGATCGGCGGAGGAGCAGAAGCCATAACGCGACTATAGGAACTGCCGTCGCGCTACCGTGCCCGTATGGCCGGTTACCGAGCGTTGTTCGACGCCAGCATCGCTGATCCAGAAGGCTTCTGGGCCGATGCCGCACGTGCGGTGACGTGGACCCGCGAACCGAAAGAGATCCTCGACGACTCCAACCCGCCGTTCTACCGGTGGTTCGCCGACGGCGAGCTGAACACCTGCTTCAACGCGCTCGACAGACATGTCGACGACGGCCGGGGCGATCAGCCCGCACTCATCTACGACTCACCGGTCACCGGGACACAACGCACGTACACCTTCAGCGAATTGCGCGATGCGACAGCGAAGTTCGCCGGCGGGCTGCGCGGTCTCGGTGTCGAAAAGGGCGACCGCGTGGTGATCTACATGCCCATGATCCCCGAGGCGGTGATCGCCATGCTGGCGTGTGCGCGTCTGGGGGCGATCCACTCGGTCGTGTTCGGCGGGTTCGCCGCACACGAGCTCGCGGCGCGCATCGACGACGCGCGACCCGAGGTCGTCGTCTCCGCATCCTGCGGTATCGAACCGTCGCGCACCGTCGCCTACAAGCCGATGCTGGACGCCGCCATCGAGATGTCCGAGCACCCACCGCGAAACTGCGTCATCGTGCAGCGCGACCGGCAGCGTTGCGAGATGGCTCCGGAGCGCGATCTGGACTGGGAGGACGTGGTGGCCGCGGCGCCCGTCGACCCCGTTCCGGTAGCCGCAACCGATCCGCTGTATGTGCTGTACACATCCGGGACCACGGGTAAGCCCAAAGGCATCGTGCGCGACAACGGCGGGCATGCGGTGGCGCTGCTGTGGAGCATGCGCAACATCTACGACATCGAACCCGGCGAAGTCTTCTGGGCCGCATCCGATGTCGGCTGGGTGGTGGGTCATTCGTACATCGTGTACGGACCGCTGCTGCTGGGCGCGACGACGGTGCTCTACGAGGGCAAGCCGATCGGCACGCCGGATCCGGGCGCGTTCTGGCGGGTCGCGTCCGAGCACGGCGTCAAGGCCTTGTTCACCGCGCCGACGGCCGTGCGCGCGATCCGCAAGGAGGATCCCGACGGCGAGCACATCGGCCGCTACGACCTGTCGAAGATGAAGTACCTCTTCCAGGCCGGCGAGCGGCTTGACCCGGACACCTACGAGTGGTCGGCGCAGAAACTCCGCATCCCCGTCGTCGACCACTGGTGGCAGACGGAGACCGGGTGGGCGATCGCAGCCAATCCGATGGGTCTGGAACCCATGCCGATCAAACCCGGATCGCCGACCGTCCCGATGCCCGGCTACGACGTGCAGATTCTGCATGCCGACGGCTCCTCCTGCGCCGCCAACGACGAGGGCGACATCTGCATCCGGCTACCCCTCCCGCCGGGCACCCTGCCCACGCTGTGGGGTGACGACGAGCGGTACAAGAAGTCGTACTTGTCCGAGCATCCCGGCTACTACCTCACGGGCGACGGCGGCTATCTCGATGAGGACGGCTACCTCTTCGTGATGGGCCGCATCGACGACGTCATCAATGTTGCGGGCCACCGGTTGTCGACCGGATCCATCGAGGCCGTGCTCGCGACCCACCCGGCGGTCGCGGAGTGCGCCGTGATCGGGGTCCGCGACGAGATCAAGGGACAGGTGCCGCGTGGCTTCGTGGTGCTCAAGTCGGGCGCATCGGCCGACGGGCTCGCCGAGGAGCTCATCCGGCTGGTGCGCGAAGACATCGGCGCCGTAGCGTGTTTCAAGCTCGTCGACGTGGTGCCGGCGCTGCCGAAGACCAGGTCCGGCAAGATCCTGCGCAAGACGATGCGGGGCATCGCCCACGGGCGTGACGAACCGCTGCCGTCGACGATCGAAGACCCCGCGGTGATCGAAGCGCTCAAGCCGATCCTGAAGAACTGAGCCGCTCCGGCCACGCTCGTATCGGCCTATATTCGTTGTTGAGTCCGTGCTTGCCCGACGCGGGCCGGCTCTCAACCAGAGGATGTGATTCGCGATGCGTACATCTGCGGTCAAGGCCAAGAGCGGCTGTACCTGCCACTGCCACAAGTGCGATCAGGGTCATCACTGCGGGAACCCGCCGAACTGCTACATCAAGAAATAGGCCGTCCCGCAATCGGCCGTGCCGGACAGAGTCGGCTCGGATTCGCTCGCAGAACTGAGCCGCGGTCCCGTCGCGGCCAGATCGCCAGGCCACGTTTGCATCGACTTTCGCCGGGTAGCCATCGCTGACTTCGACGAAAGGAACGACGATGGTCAGCAGTCATCCGCCGGGCCGGACGGCCGTGACGCGCTACGGCGCACCCGTGCAGAAGGCAGCACTCGCCGTGGGCGCAACGTTCTTGCTGGTCGGCATCCTGGGCTTCATTCCGGGTATCACGACGAACTACGACTCGATGACGTTCGCCGGTCATCACTCCGGAGCCATGCTGCTCGGGATCTTCAACGTCTCGATCCTGCACAACATCGTGCACCTGCTGTTCGGTGTGGCTGGTGTCCTGATGGCCCGCACGTTCGATGCGGCCCGCATCTACCTGATCGGCGGCGGCATCATCTACCTGCTGCTATTCGTGTACGGGTTGGTCATCGACCACGACAGCGCGGCGAACTTCGTGCCGCTGAACACCGCGGACAACTGGCTTCATCTGGTGCTCGGGGCGGCCATGATCGCGCTGGGCGTGCTGCTGTCGCGCCGCGTCATCGACGCGAACACCCCGTTCAACCGGAACGCCCGGTAGACGCCGACGCCGTCTGCGCCGGTTAACGTCCGCGCCGGCGGGGTATCACCTGCGAGTCCGTCAATAACGGTTTCAGGCGGAGGCGAGGGATGGCGACGACACCGAAGTACATGGCGGTGCAGGGCGCGGCGCTGATCGTGGGCGCCGCCCTGATCGTCCTCGGCGCCCTCGGCTTCGTTCCCGGCGTCACCCAGGACTACGACCGGCTGGCGTGGGCCGATCACCAGTCCGGCGCCAGCCTCGTCGGCATGATCGCGGTGTCCGGGCTGGGCAACGTGGTCAACCTGGTGATCGGCATCCTCGGCCTGGTCATGGCGCGCACGTATGCCGCCGCGCGGGCATACTTCCTCGGCGCGTCGCTGGTCTACTTCGCGTTGTGCGCATACGGATTCGCCGTGGCCGACGCGTTCGGCTGGATGTGGTTCGGCCTGGGCCTCGTCATGTTGATCCTCGGATTGACCCTCGCCGGTCAGCATGACCCGACCAAGCGTCGCAGAAGGATTCGCGCCTAGGCTGATGCGATGCTCACCGCATTGCTCTGGGGTGGCGTTGCGGCATCCTCGTTGGTCATCGGTGCGCTCGCCGGGATCGGACGCGACTGGAACACGCGGCTGATCGGGTGGGTCCTCGGCTTCGGCGCCGGGGCGTTGGTGGCCAGCATCTCGTTCGAACTGGCCGAAGAGGGCTTCCGCGTCGGCGGGGCCGTTGCGGTGGCGCTGGGTCTGGCGATCGGCGGCGTCGCGTTCTTCCTCGCCGACAAGGGGGTCGCGCGAATCGGCGGTCGCGGCGGAGGCGCCGCCGGTCTGCCGCTCGCATTGGGTGCGCTGCTCGACGGCATACCCGAGCAGGCGGTACTGGGGATTGGGATCGCCGGTGGTGGCGCGGTGAGCGTGTCGCTGCTCGTGGCGATCTTCGTCTCAAACCTGCCAGAGGCGATCGGATCGGCCAGCGACTTGAAGGCGGCGGGCACGCCACGACAGCGGATTGTGCTGGGCTGGGTGGCGGTCGCGCTGCTGT
The DNA here is from genome assembly GCF_001500025.1 of Mycobacterium sp. IS-1590. Lineage (GTDB taxonomy): Bacteria > Actinomycetota > Actinomycetes > Mycobacteriales > Mycobacteriaceae > Mycobacterium. The sequence goes on along the minus strand of NZ_LQIW01000024.1, from coordinate 25,470 downwards.
GCATGGTCGCCACACTGGCCGGTTACCAGTTCCAGGAAGTCGCAGGCGACCAATTACAAGGCGGAATAGACGGTTTCGCCGCCGGCGCCCTGTTGGTGATGCTTGTGACATCGATGATCCCCGAAGCCACCGAGAAGGCTCGCGATCAGGCGGGGCTGGCCGCGGTGCTGGGTTTCGCCGTTGCCGCCGGCCTGTCCCTGAGTAGCTAGGCCGTTTGTACTCCGTTGCGCCGCAGCGCTTCACCCGAAAGCCACGCGGACGCCTGTGACACGTGGTTGTCTGAATGAGTGAGCACGGCGACTACGCCGCACACCGGCGCGCGGCAGGGCATCAATCTAGCGCTGGCCACCTGGGTCTCGGCCATCAACTTCTGGGCTTGGAACATGATCGGCCCGCTGTCGACGACCTACGCGGGCGAGTTGTCCCTGAGCAGTTCAGAAGCCTCGATGCTGGTGGCCACGCCGATTCTGGTGGGGGCGCTCGGACGGATCGTCGTGGGTTCGCTGACCGACCGGTTCGGCGGGCGCGCGTTGTTCATCGCGATCTCCCTCATCTCGATCGTGCCGGTGCTGGCGGTCGGCGCCGCGGGCTCGGCCGGGTCGTATCCCATGCTGCTGGTCTGCGGGTTCTTCCTCGGTATCGCGGGCACGATCTTCGCCGTCGGTATTCCGTTCGCGAACAACTGGTACGACCCCTCGCGCCGCGGGTTCGCCACCGGGGTCTTCGGGATGGGGATGGTGGGCACCGCGCTCTCGGCGTTCTTCACGCCCCGCTTCGTCGGCTGGTTCGGCCTGTTCCCCACTCATGTCATCATCGCGGTCGCGTTGGCGGTCACCGCGGTGTTGTGCATGCTGTTCATGCGTGATTCACCGGCCTTCACGCCCAATACCGACCGGGTGTTGCCCAAGCTGAAGGCGGCCGCGAAGCTTCGCGTCACCTGGGAGATGTCGTTCCTCTACGCGATCGTGTTCGGCGGGTTCGTGGCGTTCAGCAACTATCTGCCCACCTACATCAAGACGATCTACCATTTTTCGGCCGTCGACGCCGGCGCGCGCACGGCGGGCTTCGCACTGGCCGCCGTCCTCGCGCGTCCGGTCGGCGGGGCGCTGGCCGACCGCATCGCCCCGAAGTACGTCGTCCTGGGCTCCTTCGGCGGCACGGCGCTGATGGCGCTCATCGCGATGCTGCAGCCCCCGCCGGACGTGTGGTCGGCCGCCACCTTCATCGCGCTTGCGGTGTTTCTCGGTATCGGGACAGGTGGGGTCTTCGCCTGGGTAGCCCGCCGGTCACCGGCGAAGTCCGTCGGGTCGATCACCGGAATCGTCTCGGCCGCAGGTGGTTTGGGCGGCTACTTCCCGCCGCTGGTGATGGGCTCGACCTACGATCCGGTCGACAACGATTACTCGGTCGGGCTGATCCTGCTCGTGGTGACCGCGTTGGTCGCGTTCGCCTATACCGCCTTGCGGCTGCACGCTCATGAGCCGCAACCGAAGGAGGCGACACAGTGACGATCACTGGGCCACACATCGGGGGCCGGATCGAGGAGCTGCTCGAACGCAGCGGCCGGTTCTTCACTCCCGGTGAGGCTTCCGATGACGGACGCTCCATCCACCGCCGTGGCGGCCGCGAAGGTGACATCTTCTACCGCGACCGGTGGAGCCACGACAAGGTGGTCCGCTCCACGCACGGCGTCAACTGCACCGGGTCGTGCTCGTGGAAGATCTACGTCAAGGACGGCATCATCACCTGGGAGACCCAGGAGACCGACTACCCGTCGGTGGGGCCGGACCGGCCGGAGTACGAGCCGCGCGGCTGTCCGCGCGGTGCGGCGTTCTCCTGGTACACCTATTCGCCGACGCGGGTGCGTTACCCGTATGCGCGGGGCGAACTCGTCCGGATGTACCGCGAGGCGAAGTCGCGTGTGTCGGATCCGGTCTTCGCGTGGGCCGACATCCAGAACGACCCCGATCGTCGCCGACGCTACCAACGGGCAAGGGGCAAAGGTGGTTTGGTCCGGGTCAGTTGGGCCGAAGCCACCGAGATGATCGCGGCGGCCCACGTGCACGCGATCAAGCGGTACGGGCCGGATCGGATCGCCGGGTTCTCCCCCATTCCCGCGATGTCGATGGTGTCCTTCGCGGCCGGGTCGCGGTTCATCGAACTGCTCGGTGGGGTGATGACGTCGTTTTACGACTGGTACGCGGACCTTCCCGTGGCCTCCCCGCAGGTGTTCGGCGATCAGACCGACGTGCCGGAGTCGGGTGACTGGTGGGACGCCTCGTATCTCATGATGTGGGGTTCCAACGTGCCGGTCACCCGCACACCGGACGCCCACTGGATGACCGAGGTGCGCTATCGCGGCACGAAGGTCGTCAGCGTCAGCCCCGACTATGCCGACAACACCAAGTTCGCCGACGAGTGGATGCCGTGCGCCGCGGGCACCGACGGTGCGTTGGCCATGGCGATGGGTCACGTGGTCCTATCGGAATTTTTTGTCCGACAGCGTGTTCCGTTCTTCATCGACTACGTCCGCAAGTTCACCGATCTACCCTTCCTGGTCAAGCTCGAGGAGCGCGACGGCAGGCTCGTCCCCGGTAAGAACCTGACCGCGGCCGACCTCGGCGGTGAAGCCGCGGCACAGGAGAACGCGGCCTTCAAACCGGTGCTGCTCGACGCCGCGACCGACTCCGTCGCCGTGCCCCACGGCTCACTGGGTTTCCGCTTCGGCGACGACGGCGTCACCAAGTGGAACCTCGAGCTGGGTGACCTCGTACCGGCGTTGACGGTGCTGTTCACCGAAGCCGGTGAGACGGCCGAGATCGCACTACCGCGATTCGACACCTTCGACGGCCACGGCGAGGCGCTGATCCGCGGTGTGCCGGTGCGACGGGTCGGCGAACACCTGGTGTGCACGGTGTTCGATCTCATGCTGGCGCAGTACGGCGTGGCCCGGCCGGACCTCCCGGGGGACTGGCCCGCCGGCTACGAGGATCCGAAGCCGTACACCCCCGCCTGGCAGGAGTCGATCACCGGAGTGGCTGCGTCACAAGCCATTCGGATTGCCACCGAGTTCGCCCGTAACGCCGAGGAATCCGGTGGTCGGTCGATGATCATCATGGGTGCCGGCATATGCCAGTGGTTCCACGGCGACGCCACTTACCGGGCGGTGCTGGCGCTGGTGTTGCTCACCGGCGCGATGGGGCGCAACGGCGGCGGCTGGGCCCACTATGTCGGACAGGAGAAGTGCCGCCCGGTGACGGGATGGTCGGCGCTGGCCATGGCCACCGACTGGTCGCGGCCGCCGCGACAGATGCCGGGCACCTCGTACTGGTACGTCCACACCGATCAGTGGCGCTACGACGGCTACCGTGCCGATGCGCTGTCCAGCCCGCTGGGCCGCGGCCGGTTCCGGGACCGGCACACCATGGACGTGCTCGCCACGTCGACCGCGATGGGCTGGAGCCCGTTCTATCCGCAGTTCGACCGCTCGAGCCTCGACGTCGCCGACGAGGCCCGCGCCGCCGGTCAGGACATCTCCACCTACGTCACCGAGAAGCTCGCGCAAGGCGACCTCAAACTGGCCGTCACCGATCCGGACAACCCGGCGAACTGGCCTCGGGTGCTGTCGGTCTGGCGAGCCAACCTGCTGGGTTCCTCGAGCAAGGGCAACGAGTACTTCCTGCGCCATCTGCTGGGCACCGACTCGAACCTGCAGGCCGATCCGACGTCGGAAGCGTTGCGGCCCAACGACATTTCTTGGGACGACGACATTCCCGAGGGCAAGCTCGACATGCTGATGTCGATCGACTTCCGGATGACCTCGACGACGTTGCTGTCCGACGTGGTGCTGCCCGCGGCCACCTGGTACGAGAAGCACGACCTGTCCAGCACCGACATGCACCCCTACATACACGCGTTCAACCCCGCCGTGGACCCACCGTGGGAAACCCATTCCGACTTCGAGGCCTTCGGCGCGATCGCGCGGGTGTTCAGCGCGCTCGCGGCCAAGCATCTAGGGGTGCGGTCCGATGTCGTGCTCGGCGCGATGCAGCACGACACTCCCGGCGCGATGGCGTATCCCGGTGGCATCGAGAAGGATTGGCGCACCGACGGGAGCATTCCGGTTCCCGGTAAGACCATGGGCCCGATCGCCGTCGTCGAGCGTGACTATCCCGCGGTGGCCGAGAAGTGGGCGGCGCTGGGCCCGCTCGTCGAGAAGCTGGGGCTGACCACCAAGGGTGTGACCGTCCGACCCGACAAGGAGGTCGACGAACTGGCGGCCAAGTTCGGCGTGATGAACTCCGGTCGCGCAGAGGGACGTCCGGCGATCAACACCGCAGAACGGATGGCCGAGGCGATCCTGGCACTGTCGGGTACCAGCAACGGGCGGCTGGCCGTCGAGGGATTCCGCGAACTGGAACGTCGGACCGGGCGCCGGCTGGTCCATCTGGCCGGTGGTAGTGAGGAGCGCCGTATTACGTTCGCCGACACCCAGGCGCGGCCGGTCCCGGTGATCACCAGCCCGGAGTGGTCGGGCAGCGAAACCGGTGGGCGCCGCTATGCGCCGTTCACCGTCAACATCGAGGAACTCAAACCGTTTCACACGCTGACCGGCCGGATGCACTTCTACCTGGACCACGACTGGCTGGAGGAACTCGGCGAGCAGCTGCCGATTTACCGCCCGCCGCTGGACATGTCGCGGTTGTTCGGCGAGTCGGCGGTGGGCGACCACGACGGTGTGGCGCTGACGGTACGCTACCTCACCCCGCATTCGAAGTGGTCGATCCACTCGGAGTACCAGGACAACCTGTTCATGCTGTCGCTGTCGCGCGGCGGGCCGACGATGTGGATGAGCCCGGCCGATGCGGCGAAGATCTCGGTGCGCGACAACGACTGGGTCGAGGCGGTGAACCGCAACGGCGTGCTGGTGTGCCGGGCGATCGTGTCACACCGGATGCCCGAGGGCGTGGTGTTCGTCTACCACGTACAGGAGCGGGTGATCGACGTGCCACTCAGCGAGACCACCGGGAAGCGCGGCGGTATCCACAATTCGCTGACCCGCCTGCTGATCAAGCCGAGCCATCTGGCGGGCGGATACGCCCAGATGGCGTTCGCATTCAACTATCTCGGGCCGACCGGCAACCAGCGCGACGAGGTGACCGTCGTTCGGCGGCGCAACCAGGAGGTGGCGTACTGATGCCCCGAGCGAAGAACGGACGAGGCAGACAGCGAGGAACGCTATGAGGGTCATGGCGCAGATGGCGATGGTGATGAACCTCGACAAATGCATCGGCTGCCACACCTGCTCGGTGACGTGCAAACAGGCATGGACCAACCGGCCCGGTACCGAGTACGTCTGGTTCAACAACGTCGAAACCCGCCCCGGCCAGGGTTATCCGCGGACCTACGAGGATCAGCAGCGGTGGCGCGGCGGATGGATACGCGACCGCAAGGGCCGGTTGAAGCTGCGCGACGGCGGGCGATTGAGCAAGCTGTTTCGGATCTTCGCCAATCCCAAGATGCCCAGCATCGGCGACTACTACGAGCCGTGGACCTACGACTACGAGAACCTGACGAATGCGCCGTTGGGCGAGCACATGCCGGTGGCGCCACCCCGCAGCCTGATCAGCGGCGAACCGATGAAGGTTCAGTGGTCGGCGAACTGGGACGACAACCTCGGCGGGTCACCGGAGATCGTGTCCGGAGATCCGGTGCTGCGCAAGGTCAACGAACAGGTCCGCCTCGAACTCGAGCAGACGTACATGTTCTATCTGCCGCGGATCTGCGAGCACTGCCTCAACCCCTCGTGCGTCGCGTCGTGCCCGTCGGGGGCGCTTTACAAGCGCTCAGAGGACGGCATCGTGCTCGTCGACCAGGACCGCTGCCGCGGCTGGCGGATGTGTGTGTCCGGATGTCCCTACAAGAAGGTGTATTTCAACCACAAGACCGGTAAGGCCGAGAAGTGCACCTTCTGCTACCCGCGCGTGGAGGTCGGGTTGCCGACGGTGTGCTCGGAGACGTGCGTCGGGCGGCTGCGATATTTGGGCCTGGTGCTCTACGACGTCGACCGGGTGCTCGAGGCGGCGGCGACGGAGAAGGACACCGACCTCTACGAGGCGCAGAAGTCGATCATCCTGAACCCGCACGACCCCGAGGTGATCGCCGGCGCGCACGCGGAGGGCATTTCCGAGGAGTGGATCGAGGCCGCCCAACGCTCGCCGGTGTACGCACTGATTCACCGCTATCAGGTTGCGCTGCCACTGCATCCCGAATACCGGACCATGCCCATGGTCTGGTACATCCCCCCGCTGTCCCCCGTGGTCGACGCGGTCGCCCGCGACGGCCATGACGGTGAGGCACTCGGAAACCTGTTCGGTGCCCTGGAGGCGCTGCGCATTCCGATCGAATACCTCGCCGGGCTGTTCACGGCCGGGGACACGGCCGTGGTCGAAGGCGTGCTGCGGCGGCTTGCCGCGATGCGGTCCTACATGCGCGACATCAACCTGGGGCGCGAGACCCAACCGCACATCCCCCAGGCGGTCGGCATGACCGAGGAGCAGATCTACGAGATGTACCGCCTGCTCGCGCTCGCGAAATACGAGGAGCGTTACGTCATTCCGACCGCGTATGTCGCCGATGCCCATGCCTTGGAGGCGCAGGCGCTCGAAGAGCCCGGCTGCTCGCTGTCGTTCGAGGGTGGACCCGGCATGTATGAGTCGGGTCCGTTCGGTGAGGCCAGCGGCGCCCCGGTGCCCGTGGCGGTGGAGAGCTTCCATGCGCTGCACCACCGGCAGACCAGTGAGGGCATCGCGGTCACCGAGTCGCGCCCGTCGCGGGTCAACCTGCTCAACTGGGACGGCCGGGGCGAACCCAGTGGGATCTTTCCCGAGCGGAGCGCGGATCGATGAGACTGCTCAGGAGCAGACGCGAATCCCCCCTCGAACATCGCCTCGTGTGGCAGGCGGCCGCCTTGCTGTTGACCTATCCGGACGACCAGCAGGCCGAGCGGCTGGCCACCGTTTCCGAACTGCTGGCGCACCTTTCCCCCGCGCCCGCAGACCTTCTCGGGAGCACCGTGGCGGCGTTGCGCGCCAAGGATCCGATGCAGGCGCAGGTCGACTATGTGGACACCTTCGACATGCGAAGGCGCACCACGATGTACCTGACGTACTGGACGGCGGGAGACACCCGCAACCGCGGCAACCACATGCTGGCGTTCGCTCGCGCCTACCGTGAGGCGGGCGTCAGCCCGCCGGAACGCGAGGCCCCCGACTACCTGCCAGTGGTCCTCGAGTTCGCCGCCACCGTCGACCCCGAGGCGGGGCGACACCTGCTCGTCGAGCACCGGGCCCCCATCGACCTGCTGTGCGACGCGCTGCAGCAGTCCGCATCCCCGTATGTGCACACCGTGGCCGCAGTCTGCGAAACCCTCCCGGCCCGTACCGAACAGGACGTCCAACGGGCGGCGCGACTGGCCGTCGCAGGGCCGCCGACCGAATCGGTTGGTTTGCAACCGTTTACGTTGACCGTGCCGCCACGACGCGCACAAGGAGTTTGACATGTCGGGCTGGGAGATCTTCTGGGACGTGGTGCCGTACGTGACGCTGGCGATCGTCGCGGTCGGGATCTGGTGGCGGTACCGGTACGACAAGTTCGGCTGGACCACCCGTTCGTCGCAGCTCTACGAATCACGGCTGTTGCGCATCGGCAGCCCGATGTTCCACTTCGGCATCCTGGTGGTGATCGTCGGACACGTCATCGGCCTGGTGATTCCCGAATCATGGACCGACGCAATCGGACTCAGCGATCACGCCTACCACATCCAGGCGATGGTGCTCGGCGCGATCGCCGGCATCACCACGCTGACGGGTATCGCGTTGCTGGTCTTCCGCCGTCGCACCACCGGGCCGGTCTTCTTGGCAACCACCGCCAACGACAAGGTGATGTACCTGGTGCTGGTCATGGCCATCGTCGCGGGCCTGGCGTGCACGCTGATCGGCGCGACCCCCGTCGGCGCCGAACACGACTACCGGCAGACGGTGTCGCCCTGGTTCCGGTCGATCTGGATCCTGCAACCGCGCGGTGACCTGATGGCCCAGGCGCCGCTGTGGTTCCACATCCACGTGATCATCGCGTTGGTGCTGTTCTGCCTGTGGCCGTTCACGCGGCTGGTGCATGTGTTCAGCGCACCCATCGGGTATCTGTTCCGGCCCTACATCGTCTACCGCAGCCGCGATGTCGTCGACAAGGGTGAGCTGGTCGGCTCGCGCCCGCACCGTCGTGGTTGGTGAATCAGGCGCCGTGGACCAGCACGCAACACCGGCCCTGCCGAGGGCTGAGCTCGGCACGCGCTCCGGGCGTGCAACTGCCCTCGATCACACCGTCGACGAGTTGCAGGTTCAGGCCGCAGACGACCTCCAGGTGGTCCTTGGCCACCGCGTGAAACGGGCAGTTGCGCAGGGTGATACAGCCGTCGGCATCCGATTGAGGTAGATATCCACAGTCGCGCAACGCGGCCATCATGTCACCGTCGGCGTCGACCGCGGCCCGCCGCCCGGTGTCGCGGGCGGCGGTGCCCAGGGCCGACCGCACCGCTCCCCCGGCGTCCCGCTCGATCGAGGCGACCAGCAACCGAGCGAGCAGCACGTAGTCGCGCGGTGGGACGCTGACGACGATCTCGTCTGCGGTCCTGGCATAGAGCTTGGCCGGACGCCCGGCGCCGGGACCGCCGCGGCCGGCGGGGCGCTGATAGCTGACGGCCAGCAGCCCGCCGTCAGCGAGCTTGTCCAGGTGATAGGCGGCCAGGGTGCGGCCGATGCCGACGGCCGCGGCGGCCGACTCCCTGGAGACCGGCTCGTCGTGCTCCACGACGAACTCATAGAGCCGACGGCGAATCGGATCGTCCAGGCTGGTCAACGCCGCCAGCGAGGCGGGGTCGGCGGACTGCGGGGCCATCCCGGAATTCTATCACCAAAAACTCTTGACAAACCCCGCGAAAAGGTGTGCTCTAAAAGACATAACGTTTATTTATAGAAAGGACGGCGTCATGACCACCTCCAATGCGCCATCAACCGATCACCCCGCCAGCCCGCTTCTGCGCGCCCGCACCGATCCCGTCTACGCGGCCTACCTGATCCTGCGGATCGGGTTCACCGTGCTGCCGATCGTGATGGGACTCGACAAGTTCACCAACGTGCTGACCGACTGGGAGGGTTACCTCGCGCCGTGGATCGTCGACATCAGCCCGCTCACCGCGTACCAGACGATGCTGGTCGTCGGCGTGGTCGAGATCGTCGCCGGCATCGCGGTCGCGGTCAAACCGCGATACGCCGCCTACGTCGTCGCCCTCTGGCTCGCGGGCATCATCGTCAACCTGCTGACCTACCCCGGGTTCTACGACGTCGCGTTGCGCGACTTCGGCCTGTTGCTGGGCGCGGTGACGCTGGGCCGGCTCGCCTCGTTGTATGACGCGCCACTGCACAGCAGGGCCACGCACTGAGTCAGCCGACCGCCACGTACGAGAAGAACACCCGCTCGTCCCCGTGGAAGGTGCGGGTCTCGCCGGTGACGGTGACCGTGGCACGAGCTCGAATGTCCGTCGAGCTCGTGCTCACGCTCATTCACCGGGATCTTCGGCCCGCGCCATCGAATCTGCCGTCACAGTCGCCGGTCACTCATTCAATCGGATCGCGCGTCTGGCTCCCCGCAGCGCGGCGAAGGGGACGATGAAGTACACCGCGATCACCAGGTAGCCGAAAACCGCGACGATCGGCAAGAAGAGCCCGGCCGCGACGAACACGGCATACCCGGCCAACCCCGGGGTGAGCCGCTTGGTGATGAGTCTGACATCCGCGTCGTCCACTTCGGTTCGAATCAAGCGCTGCCACACCGCATAACGCCACATCAACGATACCAAGACCGACACCAGGAGCAGGTTGATGCCGTAGACGGTCACCGCCACCCGTTGCGCATTGCTTTCGTCGATGTAGTCGCCCAACAACCGAGTGGGGAAGGGCAGGAATGACACGAGCATCAGCAGCAGCAGGTTCAGTCGGATCAGCGCGGGTGTGGCCCGATCCAGGAATTCGGTGATCACGGTGTGTTCGAGCCACACCGCGCCGATCGTGGAGAAGCTCACCAGGTAGGTCAGGTAGGACGGCCACTGGCGGAGAACGGCGCCCAGCAGGTCGTCCTCCGAGCCCTCGGGCACACCGATCTCGAGCACCAACAAAGTGATCGCGATGGCGAACACGCCATCGCTGAACGCTTCCACCCGGGTCGTCCGGTATCCGGAGGGCCGAGCAGGTTCGGCCCGTTCAGCCGCCACAGTGGATCAGTATCCCTCCGCCGACATGCGGATGGAGCGGTTACGCTCCACCGCGGGAGGGACTTTGGTCCTCGATTCCGCAGGCCTTCGACCCGCGACGGGCCACCACCGCGATTCCTACACTGCGGCCATGACCTACGTGATCAGCAGTGCGTGCGTGGACGTGATGCACAAATCGTGTGTGCCGGAGTGCCCGGTCGACTGCATCTACGAGGGCGCAAGATCGATGTACATCAACCCCGACGAATGCGTGGACTGCGGAGCATGCAAGCTGGCGTGCGAAGAAGACGCGATCTACTTCGAGACGGACTTGCCCGACGACGACCAAGGCCACCTCGCCGACAACGCCGCGTTCTTCTCCCAGGTCCTGCCCGGCCGCGACACTCCCCTCGGTATCCCGGGCGGTGCCGCCAAGCTCGGCCCGGTCGGCGTCGACGCGCCTCTGGTCGCGGCGATGCCGCCGCGGTAAAGGTAGGGACCTAAGGCTCTACTAACGCGTCCGCCGGTCGTCGAGAGTGGAGGAATGGAGCAGCTCACCACATTGGACGCCGGATTCCTGCACGCCGAAGACTCCGACCCCCACGTGAGCCTCGCGATCGGCGCCATCGCCGTCCTCGCCGGGCCGATGCCCGAATTCGATTCGCTGGTCGCCGATCTCAGCGAGCGAGTTCTGACGGTGCCCCGCTTCCGGCAGGTTCTGCGCACCCATCCGCTGGACCTCGAGGCCCCCGATTGGGTCGATGATGCGCAGGTCGACATCACGCACCACATCCGTCGGGCGGCGCTGCCCCGGCCCGGTGACGACGCAGCCCTGTTCCGCTGGGCCGCCGAAGTCATGGAACGCCGCCTGGACCGCGACAGGCCGTTGTGGGAGTGCTGGATCGTCGACGGTCTGGCGCACAACCGGTGGGCGATGCTGATGAAGATCCACCACTGCATCGCCGACGGGGTCGCGGCGACCCATCTGCTCTCGCGCCTGTGCGACGGGCACGACGGCGAGGCATCCGCGAGGGCGCTTCGTGCTGCGCGGCCGGCGCCGAAAGGCCCGCGGCTGCCCGCCCTGTCGCTCAACCCGATCGACTGGATGACCGCGGCGTGGCGGACGTCTGTAGGTGTGAGTTCTGCCGCGACGCAGGCTCTGCACGGCGCCGTCGAGATAGCGGGTGGGATTCTGCGACCGACCCCCTCCTCGTCGCTGACCGGTCCGGTGTCCGACATGCGCCGCTACGCCGCAGTCGAGGTGTCACTGCCGGACGTGCACCGCATCTGCGAGCGGTTCGACGTCACGGTCAACGACGTCGCGCTGGCGGCGATCACCGACAGCTACCGCAGCCTCCTGATGCGTCGCGGTGAGAAGCCCCGCCGCACCGCGCTGCGCACCCTGGTGCCGGTTTCGGTGCGGTCCCCGGATGCGGCCGACGAACCCGACAACCGCGTGTCGGTGATGCTGCCCTACCTCCCCGTCGACAAGGCCGACCCGATTCAGCAGCTGCAGACCGTGCACGCCCGTCTCTGCAGGTCGAAGGCGAGCGGACAGCGCGAGGCCGGCAACCTCCTGGTCTCCGCGGCGAACGTGATCCCCTTCCCACTGACGGCGTGGACGGTGCGCACGTTGACCCGACTCCCTCAGCGCGGCGTCGTGACGCTGGCGACAAACGTACCCGGCCCCCGTAAACGGTTGCACCTCAAGGGCCGCGAGGTCATCCGGTTGCTCCCGATCCCGCCGCTGGCTCTGCGACTGCGCACCGGCATCGCCATCCTGAGCTACGCCGACCACCTCGCGTTCGGGATCATCGGCGATTACGACGCCGCACCCGACGTCGAAGAACTCGCCGAAGGGATCGAGCGAGCCGTGACCCGGCTGGCCGACTTGAGCGTCGGCCACTGGCGGTGCACCCCCGTCGGCACTCTCGCTCTGGTTCAAGGAGGCTGAGGAATATGACCAAAGGACACGAACTGGAGGAGCTCAACCGCAGGCAGTGCCTGGACTTGCTGCAAGGCGTGCGGGTGGGTCGGCTGGTCTTCACCGAGGATGCCTTACCCGCGGTGCAGCCGGTCAACTTCCGGCTGTGGCACGACGACGTGGTGATACGAGTCGCCGGCGGGCCGAAGCTCGCCGCGGCCACCGACAATCAGGTCGTGGCCTTCCAGGCCGATGAGCTCGACGCCGATCTGCGGACCGGTTGGAGCGTCACCGTCGTCGGGCACGCCGAGCCGATCACCGATGTCGACGAATTGCTGGAAGTGGCAGGCACATTCATCCAGCCGTGGGTCGACGGTCGTCGGGATCACTTCGTGCGGATCCGCACCGAGAAGATGACCGGCCGCCGATTCCGAGAACGCGGCCTGCCGAGGTACCGGGCAGAGAACACGAGCGCGACCTCGTCCTGAACCACCCCGTCAGGGCAGCGGGGCGCACCACCTCAGCCTGGTACCACTTGTGGGCGCAGCTCCGATCGCGAACTCTCCCCCGACTTCTTCAGCGCGCCGTTTGAGATTCGCCAACCCGCTGCCCGTGATGTTGTCGGCGACTCCGCATCCATCGTCGACCACCTCGATGCAAAGATCATCTCCGACAACGACACCGACGGTCAGAGTCGAAGCCTTCGCGTGACGCACAGCGTTGCTGACAGCCTCGCGCACGACCGCTTCGGCATGATCTGCCAGGTTGGCGTCGACCACCGACAGCGGGCCGGAAAACTGCACCGTCGTCCGAATTCCGGAATCCGCGAATTGAGCGACGGCCTCGTCGATGCGTTGCCGCAGTCTGGTGATCCCGGCATCTGCGCCGTGGAGGTCGAAGATTGCGGTGCGGATCTCCTGGATGACGTTTTGAAGATCGTCGACGCATTCGCTCAACCGCTGCTTGACCTCGGGTTTGTGCGAGCGCGGAATGGTGCCCTGCAATGCCAGCCCGACCGCGAACAGCCGCTGGATCACATGGTCATGCAGGTCGCGGGCGATGCGGTCACGATCGCTGAGCACATCGAGTTCGCGCATCCGGCGTTGAGTGGTGGCGAGCTGCCAGGCGAGCGCGGCCTGATCGGCGAATGCCGCCATCATGTCGAGTTCGTCGGGGCTGAACGGAGACGAGCCCGGCGGTCGCGCGGCCACCAGCACACCCGCGACGGAGTCGGACGTACGAAGCGGCAGCACCAGGGCCGGCCCGGTCGGGGGCCTGTTCGGCGCCAGCTCGAGGCTGTCGAACCTGCTGGGAGTGCGCTGCGAGAACACCCTCCCGATCGCGGTCTCCGTGGTCGGCATGAACCGAAAGCTTTCAGCTGGTTCATCGCCGGCGGTGGCGGCGACGACGAGTTCATCGACCTCCTCGGCCGGCTCGTCCGGGTCGGCGGGCACGGCCACGAGCGTCATCTTGGCGCCGCTCAGGTGGCGAGATTCGTCGGCCACGAGCCTGAACACAGTTGCCGGATCGGTTCCCGCCAGCAACTCGGTCCCGATGTCCCGCGTGGCCTCGATCCACGACTGCCTGGTCTTCGACTGCTCATACAGACGGGCGTTGTCGATCGCGATGCCCGCGGCGGCCGCAAGCGCCTGTACGAGGACTTCATCGTCTTCGCTGAAAGGCTGGCCACCCGCCTTCTCGGTCAGGTAGAGGTTTCCGAACACCTCGTTGCGGATCCGCACCGGCACGCCCAGGAAGGTCCGCATCGGCGGGTGATGCGGTGGAAATCCGACCGAAGCCGCATGGTGAGAGATGTTGTCCAGTCGGATGGGTTTCGGATCGTCGATCAGCACTCCGAGTACGCCGCGTCCTTCGGGCAGGTGACCGATGCGCTCCCGCATCGATTCGTCGATGCCCTCGTAGATGAATTCGACCAGTTCGTGGTCGTGGCCACGCACACCCAGCGCGCCATACTGGGCGTCGACCAGTTCGATCGCGGTGTGCACGATCGTCCGCAACGTCTGATCGAGCTCGAGCCCCGACGTCACGACCAGCATCGCGTCGACGAGGCCGTCGAGTCGATCCCGGCCCTGGACGATCTGCTCAACGCGGTCCTGGACCTCCATGAGCAGCTCACGGAGGCGCAACTGTGACAGGGTCTCTCGCACCGGCGGCCGGGCGGCCTCACCCCACGCTTCGGCCGGCTGTGCCACGTCAGCCATGCCGACATGCTCCCACTTGCCGCGCCGAACTGGCCAGCAATCGGCGGTATTGACCTCCCCGTCGACGCTCTAGCCAGGTGCAGCCATTTGCTCACGCGGCAACTCCTACACCTTGGCTCGGGCTCGACCCTTCGCTGCGTGGTCCCCGGGCACGATCTCGGATCCCACGCAGGAATCTTTCGTTCCGTGACGAAGTGGACCGCCGCCAGCCATCCGCTCTCCCGTGCCACTGCGGACGCCACGTTCACGCGGGCGACCGACTAAGGGCCGAAGGTCCCTGTGCCGCACGGCCGAAACGCTCTGTTGCGCGCGTCGTCGACATTGGATGCTCAGCGCATGGCAGGCACGCATTGGCTGGTGATGGAGCCGCCGTCGCACGGTCCGGCCCCGATGTTCGAGACCCGGATAGCCGGTGCGGGACGGCATTTGCCCGCCACGCACCTGGCGACCGACGACCTGATGTCGACCACACGCCATCACACCCACATCGATCTCGAGCGGCTGACCGGAATTCGCGAGCGGCGGGTTTCGGTGGGCGACGAAGACTCCTACACCCTGGCGACAGCCGCGGCCCTCGACTGCCTCGAGAAGGCCGAACGGGATCCGGCATCGATCGACCTGATCATCAACTGCAGCATCACGAAGTTTCGCGGCGGCCTGACACAGAGGCTGGAGCCGACGATGAGTTCTGCCGTGGCACACGCCATCGGCGCCCATTCGGCGATGACCTTCGATCTCAACAACGCGTGTGCCGGGATGCTCACCGGAGTCACCATTGCCAACAACATGATCCGGCAGGGCGCCGTGAAGCGGGCCTTGATCGTCAGTGGCGAGTACATCTCCCCGCTGGGGCGCAACGCGGCGCGCCACGTGCACAACATCATGAGCAAGGAACTCGCGTCCCTGACCCTCGGCGACGCAGGGGCGGCGCTCCTACTCGAAAGGGCTCAAATCGGTTCGGGCAGCATCATCCTGGCCGGTTTCACGACACTG
Organism: Mycobacterium sp. IS-1590; assembly: GCF_001500025.1. GTDB lineage: Bacteria > Actinomycetota > Actinomycetes > Mycobacteriales > Mycobacteriaceae > Mycobacterium. Next base: position 10,025 of record NZ_LQIW01000024.1, on the reverse strand, counting down.
GCCGAGTACAGCCGGCTCTGTCTCGGCTATCCCAAGGGCAACGACCCCGGCGCGCGGATGTTCACCGACGCACGGGGCATCCACCGGGCCGCCATGGCGAACACACCGACACTGCTGCGCGAGGTACTCCGGGAGGCAGGACGATCCATCGACGAAATCGACCACGTCATCACCCATCAGACGTCGGCGCGCGCGATTCGCAAGGGTATGGCCGAAGTCTCGGCCAAGTTCGGCGCCACCCCGAAACACGAGGCGGTCGTCACCGTCGACCGCTACGGCAACACCGCGTCGACGACGCACACCGTCGCGCTCATCGAAGAGCTCGAGGCTCGGCGCATCTCACCCGGGGAGACCATCGCTTTGATCGCATTGGCATCCGGTCTGGAGATCGGCTTCGTCCTCTTGACACTGGACCGGGAGTTGGTGAGCCACTATGGGAACCGTGATTGACCAGATCACCGTTGTCAACGGCGGCTGGCGCACCCGTCACAGTGCTCTGCGGCTGATCGACAGGGCGGCGAAGAAGTGCCTTCGCAAGGGCCGGCGCAACGCCGACGATGTGGACCTCCTCGTCAACGCGGGCATCTACCGCGACCGCAACCTCGGCGAGCCGGCCCTCGCCTCGATGATCCAGGACGACATCGGAGCCAATGACGAGCAGCCGCACACCGGCGGGCACGGCACCTTCTCGTTCGACGTCGCCAACGGCTCGTGCGGAATGCTCACCGCCCTGCACATCGTCGACGGCTTCCTGCGGTCGCGGGTGATCGACTGCGCATTGGTGGTCGCCGGCGACGCCGATCCGGGACACGGTTCGAGCGAGGGATTCCCCTACAGCCCCGCAGGCGCCTCGCTGCTGTGCGGCTGGTCCGAAGACGGACGCGGGCTCGGGCCGGTCTGGTGGGAGCGGTCGGAAGACGACGACGACACGGTGTCGGCCACGATCGGCATGGTGGAACAGCGCAATCTGTTGAGGATCCGCGAATCACGTTCTGCCGAAAGTGGTTTCGCGCGTACCGCGGCGCGTGCGGCGCAGCGGTGCCTCATCGAATCCGACACCGGAATCGATGAGATCACATCGATAGTCGCGGCGCCGGCCAGTCCCGCATTTCGCGCAGAGCTGGCTTCGCAGCTGAACGTCCCAATCGAACGCATCACGGTCGGCGACGACCAACACATGCACACGGCGGCCCTGGCGGCCGCGCTCGGCAAGGCCGCCGACACCAGCCCGCCCGACAGCTTGGTGATGATCGTCGCCGCGGGCGCGGGCGTGACGGCTGGGGCGGCGCTGTACCGGATGTAGCCGAAAACCCCTCAGGCGTGAGGAAAGTCGACCGCCATCGGTTCGGGAACCCGGGCGAGGAAGCGCTCCACCTCGCTGCGCGTCGGGACGACGGTGCCCGGCGTCATCAGCATCGCGGTTGCTGCTGCGACGCCGAAACGAACCGCCTCATTCAGCGGCCAGCCATGGCTGAGACCCACCACGATCGCGGCGACCATTGCATCGCCGGCGCCCACGCCGCTGACGACGTGCACAGGCACGGCAGGGATTCGTTCATTCCGTCGCGGGGTCACCACGAGGGCCCCGTGGGATCCGAGGGACACCACCACCGACTGAGTGATGCCGCGGTCGATCAACTCACGGGCGGCGGCGAACTGCGCCGCCTCGGTCACCAGATCACGACCCACACACTCGCGCAGTTCGCGGATGCTCGGCTTGAGCAGGAAAACCCCGGACGTCACATGGGTCAGCCCGCCGCCCGAGGTGTCCAGCACCAGAAGTGAACCCGTCTCCCGGCAGATCTCTGCCACGCACTGATACCAGTCCGGCGGCACCGATGGCGGCAGGCTGCCGCTGGCGACGACGAACTCGGCTGAGGCGGCCGCCGCCCTCAATTCGTCAAGGCACTGCGCCTGCTCCGACGGAGCGATCCGCGGACCCGGTAGGACGAAGCGGTACTGCCTGCCGGTAGTGCGTTCGTTGACCGTGAAGCTCTCTCGGGTCGAATCGGCAATCGGTATGACTCGGGAAGGCACACCGGCCTCGGCGAGCAATTTCTCGACTTGGTCACCTGTGGAACCGCCGGCCGGGAAAATGGCCGACGTCGGTACCCCGAGGACGTTGGCGACGCGCGATACGTTGATGCCGCCACCACCCGCGTCGTACCGCGCTCCGGCGCAACGGATCTTGTCGGTGGGGTGCACAACGTCGGTATCGGTCGTGATATCGAGAGCGGGGTTCATCGTCAATGTCGTGATGACGGTTCTGGTTTGCGCCCCAGTACGTTGCATCACAGGCCGGCCCGTACAGACGTCACTGCGCTTCTCCGTTCCCGAACTCGCATGTCAACATCGGACCTCAGGCGATCGTGAACTCGCGATCGGGTTCCGAGCCGAAGAGAAACCGACGGCCCGTCACACGCAGCGGACGGATGCGCACGTAATGGGGTTTGACCGTGGCCGTCCACGGAAGCAGCTGCGCCCGCTCGGCCTCATCGATCTCGTCATCGGTGCGAAGGGTCCGGGCCAAACCCCTGATCACCACGCTCCAACCCTCGACGGCGTTGTGGTCGTCGGCCTCGAACAGCACGTTCTTGTTGATCACCGCGCTACTCAACTTCGTGCCCTCGGCCGTGCGGAACAGCACGGTTCGGTCCTGGACGACGAAGTTGACCGGAAAGATCTCCGGCTCGCCGCCGACGCTGGTGACCAGGCGCCCCAGCGGGCAGGCCGACATCAATTTCCAGCATGCGCTCTCGGAGAGGATTTCGATCGGTTGCGTCGGTGTGGACATGGCTACGACGGTACGGAGAAGACGCGGCCGGTGACGCTGCCAAAAGTCCCTTCAACTCGTGCCCTAAAGGCCCTGCATTCGGCGAGGGTTAGCAGGACGATAGACCCCATGACCAGCGCCGTGATCGAGGCCGCCGCCATGGGGGAACTGGTCGGCACGCTTCAGCAGCGCGGTTACCGGGTGATAGGACCCACCCGGTCCGAGAACGCGATCGTGCTGGCCGAGTTGGCCTCCGCGGATGATCTGCCCCGCGGCTGGGGCGTGGACACCGGGCCCGGACATTACCGGTTGCGCAAACGCGACGACGACGCGCTGTTCGGTCATTCGGCCGGACCGCAATCCTGGAAGCAGTTCCTCCACCCACCGCGCCAACAGCTGTGGTCCTCCGAAGGCGAGACGTCCGAAGAGACTCCGAAGTACGCGTTCCTCGGGGTACGGGCATGCGATCTGTCCGCGATCGCCGTCCTCAACGGCGTGCTCGGCGTGGGCGGCCATCCCGACCAGGGGTTCGTCGGTCGATTGGCGCGGATCTTCGTCGTGGCCGTCAACTGCACCGAACCCGGCGGCCTGTGCTTCTGCGCGTCGATGGGCACCGGACCCGAAGCCGGGCCCGGCTACGATCTGGCGCTCACCGAACGGATCGACGGCAACCGACACAGCTACCTGGTCGACGTCGGAAGCGAAGCTGGCGAAGACGTGCTTTCCGCGCTGCCGCACCGCGACGCCACCCCCGACGAGATCGGCTCCGCGCGAGGCGATGTCGCCGACGCGGCCGGCAAGATGGGCCGTCAGATGCCCACCGGCGACCTGCGCGAGCTGCTGATCGACTCACGCGAATCGCCGCAGTGGGACGAGGTGGCCAGTCGATGCCTGACGTGTGGAAACTGCACGATGGTCTGCCCCACGTGTTTCTGCACCACCGTCGAGGACACCACCGATCTCACGGGGCAGCACGCCGAACGATGGATGCAGTGGGCGTCGTGCTTCGAGTTCGACTTCACGTTCATTCACGAAGGGAGCGTTCGGCAATCGGGCGCCTCCCGATACCGCCATTGGATCACCCACAAGCTCGGCAGCTGGCACGACCAGTTCGGCAGTTCTGGCTGCGTCGGTTGCGGGCGATGCATCGCCTGGTGCCCCACCGGGATCGACATCACCGAGGAGATGCACAACCTGGCCGCCCGGCAGTCCGAAGCCAGTGATGACTGAAACCGAGGCGCCGCAGGCGCCGTCGTCGGCGATGACCCCGGTGCCGTACCGGGTGCACCGCCGAACCGATGAAAATCGTGATTCGGCGACGCTGTGCCTGCAACCCGTGCACGAACCGCTACCGACACCCCGGCCCGGCGAGTTCATGATGATGTACGCCTTCGGCATCGGCGAGATCGCGATCTCCGTCAGCGGCGTACCGGACTCCGGCGGCGACGACATTCTTCACACCATTCGGTCGGTCGGCGCGGTGAGCCGCGCACTTCACGGCGCCGCCCCCGGCAGCGTGATCGGCATGCGGGGGCCGTTCGGCACCGGATGGATGCTGCCGGCCGGGACCGGGGACGACGTGGTGATCGTCGCGGGGGGCGTCGGCCTGGCACCGCTTCGCCCCGTCGTTCTGGCCGTCCTGAAAGATCGCGACTCATACGGTCGGGTGACCCTCATCGCGGGTGCCCGCTCCCGCGACGACTTTCTCTTCGCCCCCGAGCTCGCCGACTGGTCGAACAGCGGAGCCATCGAGGTGCACCTGACCGTCGACGTACCGATCCAGGGGTGGCCCGGTGAAGTCGGCTTCGTCACCGAACCCCTGCGCCGGACACCGGTGCGACCCGATCGCACCACCGCGTTTCTGTGCGGCCCCGAGGCCATGATGCACAACAGCGCTGTTGAGCTGGTACGAAAAGGACTTCCTCCGAACAAGATCCAGGTATCGCTGGAACGAAATATGCAATGCGGAGTCGGATGGTGCGGACACTGCCAGCTCGGCCCCCTGCTGTTGTGCCGGGACGGACCGGTCGTCGGATACGACGCCGCCGAGGCCCTGCTCAGTGTGAAGGAGCTGTAGGTGGGAACACCGAAACTAGCCGTGTGGAAGTTCGCGTCCTGCGATGGCTGCCAACTGACCTTGTTGGACTGTGAGGACGAACTGTTGACGCTGGCCGAGCAGGTGCAGATCGCCACGTTCCTGGAGGCGTCGAGCGCCACCGTCGCCGGCCCGTACGACGTATCGCTGGTGGAGGGCTCGATCACGACGGCGGCCGATGAGCGTCGTATCAGAGAGATCCGGGAGCAATCGGGAGTGCTCGTCACGATCGGCGCCTGTGCCACCGCCGGTGGGGTGCAGGCCCTGCGGAACTTCGCCGATGTCTCCGAATTCGCCTCGGTCGTCTACGCCAAACCGGAATACATCGATACCCTGGCGACCTCGACGCCGGCCTCGGCACACGTCGCCGTCGACTACCAGATCCAGGGCTGCCCGATTGACCGCGGGCAACTGCTCGACACCCTGGCGGCACTTCTGGTGGGGCGCAAACCACGGTTGCCGGCCAAAACGGTTTGTACAGAATGCAAGAACCGCGGCGTCACGTGCGTCCTGGTTGCCGACGGGACCCCGTGCCTGGGACCGGTGACTCACGCCGGGTGCGGCGCGCTGTGTCCCACCTATCGGCGCGGCTGCTACGGATGCTTCGGGCCCGCCGCCACCCCCAACACCGCCGCGCTCATTCCGTTCTTGCGCCGGGACGGGATGTCGGCCGCGGGTGTCGAGCGCGTCTTCGCCACGTTCAACGCGGTCAACTTCGACCACGAACGGAACGACCGGTGAGCGAAGAGATCCGAACGTTGAGCGTCGGGGCGTTGACGCGGGTGGAGGGGGAAGGCGCCCTGCACGTCACGCTGCGTGACGGGATCGTCGACACCGTCGAGTTGAACATCTACGAACCACCCCGGTTCTTCGAGGCGTTCCTGCGCGGTCGCGCCTATACCGAACCACCCGACATCACAGCCAGGGTCTGCGGCATCTGCCCGGTCGCCTACCAGGTGAGCGCCTGCAACGCCATCGAAGACGCGTGCGCGGTGACCGTCGACCCGGAACCGGTGGCGTTGCGACGACTTCTGTACTGCGGGGAATGGATTCACAGCCACGCCCTGCACATCGTGCTGCTGCACGCACCGGACTTCCTCGGCTATCCCGACGGGATCAGCCTCGCTCGGGACCACCCGGAGTTCATCGAGCGCGGGCTGGCGTTGAAAAAGGCCGGCAACCGGCTGATGGAGAAGATCGGCGGACGCGCGATCCACCCGATCAATGTACGGTTGGGAGGGTTCTATTCGGTCCCGAAGCCGGCCGAGCTCGGCCCCCTTGCCGAGCAACTTCGCAGCGCCCTGGACGACGCGCTCTGGTTGCTGGACCGAGTGAGTGAATTCGATTTCCCGGAAGCCGAATTCGACCACGAGTTCCTGGCGTTGACAGCGCCCGACCGCTACCCGATCGAGAACGGCACGATTCGACGAAGCGCCGGGCAACCGTTTGCGATAAGCGACTTCAGTGACCACGTCGTCGAGTCGCAGGTGCAGCGGTCCACGGCGCTGCACGCCACATTGGACGGCGCCCGTTACCTGACCGGTCCGCTCGCCCGGTACGCGTTGAACTCCCAAACCCTTTCGCCCCTCGCGCGTGAGGCGGCGGCCCGAGCGGGTCTCGGCGAGGTATGCCGGAATCCGTTCCGCAGCATTCTCGTTCGCGCTGTCGAAATCGTCTATGCGATCGAGGAAGCGTTGCGCATCATCGCCGAGTATCGGGTGCCCGACCGCCCCTTCGTCGACGTTCCCGCCCGGGACGGGATCGGCCACGGTGTCAGCGAGGCGCCGCGCGGACTGCTGTATCACCGCTATGACATCGGTGCGGACGGTCTTGTGCGGTCGGCGGTGATCGTCCCGCCCACCGCTCAGAACCAGGCGGCCATCGAACACGAGATGGCCGAACTCGTCGGCGCAAACCTCACGATGGCCGACGACACGCTCACCGCGCTGTGCGAGAGGGCGATTCGCAACCACGACCCCTGCATCTCGTGCTCGGCGCACTTCCTGACCCTGACGGTCGACCGGTTGTGAGCGGCGATGTGGTGATCGGAATCGGCAACAGCTACCGCCGCGACGATGGAGTCGGGCCTGCCGTCGCCGAACAGATCGCCGGCCGCAACCTCCCGGGCGTGCGGGTGCTCGTCTGCACGGGTGAGCCCGGCGCCCTTCTCGACGCATGGAGCGGTGCCGGACTCGCGATCGTCGTCGACGCCGCGATGGGCGAGGGATCCAGTCCCGGCCGAATCCGGCGATGGACTCCCGGCGATGCCGGGGTGGCGGGTCCCATCAGCTCACATGCGATCGGGCTGCCTCAGGCATTTGCGTTGGGCGAAGCGTTGGGGCAGTTGCCCGATCGCCTTGTCGGGTTCAGCGTGGACATCATCGACGCCGACCATGGCGTCGGCATGACTCCCGACGTCGCGGCCGCAGTTCCCAGTGTCGTCAATGCGGTGCTCGCCGAACTCGATCACCACATGTGAACCGCGCGTCGACGACCATGGGTCCTAGGGCCGGCCGCTCGCGGGTACGTCGGGTTCGCTGAGAAATCTGATGACGCTCCCGGGTTTGAGTTGTTGTACGCGTCCGCGGCACTCGACCGTCACGGGCGGTACATCCTGAGGCCCGACGCTGACTTCGGCTCCCCGGCCGCTGACGCGCACATGTAGGTGATGGCCGCGATAGTGGATGGGAAAGCCCAACGCCCCCAACGACTCCGGCCACTGCGGCGACAATACGAGACGGTTACCACGCAATTCCAGGCCCGTGAAGCACCGCTGCATCAAGTCCACACTGCCCGCCATGGCGGCGAGGTGCACACCCTCGGATGTCGTGCCGCCCTGGATGTCGTCGACGTCGGACTTCAGCACATCGCGAAAGAAGTCGACGGCGTGGTCACGATTCGCTCGGGCCAGCACCCATGAGTGCACGACGGCGCTGAGCGTGGAACCGTGTGAGGTGCGGGCGATGTAGTAGTCGACCATCGCGGGAATCATCTCCGGTGCGAGCTGGTAGCCGAGCCGATTGAGCAGTTCGCGCAACTCATCCGACGACAGCAGGTAAAGCAACATCAGCACATCGGCCTGCTTGGAGGCTCGGTAGCGGTTGACGTCGTCGTCTTCTGCCTCGAGGATCCGGTCGAGGCGCTGGATATTGCCGTAGCGGGCCCGGTACCCGTCCCAATCGAGTTCCGCCAGGCGGTCATAGCCCTCGAACTGGCTCACCAACCCGTCGTGGAAGGGCACGAACATGCGGCGGCTCACCCGGTCCCACTGTTCGAGTTCCTCGTCGGTCAGCCCGAGCTTCTCCCGAAGGTCGAGGCGGTTGGGCAGCGGAATCTCCTGCAGGGCGTCGATGGCACGCAGGATCACCCAAACCGCCATCACGTTGGTGTAGGAGTTGTTGTCGACGCCGGTGAACGGCCGATCGGGGTAGCCGGAATGGAACTCGTCGGGCCCGATCACACCGAGAATCCCGTACCGATCGGCGGCATCGTCGTATGTGGTTCTGCTGACCCAGAATCGCGCGATCTCGATCAGCATCTCGGCACCGTAGTCGATGAGGTAGGCCAGGTCGCCGGTGACTTGATAGAACTGCCACACGTTGTAGGCGACCGCGATACCGATGTGGTGTGCGAGGTGACTCGCATCCGGATTCCACCGGCCGGATCGGGGGTTGAGATGTAGTGAGGGGCTTTCCTCGCGGCCGTCGCTGCCCGACTGCCACGGAAACATCGCCCCCGCATAGCCGGCGAGCTTGGCGGCCCGCCGCGCCTCGAGGAGCCGGCGGTAGCGGTACCGCAGCAGCGCCCGCGTGATGGTCGGGAACCTCAGGTTCAAAACCGGGAAGATGAACAGTTCGTCCCAGAACACGTGGCCGCGATACGCCTCGCCGTGAAGACCCCGAGCGGGGACGCCGATATCCAGGTCCTCGCTGTGGTATGACACGGTCTGCAGCAGATGGAGCAGATGCAGCCGCAGAATCCTCAATTCGTCCGGGTGGCCGTCGAATTCGATGGACAGTCGCTCCCAGATGTGCGCCCAGGCCAGCGTGTGCTCTTGGCGGATCTCGCGGAATCGGCCCTGCCGTGTCAGTCTGCGCTCCGCGCCTCCCGCGGGTTCGGATGTGGCGACATCGCGACCCGTCACCACCGCCACGACCTTCTCGACTGTCACTGACCGGCCCTCCGCCATGTCGAGGAGAATGTCGTGCCCGATCTCGAATTCATGCTCGACCAGACGATATTCCGCGGCCGCGGCGTCATCGTCGTGCCAGACCGTGGTCCGTGCCGCCAGCGCGATCGGTATTTGAGACTGCGTGGTTCGCACCGACATCAGCACCGCGTCGTTCGCGATCTCGCCCATCTTCAGGGACTCGAGATGATCACTGGCCAGGCCCTGGTATCGTTCCACTCCGCCGTTGCAGATGTCGGCGTCCAATGTCGAGCGGAATTCTATTGCGCCGGACCAATTCTCGGCCACGACCGTGGTTTCCAGAGCGGCGATGTGCGTCTGCTTCATCGAGACCAACCGGTGTTGCCTCAGCGAGCTTATCCGCCCGGCGTCGTCGCTGAAGCGCAAGGTACGGGTCAGCACCCCGCCTCGGAGATCGAGAGTCTGGCAGTAGGACAGCAATGTCACGGCATCCACGTCGAACCAGGGGCCGCCGTCGATGCGGAACGTCAGCGGAAGCCAGTTGGGCAGGTTCACCAGGCTCTCGTGTTCGAGCTTCTTACCGGCCAGGACGTCGTCGAGGCGGTTGTACACCCCGGCGGCATACGTTCCCGGATAGTGGACCTGACCGGCCTTCGACTCGGGAGCGGCGCCGCGGGTCGCGAGGTATCCGTTGCCGACGGTGCACAACGCCTCGCGCAACTTCTCGGTCGGCGGGTCGTACCCCTCGAAGGTGTAGGTCCACGCCACCGTCGAGGTGGCGTGCTGGCGTGCCAGCCATCGTCCCCCGCGGTGCAGGAAATCTCGGACCTGAAGCGGGTTGTCGAGCGAGAAGCTGGCCGCGCTCGGCCGATCCCGGTCCTCATCGTGGCGCACGGCGATACCCACCCCGCCCCCCCCAAGCAACCCGCCACGGGCGGGGGCCCCGCCGGGCGGGGGGGCCGCGCCCCCCCCCCCCCCCACCCCCGGCCTCCGCCACCGCCGTGCAC
>NZ_LQIW01000023.1 GCF_001500025.1 Mycobacterium sp. IS-1590 | reverse complement strand
CGCAACGCCAGCATGTAGCTCCACGCCGCGGGCAGCAACGATACCCACCAGCGGGCGGAGGCGGCGGGGCCGGCGCCGGTTCGAGACGTGCGACCGCGTAGGCCGCACCCTCGGCGGCCATCCCGTTCACCATGTAGGAGTTGTGCGCGAAGCTCGGAAGACCGATCGGAGCGCCGTTGCAGATCGTGTCGCCCTCGGCGCACAGGCTCAGCGTCTTGTCCTGATACGACGGTCCGATGACGATCGCGGGCGCGCCGGCGTCGGTCAGGAACTGATCCGAGGGCCGGCCGAACAACACGACGGCGGCCACGTGGTCGCCGACTTCCTCGGACATCGGCTCGGGGATGAACTCACGGTACTCGGCGGGAATCTCCTCGGGGATCTCCGCGGAGGTCACGTATCCGGCCACCGCGGCGCCCTGCGAGAACCCGCCGAGCACGATCTCCGTCTCCGGGCACGCCGCAGCCGTCGACTCGACCTTCTGTCCGGCATCGCGGATCCCGTCGACGACCGTGCGCGCGAACTGGATGCGGTTTCCGAAGTCGCCACTGGCCAGGTAGTTGACCGGATAGACGTCGATGGAGCGGGGGCCGGCCTGGGCGCGTAGCTGGTCGACGAACGCCTGCCCGACCCCGCCGACACCGATCGGCTCGCCGGTTCCCCGCGCGAACACCACCTGAACGTCCGGACATGCGGGCGCCGCGGGCGGAGGTGGGGGTGGTTGAGCGGCCGCGACCGGAATCGGTCCGGCGAGCAGCGCCGCGAACGGCACCACCAGACCCAGCATCCGAGCGATTCGTCGAGCACCCATGCCACCACTCCTATATGTGAGTCGACCGATTGCGACGTTCGTCATACCCGCTTTGATTCGCGACCAACCAACCGTTTCACGAGGGAATTTTCTCGCCTCACGCCTCACTGATCTTGACCAACATCTTGCCGATGTTGGCACCGGTGAACAAGCCGTTCATGGCGTCGACGCAGGACTCGATGCCCTCGAAGATCGTCTGGCGATGCACCAGGCGCCCCTCGTCCGCCCACTGGCGAAGCGGACCGAACGCCTCCTCGAATCGCCCCCATTCGTCGAGCGCGTTGAAGCCCTGCATCAGCGCCGTCTTCGACAACAGGTTGACGTAGTTGGCCGGGCCGGGATGTTCGCCGGTCAGGTAGCTCGAGATGACACCGCACAACACCACCCGCGCCTTGTGCGCCAGGCGGCCGAGCACCGCGTCCAGGATCGGCCCGCCGACGTTGTCGAAGTACACGTCGACGCCCTTGGGGCAGTGTTTCTTCAACTCCGCGGGCACGTTGCCTTCGCGATAGTCGATGCACGCGTCGAATCCGAAATCCTCCACGACGGCCCGGCACTTCTCCGGTCCGCCCGCGATGCCCACCACGCGGGCTCCGGCGATCTTGGCGATCTGGCCCGCGACCGAACCGGTCGCCCCCGCAGCCGCCGACACCACCACCGTCTCCCCCGGCTGCGGCCTGCCGATGCCGACCATTCCGAAATAGGCCGTCGCACCGGTCGGGCCGTACACCGACATCACCGCGAGTTGGTCGACGTCGGGGCCGGGCACCGGCGTGGTGAAGATGTCGTCGCGGCTGATGACGTACTCCTGGAAACCCGTCAGCGTCGTCACGATGTCGCCGACGGCGTAGGCATCGCAGCGCGACGCCACGACCTCACCGATGCCCGCCGCGCGAATGACCTCGCCGAGTTGCACCGGAGGCAGGTAGCCCGGCTGGTCGTTCAACCAGGTGCGGGCCGCCGCGTCGATGCCGATGTAAGTCGTGCGCACCAACGCTTCGCCGTCGGCGGGCTCGGGTGCCGGCGCGGTGACCAACTCGGTGTCGCCGGGCGCGACCAGCCCGACGGGTCTGCGGCGCAACACGATCTGGCGGTTCATCAGCTGGGCCACCAGGCGAACCTACCCAATGTGCGCGGCGCGGTGGGCGACTGTCGACTCGACGATCTCGCCGGCGAACCTCCGACTCGCCAGGAGGTAACAGACGATCGCGACCACTTGGAAGGCCGGCACGATCAGCAGCGCCCGCCCCAGCGACATCGCACCCAGGTCGTCCTTCAGGGCATCGCTGATAACACCGGTGAGGAATGGGCCCGCCGACCCGACGATGGCGCCGAAGAACAGGAAGATCGCCGACGCCGTCGCGCGCTGTTCGGGCCGGGCGAGCCGCTGGATGGCCGCGATGGACGGCGCCATGTACGCCGTGCCGACGACATAGCTCAGCGAGATGAACCATATGCACAGCGTCCGGTCACCCACCGTGAACGCCAGCGCCGAGAACGGCAGCATCGCAGCGGCCATCGCGGCCACCAACCACAACAGCCACCGCGGATCGGAGGCCGACAACCGGTCCGCGACGCGGCCGACGACCAGAAGTCCGAGGATGCCGGTCAGCCCGCTGGCGATGCCGTACTGCACTCCGACCTCGCCCAACTCCATACCGCGGGTGCGCACCAGGTAAGCAGGCGCGAAGGCCGTCAACGAGTAGCCGGCCACCGAGATGCACGACGCGCCGACGACGACGCCCACGAAGCTGCCCTTGCGCAGCAGATCCCAGGCCTTGGCAGGGACGTCGGCGTCGACTTGGGGGGTGGCCGGCATCGACTGCCTGCGCCCGAGCGCGATGAGGACCAACGGCGCGAACGCCACGCTGATCGCCCCCATCACCACGAAAGCCATTCGCCAGCCCAGGGTTTGCGCCAGCAGGCCGCCGCCGATCAGGCTGGCCGCGCTGGCGAGTGGGATGGCCAGCGTGATCACCGCCAGCGGCGCCGCGCGACGCTCCGGTGCGAAGTTACGCGCGACGTAGGCGTGTGCCGCCGGTGTGCTGCCGGCCTCACCGATCGCCACGCCCACGCGGGTGAGCGCCAGTTGAAGACCCGACTGCACCGCGCCGCCGACCATCGTCATCGCGCCCCAGAGCGTCAGGCACGTCGACACCACCAGCCCGAACGCCCCACGGTCGGCGATCCGGGCGATCAGCAGGCCGAGCACGGCGTAGACGGCCAGGAAGCCGAACCCGTTGATCACGCCGAGTGCGGTATCGGACAGGTCCAGTTCTGCCCTGATCGGTTCGGCCAGGACCGCGGGCAGGAACCGGTCCGCGTAGTTCAGCGTCCCGACGACCGCGAGCAGCGCAACCGCAACCCAGGCTCGCCGCGCGTTGTGGGTGCCGCTGACCGCAGCGAGCTGTGCAGTAACCATGTCGTGGGCAGCTTTCCAGAACTTCGGCGCGGGCCCGGGATTAATTGGATTTCAAGGGGGTAAATAACCGGCATGCCCGAAGCCGATGAAGTCACCGCGGTCGCGATCTGCGGCGGATGTGGTTACCCGACACTCGGGCCGAACCTGTGCTCCTACTGCCAAGCCATGACCGCCGACCCGGCGGCCGCCTGACTGGCCTGGCCGGCGGCTAGTTCACGGGGACGTCGAGTATCGGGTGTTGCCGGTCCGCGCCGGGCGCGTCGAAGTGCCACCACTCGCCGGCGTAAACGGTGAGACCGCCTTCGGCCATCGCGTCCCGCAACCGTTTCCGGTTGGTCTGAGCCGCCGCGCTGACCCCGTCGGTGGCGTACGCGTTGGCGCGCGAAGTGAACTCGTCGAAGCCGGTGCCCATGTCGACGAGGGCACCGTCACGAGCCAGGGTCACGTCGACCGACAACGCCGCTTCGTGGCTGCTGGCGTAGGGGCCGGGCCGGGCCACCCACCCGGGGTCGGAGACCGCCTCGAACATTCGCACCTGCACGTCGTGGGGCCGGTAGCAATCCCAGAACACCAGCACCTCGCCGCCCGGGCGCAACGCGTCGGCGGCCGCCGCCAGGCCGGGTGCCATCGACTCGTCGACAAGGCACCGCGCATCGGCGGGATACAGCTGCTCGCCGACGAAGTTGTCCGTCGTCGCGTAGCGCAGGTCGATCACCGCGTCGGGCACGACGGTGCGGACATCGACGAGTCCGGCCGCCCGGGCCGCATCCGTCAGCGGTGGCACGGGTTCATCCGGTGTCGCGGCGGCGACGCCGATCGTCGGCCACGCCAGCGCCAAGGCCACCGCCGCCGGTCCCGCCCACGCACTACGCATATCGTCTCGCTTCCGGAGTGGAGTAGTCGCCTACGCTAGTCGGCCTCCCCGGCGCAACCGAGCATCGAAGTGTCGTCGCGCCAAGGAGGTCACCATGAGCGTCACCATCAACGACCGGCAGAGCCCGACGGTGTTCGAGGCCGGCCTGCCGACCGTCTCGTATGAGGACGCGCCCGACGCCTACGAAGCACACCGGCGGATCGCCGAGGCGCGCGCTGCCGGACCGGTCGCGATGGGTGCTCACGGACCCGAGTTGTTGAGCTACGACACGGTCCGGGCGGCCCTGCGCGACCACCGCATGTGCGTGCCGCCGGGACTCGGGTTGGAGGCGCAGGGCATCACCTCCGGCCCGCTGTGGGACCGCGCGGTCACGACGCTGCTCAGCGTCAACGGTGAAACCCACTCGCGGCTTCGGCGCCTGGTGTGCAAGGCGTTCACGCCACGCTCGGTGGGGCGGCTGGAGACGACGATCACCGGCATCATCACCGGCCTGGTGGACCCGTTGGTGGCCGTCGGGCGGTGTGAGGTGGTGGAGGACATCGCACGTCCGTATCCGGTTCCCGTCATCGCCGAACTGCTCGGCGCCCCGCGCGAGGACTGGAAATTGTTCTCCGAGTGGGCCGATGACTTCTTCAAACTGTTCCAGTGGAACGCGGCCGAACACGCGCCGGCGATCCTGCAGGCCTGGGCCGAACTCGACGACTACGTCGACGGGATGGTCGCCGAGCGCCGCACGACGCTCACCGACGACCTGATCTCGGAGTTGATCCGCGCCGAGGACGACGGCGACCGGTTGAGCATCGAGGAACTGCGGATGCTCGCGGCGGGCATCCTGATGGCAGGCACCGACACCACCCGTAACCAGCTCGCCGCCGCTGTCGACGTGCTGTGCGACCACCCCGATCAGTGGGAGCTGTTGGCGCAACGGCCCGAGCTCGCGATGAACGCCGTCGAGGAACTGATGCGGTTCTATCCGGTGGTGTTCGGGGCGATGCGGATGACGATCGAGGACGTCGAGTGCGGCGGCGTGACCCTTCCCGCGGGCACGTTCGTCCTGTTGAACACGGCCGGCGCCAACCGGGATCCGGCCGCCTACGACGAACCCGACCGACTGGACATCACTCGGCAGGGCGCCGCGCCGATGCAGTCCTTCGGCGCGGGGGCGCACTACTGCCTCGGCGCGAACCTGGCCCGTCGTGAACTGGCCGAGGCGCTGGTCGTCATGAGCAGCCGCATGCGGAATCTGCGGCGTGCCGGACCCGCGACCTGGAAGCCGCTGGTCGGCATCACCGGCCCTGCGACGCTTCCGATCGAGTTCGACGCGCGCTGACCTGCGGCAGAGCGCCGGCCACCTCGGTGGTGGTCTGGCCGAGGCCGGCTGCGCGGCGGAGTTCGGTGAAGGCGGCGATGAACGCGTCCGTCGCGGTGTGGACGTCGTCGAACGCCAGGTCGTCGCACAGCACCGAGATGTTGAGCTGGTCGACGTAGCTCCACACCGTCATGTTCATCGCCGCACCGGCGGCCAGCGGGCCGACCGAGTAGATCTCGGTGACGACCGCACCGGCGATCCGGCCGCGCTCGCGGGGACCCGGCACGTTCGACACGATCAGGTTGAACAGCTGGTTCGGCGCCTCGCGTCGCGACATCCAACGGAACGTGGCGCGAGCGGCCGCGGGCGGTACGTACCGCAACCCCTTGCCCACGGTGGCGGGGCCGAGTGTCTCGTTGTCCTCTTTGGCCATCCGCGCGGCCATCCGGATCAGGCGGAGCCGTTCGCACGGGTCGGCGATCTGCACCGGCAGAGACACCAGCATGGTGCTCAACTCGTTGCCGGTGATGCGATCTGGCGAGGTGTCGGTCGCGGCGGGAACCGAGGCGATCAGCGCGGCGTCGGCGGCGCCCTGCCGCTCGATGAGCAAGGTGCGCAGCCCGCCGGCGGCGATGGTGAGCACCACGTCGTTGACGGTGGCTTCGAGATGCCTGCTCGTCGCCTTGACCTCGTCGAGCGACAGGGTGGCGGTCGCGAACGCGCGACCCGCTGAGAGCTTGCGGTTCAAAAAGGTGGGGGGCGGTTTGAACCGTTCGGCGAGCTCGGGATGGCGACGGCGCTGACGCGCTCGCCGCTGAAGTCGGTAGGCGCCCACAGCGACCTCTTTGACGACGCCGGGCAGGCTCGCGAGTTGGCTGAGGTGGTCCCGTACCGCGAATACGAGCAGGGCTGGGGCCGAAAGTGATTCGGAGTCGCCTGCCGAACGGGACTCGCTGCCGCCGGTGCCTGGCCATTCCATCGCGCGGGCCATCAGGTTCGCCGACGCGACACCGTCGGCCAACGCGTGGTGCACCTTGCCGATCACGGCGACGCGGTTTTCGGCGAGACCCTCGGCGTAGTACAGCTCCCACAGTGGTCGGCTGCGATCGAGGGGTGTGCTCGCGATCTGACCGATCAGCGCGTCGAGTCCCGCACGCCCGCGCGGTTCCGGGACCATCACTTTTCGGACGTGATAGCCGAAGTCGATGGCCGCGCCTTGCCGCCACACCGGCCGATGCAGGTGAAGTGGAACGTCGACGAGTTCGTACCGGAAGGGCTCGAGGTCAGGTAGGCGCTCGCGAAAAGTGTCGAGGAACGCGTCGAACGTCGGCTCGCCCTCGAATCGCGATGTGTCGACAACGGCGATCTTGAGCGTGTGCTGATGCACGTTCGGTGTTTCGCTGGACAGCAGCAATGAGTCCCAGCCGCTGAGGCGCTTCACGTCGTCAACCTTCGGCGCTCTGGTACCGACCGATCGGCGGGAGGCGTCTGATGACCGACTCGGCTGCGGTCAGCAGCGCTTCGACGAACTTGTCGGAGGCGAATGTGCATCCGGCGTGACCAGCGTCCACGTCGACGGTTTCGGCGCCGGGTATCCGACTCGCCAGCCAGCGCTGCCGTTGCACCCCGAAGGCGCGGTCGCGTGTGGTCACCACCACCGCTGTGGGGACGTCGACCTCGTGGATCCATGTCGTCGAGTCGAAGCGGATGACTTCTGCCACGGCCCGGGTGATCGCACCGGGCGATGTACTGCGCACCTGGTTGAGCAGCCACTGGTGGTTCTGCAACGCGCCGGGACCCACCATCGCCGCGGGGGCGAGCCGCCTGGCAGGCGGGCTGAGCGAATCGAGCAGCGCGGCGAACACGCCGGTCGCTATCCGCTCGTAGCCGGCCCTATTGACCGCCGCCGTTGCGGCACACAACACCAGCCCGTCGACTCGCGCCGGGTGGCGCTTCCAAACCAACTGGGCCACAAGCGATCCCATCGAATACCCGACCGGCAGGAACGTCCGGACACCAAGAGCGTCGGCCAGGGCGGCGACGTCGTCGGCGCAGTCCTCGAGCAGAAATCGGGGCGCCGTGATGCCCTGACCGTGACCGCGTTGGTCGAAGACGATCACGCGGCCGAATTCCCGCAGCGCATCCAGCGCGGGGTACCACGTCATGACGCCCGTGCACGCGAGCGAATGCAACAACATGAACACGGGTCCGTCGCAGGGCCCCGAGTCGACGACGTACGTCGTACCGCGGCCGGGTAGCTCCACCATCCGGCCGTCCGGGACGTTGGCGGCCGAGGCCAACGCGGGCAACGACGGCAGCCGCGGAATGGACGGTGGTCTGGGCATATTCCAAGCGATACCCCGAACGATAGAGCCGAACACGACCGCCGTCTGGCGTTCGCGCCGCTTCCCGCTGAGCACTCGCACAGCGCCTCGGGCTTAGACTGCGAGCGTGCGCGAGGTGCTCGACGAGTTGCTGACCGTGTGGCGGTCCGGCGGCGCCGCCGGTGTGGCCACCGTCGTGCGCACGATCCGCTCGGCGCCGCGCCAGCCCGGCGCCACCATGGTGGTCAGCCCCGACGGCTCGGTCGCCGGCTCGGTTTCCGGCGGATGCGTCGAGGCCGCGGTCTACGAACTGGTCAACGAGGTCGTCGCCTCGGGACGCCCGGAGTTGCAGCGCTACGGCATCAGCGACGACGACGCCTTCGCGGTGGGGCTGACGTGTGGCGGCATCATCGACATCTTCGCCGAGCCGGTCTCGCGGAGCACCTTCCCGCAGTTGCAGGCGATCGCCGACGACATCGCCGCACACCGGCCCACCGCCGTGGCCACCGTCATCGCCCACCCCGACGCCGACCGGATCGGCCGGCGCCTGGTCATCGGCGCGGATTCGGTCGACGGATCGCTGGGCTCAGCGCGCCTCGATGCCGCCGTCACCGACGACGCGCGCGGCCTGCTCGCCGTGGGCCGCACGGGCGTGCTGTCGTACGGCCCCGACGGCCAGCGCCAGGAGACGGGCATGGAGGTGTTCATCGCCAGCCATGCTCCGCCGCCGAGGATGCTGATCTTCGGGGCGATCGACTTCGCCGCCGCGCTCGCACAACAGGGCGCCCTGCTCGGATATCACGTCACCGTGTGCGACGCGCGCCCCGTGTTCGCCACACCCGCCCGCTTTCCCGGCGCCGACGAGGTGGTGGTGATGTGGCCCGACCGCTACCTCGCCGAACAGGCCGAACAGGGCGCGATCGACGCCCGCACCGCCATCTGCGTGCTGACCCACGATCCCAAGTTCGACGTCCCCGTGCTCGAGGTCGCGATGCGCCTGCCCGAGGTCGGCTACATCGGGGTGATGGGATCGCGCCGCACGCACGACGACCGGATGCGCCGGTTGCGCGAATGCGGCCTCACCGACGCCGAACTGACCCGGCTGGCCAGCCCGATCGGCCTCGACCTCGGGGCGCGCACACCCGAGGAGACAGCGGTGTCGATCGCGGCGGAGATCATCGCGCGCAGGTGGGGAGGCGGGGGCAGACCGCTGAGCGACACGGAAGGACGCATCCACCACGAGGGATGAGACAACGCATATGGAAATGTCGTTCTCGAATGCGATAACGTCACTCTTTACACGGCGAGGAGAAGGGTGAACCGGTGACTTCTGCTTCAGCGGAGAAGGTCGCGACCCGATACGCAGGGACCCGGGTCGCGCGCGTCGAGGACAGCCGGCTTCTCACCGGCCGCGGCACTTTCGTCGACGACGTCGTCCGGCCGGGAATGCTGCACGCGTGCTTCGTGCGCAGCCCCTTCGCCAGGGCGAAGATCAACGGCATCGACGCGTCGGCCGCGCTGGCCATGCCGGGTGTGCACGCGGTGTTCACCGCCGACGACCTCAATCCCGACGTCAAAGAGTCCTGGCACGCGGTGGCCGGCAAGGACATCCCGGACACGCCGCGCCCACCGCTGGCCGAGGGTGAGGTGAAGTTCGTCGGCGATCCGGTCGCACTCGTCGTGGCCGACAGTCGCTACCTCGCCGAGGACGCGGTCGATGTCGTCGACGTCGACTACGAACCACTACCCGCGGTCGCCGACTTCACGAAGGCCGTCGGATCGTCGGTGGTCGTGCACGAGGCGTACCCCGACAACGTCGCGGGCGGCATGGGCGGAGCACCGCCCGACGAGGAGACGTTCGCCAACGCCGCCTGCGTCGCGTCGGCGAACGTCTACCAGCAGATCCACGCGCCGGTGCCGATCGAGTGCCGCGGCATGGTCATCGAGTGGACGCCGGCGACCGAGGAACTGACCCTGTGGGCGTCGACCCAGACGCCCCACGAGTTGCGGGCTTTCTGCGCGCGATTGCTCGGCATTCCGGCGCACAACGTGCGGGTCATCATGCGCGACACCGGCGGTGGCTTCGGCCAGAAGGTCGTGCCGATGCGCGAGGACATGTGCATCATGCTGGCCGCGCGCAAGGTGCCGGCGACGTTGAACGCGCCATTGAGTTCGGCCACGCTGAAGTGGATCGAGGACCGCCGCGAGAACCTGATGTCGGCGGGTCAGGCCCGCCACGTCGACGGCACCGCACGGATGGCCCTCGACGAGGACGGCACCATCCTCGCCGTCGACATCGACTTCGCCTACGACATCGGCGCCTACCCCACCCCGTACCCAGTGCTGACCACCGCCGCCGTCGGCATGTTCTTCCCCGGCCCGTACCGGGTGCCGAAGGCCAGCTTCAACTACAAGACCGTGTTCTCCAACACCGCGGGCCTGCACGCGTATCGCGGTCCCTGGCAGTACGAAACGCTGGCCCGCGAAGTGCTTTTCGACATCGCCGCCCGCAAGCTGGACATGGATCCCGTCGAACTGCGGCGGCGCAACATCCTGCGCGGCGACGAGATGCCCTACTTCAATCCCAACGGCATGCCCTACGACCACGTCGCTCCCGCCGACACCTTCGAGCAGGCCGTCAAGATCCTCGACCACGAGGGCTTCCGCAAGGAACAGGCCGATGCGCTGGCCGAGGGCCGCTACATCGGGCTGGGCTTTTCGGCCTACATCGAACCGACCGGCGCCGCGACCGGACACCTCGGCACCGAGGGCTGCACCATCCGGATGGAGCCCACCGGGAAGATCAACGTCTACGTCAACGGCGGGTCGACCGGCAACAGCCTCGAGACCACGGTCGTGCAGTTGACCGCCGACGCGCTGGGCGCCGACATCGCCGACGTGTCGACGATCCAGGGCGACACCGCGGTCACCCCGTACGGCGCGGGCACGCAGGGCAGCCGAAGCGGTCCGATGACCGCGGGCGCGGTCGCCGAGGCGGGCGCGTTGCTGCGCAAGCAGATCATCGCGATGGCCGCGCCGCGCCTGGAGGTCGACGAGGCCGAGGTGGAGCTGACCGGCTCGCGGGCCGTGGCGAGCGGAAACCCGGACAAGGGCGTGAGTTTCGCCGATCTGGCCTACCGCGCCTACTACGAACCCCAGCAGTTGCCGGCCGGTGTCTCGTCGTCACTGGAGGCGACCGCGCGGTTCGCCTCACCACCCGAGGCGATGATCCACTGGGCCAACGCCACCCACGCCTGCACGTGTGAGGTCGACATCGAGACCGGGCGGGTCACCCTCACCCGCTACATCGTCAGCGAGGACGTCGGCCCGATGATCAACCCCAACGTCGTCGAGGGTCAGATCGCCGGCGGCACCGTGCAGGGCATCGGTGGTGCGCTGCTCGAAGACATGGCCTACGACGACGACGGCAACCCGCTGTCGAGCACCTTCGTCGACTACCTGCTGCCGACGGCCACCGAGGTGCCCGCGATCGAGTACGGCCACGTGGAGATCCCCGGACCCGGTGTCGGCGGATACAAAGGTGTCGGCGAGGGCGGCGCGATCGGTTCGACTCCCGCCGTCATCAACGCGATCAACGATGCCCTGGCACCTCTCGGCGTGACCCTGACCCGCCTACCCGCCAGCCCCGCCGCGATCGTCGAGGCGATCGAGAACGCCAAGAAGTAAGGAACACAGCCACAGTGGAACTCAACAACGAATTCCGGGTCGCCGTGCCGGTGGACACGGCATGGGAGGCACTCAACGACGTCCAACGCGTCGCACCGTGTATCCCGGGTGCTCAGCTGTTGTCAGTCGACGGCGATGCCTTCACCGGCGCGGTGAAGGTCAAGGTCGGCCCGATCACGGTGTCCTACCAGGGCGAGGCATCGTTCCAGGAGCGCGACAAGGCCGCTCGCCGTGTCGTCATCAAGGCCCAGGGTAAGGAGACCCGCGGCAGTGGTAACGCGGCCGCGGTCGTGACCGCGCAACTCAAGGACGAGGGCGACGCGACCAGCGTTGTGATCAACACGGACCTGACCATCTCGGGCAAGGCCGCTCAATTCGGCCGCGGCGTACTGGCCGACGTGTCGTCCAACCTGATCGGACAGTTCGCCAAGAACCTCGAATCGGATCTCCTCGGCGGCGCCGCGACCACCGCGCCGACCACGGAGACGGCGGCGGTCGCGGCTCAGCCCGACGCGGGCGATTCCATCGACATGCTGAAAGTCGTTGCGCTGCCGATGGCCAAGCGCGCGGCACCCGTCGCGGCCGCCGTAGTCGGTGGATTGGCGGTCGGTTTCCTGATCGGCCGGCGCCGCCGTAAGAGCCCCACCGCGGTGCTGGCCGACGATCTGCAGTCCGCCCTGGTGCGACTGCTCAACGCGCCGACCGAGCGGCTGCGGCCGTGAAAGCCGCCCCGTTCACCTACCACCGCCCCGATTCGGTGAAGGAGGCGGTCGACATGCTCGCCGAATACGGCGAGGACGCGAAAATCCTTGCGGGCGGGCAGAGTCTGGTGCCGATGCTCGCGATGCGCCTGACGCACTTCGATAATCTCATCGACATCAGCCGGATCGACGAGCTTCGCAGCATCGACCTGGTGGACGACGCGGTGTGTATCGCGGCAGGCACCCCGCACTCGTTTGTCGGAATGGATGACGAAGTCGCGGAATCGGTTCCGCTGTTGACGCTGGCCACCCCGCACATCGGGCACTTCCAGATCCGCACCAGGGGCACCCTCGGCGGCGCCATCGCACACGCCGATCCCGCGGCCGAGTACGCGGCGGTCGCGCTCGCGCTCGACGCACAGATGGATGTCGTCTCGGCAACGGGATCCCGGCAGATCGCGGCGAGGGATTTCTTCACGGGTCTCTGGGAGACCTCGCTGCAGCCCGGGGAGATGCTGACCGCGGTGCACTTCCCCGTCTGGGGCGGACGGTCGGGCTTCGCACTCGAGGAATTCGCCCGCCGCCACGGTGACTTCGCGATCGCCGGAGCCGCGGTGGCGGTCGAACTCGACGACGGTGACCGGGTAAGGCGTTGCGGTATAGGCCTGTTGGGCCTGGGTTCGACACCGCTGCGGGGCAGCGCCGCCGAAGAGGCCGTCACGGGTCGACCGGTTACCGAGATCAGCGCCGAGGAGGTCGGGCGACTCGCACTGTCCGGACTCGAGGACATTCCATCCGACCTGCAGGGGTCGGCCACCTACCGGGCCAAGGTCGGGGCGACGATGGTCGCCCGCGCCTGGTCCAGTGCCATCACGGAGGCAAGCGATGCATGAGATGCCGGTCGAAGTGACGGTCAACGGGCGCACGTTCACCGCGACCGTGGAACCGCGCCTCACGCTCGCGGACTTCCTGCGCGAGAAGTGTGGCTTGACCGGAACACACCTCGGCTGTGAGCACGGCGCGTGCGGCGCCTGCACGGTGCTGCTCAACGGGGACGCGGTGCGCGCCTGCCTGATCTTCGCCGTCCAGGCCGAGGGTATGGAGGTCACCACCGTCGAGGGCATCGGCGGTGCGGACGGTGGACTGTCGCCGGTGCAAGCCGCCTTGCGCGAATGCCATGGGCTGCAGTGTGGTTTCTGCACCCCGGGTTTCGTCACCTCGATCACCGCGTTGCTGCGCGACAACCCCAAGCCGAGCGACGAGGAAATCCGCGAGGGTCTGTCGGGCAACTTCTGCCGGTGCACCGGATATCAGGGGATCGTCAACGCGGTACACCGTGCCGCCGAGATGACCTAGACCGCCATGCTGATCGCGGTCACCGGGGGCACCGGCTACGTCGGCGCCCACTGCGTGCGGGCGCTGCTTTGCGCCGGCCACCGCGTGCGCCTGCTCATCGCGCCCGACGCCGAGGACGCGCCGGTCATCGCCAAGCTCGCCGAGATCGGGGACGTCGAGACCGTGAGCGGTGACATCAGGCGCACCGACACGGTGGAAGGGCTGCTCTCCGGCTGCGACGCGGTGCTGCACGGCGCCGGAGTCGTCGGAACCGACAAGCGCCGCAGCACGCTGATGTGGGAGGTGAACGCCCATGCCACCGAGGCGGTGCTCACGCGTGCGGTGGCCGGCGGGTTGGACCCCGTCGTGTTGGTCAGCAGCTACAGCGCGCTGTTTCCGCCACCCGACGGCGTGATCGGTCCCGATACACCCACCGCGCCCGGCCGCAGTCCGTACGCGAAGACCAAGGCCTACGCCGACCGCGTGGCGCGGCGACTGCAGGAGCAGGGCGCGCCGGTGGTCATCACGTACCCGTCGAGTGTGGTGGGTCCGGCGTTCCACACCGCTGCGGGCGTCACCGAGCGTGGGTGGGCGCCGCTGGTGCGATGGGGCGTCGCGCCGCGACTGCGCGGTGGGATGCAGATGGTCGACGTTCGCGATGTCGCCGACGTGCATGCCGCGTTGTTCGTTCCCGGCCGCGGACCGCGCCGCTATGTGTGCGGGGGCGAGCTGATCGCGTTCGACGACATGATTTCCGCTCTCGAGCGGGGAACGAATCGTCGATTCCGGCGAATCCCGCTCAGCCAGGGCATGTTTCGAGGTCTCAGCATCGTCGGAGAGGCGCTTAGCGGCGTTGTCGATCTGGGCGACGGCCTCACCTATGAGGCGGCCCTGCTGCTCACCGCCGCGACACCGACCGACGATTCGGCCACCACCGGCGACCTCGGCGTGACGTGGCGCTCACCCGTCGAAGCCATCATCGCCTCCTTCGCACCACAGCAGGCGCACCCGTAATTACGGGACCGACCGGCGATCAGGCGGGCGAACCGTGCGAGCGGAACTCCCGCTCGTAGCGCGCGCTTGCACTCTTGCGCAGGTTGCTCCTGAGGTCGATCGCGTCACCGCGCAGGTACCCCGTCACACCCAGCACCGTGGTGACCGCACCCGGGATCCAGGCGGCCCAAGCAGCGGCGTCACCGGAGAAACCGGCGGCCGTCGGCGCGAGAAACAAAGCGAAACCAACGGTGGCGAGCATGAAGTAGTCGCGGGTCGGGTCGGCGGCCAGCCACGACCACAGCGCGGCGACCGTCATGAACACACCCAGACCGACGGTGATCGCGACGGCCGCCGTCGACGACCGCACCACTGTCGCGCCGAGCAGCACGGTCGCCAGACCGATCATCAGCGAGGTGCCGCTGATCAACGTGGCCATCGCATTGCGTTTCGCGTCGCGGCGACCCCAGTGGCTGATTCCGGTGACCGTCGGGGGTCGACCGGTCACCCACCCGATCGCGCCGAGCGTCATCGCCAGCGGACCGGCCACGACACCCGTCCATCCGGCGCCGGGATCGGGCGCGAATGCCCCGCCGAGGAACGGCAGCATCGTCATGCCGAGGCCGATCGCGACCAGACCCCAACAACCCGGTGTGCGGACGCGGGCGAGAAGGGCCAGCGCGGCGAAGAAGACGATGAACGCGCCGAACGCGAGCGTGAGGCCACGCCCGGGCGTCGTCGAGGTCACCGTGAGCGAGGCAACCACCGAGCCAATGCCCACCAGCAGGGCCGTCCAGGTTGTCCAGTGTCGCCGCAATTTACTCACGTGATCCTCCTCATCGGTTCGCTGTGGGGGCCGACCGGTGATCGGCCGCGGACCGGCGCCGGGCATACACAACAAGGTGATCGTCGCTGTGCCGCCGTCAGTTTCGAGTCAACGCGGTCACATCCGGTGCCTCGTCCGGTGGTGTCTGCCGCCCCGGACCCGTCTCATCGAGAGTTCGGGTGACAGTTCCCATGGTGCTCCGGCCGTGGCTGCAAGGTGTTGCGCGATGAGGACAACGAGCCGGGCACATGTTGTCCGCGCACCACAACACGCGGCGCGGGACTGGCTGAGCAGCCGACCGGGTCAGCTACGGTCGGGCTCGGTACGGGGCCCGAAACCGGACTGCGATTCGCCCGCCGTGGCGTGCCTGCCGATATGCGACTCGGCCCGCATCCGGTCCACCATGTGCGGGTAGTGCAGCTCGAATGCCGGTCGCTCCGAACGGATTCGGGGGAGCTCGGTGAAGTTGTGCCGCGGCGGCGGGCACGACGTCGCCCACTCCAGCGAGTTGCCGTGACCCCACGGATCGTCGACCGTGACCGGCTCGCCGTAACGCCAGCTCTTGAACACGTTCCACACGAACGGCAGCATCGAGATACCCAGGATGAACGCCCCGATGGTCGACACCACATTGAGCGGCGTGAACCCGTCGGACGCCAGGTAGTCCGCGTAGCGGCGCGGCATACCCTCGTTGCCCAGCCAATGCTGCACCAGGAACGTGGTGTGGAAACCGATGAACGTCAGCCAGAAGTGCAGCTTGCCCAACCGTTCGTCGAGTAAGCGGCCCGTCATCTTCGGGAACCAGAAGTAGATCCCGGCATAGGTCGCGAACACGATGGTCCCGAACAACACGTAGTGGAAGTGCGCGATCAAGAAGTAGGTGTCGGAAACGTGGAAGTCCAGCGGCGGGCTGGCCAGCATCACCCCGGTGAGCCCACCGAGCAGGAACGTGAGCATGAACCCGATCGAGAACAGCATCGGTGTCTCGAAGGTCAATTGGCCCTTCCACATCGTGCCTATCCAGTTGAAGAACTTGATGCCCGTGGGCACCGCGATCAGATAGGTGGTGAACGAGAAGAAGGGCAGGAGTACGGCACCCGTCGCGTACATGTGGTGCGCCCACACCACGACGGACAACGCGGCGATGCCCAAGGTGGCGTAGATCAGCGTGGTGTAACCGAAGATCGGCTTGCGGCTGAACACCGGGAAGATCTCGGTGACGATGCCGAAGAACGGCAGCGCCACGATATAGACCTCGGGGTGGCCGAAGAACCAGAACAGGTGCTGGTAGAGGATCGGTCCGCCGTTGGCCGGGTCGTAGACATGCGCGCCGAGGTGGCGGTCGGCGGCCAGGGCGAGCAGTGCGGCGGTCAGGATCGGGAAGGCCATCAGCACCAGAACCGACGTCACCAGGATGTTCCAGGTGAAGATCGGCATCCGGAACATCGTCATACCCGGTGCGCGCATGCACACCACGGTGGTGATCATGTTGACCCCACCCAGGATGGTGCCCAGACCGGCCACGGCGAGGCCCATGATCCACAGGTCGCCGCCGGCGCCCGGCGAATGCATGGCATTGCTCAGCGGCGCGTACGCCGTCCAGCCGAAGTCGGCCGCCCCACCGGGGGTGATGAAGCCCGCGACCGCGATGAGCCCGCCGAACAGGAACAGCCAGTACGAGAACGCGTTCAGCCGCGGGAACGCCACGTCGGGCGCGCCGATCTGCAACGGCAGCACCAGGTTGGCGAACCCGAACACGATCGGCGTCGCATAGAACAGCAACATGATCGTGCCGTGCATGGTGAACAGCTGGTTGTACTGCTCGTTGGACAGGAACTGCAGCCCCGGCATCGCCAGCTCGCCCCTGATGAACAGCGCCATCAGCCCGCCGATGAAGAAGAACACGAAGCAGGTGACCACGTACATGATGCCGATCAGCTTGTGGTCGGTCGTCGTGATGAGCTTGTAGACGAGCGTGCCCTTCGGGCCCATCCGGGCCGGGAACGGGCGACGCACCTCCAGCTTGGGGACCGAGGTCAATTCGGCGGTCACTGAACGCTCCCTTCGGCACGGGGCCAGAGCTCATGTACCCAAATCTCGTGACCTCGATCTTAGGTAGCCCCGCCGCGCACCGAAAGCCATTCCGCGAACCGGCGCGGGCGGTCCGATCAGCCGCCTGCGTTCACGGGTGTCCCGTCGTCGCTGTGCATGCCGTACGGCACCGCCGTCAGCATCGTGACCGACAGCTCGGTCCCGCTCGGCGTGCGGAAACTGCGCTGCTCACCCGGCCGGGCACCGAGGATGGCAGCGCCCAGCGGCGACTGGGCGGAGTACACCTCGATGTCGCCGTGTTCGGCGCTGCGCACACCGAGCAGGAAGGTCTCGATCTCAGCGGTGTCGTCGTATCGCACCGTGACGACCATGCCCGGTTCGGCGATCCCGTCGTCCGGCGGATCCTCACCGACGACGGCGTTGATGAGCATCTCGTGGATCTGCTGAATACGCGCTTGCCGCGCCCGCTTGATCGCGCTCGCATTCTCGTCGGCGTCTTCGTCGCCGACCGCGTTCGCGCACAGCTCGTTCAGAGCGGCGAGCTCCTCCTGCAGCCGTTCGTAGGCGGTTCGCGAGATCCAGATTCGCTGCGCACTTGTCATTTTCGGTCCTTCCGTGCAATCAAGCTGGGAGTCGGCTGGTTGCCGAATCGATGGCGGCCTCGTAGGGCTTGGCTTCCAGGAGCGTCACTCGCAATTCCTTGCCGGTCGGGGCCAGGTAGGTCCGCCGATCCCCCGGCCTCGCGCCGAGGATCGCGACGCCCAGCGGCGAGCGCGGCGAGTAGACCTCGATCTCGGCGGGCTCGATACCGCGGATACCGAGCAGGAACGTCTCGGTGTCACCGGTGTCGTCGTAGCGGATGGTCAAGACCATGCCCGGTTCGGCCACACCATCGTCGGGTGGGACCTCGCCGACGACGGCGTTGGCGAGCAGATGCTCGATGCGGTGAATCTGGTTCGACCGCATCCGCTCCTGCGCCGCGCGGGCGGCGTCGTGGTCCATCGCGTCGTCGGGCACCTCGTATCGGGGTTTCGCGCGCAAAGCGGCCAGTTCGGCCTGCAGCCGGATGTAGGCACGTCGCGTCATCCAGACGCGGTCGGTGCTGGTCATGCTCGTCATGTGTGGTCCTTTCTCGAAAGGGGTTGCCGTCAGGGGCGGGCCACGGGCTGTGACAGCGCCGCCCCTGACGACTCGCAGGGCCCGCGAGGGGCCGAAGAGCCGGGTGGCCGCTCTATGCGACCGCGCGGCGGAGCGGATCAAAGGGCCGCAGCGCCTCGGGTTGCTTGCCGGTCGTGATCTGTTCGGCCAGGAGCCGGCCGGTCACCGGACCGTGTGCCAGTCCCCACATGCCGTGCCCGCCGGCCACGTAGACGTTTCGCGACATCTCGCCGATGAGCGGGCGGCCGTCCGGGGTGATCGGCCGCGGGCCCACCCAGATGTCGCTGCGTTCGGCCCACCTGACTCCCTCCAGGAGCGGGCTGGCCGACTCGACGATCGCGTCGACCCGCTCCGGGATCGCCGGTTCGTGCGGATCGCGTAACTCCATCGTGCCCGCCACTCGCAGCGCACCCTTGTACGGCGTGCAGGCGATGCGCGCGTCGGGCAGATAGATGGGACCGGGGATGGGGCGATCCACCGGCACGGTGAACGAGTAGCCGCGACCGGACTCCACGGGCACGCGCAGCCGGTGCCCCGCCAGCCGCGACATCCAGGCGCCGGTGGCGATCACCGCGCTGTCGGCGGTCATGTGCTTGCCGTTGTAGGGCTGCACCACCACGCGGTTGCCGGAGCTGAACACGCCCCGCACGTCGTGGGTCAGGATGTTTCCCCCACGCTCCTCGACCGCCCGGCCCAGGGCTTGCACGAAACGGCCCGGGTCGACGAAGCGCTGACCGTTGATGTTGATTCCGGCGGTGATCGCCGCCGAGGCCAACGGCACCTGCTCGCGCAACGCCTCACCGGACAATCCGGTGACGAACAGTTCCTGTCCGGCGCTTTCGAGGGCACGCAGATCCCGCATCATGTTCTCGGCGTCTTCGGTGCTGCGGAAGATCGCGGTGATCGGGGCGTCGGTCACCGGCGCGTCCACCCCGTTCGTGATCAGGACGTCGAATGCCTCGATGCTTTCCTGGTTCAGCGGCACGTTGGCCGCCACCGCCTGGTTCCACACCGAGGATCGCGAGTTCGCGGCGAACTGGATGAGAAACAGCCACAACGCCCCGTCGATGGTCAGCGGGATGTGCAGTGGCGCGTTGCGGTCGCGCAGCGAGCGCAGCCCGTAACGCAGCGTCTTCGGCGACGTCAACGGCAACGTCAGCGCGGGCGCAACCCATCCGGCGTTGCCCCACGATGCGCCAGCGGCCACCCCGCTGCGGTCCACGACGGTGACGTTGACACCGCGCTCCTGCAAGAACCATGCCGTGGACAAGCCGACGATGCCCGCGCCGACCACGATCGCAGACCGCGGTCCACCGTCAATCCGCTCGCCGCCGACCATTGCAAACCCCTCCATCGCTGAAAAGCCCGTTCGTTGACTTCATGGTGGGTCGGGCGACCGCGTTCCGACTTGCCCCGGACCGACAATCCCCCGGCGGGCCGTTGTGGTGATCCGACAATGACCACTTCGGGCGGGGTTCGGTCGAGGCCGCTCAGTCGGTGTCGATCGCGGCGAGTTCGATCATCATGGCGAGGCGCTTGCGGGCGTCCTCCAGCGGCAGATCGGTGATCTCAGCCATCTTGCGCAGGCGGTAGCGAACCGTGTTCTCGTGGACCCCGAGGCGGTGCCCCGCCTGGGCGGGATCGCCCAGCGCCTCCAGATAGGCCCGCAACGTCGGGACGTACTCGGTGGCGTGGTTCTGGTCGTGGCGGCGTAGTTCGGCGACCGGTCCCCTGTCCGGGGTACGCCCCGAGCGTGCGGCAGTCCGCAGACGCTGCAGCAGGATCTCATCCCACGACTCGTCGTAGGCGGGCGGCGCGGCGTCGGGTGGCCCGACTTCGTGCAGCGCCAGGCACTCATCGGCCTCCTGCCGCGCGGCGGGCAGGTCGACGGCCACGGCCGCCTTGCTGATGCCGGCGACCACCGTCACCCGGTCCGGCAGCGCCGCCTTCAACGCGTCGACCCACTTGCGGGCGCCTGCGACCCGTTCGCCCGGCATCAAGGTGTAGATCGTGTTGCCCGCCAGCGCGCTGCGACCCGGACGTGACCACCCGAAGCCGGCGGTCGCGCGTTCGAACGCCAACAGCAGCGCCGCATCCCGTTCGCCGCCGATCGACGCCTGCACGGCGACGACCCGCAGCGACCCCTGCGACAACCCCAGCCTGCTCGCCGCAGCCGCGGCGTCGGCGCTGCCGTCGAGCAGCCGTAACACCAAATCGGATTCGACCTGACGTTCGAGGTCGGCGCTGGCGCGCGAGCGCAGCAGGTGCAGAGCGACCGTCCTGGCATTGTCGGTCAGCGCCGTGCGTTCGGGTTCCACCAACGGGTCCGGAGAGGAGACCCACACCGCGCCCATGAGCTCTCGCCCCGAGCGCACCGCGACAACCGTGCGGCCGGACAGGCCCTGATCGGCGTTGGGCGCGACGAACATCGGTTCGTCCGATGACGTGAGATGAGCGAACACGCCCTGCGATTCGAAGTACTCGCGCAACCACTCCGGCGCCTGCCGGTTCATGATCGTCGCGACGCGGGCCCGGTCGGCGTTCTCCTGCATCGTGGAGTACGCGAGCACACGGGACAGCGGGTCCTCGATCGTCACGGCGCCGCCCGCCGATTCGGCCAAGCTGTCGGCAAGCGCGAACAAATCGGTTGGGCCGCGGCCGGATTCCGTTTCCCGGCCCTCCAGCACCAGGCCGTAGACGATCGCGGAGAGTTCGCTCCAGGGCACGGCCGGTTCGACGACCATCACCGCGACACCCTCGACCATGCCCGCGAAAGTCGTGTCGTTGTCGCCGTCTCGGAGCAGCACCACCATCGCGCGTGCCGAAACCGCCCACCGCAGCGCCTCGTTGACCGTTCGCGCGCCGATCGCCAGCAGCACGTCACCGGTGACCGTGCGGCCCTCGGTGACCTCGTGCAGCACCACGCTGCCCAACTCGGTCGAGCGTGGGATCGGGCAGAAGCGCAGGCGCACGCCATAGCTCCCCAGCACGTTGACCAGCCGATCCAAGGTGACCACGGGCCGACGTTACCGCGCCCTCAGCCGGGCGGGGACTACCGCAGACCGGATGCCCTAGGTGGAGACGACTCCCCGCAGGCCCTCGGCCCCGAACAGCGGCTCGAGCATCGACGAGTAGTCGGGTCCGCGTCGCACCAGCTGACCGCCGTCGACGTTGATGACCTGACCGGTGATGAAACTGGCCGCATCGCTGAGCAGGAACAGCGAGGCGTTGGCGATGTCCTCGACCTCACCTGGCCGCGGCAACGGCGTGCACGCCGCGTAGTCGCCGCTCAGCTCCGGGGATTCGAGTACCGGCGCGACGAGTTCGGTGCGGATCAAGCCGGGGCGGATGCAGTTCACGCGGACCCAGGAGGCGCCGAGTTCGTCGGCCGCGAGCTGCATCATGTGGTCGATGCCCGCCTTGGAGACGCCGTAGGCGCCGAACCACCGGTGCGTGTTGCTCGCCGCGATCGACGAGATGCCGATGAAGGATCCGCCGCCACCGCGCACCATTTCGCGCGCCGAATGCTTGAGGACGTACATGGTGCCGTTGATGTTCAGATCGACGGTGCGTCGCCACAGTTCGGAATCGATCTGGGTGATGGGTCCGATCGTCTCGCTGCCACCCGCACAGTGCACGACGCCGTACAGCCGGCCGGTCCACGCGGTGGTGGCCTCGACGACTCGGGCGACCTCGTCCTCGTTCGTCACGTCGGCGGGCTCGTAGAGCACCGAGCCCGGACCGCCCTGCGCCTTGATCTCGTCGGCCGCGTTGGACAGCTTGTCGGCGTTGCGCCCGACGAGCATCGCGTTACCGCCGGCCGCCACCACCGCGGCCGCCACACCCTTGCCGATGCCGCTGCCACCGCCCGTGACCAACACCGTCCGACCCGTCAAGGACAACTCCACCGCAGACCCCTTCGCCGTAGCTAGAACAGGTTCCAGTTATACGTCACGGCTCGTCACGGCGGGCGGGCTTCGGCGCGCCGAGTGTGCGCCAGTCCGGCACGTTCGGCGGGAGCCCGACCGGGTAGCGGTTCTCGTTGTGCGCCGCCCAGTGGGCATGCCCGAGTTCGTGGATGTGGAACGCATGGCGCAACGCCTCGGTGAACCCCATCGCGTCCGCGGCGGCGTTGACCGAATCCTTGATGAGCAGCGCCGCCATCGTCGGGCGCTCGGCGATCCGGCGGGCGAATTCGAGTGTCTTGTCCTCGAGTTCGTCGCGGGCGAAGATCTTGGACACCATGCCGAGGCGGTACGCCTCATCGGCGTCGATCGAATCACCGGTCAGCAGAAGTTCTTTGGCCTTCCTGGCACCGAATTCCCATGGGTGAGCGTAGTATTCGACGCCGGGCATTCCCATCCGCACGCCCACCACGTCACTGAACTTCGCATCGTCGGCCGCGACGATCAGATCGCACGCCCAGACGAGCATGAGGCCCGCCGATATCGCATTTCCCTGCACCTGGGCGATCGTGATCTTGCGCAGATCGCGCCACCGGCGGGTGTTCTCGAAGAAGAAGTGCCACTCCTGCAGATACGTGCGCTCGGCGATCGCGGGCACGGTGGCGCCGTGCGATTGAAACGTCGGATGCTGCGCCGGGCCCGGCGTGCGCTCCAGCATCGCCTCTTCCGACCCGAGATCGTGCCCCGCCGAGAAGTTCTTGCCCCGCGCGGCCAGGATCACCACCCGCACATTGTCATCGGCTTCTGCGCGGCCGAACGCCTCGTCCAACTGCACCAACAGGGTGCGGGACTGGGCGTTCTGCGCATCCGGGCGGTTCAACCAGATCCGGGCGATCTGGCCGTCATCGACGGTTTCGTACGTCACCTGTTGCGCCGCACCGCCTCCGGCATCGGCGCTCGTCAGATCAGGGCTCGCCATCGCGGATCACCTCGCTTGGGTTGGTTCGACCAACTGCACATTACGGTGCGTCCCGCATCGGTTATTCGGCGGTGCCGCAGCATCCGGGGGTGGACTCGCAGAGACGTGGGAGACGACGGCGTGAGTGCGCCGTAATCCGTTGCCGGGTCGGCGGTATCGGCGCGATGGAGAGCCCCGAGACGTCGATGTCGCCTGCCGCGCGGGGAGATTTGTGGGCAATGCACCGGGTCTGGTCGGCACTTGTGCGCACCGACTTCGAGACCCGCCACCGGTGCAAAGGTGCACGAAGCAACGGATCGGCTCCTAGAATCGCGGAATGGCGAAATATTCGGTCCCGCTCCGGAGGCTCGTGTACACCGGCGCATTCATGATCGCGGCTGCGGCAGCTCCCGTGGCCGCCGTGCACTTGGCGTCGGAACCGAGTCCTGCCCTGGCTCAGGGCTGTCAGGGAGGTGAGGAGCCCGACCAGTTCACCGTGACCTGTGTGCCGTTCATGGTCCCGAATTCACCGCCTCCCTTCCAGGTCACCGCGGCAAACCCGGATGTTCCGGAGATCCAGGGCATTCCGTGCATCGGGCACAACGCCGGCGCCTGCCTGGGGTTGGCCGAGAACGAGGTCGCGGCCGGCCCACCGGCGCAACCGCGCTCCACCATCAGCGCCAGCCCGTAGTCGGCGCAGGTATCCGTTTTGCGAAGCTGTGCAGAAAGCTTTCAGCTTCCATAGAATCCCTGGCAAGGGCACGGTTGATCACTACAGAAAGCGTGACAATGGCGAGCTTGAAGTCCCCTGTACAACGGCTGATCCTTGCCGGCGGCTTTGCGGTGGCGATCGCCGCCGCGCCGGTGGTCTCCGTATTCGCAACACCCGCGGCCCCGGTTGCGCCGCAGGCTCAGGGCTGCTCCGGCGGGGAGGAGCCGGACCAGTTCACTGGCAACTGCGTGCCCCACACGGTGCCCAACGCCGGCTCGGTCTTCACCACGCAACCGGGCAACCCTGACGTCCCCGAGGTCATGGGCGTTCCGTGCATTGGCCACAACCAGGGTGGCTGCATCGGTCTGGCCGAGGAAGCCCAGGCGCAGACGGTGACACCGCCCCCGGCCCCGGTGTTCAGCCACAGCCCCTAGTCAGGGGGTTAGCGAACCGGCGCGGCCTGCCTTTCGCATACAGTTGTCGTATGCCTGCGAAATCAGATCCCGCCGAGCTCGGCGACGTCGAGCCGCTCGCCGACAGCACCGCCCGTCAGGCGCGCCGCGTCGTCGCCGCGTACGCGAAAGACGCCGAAGAGTGCCGGGTGTTTCTCTCGATGCTCGGCATTGGGCCCTCGAAACTCGAGGCGTAAGTGACTTCAGGGGACGGTCCACGGGCCGGCTCCGGCAACGCCGATTTCGTGGTGGTGGCCAACCGCCTACCGATCGACATGGAACGGTTGCCCGACGGCAGCACCACGTGGAAGAGAAGTCCGGGCGGATTGGTCACGGCGCTCGAGCCGTTGCTGCGCCGCAGGCGCGGGGCGTGGATCGGTTGGCCCGGCGTTCCCGACGGCGACGACGAGCCCATCGCGCAGGACGACATGACCCTGTGCCCGGTCAAGCTGTCCGCCGACGACGTCGCGAAGTATTACGAAGGCTTCTCGAACGCCACGCTGTGGCCGCTGTACCACGACGTGATCGTCAAGCCGATCTATCACCGCGAGTGGTGGGACACCTACGTGGTGGTGAACCGCCGCTTCGCCGAGGCCACCGCCAAACACGCCGCCCAGGGCGCAACCGTGTGGATTCAGGACTACCAGTTGCAGTTGGTCCCAAAGATGCTGCGGATGCTGCGCCCGGACCTCACCATCGGATTCTTTCTGCACATTCCGTTCCCGCCGGTCGAGTTGTTCATGCAGATGCCGTGGCGCACCGAGATCATCGAAGGCTTGCTCGGCGCCGATCTCGTCGGGTTCCATCTGCCCGGCGGTGCGCAGAACTTTCTCATCCTGGCCCGAAGGTTGGTCGGCGCCAACACATCCCGAGCGACGATCGGCGTCCGCTCACGGTTCGGTGAGGTCAGTTTCGGATTCCGCACGGTCAAGGTCGGCGCCTTCCCGATCTCGATCGACTCCACGGCGCTGGACCAGCAGGCGCGGTCCCGCTCGATCCGTCAGCGCGCCAAGGAGATTCGCAAGGAGTTGGGTAACCCCCGCAAGATCCTTCTGGGGGTGGACCGCCTCGACTACACCAAGGGCATCGACGTCCGGCTCAGGGCGTTGTCCGAACTGCTCGCCGAGGGCCGGGCCAATCGCGAGGACACCGTGCTCGTCCAGCTCGCTACACCCAGTCGGGAGCGGGTCGAGAGCTATATCGAGATGCGGGAGGACATCGAGCGTCAGGTCGGCCACATCAACGGCGAATACGGTGAGGTCGGTCATCCCATCGTGCACTACCTGCACCGCCCGGTGCCGCGCGAGGAGTTGATCGCGTTCTTCGTCGCGGCCGACGTCATGCTCGTGACCCCGCTGCGCGACGGCATGAACCTCGTGGCCAAGGAGTACGTGGCGTGTCGCAGTGATCTGGGCGGCGCGCTGGTCCTCAGCGAGTTCACCGGTGCGGCAGCGGAATTGCGTCAGGCCTACCTTGCCAATCCGCATCACCTCGAGGGCGTGAAGGATGCCATCGAGGCCGCCCTGAACCAGGCGCCGGAGGAGGGCAGGCGCCGCATGCGGGCGCTGCGCAGACAAGTGCTCGCACACGACGTCGACCGCTGGGCGCGGGCGTTTCTGGATGCACTGGCTTCGACGGAGTCTAAATCGGAGTGATGTACTGGATCAGCCACTTGCCGTCGACCTTCTGATAGTCGACCCGCAGGCGGCTGCCGTCGTAAACGGGTTCCTTCGATTTGTCGGTGACGGTTCGGTTCAAATACACCATCACCGAAGCCGATTCACGATGTGCGTCGAGCACGCCGACCCCGACGACGTGGGCTTGGCTGACCAACTGGCGTTCGCGCGCCTGCGGAATGATGTCCTTGTCCGCCCGGTCGCGGAACTCCTGGCGGTAATCCGGGGTGAGCATCGGGTAGACCTCGTTGAGCGTGCGCTCGACGGTCTGGTAGTCGTAGCCGAAGACCTTGGGGATCTGTCGTTCGGCCAACGGCGCCAATTCGGCGCGCGCGGCCAGCTCGCCGCGCTGCTCAACGCGGTTCCAGTAGAGCCAGCCACCGGCGCCGGCCGCCGCCACGAACGCGACCGCCAACAGAACCGACAGCGCGCCGACGATGCGCGCGGTCCACGGCGTCTTGGTAGCGCCTGCCGAGGCGCGCATCAGTTCCCACCATCGGGGTACTTGAGGTCGTAGGCCGACATGTGCCCGTTGTCGTCCTCGTGGACGATGACCCGCAGCCGATACGGTTGCGACGGTTGGTTGTTGCCGTCCAGGTCGGTGACGGTGACCCGCGCGGACACCAGCACCGCGGCGTTGTTCGCGACCTCGTCGACCTTCTCCAGGGCGGCGCCGTTGATCACGGCTTCGGCGCTGGCGTTGGTGTCGCGGAACAGCATCTTGAGGTTCTCGGTGTTGTTGCCCTCGGTCATCATCGCGCGAAGCGGCCCGCTGGTGCTGTTGACGAACCGGTCGACGCTGGTGTCGATGGTGTCCTGCTCGTAGCTGAACATGTTCACCACCAGCTGCGAGGCCGTGTCGACGAAAGCCTGCTCGCGTGCCAGCGACGCCTCGGTGTCGCGCTGCTGCACGACCATCAGCGCGCCCAGCCCGACGAGTACCGCCGTGGCGACGGCGGCGACGGCCAGGAAAACCGTCGCGACGAGCTTGCGGTTGGGTTGGCGGCGGGGCGGCGGGCCCGGCGGCTTCGTCAGCCGGACCGTGACCGGTTTGGGCGCCTCGACGCGCAGCGCGGTCGCGGTCGCCTCACCGCCCGCCGGCCCGGCGGCCCGCGATGCCCGCCGACGCCGCGCCGGCCTCGACTCGGTCTCCGTCGGTGCTGATTCGCTGGTCGCCCCCTGCGCTGCACGCGTGGACCCACCGCTCGTGCTCACCGAAACCGAACCTCCGTCATTCACGCCTGCCTGGGGGCCAACATCAGGTCGACCCAGTTTTCTGCAGGCGCCAGTTTGTCAGTCGCGGCCGCGATGACGCCAGTTCCGCCCTCGGGGTCGACGAACTGCCCGTTCCGGTCGTAGGTGGTGAAGCGCGGTCCGGCCGGCCCCGACGCCATCGGTGGCGCCTCCGCGGGCAGCGGCGGACCACCCGCCGGCGGCGGTGGGAGGGTTCCGGCCGGCGGCGGCGGTGGTGTCCGGCCGTACGGCGGTACCACGTGATCCGGTGGGCTGAAGAACGGCCATGCGGGCGGCAGGTTCGGCTGGACCTCGTTCGGCGGCACCGGAAGCGGGAACGGCGCATGCGGGGCGGGGCCGGGACCCGGTGGCACGCCGGGCGGCAGCTGCACCGCCGGCGGGCCCGGATCCGGATCCACCTGCGGCGGGATGTAGGGGAACTTGTTGGGCGGCAGGATGTTGCGGCCGTCCTCGGGGGTGTCGTCCTCCATCACGTCCATCGGTGTTCCCAGCGGCACCGGCGGACCCCGCCACGGGTTGTTGCCGATCGGGACGTACCCGCGCGGGTCGCGGCACAGCTGGATCGTCGGCGCACGCTTGCCCGGGAATTCCTGGCAGGGGTAGTTGCGCGCGCCGCGAACCACGGACGGATCGTTCTGCGGCACCTTGCAGTACAGGTCCTTGGGCAGTTCGCGCAGGGTCTCGTCGGCCGGACTGCGCATCTCGCTCGCCGGCACGAAACCGGTCAGGCACGGCGGCGGATCCTGCAGGTCGATTTTGAAGTCGAGCTTGCCACCCTCGTCGGCGGGCAAGCCGCCACCGACCGTCAGCAGCGCCGCCATCAACGCCGGGAACACGACCAGCGCGTGCTCGAGCGACTTGCGGTAGATGACGCCGATGCGACCGAAGTTCGCGAGGTTGGCGGCCAGTACCGGGAACGACGGCCGGATCCCGCTGAACAGTTCGTTGGCCTCGGCCGTCGCCCCGGGCACGGTCTGCAGCGTCGTGCGGAACTGCGGGTCGGCGTTGGCCAGCTCGGTGGTGAGGCGGGCCAGCCCGTCGGACAGCGAGCGGATGTCGTCGCCGCTGCGGATCTGCGCGTCGAGGAACGGACCGACCTGGTCGATGAGCTGGTTGACCTGCCCGTAGTTGGCGTTGGCCTCGTCGACGAGCATCCGCGCCGACTGGATCATCCGCGCCAGTTCGGGTCCGGACCCGTTGAAGGCCTTGAAGGTCTCCCGCAACAGGTCCTGGATGCGGCTGTCGCCGATACTCGTGACGAGTTGCTCGGCCTCATCCAGCAGGCCCGCGATGTCCTGTCCGATCGCGGTGCGGTCGACCCCGATGTTGGATCCGTCGCGCAGCGTGGCGCTCGACGCGTCCGGCGGAGGAACCAGGTCGATGTATTGTTCGCCGACCGCGGACACGCTCTTGACCGTCGCGGTCACGTTCTCCGGTACGGGTGTGCCGCTGTTGAGGCGCATCTTGGCCACGACGCCGTCATCGGAGAGACCGACCGACTCGACCCGGCCGATCGTCACCCCGCGGTAGGTGACGTTCGCGTTCTCGTACAGCCCGCCGGCGGCGACGAAATCGGCGGTCGCCCGGTAGGTGCCTATGCCGACCGCGGCCGGTAGCTGCAGATAGAAGATCGAGATCGCGCCCACCGTCAGCACGGTGACGATCGCGAAGATCGACAGCTGGATACGAGTCAGGCGCGACAACATCTAGGAGCCCTCCCCGTGCTGCGTCGCCGTGCCCGGCGGAATCTTGAACGGGTCTGCGGCCTGACCGGACAGGTTCGCCAGCGCGCCCGTCATGAAGTCCGGTGGCGTGATCAGCTCGTGCATCCGCTTCATGTTCGGATCGAAGCCCCACGACGTGGTGAAGACCGACTCGCCGGTGCGCCGCAGGGTCAGGTCGAAGGTGGTGTACACGTTCAGGTAGTCACCGCGAACCGCGTTGCGCAGGTACTTGTAGTGGAACGGGAATGTCGGCAGCAGCTCGAGATCCTTGATGAAGAAGTCGGCGTTGTCGTTGAACGCCTTGACCACCGGGTAGAGATCCTTGAAGTCCGCCGCGAAGTCGTCCTTGGTCTGCGCGAGGACACGGGACGCGACGGTGGCGAAGCTTCGGAGCGCGGTGAACGCGTCGACGATGTTGGCGCGATTGTCGTTGAGCACCTTCAACGCCGCGGGTAGCCGGTCGAGGGTCAGTCCCAGGCTGTCCTTGCTGCGCGCGAGGATCCCGGCGAACCTGTCGATGCCCTCCATCGCCGCGATGATGTCGTTGGTCTGGCGGTCCAGCGAGCTGGTCAGTTCGGCCAGCCGCGGGATCAGGTCGACGAACGAGCCCTGGCGTCCCGCGATCGCGTTGTACGTCTCGTCCGTGATGTCTTGCAGCGCACCGAGATTGCCCTTGTTGACCACGACGCCGAGGGTGGACAGCACTTCCTCGGTGGTCGGATAGCGACCGGTCCGATCGAGCGGGATGTGCGAGCCGTTCTTGAGTTTCCCGACGCCGGGACCGTCGGCGGGCGCAGACAGCTCGATGTGTTGCGAACCGAGCAGCGAGGTCTGCGCCACCTTCGCGGTCGCGTTCTCGGGCAGGTTGACGTTCTCGTCCAGCGACAACTGGACCGCGGCGTAGAACGTCCCGTCGGAGCGTTGCACGGCTTCGATACCCGAGACGCTTCCGACGGTGACGTCGTCGACCATCACCGGCGAGTTCTGCGGCAGCGTGGCCACATCGGGCAGTTCCACGGTGATCTCGTAGGAACCGGCGCCGTGCCCGGCGGTGCCCGGCATGTTCAGGGAGTTGAGCCCGCCGAACGAGCAGCCGGCCAGGAGCACGGCCAGCGACGGGATCGCCACTATTCTGCGGATCACGGTGCACCTCCACCCGGTAGCGGGGCAGGCATCGGTACGGGAGCGACCGGAGCGCCGGGTTCGGCGGCCTCGGACGGGCCCGCGACCGGAGCCTGGGACTCCGCGGCCGGAGCTTCGGCCAGGGGTCCGCCGGCGTGCGCGGCACCGGGGGCCGTGTCCGGTGCCGGGGGAGCCAGCAGCGAACTGAGGTCCATATCCGCCGACACCGGCGGCGGAGTGACCCCGGGCGCGGGGTTCCATTGCAGGTACGGCACCGGGGTCTCGGACTTCGCCTCCGTGGCGGGGGTGTCGTAGATAATCTGGCCCTTGTAGGCGGTGATGCTGTTGATCGGGTGGAACAGCAACGGCGGGAAGTTCATCGCGATGCGCTTGAACACCGGGCCCATGCGCTGGCGACAGATCTCGGTGCGCTTGAAGTTGTCGGGGGTCGGAGCCGCCTCGAAGGCACCACCGCAGATGAACTGCACCGGGTTGGCGAAGTTCGGCAGCGTCAGCAGGCCACCTACCGTGCCCTGCGCCGGGTTGTAGATGTTGTAGAAGTTCGACAGGCCGTTGGGCGTGATGTGCAGGATCTGCTCGATGTCCTCGCTGCGCTCGGTCAGGATGCTGGTGAAATCGGTCAGCTTGGTGACCTGATCGATCAGCGCGCCGTTGCTCTCGTTGAGAAAGCCCCTCACATCGCTCAGCGCCTGGTTCAGCGTGGCCAGCGTGTTGTCCAGGCCCGCCGAACTGTCGGCAAGCACCTGCGATACCGACGCGACGTGGTTGGAGAACTGCACGATCTGTTCGTTGCTGTTCGCCAGGGCGTTCACCAGGACCTGCAGGTTGCGGATCGTGCCGAACAGATCGGTGCGCGAGTCGCCGAGCCGGCCG
Source organism: Mycobacterium sp. IS-1590 (assembly GCF_001500025.1). Classification (GTDB taxonomy): domain Bacteria; phylum Actinomycetota; class Actinomycetes; order Mycobacteriales; family Mycobacteriaceae; genus Mycobacterium. The sequence goes on along the minus strand of NZ_LQIW01000023.1, from coordinate 403,631 downwards.
GCGGTCTGCGAGAGCTCCCGCAACGCCTCGCGGAACGTGTCACCGTTGCCGTCGAAGGTGTCGGCGGCCTGGTTGACCACGACGGACAGCGGGCCCTGCATCGAACCGGGCTTCGGCCCGAGTTGCGCGCTCAGAGCGGTGAGTTGCTCTTTCACCTCGTCCCACTCGACCGGCACCGCGGTGCGATCGAGGCCGATCTGCGCACCGTCGGCCATCGCCGTTCCGCCGGTGTAGGCCGGAGTGAGCTGAACGAACCTGGCCGACACCAGATTCGGTGCGATCACGAGCGCTTTGGCGTCGGCCGGAACCTGGATCCCGTGGTCCAGCGTCATCGTGACCTTCACGTCGCCGACCCGCGGTTCGATGGAGTCGACCCTGCCGACGGGCACTCCCACGATGCGGACCTCGTCGCCGGGATAGAGCCCGACCGCTGAGGTGAAGTACGCCGTCACCTTGTTGCCGACCCGGGTCGGCCACACCAGGTACACGCCGACGGCGAGCGTGATCACCAGCAGGGCGGCCAGCGTCGGCCGCAGCCAGCGGCTGCGGGTCAGGGTCGAAGGCGCTTGCGTCATGGTGACTTCGGCCTAATGATCAGGCGCTCGGAGATGTAACCGCGCAGCATGTCGGCGAGGCTGTCGGGCAGCTTGCCCGGCTGGAAGTAGAAGTCCAGGAGCACCTCGGCTATCGGTGCCGGCGGCAGGCCGTACAGGTTGATCTGGAAACCGGGGCCGGATCCGACCACCTCGCCGAGGGCCGTGGCGTAGGGCGGCAGCCGCTTGAGTGCCTCGTTGATGTGTTCGCGCCGTTCGAGAAGGTTGTCCAGCACCAGGTTGAGTTTCTCCAGCGCGGGCCTGAACTCACGACGGTTGTCGGCGACGAAACCGGAAAGCTGTTGTGACACATCGTCGATGCCTGCGATCAGGTTGCTCAGCGCCTGGCGCCGTTCGTCGAGCGCGGCGAACAGCTGGTTGCCGTCGACGATCAGCTGGTTCACCTGGCCGGCGCGCTGCGCCAGGGTGTCGGAAACCCGCTTGGCGTGGCCGAGCAGCTGCGCGAGCGCCTCATCGCGCTTGTTCAGGCTGCGCGACAGGTTAGCCACCCCGTCCAGCGCACCGCGCAGATGCGGCGTGGCATCGCGAAGCGAGTCGGTGATCGTCTGCAGCGCCTGCTCGAACCGCGGCTTGTCCAGCTCGCCTGCGGTCTGCCCGAGGTCCTGCAGCGCCGTGGCCAACGTGTACGGAGTCGTCGTGCGCCCCAACGGAATCACCGTCGACTCACCGGTTCCCTGCGGCGTCACCGCCAGGGACTTCTCGCCGAGCACCGTGTCCGTCTTGATCGCGACCATCGACTGGTCGCCCACCCTGATGTCGCGGTCGACCGTGAACAGGACCTTGGCCGCGTCCCCGGCCAGTTCGACGCCGGTGACCTTCCCGACCTTGATGCCCGACACGTTGACGTCGTTGCCCGGGATGATGCCGCCGGCGTCGCTGAAATACGCCTCGTAGGGCTTTCCCTGTGGGAAGAACGGAAGGCTGCTGTAGCCGAACGAGACCAGCACCAGGCAGGCCACCAGGAAGATGCCGAAGATTCCTGTGCGCAACGGGTTCGAATCATCGGGCCTACTCGACATTGGGCGCACACCTCCCCTTCGACGGATCGGGCGGACCGCCCAGCGGGATCAGGATGTCGCTGCCCGCCGGCCCGTTGATCTTCAGTCGGGTCGAACAGTAGAAGATGTTGAAGAACGACCCGTAGGCGCCAAGGGCGTTGAGCCGCAGGTAGTTCTCCGCGAGCGGCTCGATCACCTTGTTCACGTCGGCCTTGCGCTCATCCATCCGCTGCGCGAAGGGGCGGACGTTCTCGAGGACACCCTGTATCGGCCTGCGTGACTTCGCCAGCATGTCGGTCAGGTCGTTCTCCGCCGATGCGAGGGGCTCGATGGCGCCGGCGATCGGATCACGGCCTTCGGCCAGACCCGTGATGAGCTGCTGCAGTTGGTCGACGCTGGCGTCGAACTGTGCACCCTTCTCGTCGACGGTTCCGAGCACGGTGTTCAGATGGGTGATGACGTCACCGATGAGTTGGTCCCTGGCGGCGAGGTTCTGGGCGAATGCACTGGTGGTGGACAGCAGGTTCGACAGCGCGCCGCCCTCGCCCTGCAACAGCTCGATCACCGCGTTGCTGACCTCGTTGATCTTCTGACCGTCGAGACCCTTGAGCACCGGCCGCAGGCCGCCGAGCAGCGCGTCCAGATCGAGCGCGGGCTGAGTGTTCTCCTTGGGAATCGTGCTGCCGGCCGGCAACTTTCGCAGCTCCCCAGGTCCGGAGGTGATCTCCAGATACCGATCGCCCACCAGGTTCTCGTAGCGGACCACCGCCCGCGTCGAGGTGTAGAGCTGATAGCGCTTGTCGACATCGAAGGAGACGTCGACCGTGTTGTCGGGGTTGAGCTTGACATCGCCGACGGTTCCGACCGGGACACCGGCGATCCGCACGTCCTGGCCCGCCTTCAACCGCGAAGCGTCGGTGAACGTCGCGTGATAGCCCTTTTCGGCGGTGAACCGGAACTCGCCGAAGACGACCACCAGTCCGGCGGCCACCAGAAGCATGACCACGGTGAAGATGCTGACGTAGAGCAACGTCTTGTCGCCGCGCATCATCGTTGTTTCTCCCCCTGCCCTTCGGGCGGGAGGTACCCCCACGCGCAAGCGCTCGTCATTAGAAGTCGTCCCGTTCTGCGAACGCCCCGTTGAACAGCCACTGCAGCGTCGACGGCGCATCGAACTGCAGCTCGGTGTTCGGCTGGTACGGCACGTAGGCGTTGTCGGTGACCAGGAACGGTGAGCGGTACCAGGAGCCGCCGAACTGCTTGCTCGGAACATTCGGCAGGCCGCGGCAGTTCGGGCCGCCGGTGGCGTTCACGATGGGCAGGCTCTCGGGGTAGGTGTAGCCGGGCGAACCGGGAAGGAAGTTCGACGCCACGAACAGGCCGGGCCGGATACCACCGATCACGGGCGCGAACCGGTCGACCGCCAGCGCCGTGCCCTCCAGCATGCAGCCGAAGACCGGCGAATAGTCGCCGGCCACCTTCAACGGCGCGCGGAGTCGTTGGATCGCGGCGATGTAGTCGTCCGCGGCGGGTTCGAGGGTGGCGGTGCCGTTGTTGCCCAGCCCGGTTGCGGCCAGCAGCGTCGCGTTCAGATTTTCCTGCTCGTCGACGATCGTGTCGCTGATCGTGGGTGCGTTGTCGATGATGCGGGCCAGATCCGGACCGGCGTCACCGTAGATGTTGGCCACCACCGCGGTCTTGCGCAGGTCCTCCTGCAGCGTCGGCAGTTTCGGATTGAGTTGCTGCAGGTAGTAATTCAGCCCGGCCAGTAGCGCACCGAGATCGTCACCGTTACCCCGCAGACCTTCGGCGAGCGCGCTCAGCGTCGCGTTCAGGTTGATCGGGTCGATCTTGTTGAGCACGTCGCTCAGCGTCTGGAACAGCGTGTTGACCTCGAGCTGCACATCCTTGGCGGCCACGGTCGCGCCGGCCTTCAGCTGCTGACCCGACGGCTTCGCAGGCGGCAGGAACTCGACCGACTTGGCGCCGAAAACCGTTGTGCTGCCGATCCGCACATTGGCGTTGGAGGGGATGAACCGCATCTCGTTGCGGTTGATGGCCAGCGTCAGCTTGGCTTCGTTGCCGGCGTACTCGATCGACTCGACCTTGCCGACCTGAACGCCGCGGTACTTGACCTTGGCGTCGCGCTCCATCACCAGACCCGCCCGTGGAGCGGTGACGCTCACGGTGTCCACCGGCGTGAAAGCCGCGGTGTAGGCCAGGTAGGTGAACACCGTCGCCGCGAGCAGAATCGCGGTGAGGATCGCTGCGGCGATCCTCACGTGGCTGCGCTTGGCCTCGGTGTCCGACATGGTCCCCGCCTACCCGGAGAGGTTGAAGTTGCCGGACGCGCCGTACACGGCGAGTGAGATGAACAGGGTGATGGTGACGACGACGATCAGCGAGGTCCGCACGGCCTGGCCGACCGCGATGCCGACGCCGACCGGACCGCCCGACGCGTTGTAGCCGTAGTAGGTGTGCACCAGCATGACCGCGATGGCCATGACTATCGCCTGCAGGAAGGACCACAGCAGGTCCGTCGGCACCAGGAAGGTGTTGAAGTAGTGGTCGTAGAGGCCGGCCGACTGTTTGTTGATGAACACCGTCGTGAACCGCGCGGCGAAGAACGCGGCGAGCACCGACAGTGAGTACAGCGGGATGATCGCGACCATGCCGGCCATCAGGCGGGTGGACACCAGGTAGGACACCGAGTGCACGGCCATCGACTCGACGGCGTCGATCTCCTCGGATACCCGCATGGCGCCGAGTTGCGCGGTCGTGCCCGCGCCGATGGTCGCGGCCAGCGCGATGCCGGCGATCACCGGAGCGACGATGCGCACGTTGAGGAAGGCCGACAGGAAGCCCGTCAACGCCTCGATGCCGATATTGCCCAGTGAGCTGTAACCCTGGACCGCGATGACGCCGCCGGAGGCCAGGGTCAAAAACGCGGCGACACCGACCGTGCCGCCGATCATGACCAGCGCACCGGTGCCCATCGTCATCTCGGCGATGTTGCGGACCGTCTCCTTGCGGTACCGCCGGACCGCGTTGGGCAGGTAGCGCATCGTCTCGCCGTAGAACAGCGCCTGCTCGCCGACGCTGTCGACGATCTTGGGCACACCGCTGAAGAAGCGGCGGAAACGGACCGTGACGTCGTAGCTCATCTCTCGAGCACCCTCACGCCGATCGCCGTCATCACCACGTTGATCACGAACAGGCAGATGAATGCGTAGACGACGGTCTCGTTGACCGCGGTGCCCACGCCCTTGGGGCCACCCTTGACCGTCAGGCCGCGATAGCAGCCGACCAAGCCGGCCACCACCCCGAACAGCAGGGCCTTGATCTCGGCCATGACGAGCTCACCGAGGCCCGTCAACACCGTCAGGCCGTTGATGAACGCACCGGGGTTGACGCCCTGCAGGAAGACCGAGAACACGTAACCACCGGACAGGCCGATCAGGCAGACCAGGCCGTTGAGCAGCAGCGCGACGAACGTCGAGGCGAGCACGCGAGGCACCACCAACCGCTGGATCGGGTCGATGCCCAGCACCCGCATGGCGTCGATCTCCTCACGGATGGTGCGCGCACCGAGGTCCGCGCAGATGGCGGTCGCGCCGGCGCCCGCCACCACCAGCACCGTCACGACGGGCCCGAGCTGGGTGATGGTGCCGAAGGCGGTACCGGCGCCGGACAGGTCGGCCGCACCGATCTCGCGGAGAAGGATGTTGAGGGTGAACGCGACCAGAACGGTGAAAGGTATGGCCACCAACAGGGTCGGAACCAACGAAACCCGCGCGATCATCCAGGTCTGGTCGAGGAACTCGCGGAACTGAAACGGGCGCCGGAACGTCTTGGCGAACGTGTCAAAGGACATCTCGACGAACCCGCCCACGGCCCGAGCCGGTGCCGCGAGCTGTTCGATCAACCTTTGCTCCGTTCTCGGGGGTCTGGATGTTCGTCGCGTCGTCTTCGTGGCGAAGAGGTGAAATACGTTGTCACGGCGGACTTCCCACCCCTCGGCTAAGCGTTGCTCTCGGTGAGCCGGATCATACTAACTAGAACACGTTCGCAGTGTCAAAGCTCCCAAAATGGAGTCCTGATTGTGATTTTGCGCAGGTCAAAGCAAGTGTGATCCAGCTCATTCTAGAACGTGTTCTAGTAGAGCCCGGCCGTACCTAACGAGACCGTCAGTCTTGCTGATTCATCAGCCCCGTGGCCGAGAAACACTTCTCTGGATCACGTCCAGCAAAGTACTCCCGAAGGGTTTCCGACAACGTCGAGGGATTCCAGGCATCGGATTCGGCGCTGAATTGTGCCTCGACCGTCGGCGCTGCCACCAGTGTCACCGTTCGACCGTAGACGATGAAGAGCTGACCGTTGACCGCTTCCGCGGCCGGGGAGGCCAGGAACCGCACCAGGTTCACGACGTGCTCGGGCGACAGCGGGTCGATCTGGCCATCGCTCAACTCCGGCGCTTCGCCGAACACATCCGCGGTCATCGCGGTGCGGGCGCGGGGCGCGATGGCATTGGCCCGCACGCCGTAGCGCTCCAGCGCCCGGGCCATCGACAGTGTCAACGCGGTGATCCCGGCCTTGGCGGCACCGTAGTTGGCCTGCCCGACGGGCCCGACCAGCCCGGCTTCCGAAGAGGTGTTGATGACGCGGCCGTAGACCCGGCCAGCCCCATCTGCGGCGTTCTCTTTGGCCTTGGCTCGCCAGTAGGTGGCCGCGTTGCGGGTCAACAGGAAGTGCCCGCGCAGGTGCACGGCGATCACCGCATCCCAGTCCTCGTCGGACATGTTGAACAGCATGCGGTCGCGGGTGATGCCGGCGTTGTTGACGACGATGCCGAGGCCACCGAGCCCATCGGCCGTCTCGACCAGTTCGTCGGCGGTCGAGCGCGCGCTGATGTCGCCCGCCACGGCGACGCCCTTCGAGCCGGCTGCCGAGATCTCGTCCAGCACGTCGGACTTGTCGAGCGCGGCGGCGATGTCGTTCACGACGACGGTGGCCCCCGCCCGGGCGAGGCCGATCGCCTCCGCGCGCCCCAGGCCCGCGGCCGCTCCGGTCACCACCGCAACGCGGCCGGACAGGTCGTTGGGGTCTGTAGTCATGCCGCTCCTCGTATGCCCGTGTGCATCGTCAATTTATGAATACCTCTAGTCTCGGCGAAGCAGTGCCGCCCTCGGGCACTCGGCGATGGACTGCTCGGCCAGATCCTCCTGGTCGGCGGGCACCGGATCCAGCTTGACCACCGCGTAATCGTCGTCGTCCAGATCGAACAGGTCGGGCGCGATTCCCACGCAGACGGCGTTGCCCTCGCACCGGTCCCGGTCCACTTCCACCCTCATCACAACCTCCTCGCGGTCAAAGCTGCTCCGAGCCCAGTGTGGCACCGGCCTGGACCCCAAGACTAGAACGTGTTACAACCGGGAGTGAATCGGGGCTGGCTCCCGGTACGCCACTTCGTGCCTCTAGAGAAGTTAGGACAAGGCGATGCGGATCGGCTACACCCCAGAGCAGGAAGAGCTGCGCCGCGAGCTGCGCTCCTACTTCACCAAGCTGATGACACCCGAGCGCGCCGAGGCTCTGGCATCCAACGACGGCGAGATGGGCCGCGGCAACGTCTACCGCGAGACCGTCGCGCAGATGGGCAAGGACGGCTGGCTGACCCTGTCGTGGCCCAAGGAGTTCGGCGGCCAGGAGCGCCCGCCCATCGACGGGTTGATCTTCAATGACGAGGCCGCGATCGCGAACGTGCCGGTGCCGTTCCTGACGATCAACAGCGTCGCGCCGACGATCATGCACTTCGGCAGCGACGAGCAGAAGAAGTTCTTCCTGCCCAAGATCGCCGCCGGCGAACTGCACTTCTCGATCGGTTACTCCGAGCCCGGCGCCGGCACCGATCTGGCGTCGCTGCGCACCACCGCCGTTCGCGACGGCGACGACTACGTGATCAACGGCCAGAAGATGTGGACCAGCCTGATCGCCTACGCCGATTACGTGTGGCTGGCCGCGCGCACCAACCCCGAGGCCAAGAAGCACCGCGGGATCTCGATGCTGATCGTGCCCACCACCGCGGAGGGGTTCTCCTGGACGCCGGTGCACACCATGGCGGGCGTCGACACCAGCGCCACCTACTACCAGGACGTGCGCGTGCCGGTGACCAACCTCGTGGGCGAAGAGAACGCCGGCTGGAAGCTGGTGACCAACCAGCTCAACCACGAGCGCGTCGCACTCGTATCCGCCCAGCCGATCTTCGTGGCGCTCGGCGGGGTTCGTGAGTGGGCCCAGAACACCAAGGACGTGCACGGCAACCGGCTGATCGACTCGGAGTGGGTGCAGCTCAATTTGGCCCGCGTGCACGCCAAGGCCGAGGTGCTCAAACTGATCAACTGGGAACTGGCATCTGCCGATGAGACAGCGCCTTCCCCCGCGGACGCGTCGGCGGCCAAGGTGTACGGCACCGAACTGGCCACCGAGGCCTATCGGCTGCTCATGGAGGTGCTCGGAACGGCGGCCACGTTGCGGCCGGGTTCGCCCGGGGCGCTACTGCGCGGACGGATCGAACGGATGCACCGCAGCTGCCTGATCCTCACCTTCGGCGGCGGCACCAACGAGATTCAACGCGACATCATCGGCATGGTCGCGCTGGGTCTGCCCCGAGTGAATCGATAGGAAACTCACCATGGACTTCAAGACAACCGAAGCGTCCGACGACCTCGGCGGGCTGGTGCGCACCATCGTCGACTCGGTCGTGACGCCCGAGCGCCAACGCGAGCTCGATGGTCTGGACCAGAGGTTCGACCGCGCGCTGTGGGACAAGCTGATCGAGGCCGACGTGCTGTCGGCCGCTTCCCCCGAGGCGCTGGGTGGAGGCGGGTTCGGCGTGCTGGAGCAGGTGGCCGTGCTCGTTGCGCTCGGCCGGCAGCTGTCCGCGGTGCCGTATCTGGAGTCGGTGGTTCTGGGCGCCGGGGCGCTGGCCGAGTTCGCCTCGGACACACTGCAACAGGAGTGGGCGGTACCCGCGATCAAGGGCGACAAGATCCTCACGGTCGCGCTCGACGCCGAGATGGGTCAGGGGCCGGTGCAGGCGCAATCCTCCGAGGACGGCTACCGGCTCACCGGGTCCCGCGCCCTGGTGCCCTACGGTCCGGTTGCCGACGCGTTCCTGGTCCCTGCCGAAACCGACTCGGGCCCAAAGGTTTTCCTGGTCTCCGCGACGGATCCCGGCGTGACGGTGCAGTCGTTGAGCACCACAGGGCATGGCAGCGTCGCCCATCTGGAACTGCAGGGCACGCAGGTCGATGCCGGCCGGGTCGTCGGCGACGGCTCGGGTGGTGATGTCGCAGCTTGGCTGAGCACCCGGGCGACCCTGGGCCGCAGCGCCTTTCAACTCGGAGTCCTCGAGCGCGCGCTCGAGCTCACCGCGGCGTACGCCCGTGAGCGCGAGCAGTTCGACCGGCCCATCGGCAGTTTCCAGGCTGTGTCGTCGCGGCTGGCCGACGGCTACATCGACGTCAAGGCGCTCCGGCTGACCCTGACGCAGGCCGCCTGGCGGTTGTCCGAAGATCTTCCCGCGGACGTCGACGTCCACACCGCGGCGTTCTGGGCCGCCGACGCCGGCCACCGCGTCGCACACACCACGGTGCACGTGCACGGCGGCGTCGGGATCGACATCGACCACCCCGTGCACCGGTATTTCCTGGCGGCCAAGCAGACCGAGTTCGCGGTCGGCGGCGCCACGGGACAACTGCTGCGCATCGGCCGGGAGTTGGCCGATACGCCCGCGTGATGTGAACAAGCTACCCACGGTCGCTGAGCTGCTGGCGCCGCTGGTCGACGTCGAGGACCGCGGCGTGCTCTTCGAGGAGACGTTCACCACCTGGCGCGAACATCTGCGCCATGCGGCCGCGATCGCCGCCGCGCTGCGCGCCCGCCTCGATCCGGACCGCCCGCCACATGTGGGTGTCCTGCTGCAGAACACCCCGTTCTTCTCGGCGGTGCTGGCCGCCGCTGGACTGACCGGGATCGTGCCGGTGGGCCTCAACCCGGTGCGCCGCGGGGCCGCGCTCCAGCGTGACATCGCCCATGCCGATTGCCAACTGGTGCTGGCCGATTCGGGCGCACGGGAGGTGATCGACGGGATCGACCACATCGATGTCGACTCGCAGCAGTGGGCGGACGAGGTGGCGGCGTTCGCCGCTGAGCCCGTCGCGGTGCGCGAGGCCGATCCCGCGGACCTGTTCATGCTCATCTACACGTCGGGCACCAGCGGCGACCCGAAGGCCGTCAAGTGCAGCCACGGCAAGGTGGCGGTGGCCGGCGTGACCATGACCCAACGGTTCGGCCTCGGGCCGAGCGATGTCTGCTACGTGTCGATGCCGCTGTTCCACTCGAACGCGGTGCTGGTCGGGTGGGCCGTGGCGCTGGCGTCGCAGAGCTCGTTGGCGTTGCGCCGCAAGTTCTCCGCATCGCAGTTCCTGCCCGACATCCGTCGGTTCGGGGCGACGTATGCGAACTACGTCGGCAAACCGCTGTCCTATGTCCTCGCGACGCCGGAGCGTCCCGACGACGCGGACAACCCGTTGCGAGCGGTGTACGGCAACGAGGGTGCGCCCGCCGATGTCGAGCGATTCGCCAAGCGTTTCGGCGCGGTGGTGATGGATGGCTTCGGCTCGACCGAGGGCGGTATCGCCATCGCGCGCACACCCGACACTCCGCCCGGCTCGCTGGGCCCGCTGCCGCCGGGCACCGAGATCGTCGACGTCGACACCGGTGAGCCGTGCCCGCCCGGTGTCACCGGTGAGCTCGTCAACGTCTCGGACGCAGGCCGTTTCGAGGGGTACTACAACGATCCGGAGGCCGACGCCGAGCGCATGCGCGGCGGCGTGTACCACAGTGGCGACCTGGCCTACCGCGACGAGAACGGCTTCGCGTATTTCGCGGGCCGCCTCGGCGACTGGATGCGCGTGGACGGCGAGAACCTCGGTGCGGCACCGATCGAGCGGGTGCTGCTGCGGCACCCCGACGTCGTGGAGGTGGCGGTCTACGGGATACCCGCACCTGACGTCGGCGACCAGGTGATGGCCGCGCTGACGCTGACCGAGGGGGCGGTTTTCGACGTCGACATGTTCCGCGAATTCCTCTCGGCACAAACCGATCTCGGCCCCAAGCAGTGGCCCTCATTCGTCCGGGTCAGCACGGCGCTCCCGCGCACGGAGACGTTCAAGGTGATCAAACGGCAGTTGGCGGCCGAGGGTACGGCCTGCGCCGATCCGGTGTATCCGGTCCCGCGATAACGCATACTTCGCGCCGAGCGTGGCGTTGTGTCACGCATTTCGCGAATCCGCGTGCGTCGAGCCCACGCTCGACCGGGAAGTTAGTCGCCGCGGATGCCGTCGAGGCGGCGGGTGGCCTCCTCGAAACCCTGCACCAGCTCGGCGATGATGTCGGCGACCGGGCGGATCTCGTTCATCCGGCCGACGATCTGTCCCACCGGCATCGCCACGGTGTCGGGGTTGTCCGACTCGTTCATGCGCTGGTGCGCCTCGCTGACGAGGATGTTCTGCAGCGGCATCGGCAACGGCTCGGGGGCGTCGGGCGCATCCCACGCGTCGGTCCATTTCGTCTTCAGCAGACGAGCGGGCTTACCGGTGTAGATCCGCCGGCGCACGGTGTCGGCCGACGTCGCCCGCAGCAGCCCCTCCTGGATCGTCGAGACGCCGCCGGGCTTGCGGTGCCCGAGGTCGTACTCGGCAGCGGTCAGGAACGCCGAACCCATCCACACCCCGGAAGCGCCGAGCGCCAGCGCCGCGGCCACCTGCCTGCCGGTGCCGATACCTCCGGCGGCCAACACGGGGGCCTTCCCGTCAAGGGCGTCAACGATTTCCGGCCACAGCACCATCGAGCCGATCTCACCGGTGTGGCCGCCGGCCTCATGCCCCTGGGCCACGACGATGTCGACGCCGTTGTCCACATGGCGCGCAGCGTGTTTGGCGCTGCCTGCCAGGGCCGCGACCGGAACTCCCGCGGCGTGCACCTGGTCGATGACGTCCTTCGGCGGAGAGCCGAGCGCGTTGGCGATCAGCTTGATCGGATGCTTGAGCGCGACCTCCACGTGTGAGCGCGCCACCGAGTGCAGCCACCCGAGCACACCCTCGTTGCGCGCCCCGTCCTCCGGAAGCGGCGGGACCCCGAGATCGGCGAGCGTCTTGTCGACGAAGTCGCGATGGCTCTGCGGGATCAGCTTGTTGATGTCGACCGCCGTGCCCTCCTGAGGCACCTTGGCGGGCATCACCACGTCGACGCCGTAGGGCTTGCCGTCGGTGTTCTCGTCCATCCAGCACAGCACGTCTTCGAGATCGTCGGCCGAGTTGAACCGAACGCAGCCCAGCACCCCGAGACCGCCCGCCTTGCTGACCGCCGCGGCGACCTTCTCCGACGGCGTGAAGACGAAGATCGGGTACTCGATGCCGAATCGATCGCAGAGTTCGGTGCGCATTCCGGTCACGACGCCGACCCCACGTGATTGGCGTGCACCTCGTCGGCGGCGCGCTCTTCGGTGACGTCCTTGGCCCACCGGTAGTCCGGCTTACCGGCCGGGGTGCGCTGGATGTCGTCTACCCACCAGATCTTGCGCGGCACTTTGTATCCCGCGATCTCCCGGCGCACGAACGTGTCGAGCTCGGCCAGTGTCGGGGTGGTGCCCGGCCGGCGGTGTACGACGGCCGCGACGCACTGGCCGTACCGCTCGTCGGGCACCCCGACCACGAGCGCGTCGAACACGTCGGGATGGCCCTTGAGCGCGGCCTCGACCTCTTCGGGGTAGATCTTCTCGCCGCCGCTGTTGATCGACTGCGAGCCGCGGCCGAGCATCGTGACGGTGCCGTCGGCCTCCACCTCGGCGTAGTCACCGGGGATGGCGTAGCGAATGCCGTTGAACGTCTTGAACGTTTCGGCTGTCTTCTTCTCGTCCTTGTAGTAGCCGACCGGGATGTTGCCCTTCTTGGCGATCAAGCCGCGCACACCCGATCCGGGCTTGACCTCGTTGCCGTCCTCGTCGAGAACGACGGTGCGGTGGTCGATCGTCACCCGCGGGCCGCCGGTGTGCGACTGCCCCTTGGCGACGATGCTGGTGCCGCCGAAGCCGGTCTCCGAGGATCCGATCGAGTCGGTGATCACCCGGTTGGGCAGCAGTTCGAGGAACTTCTCCTTGATGCTGGTCGAGAACAGGGCGGCGGTGCTCGCCAGCAGGAACAGGTTGGAGAGGTCGGGCTCGCGACCGGACTCGTGCAGTTTGACCAGCGCATCGAGCAAGGGGCGGCCCATCGCGTCGCCGGTGAAGAACAACAGGTTCACCTTGTGCTTCTCGATGGTCTGCCAGACCTCGTCGGCATCGAATTCCGGTGCCAAGACGGTGGTTTGACCAGAGAACAGCGACATCCAGGTGGCCGACTGGGTGGCGCCGTGGATCATCGGCGGGATCGGGTAGCGGATCATCGGCGGGTTCTCCGCGGCCGCCTTGGCGAGGTCGTACTCGTCCTTGACGAACTCACCGGTGGCGAAGTCGGTGCCGCCGAAGAGGACCCGGTAGATGTCCTCGTGGCGCCACATGACGCCCTTGGGGAACCCGGTGGTGCCGCCGGTGTAGAGCAGGTAGATGTCGTCGGGGCTGCGCGGCCCGAAATCGCGCTCGGGCGAACTCTGTTCGAGAGCCGAGTAGAACTCGACGCCACCGTAGCGTTCGAAGTCGTCGTCGCTGCCGTCCTCGACCACCAGAACGGTTTTCACGGCCGGGGTCTCGGGCAGCACGTTCGCGACGCGGTCGGCGTAGCGGCGCTCGTGCACCAGGGCGACCATGTCGGAGTTCTCGAACAGGTACTTCAGCTCGCCCTCGACGTAGCGGAAGTTGACGTTGACCAGGATGGCGCCGGCCTTGACGATGCCCAGCATCGCAACGACGATCTCGTTGCGGTTGCGGCAGTAGAGGCCGACCTTGTCGTCCTTCTTGACGCCCTGGTCGAGGAGGTAATGGGCCAACCGGTTGGCCTGCTCCTCCAGCTGGGCGTACGTCAACTGGTCGTCGCCGCAGATGAGGGCGACACGGTCTGGCACGGCGTCGATGGCGTGCTCGGCGAGATCGGCGATGTTCAGGGCCACGAGACCTAAACTAGAACGTGTTACATTTCCAGACAAGTCTGTGGCATCGACGCTGGAAGGCGAACCCTCGTGAGTGATCCCCAGAAGGGCCCCGACGCCCTCATTGAGCAGCGCGGACACACCCTGATCCTGACGCTGAACCGGCCCGAGGCGCGCAATGCGCTCTCCACCGAGATGCTCTCGATCATGGTCGAGGCCTGGGACCGTGTCGACAACGATCCCGAGATCCGCACCTGCATCCTCACCGGCGCCGGTGGTTACTTCTGTGCGGGGATGGACCTCAAGGCGGCGACGGCCAAGCCGCCGGGCGACTCGTTCAAGGACGGTAGCTACGACCCGTCACGCATCGACGCGCTGCTGAAGGGCCGGCGGCTGACCAAACCGCTGATCGCCGCGGTCGAGGGGCCCGCGATCGCGGGCGGCACCGAGATCCTGCAGGGCACCGACATCCGCATCGCGGGTGAGAGCGCCAAGTTCGGAATCTCCGAGGCGAAGTGGAGCCTTTATCCGATGGGCGGCTCGGCGGTGCGCCTGGTGCGCCAGATTCCGTACACCATCGCGTGCGATCTGCTGTTGACCGGGCGGCACATCACCGCCGCCGAGGCCAAGGAGTACGGGCTGATCGGCTACGTGGTTCCCGACGGCACCGCGCTGGACAAGGCGCTGGAGATCGCCGAGGTGATCAACAACAACGGCCCGCTCGCCGTGCAGGCGATCCTCAAGACCATCCGCGAGACCGAGGGCATGCACGAGAACGAGGCGTTCAAGCCCGACACCGCCAACGGCATCCCGGTGTTCCTCAGCGACGACGCCAAGGAGGGGCCGCGGGCGTTCAAGGAGAAGCGCGCCCCGAACTTCCAGATGAAGTAGGCCCGCTTCCGCGTCCCGCTCCCTCGCTCGTTTGTGCAACCTGCGACGGTTTCGGTCGGATTTCCGTCGCTCGTTTCACAAACGGCGCACTAGAGCACCTTCGCCGTCGGCGTGAACGCCACCGGCATCTTCTCCAGACCGCTCACGAAATTGGCGGGCCGCAAGGGCAACTCGTCACCGGAGGCCAGCCGCAGATCGGGTAGCCGCTGCAGCAGTTTGGTCTGCATGATCGACAGCTCGAGTCGCGCGAGCTGGTTTCCGAGGCAGAAGTGCGTGCCGAAGCCGAACGCCAGGTGGTTGTTCGGATAGCGCTCGATGTCAAAGCGCTCGGGATCCTCGAACACGCTCTCGTCGAAGTTGGCCGACTCGAACAGCAGGATCATCTTCTCGCCCTCTTCGAGGGCCGTTCCGTGGAACTCTGTGTCGGCGGTGATCGTGCGCGCCATGTTCTTCACCGGCGCCGTCCAGCGCAGCATCTCCTCGATCGCGTTGGGCAGCAACGACAGGTCGGCAGCGAGCCGCTGATGCTGGTCGGGATGCAACAGCAACTGCCGGGTTCCGCCGGACAGCGTGTGCCGGGTGGTCTCGTCGCCGCCGATCAACAGCAGCAGCACCTCGGTGACGATCTGATGGTCCTCGAGCTTGCTGCCCTCGACCTCGGCGTGCACCAGCACACTGACCAGGTCGTCGGTCGGCTCGTCCTTGCGGACCGCGATCATGCCCATCATGTATTCGCTGTAGGCCGCGAACGCGTCCATGGTGACCTGGAATTCCTCCGGGTCCGCGGTGCTGCTGAGGGCACCCACCAGGTCGTCGGACCACTTGAGGAACATCTCGCGTTCTTCGGGACGCACCCCGAGCATGTCGCCGATGACGGCCATCGGCAGCGGCGCCGCGATGTCCCAGACGAAATCGCATTCGCCGCGCTCACACACGTTGTCGATCAGCGTGTCGCACAGGTTCTCGATCGAGCCCTCGAGGTCTTTGACCCGCTTGCGCGTGAAGCCGGAGTTGACGAGCTTGCGGCGCAGCAGATGCTGCGGATCGTCCATCTCGATCATCATCTCGACGCCCGGCTGGTCGGGTCGGATACCGCCGGCGTTGGAGAACAGCTCCGGATTGCGCTCCGCCTCGATGACGGCGGCATAGGTTGCGGCGGCGGCCAATCCGTTGCGGTCGCGGAAGACCGGCTCGTTCTCGCGCATCCACTTGTAGACCGAGCGCGAGTCGCCGGCGTAGAACGCACCGTCGGTCAGGTCGACGTCCGGTTTGGTCTGCGGTGCCGTAACAGTCACGATCGAAGCTCCTCTGCATCCGCGAACGACATCTCCACGTTCCCAGCCGAACCGGAGAACAAGGCGCGTTTGGGGAAGCCTAGCGAGGCCAGCTCCTTCGCATAGGGATGTTCGCCGAGCCGGACCCGGGCCCCACCCGGGCGATAGCGGACCTCGCTGAGCTTCATCTCGCCGACGGTCCGGCGCAGCACCCCGTCGCGGCACGAGTACGTGGGGTGGGCCTGCGGCTTGGCGGTGAACGCCGCCGGAACCGGGAGGCCGGGACGGAAATCCATGCCGACGGCGAACTGGCCGTCGATGGTGACGTCGAACGAGTACGTGTGCCCGTCACGAATCGTGAACTCCGACATGACCTTCGGATAACCCCAAATTTTGGTTCCGGCCTCCAGCGTGAAGGCCTGGTCGACCGGCAGGTGATGGATGAACGCACCCGCCGACTGCAGTGCCCGTGGCCCCGACGCATTCGACCCGGGCGGGTTCACCATCACGTTGGTGCCGTACTCGTAGTACTGGCCGAGGTCGCCGTCCTCGTAGCGCATCAGCATCAGTACCGCGATCGCACGTCCCGGCAGGAACCGGCAGACCTTCAGACCGCTGTAGTCGATCATGCGCTGCGCGGCGTCGGCGTCCACGGAGAACATCGCCATGTGCTGATGCGCCTTGCGGATTCTCACCGGCATGGTGAGCGTTGTGCCCGCGATGGTGTGCTGGGTCATCGCGCCAATCTAGAACGCCGGGTAGACAACTAGCAAGGAAGTGTCTACTCGGCCAGAGGGGCGCTCACGCGTGGGAACCTATACCAGCGCGGCGAGATCCCGAATCTGCTCGGGCGAACGCGCGCCGACGACCATCATCGTGACGCCGGCGGCCTCCCACGCTTTGATCTGCTCCTGCACGTAACCGAGGTCGCCGACGATCGCCGAGTCGTCGACCAGCTCGTCGGGAATGATCTTGGCGGCTCGCTCTTTGCCGTCCTCGGTGCCGGAGCGGAACAGCTTCGTCACGTCCTCGACGACCTCCGCGTATCCCATCCGCCGGTAGACGTCGGCGTGGAAGTTGGTGTCCTCGGCGCCCATACCGCCCATATAGAGGGCCAGATGCGGCTTCATCAGCTCCATGATCTCGGCGCGGTCGTCGGTGACGACCACCTGCGCCGTCGCGCAGATCTCGAAGTCCTCGCGGCTGCGGCGGGCGCCAGGGCGGGCGAAACCCTCGTCGAGCCACTCGTTGTACATGTCGGCGATGCGCGGCGAGTAGAAGATCGGCAGCCAACCGTCGCAGATCTCGGCGGCCAGCGCGACGTTCTTCGGTCCTTCCGCGCCCAGCATCACCGGGATATCGGCCCGAAGCGGGTGCGTGATCGGCTTGAGGTTCTTGCCCAGGCCCGTCGTGCCCTCACCGGTCAGCGGCAGCGGGTAGTGCGGGCCGTCGCTGCGCACCGGGGCTTCGCGCGCCCACACCTGACGCAGGATGTCGATGTACTCGCGGGTGCGGGCCAGCGGCTTGGGGAACTTCTGGCCGTACCAGCCCTCGACGACCTGCGGTCCGGAAACGCCGAGCCCCAGGATGTGCCGTCCCCCGGAGAGGTGGTCGAGCGTCAGCGCCGCCATCGCACACGCGGTCGGCGTGCGCGCCGACAGCTGGATCACCGACGTGCCCAGCCGCATGCGTGTGGTTTCGCGGCCCCACCACGCCAGCGGCGTGTAGGCGTCCGAGCCCCAGGCTTCGGCGGTGAACACCGTGTCGAACCCGGCCTCCTCGGCGGCGGCAACCAGTTCGGCGTGATTCTCGGGCGGTTGCGCGCCCCAATATCCCAACTGCAGTCCGAGCTTCATTCGCAGACCTCATAACGGTGTCTTGAAACCATTGTTAGAACCTGTTCTACTCGATGCCGTGACCACCAGCCAAAGCAGCCCGGTGCAGATCGATCCGCATGAGCGGCCGCTTTCCGCGCCGCTGAAGCTCTCATTCGACTACACCCGTTCAGTCGGACCACTCCTGTCCCAGTTCTTCACCGCCCTGCGCGAGCGACGCATCGTCGGAGTGCGCGGTTCCGACGGGCGGGTGCACGTGCCGCCTGCCGAGTTCGATCCCGTGACCTACGAGCGATTGACGGAAATCGTACCGGTGGCCGGTGTCGGAACCGTGCTGTCGTGGACCTGGCAGCCGGCCCCGCTCGAGGGTCAGCCCATCGATCGGCCGTTCGCGTGGGCGCTGATCAAACTCGACGGCGCCGACACCCCGCTGCTGCACGCCGTCGATGCCAAGTCCTCCGACGCCATCAGCACCGGCGCGCGGGTGCACGCGCACTGGGTCGACGAACCCGTCGGGGCCATCACCGACATCGCCTACTTCGCCCTCGGCGACCAGGCCGAACCCGAGGGCCGGCCCGACGACCGCGACCCCGTGACAGTGCAGGTGTCGCCGTCGTCCATCGAGATCCAGCACACCGCATCGCTTCCCGAAAGCACGTTCCTGCGGGCGCTCGAGGAGGGCAAGCTTCTCGGTGCCCGGACCAAGAGCGGCCGCGACGGCAAGCCCGGCAAGGTGTACTTCCCGCCCAAGGAGGCCGATCCCGCCACCGGCCTCGAGCTCGACGAGTTCATCGAGCTGCCGGACAAGGGCACCGTCACCACGTTCGCGGTGATCAACATCCCGTTCGCCGGGCAGCGCATCAAACCGCCCTACGTCGCCGCCTACGTGCTGCTCGACGGCGCCGACATCCCCTTCCTGCACCTGGTCACCGAGATCGAGGCGTCCGAGGTCCGGATGGGGATGCGCGTCGAAGCGGTCTGGAAACCACGTGAGGAGTGGGGCCTGGGCATCGACAACATCGACCACTTCCGGCCGACGGGTGAGCCCGACGCCGACTACGACTCCTACAAGCACCACCTGTAAAGGGGCTTCACTTCATGACTTCGGACAACGGGGTAGCGGTCGTCGGGTTCGCGCACGCACCGCACGTGCGCCGCACCGACGGGACCACCAACGGCGTCGAGATGCTGATGCCGTGCTTCCATCGGCTTTACGACGAGCTCGGCCTGCAGCAGACCGATATCGGGTTCTGGTGCTCGGGATCTTCGGATTACCTTGCGGGCCGGGCGTTCTCGTTCATCTCCGCGATCGACTCGATCGGGGCGGTGCCTCCGATCAACGAGTCGCACGTCGAAATGGACGCGGCGTGGGCGCTCTACGAGGCCTACATCAAGATCCTCACCGGCGAGGTGGACACCGCGCTGGTGTACGGCTTCGGCAAGTCCAGCGCGGGTGTGCTGCGCCGGGTGCTGGCGCTGCAGACCGACCCGTACAGCGTCGCCCCGCTGTGGCCGGACGCGGTCTCGATGGCGGGCCTGCAGGCGCGGTTCGGACTGGACGCGGGCAAGTGGACCGCCGAGCAGATGGCGCAGGTGGCGCTGGACGCGATGACGGCGGCCGGCCGCACCGACAGCGAGGAGGCTCCGACAGGCTCAGACGAGGCGAAAGCGATCTCCGAACTCCTCGAACGCCCGTACTTCGCGGATCCGTTGCGTCGCCACGACATCGCGCCGATCACCGACGGCGCGTCGGCGATCGTGCTCGCCGCCGGCGACCGGGCGCGTGAGCTACGCGAGAACCCCGCGTGGATCACCGGGATCGAACATCGCATCGAGACGCCGATATTGGGCGCTCGTGACCTGACCACCTCGCCGTCGACCGCGGCGTCCGCACAAGCGGCCACCGGTGGCGACACGGGGTCCATCGAGGTCGCCGAGATCTATGCGCCGTTCACCCATCAGCACCTGATCCTCACCGAGGCGATCGGGCTGCCCTCGTCGGCGAAGGTCAACCCGTCGGGTGGAGCGTTGTCCGCCAACCCGATGTTCTCCGCGGGCCTCGAGCGCATCGGATTCGCCGCACAACACATCTTCAACGGTTCGGCGCAGCGGGTTCTGGCGCACGCGACGAGCGGGCCTGCGCTGCAACAGAATCTGGTGGCCGTTCTGGAAGGACACGCCTGATGTCTAAGAATCTCGCTGCGGTGCTGGGCACCGGACAGACGAAGTACGTCGCCAAGCGCCAGGACGTGTCGATGAACGGTTTGGTGCGCGAGGCCATCGACAAGGCGCTGGCCGATTCCGGGTCGACGATGGACGACATCGACGCCGTGGTGGTCGGCAAGGCGCCGGACTTCTTCGAGGGCGTGATGATGCCCGAGTTGTTCATGGCCGATGCCGTGGGCGCGACGAACAAGCCGCTGATTCGGGTGCACACCGCCGGCTCGGTGGGCGGGTCGACCGGCGTGGTGGCCGCCTCGCTGGTGCAGTCCGGCAAGTACCGGCGGGTGCTGTGTATGGCGTGGGAGAAGCAGTCCGAGTCGAACGCCATGTGGGCGTTGAGCATTCCGGTGCCGTTCACCAAGCCCGTCGGCGCGGGCGCCGGCGGTTACTTCGCGCCGCACGTGCGGGCCTACATCCGCCGTTCCGGGGCGCCCGACCACATCGGTGCGATGGTGGCGGTCAAGGACCGGCTCAACGGCGCCAAGAACCCGCTGGCGCATCTGCATCAGCCCGACATCACGTTGGAGAAGGTGATGTCGTCGCAGATGCTGTGGGACCCGATCCGATTCGACGAGACGTGCCCGTCGTCCGACGGTGCGTGCGCAATGGTGATCGGCAACGAGGAGATCGCCGACAAGCAGGTCGCCGACGGCAGTCCGGTGGCGTGGATCCACGCCACCGCGCTGCGCACCGAACCGCTGGCCTACTCGGGCCGCGATCAGGTCAACCCGCAGGCGGGCCGCGATGCCGCCAAGGCGTTGTGGGCGGCGGCGGGCATCACCAGCCCGATCGACGAGATCGACGTCGCCGAGGTGTATGTGCCCTTCTCGTGGTTCGAGCCGATGTGGTTGGAGAATCTGGGCTTTGCACCCGAGGGCGAAGGCTGGAAGCTCACCGAAGCGGGCGAGACGGCAATCGGCGGGCGCATCCCCCTCAACGCGTCGGGCGGCGTGCTGTCGAGCAATCCGATCGGCGCGTCGGGCATGATCCGGTTCGCCGAGGCGGCGATCCAGGTGATGGGCAAGGCGGGTGAGCACCAGGTTCCGAACGCGCGTAAGGCGCTGGGCCACGCGTACGGTGGCGGCTCGCAGTACTACTCGATGTGGGTGGTCGCCAGCGACAAGCCCGACCACCGATGACCACCATGCAGTACACCTGCGCGGTGCCGATGTGTCAGATCGACCACCTCGTCGACATCGCCAGGACCGCCGAGGAGGTCGGCTTCACCTCGATCGCGTTGCCGGACTCCATCTTCTACATGGAGAAGCAGTCGGCGGATTACCCCTACACCCCGGACGGTTCCCGCATGTGGGACGAGAACACTCCCTGGGTCGATCCGCTGATCGCCGCAGGGGCGATGGGTGCGGTGACGTCGACGCTGCGCTTCTACACCAACGTGATGAAGCTGGGTTCGCGCAATCCACTGCTGCTCGCGCGCCAGGTCGGCTCGGTGGCCAACCTGACCAACAACCGGTTCGGTTTCGGTGTCGGGATCGGTTGGGCCCCCGAGGAGTTCGAGTGGTGTGGCCAGCCGTACGCGCGCCGCGGCAAGAGGGTCGACGAGATGATCGAGGTGATCAAACTCGTGCTGGCCGGCGGCATGGTGGAGTTCCACGGCGAGTTCTACGACTTCGACAAGCTTCAGATGAGCCCGGCGCCCACCGAACCGGTCCCGTTCTACGTCGGCGGCCACACCGACGTCGCTCTCAAGCGCGCGGCACGCGTCGGCGATGGATGGACCAGCGCGATGATGACCGGCGAGCAGCTGGCCGAAACGATCGCCAAGTTGAAGGCGCTGCTCGCCGAATACGGCCGGGCCGACGACCCGTTCGAGTTCCAGGCCGTATGCATCGACAAGTTCGGCGTCGACGGCCACCGTGAACTCGCCGAATCCGGCGTCACCGACAACATCGTGATGCCATGGGTGTTCGAGGGACTGGGCTTCGACGCACCGCTGCAACCCAAGCTCGACGCGATGAAGCGCTTCGCCGACACCTACATTCACTCGGGCTGGCAGCAGTGACCGTCACCGACCCGAATGCCCCGGTTCATCTGGCGGGTAAGCGGTCGCGTGAGGCGGCGGTCGCCCATGACAAGCAGTCCTGGCTGGACAACTTCGCCGACGACGCGATCGTCGAGGATCCCATCGGACCGTCACACTTCGATCCCGACGGCAACGGACACCGCGGCAAGGAGGCGATCGCCAAGTTCTACGACAAGGCGATCGCGCCCAGTGAGCTGCAGTTCAACTTCGTCGAGACCTTCCAGTGCGGCAACGAGGAAGCCAACGTCGGCTCGATCGTGATCCGGTCGGCCGGCTACGAGGTGACCGCCGAGGGCGTGTTCACCTACCGCGTCAATGACGACGGCAAGCTCGTTGCGCTGCGCGCATACTGGGAGCTGGACCGCGCCACCGCCAGCGCGCGAAAGATCTAGCGGCGGAACCGATCCGCAGCCGAGGTGGCCAGGGTGAAGGTGAACCGCTTCGCGCGCCTGACCGCGTCGGTGAGCACGCGTTTGGGGGCGCCGGCTGCCCGGAGGTCGACCGCGTCACCCACTGACACGGCTCCGTCGGAGTCCACCCAGCAGTAGCTGCCCAGGCATCGCTGCGCCCGCTGGGCGACGGCCTTGGTGATGCGGCGATCGACCTCGAGGCCCGGTTGCGGTCGGCTCGGGACAACGCAGCGGATGGTCGGCATCGCCACTTCGAGCACCGCGCCGCCGATGGTGAGGTGGCCGCCCGTCCATTGTGGTTCGGGCAGTCCGTCGACCGGATCCTGGAGCGCGACAAGTATGTTCGGCCGGAATCGGCGTACGTCCAGTGGAGCCCCGTCGACCTCCGCACCGACTGTCGACAGACTCGTCGTGCTCAGCACGTGCACCGGCGCCAAATCGACGAACATGCCCGGCGGCGTCGAGTAGCGGGCGAAGGTGGCCAGGTCGGCGATCCGGAACATCGAGACATCGGGAAACCTCTCACCCTTGTCGATTCCGAAGTCGGTGCGCAGCGACGCGATCGATGCGTTGTCGCGTTCGTGCTTGCTCAACCGGTGCAGGCTGGTGTCCTCGACCGGCGGCAATGCGGTCAGGCGCATATCGCGTCCGGCCAACTCCGACAGCTTCGCGTGCACCGCGTCGTCGCTGCTGGACAGCTCCGTTCCGTCCGGGAAGGTGATCACCACCTCGGGCACGTTGCCAGGACCCGCGTCCGGCGGCAGCGGACCGGTATACCGCGCCGTGGCCTTCAGCAGCGCCGGGATGCGGCGTGCCGAGGCAGTCACGTCCCGCTCCATATCGCGAACCGCCCAGAGGCGGTCGCCGAAGACTCCGCGCGGTCCGATCGCGACATCGGCGACGCGTTCGCCGCCCATCGACTTGACCGGATAGCGCCACAGTTCGGCGACCTTGCCGATGATCATTGCGCCACGCTAGCGCTCGCGCGCGCAGACCTCCAGACCTCCAGCCAGTGCAGACGGCGATATCAGTACCCTTCGGGGGCGAACTCCATCCGCGAAACACGAAGCCCGAACACATGTCTGAACAACGCCGACTGACAGCTACCAGGTCGATGTCCGCCGCAGCGGTAGCGGCTGCCATCTGCGCCGCAGCGGTCGGTTGTGATGCCACACCCAATCCGGTTCCCGGCACTGGCACCGGCACCACTTCCCCGACCACCTCGCTTCCCCCCTCTGCGGCCGCCCCCACGACGACCAGCAGCGCCGCCGCTTCGGCCGCGGATTACAGCCGCCTACTGCTGCAGGCGTCCGATCTCAGCGACGACGAGGACACGTTCACCGTCCAGTCGACGAACCCGGCACCCGGGGGTCTGCCCGGGGCGAGCGCCCTGTTTGTCAATCAGGACGACACCCGCGCCATCTCCAACACGATCGTGGTCTACCCGGACGCCGAGGCGGCGACCAAGACGCTGCGCGAGGCCATCCCCAGGCTCGACCAGGTGGTCGCCGGCGCGACACCGCGACCGGCCCCGGTCGGCACCGACGGCACCACCGCCGTCGGCGAGTCCGTCGACCGCAGCAAGGCGGTCACGATGCTGCTGTTCACGCAGGGTCCGGCGCTGGTGCGGCTCGAGTTCCAGAGCGCGCTCGGCGATGCCACCACCGACAAGTTCGTGATCAACGTCGGCAGGATGCAGGACGTCGCCCTTCGCGTCGGACTGTCGCAGTAGTCACTCCTCGACGAGCTGCAGACCCGTCGAGTAGCGGCGCGCCAGCTCTTGGTACGCGCCGGGATTGGTGTTCACCCACATCTGGGCGCCGGTCCCCGCGATCGGTCCGCGGACTTTCGCGGGCGCACCGGTCACCAGCACCTCGTCAGGGATCTTTGTGCCGCCGATGACCAGTGAATGTGCCGCGATCAGGGTGCGCGCGCCGATGACCGCGCCGTCGAGCACCGTGCAGTGGTTGGCGAGCACCGCCTCCGCGCCGATGTGGGCACCGTGCACCACGCAGGCGTGGGCGACGGTGGCGCCGGGTCCGATGTCCACCGGGATGCCGGGCGGGGCGTGCAGGACGCAGCAGTCCTGCACATTGGCGCCCTCGCGGACCACAATCGGGGCGAAGTCGGCCCGCAGAACCGCGTTGAACCACACCGAGGCGCCGGCCTCGACGTGCACGTCACCCACCAGTGTGGCCGTCGGCGCGATGAACGCGTCCGGATCGATCGTCGGTGCGCGTCCCTCGAAGGAGTACAACGGCATCGTTTGGTTATACCCCTAGTTGACTCGCAATGAGCCGTTCACGGGAGGCGGATTACCTGCATAGATTGCGGGAGGAACGGGAAAAACTGTAACGTGTTCTAGTTAGAGACACAGAAGCGGGAGGCCCACCGTGACTACCAACAGTGCGGGAATTCGTGAGATCGACACCGGCGCCCTGCCCGACCGGTATGCCCGGGGCTGGCACTGCCTGGGCCCGGTGAAGGACTACCTGGACGGCAAGCCGCACGGCATCGAGATCTTCGGCACGATGCTGGTGGTCTTCGCCGATTCGCACGGCGATCTGAAGGTGCTCGATGGCTACTGCCGGCACATGGGCGGGAACCTCTCCCAGGGCACGATCAAGGGTGACGAGGTCGCCTGCCCATTCCACGACTGGCGTTGGGGCGGGGACGGCAAGTGCAAGCTGGTGCCCTACGCCAAGCGCACCCCGCGGTTGGCCCGCACCCGCGCCTGGGAGACCGACGTTCGCGGCGGGCTGCTGTTCGTCTGGCACGACCACGAGGGCAACCCACCCCCACCCCAGGTCCGGATCCCCGACATCCCGGAGTTCGAGAGCGACGAGTGGACGGACTGGAAGTGGAACTCGATCCTGATCGAGAACGCCAACTGCCGGGAGATCATCGACAACGTCACCGACATGGCGCACTTCTTCTACATCCACTACGGGCTGCCCACCTACTTCAAGAACGTATTCGAGGGCCATATCGCGTCGCAGTATCTGCACAACGTGGGCCGGCCCGACATCAACGACATGGGCACCACTTACGGTGAGGCGCACCTCGACTCGGAGGCGTCATACTTCGGGCCGTCGTTCATGATCAACTGGCTGCACAACAATTACGGCGGATACAAGGCCGAGTCGATCCTGATCAACTGCCACTATCCCGTCACGCAGAATTCGTTCATGCTGCAGTGGGGTGTCATCGTCGAGAAGCCCAAGGGTCTGGACGAGAAGATGACCGAGAAGTTGGCCAACACGTTCACCGAGGGTGTCAGCAAGGGCTTCCTTCAGGACGTGGAGATCTGGAAGCACAAGACCCGCATCGACAATCCGCTGCTCGTCGAGGAGGACGGCGCGGTGTACCAGATGCGGCGGTGGTACCAGCAGTTCTACGTCGATGTCGCCGACATCACCCCCGACATGACCGACCGCTTCGAAATAGAGGTCGACACCACGGCGGCCAACGAGAAGTGGCATGTCGAGGTGGAGGAGAACCTCAAGCGTCAAGCCGAAGACAAGGACCAGAAGGAAAGAGCCGAGCAGAAGTCGTGACCGAAGACCGTAAGGCACCCGATGTCGACCGGCTGGCCCGGGCGATGTTGCTGCTTCACGGGTCGCATGACGACGACGACCACGGCCACGGTCACGGCGGTTCGGCGCCCGGAACCACCTCGCGGGCACCCTCTTTCGACGCTGAACGTGCCGCGGCACTGCGCGAGGCCACCCAGCGGGACCGCGAACGGTATCTGAGGTCGGGCCTGGTGTCCGTCGACTGCCGCTTCTGCCACGTCTCGGTGGACGTCAAGAAGCTGGGGCCGGCTCATACGTCGGTGCAGTGGAACACCGAGGCGTCGAAACGCTGTGCGTACTTCACCGAGATTCGGGAGTCCGGCGGCGACCCCGCCCGTGAGAAGACCTGCCCCCGGCTGTCCGACAGCATCAAGCATGCCGTGGCCGAGGGATGCCTGGAAGAGATCTCGTCGGCCCCCTCCCCCGGCGACGGCTAGATGCCCCATCGCCCGGTTTCTGTCGGCGAAAAGAGTAAAGTTGCCCGAAATGGGTCGGGGTTGGGCGATTTCGTGTGCCCTGGCTGTCGCATGGGCACAGGTCGCGATGAGTGCTGCGGCCTGCACGCGGGTGGTTGACAGCCCTGTGCCGACGGCCGAGCCCCCCGTCGCCCCGATCACCGCCGGACAGGTCGGCGACCTGCTGAGCCCAGACGTCACCAAGGGTGACGGCAACCTGTTCGTCTCCGTCGATCCCGGCGAGTGCGCGGGAGTGGCGCGTGAAGTCGACCCGCCGTTCATCGTCGATCACGATCCCGCGGCATACGACGGCGGGCACTGGATGACCGTCAACGGCGGCCTGGACGTGTACGTCGAGGAGATGGTCGGCGTCTATCGCGCCGACTTCGACGCCAAAGACGCGCTCGCACAGGCCAAGCGCACGATCGACTCCTGTCAGGGCAAGAGCTTTCGGGTCACCAGCATGGCCGAACGCGACTACGTCTTCGAGCTTCTGCCGCCGGTCGATTCCGGTTCACGCGAGATCCTGCTCTGGTCTTTCCAGGGTGACGACTGGGCCTGCGACAGCGCGCTTGTCGCGGCGTACAACGCCGCCATCGAGATCTCGACGTGCGGTCCCGCCAACGGGTACGACGTGCGTTCCCTGGCCGAGGGTGCGCTCGAGCGGATCGAGAAGTTGGCCAACACCACCGCCTGAGATCACAGCCCCTTGAACCGCTCCTTGACCTCGTCGTCAGTCAGGCCGTAATCGGCCAGCGAGTAGGTGTGTTTGGGTGCCCGCGGGCCCTTCTTGCTCTCTTCGTGGGTTGCGGCCACCGCTTCGCGCGCGGCGTCGGTGAACTCGATCGCGAACGCGCGGTAGATGTCGGCGACGGCACCGACGGGATCCTTGATCAGATCGAAGTAGTCGAGATCGTAGAACTGGGCCGGATCGTGTTTGGCTCGTTCGGCGTTGAACAGCTCCAGTCCCCGCGACCAGGTCTCCAACGAATCGCGTCCGATCGTCTTGCCGACGAACGTGTTGGACCAGCCCTCGGTGGTGTGCTGGGCCAGCGAGCACATCGACGCCATGATCGTCTCCGGCGGTCGGTGACACTGAATGACCAGCGCGTCCGGGTACGTCGTGAACAACGCGTCGAGCGCGAACAAGTGGCTCGGGTTCTTCAGGACCCACCGCTTCTCGGGTTCGTTGAGCCCGATCAACTGGAGGTTCTTGCGGTGCCGCTCATAGGGCTTCGTCCAGTCCTGCTTCGCCAGCCACTGCGAATACGTCGGGATGTGCGCAAGCGTCTCGTACGACACCGAATGCAGCGACTGGCGGAGCAGCTGCCAGCATTCCTCGACCTCGTCGGCGGTCATGTAATGCAGCCCGGTGTAGTCCGGGTTCTCCGCATGCGCCTTGCTGAACTGGGCATCGAGTTGAGCGAAAACCGGGTTATCGGACCAGGTTTCGCGCGGTGGTCGAGGTTGGGGAAACTCGGCGAGCCACAACTCGAGCCCTTGGTGGCGCGGGTCGGCGGCCAGGAGTCGATGGATGGCTGTGGTGCCGGTGCGGGGCAGACCCGTCACGAAAATCGGCTTGGAGATCTCGACGTCGGCGTGCTGAGGGTGCTGCTTCCACGCCGCTTCGGACACCAGCCGGGCGACCAGTGCGTTGCGCACGAAGAACCGTTGCATCTTGCTGCCGAACTCGGTGAGATCCGCGTCGCGGCGGTAGGACTCGAGCAGCACCCCGAGGGCTTCGCGGTAGTTGTCGTCGTCGCTGCCGAAGTCGTCGAGGCCGCAGGCCTTGGTGGCCGAAGCGTGCAGATCCTCGACCGTACCGACATCGGTGCGCGTCACGCCTTGTACTCCCCGCAGTTGACATCCAGTGCCTGGCCGGTGATTCCGCTCGACAGGTCGCTGGCCATGAACAGGATCGCCGAGGCCACCTCGTCCTCGGTGGGCAGCCGTTTGAGATCGGATGCGGCGGCGGTCGCCTTGTAGATCTCGTCGACGGTGGTGCCGTACTTACCGGCCTGGTGATTGAAGTAGCTTTCCAGCGTCCCACCCCAGATATAGCCCGGCAGAATCGAATTCACCCGGATACCCCGCTCTCCGAGTTCGGTGGCCAGCGACTGCGACATCGCCAGCAGCGCCGACTTGGCCATCTTGTAGGCGCCGTACTTCGCCTGTGAATGACGCACCACCATCGAGTTCACGTTGACCACCGAGCCGTTGGACTCGGCCAACGCCGGCGTGAAGCCCTGGATCAGGCGAAGCGCCCCGAACACGGTCAGCTCGATGGCGTCACGCATGTGCTCGAAAGTGGTGTTGGCCAACGGCTTCATCGACGGCACCCGAAACGCGTTGTTGATCAGCACGTCGACCTTGCCGTACGCATTCATCGTCTCGTCGACGAGGTTGTTCACCTGCGCCTCGTCGGTGATGTCGGTACCGACCGACAGCGCCCGCCTGCCCAGATCGGTGATCTGCTTGGCAACATCCTCCAGCCGTTCGACGGTGCGGGCCGCGAGCACGAGGTCCGCCCCCTCCTGGGCACACCGGCGCGCGAGCGTCGTGCCCAGAGCCGGCCCGACGCCGCTGATGACGACCACCTTGTCGTGGAGGAGACCCGGCATCAGCCCACCATCCTGTTCTGAATCTGCTCTTGTCGCAATGCGATCCTGGCACGCCAGTCGCCATCGGAGATCTTGTTGCTGTCGTAGTACGGCAACGTGTCCGCGACCTTGTCCACGTCGACGATCTCGACCGTTGGACCGTCGGCCTCGGTCAGCGCACGTGAGAGCCGCTGCCACCGGAACTGCAGATATCCCTTGCGGTGAGCGAGGGTCTCACACCAGTTCGTGACGCCGGGGTTGGCGTCGGAGACGACGATGCGGATCTTATCGTCCGGATCAGCTTGTGCCTGAGTGCCGTTCAGGGATGTCTGGTGGTTGATGTAGTCCAGGGAGATGTACCACAGGCTGCCGAGCTGGAAGCCGAGATAGGGAGCGTCGGGCACGGGCAGCGTGATGACCATGGCTTGGTCCGGTGCCAGGTCGAAGTGGCCGACCGACGAATACTGCGTTGCCAGTCCGCCCGGTGTCAGCCGCGGGGCGGTCAGCGTGTTCACCGGCAGGGTGTTGTAGAACCACTGCGGGAACTGCAGCCACGTCTTGACCCGCTGGACCAGTTGCTTACCGGCCACCGCGTAGCGCTTCTCGATGAGCTCCTTGCTCAGCGGCGGCGGTGCGGTACCCGCGGTGTCGGTGCGCGCGATGCTGACGTAGCCGCGCTGTGCCGACCAGTCGTTGTAGACCTCCCGGATGACCAACTGCGACGGGCTGGTGGGGGTGACGCGCCATTCGAACGTGCCGTCCTCGGCGATGTCGAGGTCGCGGTCGTCGAACGCGGCTTGGCTGGGCGGAACGTTGTCGTCGGTGTACTCCCCGCCGAGCATCTGGAAGGCCAGGTCGGTCGTGGTGCCCCGCTTACCGGTGACGACGTATTCGTGACCGGCCTGCACCCGGGTGCCGAAGTAGAGGGCGTCCGGGTTGTCGAGGCCCATCTTCGTGAACGGGCCCGTTCCGGACTGCATGAACGGATGATCCCGGTCGTAGTCGAACGCCAGGTGGGTGCAGGCGGCGACGCGTCCGGCCAGGTACTGCAGACCTTCGAGCAGATCGGCGTCGGATTCGATGAACGGCGCGGTGGACACGAGATGCTCGGCTTCGGCGATCGCATCGATCAGCGGCTGGGAGTACACACTGCGAAACTAGAACGCGTTCTAGCAGGAGTCAATATATCGACCGTGGCGGTACATATATGGAACATAAAGTAGGCTGCTGACGTGTCCGGCACCGCGCCTTCCGGCCGCGCATCACCCCCGACCGACCGGGTGGTGCGCGTGCTGGACTACCTCGCGGACCGTCCCGCCGAACGCTTCGGTGTATCGGACCTGGCCCGCCGTGTGGGGCTGAGCAAGCCGACCTGCCTGGGCATCGTCTCCTCGTTGTGCGACGCGGGCTACCTGG
Organism: Mycobacterium sp. IS-1590; assembly: GCF_001500025.1. Taxonomy (GTDB): domain Bacteria; phylum Actinomycetota; class Actinomycetes; order Mycobacteriales; family Mycobacteriaceae; genus Mycobacterium. The sequence continues at coordinate 373,155 of NZ_LQIW01000023.1, read as the reverse complement.
TGCGCGACCCGACCGACAAGACGTACCGACTGGGCCCGTCGCTGATCACGCTCGGGCACCGGGCCCAGGAGGCGTTGCGCGTCAGCCCGGCCGCCAGGGAGGAACTGCGTCGGCTCTCGGCGCGGTTCGGTGTCACCGCGGCGCTCTCGGGCGTGGTTGACGACCGGATCACGGTGCTGGACCTCGTGGCGCCCGCCGGCGCGCGGCCGGGTGTCGAGGTAGGCCAGAGCTATCCGTTCGCCCCTCCGGTGGGCCTGATGTTCGTGCTCTGGGACGACGTGGCCGAACGCGAATGGTTGGCCAAGGAGCCGACGCTTCCGCTGCGGACCGACACAGAACGGCTGCACCGGGTGATCGCCGAATGCCGCGCGGACGGTTACCTGGTCGAGCGGCTGACGCCGGGTGGGCGACGGCTGTATTCGTTGATGGCGGGAATGTCGACCCAATTACCTGACGAGTTGCGTGCGCTGCTCGGTGAACTGGTCTCCGATGTCGGCGAGCGGGTCTACCTGCGTGGCGAGAACGGATCAGAAGGCAAACACCGCTCCGCTAGATTCGATATCAGCGTGATCTCGGCGCCGGTGTACGACCACTACCAGCGACAGATCATGGTGGCCTCGATGCACATCGGGAAAGCGTTGACCGACAAAGAGATCAGCGAGCGAGCGCGAGCGCTGGTGGCGACGGCAGACGCCGTGACCGCACAGCTGGGGGGTGCCAAACCTCGCGGCAGCAGTTAGACCAGCAAACATACTTTTTTCGAGTTTGCGTGTTTTGCCACCGGGGTCGGGGGTACTCAGATTGCGTCTGGGGGTCTTCAAGCCGCACCGGTCGCACCGGTCGGGGCGGTCGGGGCGGTTACGAACAACAAGTCGATGTAGCGCCGTGACCATCGGCGCCATCACCGAACAAGGAGTTCAACTGTGGAGATCAAGAAACTTGCGGCCACCACGGCAATGGCGGGTGCGCTCGGTTTGTCGGCATTCGCACTGGGCAGCGGGCTGGCGCAAGCCGACCCGGGGCCGAAGTGGCCGAACATCCCTGGTCCGCCGAATCCGCCCGCGCCGGCCATCTCGAACTGGGCGCCGGGTGATCCGCCCGGGCACAACCCGTTCGGCCCGCCCGGACAGGTGAAGAAGGACCCCACGATAGGCGTGCTTCCGAACCCGTTCTATGGCGTTCCGCCGGGACACTGGGATGACCCGGCACGTCTCAACGTTCCGGATGTCTGGCTCCCGCCAGCCGATCTGCGTCCGGATTTCCCCGATCTCAACACCCCGCTGAAGGTCGAGTGGAACGCTGAGGCGAACGCATTCGGCGTGTTCCTGGAAAACGGCGTGTTCATCGCTTACCGATGAGGCGTTGAACCTCCACACCGCAGCCGCCCTGCCGATGGCAGGGCGGCTGTGCGTATTCGGTGACTCAGGGCCTCCCGCCGTACCCCTCGAACGCTACGCTGACCTGGTGAAAGTCGGCGGAGCGACGTCGTGACCGGGCTGCCGGAATTCGGCATCCTGGGTCCGCTCGCTGTCACTGGCGACGGCAGCCGACCGGTGGATCTCGGCGGACCCAAGCAGCGCGAACTGCTCGCCATGCTGTTGCTGCACCCGAATCGGTGCCTGCATCGAGATCCCCACCCGTCAGTGCGAACTCGGCGACATCACCTATGCCCAGTGGAAGCAAGATTCCGAAGCATGCTGCATTGTGTCCGGCGGCGACTGGAACTCGGCTGCCGGCGAGTGCGAGGCGCCGCCCGCCACGGCCCAGACCGCGCCGCAGAGCCCGGGCGAGGTGGTCCGAGCGCCTACCGCCGGGACGGCCGACCCCGGGCAGAACCCCGAGCGCACCGGTGGCGGCACCTACGAGGTGGTGCCGATCGACCCCGGCGGACCAGTGCTCTACAACCCGTAGACACACTTGTGGCGCCGGCTGGGAGCCGGCGCCACAAGGTCGTGCTTGGGTTACGCGTCAGTCAACGCGGCCGAGATCGGCGTCGGCGTCACTTCGACACCACACTGGCTCGAAATCTCGGTGACCGGCTGGTTGATCGCCTTCAGCTCGGACTCGACCTGCGGGTTCTGCGCGAAATATGCGCGGAAGTCCTGCTTGGCCTGATCCTGCGGCTTCGTGGCGATCTCCGTAAGCGCCTCATTGGCCTCGGGGTTCGAGGCGAGATAGGTGCTGGTCGAGGCCGACACCGTGCTCGAGGTGTTGGCAATCGCACTCACGCTGCAGGTGTTGTCCTGCGTCGGTACCGGGGCCGGCTGCGCGTTGGCAACCGGTGCCACGATTGCGGCGGAACCGAAAGCAAGCAGGCCGCCGGCGAACATGCCGTACAGGCCGCGTCGAACGGTCGTTGCGGTCAGGTTCATCAAATCACTCCTTCGGTCTGCGACACGGTGGCCGCTCCGTAAGGCGTAACCAACCCGGGGGGCGGGCTAAACAGCGCCAGTACAAACCCCGTTTTTCAGGTGTCAGCAACCCCAGCGCGCTAACAGCGGTGATCGCACGCAGGTGGTGCGTGATGTCAACCCCTTAAGCACTCGGAGGCGGGAATTACCGCTCAGCTCACGCTGGCCAGCGCAAACGGCAGTACCGCCGGCGCGCCCGCCGCTCTGACCAGCCGCGAGGCCATCGTCAGCGTCCACCCTGTGTCGGTGACGTCATCGACCAACAGCACCGGTCCCGCTACCCCCGTCAGATCCGGAATCTCCCACGCACCGTTCAGCGCGGCGACGCGGTACGCCGAGTTCGCCGCGGTCACCGGTCTACGTCCGGGCGCGTATCGCAGCACACCCAGGTCCGTGAGTCGGCCCAGCCGGGACAATTCACGCGCCAGCGAGGTGATCAACAGCGGATGCGTGTCCGAGTCCAGGGCCATCACCGCGGCTGGGCGGGTCTCCCAGTCCCATGCGGCCAGCACCTGTACGGCGCCCTGCACCACGTCGTCGGAAACCTCCGCGTCCGGTTCGTCGAGCACGCGCCGCAGGCGTGCTCCCCAACCGAGATCGGTCAACCTGCCGATGGCGCGGCCGGACTCCGGTCCGTCGCTGATCTTCCCCTTGAGCTCCAGCCCGAGCTTCTCGAGCCCCGACGGCCACTGTTTGCGCGGCGTCAATTCGACCCCGGGCCGCATGAGCCGCGTGCGGGTGGCGTCCACGGCCTCGGCGTCGACGACAGCCTCATAACGCGAGCCCGCGCAGTTGTCGCACCGGCCGCACCGCTCCCCCTCGTCGAGTTCGGGATCGTCGAGTTGGGCTCGCAGGAACGCCATCCGGCAGCGGCCGGTCGCTTGATAGTCGAGCATCGCCTGCTGCTCTCGTTTACGCGCTTCGTCGAGCTTGCGGTAGCGAACTTCGTCGTAGGTCCACTCCATGCCGGTGCCGATCCAGCCGCCCTTCACCCGCCGGACCGCCCCGTCGACGTCGAGCACCTTCAACACCATCTCCAGCCGCGTCCGGTTGAGGTCGACCATCGGCTCCAACGCCGCCGTGGACTGCGGACGGTCCGGCTGCAGGACACGAATCACATTGCGCACCAGGGCTTCCGATGGGAACGCGACCGACGAGAAGTACCGCCAGACGTCCTGATCCTCACGGCCCGGCAACAGGATCACCTCGGCGCTGGCCGTCGAACGGCCCGCGCGGCCGACCTGCTGGTAGTACGCGATCGGTGAGGACGGTGCGCCGAGGTGCACGACGAAGCCGAGGTCGGGTTTGTCGAATCCCATACCCAGCGCCGACGTCGCGATCAGGGCCTTGACCCGGTTGGCCAGCAGATCGGCCTCCAGTTGTTCGCGTTCGGCGGCCTCGGTCGCGCCGGTGTACGCGGCCACCGGATGCCCCTGCTCGCGCAACAGCGCGGCGATGTCGTGCGCCTGCGCCACCGTCAGCGTGTACACAATTCCCGAACCGGGCAACGAATTCAATTGTGTGGCAAGCCATGCCGCACGTTGGGCCGGGTTGCCCGCCTTGACCACCGAGAGGCGCAACGACTCGCGGTCCAGCCCGCCCCGCAGCACCACGGTGTCACCACCGCCGACACCCAACTGCGCCGCGACATCGTCAACCACCCGATCGTTGGCCGTGGCGGTGGTTGCCAGCACCGGAATACCGGCGCCGAGCTCGGCGATCAGCGTGCGGATCCGCCGGTAGTCGGGCCGGAAATCGTGTCCCCAATCGGACACGCAGTGCGCCTCGTCGACCACCACCAGCCCGGCATCACGTGCCAGCGCCGGCAGCACGGCGTCTCGAAAGTCGGGGTTGTTCAACCGCTCTGGGCTGACCAACAGCACGTCGAGTTCTCCGGTCCGCACGCGCTCATGAATGTCGTCCCATTCGGCGACATTGCTCGAATTGATGGTGGCAGCGTGGACGCCGGCTCGCTCGGCGGCGGCGACCTGGTTGCGCATCAGCGCCAACAGCGGCGAGACGATCACCGTCGGGCCGCGCCCCTCGGCGCGCAGCAGTTTGGCGGCGATGAAGTAGACCGCGGACTTACCCCAGCCCGTGCGCTGGACGACCAATGCCCGACGACGGTGCACCACCAACGCCTCGATCGCGGCCCACTGGTCGTCCCGTAACAAGGCCTGCCGCCCGGCCAGCTGCTCGAGAATCGACTGAGCTTGTCCACGGGTCGCCATGTCCCCATCGTGCCGGTCGGGTCCAACGACCGAGCAGGGTTACCTCGGTAGCGGCGGGGTATGCCGCTGACGTGTCCCCGCAATCTCGAGCTGTACGGAGCTGATCATGGTGCTCTACAGGTTTCGATGCGAATCCGGCTGCGGAATAACCGAACAGGCGTTCTCCATGCAAAGCTGCCCGGACATCGTCGACTGCCCGCAGTGCGCGGGGCACGCGCTGAAGATGATGCCGATGCCCCATTTGGGCCGCACCGACATCGCGATGAAACTCCAGGACGCGACCCGCGCCAGCGCTGATCGTCCCGGAGTCGTCACCGCACCACCACCCGCGACTCGTCGCCGACCCACGAGCACTGACCCGCGACACCGCATGCTCCCCCGACCCTGAAGGTGATCCCATGCCCGAACTGATCTTTCCGCTCGACTCCACCAGGCGGTTCCCCGACCAACAGATAGTCGGACACAACCGCTGGCACCCCGACATCCCCGCGGCGGTCACGGTCAAGCCGGGCGACTCGTTCCGGGTCCACTGTCGGGAGTGGTTCGACGGCGACATCCACAACGACGACTCCGCAGAAGACATCCTCAACGCTCCGATGTCCAAGGTGCACGCGCTGTCGGGACCGATCGCTGTGGAAGGCGCCCATCCCGGTGACCTGCTGATCGTGGACATCCTCGACGTCGGCCCCATCCCACAAGAGGACTCCGGACCACTGGCCGGTCAGGGCTGGGGCTACACGGGAATTTTCGCCAAGAGCAACGGCGGTAGCTTCCTGGTCGACCAGTTCCCGGACGCCTACAAGGCGGTTTGGGACTTCTCCGGAGAGAAGGCGACCTCACGTCACGTACCCGGCGTCGAGTTCACCGGCATCACCCACCCCGGCCTGATGGGGACTGCGCCGTCGGCCGAGCTGCTCAACAACTGGAACTCCCGCGAGGCCGCGTTGATCGCGACCGACCCGGATCGCAAACCGCCGTTGGCGCTGCCACCGAACCCGACCGACGCGGTCCTCGGCACTCTCACCGGCGACGCGTTCGACAAGGTCGCGGCCGAGGGGGCTCGCACCGCGCCGCCTCGCGAGAACGGCGGCAACATGGACATCAAGAACCTGACCAGAGGCAGCCGGGTCTTCTACCCGGTGTTCGTCGACGGCGCCAAGCTGTCGGTCGGCGACTTGCACTTCTCGCAGGGCGACGGCGAGATCACCTTCTGCGGGGCAATCGAGATGGGCGGATTCATCGACCTGCACGTCGATGTGATCTCCGGCGGAATGGAGACCTACGGGGTCAGCGAGCATCCGATCTTCATCCCGGGCAACACCCAACCGCAGTACTCCGAATGGCTGACGTTCTCGGGCACCTCGGTCACCCTCGACGGTGAGCAGCGCTACCTGGACTCGCAACTCGCCTACCAGCGGGCGTGTCTGCACGCGATCAACTACCTGACGAAGTTCGGCTACAGCCCCGAACAGGCGTACCTGCTGCTCGGAGCCGCCCCGATCGAAGGCCGGTTCTCGGGCGTCGTGGACATCCCGAATTCCTGTGCGACGGTGTATCTCCCGACGGCGATCTTCGACATTCCCATCGCCCCGACTGCAGATGAGCCGGCGAAGATCGACCCCGGAATCGGCGCCCCACGTGCCGCGGCGTAGGACTCGCCGAACGTGGGTTACCCGCACGCCAAATCGCGATCAGACGTGCGGGTAACCCACGTTCGCGCCAACCGGGGGACGGCACCTTGACCGTGACCATCGTCGCGGACGCAGCACCAAGCGTCGGAGGCGCGGCGGGGTGGGCGGTGTCGTTGATGGACCGTCTCGGCGGCCTGGGCGCGGGCGCCGTGATCGCCGCGGAGAACATCTTCCCGCCGCTGCCGAGCGAGGTCATTCTCCCCCTGGCGGGCCTGTCCGCGGCCCGCGGTGAGATGTCGCTGGCAGAAGCCATCGTCGCGACGACGGCGGGCTCGGTGGTGGGCGCCGTCGTGCTGTATCTGGTGGGTGCCCGCCTCGGACGCGACCGGGTGCACCGGCTGGTCGAGCGGCTGCCGTTCTTCTCCGCCGACGACCTGGCCAAGAGCGAGGCGTGGTTTCGTCGCTACGGATCGGTGGCGGTGTTGTTCGGGCGGATGATCCCCGTGGTTCGCAGCCTGGTCTCGGTTCCCGCCGGGATCTACACCATGCCCTTCGTGCGTTTCATCGCGCTCACGACGGCGGGCAGCGCGGTATGGAACAGCGTGCTGGTGGTGGCCGGCTTCAAGTTGGGCAACAACTGGGAAGCCGTGTCCACCTGGACATCGCGCTACCAGTACGCGGTCCTGGCGGTAACGGCCGTACTGATCGCGGTGTGGCTGGCCAGGCGCCGCCGAGCCGTCAGATCAAGCCGTCGCTAGCCGGTCTTGGCGCTGTCCTGCTCGCGTTTGATCTCCAGCGCGATGTCGATCAGCTGGTCCTCCTGGCCGCCGATCAGCTTGCGCTGGCCGGCGCGGTGCAACAACTGGTGCGCCGGCACGCCGTAGCGCTCGGACTGGCGGATCGCGTGCTTGAGGAAGCTGGAGTACACCCCCGAGTAGCCCATGATCAGCGCGTTGCGGTCCAGCAGGCACTCGGCGGGCATCGCGGGTGCGACGACTTCCTCGGCGGCGTCGGCGATGTCGAAGAAGTCGATGCCGGTCTTGACGCCGATCTTGTCGAACACCCCGATCAACGCCTCCACCGGCGCATTGCCCGCGCCCGCGCCGAACCGGCGGCAGGACCCGTCGATCTGCTTGGCGCCCGCGCGCACGGCCTCGATCGAGTTGGCGACGCCGAGGCCGAGGTTCTCGTGGCCGTGGAAGCCCACCTGCGCGTCGTCGCCCAATTCCGCCACCAGCGCCGCGACCCGGTCGCGAACACCCTCGAGCACCAACGCGCCCGCTGAGTCGACGACGTACACGCACTGACAGCCGGCGTCGGCCATGATGCGGGCCTGCGCGGCCAACTTCTCCGGCGGGATCGTGTGGCTCATCATCAGGAAGCCGACGGTCTCCAGGCCGAGTTCACGGGCCAGACCGAAGTGCTGGATGGACACGTCGGCCTCGGTGCAGTGCGTGGCGATGCGGCAGATCGACCCGCCGTTGTTCTGCGCCTCCTTGATGTCCTCCTTGGTGCCGACACCGGGCAGCATCAAGAAGGCGATCTTCGATTCCTTGGCCGTCTCGGCGGCCAGCTTGATCAGCTCCTGTTCGGGCGTCTTGGAGAAGCCGTAGTTGAAGCTCGACCCGCCGAGACCGTCGCCGTGGGTCACCTCGATCACCGGTACGCCGGCGGCGTCCAGCGCCGCGACGATCGCGTGCACTTCCTCCTTGGTGAACTGGTGCCGTTTGTGGTGGCTGCCGTCGCGAAGCGACGTGTCCGTCATCCGGACGTCCCAGATCGGGTTGAAATAGATGCTGTCGGTGCCGCTCATGCTTGGCCTCCTGCACTGCTCGTGGCCATGGACTCCTTCGCGATTTCCTCGCCGACCTTGGCAGCCGCCGCGGTCATGATGTCCAGGTTTCCAGCGTAAGGCGGCAAGTAGTCGCCCGCACCCTCCACTTCGATGAACGTGGTGACGACGTGGTTGCCCCCGTTGACCACGGAGGGTTCGTCGAACTGCGGATCGTTGAGCAGTCGATAGCCGGGCACGTAGGTCTGCACCTCGGCGACGACGTCGCGGATGGACTGCGTGATCGCGTCGTGGTCGGCGTCCTCGGGGATCGCGCAGAAGATGGTGTCGCGCATGATCATCGGCGGCTCGGCGGGGTTGAGGATGATGATCGCCTTGCCGCGCTGGGCGCCCCCGATGTTCTGCACACCGGCGCTGGTCGTCTTGGTGAACTCGTCGATGTTGGCGCGCGTACCGGGGCCGGCCGAGGCCGACGAGACCGACGCCACGATCTCGGCGTAGGGCACGTCCACCGCGCGAGAAACCGCGTACACGATCGGGATGGTCGCCTGTCCGCCGCAGGTCACCATGTTGACGTTGGGCGCGTCGAGGTGCTCGCGAAGGTTGGCCGGCGGGATCACGCCGGGCCCGATGGCCGCGGGCGTGAGGTCGATCGCGCGGATGCCGGCCTCGGCGTACTTCGGCGCGGCGTCGCGGTGCACGTAGGCGCTGGTGGCCTCGAAGACCATGTCGGGCTTCTCGCTCTGCGCCAGCAGCCAGTCGACCCCTTCGTGTGAGGTCTCCAGGCCCAGCTTGCGGGCCCGCGCCAGACCCTCGCTGTCGGGGTCGATGCCGATCATCCAGCGTGGTTCCAACCACTCCGAGCGCAGCAGCTTGTACAGCAGGTCGGTACTGATGTTGCCCGATCCGACGATCGCGACGCTTGCTTTAGGCATATCGCTCCTATTCGAAACTGAGGTGCACCGAGCCCAGCCCGGCGAAGTCTGCGACGTACTCGGCGCCGGGCGTGGCGTCGAACGCCTTCGTGCACGAACCGGGCAACACGATGTCACCCGCCTTGAGGCGGACACCGAAGCTGTCGACCTTGCGCGCCAGCCACGCCACCGCGGTCACCGGGTTACCGAGCACCGCATCGCTGCGGCCCTTGGCCACCACCTCGCCGTTGCGGGTGAGCACGGCGTCGATCGCGGTGACGTCGATGTCCTTGGGCGATACCCGGTTCTCGCCGAGCACCCAACCCGCCGAGGACGCGTTGTCGGCGATCGTGTCGCACAGTTTGATCTTCCAGTCCGTGATGCGGGTGTCGATCAACTCGATGGCGGGCGCGAAGGCGGCCGTCGCCGCCAGCACGTCGTCCTCGGTGCAGCCCTCACCGGGCAGATCGTCGGCCAGGATGAAGCCAACTTCCACCTCGACGCGGGGGTAGAGGTAGTTCGCGGACTTCACCGGCTGGTCCTCGTGGACGGCCATCTCGTCGAGCAGATGCCCGTAGTCCGGCTCGTCGACGTTCATCATCTGCTGCATCGCCTTCGACGACAGCCCGACCTTGTGGCCGATGACCTTGGCGCCTTCAGCGACGCGTTGCCGGATGTTGATCAGCTGAATCTCGTAGGCGTCGACGACGTCGATGTCGGGGTGGGCGTCGGTCAACGGCGCGATGGGGACCTTGCTGCGCTCGGCCTGAGCGAGATCGGCGGCCAGCTGTTGCCGCACCTGATCACTGAGCATCCTTATGAAGTCCCCTTGTTCTGTTGACCGGCGCGGTTGTGGGTCGGCCGGGCAATTCTATAACGTGTTCTACATGACCGGACAGGAGTACGACGTCGTCGTGGTGGGCAGCGGCGCAGCCGGTATGGTCGCCGCGCTCACCGCCGCTCACCAGGGACTCTCGACGATAGTCGTTGAGAAGGCGCCGCACTACGGTGGTTCCACTGCGCGGTCAGGTGGTGGCGTGTGGATTCCGAACAACGAGGTGCTCAAGCGCGATGGGGTCAAGGACACCCCCGAAGCCGCCCGCACGTACCTGCACAACATCGTCGGCGACGTCGTACCCGCCGACAAGATCGACACCTACCTCGACCGCGGCCCGGAGATGCTGTCCTTTGTGCTCGAGCACTCGCCGCTGAAGCTGTGCTGGGTGCCGGGCTACTCCGACTACTACCCCGAGACGCCGGGCGGCAAGCCGACGGGACGTTCGGTCGAACCGAAGCCCTTCGATGCCAAGAAGCTGGGCCCGGACCTTCCGGGGCTGGAACCGCCGTACGGCAAGGTTCCGCTGAATGTGGTTGTCATGCAGCAGGATTACGTTCGGCTCAACCAGCTCAAGCGGCACCCACGCGGGGTCCTGCGCAGTCTCAAGGTCGGCGCGCGCACCATGTGGGCCAAGGCCACCGGCAAGAACCTGGTCGGGATGGGCCGCGCATTGATCGCGCCGCTGCGCATCGGCCTGCGCGAGGCGGGTGTGCCCGTTCGGCTGAACACCGCGCTGACCGACCTCTATGTCGAGGACGGTGTCGTACGAGGCATCTACGTACGCGACAGCACCGCACCGGAGTCCGCTGAGCCCGAACTGATCCGGGCTCGCCGCGGTGTCATCCTCGGCTCGGGTGGCTTCGAGCACAACGAGCAGATGCGCGTCAAGTATCAGCGTGCCCCGATCACCACCGAGTGGACGGTCGGAGCCAAGGCCAACACCGGCGACGGCATCATCGCCGCCGAGAAGTTGGGCGCCGCACTCGATGTCATGGAGGACGCCTGGTGGGGGCCGACGGTGCCGCTGGTCGGCGCCCCGTGGTTCGCGCTGTCGGAACGCAACTCGCCGGGTTCGATCATCGTCAACATGGCGGGCAAACGGTTCATGAACGAGTCGATGCCCTACGTCGAGGCGTGCCACCACATGTACGGCGGACTGTACGGCCAGGGTCCGGGGCCCGGCGAGAACATCCCCGCCTGGCTGGTGTTCGACCAGCAGTACCGTGACCGTTACATCTTCGCCGGCTTGCAACCAGGACAGCGGATTCCAAAGAAGTGGCTGGAGTCGGGCGTGATCGTCACGGCGGCCACGCTGGAGGAATTGGCCGAGAAGACCGGGCTGCCGGTTGATGCCTTGAAGGCGACGGTCGAGCGCTTCAACGGCTTCGCGCGCTCCGGCGTGGACGAGGACTTCAGGCGCGGTGAGAGCGCCTACGACCGGTATTACGGCGACCCGACGAACAAGCCCAATCCCAACCTCGGCGAGATCACGCACCCGCCGTACTACGCGGCCAAGATGGTGCCCGGCGACCTGGGCACCAAGGGCGGCGTGGTCACCGACGTGCAGGGGCGCGCCCTGCGCGATGACGGGTCGGTGATCGAGGGACTCTATGCTGCGGGCAACGTCAGCGCTCCGGTGATGGGCCACACCTACCCGGGTCCGGGCGGGACCATCGGCCCGGCGATGACGTTCGGTTACCTTGCAGCACTCCACATCGCCGGAAAGAGTTGACGCATGCCCATCAATCTCGACGAGGCGCTCGGCGCCGAGCTTCCCGCCGCCGAGTTCTCCTGGACCAGCAGCGACGTCCAGCTCTACCACCTTGGACTCGGCGCAGGTGCCGACCCGATGGACAGGCGCGAGCTGCGTTACCTGATCGATGAAACGCCGCAGGTGCTACCGACATTCGGCAACGTCGCGCAGAGCTTCCACATGACCGAGCCGCCGACGGTGAAGTTCCCGGGCATCGACATCGAACTCTCGAAGGTGCTGCACGCCAGCGAAGCGGTGTCGGCCCCCGGGCCGATCCCACCCTCCGGTACCGGGATCGCTGTCACGCGCTTTACCGACATCTGGGACAAGGGCAAGGCCGCGGTCATCTGGTCGGAGACGACGGTCACGGCGCCCGACGGCACACCGTTGTGGACCCAGAAGCGCTCGATCTTCGCGCGCGGCGAAGGCGGCTTCGGGGGCGAACGCGGACCGTCCGGATCTTCGGAGCCCCCGCAGCGCGCACCGGACTTCGAGATCGCAATCCCCACGTCGCCCCAGCAGGCGCTGCTGTACCGGATGTGCGGTGATCGCAATCCCCTGCACTCCGACCCCGACTTCGCGGCCGCGGCGGGATTTCCGCGTCCCATCCTGCACGGCTTGTGCACCTACGGCATGACGTGCAAGGCGATGGTCGACACCCTGCTCGACGGGGAGACGGCGCGGGTCGGAAGCTACGGCGCACGGTTCGCCGGCGTGGTGTTCCCCGGCGAGACGCTCAAGGCCAGCGTGTGGAAGGAGGGTGACGGCTTCGTCGCCACGGTGACCGCACCCGAGCGCGACGATGCGGTGGCTCTCGCCGGCGTGGAGTTGGTCCCGGCCTAGCGCGTCGCCGCCAATCGCGGCCGCCGCGCATTTGCGCCATGTGGACTTTTTTCTCAAAGCCCACTCCGCGACGAAATAAAGCGTTTGCCCACTGGCTTTGAAGTTGCTCAAACACAACGCTATCCGTCTTACGTGTACGAAAGTTTGATTGCTGCCGGCGAATACTTCACATCGTATTGCCAACTGGTTCAACCGATCCGGATTACACAAACAATTCGCGGCCTGATAGTTTTCTGCGTTGACCATCCCAATTGTCGGACGAGTCAGGAGCACATCTTGAAGATCAGCAAGATCAGCAGCATTGTGGCAGCTACTGCGACGGCGGGATTCATCGCAGCACCTTTGGCTTCCGCCGAGCCCGAGGCCACGCCGCCCGGGCCCGTGGTCCAAACCCAAACGCTCGGAACCCAGGGCAAGTTGGTCGACGGGGCCGTGATCCAGGGCTGGACGATCACCAACCTCAAGCCCAGCAGCGACGTCATCCCCTACCCGGTGACGGGCACACTGTGGGAGGCAACCGCGACGGACCAGGCGATCCAGGGGTCGGTGACGCCGATCGTCGCGAACCTGGTTGCCCGCACGGCTGATGGCCAGACGTACCGCTCGCTGTTCGAAGTGGCGACACCGCAGGGCGTGAACCCCTCGACGTTGGCCCAGGGTCAGGAGACATCCGGCAAGGTCTACTTCGACGTCACCGGCGCAACTCCCGACAGCGTCGCCTACAGCGCCGGCGGACAGGATCTGCTGGTGTGGACGCAGCCGGCCACGAGCTCGGCCACCAGCTCGTCCTCACCCTCGACCTCGTACGGCACCGGTAGCACCGCACCCGCGGAGGCACCGGCCACCGAGGCGGCTCCGGAGGGCACGACCGCCGCTCCGGCCGCGACGGGCACCGAGGCCCCCGAGGGCAGCCAGGGCACGCCGATCGCCGAGGGTAGCCAGGGCACGCCGATCGCCGAGGGCACTCCGGCCCCGGCCGCGCAGGGCACCCCGGCTCAGCCCGAGGGCGTGCCGGCCCCGGCCGCACAGGGCGTCCCGGCTCAGCCCGAGGGCGTGCCGGCTCCGACCGCGCAGGGTGTCCCGGCTCAGCCCGCGCAGGGCACGCCGGCTCCGGCCGGCGCCGAGGGTGTTCCGCAGCCCGCCGGAAGCCAGGGCACTCCGTTGCCCGCGGGTGACCAGGTGCAGATCCCGACCACCTACACCCCGGCCCCGACTCCGTAAGCGGATCGCCTAACAGGTCATACGGTCAGCGTCGTCACGAGTGCGAAGACCACCACGCGTACAACCGTGGGAAGGTCGGGCCAGCCGGCCCCGCTCGGACGGCGCTGACCGTCTTTCGCTCGTCATCGGTCCAGACCACGGTTGGTTGGCCGTCCGTGAACCCGCAGTAGAGCTGTCCGCTGACGCTGTCCGGCGTGGCGTTGCGCCGCCACGGTCCAGGTGACTGGATATTGCCAGGGCAGTCGACCCTCTTCGCGGCTGAGATGGTCTCGTTGAAGACCCTTTCGAGTGAAAAGGTGTCCCCGACAAGGCTGTACGTCGCGGACGTCGGGCCGTCGGGATCGTCGTTCTGGGCGCATTCCACCTGTGACAGAACACCTTCCGGTGCCTGCGTCGGTTCGCACGCGCCCGCACGGTAGCCCTTCGGTAGCAGCCGCAGCAGCCGTGCGTCGTCTTCGGCTGCGGTCGTCGGCTCAGGCCGGCTGGTCGCCGCGGGCCCCTCGGGTCCGGCCGGTTGGGGGTTGTCCTCGGCCGGCCCTGTCGGCCAGAGGAGCACTGCGCCGACCGCGACCACGCCGACGGCTGCGGCGATGATGACCAGGGCCTTCCCGCTGGACCTCGGCTGGACCTGGCGCGGGGTCACCGTCAGCGGCTCATCGAACCTGCGTGCCCAATTTCCCTGACCGGCAGAGAATTCCGGATCAGGGCCGTCCGACTCGGGTCGCCTCGGCGAGTTCACACCTCAGAGGGTAGTAGGCGCCTCGACCTCAGCCGCACATCGATCAGCCGAGGATCAACCCGGATGTGGGGACACCGGTGCCCGCGGTGACCAGGACGTGCTCGACATTCGGCACCGGATTCACCGACGTGCCCCGTAGCTGGCGAACACCCTCGGCGATCCCGTTCATGCCGTGGATGTAGGCCTCGCCCAGCTGTCCGCCGTGGGTGTTGATCGGAAGCCGCCCGCCGACCTCGATCGCGCCGTCGGAGATGAAGTCCTTGGCGTCGCCCTTGTCACAGAATCCGAGCTCTTCCAGCTGAATCAGCGTGAACGGCGTGAAGTGGTCGTAGAGGATCGCGGTCTGGATGTCCTCGGGCTTGAGCCCCGACTGCGACCACAACTGCCGCCCGACCAGACCCATCTCGGGAAGTCCCAGCTCCGGTCGGTAGTAACTGGTCATCGAGTACTGGTCGGGGCTGGACCCCTGCGAGGCCGCCTCGATGACCGCCGGGCGGTGCTTGAGATCTTTGGCCCGCTCGACGGATGTGACGACCAACGCCACGCCACCGTCGGTCTCCTGACAGCAGTCCAGGAGTCGCAACGGTTCGGCGATCCACCGCGAATTCTGGTGATCCTCGATGGTGATCGGCTTCTCGTAGAAGTACGCCTTGGGATTGTTCGCGGCGTGTTTGCGATCCGCGACCGAGATCATGCCGAAGTCCCTACTGGTCGCGCCCGATTGGTGCATATAGCGCCGGGCGATCATCGCGACCTGCGCAGCGGGTGTCGACAGACCGTGCGGGTAGGAGAACGAATTGTCGACGCCGGTCGAGTCGGCGTTCTCGACCAACCGCATCTGGACCTGGCCGAACCGAACACCGGATCGCTCGTTGAACGCGCGGTATGCCACAACGCAATCCGCCACACCGGTCGCCACGGCGATCGCCGCCTGCTGGATGGTCGCGCAGGCCGCGCCACCTCCGTGATGGATCTTGGAGAAGAACTTCAACTCGCCGATGCCCGTCGCCCGCGCGATGGCGACCTCGGTATTGGAGTCCATCGTGAAGGTCACCATGCCGTCGACGTCGGCTGGTGTCAGACCCGCATCGCCGAGCGCGTCCAGCACCGCTTCGGAGGCGAGCCGAAGCTCGCTGCGTCCGGAGTTCTTCGAGAAATCGGTGGCGCCGATGCCGACGATCGCCGCCTTGCCAGACAATGTCCCGGCCATCAGCCCTTCCCTCCGATCGTCAGAGTCGCAGTGGCGATCACGTGGTGGCCGAGGCTGTTGGCACCAATGATCTTCAGCGTGATCAGGCCGTCGTCGATGGCGGTCACCTCACCGGAGAAGGTCACCGTGTCGTAGGCGTACCACGGCACACCCAACCGCAGCGAGATCGATTTGATGATCGCGGTCGGACCGGCCCAGTCGGTGATGTACCGCTGCACCAGGCCGGTGTCGGTGAGGATGTTGACGAAAATGTCCTTGCTGCCCTTGGCCTGCGCCTTGTCCCTGTCGTGATGGACGTCCTGATAGTCGCGGGTGGCGATGGCCGTCGACACGATGAAGGTCGGATCGCCGTACAGGGCGAGTTCGGGAAGTTTGGTCCCTACTTCAACTGCGGGTGCGCTCACGCGGCGGCCTCCTCGACGGGCTCCCATGCGTAGAGCGTCCACGCCGGACCGGACTCCCCCTCGGGGAAGTCGATATACGTTGCGCGGACAGGCATTCCGATCTCGACCGTGGCCGGGTCGACGTTCCGGAGCTGCCCGAGCATCCGTACACCCTCCTCGAGCTCGACAAGGGCGATGACAAAGGGCAACGTGCGACCGGGCACCTTCGGTGCATGGTGCACCACGAAGCTGAACACGGTGCCCTTACCGCTGGCGACGACGTAGTCCGTCGGCTGGTCCTTGTCCTGCCAGATCGCAGGTATCGGAGGATGCACCAGCGTGCCGTCACCACGTTTCTGAATGCGCAACTCGTGTGCGTTGACACCGTCCCAGAAAAACTTGGTGTCGCGGGAAGAAGCCGGCCGCATCATCATGTCCGCGTCCAGGTCGTCAGGCACCGCAGCGCCGGCGTCCTTCTCTGCGGGCTTGAACTTCATGATGCGCCATAGCATCTCGGCGACAACCTCGTCGCCGTCGGTGCCGTCGGCCACCGTCCAGGTGATGTGCTGGTTGATGAAGTATCCCTCACCCAGCGCTGTCTGCTTGGGACCCACGACGTCGGTGATCTCGGCGCGGATGCTGACCTCTTCCCCGGGGCGCAGATACCGGTGATACGTCTGCTCACAGTTGGTGGCGACCACGCCGACGTAGCCGGCCTCGTCGAAGAGTTGCATGATCTTCGACAGCGGATCGTCGTCCGAACGGCCCTGACCGAGCCCGCCCATCGTCCACACCTGGATCATCGCGGGCGGGGCCACGATGCCGGGGTGGCCGGCGGCCTTCGCCGCCTGCTCGTCGGTGTAGATCGGGTTCTGGTCACCGATGGCGTCGACCCAATGGTGAATCATGGGCTGATTGACCGGATCTCGACCGGTGCGCGGCTCGCTCTTGCCGCTTGCCTTGATCTTCTCGATGTCCGCCCTCAGGTCGGCACTCACCGCGGAACCCTCGGAACCTTCAGGCCCGCGGCCGCGATCATCTCCCGCATCACCTCGTTGACACCTCCACCGAACGTGATCACCAGATTTCGTTTGGTCTGCGAGTCAAGCCATTCCAGCAGTTCCGCGGTTTCGGGCTCGGCCGGGTTGCCGTACTTGCCGACGATCTCCTCGGCGAGGCGGCCTGCGTACTGGATCCGCTCGGTGCCGAAGACCTTGGTGGCTGCGGCATCGGCGACGTCGATGGTCTCCCCCGCCG
Source organism: Mycobacterium sp. IS-1590 (assembly GCF_001500025.1). Taxonomy (GTDB): domain Bacteria; phylum Actinomycetota; class Actinomycetes; order Mycobacteriales; family Mycobacteriaceae; genus Mycobacterium. The sequence continues at coordinate 355,932 of NZ_LQIW01000023.1, read as the reverse complement.
CCGCGACCTGCCAGTTGAGCAGTTCGTTGATCCGCCACATCGCCTTGAGTTCACCGAGCGAGCGCTTGACGTCGTCGTGGTTGATCGGAATGTCGCCGTTGCCACCGGGTTTCGATGCCCATGCGTGCACGTGGTCATACAGGCTGGCGAATCGGCCTGCGGGGCCCAGCATCACACGCTCGTTGTTCAGCTGGGTGGTGATCAGCTTCCACCCGCCGTTCTCCTCGCCGACGAGCATGTCGGCGGGCACCCGGACATCGTTGTAGTAGGTCGCGTTGGTGTGGTGGGCGCCGTCGGACAGGATCATCGGAGTCCACGAATAGCCGGGATCCTTGGTATCGACGATGAGAATCGATATCCCCTTGTGCTTCACCGCATCCGGGTCGGTGCGACACGCCAGCCAGATGTAGTCGGCATCATGCCCGCCGGTGGTGAACACCTTCTGCCCGTTGACGATGTACTCGTCGCCCTGACGGACCGCCGTGGTGCGCAGCGACGCCAGGTCGGTCCCCGCTTCGGGCTCGGTGTAGCCGATCGCGAAGTGCACCTCTCCGGCCAGGATCGCGGGCAGGAATCTCTTCTTCTGCTCCTCGGTGCCGTACTGCTGCAGCGTGGGTCCGACGGTCTGCAGGGTGACGGCGGGCAGCGGAACATCCGCCCGCTGCGCCTCGTTGACGAAAATCGACTGCTCGATGGGCCCGAAGCCCAGACCGCCGAACTCCTTCGGCCAGCCGACGCCGAGCTTCCCGTCCGAGCCCATCCGCTTGATGACAGTGCGGTACGCCTTTCCGTGGCGGTCTTTCTCCATCTCCTTGGCCTCTTCCGGGGAGATGAGATTGGAGAAGTACTCGCGCAGTTCGGCCTGCAGCTGCTTCTGTTCGGGTGTCAGTTCGATGAACATTGCTAGCTCCCGTCGTTTCGCTCGCCCAGCGCGGCTCCCACCAAATCGAGCCGATGTGACGGACCACCCACCAGGCGGGCGAGGTCCTTTATCGAGGAGTAGTAGCGGTCCATCGGATACGTGATGTCCATACCCATGCCGCCGTGCAGGTGGTGGCAGAGTTGCATCACCGGAGGCGCCTGCGAGGCCAGCCAGTATCCGAGGATGTCGATGTCGTCGTCGGCGTCGCGACCCTCGGATAGTCGCCAGGTCACCGAATTCGATGCCAACGTCAGTGTGCGCGAGGCGATGTAGACCTCGGCCAACTGTGCGGCCACGGTCTGGAACGTCGACAGCGGCTTGCCGAACTGCTCGCGGTTCGCCACGTAGTCGGCGGTCAGACGCAGCGCACCGGCGACCAGTCCCGAGGCGAACGCACCGATCGCGGCGAGCGCCAGCTGATTGATCCGGCGCGGCCGCGCGCCGGCCAGCGTGCCGTCGACGGCGGCATCGGTGAACGTCACCGAGTACTCGTCGGCGTGGTTGGAGGTCGGCGTCTTGGTCACCACCACGCCGTCAGCCTTCGGCGACACCACCACCACGGCGCGATCGGCCGTGACGACCAGCCAATCCGCCTGTTCCGCATAGGGAACGGCGACTTTGGTACCGCTGAGCCGGCCGTCGGTGAACGCCACCGCGGGCAGATCGGGCAGCGGCGCCCCCGGCTCGTTGAGCGCGGCCGAGAGCACCGCGCCCTTCGCCACCCCGGCCAGGTAGCGGTCCTGCTGTTCGTCGGTCGCGGACTCGAGAAGCGGCAGCAGCCCGAGACCCAGCGTGGCCAACGCGGGGCTGATCGTGCCGTGCCTGCCGATCTCGGTGAGCGCGGTCGCCACCTCGGGGAGACCGACGCCGTCGCCGCCGAGACGCTCGGGAATCGCCAGGGCTGTCACGCCTCCGGACACCAGTGCGTCCCAGCTGTTGTCTCGGGTCAGCACCGAGGTCACCACGTCGGCGACAGCCTGCTGCCCTTCGTCTGGACTGAAGTCCACCCGAATCCTCCTTGATACCGGGATATTTCGCAGTCGCTACAACTTAAATCGTCAGCTGTTGGCGACCGGGCACTTTCCGGTGTAATCCACCTGCCAGTGCTTGATGCCGTTGAGCCAGCCCGACTTGAGCCGCTCGGGTTCGCCGATCGGCTTGAGATCGGGCATGTGGTCGGCGACCGCGTTGAAGATCAGGTTGATGGTCATCTTCGCCAGGTTCGCGCCGATGCAGTAGTGCGCGCCGGTGCCGCCGAAACCGACGTGCGGGTTGGGGTCGCGCAGGATGTCGAACTTGTGCGGGTTCTCGAAGACCTCTTCGTCGAAGTTGGCCGAGCGGTAGGACATCACGACCCGCTGCCCCTTCTTGATCTGCACGCCACCCAATTCGACGTCCTCCAACGCGGTGCGCTGGAAGGCCGAAACCGGGGTGGCCCAACGGACGATTTCGTCGGCGGCGGTCTCGGGGCGTTCGCGCTTGTAAAGCTCCCACTGATCCGGGTTTTGAGAGAACGCGATCATGCCGTGGGTGATGGAGTTGCGGGTGGTCTCGTTACCGGCGACCGCGAGCATCACGACGAAGAAGCCGAACTCGTCATCGGAGAGCTTCTCGCCGTCGATGTCGGCCTCGATCAGCTTGGTCACGATGTCTTCGGTGGGGTTCTTGGCCCGCTCCTCGGCCATCTTCATCGCGTACTGGATCAACTCGAACGACGAGACCGCAGGGTCCACATGGGCGTACTCGGGGTCTTCACCGGCGGTCATCTCGTTGGACCAGCGGAAGATCTTGTCGCGGTCGTCCTGCGGCACGCCGAGCAGTTCGGCGATGGCCTGCAGCGGCAGCTCGCACGAGACCTGTTCGACGAAGTCGCCGGACTCCTCGGCCGCGGCGGTCTCGGCGATCTTCTGTGCCCGAGCCCGCAGTTCGTCTTCGAGCCGCCCCACAGCGCGGGGCGTGAAGCCGCGCGAGATGATCTTGCGAAGACGGGTGTGCTGGGGCGCGTCCATGTTCAGAAGCACCGCCTTCTGCAGGTCGATGGCATCGCGCGTCATGTCCTGCGGCCAGACCGGGATCGCGCCGTCCGGTGAGCTACCGAAGACATCGTTGCGCTTGGAGACCTCTTTGACGTCGGCGTGCTTGGTCACCAGCCAGTAGCCCTTGTCGCCGAAGCCGCCGGTGCCGCCTGGCACGTCGACCCAGTGGATCGGCTCGGTCCTACGCAACTCGGCCAGCTCTTCGACGGGCAGGCGCTCGAGGTTCAGGCTCGCGTCGAGGAAGTCGAAGTCGGCTGGGATATTCGGGCAAGGCATGGGGGAAGCTCCTCCGCAACAGTTATTGCAACATGTTCTAGTCTCAGTAAAACATGCCTTCTGCGCAGATAAAAGGCAGGTCATCAACGCCGCTTGTCAGAGTAATGAAACGTGTTCTAGCCTGACGGAATGGGTAACCCTGTCATCGTCGAAGCCACCCGCAGCCCCATCGGTAAGCGCAACGGCTGGCTGTCCGGCCTGCACGCCACCGAGTTGCTCGGTGCCACCCAGAAAGCTGTCGTCGAGAGGGCCGGGATCGACCCCGGCGACGTCGAGCAGGTGATCGGTGGCTGCGTCACACAGTACGGCGAACAGTCCAACAACATCACCCGGGTGAGCTGGCTGGTGGCCGGCCTGCCCGAGCACGTCGGCGCGATGACCGTGGACTGCCAGTGCGGCAGCGGACAGCAGGCCAACGGGCTCGTCGCGGGACTGATCGCCGCCGGCGCCATCGACATCGGCATCGCCTGCGGTATCGAGGCGATGAGCCGCGTCGGACTCGGTGCCAACGCCGGCCCCGATCGCAGCATCCTGCGGCCGTCGTCGTGGGACATCGATCTGCCCGACCAGTTCACCGCCGCCGAGCGCATTGCCAAGAGACGCGGGATCACCCGCGAGGAGATCGACCAGTTCGGTTTCGAGTCCCAGCTCAAGGCCAAGCAGGCGTGGGCCGAGGGCCGGTTCGACCGCGAGATCAGCGGCATCGAGGCTCCCGTGCTCGACGAGCAGAAGCAGCCCACCAGCGAGCGCCACGTGGTGACGCGCGACCAGGGCCTGCGCGACACCACGCTCGAGGGTCTGGCGTCGTTGAAGCCGGTGCTCGAGGACGGCATCCATACAGCGGGCACCTCGTCGCAGATCTCCGACGGCGCGGCAGCGGTGCTGTGGATGGACGAGGACAAAGCCCGGGCGCTCGGCTTGCGCCCGCGGGCCCGCATCGTGAGCCAGGCGTTGGTCGGCGCCGAGCCGTACTACCACCTCGACGGGCCGGTCCAGTCGACGGCGAAGGTGCTCGAGAAGGCCGGCATGAAGATGGGCGACATCGACATCGTCGAGATCAACGAGGCCTTCGCCTCGGTCGTGCTGTCGTGGGCGCGGGTGCACGAACCCGACATGGACCGCGTCAACGTCAACGGCGGCGCGATCGCGCTCGGCCACCCCGTCGGTAGCACCGGCAGCCGGCTGATCACCACCGCTCTGCACGAGTTGGAGCGCACCGACAAGAGCACGGCGCTGATCACGATGTGCGCAGGCGGCGCGCTGTCCACCGGCACGATCATCGAGCGGATCTAGTCGCGAAATCGTCGGGCGCCGAAGCGCTTTACGTCGACGGGCTCAGCCGCGCAGCAACACCGGCCGCACGCGCGCGTGGATGTGGTGGATCTTCCCGTCGGCGGCCGGAATGCGGAAGGTCTCCTCGGTGCGGGCGCCCACCCGGCGCCCCGCGATTGTCGGCTTGGTGACGACGGTGAACGTCGCGTGCACGTCGTCGCCGTCGACGCGGAATTCGCGATCGACGATCGCCGAGATGATCTTGAACTGCGGTCCGCGATTCAGGCTGCGGCGCAGATGCGCGCCCGAAAAGCCGGTCTTGAGGCCGTTTTCGATCCTGGTGCAGTCCGGCGCGAAGGGAACGTCGTCGCCCCGATGGCTGACCAGCGCATCGATATAGGATTCCGCGGCGGCGATGCGATCGGTGTCAGAGACGGTGTCCATCGATCGAGCATAGGATGACGGCCATGCCAAAGTCGCGGCCACGGTTCATGGATACGAAGGCCTCGGACTTCTTCGTCAAGCAGATGTCGAGGCTCAACACCTTCATGTACCGCCGCAACAACGGCGAAGGGCTCGGCGGCGAGTTCCAGGGCATCCCGGTGGCGCTGCTGACGACGACCGGACGCAAGACCGGCGAACCTCGGGTCAGCCCGTTGTACTTCCACCGCGACGGCGACAAGGTGATTGTCGCCGCGTCCAAGGGCGGCAGCGACAAACATCCGATGTGGTACCTGAACCTCAGGGCCGACCCCCGGGTCCAGGTGCAGATCAAGAGCGAAGTGCTGGACCTGACCGCGCGCGACGCCACCGAGGAGGAGCGTGCGAAGTACTGGCCGCTACTGGTCCAGATGTATCCGACGTACGAGGACTACCAGTCCTGGACCGATCGCGTGATCCCGTTGGTGGTCTGCGAACCCTGACCGATGACCCGGCCGCTCAGGCGCCGTAGACCGGCACGGGTGGACGCGCCTTGGCGAGGAGATCGGTGACCACCGGGCCGAGTTCGGCGGGATCCCACCGCGCGCCCTTGTCGACCTGTGGCCCGTGTGCCCAGCCCTCGGCGACCCGCACGATGCCGCCTTCCACCTCGAACATGCGGCCGGTGACATCCTTGGATTCGACGCTTCCGAGCCAGACCACGAGGGGCGAGATGTTCTCGGGCGCCATGGCGTCGAAGTCCTGATCCTGGGTGGCCATCATGTCGGCGAACACGGTCTCGGTCATACGGGTCCGCGCCGACGGGGCGATCGCGTTGACGGTGACGCCGTAGCGCCCCATCTCGGCGGAGGCCACCAGGGTCAGGGCCGCGATGCCCGCCTTGGCGGCGCTGTAATTCGCCTGTCCCACACTGCCTTGCAGGCCGGCCCCCGAGCTCGTGTTAATGATCCGCGCGTCAACCGGATTGCCGGCCTTGGACTGGGCCCGCCAGTACGCCGCGGCGTGGCGCATGGTGGCGAAGTGTCCCTTGAGATGCACGGCGATGACGGCGTCGAACTCCTCTTCGCTGGTGTTGGCGAACATCCGGTCGCGCACGATCCCGGCGTTGTTCACCAGAACGTCGAGCCCGCCGAACGTGTCGACCGCGGTCTGGATCAAGCCCTCGGCCTCGGTCCAGTCGGCGACATTGGCGCCGTTGGCGACGGCTTCCCCTCCGGCGGCGGTGATTTCGTCGACGACACTTTGGGCGGCGCTACCGCCACCCGCGGGCGATCCGTCGAGGCCGACCCCGATGTCGTTGACGACGACGCGGGCGCCCTCGGCGGCGAACGCCAGTGCATGCGCGCGGCCGATGCCGCCGCCGGAGCCCGTCACGATTACCACTCGGCCGTCGAGTAAACCCATATCTGTTGTCTCCTTGCCTGTTTGAGCGCCCTATTTGATGTCGGCAGTGGTGGTTGCCAGGTAATGCGGCGGCTCCCCGCCACCGTGCACTTCCAGCGATGCGCCGCTGATGTAACAGGCGGCATCGGATGCAAGGAACGCGGCGGCCCACCCCACATCAGCCGGTTTGGCGAGCCGGCCCAGCGGAACGTTGCGTGAGATCGCCGCGATCGAATCCGCGTCGCCGTAGAAGAGTTCGGACTGTTCGGTCTCGACCATCCCGACCACCACCGAGTTGACCCGAACCTTCGGCGCCCACTCGACCGCCAAGGTCGATGTCAGGCTCTCCATTCCGGCCTTGGCCGCACCGTAGGGTGCGGTGCCCGGCGTGGGACGGCGTCCGCTCACGCTGGCGATGTTGATGATCGACCCGCCCCGCTCCTGCTTCTGCATGAGCGCGTTCGCGTGGGTGGAAACCGATAGCGGTCCAAGGAGATTGAGCTCCACGATCTTGCGGCTGAACTTCGCCGACGATTCGGCGGCCAGGACGTAGGGCGATCCTCCCGCGTTGTTCACCACGACGTCGAGGCGGCTGTGGCGCTCGGCGATCGCCTCGATCATCGACGCCACCGCATCGTCGTCACGCACATCGCACGCATGGAACTCGTACCGCAGGTTCTCGACGGGCCGGCGGGCGCAGGTCACCACCGTCGCGCCCTGAGCGGCGAACACGGCGCTGATACCGGCGCCGACTCCGCGCACTCCGCCGGTCACCAGCACCACCCTGCCTTCGAGGCCGAGGTTTATGTCTCGCAGGTCGGTCACTGTGCTAGCGTACCAAGCAAGTGCTTGCTTTCCTACCGTACCCAAGTGCCCGGGAGTTCCGATGACCATCACCCGTACCGTCACCGAACCGGGAATCGTCTCGGTCACCGTCGACTATCCGCCGGTCAATGCGATCCCGTCGCGCGGCTGGTTCGATCTCGCCGACGCGATCACCAAGGCCGGCGCCGACCTCGAGACGCACGTCGTGATCCTGCGCGCGGAGGGCCGGGGGTTCAACGCCGGCGTCGACATCAAGGAGATGCAGCGCACCGAGGGCTTCACCGCGCTGATCGACGCCAACCGCGGCTGCTTTGCGGCATTCAAAGCGGTCTACGAATGCGCGGTCCCGGTGGTCGCGGCGGTCAACGGTTTCTGCGTCGGCGGCGGCATCGGACTGGTCGGCAACGCGGACGTCATCGTCGCCTCCGATGACGCGACGTTCGGGCTGCCGGAGGTCGAACGCGGCGCGCTCGGCGCGGCGACGCACCTGTCACGCCTGGTTCCCCAGCACATGATGCGCCGACTGTTCTTCACCGCCGCGACGGTCGACGCGGCGACGCTGCACCACTTCGGCTCGGTGCACGAGGTCGTGCCGCGCGATCAACTCGACGAGGCCGCGCTCCGCGTTGCGCGTGACATCGCGGCCAAAGACACCCGGGTGATCCGCGCGGCCAAGGAGGCGCTGAACTTGATCGATGTGCAGAGGGTGAACTCCAGCTACCGCATGGAGCAGGGCTTCACGTTCGAGCTGAACCTGGCGGGCGTGTCCGACGAACACCGCGACGCGTTCGCGGGCACCGACAAGGGAGCCAAATGATTCGGCGGGCACGAGCGAAGCGAGCGGGGAAGTAATGAGCGATAAGAGAACAACTCTCGACGACGCGGTCTCGCAGATCCGCAGTGGGATGACCATCGGCATCGGCGGCTGGGGTTCTCGGCGCAAGCCGATGGCGTTCGTACGGGCGCTGCTGCGCACCGACGTCACCGACCTCACCGTCGTCACCTACGGCGGGCCCGACCTCGGGCTGCTGTGCTCGGCGGGCAAGGTGAAACGTGTCTACTACGGCTTCGTGTCGCTCGACTCGCCGCCGTTCTACGACCCGTGGTTCGCCAAGGCGCGCACCACGGGCGCGATCGAAGCGCGCGAAATGGACGAGGGCATGCTCCGGTGCGGCCTGCAGGCCGCGGCGCAGCGGCTACCGTTCCTGCCGATCCGGGCCGGACTGGGCAGCGACGTCCGCGCGTTCTGGGGCGACGAGCTCAAGACCGTGCAGTCCCCGTACCCCACCGGTGAGGCCTACGAAGAACTCGTCGCGATGCCCGCACTCACCTTGGATGCCGCCTTCGTTCACATGAATCTCGGTGACGCTGCGGGCAATGCGGCTTACACCGGCATCGATCCCTATTTCGATGATCTGTACCTGATGGCGGCCGAACGCCGACTTCTGTCGGTCGAGCGGGTGGTGCCCACCGATGAGCTGGTCAAAGCGGTTCCGCCACAAGCACTTCTGATCAACCGGATGATGGTCGACACCGTCGTCGAGGCGCCCAACGGTGCGCACTTCACCACGGCCGAGCCTGACTACCGCCGCGACGAGAAGTTTCAGCGGCACTACGCCGAGGCCGCGCAATCCGACGACTCCTGGCAGGAGTTCGTGCACACGTATCTATCCGGCACCGAGGACGACTACCAGGCCGCGGTGCGAGAATTCAAGGAGCAGCAATGATGTCGGTGTCACGTGCCGAAGTGTGCGCCGTCGCGTGCGCCGAGTTGTTCCGCGACGCCGGCGAGATCATGGTCAGCCCGATGACGACCATGGTCTCGATCGGCGCCCGGCTGGCCCGCCTGACCTTCTCCCCCGACATCCTGCTGACCGACGGTGAGGCGCGCCTGCTCGCCGATACGCCGGCACTCGGCGCCGCGGGGGCGATCGAGGGATGGATGCCGTTCGGTCGGGTCTTCGAGACGCTGGCGTGGGGTCGACGCCATGTGGTCATGGGCGCCAACCAGATCGACCGCTACGGCAACCAGAACCTGTCGGCGTTCGGACCGCTGCAGCATCCCACCCGTCAGATGTTCGGTGTCCGCGGGGCGCCGGGCAACACGATCAACCACGCGACGAGCTACTGGGTGGGCAACCACTCCAAGCGCGTGTTCGGCGAGGCCGTCGACATCGTCTCCGGTATCGGCTGGGACAAGGTCGATCCCGACAATCCCGCATACCGGTTCGTCAACGTGTACCGCGTGATCACCAACCTCGGCGTGTTCGACTTCAACGGCCCCGACCATCAGATGCGGGCGGTGTCACTGCATCCCGGTATCGAGCCCGAACAGGTCGCCGAGAACACCTCGTTCGAGGTGCACGGGCTGGACTCGGCCGAGCAGACCCGGCTGCCCACCGACGACGAGCAGAAACTGATCCGCGAGGTCATCGACCCCAAGGGCTTGCGGGACAAGGAAATACGGTGAGCACGCCGGGTAAGCCCACACTGCGCACACCGCTGACCGAGCTCGTCGGCATCGAGCACCCGGTGGTCCAGACCGGCATGGGCTGGGTGGCGGGCGCGCGGCTGGTCTCGGCGACCTCCAACGCCGGAGGACTCGGGATTCTGGCGTCGGCGACCATGACGCTCGAGGAACTGCAGACGGCGGTCACCAAGGTCAAGAGCACCACCGACAAGCCGTTCGGCATCAACATCCGCGCCGACGCGGGAGACGCCGGCGAACGGATCGACCTGCTGATCCGCGAGGGTGTCAAGGTCGCCTCGTTCGCGCTCGCACCCAAACCCGACCTGATCGCCAAGCTCAAGGACGCAGGCGTCGTGGTGATTCCGTCGGTCGGCCTGGCCAAGCATGCCAAGAAGGTGGCGGGCTGGGGCGCCGACGCCGTGATCGTGCAGGGCGGTGAGGGCGGGGGCCACACCGGGCCGATCGCGACGACGCTGCTGCTGCCGTCCGTGCTCGATGCTGTCGATATCCCGGTGGTGGCCGCGGGCGGCTTCTTCGACGGCCGCGGGCTCGCCGCGGCGCTGTCCTACGGCGCCGCGGGAGTCGCGATGGGAACTCGGTTCCTGCTGACGTCGGACTCCACGGTCCCGGATGCGGTCAAACGGCGCTACCTCGAATCGGGTTTGGACGGCACCGTGGTGTCGACCCGTGTCGACGGCATGCCGCACCGGGTGTTGCGCACCGGGCTGGTCGAGAAGCTGGAAAGCGGGTCGCGGCTGCGTGGGTTCACCGCCGCCGTGCGCAACGCGCAGAAGTTCAAGAAGATGTCGGGCATGACCTGGCGGTCGATGGTCCGCGACGGCCTGCAGATGCGGCACGGCAAGGAGCTGACGTGGTCGCAGGTCGTGATGGCGGCCAACACCCCGATGCTGTTGAAGGCCGGTCTGGTCGAAGGCAATACGGACGCGGGAGTCCTCGCCTCCGGTCAGGTCGCAGGCATCCTCGACGACCTGCCGTCGTGCGCCGAGCTGATAGAGACGATCGTGACCGACGCGGTCGAGCGGTTGCGAACAGCCCACGCCTTTATTGAGTGAAGGAAATACCTTAAATCGAGCTAAGTGAAGCTATAGTCTTCATATGGCTAGACTGAAGCAATCTGCTTCATCGGGTCCTCGCGCCACGCTGATCGGAGACGTTGTCGGTTCGCGCCGGGTCGCCGACCGTGCCGCCACGCATCGCGCGCTCAACGTGGCGCTCGCCGAGGCCGTCGCCGGGGCCATCGACGCACCCGCGTTCACGGTCGGCGACGAGTTCCAGGGCAGCTACCCGACGGTGGGCGCGGCGATCGATGCGGCCTTCACCGTCCGCCTGGCCGTCGCGCCCGAGATCGATGTCAGGTTCGGTATCGGTTGGGGAGCGGTGACGGTGCTGGACTCGAAGTCCCGTATTCAGGACGGACCGGGGTGGTGGGCGGCCCGCGAAGCGATCGAGTGGACCGCCTCCACACAGCGCCAACCGGGGCTGGCGTTGGTGCGCACGTCGTTTCGGGTCGAAGGCGGCGTCCGCCGCGACGTCGACGCGATCAACGCCGCCCTGTTGTGTCGGGACCATCTGATTGGATCGCTCGATGACCGCTCATTGAGGATTGTGAAGGGACTGTTGACCGGCGAGACCAAGAAGGACATTGCGACCGCTGAAGGCATCAGCGCGTCGGCGGTGTCCCAACGCGCGGGTCGCGACGGGCTGGACCTGATCGTGCTTGCGGCGCAGTATCTGCGGGACGTGCCATGAGTGCGGTCGCAGTGCTGCTGATCGCGATGGGCATCGCCGATCTCGCCAGGCGGCTCCTCGACCGGATCTGGTTGGCGGCCGCGGCGGCACCCCTTGTCGTGGTCGGTTGCGCGGCGATGGCGGGGTTGTGGCGCTGGGGCGACATCGTGCTGCTCGTCGTGGCCGCCGCGGCGAGCGTGGGCTGGGTGGTGCTGAGTGCGCGCGCAGAACGCACCGGCCGGCACCAGGTGACACCGCTCGTCGTCTTCGGCGGTGCGCTCGGGGTGCTGATCCTCCTCTCGGGCCTCGGCTCGGACGTGGCAGGTGTGGCGGCCCGGTGGCCGGACTGGGTCGGCATCACGGTGTCCCCCGACCGACTCTTGATGATCGTCGGCGTGATGCTCATGCAACTGGTGACCGGGAACCAGTTGGTGCGCTTGGTTCTTGGCTCCGTCGGTTCGGTCAAGCCGGCGGGTGAGCCGCAAGCCTCCGACCGGTTGAAGGGCGGCAGGCTGCTCGGCCCTATGGAGCGGGTGCTCATCCTGGGCCTGGGCCTGGCCGGCCAGCTCACCGCCGCGACGGCCGTCGTCGCCGCCAAGAGCATCATTCGCTTCCCCGAGATCAACGCCCAGAAAGCACGCGAAAACGGGGGCATCGGCATCGACGAAGTCACCGAATACTTCCTCGTCGGCAGCTTCGCGAGCTGGATCGTCGCGCTCGGCGGGCTGGCCCTCGCACACTGAACCGTAAGCCTTTCCATTCGCCCGTAATCCGCCCGCAGGTTTCCTACACTCGCGCCCATGAAGACGAACGCCGCCGTCCTGTGGGGACTCAACGAACCGTGGAGCATCGAGGAGATCGACCTCGATGGTCCGAAGGAAGGCGAGGTGCTGGTCTCCTTCGAGGCGACCGGGTTGTGCCACTCCGATCACCACGTCGTCACGGGTGATTTCGCCGGTGTGCCGCTGCCGATCATCGGCGGCCACGAGGGGGCGGGCGTCGTCGTCGAACTCGGGCCGGGCGTGCGCGACCTCGAGGTCGGCGACCACGTCGTCAGCTCGTTCCTGCCCGCGTGCGGGCGCTGCCGCTGGTGCGCCAGCGGGCATCAGAACCTGTGCGACCTCGGCGCGCTGATCCTCGTCGGCCTGCAGGCCGACGGCACATACCGGCGCAAGGTTCAAGGCAAAGACGTCGGAATCCTCTCCGGTGTCGGCAGTTTCTCGCAGTACGGGACGCTGTCGGAGGCGTCGGTGGTCAAGATCGACGACGACTTCCCCCTGGCCCGGGCCTGCCTGCTGGGCTGCGGGGTGATGACGGGTTGGGGCTCGGCCGTGAACACCGCCGACGTCAGTCCCGGCGACACGGTCGTGATCATCGGGTGCGGCGGCATCGGAAGCGGCGCGATCCAGGGCGCACGACTGGCCGGCGCCGAACACATCGTGGTTGTCGACCTCGTAGAGAGCAAGCGGGAGAAGGCTTTCGAGTTCGGCGCCACCCATTTCGTGACGTCCATGCCCGAGGCGATGGAATTGGTCGGTGAGCTCACCCGCGGCGTGATGGCCGATTCCGCACTGTTGACGATGGGTGTGCTCGAAGGCCGGATGATCGACGAGGCGCTCAACATCATCCGCAAGGGCGGGGCGGTGGTGATGACCGCGATCGCCTCGATGGCCGATGTCACTCCGACGCTGTCGATGGCGATGATGACGTTGTTCCAGAAGCGGTTACTGGGCAGTCTCTACGGCGAGGCCAATCCGCGCGCCGACATTCCGCGGCTACTCAACCTTTACCGCGACGGCAAGCTGCTGCTCGACGAAACCGTCACTGCCGAATACAAACTCAACGACATCAACGAGGGTTATGACGACATGCTGGCGGGGCGAAACATCCGCGGCGTGATCATCCACGACCACTGACACGATGCCGGAGACATAGGTGCGCTGGCTGTCGCACGTGCGGTCGGTGCTGAGCACCGAGATTCACGCCGTCCGCAATCGCAAGCTGGACCTCAATCCCGCCGATCTCACCCGTTTCACGTTCCCGTTGCTGTTGGGACTGGCCGGTGTCGTGGCGTTCGGCGCCGTGCCACTGATCGTCATCCGCAGCAGTGTCAGCACCGATGACGTGCTGGTCCCGCTCCTGGGATCGCTGGCGCTGACGGCCGTGGGCACGGCTGTGATGACATGGTTGATCGCGATCGTGGTGTCCGGTCTCGTGCTGGTGGTCATCTATCGAACGGCGCCGGCTACCGCGTCACGCCTCGTGATTCGCACCGTCGTCGACTCGTTCGATCGCATCAGCGACACCGCCGCGCGGTTGGCGACCCTCGCCCTGGTGGCCGGCCTCGTCGCGCTGGCAATCGGGCTGCCGACCCGGCCCGACGACGAACTGGCGCATCCGGTGGTCAACGACCTGCTCACCGCGCAGATCGGGGTTCTTTTGGCCGCACTCGGCGTCGCCTACCTCGCCGAGACCGTGCGCTGCGCCGCCGAACTGGTGGACAGACAATCACTGCTGCTGGCGTGGCCGTGGTCGCTTGGGATCTCCTGCGCCAGTTGGATCATCGCGACCAGCGTCGGGCCGTTCCAGACCTCCCGAATGCTGGCGGTCCTGCTCAACGAGTGGCTGCCGGCCGCGGTGAACGGGACTCCGCGAACGGAAGTGATCGCCGATCTGCTTCCGGCAGGTGCGAACTGGTGGGCGGCCTTCGCACTGTTGCCCGTGATCACCGTGGTGTGGGCGCTCGGTGCGCACCGCCACGACGGGTTCGCGACGATGCGGGAGCACCTCGCGGGTGAGCGCGGGGGGCCGCAGGAAGCCTAGAGGCGCTCGATGATCGTGACGTTGGCGGTGCCGCCGCCTTCGCACATCGTCTGCAGGCCGTAGCGACCGCCCGTGCGCTCCAACGTGTTCAGCATCGTCGCGAACAACTTCGCGCCCGTCGCACCCAACGGATGGCCGAGCGCGATCGCGCCCCCGCTGGGGTTGACCTTGGCGTGGTCGGCGCCGGTCTCCTTGAGCCAGGCCATCACAACCGGAGCGAAGGCTTCGTTGATCTCGACGGTGTCGATGTCGTCGATCGACAGGCCGGTCTTCTTCAACGCGTACTCCGTCGCCGGGATCGGTCCGGTCAGCATGAACACTGGGTCGGCGCCGCGTGCGCTGATGTGGTGGATGCGCGCACGGGGCTTGAGTCCGTGGTCCTTGACGGCCTGCTCGGAGGCCAGCAGCACGGCGCTGGCGCCGTCGGAGATCTGGCTGGCCATAGCCGCGGTCAGCCGGCCGCCATCGACCAGCGTCTTGAGCCCGGCCATCTTCTCCAGCGAGGTGTCGCGTGGGCCCTCGTCGGTGACGAACCCGTCCACCGGAATGATCTCGTTCTCGAAGTGACCGGAGCGGATCGCCTCCTGTGCACGCTGGTGGCTGGTCAGCGAGAACTGCTCCATCTCCTCGCGGGAGATGTCCCACTTCTCCGCGATCAGCTCGGCGCCGCGGAACTGTGAGATCTCCTGGTCGCCGTAGCGGTGCAGCCAGCTCTTCGACTCGTTGGTCGGTGAGGTGAACCCGAACTGCTCGGCGACGGTCATCGCGGACGAGATCGGGATCTGGCTCATGTTCTGCATGCCGCCGGCCACGATCAGATCGGCGGTCCCAGACATGATCGCCTGTGCGCCAAAGGAAACAGCCTGCTGGCTGGACCCGCACTGACGGTCAACGGTCACCCCCGGCACCTCTTCCGGGAAGCCCGCCGCCAGCCACGACAGCCGGGCGATGTTGCCGGCCTGCGGACCGATCGCATCAACACAACCGGCGATGACGTCGTCGACCGCGCCGGGATCCACGTCGACACGGTCGAACAGTCCGCGCCATGCGGCAGCGCCAAGATCCACGGGATGCACTCCGGCCAGCGATCCGTTGCGCTTGCCGACTGCGGTGCGAACGGCGTCGATGACGTAGGCCTGCGATGTTGGAGTCATTGTTTCCTCATTGTTTAGTGATGCCACCGAGAACGATAGCGAGATACTGACGGCCGACCTCTTCGGCCGTGAGCGGTCCGCCCGGCTGATACCAGCGGACTGAAACCCAGGTGGTGTCACGGATGAACCGGTACACCAGATCGACGTCGATGTCGGGCCGGAAGTAGCCCTCCTCGACGCCCTGGTTGAGCAAATCCAGCCACATCTTGCGTTGTTCTTTGTTGCGTTGCTCCACGTAGGAGAACCGCTCCTGCCCGGAAAGCCGCTTGGCCTCGTCCTGATAGATGACGACCTGCGCGTGCCGGTGCTCGATCGCCTCGAACGAGGTCATGAACAGGCCCTTGAGGCGCTCCAGCGGGTTGGGCTCGGTGTCGACGATCTCCTGGTAGCGCGTGAACAGCCAGTCGAGGAACCCCCGCAGGACCTCGTCGACCATCTCCTCCTTCGACGAGAAGTGGTGATAAAGGCTGCCCGAGAGGATGCCTGCGGAGTCGGCGATGTCGCGCACGGTGGTCGCGCGCAAGCCCCGCTCGGCGAACATCGTCGCGGCGAGCTCGAGCAACTCGTCCCGGCGGGTCGGGGGCTGGCTCACCGGTTGCTTCTGTGGCACTTGATCCACCGACACAGGGTATCAACCAAGCGCTTGCTCGGCTACTGCCGTGTGCGTTCTCAACCCGAGGTTCGGTACACATGAGCGGCGATCGACGCGCCCCGCCAGCCCTCTGGATTCTGGAACCGACTGACCCGGCGCACGAAGATCCTCGTCCTCGTCGACGTCATCGTATTGGCGGCATTGCTGGTAGCGGCCGTGCTGTACGTCACGGATCCATGGTCCGATTCTTCATCGGAGACCATCGCCACGTCGGACACCGCCACAGCCGCGCCTCAATCGCCGTTGCGCACTCGCTACGGCCTTGCTTGGATCACGGCAGCCTGCGGCAGTCGTATGGTGTTGGAGGATCCGCCTCAGTCGCCGCTACCCCAAGCGATCGATTACGTCGCGTGCATTGCGCCCGGAACCATCGACACGATCGTCATCGGGGCGTACGACGACGAGGACACCCTCGACGGTGACCTCGCCGGGATGCGCACAGCGCACCGCCATGCCACTCATGTAGACGACAACGGCAAGCATTGGCTCGTGGTCGTCGAGGGCGACAGCGACGTGCCCCTGGAGCCCCTGAGACGCTACGGCTTCCGCATTGGTTGACCCGGAATCTGTGCGCGGAACCCTCGTGGCATCCGCTTAGGCTCGAATCATGTTCGTCGATACCGAGATGCTGCGGATGGGAGCCGACTTCGCCAAAAGCGCCGGTGAGATCGTGAAACGGGGTGCAGAAGAGTTCGCGGCTACGTCGCTGCCCGCTGGGATCTTCGGTGACTTCGACGCCGCGCACGAGTTCCGCAACGCCTTGGGCCGAGCGCACGAAGCACAAGCCGCGACCATGCGTTGGCACCACGCCACCTTCGACGGTTTCGCCACCAAGGCCAGCGACGGAGCCACCACTTTCGATCAACGAGACGAGTCCGGCGCGGCGGCGGTGCGTTCGGCCGGCGAAGCCATCACCTGACCGAGCATGACGGCGTCGGTTCAGGCGGTGCGTGATACCTATTCGGAGCAGCTGGACAAGTCGCGGCTGGAGATGGCGGCCGAGGGTTACTCGCGCCAGCGCGAAGCCGATCAGTCGTTGGTGAACTCTCGTGGCGAATGGACTCCGGAGAAACAGGCTGCGGCAGCGCGATTGCGGGACTACGACATCATCAACGATCCGACCGCGAGTTCGGATCAAGTGCGTTATGCCGGGCAGCGCCTGGACGACTACCACACTTCGATCACGCAAGGTCCGCTGCCGACCGATCCGATCCTTGGAGGTGACGCCCGCTCTCAGGCACGGACTCGGTTGGCGATGCAAGCCCAGCTCGAGCAAGGCCTGGTCGGGGAGGCACCGATGCCGCCGGATAAGGCCACGGCGATGGTCAATCAAACACAAGCTCTGGCACGGGAGTTGGTGATACCCGCGTACAGGAGCAGTTGATGCGGGCCGGTATGTCGTCCGAAGGTGCCGCCGCTGCAACCGACAGCATGGCGCGGGGCATCGTCCCGCAAGATCTCGCGGACGCGGCATCTGCTGCAAACAAACCAATCGCGGGTGGGGCGAAGGCTTTTGACTATCTCGCTCAATCGCTGCCCACCGGCGAGCACTGGAAGCCCGATGTGACGACTTTCTCGCCAAGCGATGTCGAAGTGCTCAAGAAGGTCGGAGGCAACCTAGGGGTGGCAGGGAACCTCGTCGACTTCGGCGTCGGAATCTACGAATGGCGAACGGGAACACCACTCGGCGAGGTTGCCGCCAAGACCGGTGGTGGCATGGTGGGTGCCTCAGGAATGGCTGCCGTCGGCGCATGGCTCGGGGCCCCTGCAGGCCCAGTAGGTGTTTTCGCGGGCGCGTTCATTTTGGGTTCCATCGAGTCCCTCGGCGGCGAGCAGATCGGCGAAACGATCTATCAGAAAATGGCTGGTAATTGATGAACGACTTCTTCATGTTCGTCGCTTTCGGCGGACTCGCCATCGCGATTGTCGCGGGATGGCTGCCCCTGCATATCGGGCGCATCGTCTACTGGTCCGGCGCCGTCATAACGACTGTGTCGGTGTTCTTCATGGCCTATCCCCACGACTGGGGGTCGGGACTGATGATGTCGCTCTTCGCCGCATGTGCTATCACCGGCGTGGCATACGTCTACACCGAGTTCATCTCTATTCGCGGCAAAACCTTCTCGCTGTTCGCCGACCCGAACACGATCGACGACTACGGACTCGGATTGACCCCCACAAAGACGTGGTGGCTGACAGTGTTGGGGGTGGCGATACTCGTTACAAGCGGTGTGTCTTATGTCGCCGACGGCGCTGCGGCCTGGCTCCCGGTTGGCATGGGCGCCATCGCCGTGTTCATCGCCGTCTCGCTCGGATACCGCGATGCGTTGGCCCGCAGGGTCATCGCCGCTGGACAGAAGATACAACTCGGGCTCTTGACGGTGCTGACCCTCGGCGCCTTCCCAATCCTTTATCTGATCGCCTACAAGGCTGGTACACGGCGGACCGCCGACAGGCGGATCACCGGCTAAGCCCGCTGGCTCGACACCGAAATCACTTCTCCAGTCAGGTAACTGGAGTACTCACTGGCCAGGAACGCGATCGTCGCGGCGACCTCCCAAGGCTCGGCGGCACGGCCGAACGCCTCGCCCTCCGACAGCCGGTCCAGCAGATCCGCGCTGCTGGTCTTCTCCAGGAACTTGTGCCGCGCGATGCTCGGGGACACCGCGTTGATTCGCACCCCGTACTCGACCGCCTCGACCGCGCTGCACCGAGTCAGCGCCATCACGCCCGCCTTGGCCGCTGCGTAATGCGACTGCGAATGCTGTGCGCGCCAACCCAACACGCTGGCGTTGTTGACGATCGCACCGCCATGGTCCGCCTCGCGGAAGTAGCGCAACGCCGCACGTGTCGCCCGCATCACCGATGTCAGGGTCACGTTGAGGACGCGGTCCCACTCCTCGTCTGTCATGTCGACGACCGGTGTTTGTCCGCCAAGGCCCGCATTGTTGACCAAGACGTCCAGCCGGCCCATCCGCGCCGTCGTCGACGCGATCAGCGCGTCCACCTGCGCGGTCGACGTCACGTCGCACACAACGCTCTCGACCCGACCCAACCCGAGTTCGATCAACTGATCGCGGGTCTCCCCCAGCCGCCGTTCGTGATGGTCGGACACCACCACGTCGGCCCCCTCGACCAGCGCCCGACGCGCCACCGCGGAGCCGATACCGGTGCCCGCGGCCGCCGTCACGACGACGACCTTGCCCGTCAGCAGGCCGTGTCCCTCAATCTCTTTCGGAGCTACAGAAAGATCCTTCGTCACCCTTTTGGTTCCCTCGGTAATCCGAGCACCCGCTCGGCGATGATGTTGCGCTGAATTTCGTTCGACCCGCCGTAGATGGTGTCCGCCCGCGAGAACAGATACAACCGCTGCCACTCGCTGAAGTCTCCGTCGGTCAGCGTCAAGCCGTCGCGACCCAGCACATCCATCGCGATCTCACCGAGCTCGCGATGCCAGTTGGCCCACAGGAGCTTCGACACGTTGTCCTGGCCCGGTTGTTCGACGTCCATGGTCGCCAGCGCGTACGACCGCATGGTCCGCAGGCCGACCCACGACCGGGTCAGCCGGTCGCGGATCAGCGGATCATCGGCCGCGCCAGTGCGTTTCGCCAGCTCCGCAACACCGGACAGCTCCCGCGCATACTCGATTTGCTGGCCCAGCGTCGACACGCCGCGCTCGAAGGTCAGCGTGCCCATCGCCACGCGCCAGCCGTCGCCCGGTTCCCCGACCACCAAGGACGCGTCGGTGCGGGCGTCGTCGAAGAAGACCTCGTTGAACTCCGAATCCCCGGTCAACTGGACGATGGGGCGGATCTCCACACCCGGCTGATCCAGCGGCACCAGCAGATAGGACAGGCCCGTGTGACGTTTGGATCCCTTCTCGGTGCGGGCGACGACGAAGCACCACTGCGCCCAGTGCGCAAGCGAGGTCCACACCTTCTGCCCGTTGACCACCCACTGGTCGCCGTCGAGTTCGGCGGTGGTCGACACGTTGGCGAGGTCGCTGCCGGCACCGGGTTCGGAGTAGCCCTGGCACCACAACTCGGTGACGTCGAGGATCTTCGGCAGGAAACGCTTCTGCTGTTCGGGGGTGCCGTACGCGATCAACGTCGGCCCCAGCAACTCCTCACCGAAGTGGTTGACCTTCGCAGGAGCGTTCGCGATCGCGTACTCCTCGTAGAACGCCACCCGGTGCGCAACCGACAGGCCCCGACCGCCGTGCTCTTCGGGCCACCCCAGACACGTCAATCCGGCCGCCGCCAGATGCTCGTTCCACGCTCGACGTTCCTCGAAAGCCTCGTGCTCCCGGCCCGGCCCGCCGAGGCCCTTGAGTGCGGCGTACTCCCCGACCAGGTTGTCGGTGAGCCAGTCGCGGACCTCGGCCCGGAACTCCTCGACCTCAATCACCCTTGTAGGCTAACCTACCAAGCACTTGCTTTGTTAGAGGAGCAGCGATGACGTGGGGCCACGGCCGAAGGCCAGGGGATGATGGGCGGACCATCCCCGGGGTCCTGGACCGGATTGCCGACCGGTTTTCCGACCACAATGCGCTGGTCACGCAGGATCGCACGTTCACATTCGCTCAGTTGCGCGACGAGGTCCGCACGGCGGCAGCGGCCATGATCGACCACGGCATCACCGCCGGTGACCGCGTCGCGATCTGGTCTCCGAACACCTGGCACTGGGTGGTCGCCTGCCTGGCCACCCACTACGCGGGCGGCGTCGTCGTACCGCTCAACACCCGCTACACCGCCAGCGAGGCCACCGACATTCTCTCGCGCACCGGCGCCCCGTTGCTGTTCGCATCGGGTGAGTTCCTCGGCGCCGACAAGGCCGCCTCCATCGACCGCGCCGCCCTGCCGCAGCTACGCCACGTGGTCCGGGTGCCGGTCGACAGCGACGACGGCACCTGGGACGAGTTCGCCGCGCACGGCACCGATCTGGAAGCCGTGGATGCGCGCGCCGACGCCGTGCGACCCGACGATGTGTCCGACATCCTGTTCACCTCCGGTACCACCGGTCGCAGCAAGGGGGTGCTCTGTGCACACCGCCAGTCGCTCGACGCCCCGGCGGCGTGGGCCGAGTGCGGCCGGCTGACGAGCGATGACCGCTATCTGTGCATCAACCCGTTCTTCCACAACTTCGGCTACAAGGCGGGCATCCTTGCCTGCCTGCAGACCGGTGCCACGCTGATCCCGCAGTTGACGTTCGATCCCGAAAAGACGATGTCGGCCGTGCAGGAGCACCGCATCACCGTGCTGCCCGGGCCGCCGACGATCTACCAGACGCTGCTCGACCATCCCAAGCGCGCCGACTACGACCTGGCCTCGCTGCGGTTCGCCGTCACCGGCGCCGCGACCATCCCGGTCGTGCTGATCGAGCGGATGCAAACCGAACTCGACATCGACATCGTGCTGACCGCTTACGGGCTCACCGAGGCCAGCGGGTTCGGCACGATGTGCCGTCCCGACGACGACGCGGTCACCGTGGCCACCACGTCGGGTCGGCCGATCGCGGATTTCGAACTGCGCATTGACAACCCTGGCGAGGACGACGCCGGCGAGGTGCTGCTGCGCGGGCCGAACGTGATGCTGGGCTACCTCGACGACCCCGAAGCCACCGCGGCGGCAATCGATTCCGACGGCTGGCTGCACACCGGCGACGTCGGCACCGTCGACGAGCACGGCAACCTGCGCATCACCGACCGCCTCAAGGACATGTACATCTGCGGCGGGTTCAACGTCTACCCCGCCGAGATCGAGCAGGTGCTGGCAAGGCTGGACGGTGTCGCGGAATCCGCGGTGATCGGCGTGCCCGACGAACGGCTCGGCGAGGTGGGCAAGGCCTACATCGTGATCAAGCCCGGCGCCCAACTCGACGAGGACGCCGTAATCGCCTACACCCGGCAGCATCTGGCGAACTTCAAGACCCCCCGCTCGGTCGAGTTTCTCGATGCGCTGCCGCGCAACCCGGGGGGCAAGGTAGTCAAACCGCTGCTGCGTGAGAGGGCTGGATCTTCCTGATGGACCTGAATATCGACGACGCCACCCGCGAGTTCCAGGCCGAGGTACGGGAGTTCCTGGCTGCCAACAAGGACAACTTCCCCACCAAGTCCTACGACACCGCCGAAGGTTTCGAACAGCACCGGCGCTGGGACAAGGTGCTCTACGACGCCGGGCTGTCGGTGATCACCTGGCCGGAGAAGTACGGCGGCCGCGACGCGAGCCTGCTGCAGTGGGTGGTGTACGAGGAGGAGTACTTCCGTGCCGGCGCTCCCGGCCGTGCCAGCGCCAACGGCACGTCGATGCTGGCGCCGACATTGTTCGCGCACGGCACCGAGGAGCAACTCGATCGGGTGCTGCCCAAAATGGCCAGCGGCGAGGAGATCTGGGCGCAGGCCTGGTCCGAACCGGAGTCGGGCAGCGACCTGGCGTCGCTGCGGTCGACGGCCACCAGGACCGACGGCGGCTGGCTGCTCAACGGGCAGAAGATCTGGAGTTCTCGCGCGCCGTTCGGCGAGCGGGCGTTCGGCCTGTTCCGCTCCGACGCCGACGCCGAACGCCATCGCGGCCTGACGTACTTCATGTTCGATCTCAAGGCCGACGGCGTCACGGTCCGACCCATCGCGCAACTGGGCGGTGACACCGGTTTCGGTGAGATCTTCCTCGACGACGTGTTCGTGCCCGACAACGACGTCATCGGCGAAGTACACGAGGGCTGGCGAGCCGCGATGAGTACGTCGAGCAATGAGCGCGGCATGTCGCTGCGAAGCCCAGCCCGCTTTTTGGCGCCCGCCGAACGGCTTGTGGCGCAGTGGAAAGACAACCCTGACCCGGCCTTCGCCGACCGGGTCGCCGACGCTTGGATCAAGGCCCAGGCCTACCGCCTGCACACGTTCGGCACGGTGACGCGCGTTGCCGCGGGGGGCGAACTGGGTGCCGAGTCCAGTGTGACCAAGGTGTTCTGGTCCGACCTCGACGTCGCCATCCACCAGACCGCCCTGGATATGCGCGGTCCCGACGCGGAGCTCGCCGACAACTGGACCGAAGGACTGCTGTTCTCGCTCGGCGGACCGATCTACGCCGGAACCAACGAGATTCAGCGCAACATCATCGCCGAGCGCCTGCTGGGCCTGCCGCGAAAGTAACCAGATGAACTTCGAATTAGACGAACAGCAGCGCGATTTCGCTGCCAGCATCGACGCCGCACTCGGTGCAGCCGACCTGCCCGGCGCGGTTCGGGCCTGGGCCGCCGGGGATACGTCGCCGGGACGCAAGGTGTGGGCGCAGCTGACCGATCTGGGCGTCACGGCGCTCCTGGTGCCGGAGAAGTACGACGGGATCGAAGCTCACCCGGTCGACCTGGTGGTCGCCGCCGAGCGGCTCGGCCGGTGGTGTGTTCCCGGACCGGTGGTCGAATCGATTGCGGTCGCGCCGGTTCTGCTCGCAGATGACGAGCGTTGCGCCGGCTTGGCGTCCGGCGAACTGATCGCGACAGTCGCCCTGCCGCCGCAGGTGCCGAGGGCCGTCGACGCCGACACCGCGGGGCTGATTCTGGTGGCCGCGGATGGCGAAGTACGTGACGGGGTCACCGGAGCCCCGCACGAGTCCGTCGACCCGAGCCGAAAGCTGTTCGACATCAGCGCTTCAGGCGACGGTCGCCCGGCCGATGTGGCACGGGCATATGAGTTCGGTGTGCTCGCCACGGCGGCCCAACTGGTGGGCGCCGGCCAGGCGATGCTGGACATGTCGGTCGAATACGCAAAGCAGCGCAGCCAGTTCGGCAAGGTCATCGGCACCTACCAGGCGATCAAGCACAAACTCGCCGACGTGCACATCGCGGTGGAGCTGGCCCGGCCACTGGTGTACGGCGCGGCACTGTCGCTCGCCGACGGATCCGCCGACACGGCCCGCGACGTCAGCGCCGCCAACGCCGCGGCCGGCGACGCCGCATTGCTGGCGGCGCGCTCGGCGCTGCAGACACATGGCGCGATCGGATTCACCCAGGAACACGATCTTTCGTTGTGGCTGCTGCGCGCTCAGGCGCTGCGCTCGGCGTGGGGGGATCCCGCTGTGCACCGCAGGCGCGTACTGGAGGCCCTCTCATGAGTGAAGAACGCCAACTGCTGCGCGAGACCGTCGCCGCGCTGGTGGACAGGCACGCGTCGCCCGCCGCCGTACGCCAGGCGATGGAATCCGAACGCGGATACGACGAATCGCTGTGGGCGCTGTTGTGCGAGCAGGTCGGTGCGGCGGCGCTGGTGGTGCCCGAGGAGCTGGGCGGCGCGGGCGGTGAGCTCGCCGATGCCGCGGTCGTGCTCGAGGAGCTCGGCAAAGCACTGGTTCCGACCCCGCTGTTGGGAACCACCCTCGCTGAGTTGGCATTGTTGGCCGCAGACGAGCCGGACACCGAATCGCTCGAGGCGATGTCGGAGGGGGCCCAGGTCGGCACGGTCGTCTTCGACCCCGACTACGTGATCAACGGCGACATCGCCGACGTGATGATCGCGACAGACGGTGACCGGTTGACCCGGTGGACAGAGTTCAGCGCGACCCGCCTGGACGCCATGGACCTGACCCGACGGCTGGCACGCGTCGAGGTCCGAGAGAGCACCGATATCGCGGCCGACCCGGGACTGGCCGACACCGCCGCGCTGCTGCTGGCAGCCGAGCAGATCGGTGCGGCATCGCGTTGCCTCGATCTCACGGTGCAGTACACCAAGGACCGGGTCCAGTTCGGCAGGCCCATCGGCAGTTTCCAGGCGCTCAAGCACCGGATGGCCGACCTCTACGTCGCGGTTCAGTCCGCGCGTGCGGTGGTCGACGAGGCGATCGCCGCGCCGTCACCGACCTCGGCGGCGCTGGCCCGGTTCTCGGCAAGCGAGGCGTTCACCAAGGTCGCCGCCGAAGCGGTGCAGATGCACGGCGGCATCGCGATCACCTGGGAGCACGACGTCCAGCTCTACTTCAAGCGTGCGCACGGCAGCGCGCAGCTGCTCGGGCCGCCGCGCGATCACCTGCGCCGCCTCGAATCCGAAGTGTTCTAGCGTTGGCCGTTGGGCTTCCGACGTAGGCTCGCGGCAATGTTGCGCTTCGTCGTGGATCAGAACCTCGGCTTGCCCGCCTGCGACGAGCCGTGGACCACGCGTCTGGCAGCATCAGGGATCACCGCATCCGAGAGCACCGACCTCGCGGGCATCGACCGGGCGCTGGCCGACCATGAACCCGACATCGCCTATGTCCCGGCACCCAGCCTGCACCGGCTTCTTCAAGGCGGTGATCGCCATTACCGCGGCCTGGCGATCGCAACATCGAAGTTCACCGGCGAGCCCCGCCAGAGCAGCCTGCTCGTGGTCCGCAGCGACGACCCGGCCACCGGTCCGGACGACTTGGCCGGCGCCCAATGCGGTTACATCAACACGTCATGCACATCGAGCTACTTCGCTCCCGCGATTCTGTTCGCGGGCCGCGGAACGACCCCGATGCATTTTGTCGCGGTTCCCGCGTGGCAAGGCCAGGTCGATGCCGTTGTCGCCGGGCAAGTCCGGGCGACGATGGTCCTCGAGGACGTATGGCAGACGACACCCGAGAACGCGTCGACGACGAGGATCGTCGCTCGATATGACAACTGCCGACCACCGGTCGTTCTGGTCAAGGAAACGCTCGACAAGGCCGTGTGTGCAACGCTTCTCGACGCCTTGATCGGCTGGGCACCCGACTGGAACGGTGTGTACGGTGCCCTCAAACCGTTCTATTACGCCGACGTGCACGGGTTCTTCCACGATCTCGATCAGCTGAGGGAGTGCACTCGATGAGCGTCGCTCTGCGGGCGGGAATCCCCCCGTTCTACGTGATGGACGTATGGCTGGCCGCCGCCGAGCGACAGCGCAGCCACGGCGACCTGGTCAACCTGTCGGCGGGCCAGCCCAGCGCAGGAGCCCCGGCGGCCGTTCGCGCGGCGGCCAGGGAAGCACTGGACACCACGAATCTGGGTTACACGGTCGCGCTCGGAATACCGGAACTGCGGTCGGCGATCGCGCGTTCGTATCTGGATCGGCATGGGCTGCAGGTGAACCCGGACGACGTGGTCATCACCACAGGATCGTCGGGTGGATTCCTGTTGGCGTTCCTCGCCTGCTTCGACGTCGGTGACCGCGTCGCGATCGCGAGCCCCGGCTACCCCTGCTACCGCAACATCCTCTCCGCGTTGGGCTGTCAGGTCGTCGAGGTGCCGTGTGGTCCCGAAACGCGCTTTCAGCCGACGGTGCAGATGCTCGAGACCCTCGATCCACCCGTCAAGGGCGTCATCGTGGCAAGCCCCGCCAATCCGACCGGCACGGTGATCGCGCCGGACGAACTGTCCGCGATCGCTTCGTGGTGCGCGTCGCGCGGTGCGCGGCTGATCAGCGACGAGGTGTATCACGGGCTGGTCTACGAGGGGGCGCCCGCCGTGAGTTGCGCCTGGGCGACATCACGGGATTCGGTTGTGGTGAACAGCTTCTCGAAGTACTTCGCGATGACCGGGTGGCGACTCGGTTGGCTGTTGGTGCCGCGGGAACTGCAGCGCGCGGTGGACCGTCTGACCGGGAACTTCACGATCTGTCCACCGGTGCTGCCGCAGTATGCCGCGATCGCCGCGTTCACCCCGGAGTCGATCGAGGAGTCGGATGCGCTGCTGCATCACTACGCCGCCAACCGCGGGATGCTGCTCGACGGTCTGCGTGACCTGGGTATCGACCGCCTGGCGCCGACCGACGGGGCGTTCTACGTGTACGCCGACGTATCGCATCTGACGTCCGATTCGCTGTCGTTCTGCTCAAAGCTGCTCAGCGACACCGGAGTTGCCATCGCACCGGGCATCGACTTCGATCCGGCCCGGGGCGGATCCTTCGTACGGTTGTCTTTCGCCGGTCCGTCGTCGGACGTCGAAGAGGCCCTGCGTCGGATCGGCGCTTGGCTGGGTTGAGATTGCGAGTCGGTATGAGCGGCACCGCTGCGCGCGCACCACTGCTGGCAGCCGGCTTCACCACAGCATTCGGGGCGCACGCCGTGGCCGGCATGCTCGGCACGACCACCACCGGCACCGCCGCCTCACTGCTGACGCTCGGTGCGCTGCTCGCGATCTATGACGGGGCGGAGGTGGTGCTGAAGCCGGTGTTCGGGACACTGGCCGACCGCATCGGCGCCCGCACCGTGCTCATCGCCGGGCTGGTCATCTTTGCCGCGGCCTCGGCGACATACGTGGTGGCCGACGCTCCGGCGTGGCTGTGGGTCGCCCGTTTCGGCCAGGGCATCGGCGCGGCCGCCTTCTCCCCTGCCGCCTCCGCCCTTGTCGCGCTGCTGACTCCGGCGGGCTCCCACGGCCGCGCCTTCGGCACGTACGGGTCCTACAAGTCCGTCGGCTACACGCTCGGACCGCTGCTGGGCGGGTTGATCGTGTCACTCGGCGGTTTGCGATTGCTTTTCGCGGTGCTGGCCGTGCTCGGCGCAGGCGTTGCACTGTGGGCCGCCGCCGCGGTACCCGCCGTCACTGTGCAGCCGCGGCCGCGACAGACGCTGCTCGACACCCTGCGGAGATTTACCGAAAGCTCCTTCGTCACTCCGACACTCGCGCTCGCAGCGGCCACAGCGGCTCTGTCGGCCGGTGTCGGATTCCTACCGGTCCTCGGTACGCAGGCCGGTCTGAGCCCGGCCGCGACCGGCGCCGTCGTTTCTGTGCTCGCGCTGGCCACCGCCGTTGCACAGCCCGTGGCCGGTCGCTTGCTCGACGCCCGGCGGATCACGCCTGGGGCCGGCTTGTCGTGCGGTTTCGTGCTCACCGCTGCCGGTTTGGCCAGTGCGATACTGCCCGGTCTCGCCGGACTGTTGTGCGCCGCCCTGGCGATCGGCGTGGGTTGCGGCGTCATCACGCCGCTGGCTTTCACGATGCTCGCGCAGACGACGCCCGCGCAGCGCCTCGGCCAGACGATGGGCGCGGCCGAGATCGGGCGGGAGAGCGGAGACGCCGCGGGTCCCCTCATCGTCGCAGCCATCGCGGCGGCATCCGCGGTACCACTCGGATTCGTTGGTCTGGCCGTCATCGTCACCGCGGCCGGCACGGCCGCGGCCGGTGCGGGGCGGGGCCGCAGGCGCACGCCGCCGGGCTGACCAGGCACGCGGTCACTTGTCGGGGGCAGCGTGTAGCGTCCGGAGCATGTTCGAAAATATGTTCGACATCGATCCGGCCGCCTCGGACGCAGACCTGCGGGGCGCGGTCGAGCGATTCGAGCGGTTGAAGTCTCGCGCGGCGGCGGCCCAGGCCCGCGCGACCGCGCTGTGGAGGGCAAAGCGCCGCGCCGCCGAAGAGGCCGCGGGTGTCCCGGTGAGCCGTCGCGGCCGTGGCCTGGCGACCGAGGTCGCACTGGCACGACGCGACGCGCCGGTGCAGGGCGGCCGTCACCTGGGATTCGCGACGGCTCTGGTCGACGAGATGCCCTATACGCTCGCGGCTTTGGAATCGGGAGCGCTCTCGGAATGGCGGGCCACCTTGATCGTGCGTGAGTCAGCTTGTTTGAGTGTCGGGCATCGTCGCCTACTGGATGCCGAGATGAGCCGAGACACAGCGCGTCTCGAGGGCTGGGGCGACAAGCGGATCGCGGCGGAGGCCAGAAAGATCGCGTGCGCGCTTGACGTCGCCGCGGTCGTGGACCGCAGCGCCAAAGCCGCCGCGGATCGCTGCGTCACCATCCGTCCGGCACCCGACACGATGGCGTGGGTTACCGCCCTGCTCCCCGTAGCCCAGGGCGTGAGCGTCTATGCGGCCCTGAAGCACGCCGCCGACACCACGTTCGATGACCGGTCTCGCGGCCAGTTGATGGCGGACACCTTGGTTGAGCGGGTCACCGGGCGTCCGGCCGAGCAACCCGTCTCGGTCGCGCTGAATCTCGTCATGGCCGACACGACGCTGACGGGTGACGACGACTCACCTGCGTGGCTCGACGGATACGGCCCGTTACCCAGTTCGATCGCCAGAGCTCTGGTCGGTGATGCGGCCGCCGACGCCGACGCCAAGGCGATGCTGCGTCGTCTGTACCGCCATCCGGGCAGCGGTCAGCTGGTCGCCATGGAGTCCCAAGCCCGCACCTTCCCAAAGGGGTTGGCGGCATTCATCGGAATTCGGGACCAGACGTGCCGCACCCCTTACTGCAGCGCACCGATACGCCACCGCGACCATGCGGTGCCGCGGCACCGAGCCGGTCCCACGAGTGCGTTGAACGGGCTAGGCGAATGCGAGGCCTGCAACTACGCCAAGGAGGCACCCAGCTGGTCGGTGGTGACCAGTGACCGCGACGGTGTCCACAACGCCGAGTTCACGACGCCCACCGGCGCAACCTACCGATCGACCGCACCGCCGCTGCCCGGGCCACCCGTGCGATCCGTCAGCATGATCGAAGGCCGACTCAGCGTCGACCTGATCACGTTCGACGCTGCGTGACGTACCAGTCCAACAGATCGGGGTCGTCGACGGCGCTGCGCTCGACCACCTTCGCGGCGTCCGCTCCCTGAAACAGTTTCTTGATCGGCACCTCGAGCTTCTTACCCGTGCGGGTGTGCGGAACACCTGGCGCAGCGATGATTTCGTCGGGCACGTGCCGCGGCGAGACTTCCTCGCGAATGGTGTGCTTGATGCGGTCGCGCACCTCGTCGGTCAGTTCGGCGCCCTCGGCGAGAACCACGAAGAGCGGCATCCAGTATCCGCCGTCGGCTTCGTCGACACCGATGATCAAGGCTTCGGCCACCTCAGGCAGCCGTTCGACCGCCTGGTAGATGTCGGCGCTGCCCATCCGGATGCCGTGCCGGTTCAGGGTCGAATCCGAGCGGCCGTGCACGATGACGCTGCCATGATCGGTGATCGTGATCCAGTCGCCGTGTCGCCACACACCTGGAAACATCTCGAAATACGCTGCGCGGTACCGCGTCCCGTCGGGATCCTTCCAGAACTCGACCGGCATCGACGGCATCGGCTTGGTCACCACGAGTTCACCGACCTCGTTGCGCACCGGCTTGCCGGATTCGTCCCACGAGTCCAGCGCGCACCCCAGATACGGCGCCGACAGCTCACCCGGCCACACCGGGACCGTGCGGACGCCGCCGATGAAAGCGGACACCACGTCGGTTCCGCCGCTGATCGACGACACCTGGACATGCTCACCGACGTTGTCGCGCAACCACAGTGACGACGACGGCGGCAGCGACGAGCCGGTGATGCCCACCGTGCGCAAAGCCGACAAGTCGTGCTCCTTGCGTGGCACCGCGCCGGCCTTGGCGCAGCCCAGCACGTAGCCCGGGCTCGTCCCCAGCACGGTCGCCTTGACACGGGCCGCGATGTCCCAGAGCGCATCCGGACGCGGCGCGTTGGGGCTGCCGTCGTAGCAGACGATGGTCGCCCCCACCAGCAGGCCGGCCACCTGGAAGTTCCACATCATCCAGCTGGGGCTGGTGTACCAGAAGAAGGTGTCGTCCGGGCCGATGTCCGATTGCAGGCTCACGGCTTTGAGGTGTTCGACCAGGACACCGCCGTGCCCGTGCATGATGCCCTTGGGTAGCCCGGTGGTGCCCGAGGAGAACAGGATCCACAGCGGGTGGGCGAAGTCGACCGGCGTCGTGGTCAGCTCCTTGCTGCTGCTGCCCGCCAGGTCGGGTGCCATCACCGTCGCGCGCAGCGTCGGTAATCCCTTCTGCAGCGCGGTGATCTCGGCGCTCTTGTCGTGAAACTTCCCGCCGTAGGTATAGCCGTCGGTGGTCACCAGCACGGTCGGTTCGAGCTGCCCGAGACGGTCGAGCGCGGCCTTGGCCGAATAGTCCTGGCCGCAGGCACTCCAGATCGCGCCGATGCTGGCGGTTGCGAGAAACGCGATCACGGCCTCGGGAATATTAGGCAGATAGCCCACGACCCTGTCGCCGGCGCTCACACCGAGGTCACGCAGCGTCTGTGCGAACGCCGCCGTACGTCCCAACAACTCGCTCCACGACACATCGACCGGATCCCCGCCCTCGCGCAGGTACACGATGGCGGGCCGGTCCGACCGGGCATTGCGAATCACCTGGTCGACATAGTTGAGCTGTACTCCCGGAAACCACTGCGCCCCAGGCATTTCAGCGGATGCGAGCACCTTTTCCGGGCGGTCACCGAGGTCGAAGTAGTCCCACAACGCGGCCCAGAACGCATCCGGTTCGTCGGTCGACCACTGCCACAGCGACTCGTAGTCTGGGTGGTTTCGGCCGGTGCGGCGCTGCACGAACTGTGCGAAGTCGGTGACCCGCGCTCCGTCGACATCGGCCTCGGTGGGTGTCCATTGAGCAGTGGCGGTCATCGGGCACTCCACCCGCCGTCCATGGTGTACGACGCTCCGGTCACCATCACCGCCGCCGGCGAGGCGAGCCAGGCGACCAAGGAGGCAACTTCTTCGGGTTCGACAAGTCGCTTGATTGCGCTCTCCTTCAGCAGAATGTCGGCGACCACCTTATCCTCGTCGATGCCGTGGGTGCGGGCCTGATCGGCGATCTGCTCGGTCACCAGCGGGGTCCGCACATAGCCCGGGTCGACACAGTTGCTCGTGACACCGTGCGGCCCGCCCTCCAGGGCGGTCACCTTCGACAGACCTTCCAAGCCGTGCTTGGCGGTGACGTAGCCGCTCTTGTACTCCGAGGCGCGCAGGCCGTGCACCGAGGAGATGTTGATGACACGCCCGAACTTGCGCTCGTACATGTGCGGCAACGCCGCACGAATCAGCAGGAACGGCGCTTCGAGCATCAACGCGAGAATGAATCGGAAGCGCTCGGGCGGGAATTCGTGGATCGGGCTGACGTGCTGCACTCCGGCGTTGTTCACCAGGATATCGGTTTGCAGCCGAAGGTCCTCGAGCGCTGACACATCGGAAAGGTCTACCGCCCATACCTTTCCGTTGATTTCGTCGGCGACCTTCTTGGCGCCCGCCTCGTCGAGGTCCGCGACGGTGACCGTCGCTCCCCGCTCGGCCAGGGCACGCGCACACGCCGCGCCGATCCCGCTCGCACCGCCGGTGACCAGCGCGGCGCGTCCGTCGAGATCGCTCATACGACACCGGCCTTTTCGAGTTGCTCACGATCGGCCGCATCGAGCGTCGCGAGATCGAGGCCTTTGGTCTCGCGGCTGAACAACGCCGCCACCAGGGTGATCACCGAGGCGCCCGCGAGATAGAGAGCGATCGGCACCGCCGAGCCGAACCTGTCGAGCAGCCAGGTGGCGATCGCCGGTGCGAGCGAGCCGGCGATGATCGATGTCACCTGATAGCCAAGGGAGACACCGGAGTACCGCATACGAGTCGGAAACATCTCGGCCATGATCGCCGGCTGCGGTGAATACATCAGCGCGTGAATGACGAGCCCCAGGATGATGGCGGCCATGATCAACGCGTAGGAACCGCTGTTCATCATCGGGAACGCGAAGAAGCCCCACGTGCCTCCGAGGACCGCCCCGACGATGTACACCGGCCGTCTGCCGAACCGATCAGACAACCGCCCCACTTGGGGGATCACCACGAAGTGCACCGCGTGCGCGACGAGCAACCACCACAGGATGTCGCTGGTGTCCGCGCCGACGTGCGTCTTGAGGTAGACGATCGAGAAGGTGACCACCAGGTAGTACATGATGTTCTCGGCGAACCGCAGGCCCATCGCGGTGAAAACGCCACGCGGATAACGCTTCAGCACCTCCACGACACCGTATGAGACAGCCTTGACGCGCTCGACCTCTTCTTGCGCGGCCACGAAGATCGGGGCATCGGTGACCTTGGTGCGGATGTAGTACCCGATCAGCACCACCACCGCCGACAACCAGAACGCGACCCGCCATCCCCAGGACAGGAACGCCGTCTCGGGCAGTACGGCGGTCAGCACCAGCAAGACGACGGTGGCGAGCATATTGCCGACCGGCACCGCCGCTTGTGGCCAGCTGGCCCAGAAGCCGCGCCTGTCGTTGGGGCTGTGCTCGGCGACGAGCAGGACCGCGCCGCCCCATTCGCCCCCGACCGCGAAGCCCTGCATGAACCGCAGCACCACCAGCAGGATCGGCGCCCACACGCCGATCTGCGCATAGGTCGGCAAGCACCCCATGAGGAAGGTGACGGCGCCGACGAGCAGGATCGCGAACTGCAGCAGCTTCTTGCGCCCGTACTTGTCGCCGAAGTGACCGAAGACGATTCCGCCCAGCGGGCGCGCCACGAATCCGACCGCGTAGGTCAGGAGCGCGGCGATCAGGCCGCTGGCCTCGCTGGTGCCCTCTGCGAAGAACACCTTGTTGAAGACCAGGGTGGCGGCGGTGGCGTAGAGGAAGAATTCGTACCACTCGACGACGGTGCCTGCCATCGAGGCGACCACGACGCGTTTGAGCCCGGTGGGGACCGCCGCGGCGCCGTTGTCGGCATTGGTGACACCCATCGCACACTCCTTCGGGCTGTGATGGCAGACAAGTCGCCTGTGAGTATTCACGCAGATTGGTCACCGGGCAATGGCGAAAGGTGCAGGAGGTATCTGCGAAAATGCACACATGACCCTGTCCTCGGCTCGACGACGACCGAGCGCCGACGACCTCCTGGTGCTGCTGGCCGTCGGCAGGTCGGGCCGGTACAACGCGGCCGCTGAAGAACTGGGCCTCAACCACACCACGATCTCCCGCCGTATCGCGGCACTCGAGGCGTCGGTGGGCGGACGCGTGCTGGCGCGCGGCGCGGGCGGATGGGAACTCACCGAACTCGGACGCGACGCACTGGCCGCAGCGGAGACCATCGAGTCGGCAGTGCGCTCACTTGCCGTCGATCCCGCCGGGGAGCGCGCACTGGAGGGGGTGGTCCGGATCTCGGCGACCGACGGCTTCTCTGCCTACATCGCGGCGCCCGCGGCCGCGCGCGTTCAACGGCAGCATCCCAACGTGGCCGTCGAGATCGTGGCCGCCACCCGCCGCGCGACCCAGCAGAGGTCCGGGCTGGACGTCGAGGTCGTCGTCGGCGAACCCCGCGTCCATCGGGCGAGGGCGATCAGGCTCGGTGACTACTGCCTGGGCCTCTATGGATCTCACGACTACCTGGCCGAGCACGGGACTCCGACCGCCGTCGCCGACCTGAACCGTTATCCGCTGGTGTACTTCATCGACTCGATGTTGCAGGTCGACGACCTCGACGCGGCCACGAGCTTCGCGCCCGCGATGCGCGAATCCGTCACGTCGACCAACGTTTTCGTCCACGTCGAGGCGACCCGTGCGGCCGCCGGCCTCGGCCTGCTGCCCTGCTTCATGGCCGACCGCCATGCCGATCTGCTACGCGTCCTGCGCGCCGAGGTGTCGGTGCGGCTGACGTACTGGCTCGTCACCCGAGGTGAAACACTGCGGCGGCCGGAGGTCGCGGCCGTCGTCGACGCGATTCGCGATCGGATGCGCGAGCAGCACGACGTCCTACTGGGCAAGGGCTAACGTCGTCGGTATGCCGTTCATCGACCACCCGAAGGGTCGGGCCTACTACCGCCACTGGGCGTCGGCGCGGCCACGCGCGGCCGTGATCTTCCTTCACGGCTTCGGCGAACACAGCGGCCTCTACCACCGCTTCGGCTTCGCACTCAACGCCGCGGGCTTCGACCTGTGGGCGGTCGACCAGTTCGGTCACGGGCTCAGCCCGGGCGCGCGCGGTGACTTCGGATCGACCGAGGACAGCTCTTCACTTGCCGATGCCCTGATCTCGCTGGCCGAAAGCGCCACGCCCGGAACACCGTTGATCGCACAGGGGCATTCGTTCGGCTCGATCGTCACGCTGTTCCGGCTGCTCGATCAGCCCGACCGCTATCTGGGCGGCGTCGTCTCAGGCGCTCCGCTGGTGCCGATTCCGGCGATGCTCGACAACGACACCGCACTGCGGCTCGAGCCCAGTTGGCTGTCCGACGACCCGTTCTACCTCGACCTGCTCGCGACCGACCCGCTGGCGTTCGTCGATGCCGACGGTGTGGCGCTGACACGGGAACTCGACCGGGCCTGGGACCGGTTCGGCGCCGTGCTGCCGAAGCTGGCGGTGCCGACACTGGCCGTGCACGGTACGAATGACCCCATCGCTGCGGTCGGGGCGGTGCGGGCCTACGCCGAGCAGATCGACTCGTTGCGCCTCGCCGAATTCGAGGGCGCACGTCACGACGTTCTCAATGAGACCGTGCACCGGGAAGTCGCGGCGACGATCGTCGGCTTCATCGACGAGTTGTTGTAGCGCTACAGCCAGGTGTCGTCGGTGGTTGCGGTGAGGAAGGCCTCGAGGTCGTCGCGCCATTGCGCGGGCGTGTTCTTCTCCGGCTCGATACCGGTGTACTGCCCGCGGTAGAACAGCAGCGGCCGCGGCTTGCGGTGCGGGACGTCCGACAGGGAATGCACCGCGCCGAACACGACGAAGTGGTCGCCCCCGTCGTGCACCGAATGCACCGAGCAGTCGATGTGAGCGAGCGTGCCCTCGATGACCGGCGAGCCGAGTTTCGACTGGTACCAGTCGATTTCGGCGAACTTGTCGGGTTCTTTGGAACCGAACCGCGCCGAGACGTCCTTTTGGTTCTCGTGCAACACGTTGACGCAGAAATGACCGCTGGCCTCGATCGCCTGCCACGACCGCGACATCTTCGTCGGGCAGAACAGCACCAGCGGTGGATCCAGGCTCAGCGCCGCGAACGACTGGCATGCGAATCCGACCGGCACGCCGTCGTTCATCGTCGTGATCACCGTGATGCCCGTACAGAACTGCCCGAGCACGCTGCGGAATGTGCGCGGGTCAATCGGTTCGGCCGCCATTATCGAGTGATCTTCACCGTCACTTGAAACCGACGCTGAAGTCGTGACCCCACAGGCTCACCGCGGTGCTTTCCCGCGCGACCCAATCGTCGTCTTCGACTTGCAGGCCCTCACAACCGAATTCGACATCGAATCCGCCCGGTGTCTTCATGTAGAACGACAGCATCTTGTCGTTGACGTGGCGGCCCAGCGTCGCCGACATCGGCACCTTGCGGCGCAACGCGCGGTCCAGGCACAGCCCGACGTCGTCGGCGCTTTCCACCTCGACCATCAGGTGCACGATGCCGCTCGGCGTCTCACCCGGCATGAATGCCAGGCTGTGGTGGCGCGGGTTGACGCCGAGGAAGCGCAACCACGCCGGCGCGCCGTCGGCGGGCCTTCCGACCAGCTGGGGCGGCAACCGCATCGAGTCACGCAGGTAGAACCCGAGCACATCCCGATAGAAGTGCAGCGTTTCGGCGTCGTCACGGGTGGTCAGCACCACGTGGCCCAGGCCCTGCTGCTCGGTGACGAACTTGTGGCCGTACGGGCTGACGACGCGGCGGTGCTCGAGCGCGACGCCGTGGAACACCTCGAGCGTGTTACCGGACGGGTCGTCGAACCGGATCATCTCGTCGACGCGGCGTTCGGCAAGCTCGGCGGTCGAAGCCTCCTTGTACGGCACACCCTCGATGTCGAGCCGTTTCCGGATGTCCTGCAGCTCCGCGGCGTTGGCGGTCTCCCAGCCGGACTGCAGCAGACGGTCGTGCTCTCCGGGCACGATCACCAGCCGGGCCGGGAACTCGTCCATCCGAAGGTAGAGCGCGCCGTCGGTCTGGCCGGAGCCCTCGACCATGCCGAGCACTTTGAGGCCGTACTCGCGCCACGCCGCGACGTCGGTCGCCTCGATCCGAAGGTAGCCAAGCGATTTGATGGTCATCGCGAACCTTTCCGAGGAGGGTCTGACAAGAAGTCAACAGTGAGTTTGTTGAATTCCTCGAACTTCTCCAGCTGAGCCCAGTGTCCGCACTGCCCGAAGACGTGCAGCTGCACACGCGGAATCTGCTTGAGCGCCACCAATGCGCCGTCGAGCGGGTTGACGCGATCTTCGCGACCCCAGATCAGCAGCACCGGTTGGCGCAGCTTGTACACCTCGCGCCACATCATGCCAAGCTCGAAGTCCGCGCCCGCGAACGACATTCCCATCGCCTTGGCCGCGGCCAGCGACTCGGGCTGGCTGGCGATCTCGAACCGTTCGTCGATCAGCTCACCGGTGATCAGACTCTGGTCGTGAACCATGATGCGCAGGAACTTCTCCATGTTCTCGCGCGTGGGCTCTGCGGTGAACTTGCCGAGCAGCTTGACCCCCTCGGTGGGATCGGGTGCGAAGAGGTTCACCGACAGCCCGCCGGGCCCCATCAGCACCAGCCGGCCCGCCCGCTTGGGGTTGTCGAGTGCGAACCGCACCGCGGTCCCACCACCCAGCGAGTTGCCAACCAGCGCAGCGCGTTCGATGCCCAGATGGTCGAACAGTCCGAGTAGCGCGTTAGCGCTGTAGCGGTTGTACTGCTCGTGCTCGGTGTGCTTGTCGGAGTGGCCGTAACCGGGCTGGTCCACGGCGATGACGTGGAAGTGCCTGGCAAGCACCGCGATGTTCTTGGAGAAGTTCGACCAGCTCGATGCGCCGGGCCCGCCACCGTGCAGCAACACCACCGTCTCGGAGTGTCCGACACCGGCTTCGTGGTAGTGCAGCCGCATGTCTCGTTCGCCGGCGCGAACCTGCGCATACCGAGACGTCGATTCGAAGGTGACCTCGACCTGCTGCTCGGTCTCCTGGATGTATGAGGTCATCTGGCCTTCCCGTTAAACCATCGTGTCCTGGGGCGGCAGCCCGAACTCGTTGTTGCCGAAGATCAGGTAGGCGCGCTCGGGATCGTTGGCAGCGTGCACGCGTCCGGCGTGGGCGTCGCGCCAGAAGCGTTGCACCGGAGCGTCGTTGCTGAGCGCGGTGGCACCCGAGGCCTCGAACAGGCGATCGATCGAGGCGATCGCACGGCCGGTCGCGCGCACCTGGTCACGGCGGGCGCGTGCGCGCAGCTCGAACGGGATCTCCTCGCCTGCCTTCAGCAAGGCGTACTCCTCGCCCACATTGCCGATCAGCTGGCGCCAGGCCGCGTCGATGTCGCTGGCGGCCTCGGCGATGCGGATCTTCGCGAACGGGTCGTCCTTGGCCTTCTCCCCCGCGAACGCCGCGCGCACTCGCTTTCCCTGATGTTCGACATGGGCGTCGTAGGCGCCGTACGCCATGCCGACGATCGGAGCGGAGATGGTGGTGGGATGCACCGTGCCCCAGGGCATCTTGTAGACCGGTGCGGTGTTGGTTTGAAGGCCGCCCGCGGTGCGGTCATTCATCGCCTTGTAGGACAGGAAGCGGTGCCGCGGCACGAACACGTCCTTGACCTTGAGCGTGTTGCTCCCGGTGCCCTTGAGGCCGACCACATGCCACACGTCGTCGATCTCGTATTCGGAGCGCGGGATCAGGAAGCTGCCGAAGTCCACCGGTTTGCCGTCCTTGATCACCGGTCCGCCGACGAATGTCCAAGTAGCGTGGTCGCATCCGGACGACCAGTTCCAGGAGCCGTTGACGATGTAGCCGCCGTCGACGACGGTGCCCGCCCCCATCGGGGCGTACGAGGACGAGATTCGCACGGCCGGGTCCTCGCCCCACACCTCTTCCTGCGCCTTCTGGTCGAACAGCGCGAGGTGCCAGTTGTGGACGCCGATGATCGAGCTGACCCAACCGGTCGATCCGCAGGCGCTGGCCAGCCGGCGCACCGCCTCGTAGAACAGCGTCGGATCGCATTGCATCCCGCCCCACTGCTCGGGCTGAAGCAGCTTGAAGAAGCCGACCTCGTTGAGTTCGTTGACCGTGTCGTCGGGTAGGCGGCGCAGGTCTTCGGTCGCCTGTGCGCGTTTGGCGATCAGCGGCAGTAGGTCGTCGATCCCGGCTAGGACCGACTGCGCGTCACGCTGTTCAATGGACGTCACTGATGTGCCTCCCGATAGGACGGACTGCGATGAGCGCTCGCGCGAAGAGCCCACAACTGCGATGAGCACTCACGCGAAGCGCGAACCGCTTAGCCGTCAGATTAGAACACGTTACGATTCGTGTCGAGTAGGGCATACCTGTAGGACCTGGACCTGCACACATGCATTTCTGTAACATGTTCTAGTTATTGCCCTGGGCCCAGGACTGGCGGACGTGAGAGGTGGACGCGAAAGTGACCGACGAGCCGCTCGGCAGCCACGTGCTCGAGCTGGAACTTGCCGACATCGTCACCGAGACCGACGATGCGCGCTCGCTGGTGTTCAGCGTGCCCGCCGGCGCCGATATCCCCGCCGAACGGTTGCGGTATGCGCCAGGACAGTTCCTGACACTGCGCGTACCCAGCGACCGGACGGGTTCGGTGGCGCGCTGCTACTCGCTGTGCAGTTCCCCCTTCACCGACGACCGACTGACCGTCACCGTCAAGCGCACCGCCGACGGGTACGCGTCGAACTGGCTGTGCGATCACGCGCACCCCGGCATGAAGATCCACGTCCTGGCCCCGTCGGGCACGTTCGTGCCCAAGACGCTGGACACCGACTTCCTGCTGCTGGCCGCCGGCTCCGGGATCACACCGATGATGTCGATCTGCAAGTCGGCGCTGGCCGAGGGCAGCGGCAAGGTGGTGCTGATCTACGCCAACCGCGACGAGAAATCCGTGATCTTCGGCTCGGCGCTGCGTGAGCTGAGCGAGAAGTATCCCGAGCGGCTGGTCGTCGTGCACTGGCTCGAATCGGTGCAGGGTCTGCCGAGCGCGGCGGCACTGGCCGCCCTGGCCGCCCCCTACACCAGCCACGACGCCTACATCTGCGGCCCCGGACCCTTCATGGCCGCGGCCGAGGAGGCCGTCCAGGGCGCCGGCATACCCGCAGAACGCGTGCACATCGAGGTGTTCAAGTCGTTGGACTCCGACCCGTTCGCCGCGGTGGTCATCGAGGAGGACGACAGCGACGAGGGTCCGGCCACCGCGATCGTCACGCTCGACGGAGAAAGCCACGAGGTGCGGTGGCCCCGCAACGCCAAGTTGCTCGACGTGCTGCTGGACAAGGGCCTCGACGCGCCGTTCTCCTGCCGCGAAGGCCATTGCGGCGCGTGCGCGGTGTTGAAGAAGAGCGGCGACGTCGAGATGGACGTCAACGACGTGCTCGAGCAGTCCGACCTCGACGAGGGGCTGATCCTGGGCTGCCAAGCCCTGCCCCGGTCGGATTCGGTCGAAGTCACCTATGACGAATAGTGCGCGGGCTAGCATTCGCCGCACGTGGAAGGGGAGCAACGTGACGAACCGGTTGACCGGCGTCGCTGCGGCGATCTCGACGGTGCTGCTGGCGCTGACGCTCATGGCGCCCACCCCGAGGGCGGCCGCGGCCGTGGACACCGCGGACTCCTCGGTGCCGGTCGATCCCGGCACCAACCTCGAGATGCACGTGACCGCGAACTGCATCGCAGCCGAGGCCAAGTGCCTGTTCGACGCCAACGCCAATCTGCGCCGCGGCCCGGACGTTCTCGGCTTCCCTGATCTGTGGGCCCGCCAGACCACCACGCTGCGCACCTTGGACCGCAGCGTGTATATCAACTTCAACTTCGACGCGCCCAACACCCGCTCGTTCAAGTCGCTCACCGACGTGGAATTCACGACCATCTACTTCGGGGGCGGACCGCCCGAGAAGTTCCAGTTCCGCGGGATCGCCTGGCCGGTCGATCAGCGCACCGGCGCGCCCCGCACCGACGTTCCACTGATCGTGTGCTCGCACATCCAGGTGGTCTACGGCGGGGTCAACATCACCTCGCCGGACGCGTGCGCGCAGGCCGCGTTCAGCTGACGGGGCAGCCCGGCGCGCTTAACGGGTTGATTACAAGCACCAGCTGCGTGCGATCAACCCGTTAGGCCACCCGGCCCGTTGAGCTAACGGGGCAGCCCCAGCAGTCGTTCGCCTGCGAGGGTGAGCAGGATCTGCTCGGTCCCGCCCGCGATGGTCAGGCACCGGGTGTTGAGGAAGTCGAACACAGTCGAGTTCTCCACCACGCCGCCGCCCTCGGACAATTCCATCCGCAGTTCGGCGAGCGCCTGCCGGTAGCGCACGCCGATCAGCTTGCGCGCACTGGCCTGCGGGCCGGGATCCTGGCCTCCGACAGCCAGTTCGGCGATCTTCTGGTCCAGCAGTGAGCCAACCTGAGCCGCCACGATCAACGAACCCAACCGGTCCTGGCCGGCCACGTCGAAGTCCAGCGTGGCGACCTGTTTGAGCAACTCCTCCATCGGGTTGCCCAGCGCGGTGCCGTGAGCCATCGCGACCCGCTCGTTCGCCAGCGTGGTGCGCGCCAGCCGCCATCCGTCGTTGACCTGGCCGACCACCATCTCGTCGGGCACGAACACCTCGTCGAAGAACACCTCGTTGAACAGGTTGTCCCCGGTGATCTCGCGCAGCGGGCGGATGTCGATGCCCGGCGATTTCATGTCGACGAGGAAGTACGTGATCCCCTTGTGCTTCGGCGCATCCGGATCGGTGCGGGCAAGGCAGACACCCCAGGCGGCCTTGTGCGCCGCCGAGGTCCACACCTTCTGACCGGTCAGCTTCCAGCCCGGTTTGTCTGCCCCGCTCGCGGTCGCGCCGTCCACACGAACCGCCTTGGTGCGCAGCGCCGCCAGATCCGATCCGGCGCCCGGCTCGGAGAACAGCTGGCACCACTGCAGTTCGCCCCGCAGCGTCGCGGGTACGAACTTCTCGATCTGTTCGGGGGTGCCGTGCTCGAGAATCGTTGGCGCAGCCCACCATCCGATCACCAGGTCCGGCCGGGTGACTCCGGCGGCCGCCAACTCCTGGTCGATCAACAACTGCTCGGCGGGGCCGGCCCCGCGGCCGTACGGCTTGGGCCAGTGCGGTGCCTGCAAGCCCGCATCGGCGAGCGCGGCCTGCTGTTTCTCGACGGGCAACGCTGCGACTTCCGCGACGGCAGAGGCGATCTCGGGGCGCAGGTCGGCAACCGACTCGAGATCGATGCGCAGGTCACGGCGCACACCCTGTTGCGTCAACGCCGCAACTCGGCGCAACCAGCGCGGCGCTCCGCCGAGGAAGTGCGAAATGCCGTAGGCGCGACGCAGATACAGATGCGCGTCGTGCTCCCAGGTGATCCCGATGCCGCCCAACACCTGGATGCAGTCCTTGGCGTTGGCCTTGGCGGCCTCGATCCCGACGGCGGCGGCCACCGCCGCGGCGATCGAGAGTTGGTTGTCGTCGCCGTCACCGGATAAGACGCCCTCCGCGACCGCCCTTGCCGCATCCATGGCGGCCACCGAGGCCTGCTCGGACCGCAGCAGCATCTCTGCGCACATGTGCTTGATGGCCTGGAAGCTGCCGATTGGCTTGCCGAACTGCTCGCGCACCTTCGCGTACTCGGTCGCGGTCTGCAACGCCCAGCGCGCCAGACCCGCGGCCTCGGCCGCCATGACGGCGGCGGCGATGTCGATCACTCGCTGTGCGGGAGCGCTGACCGCCTCGGCCGGCGCGGACTCGAGCACCACGCGCGCCAGCGGCCGGGAAAAGTCGGTGGCCTTGCGCGGTTCGACGGAGACGCCGTCCGCACCGGCGTCGACCATCACGAAGACGTCCCCGGCCGGCAACAACAGCACTCCCGCCGCATCGGCGCCGAGCACGTAGTCCGCGGTGCCCGAGGCGCGGCCGTCGGCAAACCGCACGTCTGCCGTCAACGCCACCCCGGCGACCCGCTCACCCGAAGCCAGCGCCTGCAGCACGTCCGGCGCGTCGAGCACGAGCGTGGCCAGTGCGGTCGTGGCGACCGGGCCCGGCACCAGCGCGGCCGCCGCCTCGTCGACCATCGCGCACAGGTCGTCGGCCGTGCCGTCGGCGCCGCCGTGCTCCTCGGGCAGTGCCACCCCGAAGATCCCGAGTTCCGCCAGGCCCGTATAGGCCCGGCGCCAGGCGTCGGCCTGCCCCTGCTCGACGTCTCGCGCCGCCGCGACGACGCCCGAAGCGCTCGCCCAGTCGCGCACCAGCTCCCGCACGGCGGCCTGATCGTCGGCAATGGTTCCCGGGGATGCGAGCGACACCGTCCACTCCTAGCTATTGGGTGAGAAGGCGGTGCTCCTCACTAGAACGTGTTCTAATAGTGCCAGCGACCGACCGTCAAGTCGACCGCCATTACAGCAGGACACGTCGGTGCCATCGGGGACATCGGGGTGAGAAAAAGTGCATCGGCATGCGTATCGTTTCTGACGAGAACGCATAGCGAAGGAGAACCCGCCGCATGTCCGGCCCGTCTCAACAAGCAGCCGCCAATCCGGGCTCGCAGTCGGAATCTCGACCGCGTCAGGTGATGAACGTGGCGGTCCTGTCCGAGTCGGAGCTCGGCTCGGAGGCCCAGCGCGAGCGCCGCAAGCGCATCCTGGACGCCACGCTGGCCATCGCCTCCAAGGGCGGCTACGAAGCCGTCCAGATGCGCGCCGTCGCCGAACGGGCCGATGTCGCGGTCGGCACCCTGTACAGGTACTTCCCGTCCAAGGTGCACCTGCTGGTCTCCGCGCTGGGGCGCGAGTTCGAGCGCATCGACGCCAAGACCGACCGGGCGTCGCTGTCGGGTGGTACGCCGTACCAGCGCCTGAACATCATGGTGGGCAAGCTCAACCGCGCCATGCAACGTAATCCGCTGCTGACCGAGGCCATGACCCGCGCATTCGTGTTCGCCGACGCGTCAGCGGCCGGTGAGGTCGACCACGTCGGCAAGCTGATGGACTCGATGTTCGCCCGCGCCATGAGCGACGGCGAGCCGACCGAGGACCAGTACCACATCGCGCGCGTCATCTCCGACGTCTGGTTGTCCAACCTGCTCGCCTGGCTGACCAGGCGGGCCTCGGCAACCGACGTCAGCAAGCGGCTGGATCTCGCGGTGCGGCTGCTGATCGGCGACGGAGAGCACCCCAAGATCTGATTCGGAGGGCAGGAGCGAAGCGACCCGGGATGATGGTCTAGTGCTTCCAGCGGATCTGCAGCGCGCGCTCACCTCGGCCGCCGCGGCGCCACGGCTGCTGATCACCGCCGATTTCGACGGCACGCTGGCACCGATCGTCAGTAACCCGGCCGACGCCCGGCCACTCGCCGATGCCGCAGACGCCTTGATCGCGCTCGCCGGTCTTCCGGACACGGCCTGCGCGCTGATCTCCGGACGCGCGCTCGAGGTGCTGCGCGATCTGTCGGGAATGCCACCCGCGGTGCATCTGGTCGGCAGCCACGGCGCCGAGTTCGACACGGGCTTCACACACGACATCGACGACGTTCTCCTGCAACGCATCACGGCGGAACTGCGCGAGATCGCATCCGGCAAGCCGGGTGTCACTGTCGAGACCAAACCGGCCAGCGTCGCGCTGCACGTGCGCAACGCCTCGGCGGGCGACGGCGCGGCCGCGCTGTCCGCGGCCCGTGAGGCCGCGACCGACTGGAATGCCCAGCTGACCGAAGGCAAGCAAGTGCTGGAGTTCGCGGTGATCCAGACGGACAAGGGCGAGGCGGTCGACATTC
This sequence comes from Mycobacterium sp. IS-1590, assembly GCF_001500025.1. GTDB lineage: Bacteria > Actinomycetota > Actinomycetes > Mycobacteriales > Mycobacteriaceae > Mycobacterium. The sequence goes on along the minus strand of NZ_LQIW01000023.1, from coordinate 311,483 downwards.
TGCGGCAGCAGGAGAACGCGACCGCCGTGGTGTTCTTCGGCGATGACGTCACCGACGAGAAGGCGTTCCGCCGTCTGCACGGTGACGATGTCGGTGTGAAGGTGGGCCCGGGCGACACGTTGGCGAACTATCGCGTCGAATCGCCGCAAGATGTCGCCGCGGCATTGCTTCACCTGCTCGACACGCGCCGCTCGCGGTCGGGTTGACGGTGCTGACCGACGCCGAGATCGCCGAGCGGACCGCTTCCGCAGTCGCCGCCGCCACCGCCGCCGGGGCCGACCTCGGCCTCCGCAGCGACGATCCCCGAGTGCTCTACGACATGTTCTCCGTGATCGTCCACCTTCACCCCGAACCCGTCGTCGTCCGGGTGCCCACGGTGCTGCCGCCGTCCTACAGAAGAAACCCGGATGTGCAGACCGGACAACAGCGCGCCGAACTCGCCGTCACCAGGTGGCTCGCCGAACGCGGGCATCCCGTGGTGGCGCCGAGCCCGCTGGTGCCCGCCGAACCTGTTCGCCGGGACGGGTTCTCGATGACGTTCTGGCAGTTCGTGGAGCAGATCCCGGATCTGGACCCGGACCCGGTGCGGCGCATGGAACAGACGGCGCAACTACACGCCGCACTGCGCGACTACGACGGAGACCTGGATTTCTGGGCGCCGTTCGGCTCCTACATTCCGGAGGGGCTGGCGGCGTTGCAGAATCTCCCCGATCTCGTCTCGGTATCGGATCTGGAACGGGCGCAACGTGAATGGGAAGTCATCGGCGCGGTGCTGGCATCGCGCACGGCATTCGAGTCCGCGTTCCCCGGCGTCGGCGTGCAGCCCATTCACGGTGATGCGCCGTACCACAACATGATCGCCACACCCGCCGGGGAGCTGTGGTCGGACTTCGAACTCGTGACCGTGGGTGCGGTCGAATCCGATCTGGCGATGGTGGGCCCCGACGCGCTGGCCGCCTATGACGCGGCGGCGGTCTCACTGGGGTTGCGGCCGACCGATGACCGTGTCCTGCGGATCACCGAGGCGGCCGGCCGGCTCGCGATGATCGCGGCGCTGGCGATGGCCCCTGAGCTGCCGATGCTCGCCGACAGCGTCGCGCCGATGGTGGAGCAGTGGCGGGCCTGCCAACCGATCACCGAGATCTAGGCGGGCGGCCCGGCCGTGCGGCCCCGGACGACTTCGGTGTCGAGCACCTCCACGACGGGCAGACCCGATCGTGGCGGGTGGTGCAGCAGCCGGCCCGCCCGGCGGCCCTTCTCAATGCTGGGCTGCGCGACGGTGGCCAGGCCGCGCCGCAGCGCCTCGGGCACCCCGTCGAACCCGGTGACCGTCATCTGACCGGGAACGTAAATGCCCCGCGCCCGTAGGTAATCCATCGCCGACAGGGCCAGCACGTCCGCGGTGCACATCAACGCGGTCAGCCGTGGGTTGGCGCCGAGGGCGACCTCCGCGGCCGCCCCGCCCGACGTCGGCAGGTGCTCGTAGCTCTCCACCACGGTCAGCGATTCCGGATCGAGCCCTGCGGCGTTCATCGCGTCGCGGACCCCCGCGATGCGCTCGCGCTGCACGTGAAAGTGCGGAGTCTGCAGCCGTTCCGGATCGGCCACCGTGGGGCCCGGTACGCCCCGCGGCCGGTCGCGGCCCAGCCGCATCGTCAGCAGGCCGATCTCCCGATGACCCAGCTGCACAACGTGTTCGGCGAGTCGGCGCATCGCCCCCCGGTCGTCGATGCACACGCGAGAGGCACCGGGTACGTCCTTGGGCTGATCGATCACCACCACCGGAAGCTGCCTCTGCTGGACGGTGGCCAGATAGGGGTCATCGTCGGAAGCCGAATAGACGGCGAAACCGTCCACCCCGGCGGCGAGGATCGCGGCCGTACCGTCGCTGACGCTGCGATTGGGACCGATCGCCACAAGCAACAGACCCTGCCCGGCCTCTTCACACGACTCGGCCAGGCCCGCCACGAAGTCGAGTGCGGCCGGATCGCTGAACGAGTAGTTGAGTGGCTCGGTGATCATCAGGCCGACGGCACCGGCCTTGCGGGTGCGCAACGAGCGCGCCACCGGGTCGGGGCCCGGGTATCCCAACCGCTTCGCGGTGGCCAGTACCTGCTCGCGGAGTTCGGCCGACAACTGGTCCGGGCGGTTGTAGGCATTGGAGATGGTGGTCCGGGAGACCTTCAGTTCGGCCGCCAGGGAAGCCAGCGTGGCACGCCGTCGCGGCGTGGGACTCCTCGGCATGCTCGGTGAGGGTAGCCGACCACGCCTCGGGCTCAGGTGACCAGCACCCGATCGGCGGTTCGTCGCAGCCCGCGCTGCCCGGCCCACACCACGGCCCACACGCTGCACGCGACCGTCACGATGACGAAGCTGGGCGGTGCGTTGAACATCGCCGACAGGCCCAGACCCGCCCATACTGCAGCGAGGCTGAAACCCGTGGACAGGGCGATCGCGCGGCCCGGTCGCGGCGTCAGCATGATTGCCGCGGCGGCGGGGCTGACCACGAGCGCGAACAGCAGCAGTGTGCCGACCGCCTGCACCGCCATCGTGACCGCCAGGCCGAGCAGCGCCATGAACGCCACCGAAAGAGCGCGCACCGGCACCCCCTTGGCATCGGCCACCTGGGCGTTGACGGAGGTGAACAGCAGCGGCCGGTAGATCAGCGCGATGCACACCGCCAACACCGCCACCAACACCGCGAACGTCGTGATCTGCTGGGCCGAGATGGCCAGCAGGTTGCCGAACAGGACGTTGGTCAGGGTGCCCGAACTCTTGGTCGCCAGCGAGTTGAAGAACAACCCGAGACCGGTCGCCATGGCCAGTACGGTTCCCGTGGCCACCTCGCGGTCGGCCGCCCGGCGGCCCAGCGCCCCGATCACCAGGGCCCCGCCGATGCAGAACACGCCGAGCCCCACCCCGACGGGCACGCCGACGAGCACCGCCCCAGTCGCGCCCGGCAGCCCGATGTGAGCCAGCGCGTGGGCGGCGAAGGCCGTGTTGCGCACGACGACGAAGTAACCGATCAGGCCGGCGGCCAGGGCGACGATCGTGCCCCCGATCAAGGCGTTGCGCATGAAGGCCGAGGTGAGGATCTGCCACCAATTGTCCTGGTAGCCAAGCGCGACCATCGTCGTGTTCATCACGTCCTCCGCATGTACAGATCGCCCTGCGGCGTGTGCACGACTTCCACCCTGGCGCCGTAGAGGTGGCTCAGCAGCGTCTCGTCGACCGGGCCGTCGAAGGTGTCGAAGTGCGCATGCCCGTCGAGCAGGTAGATGGCGCTGGTCAACACGCCCAGCAATGGGTTGAGGTCGTGCGCGACGACGAGGATCGTCACGCCGAACTCCTTGCTGATCCGCTCGAGCACGGCGACGATCTCGCGCTGGCTGCGCAGATCCAGTGCGGCCAACGGCTCGTCGAGAATCAGCATGCGGGGCTTGGAGACCAGCGCCTCGGCCAGCGCCACCCGCTGGCGTTGGCCGCCCGAGAGTTGCGACAACCGCTTGTGGGCCACCGCGGTCGCGTCGACAGCGGAGAGCACCTCGTCCACGCGATGGTTGTCCTCGCGACTCGGCCACCCGAAACCCCACCGGTGTCCGACGAGTCCGAGCATCACGGCGTCGCGGGCGCGGATCGCCTCGCCGGAGGCCGACGCGTAGTTCTGCGGGACGTAACCGATCGACTTGTTGAGCGCGCCGGCCGGTTGGCCGAAGACGCGGACGTGTCCGGACGCCGGCGGCACCAGACCGAGCACGATCTGCAGCAGCGTGGTCTTTCCGGCCCCGTTCGACCCGATGACGGCCACGATGCCACCAGCGGGGACCTCGAACGTCGCCTCCGACCAGATCAGCCGCCCGCCACGTGCCGCGCTGACGTCCTCGAAGGTCAGCGCCGCCTGCTCGACGTCGGGTTCGACATCACCTTCGGAATCAGGTTCCGACACCGAGAGCCTCGCCGAGTGCGATCAACTGGTCGACCTGCCAGCTCTGAAACGAGTCCGCGTCCGGCGGCAGGGTCTCGGTGATCTCGACCACCGGGACACCCGACTGTTCGGCTGCGGTCCGAAGCTGTTGCGGGACAGAGCCTTCGGTTTGCGCGTTGTAGATCAGGACGTCCACGCCGCGATCGGACAGCAGTTGCAGGAAGGCACCGAGGTCGGCCGGGGACGGCTCGGAGTCGTTGGACGATGCGACCTGATAGCCGCCGGGGGTGTGGTTGGCCAGGCCGAGCGCCGCGCCCATGTCATCGAATGACGTCTCGGTCGCGGCGTAGCTCTTACCGGAGGCTTTGGCCTTCAGGGAGTCGATGAGCTCATGGTACGGCTTGAGATCCTGCGCAAACGCGTTGCGCCGTTCGTCGAAATACGCCGCCGCCCCGGGCGCGAGTTGACGCAATCGGGCGGTGACCGCGTCGGCGAGGGCCGTCACCGCGGCGGGGTCGTACCAGGCATGGGGATTGGCGTCGCCCTCGCCGACGTCGCCGTGGTGGTCGGTGGCCATCGCCTCTACGACCGGCGCGTCCGGAGCCGTGCTCGCGGCGAGTTTGACCGCCCACTCGTCGTAGTGGCCACCGTTGAGGACCACGAGTTGAGCCCCTTCGAACTTCGCAGCGTCGGACGGCGCGGGCTCGAAGTCATGGGGGTCGGCCGCCGAGGCGGCCAGCACCGTGGCGACCTCGGCGCAGGCGCCGCCGAGCTGGGAGACGATGTCGCCCCACTGGTCGACGCTCACAACCACGTCGACCGGCCGAACCGGACACGGAGCGGCGCTCGTCTCCTGGGCTCGATCGCCACCGCTGGAGCATGCCGCCACGCCGAGCGGAGCAGCCAGCACCGCACCGGCAAGGATCGTGCGGGCAATCCGGACAGTCATCACACCGATAACGATAACCGTTTCCAATAGCGGCCGCTTCCTGGACCGCGTCGCTCACATCATGTCGCTCGCATCATGGCGGGCAGCCTGCGGCCTAAGCTGGCCGCGTGGACCAGCACGCGTTCGACGTCGAAGAACGCCGCGCGGTTTATCGGGTGATCGCCGAACGCCGGGATATGCGCCGGTTCACGCCCGGCGCGGAGATACCCGAGGACGTGCTGGTGCGGCTGCTACAGGCCGCACACGCCGCCCCGAGTGTCGGCCTCATGCAGCCATGGCGGTTCATCCGGATAACCGACGACCGGCTGCGGCGACGCATCCACGACCTCGTCGACGAGGAGCGTGAGCGAACCGCCGATGCGTTGGGGCCACGCGGCGAGGAGTTTCTGGCACTCAAGGTCGAAGGGATCCTCGAGTGCGCCGAACTGTTGGTCGTCGCGCTGGGCGACGGCAGAGGAGAGCACGTGTTCGGACGTCGCACCCTTCCACACATGGACCTGGCCTCGGTCTCGTGCGCGATACAGAACCTGTGGCTCGCCGCGCGCGCAGAGGGGCTCGGTATGGGCTGGGTGTCGATCTTCGAACCGGACAGGCTCGCCGAATTGCTCTGCATGCCCAATGGCGCCGAGCCCGTCGCGATTCTGTGCCTCGGACCGGTCCCCGAGTTTCCCGACCGGCCTCAACTCGAAATCGACGAGTGGACGACCGGCCGCCCCCTGGCCGAATTCGTTGCCGAAAACCGGTGGCCGTCATCGTTGTCCACGAGGTCGTCGAGATGAGAACAGTCGACATGAATGCCGACCTGGGTGAGGGTTTCGGGGTCTGGCGGCTCGGTGACGACGACGCCATGCTCGACATCGTCACCAGCGCCAACGTGGCCTGCGGCTTCCACGCCGGTGACCCGGCCCTGCTGTTGCGGGCGTGCCGGGCGGCGGCCGAGCGCAACGTGCGGATCGGCGCGCAGGTGAGCTATCGCGATCTGGCCGGGTTCGGTCGCCGGTTCATCGACGCGACGCCCGAGGATCTCAAGGCCGACGTGATCTACCAGATCGGTGCGCTACAGGCGATCGCGCATGCCGCCGCCACCACCGTCACCTACGTCAAACCCCATGGGGCGCTGTACTTCGCGATCGTGACGAACACCGACCAGGCCCGCGCCGTCGCCGAGGCCGTGCACGCCGTCGATCCCACCCTTCCGGTGCTCGGGCTCACCGGCTCGGTGTTCTTCCGCGAGGCCGAACAGCTCGGATTACGCACTGTCCCCGAGGCGTTCGCCGACCGGGCCTATCGCCCCGACGGCCGGCTGGTGGACCGCCGTCAGCGCGGCGCCGTCCTGCACGACACGGACGTCATCGCCGACCGGATCGCGTCAATGGTGCTGTCGGGTCGAGTGGACGCGGTGGACGGCTCGACGATCCCGATCACCGTCGACTCGATCTGCGTACACGGAGATTCGCCCGGCGCCGTGCAGATCGCCACGGCGGTGCGGGAGCGGCTGCTGGCCGAGGATGTCGAGATCGCACCCTTCACCTGAGTCATCGCAACGCACAATCCCCGCACTTCGATCCGTCGCTCACGCGGTAGTAAAGACAACAGCTGCGGCGACGAAACGCCAAGTTGTGCTTGACCGTTCCGGTGCCGGCGAGCTTGCCGGTCGCCAGCAGCGATCGTGCCAGCACGGTCGCCGAATCGCGCAACGGGGGCCGCACCGAGTACAGCGCCCGGGTCGCGGCCACCAACGCCGAGGCGATGTTGCCGTAGAGCAGGCCGGGCGCGACCTTGACGCGCAGCCCGTCGGCCATCCGCTCCAGGTGATCTTCGACGACGATGCGGTACAGCATGGCCGATCGGTCACCGTTCAGCCGGTCACCCTCGGGGACAGGCAGTCTCAGCGCCGGGCTGTCCGGCGCTCGCTGCAGACCCGTGAGATCGGGCACGACGCCGTGTGCGAGGGCGCACGCGAGCACCGGCGACCACAGCCTCGACGCGTGGCTCAACTGCACCGCCGACGCGCTGATGCGAAGATCGCTGGTACGGTAGCGCGCGGCCGTCGCCTCGATGAGGTCCTGGTATCCGTCGGCGTAATGGTCCGTCACCGCCCGCCAACCGGGTTCGGCGGGCCCGTGGGCGATGGCGAAGAACCCCCCGAAGCGGGCGATCTCGGCGAGGTGACCGTCGATTCTCACCGGGCCGGCTCCCTCGGTGTCACATCGACCCGTATCCGGTCGGTGTTCGTGTCGAGTCCGACCCGGGCTGTGACGCCGTAGACCTCGGCGAGCATGTCAACGGTCAGCACCTGCGCGGGGGTGCCGATCGCCACGAGGCCGCCCGAATCGAGGATGCAGATCCGGTCGCAGTATGCCGCAGCGAGATTGAGATCGTGCAATGCCGCCACGACGGTGGCGCCTGTTGTCCGTAGCCGGTGCAGGGCATCGTGCTGGTGGCGCAGATCGAGGTGGTTGGTGGGTTCGTCCAACACGATCGTGTCCGTCCGCTGCGTCAGTGCGCGCGCGATCATCACCCGCTGCTTCTGACCGCCCGAGAGCCGGTCGAACGGTTCGTTCGCCAGACCGGTTACGTTCACGGCCCCGAGCGCGCGGGCGATGATGCGGCGATCGTCGGCGTCGTCGCCATCGAATGCGCGCTTGTACGGGGTTCGGCCCATCGCGACCACGTCGTACACGGTCAGGGCGAAATCGCCGGGGGCGTCCTGCAACACGGCCGCGATCCGGCGGGCCGCACGCTTGGCCGACATCTGCCAGAGATCCTCACCGCCCACCAGCACGCGCCCCGACGTCGGCCGTTGAGCGCGGTAGAGGGTGCGCAACAGCGTGGTCTTGCCAGCGCCATTGGGTCCGGCCACAGCCACCATCTCGCCGGGCTGCACTCGCAGGGACACGTTGTGGATCATCGTCTTTCGCCCCTTCGACACGGTCACGTCGTCGAGGTGGATTCCGCCGGTCACGCCGAAACCTTGCGCCGCATGAGCCACAGGAAGTACGGGCCTCCCACCAGCGCGGTGAGGGCGCCGACCGGCAGTTCCTCCGGTGCGGCGACGGTGCGGGCGGCAATGTCGCACACGATGAGGAACGAGGCGCCCAGCAGCGCGGCCGCGGGAAGGGCGCGACGGTGGTCGGCGCCGACGAGCATCCGTACGATGTGCGGCATGATCAGGCCCACGAAGCCGATCGCACCGCTGACCGCAACCATGGCGCCCACCATCAACGCGACCACCACGAACATGGCCGCGCGGAAGCGGTGAACATCCAAACCCAGTGCCGCAGCGGCCTCTTCACCGGTGTACAGCAGATTCAGCGACCGGGTGACCGCGAGCAGCACCGCACTGCCGACAGCCACGGCGAGAGCCGGGATCCACACGGTCGACCAGGTCGCTCCACCGAGGCCGCCCAGCATCCAGCGCACCGCGGACTGAGCCTTGTGCGGGTCGTCGGAGGTGACGATCAACAGACTGGCCAGGGCCGACAGCACCTCCGCGACCGCGACACCGGCGAGTATCAGTCGTAGCGTGGTCATCCGGCCATCCGTACGCGCGAGCAGGTAGACGGCGACCAATGCGGCCAAGGCTCCGAGGAACGCCGCCAGCGGCAGCACGAACAAGCCGAGCCCGGCGCCGGCCACCAGCACCGCCACCGCACCCACCGACGCCCCCGATGACACCCCCAGAAGCATCGGGTCGGCCAGGGGGTTGCGCACGACCGCCTGCAACACCATTCCGGCGCTCGCCAAGCCGGCCCCGATGACCGCGGCCAGCGCAACTCTGGGGAGCCGTGCGTCCAGAACGATGGAAGCCCGCACCGGCGACCATGTCGGATCGACGAACAGCGGATTGAGTCGGTGCAGCAGGATCTGCCAGACCTGACCGGGTGGAAGGGCAGCCGATCCGACGGTGACCCCCGCGGTCACGCACACCAGAAGCAGCGCCACGAGCATCGTCAGCACGAGGCCGTAAGGAACGCGTTGGCGGCGCGGTGGCGCGGACCGCACCGGCCTGGCCAGGGCGACGGCCGTCATCCGGTCGACTCCGGATACAGCTGCTGGGCAGGTGATTTCACGGCGCGGCCTACCCGGACGCCCGCGGTGATCTCCGACAGCGGCAGGACCGCGAAGCGTTGATCGCGGACGGCGGGCACCCGCTGCAGCACCGGATTGTCCAGCAGGAAGCGCTTCTTCTGCTCGACCGATTGATCGCCGTAGTCGTAGATCAGGATGACCTGGGGTACCCGCTCGGCGAATTGTTCGAATGAGACGTCGGCCCATACCTTCGGCACGTCGCCGAACAGGTTGCGCCCACCAGCGGCTTCGATGATCTGGTTGCCGATACCCTGCCCGCCCGAGGTGAACACCGTGGCCTCACCGCTGTCGTAGACGGCTATGTCGACCGGCACCACGTCGCGGACTCGGTGGCGGGTTTCCTGCAGGATCCGCCGTTGCCGTTCGACCTCCCGGTCGGCTCGGTCGCGGGCGCCGAATATCTCTCCGACAGTGCGTATTTCGTCGTCCACCCCAGACAACGTCATCGGTTCGGCAGAGCAGTTCTCGATGTTGAGGTGGGTGTCGATGCCGACATCCCTCAATCGTTCCCGCCCGCGCCCCTCCTTCTCGTCGAAGGCGCTGGCCCAACCGCCGTAGACGAAGTCGGGTTCGGCGGTGAGCAGAGTCTCGTATGACGGGTATTCCTCGGCTATCACCGGTATGGCCTCGTAGGCGTCCCGATATTCGGGCAGCACCTGATCGTCGAGGAATGCGGTGCCCACCATCGATTTCTCCAGTCCCAGCGCCAGCATCGTCTCGACCGAGTGCTGGTTCAGTGCCACCGCCCGGCGAGGTGGACGGTGGTAAGTCGTGGTGATGCCGCAATTGGTGACGGTCACGGGGAATCCGGCCACCGCGCCGTCAGCGGTGGTGCCGGCTGGCCGGGTCGCGGTACCGCACGAAGGGAGCAGCAGTACCAGGATCACAGCCGCCAGCCGATGTCGACGCTGCGCCATTCCCGTGCCTTCCGTCGTGCGCGGACACCACGGGAAGCGCTCTCGGTACGCCGAGATCAGCCTCACCGGGGAAATCCGCCCCAGTCTCATGAGGAGGCGACCGCGGTGAGTATCTGGCTCCCGGCTCGATCTCAAAGACCTCGCCGGTCACAGTGGCGGGACCGCACCGGATTCACACCGGCTTCCTCGGGTCGCCGTCGCCTATGACACGTGATCCTGCCACACATCGACTTGCCGCTCCCGTGGCGTCGTCGCACCCCACACGCCCCAGGCCTGTACCGAGGTCACGGCGTACCGCAGGCAGTCCCGCTGCACCGGGCACGACCGACAGACATTCTTCGCGCGCTCCTCACGAGCCGCTCTGACTTGGCCGCGCTCGCCGTCGGAAGCGAAGAACATCTCCGTGGGCAGCCCGCGACATCTGGCGTACAACTGCCACTCGAAATCCTCTGCGCAGGGCCGCCGGGTATGTCGGTGGCGTTGCGTTTCTCTCGTCTCCATACATCTCCCGAATTCCTGAACGGCCCACGCCGGCCTGCGAATTGCACTCGGCGCGGCACTCGGCGTAGCGAGCCACCGCACGGGCGCGTTGTTCGTTTCCGACGACCTTGGTCTCTCGGTACGCTAACGTTAATGAAAATCATTTTCAACATCAGGAGGTTGTGTGCGCACTCCGGTCGTGCTGATCTGCGGACAAGGCGACACCGACGGCATCGCCGAGGCACTGGCGCGTGCGAGTGGAACGGTGGTGGTGCGGCACCGCTACGACGGTCAGGTTGTCGTGCGCAGCGTCACGACGTCGTCAAAGACCTCGGAATGGCCAATCGAATTGCTCCGCGGCTGCGTGACCTGCACCGTGCGCGAGGACCTGCTGGTGCTGCTGCGCCGCCTCCACCGCCGCGGCGATGTCAATCGCATTGCGGTGCAACTCATGCCATGGCTCGAGCCCGAGCCCCTCTGCTGGGCGATCGACAATGTTCGTGTTCGGGTGGGCCCCGGCTACATCGACGGTCCAGCGGCACTCGAGGTCCGGATCGACGCGGTGGTCACGGCAATCGATGCCGCACTCTGGTTGGATCAGGCCACTGGCGACGAAGACCTTGCGGACGGGCGGCCCGCGGCACAGGTGGTGGTCGGGCAGGCCGAGTTCGCCGACGCACTCGTACTCGACGAACCGCACGCGCAAACGCTGAAAGTGTTGCGACGTCTGGCACCTCGGTCGCGTCTGACTGTCGGGGCCCATCGTGTCGGGGTGGCGTTGGACAACCTCGATCCCGACAGCAGGCGCGGGCGCAGTGCCAGTCCACACGATCCGCTGCTCGCCGGCCAGCCGTCGCTGGACGCCGACGGCGACGTCGGGTTGTTGCTGTTCTCCGCACGCCGTCCGTTTCAACCAGAGCGCCTGCATGCGGCTCTTGACGTGCTGCTGGACGGTGTGGTGCGCACAAGGGGGAGGCTGTGGTTGGCCAACCGGTTCGACGACGTGATGTGGCTCGAATCATCGGGCGGTGGAATGCGATTCGAATACGCGGGACGCTGGCTGGCGGCGATGAGTGCCGCGGAACAGGCCTACACCGACCCCCAACGCGCGGCGCTGGCCGCCGCCGACTGGCACGACCGTCTCGGCGACCGGCATGTGTCGATCACCGTGCTGGTGTGCGGGGCTGAACCGGAGAACATCGTCGACGCGTTGCGCTCCGCGCTGCTCACCGACGCGGAATGGAGTCGACCCGCCGAATGGTCGAGTTACACCGATCCTTTCGGCGACTGGCACGAAGACCCGTGTGACGGCATAACTGACCACGCCGGCGGAGTCCCCACCCGCCACGACGGAGAGGACCGTTGAAAACGGCACCATCGCCGACGCCTTGCTGGCTCGCCCGACGATCCGACTGCGGGGAGGGGGTGGAGGAATTCCGATGCCGCTACCGGAATCGCCCCGCCTAGAGTGGCCGCATGCGTCTGAAGCTCGGCCGGCCGAACCTGACGGATTACGAGAACTACTTCGACACGCCTACGGCCACGCCGAGCACGCCGGTGACGGTCACCTGGGCGGGTGTCACGACGCTGCTCATCGACGACGGTGAATCGGCGCTGCTGACCGACGGCTTCTTCTCCCGCCCAAGCCTGCGCGACGTGGGCTTTCGGCGGCTGTCACCGTCGGAGCCGCGCATCGACGGCTGCCTCACCCGCCTGCAGATCGACCGGCTGGAGGCCGTCGTTCCCGTGCACACACACTACGACCACGCGATGGACAGCGCGGTGGTCGCCGAGCGGACCGGCGCACGTCTCGTCGGCGGCCAGTCGGCCGCCCACGTTGGCCGCGGACACGGGTTGCCGGAGGACCGGCTGGTGGTCGCCCGCCCTGGCGGCACCGTCGAGCTGGGTCCTTATGACGTCACGCTCGTCGAGGGCAATCACTGTCCGCCCGACCGGTTTCCGGGGGTGATCACGCGGCCGGTCATTCCGCCGGTCAAGGTGTCGGCATACCGGTGCGGTGAGGCGTGGTCCACGCTGGTTCACCACCGCCCGTCGGATCGTCGCCTGCTGATCGTGGGCAGTGCCGGGTTTGTTCCCGGCGCGCTGACCGGACGACGCGCCGACATCGTATACCTCGGAGTCGGCCAGCTCGGCCTGCAATCGGAGCGCTACCTCGTCGACTACTGGCGAGAAACCGTGCGGACCGTGGGCGCGCGCCGCGTGGTGCTCATCCACTGGGACGACTTCTTTCGTCCGCTGCACGAACCACTGCGCGCGCTCCCCTACGCGGCCGACGACCTCGATGTCTCGATGCAGGTGTTGTCGCGGCTGGCCCACGACGACGGGGTCGCATTGCACCTGCCCACGCTGTGGCAGCGTGCCGATCCGTGGACCTGATCCTGGCCGTGGCCGCCCTGGCGGTCGTGCTGGTCTTCGCGGTGGCGCGCCCGCACAAGTGGCCGGAAGCCGTGGTGGCGGTTCCCGCGGCGGCGCTGCTGATCGGCACCGACGTCATCTCACTGAGCGACGCCGCGGCGGAGGTCGGCCGCCTGTTGCCGGTGGTCGGCTTTCTGGCGGTCGTTCTGGTGTTGGCGCGACTGTGCGCCGACGAGGGGGTGTTCCGCGCCGCGGGTGCGGTGTTGGCGCGTGCCGCTGACGGCAACCAGAACCGCTTGCTGGCAGGGGTCTTCGCGATCGCGGCGGCGACGACGGCGATCCTGAGCCTGGACGCCACCGTGCTGTTGCTGACCCCCGTCGTGCTTGCGACCACCCGCATGCTGTCGGTGCCCGCCACCCCGCATGCCTATGCGACCGCACACCTGGCCAACAGCGCGTCGCTGCTTCTGCCGGTGTCGAACCTGACCAACCTGCTGGCGTTCACCGCGGCGGGCATCACCTTCCTGCACTTCGCCGCGCTGATGACGCTGCCGTGGCTGTCGGCCATCCTCGTCGAATTCATCTTGCTGCGTTGGCTTTTCAGGGATCAGCTGTCGGTCGCACCCCGGCCGGTGCCCGCGGAGGGGGTGCACGTTCCCGTGTTCCCCCTTGTCGTATTGGGTTTGACGCTGGCCGGATTCGTCGTCACCTCGATGCTCGGAGTCTCGCCGGCCTGGGCGGCGCTCGGCGGAGTCATCGTGCTCGGCGGCCGGAGCCTGGCCCGGCGTCATACGACCGTGGCCCGGATGGCAGCCGCAGCCGATGTGCCGTTTCTGTTGTTCGTGCTGTGTCTGGGCATCGTGGTCGACGCGGTGATGGTCAACGGTCTCGACAGCGCGATGCGCGGCCTGTTGCCCAGCGGTCACGGAATGCTGGCCCTGCTCGGGATCGCGGCCGTCGCCGCGGTGCTGTCCAACGTGGTCAACAACCTGCCCGCGGTGCTGGTGCTGCTGCCGTTGGTGTCGGCGGCCGGGCCCGGCGCTGTGTTGGCGGTGCTGATCGGAGTGAACATCGGCCCGAATCTCACCTACGTCGGCTCGCTGGCCAACCTGCTGTGGCGCAGTGTCGTACGCCGCGAGATGACGACAAGCGCAACCGAATTCAGTCGGGTCGGGCTGTGCACGGTTCCGGTCACGTTGGTGGCTGCGGTCGCCGGTCTGTGGGCGGGGCTGCGGCTGTTCGGCCCCTAACCTCGGCGCTGGCGGGCGATCTCGGCGAGCACGACACCCGCGGCCACCGAGGCGTTCAGCGACTCCGTGGGTCCCGCCATCGGAATGGACACCACCGCGTCGCAGGTCTCCCTTACCAGACGCGACAACCCCTTGCCCTCGGAGCCGACCACGACGACGATCGGCCCGGACCCGTCCAGTCCGTCGACCGTGGTGTCTCCGCCGGCGTCCAGGCCGACGATCTGCAGACCCGCGTCGGCCCAGTTCTTCAGTGTGCGAGTGAGATTCGTGGCCCGCGCAACCGGAATCCGGGCGGCGGCACCTGCACTGGTTCGCCACGCGACCGCGGTGACCGACGCCGAGCGCCGCTGCGGAATCAGGACTCCATGGCCGCCGAACGCGGCGACCGAACGCACGATCGCACCGAGATTGCGCGGATCGGAGATGTTGTCCAGCGCCACCAGCAGCGCCGGTCCGCCATCGGCCGTGACGGCTGCGAGCAGATCGTCTGGATGGGCGTACGAGTACGGCGGAACCTGAAGCGCCACACCCTGATGCAGACCGTTGGCGGCGATGCGGTCGAGGTCGTGGCGCGGCACCTCGAGGATCGAAATGCCCGCGTCGGCGGCGAGCTGCACGGATTCGGTCAACCGCTCGTCGGCGTCGGTGCCCAGTGCGACGAACAACGCGGTCGCGGGCACGTCGGCGCGCAGGCACTCCAGGACGGGATTGCGCCCGAGTACCACCTCGGTGTCGTCGGTCTTCTTACCCTGCCGGCGCGGCTGGGTTTTCGCCGCCCTGGCCGCCCGCTTCGCGGCTGGATGGTTGGGACGCATGTGCGCGGGCGGAGTGGCGCCGCGGCCTTCCAGACCCCGGCGCCGCACACCGCCCGATCCGACCGTCGGCCCCTTCTTCGTTCCCGGCTTACGGACCGCGCCCCTGCGCCTCGAGTTGCCGGCCATCTACTTCGTGTGCCCGTCGAGCAGCGTCCACTGCGGGCCATCGGCGGTGTCGGTGACCTCGATCCCGGCTTCCTTGAGCCGATCCCGGATCGCGTCGGCCTCGGCCCAGTCCCGCCGTGCCCTGGCATCCTCGCGCCGCTCGACCTCCGCGCGAACCAACACGTCGACCGCGGCCAGTGCGGCCGACGTCTCGTCCTTGGATTCCCAGCGCTCGTCGAGCGGGTCCGCGCCGAGGATGCCCAACATCGCGCGGATCGACATCGCCTGCGTCAGGGCCGTCTCGTGGTCGCCGGCGTCCAGCGCACGATTGCCCTCGGCGCGGGCGACGTGCACCTCGGCCAGCGCGATCGGAACGGACAGGTCGTCGTCGAGCGCCGCGCCGAACTTCGGCGTCCACTCGCCGGGGACGACGGCGCCCACCCGGTTGCGGACGCGGTGCAGGAAGTCTTCGATACCGGAATAGGCCTTCGCGGCGTCCTGCAGCGCCGTCTCGGAGAACTCCAGCATCGACCGGTAATGCGCGCTGCCCAGGTAATACCGCAACTCCGCGGCCCGGACGCGCTGCAGCACAGCGGGAATCGCCAGCACGTTGCCCAACGACTTGCTCATCTTCTCGCCGCCCATGGTCACCCAGCCGTTGTGCAGCCAGTACCGGGCGAACGGTTCGCCGGCCGCCTCGGCCTGCGCGACCTCGTTTTCGTGATGAGGGAACACCAGATCCATGCCGCCCGCGTGGATGTCGAACTCCGCGCCGAGATAAGCCTGGCACATCGCGACGCACTCGGTATGCCAGCCCGGCCTTCCGCGCCCCCATGGCGTCGGCCAGGACGGTTCACCGGGTTTGGCGCCCTTCCACAGGGTGAAATCGCGGTCGTCACGCTTGCCCGTCGCGACGCCCTCACCCTGGTGCACGTCGTCGATCCGGTGGCCGGACAACTTGCCGTAGCCGGGCAGGCTGAGCACGTCGAAGTAGACATCGCCGTCACCGACGTAGGCGTGGCCCCGCTCGATCAGCCGCTCGATCAGCTCGACCATCTGGGTGATGTGGCCGGTGGCGCGCGGTTCGGCCGACGGCGGCAGTACCCCGAGCGCGTCGTAGGCGGCCGAGAACGCGCGTTCGTAGGTGGCGGCCCACTCCCACCACGGCCTTCCGGCATCGGCGGCCTTGTTGAGAATCTTGTCGTCGATGTCGGTGACGTTGCGGATGAAGGCGACGTCGTAACCCTTGGCCATCAACCAGCGCCGAAGCACGTCGAACGCGACTCCGCTGCGCACGTGCCCGATGTGGGGCAGCCCCTGAACCGTGGCACCGCAGAGGTAGATCGAGGCGTGCCCAGGGCGCACGGGAACGAAGTCGCGCACGGCACCGCTCATGGTGTCGTACAGCCGCAGGTCGGTCACGCCCCGACCGCCCAAGCGATCGTCTGGTTCACGCCACCCAATCGTTCGCCCCAATCACGACAGCGATTGTTCGCCCAGCTCACGACGGGCCAGCTTACAAGCCTAATCGCCGTCAACCACCAACGCGGTAGCGATCGCGGCCAGACCCTCACCACGGCCGGTCAGACCCAGACCGTCGGTGGTGGTCGCGGCGACGGACACCGGGGCGCCGAGCAATTCGGACAGGAGTTTCTGCGCCTCGCCGCGGCGCGGGCCGACCTTCGGCCGGTTGCCGATCACCTGCACTGCCGCGTTGACGATCCGGAAGCCCCGAGCGGAGACGAGCTGGTGAACATGCCGAAGCATGTCGGCACCGCCGGCGTCACGCCACTCGTCGCGACCGGTGCCGAAGACCTCACCGAGGTCGCCGAGACCGGCCGCGGAAAGCAGCGCATCGCACAGTGCGTGCGCCGCGACATCACCATCGGAGTGGCCTGCGCACCCGTCTGCGCCGTCGAACCGCAGGCACAGCAACCAACACGGCCGACCCGCCTGGATGGGGTGTACGTCGGTGCCGAGCCCGACCCTTGGCAGGCTCGTCATCGGCTTCAGGAAGCGGCGGCGAGTGCCTCGTCGAGGATGGTCGCGGCCTTCTCGTCATCGGTGTTCTCGGCGAGAGCCAGCTCGCCCACCAGGATCTGCCGCGCCTTGGCCAGCATCCGCTTCTCACCCGCCGACAGGCCACGCTCCTGATCGCGTCGCCACAAGTCGCGGACCACTTCGGCGACCTTGTTCACGTCACCCGAGGCCAACTTCTCGAGATTGGCCTTGTACCGCCGCGACCAGTTGGTCGGTTCCTCGGTATGGGGGGCGCGGAGCACCTGGAAAACCTTGTCCAGGCCCTCCTGTCCGACGACGTCGCGCACCCCGACATACTCTGCGTTCTCGGCTGGCACTCGAACCGTGAGGTCACCCTGGGCGACCTTCAAGACGAGGTATTCCTTCTGTTCGCCTTTGATGGTCCGGGTTTCGATCGCCTCGATTAACGCAGCACCGTGGTGGGGATAAACAACGGTGTCTCCGACCTTGAAAATCATCAGTTTCGAGCCCCTTTCACCCCTCAATGCTAGCACGGTGCCCAGACGGGGGTGGACCAACGGTGCAGGTCAGGGGCACCTCACGTGGACGTTGGGGGTTGACACGCCGACGAATCCATGCATGGCTCAAGGGTCTTCGAGAAGTCCGTGGGGTAGCTGAGCGGACCTCAGCTACCGCCGCCCGCACGCACCTACTACTCTGCATAGTCGAATGCCGCGACCGATCGGATCGGTCGCTTCGACGGCCCGAGCAGGAGGCAAGAGTGGACCGCTTCAAACTGGCCGCCTGCGGGCTGGCCGCCGCCTTTGTCGTGGGCGGGGCGCTCGTCGGCTGCAGTTCGGGACAGGTCTCCCAGATGACCACGCAGGAGCCGGCCGTCAACGGCACCAGCGCGAACGTCGGCGAAATCGCATTGCGCAACGTGCACCTGCGGGCCCAACAAGTGACCGACTTCGTTCGGCCCGGCAAAGACGTCGAGCTGATCTTCGTGGCGGCCAACACCTCGCCCGAACAAGACGACAAGCTGGAGTCGGTCACCGCCGAGGTCGGCGCGGTGACCCTGACCGGCGACACCACGGTGCCCGCCGGCGGCATGCTCACGGTCGGCGCACCGGACGGCCAGATCACGCCGTTGGAGAGCGTCGAGGCCGCCGAAGCCGCCGAAGCGAGCGTCGCCTTGAGCAAGCCGATCACCAACGGCCTGCTCTACGACTTCACTTTCAAGTTCGAGAAGGCAGGCGAGATCACCGTGCGGGTGCCGATCTCTGCCGGTGAGGCACCGCGTCGCGGCGAAGCCGCCGAAGCCGGCGGGCACGGGGGCGGACACTGAGCGAGGTCCGCGACACGACCCCTCACCGCTGAGTATCTGTCGGCGCTGACGGCTACCGTCACTTCGTGGCCAAAGGTGGCGCCAAAACGCGCTCGCAGTACCGCTGCTCGGAGTGCCATCACGTCACCCTCAAATGGGTCGGCCGCTGCCCCGAGTGCGGCACCTGGGGCACCGTCGACGAGGTGGCCGTGCTGTCCGCGGTGGCCGGCGCCGGAACCCGGCGTTCGGTGGCCCCGTCCAGCGCGGCCGTCCCGATCAGCTCCATCGATCCCGGGCGCACCCGCCACACCCACACCGGCGTCGCCGAGCTGGACCGGGTCCTCGGCGGCGGTCTGGTTCCCGGATCGGTGACGCTGCTCGCCGGTGACCCGGGTGTCGGCAAGTCGACGCTGTTGTTGGAGGTCGCTCACCGCTGGGCGACGGCAGGCAAGCGCGCGCTGTACCTCTCGGGTGAGGAGTCCGCCGGCCAGATCCGGATGCGGGCCGAACGCATGCGCTGCACCCACGACGAGGTGTACCTGGCCGCGGAGTCGGATCTGGCCACAGCGCTCGGCCACATCGACGAGGTGCAGCCAAGCCTGGTGGTGGTCGACTCCGTGCAAACCATGTCCACGACCGAGGCCGACGGCGTCACCGGCGGTGTCACCCAGGTACGCGCGGTGACCACCGCGTTGACGATGGCGGCCAAGACATCCGGCGTCGCGCTGATCCTCGTCGGCCACGTCACCAAGGACGGCGCGATCGCGGGGCCGCGCTCGCTCGAGCATCTCGTTGACGTCGTTCTGCACTTCGAGGGTGACCGCGCATCGTCGCTTCGAATGGTCCGCGGTATCAAGAACCGCTTCGGCGCCGCGGACGAAGTCGGCTGTTTCCTGTTGCACGACAACGGGATCGAGGGCGTGGCCGACCCCTCCGGCCTGTTCCGCGACCAACGGCCCAAACCCGTTGCCGGAACCGCGATCACGGTCACCCTGGACGGTAAGCGTCCGTTGATCGGAGAGGTGCAGGCGCTGATCGGGGCGCCCGCGAACGGAACGGCCCGTCGCGCCGTCAGCGGAATCGACTCCTCACGTGCCGCGATGATCACCGCGGTTCTGGACAAGCACGCCGGCCTGTCGGTGGGCGCCCACGACATCTACCTGTCGACGGTGGGCGGCATGCGCCTGACCGATCCGTCGGCCGATCTGGCGATCGCGGTGGCCATCGCGTCCTCGAAGATGGACCTGCCCGTGCCCGCGGCCGCCGTGGCCATCGGCGAGGTCGGCCTGGCCGGCGATCTGCGCCGGGTCGCCGGCATGGACCGCCGCCTGGCCGAAGCGGCCCGGCTCGGCTTCACCTCGGCGGTCGTGCCACCCGGCGTGGCGTCGGTACCTGCCGGTCTGCGGGCGATCACCGCCCACGACATCGGGTCGGCGTTGCGGGTTTTGCGCGATATCAGCAAAGATCAGCAAAGATAGTGCAATGGCGGCCGATCCTAGGGAGGGGCGATGGCCGTGAAGTCGGGTGGCAGATCGGGACGCACGGTGGTGCCGTTGGCGCGACCCACCATGCGCGAGACGATCGCTCGCCTAGCCCCGGGAACGGCGCTGCGTGACGGCCTGGAGCGCATCCTGCGCGGCCGTACCGGCGCCCTGATCGTGATCGGCTACGACGAGAGCGTCGAGGCCATCTGCGACGGCGGCTTCTCCCTCGATGTCCGCTACGCGCCGACACGCCTGCGCGAGCTCTCGAAAATGGACGGCGCGGTGGTGTTGTCCAGCGACGGCGCCCACATCCTGCGGGCCAACGTGCAGCTGGTTCCCGACCCGTCGATTCCGACCGAGGAGTCCGGAACCCGGCACCGCTCCGCCGAGCGCACGGCGATCCAGACCGGCTACCCGGTGATCTCGGTGAGTCACTCGATGAGCATCGTGACCGTCTACGTTGCCGGTGAGCGGCACGTGGTGCCCGACTCGGCGACGATCCTGTCGCGCGCGAACCAGACGATCGACACCCTCGAGCGCTACAAGACGCGCCTCGACGAGGTCAGCCGACAGCTGTCGACGGCCGAGATCGAAGATTTCGTCACGCTGCGCGACGTGATGACCGTGGTGCAGCGACTCGAGATGGTCCGCCGAATCAGCCTCGAAATCGATTCATACGTGGTCGAACTCGGCACCGACGGCCGTCAGCTCAAACTCCAGCTCGATGAGCTGGTCGGCGACAACGACACCGCCCGTGAGCTCATCGTGCGCGACTATCACGCCAACCCGGACCCGCCTTCGGCGGCGCAGGTGAGCGCCACCCTCGAGGAGCTCGACGGCCTCTCCGACAGCGAACTGCTGGACTTCACGACGCTGGCAAGGGTTTACGGTTACCCGTCGACCATCGAGGCGCAGGATTCGGCGATGAGCTCGCGGGGCTACCGCGCGATGGCCGGTATCCCGCGCCTGCAGTTCGCACATGTCGACCTGCTGGTTCGCTCGTTCGGGTCGCTACAGGGCCTGCTGGCCGCCAGCGCCGGCGATCTGCAGTCGGTCGAGGGCATCGGCTCGATGTGGGCGCGCCACATCCGGGAGGGCCTTTCGCAGCTGGCCGAGTCGACGATTGCCGACCGGCTGGCCTGAGCGTGCGCCGAACCTCAGTTCGGGACAGGTCCCGGCGGCGGGGCGACGCCCTGACCGTGCTCCGGTGACTGCGGCGCGGCCAGGATGAACGGCACCGTGGCCGACCTCAGGTTGCCCAGCTGGACGACGAGGTTGTAGGTGCCCGGCCCGATGGGCTGGCGCGGCAGCGGGCAACCCGGCGCGGACCCCATGCCCGTCCAGGTGACCTCGGTGGTCACCTGCTCGCCGGGCTGAAACGCCTTGACCAGGGTTTCATTCGACGGCGCACAGTCGAGGTTGGACCAGAGCCGGGCGTTGTCCAGCGAGTAGACGTAGGCGGCCAGCACGGCGGCGCCGACGTCGCGTTTGCAGCCGACCAGCCCGATGTTGGTGACGACCATCGTGAACTTGGGCTGCTCACCGACGACGTACTGCGGTTGGTTGGTGATGCCCTTGACCGCCAGCGTCGAGTCGGGGCAGTCGTCGCCCTCGTTGAGCACCGGCGGCGGCGTGACGGCCGCGGTGGGCGTCGGGGTAGGTGGCGGTGCGTCCTGCGCCGGCGGCATCACCGGCGTCTTCACCTCGGGGTTCTCCCCCGGCAGCGGCGTCGGCGCGCCGGCCGCGGCGGGAGCGGACGCCTCGGCACCCTCCGTGTCGGAGCCCCCGGTGTTCTTCACGACCACGACCACGATGGCCGCGATCACGCCGATCACGAGGACCGCTATGCCCAACGCCAATGCCCTGCGACGCCAGTAAATCTGCGTCGGTAGCGGGCCATGCGGTTCCAGATCCAGCACAACCTCACGGTAAGGCCAGGTCACGCCTTATCGGTCGAGGTCGCTCGGCGTGTCGCCCAATGAGCGGACAGCAACGGGGCCAGGTCAGCCTTCGCCGATGTCGCCGATGTGGTCCCGCAACATCACCCGGCCGTCGGCGAGGCGATAGGTCGCGCCGACGATCGCGAGGTCGCCGGCCGCCACCTGCTCGGCAATCGCCGTCGAGCGGGCCATCAGCTGCGTGCCGGTCTCGGTGACATGGCGGGCCTCGAATTCGTCGACCCTGCCCAACCCTTCGCGGCGTCCCTGCAGTATCGACGGCATCACCCGCTCGACGATGTCGCGCACGTAACCACCGGGCACCACACCTTCGTCGAGAGCGGACAGTGAGGCCTTGATGGCGCCGCAGCTGTCGTGGCCCAGCACGACGATCAACGGCACGTTGAGCACCGAGACCGCGAACTCGATGGAACCCAGCACCGCCGAGTCGATGACATGACCGGCGGTGCGCACCACGAACATGTCGCCCAGGCCCTGGTCGAAGATCAGTTCGGCCGCCACCCGGCTGTCTCCGCAGCCGAACACGACCGCGGTCGGCTTCTGCCCGCCGGTCAGACTTGCGCGATGCTGAACCCCCTGGCTCGGATGTTGGGGCTTTCCGGCGACGAAGCGCTCGTTACCCTCTTTGAGTGCTTTCCAAGCGGTCACTGGGCTGGTGTTGGGCATGACCGACATTGTGCACCAGGTGGTCGATTGGTATGACCGCGAACAGCGAGATCTGCCGTGGCGCCGGCCGGGAATCACCCCGTGGCAGATCCTGGTCAGCGAGTTCATGCTGCAGCAGACGCCGGTCGCTCGGGTCGAGCCGGTCTGGCTCGCGTGGGTACAGCGATGGCCGACGCCGTCGGCGACCGCGGCGGCCGGCGCCGCAGACATCCTGCGGGCATGGGGCAAGCTCGGCTATCCACGCCGCGCCAAGCGGTTACACGAATGCGCGACGGTGATCGCCGGCCAGTACGACGATGTCGTCCCGTCCGACGTCGAGACGCTGCTGACGCTGCCCGGCGTCGGGGCCTACACCGCGCGGGCCATCGCCTGCTTCGCGTACGGGCGTCGAGTGCCGGTGGTCGACACCAACGTTCGGCGGGTGGTGGCCCGGGTCGTACACGGGCGCGCGGACGCGGCCGCATCGTCGACGCTGCGCGACCTCGCCGATGTCGAGGCACTACTGCCCGAACACGCTCTGGCACCGACATTCTCGATCGCCCTGATGGAGTTGGGCGCGACGGTTTGTACCGCGCGTGCGCCCCGGTGCGGGGTGTGCCCGCTGAGCACGTGCGCGTGGCGGTCCCTAGGCTTTCCCGTGTCGGGCTCGCCCGCGCGGCGCGTCCAACGCTATGCGGGCACCGACCGTCAGGTCCGCGGCAAGCTACTCGATGTGCTGCGGGACAACGACTCTCCCGTCACCCGGGCGCAGCTGGACGTCGTGTGGCTGTCCGACACGGCGCAACGCGACCGTGCGCTGGACTCGCTTCTGGTGGACGGCCTCATCGAGCAGACCGCCGACGGCCGGTTCGCGCTCGCCGGAGAGGGCGGCTGAGCGCGCACGGCATGAGGTCAGGCCGAGGCCATTTCGGAGTCGGCGTCGGGCTCGGGTTCACACGTGGCACAAGCGAACCGGCGCCGGTAGTCCGACGGTGTCACCCCGATGATCCTGCGGAAGTGGTGCCGCAACAGAGTCGCTGTCCCGAAGCCGCTGCGCTCGGCGATGCGGTCGACGTCGAGGTCGGTCTCCTCCAGCAGGGTTCGGGCGTACAACACGCGTTGATCGGTCACCCACTGCATGGGCGTGCGACCCGTCTCCTCCACGAACCGCCGAGCGAACGTGCGCGCCGACATGTGGGCGCGGGCGGCCAGCGTGGCGACCGTGTGCGGCTTGTCGAGATTGGCCAGTATCCAATCCAGATGCGGCGCAAAGCGTTCCGAACACCGAACCGGGATCGGCTGGTCGATGTACTGGCGCTGACCGCCGTCACGTTGGGGCGGCACCACCATGCGGCGTGCGATCTTGTTGGTCACCTCGCTGCCCAGTTCGCGTCGGACCAGGTGCAGGCACGCGTCGATGCCCGCCGCGGTGCCCGCGCTGGTGATCAGGTTTCCGTCGTCGACGAACAGCACGTTGCGGTCAACCTTGGCCGTCGGATACTTGCGCGCGAGTTCCTCGGCGTGCATCCAGTGCGTCGTGCACGGTCTGCCGTCGAGGAGCCCGGCGGCACCGGCGACGAACGCGCCGGAACACACGGTCAGGATGATCGATCCCGACTCGGCGGCGGCCCGGATGGCTGCCAGCGCCTCGGGCAGGTACTGCGACCCTCCGATTGCGGGGATGGCGACCAGGTCCGCCCCGATGAGGTCGTCGAGGCCGTGCTCGGGGGTCAGTGTCGCACCGACCGAGGTGCGAAGCGGCTTCCCCGGAACCGGACCGCACACCTTGAAGTCGAAGTTGGGGACCCCGTCGCCGGAGCGGTCGATGCCGAAGACCTCGCAGATGACGCCGAACTCGAAGATCGCCAGTCCGTCCAGGACGAGAGTCGATACGCTCTTGATTGGCATGGCAGTATTTTATCGCAAAGTGTCATTGCTGCCACTGTTGGCGGAATTTTATCTGACGAATAGTTACTGCCATGAGCACTTTACTGGCACTTCTGGTTCTCGTTTCCCCGGCCGCGGTGGCGGCCGCGCTCGCCTGGGCCGCCAGCCGCTCCGGGCACCTGCGGTTGCACCGTGACCAATTCCGCATGGCCGCGCCGATGGCAGGCCGGGTTTTCGAAGACGACCGCGACCTGTTGCGCCTCGAACACGACCTCGACGCGATCCGCACCCGCTTCGAGCGCCACCCCGTCTGGCCCTCGTCAGGTGCGGTGGGAGAGCGTCGCTAGGAACGACTCGACCGCCCGCCGATAGTCCTGCGGAGCATCGTCGTGGACGAGGTGACCGGCATCGGGCACCCGCAGGTAGGTCGTGTGGGGTCCGGACTCCGCCATCCGGGCCATCTGCCCCGGCGGGGTGACCGAGTTGCCCGCTTCGATCAACAACGCGGGCACGCGGACGGCCCGCCACTCGCGCCAGTAGTCGCGAGTGCCCCACTCCGCGGCGATCTCGATCCAGACATCCGTACGGCCGTGCAACCGCCAGCCGCCGGGAATGCGGTCGAATGCTTCGAGGAAATACTGGCCCGCCACCGGGCCGAACTCGTCGTAAACCCGCTGTGCCGAGTCGAATTCGACCGGTAACGCGTGCAGCCAGGGTTCCCAGGGGCCGGTGGTGCGGCCGCGAAAGTCCGGTGCCATGTCCTCGACCACCAACGCGTCCACGAGATCGGGTCGGGTAGCGGCCAGGCACCACGAATGCAGTCCGCCCATCGAATGGCCGATCATGACGGCGGGTGCACCGATACCGGCCACCGCGTCACCGAGTTCGGCGACGAACTGCTCGGTGCTGATCGGCCGGACATCGGCGACGTCGCGGCCGCGGTGCCAGGGCGCGTCGTAGGTGTAGACCTCACCCAGCCGGGTCAACCACGGGAGCTGGCGCGACCATGTGCTGCCCCGGCCCATCAGGCCGTGCACCAGGACGAGCGGTCGGCCCCTGCCGCCGCGGTGCGTGAGCGGGGGTCGCGTACCGCCTGGTGCCTGCATCCCGACATCATCGTGCCTCCGGGTGGCCCGGGTGCATTCGGTAGCCTGATGCGCATGCCAAGCCAGAATCCCGTGGTGAAGATCAACGCGATCGAGGTCCCGCCGGACGCCGGTCCCGAACTGGAGAAGCGCTTCGCGCATCGGGCTCACGCCGTCGACAACCAGCCCGGTTTCCTCGGCTTTCAGCTGCTGCGGCCCATCAAGGGCGAGAACCGCTACTTCGTGGTGACGCAGTGGGAGTCCGAGGAGGCGTTCCAGGCCTGGGCGACGGGCCCGGCCATCGAAGCCCACAAGGGCCAGCAGGCCAACCCGGTGGCGACCGGTGCGTCACTGCTCGAGTTCGAGGTCGTCCTCGACGTTGCGGGTGCTGACAAGTAGAGGCTCGCTCATCGCGCGCCGGACGCTCGCGCTGACGGTCGCGGCCTCGTTGGCCGTCGCCGTCGGCGGCTGCGCCGACGTCGGGCCTGCGCCGGCCGACGCCGCGTACGGCGCGCCCATCGAGATCAACACGCCCCAGGGGCTGCGGGCCAAGCAGACGCTGGACATGCTCAACTCCGACTGGCCGATCGGCCCCGTGGGCGTGCGCACGATGGCGGTGCCCGAGAAGGTCGACGAGATCGTCGCCAAGCTCGACAGAATCTGGTGGGACCGGCCGTTCAAGGTGACCGACGTCGACATCCGGGCCGGGCATGCCGAGGTCGGGGTGCTGACGTCGTATGGCGTCGCGCAGGAGATCGACCTTCGCACCGACGAGGCGGGCATGGTCGACCGCTTCGACGTGACGCTGCGCCCGCCGCAGATCGACGACTGGGCCGACGTCGACGCCGAGATCACGAAGTCGGGTGCGCGCTACTCCTATCAGGTGTCGAGGGTGGTTGCCGACCAGTCGAGGTGCGACGTGGTGGCCGGAACCAACACCGAACTGTCGTTGCCGTTGGCGTCGATTTTCAAGCTCTACGTGCTGCTCGCGGTCGCCGAAGCCGTCAAAGCCGGCACCCTGAAGTGGACCGACCCGCTGACCATCACGAAGCGGGCCAAGGCGGTCGGGTCCGCGGGCCTCGAAGAGCTCCCTGCCGGTGCCCGGGTATCGGTGAGAACCGCTGCGCAGCAGATGATCTCGGCCAGCGACAACATGGCCACCGATCTTCTCATCGAGCGTCTGGGCACGGGTGCGGTGGAACGTGCGCTGGTGCTGGCCCGTCACCACGACCCGGCCAGCATGACGCCGTTTCCGACCATGCACGAGATGTTCTCGGTCGGCTGGGGGCGACCCGATCTGCGCGAGCAGTGGCGCCAGGCCGTCGAGAGGGGTGGCCCGCAGGGGCGGGCGCGACTTCTCCAGCAGACGAATTCGCGCCCCTACGAACCGGATCCACAACGGACGCATACCCCGGCGTCGAACTTCGGGGCGGAGTGGTACGGCAGCGCCGCCGACATCTGCCGTGTGCACGTCGCCCTGCAGGCCGCCGCTGTGGGCGAGGCCGCGCCGGTGAAGGACATCCTCTCGGCGATACCCGGTATCGACCTCGACGGATCCAAGTGGGGGTACATCGGCGCCAAGGGCGGAAACCTGCCCGGTGACTTGACGTTCAGCTGGTACGCCGTGGACCACACCGGACAACCGTGGGTGGTCAGCTTCCAGTTGAACTGGCCCCGGTACCGCAGCCCCACGGCCGCGGGGTGGTTGCTGTCGATCGTGCGCCAGACCTTCGACCTGGTGCCGATCGGCTGATCAGCGGTTCGACCGAAACCCCAAAAGCCGACCGGGCCGGGTCTAGAGTTCCGCTGATAGTCCGGCATTCACTGGCGAAGGGGTCGTCATGCTGGGTGTGCTAGCCACCATCCCGGTTGGGCTCACGCCGGGCTGGATCGCGATCAGTGCGGACGGTGCCCGCGCCTACGTCTTGAACAACACCAGCGACACGATCTCGGTGATCGACACCGCGACCAACTCCGTCACCGCCACGATCGCCGTCGCGGATGATCCGGCGTACCTGATGCACGCGGTCGTCCACCCGGACGGCGACCGGTTGTACGTGTCCCGACTCGGCGTTGTTTCGGTTGTCGACGTCACGGCAAAGGTGGTCGTCGCCGAAATTCCCGTCGGGAACTCGTGGATGCGGTTGGCGATAAATCCCGACGGCACAACGGTTTACGCGGCGGGCGGCGACACGGATACCGACACGGTCACGGTGATCGACACGTCCACCAACACCGTCACCGGAACCATCGACACCGATCAAGATCCGTACTGGCCCGCGGTGACCCCCGACGGCGCCCGGTTGTACGTATCGCATATTCACGCGGGCACGATTCTGGTGATCGACACCACCACCAACGCCGTTGTCGATTCGATCACCGTCGGTGGACAACCAGGTGCGATCGTCCTCAGCCCCGATGGCGGACGGATTTTCGCGAGCATCCTGACCTCATGGGCCAACGGGCTCAAGGCGGAGGCGGTGAAGGTGATCGACACCGCCAGTGGGAATGTCGCGGCCACCGTCACCATTCCAGGGGACTTCTGGCCGCCCGCGGGAATGGCGGTCGATTCCGACGGTTCGCGGGTCTTCGTCGCGAGTGCGGCCGCTGACTGGAGCGGCGTCGTCTCGGTGATCGACACCACCACCAACACGCTCATCGACACCATCGATGTGCACGGTCCCAGTGGCGTGGTGGTCACGCCGGATGGATCCCGTATCTACGCCGTCAACCAGGTTCAGGACACCGTTTCGGTGATCGGCCGGACGTTTCGCTGGGACGCGTCCCGCCTGCCTGATCTCGTCGGGCAGCTGATGGGCGGCGCCGGCAGTGACGGTGGCGGCTGGTTGGTGATCGGCAACCGCTTCTACAAGATCCCGCCTCGTCCTCCCGCGGTACTGGCCATCGCGCGAGCCGCCCCCTATCTCGGGGAACCTGTCGAGAACCGCAAATTGGGACAGCAACTGCGCAAAGGGCTGTCGTAGCGTCCGTGCGAGACCGTCAAGAGCCGAGCGCACCGGCTACTGGCGAAGGGTCCACGCATGCGCGCGGAAGTGCATCACCGTTCGAGTTACCGGCGCAATGTCGATGCGCCAGAACGACTTCGGCGGGGCGTCCAGCGCGATGAGAATCGCCGCGCGGATCACCGCCGGGTGTGTCACCGCGACCAGCCTGCTGCGCCGGTCGGTCACCGAGTCCATCCAGTCGCGGACCCGATCGATCAGCTCGACAACCGATTCGCCGCCGTGCGGCGCGCGGGCCGGGTCGGTCAACCAGATCGCCAGATCCGCCGGTCGCACTCCGCTGAGCACGTCGCCGCGCCAGCGGCCGCAGTCCAGGTCCGCCAGCCGACCGTCCACCTCGGCCTGCAGACCGAGCAGTTCGGCGGTCTGCCGGGTGCGCTTCTCGGGGCCGCAGAGCGCCGCGTCGACGACACCGAGGTTGATCGACGCATCGACCTGCCGGTGTCCGGTCGGGTTCAGCGGCTCGTCGGTGGGAAATCGTCCGGCCGACATCGCATCGGTCAGCGCGTGCGATACGAGCGTCAGCCGGACGACCTCACTCACGCAGGAATGCTCTCCCGCCGGTTACCTTCGAGCAGCCGTGCGGCCATCGCACCGAAGACCAATGCGATCGTCGCGTACACGACGATCTCGGTGCCCAACGAGTACAGCCGGAACTCGTAGAGAACATCTGCTGGGAAGCCTTCGTAGACAATGTTTCCGGCATCGTCGGTCAACGGTCCCGGTGTCTCGTCGATGGCCGGCAGCACGAGCATCACTACCGCCACCGCGGCGATGTAGGACCCGGCAGCGGCCAGGCTCGCATTCCATGCCCCCAGGCGCGCGACCAGCCGTCGGCCCAGATACACCGCGCCGATCAGAAGCGCCGCGGACAGCACCACCAACAGCAGGTACAACAACGTGCGCTGGCGGATGGTCTCGTCCAGGCTCAGAGCCGGCGGGCTGGCGGGATACTTCAGCGCGGGAACGACGTACAGGCTCAACAGCATCCCGCCGGCCACATACACCGACAGCAGGCGTGCCGAGATGTCGCCGACGCGACCGTAGGCCACGGTGAAGATCACCGCGAAGATCGCGCCGATCGCCAGGCTGAACAGCAACACGCCCAGTCCCATACCGATGTTCATCTGAACGGCGCGCTCGAATCCGCCGCCCTCGCCGTGGCTGTGGCCCGCCCCGTGGGCGTGTTCAAACGCCTCGTGCGCGGCCCCGACGCCGTCCTCGTAGGCGATGGCCCGTTCGATCTGAGGTTCGACGAAGACGCGTGCGAAGACGAACGCGAGGACGCCGGCGACGGCACCTGCGAGCAGGCCACGCCAGATGATCTGCTTTTCCATGTTCGGTTACCCCTGCCCGTCAGTGGCAGGGGAAGCCGAGCAGGTGGCGAGCGTCGTGCACGAATTCGTGGATCGCGGTGTTGTCTGCACCGAACACCGAAGTCGCGCCCTGGTCCAAGCCGATGAAGTAGAGCACCAACAGAGCCAGGAAGGTGGTTGCCGACAGCCACACGGCCGCGCCGGTGGCGGAGAGGTCGAGCGCGGGTGCAACGCTTCTGCGGGCGTCGGGTGAGGTCATGTCGGTGTCCTTTCCGGGATTTCGCGTCCCGTTTCCACGCACGGTGGGCCGTGCATCGTGCCGAGGTGACGGCGAGCGTCGGGTCTGACTTGACACAGTGGCGCGACCGTTCTGGATTCTCACCAGATTCCTTCGCCCGCCGATAACATCGCACATCCTATCCACTCGGTCCAGCGGTAGCGGGATCAGACGGAAAACGGGCGGCACCCCTTGTGGGTACCGCCCGTTCTCGTTGGCGTAGTGCCGTTATTCGGCTGGGCCTGCAGCGCCTGCCGCACCGGCCTGGGCCAGGTCTGGCTCGGCCACCGGCGCGGGCCGCTTGGTGCCCTTGAACGTGAACACCGCGTCCTCTCCGGAGCTTTCGCCGTCCCAGTTGTCGACGTCGACCGTGACGAGCTGGCCGGGTCCGATCTCCTCGAACAGGATCTTCTCCGACAGTTGGTCCTCGATCTCGCGCTGGATGGTGCGCCGCAGCGGCCGCGCACCCAGCACGGGATCAAACCCGCGCTTGGCCAGCAGTGCCTTGGCCTTGTCCGTCAGCTCCATCGTCATGTCCTTGGCCTTCAGCTGGTTGGACACCCGGCCGATCATCAGGTCGACCATCCGGATGATCTCGTCGCGGGTCAGCTGGTGGAAGACGATGATGTCGTCGATGCGGTTGAGGAACTCCGGCCTGAAGTGCTTCTTCAGCTCGTCGTTGACCTTCTGCTTCATCCGCTCGTAGTTGTTCTCGCCACCACCCTGGGAGAAGCCCAGGCCGACCGCCTTGGAGATGTCGGACGTGCCCAGGTTCGAGGTGAAGATCAGCACGGTGTTCTTGAAGTCGACCGTGCGCCCCTGACCATCGGTCAGGCGGCCGTCCTCGAGGACCTGCAACAGGCTGTTGTAGATCTCCTGGTGGGCCTTCTCGATCTCGTCGAACAGCACGACCGAGAACGGCTTGCGCCGCACCTTCTCGGTGAGCTGGCCGCCCTCCTCGTAGCCGACGTAGCCCGGAGGGGCGCCGAACAGCCGCGAAGCGGTGAACCGGTCGTGGAACTCGCCCATGTCGATCTGGATGAGCGCGTCGTCGTCGCCGAACAGGAAGTTGGCCAGCGCCTTGGACAGCTCGGTCTTACCGACGCCGGACGGCCCGGCGAAGATGAACGAACCGGACGGACGCTTCGGGTCCTTCAAGCCGGCACGGGTACGCCGGATCGCCTTGGAGACCGCCTTGACGGCGTCCTCCTGGCCGATGATCCGCTTGTGCAGCTCCTCCTCCATGCGCAGCAGCCGAGTGGTCTCCTCCTCGGTCAGCTTGAACACGGGGATACCGGTCCAGTTGCCGAGCACCTCGGCGATCTGCTCGTCGTCGACCTCAGCGACGACGTCGAGATCCCCTGAGCGCCACTGCTTCTCGCGCTCGGCACGCTGCGCGACGAGCTGCTTCTCCTTGTCGCGCAGGCTGGCCGCCTTCTCGAAGTCCTGCGCGTCGATCGCGGACTCCTTCTCGCGGCGCGCGTCGGCGATCTTCTCGTCGAACTCGCGCAGGTCTGGCGGCGCGGTCATGCGCCGGATCCGCATCCGGGCACCGGCCTCGTCGATCAAGTCGATCGCCTTGTCCGGCAGGAACCGGTCGTTGATGTAACGGTCGGCCAAGGTGGCCGCCGCGACCATCGCCGAGTCGGTGATCGACACGCGGTGGTGTGCCTCGTACCGGTCACGCAGACCCTTGAGGATCTCGATGGTGTGCTCGACGGTGGGCTCGCCCACCTGCACCGGCTGGAAGCGCCGTTCCAGGGCGGCGTCCTTCTCGATGTACTTGCGGTACTCGTCGAGTGTGGTCGCACCGATCGTCTGCAGCTCGCCACGGGCCAGCTTCGGCTTCAGGATCGACGCGGCGTCGATGGCGCCCTCGGCGGCTCCGGCACCCACGAGCGTGTGCAGCTCGTCGATGAACAAGATGATGTCGCCGCGGGTGTTGATCTCCTTGAGGACCTTCTTCAGGCGCTCCTCGAAGTCACCGCGGTATCGGCTGCCGGCCACCAGGGACCCCAGGTCCAGCGTGTAGAGCTGCTTGTCCTTCAGCGTCTCCGGGACCTCGCCGTGCACGATGGCCTGCGCCAGGCCCTCGACGACGGCGGTCTTGCCGACGCCGGGCTCGCCGATCAGCACCGGGTTGTTCTTGGTGCGCCGGCTCAGCACCTGCATCACCCGCTCGATTTCCTTCTCGCGGCCGATGACCGGGTCGAGCTTGCCCTCCATCGCCGCCGCGGTCAGGTTGCGGCCGAACTGGTCGAGCACGAGCGAGGTGGAGGGATTGCCCGCTTCGCCGCCGCGGCCGCCGGTGCCGGCTTCCGCGGTCTCCTTGCCCTGATAGCCCGACAGCAGCTGGATGACCTGCTGACGCACGCGGGTCAGCTCGGCGCCCAGCTTCACCAGCACCTGGGCGGCGACGCCCTCGCCCTCACGGATGAGGCCGAGCAGGATGTGCTCGGTGCCGATGTAGTTGTGGCCGAGTTGCAGCGCCTCGCGCAGGCTCAGCTCCAGCACCTTCTTGGCGCGCGGGGTGAACGGGATGTGGCCCGACGGCGCCTGCTGGCCCTGGCCGATGATCTCCTCGACCTGGCTGCGCACGCCTTCGAGCGAGATGCCCAGCGACTCCAGCGACTTGGCCGCTACGCCTTCACCCTCGTGAATGAGTCCCAACAGGATGTGCTCGGTGCCGATGTAGTTGTGGTTGAGCATCCGGGCCTCTTCTTGAGCCAGGACGACGACCCTGCGGGCACGGTCGGTGAATCTCTCAAACATCGGTGGTTACCTGCTCTCCATCAATTGGTCGGTGCCACGCGCGCCCAACGGTCTCGAGTACGCACCGCACCACCGTCCACTCTAGTGGGCAGTAGGGCGGCGCGTCCCGCCCGCCGGTCTGCTCTGAGCGGACA
This sequence comes from Mycobacterium sp. IS-1590, assembly GCF_001500025.1. Lineage (GTDB taxonomy): Bacteria > Actinomycetota > Actinomycetes > Mycobacteriales > Mycobacteriaceae > Mycobacterium. The sequence goes on along the minus strand of NZ_LQIW01000023.1, from coordinate 278,686 downwards.
CCCGGGGCATCGACGCGCACGGGATCGATTACCCGCCGCTACGGGAGAGCAACGCATCGGTGGCCCGATTCGTTTCCCGAACGGGCCCCGGCGGCTTCGCGGCTAGCGAACACGGACCCTGGCCCGTGACGGGCGCCGCTAGGTGGCGGCGTGAAAGGCGTCGATCACATCGGCCGGGATGCGCCCGCGGGTCGACACATTGTGTCCGTTACGCCGGGCCCACTCCCGGATCGCCGCACTTTGCTCGCGATCGATCGCCGCGCGCCCCCGGCCCGACCCGGCGGCACGTCCACGCCGGCGGCCGCCGACCCTGCGGCCGGAATCGACCCACGGCTTGAGGGCGTCGCGCAACTTCGCGGCATTCTTCGAAGAAAGGTCGATCTCGTAGGTCACCCCGTCGAGGCCGAATTCAACAGTCTCGTCGGCCGCACCTTCGCCGTCGAAATCATCGACCAAGGTGACGGTAACTTTCTTCGCCATTTAAACACGCCCTTCTGAGCGATCACAGGACCGCAGTAAAGTATCGAACCCGGCACCAATGTGCCATATGTGTGTGCGCTATACAACAAAGATCGTACGCCTCCGCGTTATAGCACTGCGTTCAGTTGGCGTGGCGTCGAACAATCGGGAACAAAACCGTCTCCCTAATCGACAGTCCAGTCAGGGCCATCAACAATCTGTCGATACCCATTCCGGTTCCCGTGGACGGCGGCATGGCGTACTCCAGGGCTGCCAGAAAATCCTCGTCGAGAACCATCGCCTCGTCATCACCGGCGGCCGCGGCCCGCGCCTGGGCTTCGAACCTTTCGCGTTGGATTACGGGATCGATCAGCTCGGAATAGCCCGTCGCCAGTTCGAAACGCCGGATATACAGATCCCATTTCTCGGTGACGCCAGAAATACTGCGGTGTGGCCGCGTCAGGGGGGTTGTCTCGACGGGGAAGTCACGCACGAACGTGGGTGCCCACAAGGTGTTCCCGACGGTGTGCTCCCACAGTTCCTCAACCAGTTTCCCGTGACCGTAACCCCGGTCGCGCGGGATCTCGACCCCGAGACGATCGGCGATGGCCCATAACTTCTCGGCCGGTGTTTCGGGGGTGATCTCCTCGCCGAGAGCTTCCGACAGCGACGGATACATTTCGACGGACTGCCATTCGCCATCAAGATCATAGATCGTGCCATCGGGCAATGGCACCTCGCGTGTTCCGATCGCCTCGTCCGCGACTTCTTGAATAATCTCTCGGGTCATGACGGCCGAATCGTCGTACGTACCGTAAGCCTGATATGTCTCGAGCATCGCGAATTCCGGGGAATGGGTGGAATCAGCGCCTTCGTTTCTGAACACCCGATTCAACTCGAAGACACGGTCGAATCCACCGACCAGTGCACGCTTGAGAAACAGTTCCGGCGCGATACGCAGATATAGGTCGGCATCGAGCGCATTGGAGTGCGTGACGAACGGTCGTGCTGCGGCACCGCCGGCGAGCGTCTGCAACATCGGCGTTTCGACTTCGAGAAATCCGCGCCGTTCCAGCGCTGAGCGCACCGCGCGGACCACCGCGACCCGCTGACGCGCGATTGTCCGGGCCTCGGGCCGCACGATGAGATCGACGTAGCGCTGTCGCACCCGCGCCTCTTCGCTCATCTCTTTGTGCGCCACCGGCAGCGGCCGCAGCGCCTTCGAAGCCATTTGCCAGGAGTCGGCAAGCACCGAGAGTTCGCCACGGCGGGAGCTGATCACCTCACCGCGCACGAAAACGATGTCACCGAGATCGACGTCGGTCTTCCACGCGTCCAGTGACTCCTGTCCGACCTTGTTGAGGCTGATCATTGCCTGCAGCTGCGTGCCGTCCCCCTCCTGGAGCGTGGCAAAGCACAGCTTCCCGGAGTTACGGGCGAACATCACCCGTCCGGCCACGCCCACGATCTGACCCGTCTCCGAGCCGGCGGGCAGATCGGGATAGGCCGCGCGGATCTCGGCCAGGGAATGGGTGCGCGCGATCTGTACCGGATAGGGCTCGCGTCCCTCGGCGAGCAGCCGCTCACGCTTGGCCTGACGGATCCGATACTGCTCCGGAATGTCGGGGTCGGGTGAATCGGCAGAGGTCACGACTAGCGAGCTTAACGGCGCGGCTCAGCCGGCTTCGAAGGTGAGTCTGCCGGTGGCCGCATCGGCCCCCGAGAACGTACGAGGGTGCTCGCTCGCGAGCCGTCAGCGGGCCTGTTTGAGGCGCCCGCGCTGGTTGTCACGATTCCGCTCGAACACCAGCCGCAATCCGTCGAGGGTGAGGTGCTCGTCGTAATGCTCGACCGTTCGCATATCCGGCAGCAGGAGCGGCGCGGTGTGCCCGGTGGCGACGACGGCGATGTCGGTGCCCGCAAAGCCGTCGACGTCGTCGCGGATGCGCTGCACCAGGCCGTCGACCAGGCCGGCGAACCCGAACACCGCTCCGGCCTGCATGCACTCGACGGTGTTCTTTCCGATGACCGAACGCGGCCGGGTCAACTCGACGCGACGCAGCGCCGCCGACCGGGCCGCGGCGGCGTCGGAAGACACCTCGACACCGGGAGCGATCGCGCCGCCGAGAAACTCGCCCTTCGCCGAGACCACGTCGACGCAGATCGACGAGCCGAAGTCGACGACGATGGCCGCGGTGCCGTACTTGTGGAAGGCCGCGAGGCAGTTCACGATGCGGTCGGCGCCGACCTCCTTCGGGTTGTCGACCAGCAACGGGATCCCCGTGCGGACCCCGGGCTCGATCAGCACATGTGGCACCGACGGCCAGTACTGACGCAGCATTTCGCGCAGCTCGTGCATCACCGACGGGACGGTCGACAGCCCGGCGGCCCCGGTCAGTCGTTCGGAGTCATCTCCGATCAGCCCGTCGATGGTGAGCGCGAGTTCGTCGGCGGTGACCTCCGACTCGGTGCGAATCCGCCACTGCTGCACGACTTTCGCGTGCTCTGCCGAACCCGAGACCAGACCCACCACGGTGTGGGTGTTACGGACGTCGATGGCTAGTAACACGGGCTCACCGTGGCGACACCAGGTCAGCCGCATCGGCCGGCACGAAAGCGGGATCGTGGCCGAGGTCGACCTGCTTGTTGTCCGCATCGACGAAAACGATCCGCGGTTGGTACGCCCTGGCTTCGGCATCCTCCATGGTGCCGTAGGCGATCAGGATCACCAGGTCCCCGGGATGCACGAGATGCGCTGCCGCACCGTTGATCCCGATCACACCGCTGCCACGCTCACCGGTGATGGCATAGGTCACCAGCCGAGCACCGTTGTCGATGTCGACGATCGTCACCTGCTCACCCTCGAGAAGGTCGGCGGCCTCCATGAGGTCGGCATCGATGGTCACCGAACCGACGTAATGCAGGTCGGCATTCGTCACCGTCGCGCGGTGGATCTTCGATTTCAGCATTGTCCGTAACATCAGTTCCTCCAAGGAAGTTCGTGCTCGTCAAACGCGACGTCGGGGCCCGGCCCCGACGGCACTCCGATATCTATGGCGATGTTGTCCAGCAGCCTGGTGGGCCCCAGACGGCCGGCCACCAACATGCGCGCCGCCCCGACCTCGGGTGCGGGCCCGAGCATCGGGTCGCGCACATCGAGATAGTCGACCTCGATGGTCGGCACCGAGTCGAGTACCGCGCGTGCGGCGTCCAAAGCGGCCGCGGTCCCCTCCCCCGCGGCGTACATTCCGGCCAGCAGCGCAGCGGACAGGGCGCCCGCCTGCTCACGCTGCTCGTTGTCCAGGTAGCGGTTGCGCGACGACATCGCCAGGCCGTCGGCCTCGCGCACGATCGGAACACCCACGATCCTGGTGTCGACGTTGAGGTCAGCGACCATCTGCCGGATCAGCGCCAACTGCTGGTAGTCCTTTTCCCCGAAGAACGCGTGGTCGGGCCGGACGATGTTGAGCAGCTTCAGCACCACCGTCAGCACACCCGCGAAATGCGTTGGCCGAAAAGCTCCTTCGAGGTCTGAGCCCAACGGGCCGGGATGGACCGATGTGCGTGTGCCGTCGGGGTACATGTCGGCGACGGTCGGGGTGAACGCGATCTCGACCCCCTCCTCGCGCAGGGCGGCGAGGTCGTCGGGCAGCGTGCGCGGATACGCATCGAGGTCCTCACCCGCCCCGAACTGCAGCGGGTTGACGAAGATCGACACCACCACGACGGCGCCCTGGACGCGCTTGGCGGAGCGGATGAGCATGCGGTGCCCCTCGTGCAGCGCGCCCATCGTCGGGACCAGCATCACGCGGCGGCCGGTGGCGCGCAGCGCCTTGGTAACCGCCGAGACATCACCGGGTTTCGAGTAGACGTTCAGTTCGCCCGCCGCGAACTGCGGTTTGCGCGCGGTCATCGACCCGTCTCCATCCAACGCGTGCTCCCCCGCCCGTCCGAATCGGCGGTGAGCACAGCGACCACCTCGTCCGGGGCGTGCGCTCGCTGGGCCGTGCGCAGCGAGTTCGCCCGATATGCCTGCGCCAATTCGGGATTCACCTCCGTCAGGGCTTCCAGATGACGCGCCACAGCGGCGGCGTCCCCGCGTGCCACCGGGCCGGTCAACGCCGCCTGCCCGCGTTGGAGCGCGTTCTCCAACGAGGCCCGGGCCAGCGGGCCGATGACCCGCTCGGCGAGACCTCCCGGCGCGTCACCGACCAGTTCCTGACCGAGCAGTTCCTGGCCCCACAACGCCGACCGCAACCCCTCGACCGCGTCGAGCAGCACCGTCACCACGTGATTGCTGGCATGTGCCAGCGCTGCGTGATAGAGCGGGCGCGCGTCCTCGCGGACCCGGAACGGCTCCCCACCGATCTCGAGCACCAGCGATTGGGCGATCGCGTACCCGACTTCGTCGGCGGCGGTCACCCCGAAGCACGTGTCGGGCAAGCGGTCGATGTCCTCGTCGGTGCCGGTGAAGGTCATCGCCGGGTGGATCGCCAGCGGTATGCAGTCCTGGGACGTCAGCGGTGCCAGCACGCCGATGCCGTTCGCACCGGAGGTGTGCGCGACGATCGTGCCGGGCCGCACCGCCCGGGTGGCAGCCAGACCGGACACCAACTTCGGGAGCTCGGAGTCCGGGACCGCGAGAACCAGCAGTTCGGCGCGGCTTGCCACCTCATCGACCGGAAGGACCGCGGTCTCGGGCAGCCGGCGCTGGGCGCGGTCGCGCGACGCACGCGAGACCCCGCTGCACGCCACCACGATGTGCTCGGCCCGCTCGAGTGCCACACCCAGCGCGGAACCGACGCGACCTGCGGAAACGATGCCGACACTGAGCCGCGCCGGGCGGAATCCGCCAGGTGGGGTCCCCATGGCGACCATGAAGTCGACCTCGCTGCGAGTTGATGTGTGTACGTTCCGGTCCTGCGGTGCGGGTACCGGACGGTCGCTACGAGATTAACTCACTCCTCGCGGCGTCTGCGACGCCCGCCCGGTGTGGGGCTCGCCTGCAGCCGGGCCAGTAGTTCGGCGACGGACTGGCCGGCGGTGTCGGCGTCGTCGGCGCTGCGGTGCCGCCGCCCTGCCGGAGCCGGTGATTCCGGCGACGGCTCCGACGGTTCTGCGGGCGCGATCTGCTGCTCCGGGCGCCCCGGATCACCGCTTCCCGGTGACACCGAATGCCTGCCGCGTCGCGGTTCGGGCGACGGTGGCGAGACGTCGGGTTCGGCGGGCGGCCGGGCGAGGTCTTCCTCGGGTTCCGGGGCCCGACGCCTGCCCACGTACTCGGTCGTCGATCCGTTGCCGCCCGACACCCAGTTGCTGCCCGGGGCGCCTGGCGGAATCCAGCGCCCGTCCGCCGGTGCGGGCTGCCAGTCACTTGTAGGCGCCGGCTCGGGCGCCGGCGGCGGCGGGGGTGCGACGGGTTCGGCCCGGGGTGGCGCCACGGGCTCGGCCGGCGGTGGCGGCGGCTCTGGGGGCGGTGGAGCGACGGGCTCGGCCGGCGGCGGTGGCGGCGCAACGGATTCGGCCGGCGGTGTTTGCGGCTGCTGCGGGGGCGGTGGCGGCGACCATGCGGCAGGCTGCTGCGGGGGCTGGTGACTCCAGCCGGCGGCCGACGCTCTGCGGTGCGCCCCGCCGCGCTCGGCGGTGGGCTGCCAATCGAACTCGGGCGGTTGGGGTTCGGCGGGCACGTCGATGATCGCGCTCTCCTCGGTGCGCTCCTCGATGTCGGGCCGGTACTCGTCGATGCGGCTGCTGCTGACGCGGCCCGTGGTCTCCGAGTCCCGCGCCCAGTCGCTGTAGGCGCGCACCGTCGTACGCTCGGGCTCGATGGCGGGCCGGTGCGACAGGTCCGCGTCGAAGAGGATCTCCAGGTTGGCGCGCAGCGCGGCGAGTTCTGCCCGCAGGCTCGCCATCTCGTCGGCGGCCTGGGCGCGCACCTCGGCTTCCAGTTCGCGGCGCAGTTGCGTCTCCAACGACAGCTCGTATTCGCGCCGCGCCGAGATCTCCCGGTCCAGCTGCAGGTCGTACACGAGCTTGAGGTCGCGCACCTTGGCCTGGTCGACATCGCTCTGCCGTCGGTAGATGACCGAGACGAACGCCGCAACCACCGCCGCCCACAACGCGAGGATCACCGCAAGCTTGAGCAGCTCGACCCGATCGGTGAACACCAGCGCCGAGCTGGCCGCGATCGCCAACACCAGCAACGCGGTCAACAGCATCCAACCCGGCCTGCGGCCGGCACGCCGATAGCGTGCGCTACGGGTCGGATCGGTCATGGGGGCGACTGTACCTGTCACAGGTCACTCCGCGTGTCGCCTCGTCGGCGATTCGTTCTCGCGTCCGCCGAACTTCGTTAATCCGTTGCCCCATCGGGATTCTCCGGCGGCTCGCCCGGAGACTTGCAGCAATGCTGCAACCACAACGCGGCCAGCACCAGAGCCAGTGCGCACACCGCCGCCACCGCGGCGCCCGCGGTGTCCTCGGCGGCGACGCGCAGAGTGGAGCGTCGCGGCACCAGGTAGACGAGGACGGCCACCCACCAACCGAACACCAGCGCGCCGACCCACGCCGAGGCCTTGGCGATCACCACGGACCTCGCAACCGCGAGGGGGTTGAGCCGGCCCGAGCCCACGCCGATCTCGCCGTTGTTGATCTTGGCCCGGACGTGAAATGCCCACCCGGCTTCGGCGACCGCGACGCCGAGCAGGGAAACACCCGTCCACAGGGTTATCGGCGGGAACCACCGGTACGACGCGAGCACGAGCAAATAACCCACGACGGCGGTCAGCACCGCACCGACCGCGAGATCGCGCTTGCGCGTCGGGCCCATCAGCGCAACACCAGCTCGGTGCGGCGTACGCCGTCGCGTTCCGCCGGTTCGAGCGCGCCGAGCAGTTCGTCGACCCGGTGCGGTTCGCCGGCGACGGCCAGCACCGCGTCCGGTTCCACCGCCAGCCACGGCACGAGCACGAACGCGCGTTCATGGGCGCGGGGATGCGGCAGGGTCAGCTCGGCGTCCTGCGAGATCAGGTCTCGTCCCCCGTTTCGACAGGTGACGATGTCGACGTCGAGCGTGCGCGGGCCCCATCGCTGTTCGCGCACCCGCTCGGCGGATCGTTCGAACTCGTGGGCGCGCCGTAGCCAACCGTGGCCGTCGAGCGCGGGATCGTCGGCGATGATGACGGCGTTGAGGAACGGCCCCTGTTCGACGCCGCCCCATGGCGCGGTCTCGTACACCGGCGACGCCGCTCGCAGCGCATCACCGAGCCCGTCGGCGACCGACCGGAGCATCGCCAGCCGGTCGCCGAGATTCGACCCGATCGACAGAACCGCGGTGGTCACGGCCCACCCCGAGCTCGCCGCGATCGACGCGCCACCACCGCGACGTCGGAGAACGTCAACGGGATCGGTGCCGCGGGCTTGTGCACGACCACCTCGACGGCGTGCACGCGCTCGTCGTCCATGACCCCGTCGGCGATCTCTGCGGCTACCGTCTCGATCAGGTCCCGCGGTGGCCCAGCGACGATGTCGGCCGCCCGCTGCGCCAAGGCGCCGTAGTCCAGGGTGTCGGCGAGGTCGTCACTGGCCGCGGCGGCCGCGAGGTCGATCCAGACCGTGATGTCGACGATGAAGTCCTGGCCGTCGCGACGCTCATGCTCGAAGACCCCGTGATGGCCGCGAACTCGCAAGCCGCGCAACTCGATTCGGTCAGCCATGCGACCACGCCTCGAGCACCTTGACCGCGTCGACCGACGCTCGCACATCGTGCACCCGCACACCCCAGGCGCCGTGCAGACCGGCCAGCGCCGAGATCACCGCCGTCGCGGTCTCGCGGCCGTCTGGCGGTCGCGGTTGTCCGTCGGAGTCGGCGAGCAGCGTGCCGAGGAAGCGTTTCCGCGACGCGCCGACCAACACCGGGATGCCCGTGGCAACGAATTCGGGGAGCGCTCGCAACAGCGTCCAGTTGTGCTCGCCCGTCTTGGCGAAGCCCAGCCCCGGATCGATGATGAGGTTGGTCGCGTCGACGCCCGCGGCCACCGCGGCGTCCACGCTGGCGAGCAGTTCGGTTCGGACCTCGTCGACCACGTTCCGATAGGCGGGCACCGCGTGCGGCCGGTCCGCGCCCACCGACCGCCAATGCATCAGCACCCAAGGCACTTTCGCGTCGGCGAGCAACGGCGCCATGTTCGGGTCGGCGCGTCCGCCGGAGACGTCGTTGACGATCTGGGCGCCGTTCTCCAGCGCCGCGCGCGCGACGTCGGCGTGCATGGTGTCGATGCTGACGGTGACGCCCTGGGCGGCGAGCTCGGCGATGACCGGGCACACCCGCGACTTCTCCACGTCGGGGTCGATGCGCGTGGCCCCGGGGCGGGTGGACTCACCGCCCACGTCGACGATCGCCGCGCCCTCGGCGACGAGCTGGAGTCCGTGCTCGACGGCGCGGTCGCGGTCCAGGAACAGCCCCCCGTCGGAGAAGGAGTCGTCGGTGACGTTCACGACTCCCATGACCCGCACCCGTGTCGAGTTCACTTGCGCAATATCAGGTCCAGCGCCTCGGCCCTCGATGCCGCGTCGACCTTGAACTGCCCGCGCACGGCCGACGTGGTCGTCACCGCGCCCGGCTTGCGCACCCCCCGCATCGCCATGCACAGATGCTCGGCCTCGACCACGACGATCACGCCCCGGGGATCGAGCTTGCGCATCATCGCGTCCGCGATCTGACCGGTGAGCCGTTCCTGCACCTGCGGTCGTTTGGCGTAGAGGTCGACCAGGCGGGCGATCTTGGACAATCCGGTGACGCGGCCGTCCTGGCCGGGGATGTAGCCGACGTGCGCGACGCCGTGGAAGGACACCAGGTGGTGCTCGCAGGTCGAGTACATCGGGATCTGCTTGACAAGCACCAGCTCGTCGTGCTGCTCGTCGAAGGTGGTGTCCAGCACCGAATCCGGATCGATGTAGAGGCCGGCGAACAGCTCCTTGTAGGCCCGCGCGACCCGCGCGGGCGTCGACTCCAGGCCATGGCGGTCGGGGTCCTCGCCCACCGCGAGCAGCAGTTCGCGCACCGCCGCCTCAGCGCGCGGCTGGTCGAACTTCGCGGGGGTGAAGGTGACAGAGTTGTGCTGCGACTGCGCCAATGGAGCCTCCTGTGAGCCGGTCGGCCTGTCAGCCGTTGCGCCGGCTGTGGTCCTGACCCGTGTCCTCGTTCGGTTGCGGCGGCGCACCCTGTTGCTGCGGTGGCCCCTGCTGCGGATACGGCTGATACGGCGGGTAGGGCTGCTGTTGCCAACCCTGGTGCGGCGGCGGGTACCAGTAGCCGTGCGGCTGCTGGACGGGGGGCTGTTGCTGCTGCTGCGGTGACGGCGGCCAGCCCGGTGCATGCCACCCCGCGGGGGCGCCGTAGTCGGGCTGCGTCGGGCCGGCGGAACCGTTACCGCTGCCGTTGGCGCCGTTCGGCCCGCCCTCAGCGACCTTGGTGGCTTCGGCGGCCTTGGTGGCCGCGGCGATCGCCGCCTTGAAGGCGGGCTCGGGCACCGGTTTCGGCCATTCCTCACCGCGCTCGATCGCCAGCTCGCCGGGCGTCTTGATCGGCGGCTTGTCGGACGGAACGCGGCCGCCGAAGTCGTCGAACATGGTCAGCCGCGGGCGCTTCTTCACGTCGCCGAAGATCTCCTCGAGCTCACGCCGGTGCAGTGTCTCCTTCTCCAGCAGCTCGCCGGCGAGGGTGTCGAGCACGTCGCGATACTCGGTGAGGATCTCCCAGGCCTCGGTGTGGGCGGCCTCGATGAGCTTGCGGATCTCGTCGTCGATGGTCTGGGCGACCTCATGGCTGTAGTCGGCCTGGGTGCCCATCGTGCGACCCAGGAACGGATCGCCGTGCTCGGTGCCGTAGCGCACCGCACCCAGCTTGGAGCTCATGCCGTACTCGGTGACCATCGCCCGTGCGATCTTGGTGGCCTGCTCGATGTCGGACACCGCGCCGGTGGTCGGCTCCCGGAACACCAGTTCCTCGGCGGCGCGTCCGCCCATGGCGAACACCAGCCGCGCGATCATCTCCGAGCGGGTCATCAGGCCCTTGTCGTCCTCGGGCACCGCCATCGCGTGGCCGCCGGTGCGGCCCCGGGCCAGGATCGTCACCTTGTAGATCGGATCGATGTCCGGCATCGCCCACGCGGCGAGCGTGTGCCCGCCCTCGTGGTAGGCGGTGATCTTCTTCTCCTGCTCGCTGATGATGCGGCTCTTGCGGCGCGGCCCGCCTACGACGCGGTCGACGGCCTCCTCCAGCGCCGGGCCGGTGATCACGGTGCCGTTCTCGCGGGCGGTCAGCAGGGCGGCCTCGTTGATGACGTTGGCCAGGTCGGCGCCCGACATCCCGACGGTGCGCTTGGCCAGCCCGTCCAGGTCGGCGTCCGGGGCGATCGGCTTGCCCGCCGAGTGCACCTTGAGGACGGCGCGGCGCCCGGCCAGGTCGGGGTTGGAGACCGGGATCTGGCGGTCGAAACGACCGGGCCGCAGCAGCGCCGGGTCCAGGATGTCGGGCCGGTTGGTGGCCGCGATCAGGATGACGCCCTGGCGGTCGCCGAAGCCGTCCATCTCGACGAGCAGCTGGTTGAGTGTCTGCTCGCGTTCGTCGTGGCCGCCGCCCAGCCCGGCGCCGCGCTGGCGGCCGACGGCGTCGATCTCGTCGACGAAGATGATGCACGGGCTGTTCTGCTTGGCCTGCTCGAACAGGTCGCGCACGCGCGAGGCGCCCACGCCCACGAACATCTCGACGAAGTCCGAGCCCGAGATGGTGAAGAACGGCACCCCGGCCTCGCCGGCGACGGCGCGCGCCAGCAGCGTCTTACCGGTGCCGGGCGGCCCGAACAGCAACACGCCCTTGGGGATCTTGGCGCCCAGCGCCTGATACCGCGACGGGTTCTGCAGGAAGTCCTTGATCTCGTAGAGCTCTTCGACGGCCTCGTCGACGCCGGCGACGTCGGCGAACGTGGTCTTCGGCATGTCCTTGTTGAGCATCTTGGCCTTGGACTTACCGAACCCGAAGCCCATCCGGCCCCCGGTCTGCATGCGGGAGAACATGATGAACAGACCGACCAGCAGCAGCAGCGGCAGCAGGTAGATCAGCAGCGAGCCGAGCATGCTGCCCTGGTTGACCACCGTGTTGGTCTTGACGTTCTTGTCCTGGAGCGCCTCGAACAGCGTGACCCCGTACCCCGTCGGGTACTTGGTGATGATCTTGTCGCTGTTTTCGGTGTCGCCGTTGCCGCTCTTGAGGTCGAGCCGCAGCTGCTGTTCGCGGTCGTCGATCTGCGCGCTCTTGACGTTGTCGCCGTTGACCTGAGCGACCGCCACCGAGGTGTCGATGGGCTTGTAACCCCGCGTGTCATCGCTGAAGTAGTAGAAGGACCAGCCCAGCAACAGCACGACCGCTATCACGGTCAGCGTGCGGATGACATTTTTCCGATTCATCAACTATCCGTCGTCGTCCGGTCGCGTGGCGGGCCGTTGTCCCCGGCCGTCAGCGACCACTTCTGCCTTCTGAGCCGCTTCCAACAAGTGCGCAGTTGGAATAGTTCAGGCTACCGCTAGACCAACGAACCAAGGTTCCCGACGGTTCTTCCGCGACATCCCGCCGAACGTGGGTTACCCGCACGCTGCCGGCCGCGCAGATTCATACGGTCAGTGCAACATCCCTGGATTTGGAGGTTGCACATGCCAAGTGGTTATCCGCATCCGCGGTCGACGCGTCGGGAGTTGTTTGATCGGGTGTGTCAGGGCGTGGGAGTCGAGCGAGCAGCCCAGGAGATGGGTGTGTCAACGACTGCGGCGACGCTGTGGTGGCGTCAAGCTGGAGCGATGCAGCTATTGAGGGGTAACAATCGTGCTGGCCATGGCGTCGTGGATCCGGGTGATCCCGATCGACCTGGCGGTAAGGGACATCGCCTGAGTTTGGATGAGCGCATCGCGATCATGCGTGGCCTTGATGCCGGGCTCAGCGATGCTGCCATTGCCGAGCAGATCGGGCGTGATCGCAGCACTGTCTGGCGCGAAAAGCGCCGCAACCGTAATGCTGATGGGGACTACCACGCCCGTATGGCGCACAGCCGTGCAGCGCAAAAGGCTAGGCGGCCCAAAGGGTTCAAGCTCAACGACGTCAGGTTGTGCGCGCGGATCCAGATGTGGATGGACCAGGGGTGGAGCCCCAAGCTGATCGCCGACGTGTTGGCCCGCGATCACCGCGATGACAGGCTGGCACGGGTGAGTCACGAAACCATCTACAAGTGCCTCTACGTCCAAGGCCGCGGGCAGCTGCGCGCTGATCTGCACAAGCGGCTCTCCACCAAACGTGCAGCACGTAAATCACGCGATGCCGCGCCGCGACGCCCACCGTTTAGCGATGTGCTCACCATCAGCAAGCGTCCCCCCGAAGTCGATGATCGGGCCGTACCCGGGCACTGGGAAGGCGACCTCATCTTGGGCAGCGGCTGTGGCAGTGCGATCGGCACGCTGGTCGAGCGCAGCACCCGGTTCACCATCTTGCTGCACCTGCCCAACGATCACACCGCCGAATCAGTGGCCACCGCGATGATCGCGGCGATGAGCCAGCTGCCGGCCCACCTTCGCCGCACCATCACCTGGGACCGCGGCTCAGAGATGGCCGGCTGGCAAGACATCAGCCTGCAACTGCAGGCCCCGGTCTACTTCTGCGATCCCCATTCGCCCTGGCAGCGTGGCAGCAACGAGAACACCAACCGGCTACTACGGTTCTGGTTCGAAAAGGGCACCGACCTGCGCGTGCATTCCAAGGCCGATCTGCAACGCATCCAAGACACCCTCAACAAACGACCCCGACCCACCCTGAACCTCGACACCCCCGCAGACCGCCTCAACGCACTCATCACCCAAGCAGCAGCATGAACCCCAATGTTGCACTCACCACTTGACTTCGGACCGTGGCGACGTGCTTTAGCCCCACACTCGCGCCGCCGAAGTGCTTGGCTGGTGATCATGATGACCTTCACCGAGCGGTTCGTCGACACCAACGGCGTCCGCCTGCGGGTGCTCGAGGCCGGCGAGCCGGGCGCCCCGCTGGTGGTGCTGGCCCATGGCTTCCCCGAACTGGGGTTCTCCTGGCGCCATCAGCTGCCCGCTCTGGCCGAGGCCGGCTATCACGTGCTGGCTCCCGATCAGCGCGGCTACGGGCGGTCGTCCAAACCCGAGGCCGTCGATGCCTACACCGTCGTCGACCTGAGCGCCGACATCGTCGGCCTGCTCGACGACGTGGGCGCCGACCGGGCGGTCATCGTCGGCCACGACTTCGGCGGCGCCGTGGCGTGGGGCGCACCGCTGCTGCACCCGGACCGCTTCGCCGGCGCGGTGGGCATATGCGCGGCGCCGGTACCGCGCTCGCGGGTGCCCACGACCCAGGCGTTCCGCCGCATCTTCGGCGAGAAGTTCTTCTACGTTCTCTACTACCAGGAGCCCGGCCCGGCCGACGCGGAGTTGAACCGCGACCCCGCCGTCACCATCCGCAAGCTCATCGGCTCGTCCACCGCTCCCAGGGACGGGCTCATGGGTCAGCGGATGACCGCGCCGGGGCCGGAGGGTTTCCTGGCCCGCATACCCGAACCCGGCGACCTGCCCGATTGGATCAGCCAGGAGGAGGTCGACTACTACATCGAGGAGTTCAGCCGCACGGGCTTCACCCCCGCGCTCAACTGGTACCGCTGCTTCGATCGCAACTGGGAACTGACCGAGAGCCCGCCGTCAGCGACGATCGACGTGCCCGCGTTGTTCATCGGCGGCACCGAGGATCCCACGATGGCCTACACCCCCCGCCACCGCGCCCGTGAGCTGGTCACGGGTGACTATCGCGAGGTGATGATCGACGGCGGACACTGGCTGCCGCAGGAGCGGCCCGCCGCGGTCAACGCCGCGCTGCGGGACTTCTTGAACCGATTGGATTGGTGATGCGCGCTGCGGTGCTGCGAGCCGGGCAGATGGTGGTCCGCGACGACGTGCCCGAGCCGGTTCCGCAAGAGGGTCAGGTACTGGTCGCGGTCAGCGCCTGCGGGATATGCGGCTCCGATCTGCACTTCGCCAAGCATGGTGATCAGATGGTGCGGCTCACCCGCGAGATCACCGGTATGCCGGTGCAGGGCGGCCTTCCCGTCGACCTCGGCAGCGACGTGTTCATGGGCCACGAATTCGCCGCCGAGGTCCTCGAGGCCGGTCCCGGCACCGAGGCGCCCGCTCCGGGAACTCTTGTCACATCACTGCCTGTGTTGTTGTCTCCCAAGGGCTTCGAACCGATCATGTCCAGCAACACGGTGCTCGGCGGGTACGCCGAGAGGATGCTGCTGTCGGTGCCGCTGCTGCTGAGCGTGCCCGAGGGCGTCGATCCTCGCCACGCCGCACTGACCGAGCCGATGGCCGTCGGGCTGCACGCGGTCAACAAATCCTCCGTCGCCCCGGGCGAGGCCGCGCTGGTGATCGGGTGCGGCCCGATCGGCATCGCGATCATCGCCGGGCTACGGCTCAAGGGCGTCGAATACATTGCGGCAGCAGACTTCTCGGTGCGGCGGCGGGAACTCGCAGCGACGATGGGCGCGCACGTCACGCTCGATCCCGCGCAGGGTTCGCCGTTCGACACCGCGACACCCGCGGTGATCTT
Organism: Mycobacterium sp. IS-1590; assembly: GCF_001500025.1. Lineage (GTDB taxonomy): Bacteria > Actinomycetota > Actinomycetes > Mycobacteriales > Mycobacteriaceae > Mycobacterium. The sequence continues at coordinate 263,556 of NZ_LQIW01000023.1, read as the reverse complement.
CGAAGCCGTCGGCGTCCCCGGAATCATCGACGACGTGATGCGCAGGGCTCCGTTGGGCAGCCGCCTGGTGGTGGCCGGGGTGTGCATGCAGCCCGACACCGTCACGCCGTTGTTCGGCATCGCCAAGGAGATCAACGTCCAGTTCGTCAACTCGTATGACTACCACGAGTTCGCGGAGACGTTGCGCGCCATCGCCGACGGGCGCATCGACGTCTCCCCGCTCATCACCGGCGAGGTGGGCCTCGACGGGGTCGGCGCCGCGTTCGACGAACTCGCCGACCCCGACACGCACTGCAAGATCATGGTGACCCCCTGACGGTAGGGTGCCAGCCATGCCAATCGCTGCCCGGCCGAAGACGCCCACCCGAATCCTCGCAGCCGTGGCGGTGGGGTTCACCGCCCTGCTCTCGGGCTGCGATGCGACGGCCGCCCCCGTCCTCACCAACGACGACGACAGCGCACTGCGGCAGGTGACGGTCGTGGGCACCGGTGAGGTGCTCGGCACACCCGACACGCTGACGATCAACGCGGGGATGGAGGTCGTCGCCGCCGATGCTGCCGGCGCGCTGAACCAGACCAGCCAACTGCAGCGTGCCGTCATCGACGCATTGGTCGACTCGGGCATCGACCGCAAGGACATCAACACCTCCGAGGTGAGCGTGCAGCCGCAGTACGCCGGCGGCGACAACTCGACCATCAACGGCTACCAGGCGACGAACACCGTCGACATCAAGGTCCGCGCGCTCAACACAGCCCCGCAGGTGTTCGGGATCATCGCGGGTAGGGGCGGCAACGCCACGAGAATCAACAACGTCACTTTGGCCATCGAGGACGATTCGCAGCTGGTGCGCGAAGCGCGCGCCCGGGCCTTCAACGACGCCAAGAGCCGGGCCGAACAGTACGCGCTGCTGGCCGAACTGGACCTCGGCAAGGTCATCTCGATATCCGAGGTGCCCGCCTCGTCTCCGCCGACGCCGTATCCGACTCCGCGCGGCCCGGCCGCGGAGATGGCGGCGGTGCCGATCGAGCCGGGCCAGCAGGCCGTCGGCTTCAACGTCACCGTGGTCTACCAGCTGACCTAGCTTGCCGGTTCAGCCGGCTTCTGTTGTATTGCCGGCTCAGCCGGCGGGCGCGATGTCCACCGGGATGCCGTTGAGCACCGCGGTGCCCGAGAGCGGATCCAGATGGTTGCCGTCGTTGAGCTGGTTGACGTTCACGCCGGGCGTACCGGCCGCGACCCGTTGACCCGTGCCGTCGCGGTCGTGGCCCCAACCGTGCGGTAACGACACCACACCGCGGCGCATCTCGGGCGTGATCTCGACCGGGGCCAGCAGCTCACCTCCCGGTCCCTTGACGACCGCGGTGTCGGTCAGCCCGAGCTCCGCGGCGTCGTCGGGGTGGATTCGCAGGGTGCACTGATTGGATCCACCTGACAGCGCGGGCAGGTTGTGCATCCAACTGTTGTTGGAACGCAGGTGGCGTCGCCCGATGAGCATGAACCCGTCGACGCGCACGCCGAGCGCATCCCGCAGCCGGGCGACGTCGGCCGTCAGCGCAGGCGGTGCGAGTTCGATCCGGCCGGACGGCGTTCGCAGCACCTCGGCCAGGCGCGGTCGCAACGGTCCCAGGTCGATGCCGTGCGGTGCGGCCTTGAGCTTGGCCAGCGTGAGTCCGTCGGGGTTGGCGCCGAACGCGTCGCCGTAGGCGCCGAGGCGCAGCATCATGTCGAGGCGCCGTTCGTAGCCGGGAGCCGTCGGCAGCATCGCGGTCATCTCGTCGACGGAATGTCCGGCGACCGGCGAGTCGGGGTCGGCGGTCTCCTTCGCCAACGTCGCGGCGATCACCTGATCGTCCACCAGCATCGGATCTGCGTCGGGGCCGAGGCCGTAGAGGATCAGGGCGATGCGCGCGAGGATCTCGGCCTCGTCGGGCCGGTCGGTCAGCGGGAGGGCCGGCGGTGAATACCGCGCGTTGTTGCGCACCGCGAGCGCGTTGAGGGCGATGTCGAAGTGCGCGCTGCGCGACGGCGGAGGCGGGGGCAGGATCACGTCGGCGTGCCGGGTGGTCTCGTTCAGATACGGGTCGATGCTCAGCATGAACTCGACGCTGTCCAGGGCCTTGTCGAGGCGGTCACCGTCGGGCGCCGACAGCACCGGATTGCCCGCGATCGTGACGACGGCCCTGATCTGCCCGTCGCCGGGGGTTTCGATCTCCTCGGCCAACGCTGCGGCCGGAAACTCCGACAGCACTTCGGGATAACCCGACACGCGGCTGTGCCAGCGCCCGGTGAAAAAACCCCGGCCAGGCTTCGGCGGCCGTGCCGCGGGCGCGATCGGCGACTGCGGGAACATCGCGCCTCCGGGGCGATCCAGGTTGCCGGTGAGAACGTTCACGACGTCGACGAGCCAGCTGCCCAGGGTGCCGAATTCGACGGTGGACGTGCCGATCCGGCCGTACACGGCGGCCGACGGCGCCGCGGCGAGTTCGCGTGCCAGCGTGCGGATGTCGTCGGCGGGCACCCCGCAGTGGGTCGCGACCGTGTCCGGTGAGAAGTCGGCGGCGAGCGCACGCACCACATCCACACCGTCGACATGCCCTTCGAGGTCCTTCAGGTCGGCGAGGTCCTCGTCGAACAGCACGTGGACGATTCCCAGGAGCAGCGCCGCATCGGTACCGGGCCGCGGCGCCAGGTGGCGGTCGGCGAGTTCGGCGGTACGGGTGCGGGCGGGGTCGATGACCACGAGACGGCCGCCGCGTTTGCGCAGCGCGCGAAGCTTGCCGGGGAAATCGGCGGCGGTCGCGAGGCTGCCGTTGGAGACAAGGGGGTTCGCACCGATGACCACGAGATAGTCGGTGCGGTCGAGGTCGGGGACGGTGAACGCGGCGGGGCTGCCGAACATCAGGCCCAATGCGACGTGCTTGGGCATCTGATCCAGCGTGCTCGCCGAGTACACCTGTCGGGTGCCCAGCGCCTTGACCACCAGCGGGGTGTAGAGCCCACCCGCGATGGTGTGGGCGTTCGGGTTGCCCAGATAGACGCCGACGGCCGCACCGCCATGCTCGGCGACGACACCGCCGAGCCCGTCGGCGGCCGCCGCGAACGCCTCCTCCCAGGTCGTCTCGGTCAGCACGCCGTCGCGGCGGACCATCGGCCGGACCAACCGGTCGGGATCGTTGTCGAGTTCGCCGAAGCTGGCGCCTTTCGGGCAGATGAAGCCGTGGCTGAACACGTCGTCGCGGTCGCCGCGGGCACCGGTGACACGACCGTCGTCGATGGTGAGGACCAGGCCGCAGGTGGCCTCACACAGGGGGCAGATGCGAAGGGCTGTTTCGCGCATACCCGTCATCTTGCGCCGTTCAGTGCTGCTCGTACACCTTCGGGTCCAGGGTTCCGATGTAGTCGAGGTCGCGGTAGCGCTCGGCATAGTCCAGGCCGTAACCGACGACGAACTCGTTGGGGATGTCGAACCCGACGTGGGCGATGTCGACGTCGGCACGCACCGCGTCGGGCTTGCGCAGCAACGCGCACACCCGCAGCGAGCGGGGATGGCGGGTCGCGAGGTTGCGCAGCAACCACGACAGCGTCAGCCCGGAGTCGACGATGTCCTCGACGATCAGCACGTCGCGGCCGTTGATGTCGCGGTCGAGGTCCTTGAGGATGCGCACCACGCCCGACGACGACGTCGACGAACCGTAAGAGCTGACCGCCATGAACTCCAGCTGGGTCGGCAGCGGGATCGCGCGCGCCAGGTCCGTGACGAAGAAGACCGCGCCCTTGAGCACGGTCACCAGCAGGAGATCCTGGCCGTTGGCGGCGACGGCGTCGCGGTACTCCTCGCCGATCAGCGCGCCGAGCTCGGCGATCTTCCCCTGGATCTCGTCGGACGACAGCAGTACCGACTTGATGTCACCGGTGTACAAATCGGCGGATCGCTCAGGCACGGGCACAGTTTTTCATGGTTCGCACCGGCTCCGTGTGCAGGGTCAGCATGCCGCCCCGGCGGCCCGCGATCAGCCGTCGTTCGCGCAGGGGCGAGCCGACCGCGACTCCGCCCTGGCCCCGCCACGCCGTGACGAGGGCGTCGACGGCGCGGATCTGCTTGTCGGTCAGCCCGGTGGCACCGCCATCGAGCAACCAACGGCGAATCACCCTGCGCCGCAAAGCTTCTGGAAGGCAGGCCAATTCCATACCGTCGAGCGCGTCATCGTGGCGTAGTCCGCACAGTGCGCTCTCGGCCAGCTCGTCGAGGGTGTCGGTGTCGGCGCGCAGTGCGCCTGCGGTGCGGGCCAACGCGTCGGCGACCCCACCGCCGAGAACGTCTTCGAGCAGCGGCAGCACCTCCTCACGCAGGCGAACCCGGGTGAACCTGCGGTCGACGTTGTGCGGGTCCTGCCACGGTGTGAGACCGAGCTCGGCGCACGCTGCCCCCGTGACCGCCCGCCGCACACCGAGCAGCGGCCGACCCCAGGGCGGATCCCAGGCCCGCATGCCGGCGATGGACCGCGGCCCCGAGCCGCGCCCCAAACCCAGCAGCACCGTCTCGGCCTGGTCATCGAGCGTATGCCCCAGCAGCACCGCCATTCCGTCCCGCGCCGCGTCCAGCGCGCGGTATCGCGCGGTGCGCGCGGCGGCCTCCGGCCCACCAACGGTCCCGATGTCGACGGTGATCACTTGCGCGGCAACGCATCCCACAGACATGGCCTGCTTGCGCGCGGTCTGAGCCACGGCGGCGGAGTCCGGTTGCAGCTGGTGGTCGACGATCAGCGCGGTGGTCGGTTTGAGGCCTGCCGCCACCGCCGTCAACGCCAGCGAATCGGGGCCTCCGGACAGTGCGACGCACCAGCGGTCACCGACGTCGAAGTCGCTGTCGAACGACTCGACCGCCGCCCGGACCCCGGCTACAGCACCCTGTCGATCCATCGTCGAGGCTCGTCGATTTCGGTTGGCAGGGGCAGGGTTTCGGGTCCCGTCCACACGGCGTTGAACCGGTTCATACCGACAGCGGACACCACGTGGTCGACGAACGCCTTGCCGCGGGTGTACTGGCTGAGCTTGGCGTCGATGCCGAGAAGCATGCGCACCACCCGCTGCAACGGCGACTGCTTGCGTTGCCGCCGCTCGTCGAACCGCTTGCGGATCGTGGCCACCGAGGGCACCACTGCGGGACCGACGGCGTCCATCACGTGGTCGGCGTGGCCTTCCAGAAGCGTGCCGAGCACGAGAAGTTTGTCGAGGGCCTCACGCTGCGGCTCGGACTGCACCGCCCGCAACAGCCCGATCATCCCGTTCGAATTGACATCTGACACAGCGCCGTTCGAGTCATCGCGGCGGCTGCGCACGAACGAGGCCAGCCGGGAGACCATCTCGGCGATGTCGTCGGAGCTTTCTTCGGTGAGCACGGCGAGCGCACCGGACATGTGCTCGGCAAGCCACGGGTTGGCGCGGAACTGCACCCGGTGGGTGACCTCGTGCAGGCAGACCCACAGCCGGAAATCGTAGGGCTGCACCCGCAACTGGCGCTCCACGGCGATCACGTTCGGGTAGATCAGCAGCAGTTCGCCGCCGTCGGGCCCAAACGGATCGTACTGGCCGAGGATGCCCGAGGAGATGAACGCGAGCACCGCTCCGGTCTGCGCCCCGGTGATGCGTCCGCTGATGGCGCCTGCCGGCTTGTCCGATCCCCCCGTCATCACGCGCATCGACCGGGTGGCCGCGCGAATCCATTGCGGACGGTCCACAATTCGCGCCTCGGGAATCTCACCGCCTTCGGTCATGCCGGTGACCTCGCGCACCGGCAGCTCAGCCGAACGCGACGCCTCGGCCAGCTGCTCGATCACCTGCGTGCGCGTGTAGTCGGTCGACGCCGGTCCGGGCCGAGCGAGCTTCTCCCCGACGGTGGCGGCGAAGTCCCAGTCGACGGCGCGACCGACCGACAGCGAGGATTTGGCCGAGGGGCTCACGCGCTGCATCCGCACGCTCGCAGGGTGGCGGCCAGGTTGTCGAGCGCGATGCGCCCGGTCGGGCCCGCGTTGTTGGAGATCAGCGCGAAGGTGAGCACCCGCCCGCTCGAGTCGGTGACGATGCCGGCCAGGGAGTTGGTTCCGGTCAGCGAGCCGGTCTTGGCGCGCAGGAAACCGGCGGCGGGCTTGACGACGGGGGTGTCCAGATAGCGGTTGGACAGTGTGCCGCTGCCCCCGGCGACCGGTAGCAGGTCGACCAGCGGCCGCAGCCTGGGGTGGCCGTCTCCGGCCGCCGCCTGCACCACCTCGTCGAGCGTGTCGGCGGTGAGCCGGTCATCGACGGACAGGCCGCTGGAGTCGAAGATCCTCGCGCCGGTGACGTCGATACCGGCGTCGCCCAGGGCGTCGAGGACCGCGCGCGCGGCGCCGTCGAAGCTCTGCGGACGGTTTTGTGCCGCGGCGACCTCGCGCCCCATCGCCTCGGCCATCACGTTGTCGGAGGCGTTCATCATGTCGCGCAGACGCGACATCAGCGGCGGCGACTGGACCGCGCCGAGTTCCATTCCGCCGCTTGCGCTTCCGGGCTGCACGGTGACCTTGGCCGGGTCGATCTTCAGCGCGGCCGCGAGCGCCCGGCCCGCATCCAGCGCGGGTGTGCGCGACCGCGCGGAGTCGACGCTCACGGGCTGGGTGCGGCCGCCGTCGAGCATGACCGACTCCATCGGCGCGATGTCGCCGCCGTCGATGTCGAGCGGATCCCACCCCGGCGCCATCGTCGGCCCGCTGTAGGCGCTGGTGTCCACCAGCACCGACGTCACCTCGATGCCGCTACCCCGGACCTGCTCGGCCAGGTCGCTGATGCGCGCGGCGTCCCGGTACCAGGTCTCGACGCCGTCGGGCGCCGCCGACAACGTCGGGTCGCCCCCTCCTTTGAGCACCACCACCCCGGGCCTTGCCCCGCTGAACACCCGGGTGGTGAGCCGGGCGTCACGGTCCAGCGTCAGCAGGGCCGCGGCGGCGGTGAGCGATTTGTTCGTCGACGCGGGCTGCATCGGCACATCGGCGCGCTGCTCCCAGAGCACCGTGTCGGTCAGCGCATCGGTGACCCGGCCGGTGAGGTCACCGAGGTTCGGGTCGGCCAGCACGGGGGCCAGCCTGGCGGCCAGCCGGTCCGGGACAGGCCTGGGCACCGAGTCGGCCACCGGCACGACGCCGGGGTTCGCGGTCGCGGCCGGAGGCGTCGGCTTACCCGCCGAAGCCTCGGTCGACCGACCGGTGGTGAGCACCGCGGCCACCGCCACGACCACGGCGACCAGCAGCAGCACCGCCGCTGAAACCGCCACGTGCGTGGATCGCCGCCACTGACTGGGCCGCATAACCCTCCTGCTCAACCTGGACCGCCCCCGTACAGGCAGCGTATCCCTCCATTAAGGTTGACCCGCGTTATCACCGGACGACCCCCGACAAGAGCACAGGGCAAGGAGCCACGGCCGTGCAGTTCGAAGCAGTCATCGAGATCCCCAAGGGTTCGCGCAACAAGTACGAGGTGGACCACGAGAGCGGCCGGGTGAAACTGGACCGCTACCTGTACACGTCGATGGCCTATCCGACCGATTACGGATTCTTCGAGAACACCCTCGGTGAGGACGGCGACCCCCTGGACGCCCTGGTGCTGCTGCCCGAATCGGTGTTTCCCGGCTGCATCGTCGATGTCCGCCCGGTGGCCATGTTCCGCATGACCGACGAGGCCGGCGGCGACGACAAGGTCCTGTGCGTTCCTGCCGACGATCCGCGCTGGGAGCACATCCAGGACCTCGGCGACGTGCCTTCCTACGAGCTCGAGGCGATCAAGCACTTCTTCGTGCACTACAAGGACCTCGAGCCGGGCAAGTATGTGAAGGCCGCCGACTGGGTCGGCCGTGCCGAGGCCGAGGCCGAGGTCCAGGCGTCGGTCGAGCGGTTCAAGAACGGCCACTGAGCCGATTTACGCGGGCGCTGATTTTTCCTCGCCGTAACACGGCGTAACCCGGACGTTCTCCCCGGGATCGATCATTGCTGTCGTGTTGATGCATCAGGGGATCGGCCTGGAAGCGTTCAACGCGATGCCGATGCGCAGGGCCGTCCACGCCGTGTACGAATGCTGCTACAGCGTGCCGTTGGCCGCCGATCTGGCGCGCGGGCGACCGTACGCCGACCACGACTCGCTGTTCCGGGAAGCCGACGCGCTGCTGTTCAGCCTCGGCGAGGACTCCATCGACACCATCCTGCAGGCCTACCCGGACATCGGGCGGCGGCCGGGCAGCGAGAAGTCGGCCGCCGAGCAGTGCGCGATCTGGTGTGACCAGCCCGAGCTGATGGAGCGGCTGGCCACCGCCTCGAAGCGCTACCTCGAACACTTCGGCTTCGGCTTCGTGATGTTCGTCAACGGTTACGACGCGGGGCAGGTGCTCGCGACGATGACCGACCGGCTGCACAACGACATCGAGACCGAGCGCAAGATCGTGCGTAACGAACTGGCCCGCATCAACCGCACCCGGCTCGAGCGCATGCTGGGACCCGAAGGCGGCTACGACAACTGGTGACGAACCGCCCGTCGGGCTACGCCGTCTTCCAGGGTCCGGGAACCACGGGAACCGAACGCACCAACCGATACGCCCGGCTGATCTACGAGGCCTTGGCCTGACTGCGCAATTCGAGGCTCCGCAGCACCGCGCGCCCCAGTGCGTGCACGTCGTCGCGCGGCGACAGGGGCACGAGCGTGACGCCGTCGGCCACCTCGGCCGATTCGATGTCGGCGATGAGGCCGGCCAGCCCCTCGAGGGTGCCGGCGTAAGACACGCCCTCGGCCGGGTCCAGGGCGTCGCGCACGGACCGGAAATCGGCCGCGACGGCGACCGCGACGTCCAGGATGACCGCGACGTCGCGATCGGAGCGCACCCGCGCGCGCACCCGCCGCGCATGCTGCAGGTCCTTGGCCGCGATGCGCACGGGCGGTCGGCCGCCGTCGGTCAGTTCATCCCAGCCGTCGGGGGCGTCGGTCACGAAGAGGCGCACCCGGCAAGGCTAGGCGATGGCTCGCGGGGTGATCGAGCGTTGCGCTCAGCGCGAATCCAACGATTTCGAGGAGTCGCCGGCCGCTTTCTTCACGTCGTGCACCCGGGTCTTGTACAGGCTCGCCGCGGTGGTGATGAGCAGCGTCACGATGATCACGCCCAGCGACAGCAGGGTCGGGATCTCGGGCACCGGTACGTGTTCCCCACCGTTGATGAACGGCACCTCGTTCTCGTGCAGGGCGTGCAGAAGCAGCTTGACGCCGATGAAGCCCAGGATGAACGCCAGGCCCTGCGACAGGTACACCAGCCGTTTGAGCAGGTCGCCCAGTAGGAAGTACAGCTGCCGCAGGCCCATCAACGCGAACACGTTCGCGGTGAAGACCAGGTACGGCTCCTGCGTGAGTCCGTAGATCGCGGGGATCGAGTCGAGCGCGAAGATCAGGTCGGTGGTGCCGAGCGCGACGATGACGAGGAACATCGGCGTCATCAGACGCTTGCCGTTTTCCTTGACCCACAGCTTCAGGCCGTCCCACTTGTCGGTCATGCTCAGGTGGTTGCGGGCGAACCTGACCACGATGTTGTCGCCATCGTCCTCGTGGTCGGTGTCGCGGGCCAGGTTGATCGCCGTGTAGATGAGGAACGCGGCGAAGATGTAGAACACCCACGAGAACTGGTTGATGGCCACGGCACCGAGCGCGATGAAGATGCCGCGGAAGATCAGCGCCAGGATGATGCCGACCAGAAGCGCCTGCTGCTGGAACTTCCTGGGCACATTGAAGCTGGCCATGATGATCAGGAAGACGAACAGGTTGTCCACCGACAGGCTGTATTCGGTCAGCCAGCCCGCGAAGAACTCCACGCCGTACTGGCTGCCGTGGAAGAACCAGGTCCAGATCCCGAATGCGATTGCCAGGCTCACGTAGATCGTCAGCGCGGTGCCGGTTTCCCGCTTCGACGGTTCGTGCGGCCGCCGGCCGATCACGATGACGTCGAACAGCAGAATGGCGATCGTCACGCTGAGCGTGATGACCCATTCGGTGGTGGAAACGTTCACTTAACCTCCGGTCGTCAAAACGCCGGAGGTCTCTTCCACCGCCACGATCATTCGTGTCGGCCCGCAGCACCGGTCGTCCGATGACGGCCGACGTGATGACGACACCGCGGCGAAGGAATACTCCCCTCCGCAGGCGATTCTGCCAGGTACTGGCGGATGACCGGTAGCGGGGGAAATCAAACCTCCGGATGCGGCCCTTGTCGATGCCCGGCGGGCGGTGTCGGAATCGTGATCGCGACGCCGCCTGCGGCTCGGGCGGCACGCGGGGCGGGCTGAGTAGCTTTGTAGCCGTGACTGGGGAGTTGCGGCGGGAGATTCCACCTCAATATCTGTTGTCCCCGCTCGCGCCGGAGCCGCGCACGCTGATCGACATCCTCTACGAGACCGCCAAGCGGTATCCGGAGGCGCCCGCGATCGACGACGGTGACGTCCAGCTGACGTACGGCGAACTGATCACCGACATCGAGGACAGCGTCCAGTGGCTGGCCGCACGGGGCATCGGCCGCGGCGACCGGATCGGCATCCGGATGCCGTCGGGAAGCTACGCGCTCTACGTCGCGATTCTCGCCGTGCTGGCCTCCGGCGCCGCGTACGTGCCCGTGGACGCCGACGACCCCGAAGAGCGGGCGGAGCTGGTGTTCACCGAGGCCAACGTGGTGGCGGTCATCACCGAAGCCGGCCTGTCGCGCGGGCCGGGGTCGTCGCGGGGCTGGCGGGCCGCGGCGCCACTGGGCCGCGACGACGCCTGGATCATTTTTACCTCCGGCTCCACCGGCACCCCGAAGGGCGTCGCGGTCACCCACCGCAGCGCGGCCGCGTTCGTCGACGCGGAGGCACGGTTGTTCCTGCAGGACAATCCCATCGGGCCGGGCGACCGGGTGCTGGCCGGGTTGTCAGTCGCGTTCGACGCGTCGTGCGAAGAGATGTGGTTGGCCTGGCGGCACGGCGCCTGCCTGGTCCCTGCGCCGCGTTCCATGGTGCGCAGCGGTATGGACCTCGGGCCGTGGCTGGTGGCGCGCGACATCACGGTGGTCTCGACCGTGCCGACGCTGGCGGCGCTGTGGCCCGCCGAGGCGCTCGAGGCGGTGCGGCTGCTGATCTTCGGCGGCGAAGCCTGCCCACCCGAGTTGGCCGACCGGCTCGCCGTCGACGGTCGGGAGGTGTGGAACACCTACGGCCCGACGGAGACGACCGTGGTGGCGTGCGCCGCCCGGTTGTCCGGAGGTGGCCCGGTGGCCATCGGGCTGCCGCTTGTCGGGTGGGACCTGGCCGTGGTCGGCTCCGACGGTGAGCCGGTGGCGTATGGCGCGGTTGGCGAGCTTGTCATCGGGGGCGTGGGCCTGGCCCGCTACCTCGACCCGGACAAGGACGCCGAGAAGTACGCGCCGATGCCGACGCTCGGCTGGAAGCGCGCCTACCGCAGCGGGGACCTGGTGCGGCTGGAGTCCGACGGGCTCTACTTCGTGGGCCGTGCCGACGACCAGGTCAAGGTCGGCGGGCGGCGCATCGAACTCGGCGAGGTCGACACCGCGCTCGTCAACCTTCCCGGGGTGAGCGGCGGCGCCGCCGCAGTCCGCCGCACGGCGGGCGGCACGCCGCTGTTGGTCGGTTACATCGCCAGCGCCGACCCGACTTTCGATCTGGCCAAGGCGCGAGTGTCGCTGGCCGAGACGTTGCCCGCGGCGCTGGTGCCGCGGCTGGTCTTGGTCGACGAACTGCCGACCCGTACCTCCGGCAAGGTCGACCGCGAGGCGTTGCCGTGGCCGGTCGATGTCGGCGAGGACGACGGCGGAGCGGGGTTGACCGGGACGATGGGCTGGCTCGCCGGTCTGTGGCGCGATGTACTGGCCGCGCCGGTGGACGGTCCCGAAGCCGACTTCTTCGCGCTCGGCGGAGGCTCGCTGTCGGCGGCGCAACTGGTCGCCGCCCTGCGTCGGCGCCATCCGCAGGTGACCGTCGCCGACCTGTACGACCACCCACGACTCGGGTCGCTCGCGGGTTTCCTCGACGAGCTCGATCCGCCGCCGCGGGTGCGTCCGCGCACGGTGAAGCCGACATCGCGGCTCACGCAGGCCGTGCAGGTGGCGTTGTCGCTGCCGCTGGCCACGCTGACCGGACTGCAGTGGGTGGTGTGGCTGGCGGTGGCCAACAACGTTTTGGCCGGTTTCGTCCCGTGGACCGCACCGCTCAATTGGTGGTGGGTCGGGGTGGGCTTCGTCCTGTTCGTCACCCCGCTGGGCCGGATGGGGATCGCGGCGCTGTGCGCCCGGCTCCTGCTTGACGGGTTGGCGCCGGGCACCTACCGGCGAGGGGGGCCCGAGCACCTGAAGGTGTGGCTGGCCGAACGTCTAGCCGAGGCCGGCGGTGCCGAAAACCTCGCGGGCGCACCGTGGTTGGTGTACTACGCCCGAGCACTGGGCAACAAGGTCGGAAAGGGTGTGGACCTGCACTCCACTCCGCCGGTGACCGGCATGCTCAAGCTCGGGCACCGGAGCTCGGTCGAACCCGAGGTCGACCTGTCCGGCCACTGGGTCGACGGTGACCTCTTCCACGTCGGGCCGATCACCGTCGGCAACGACGCCACGATCGGCGCACGGACCACCCTGTTTCCCGGAGCCGTCGTCGGCAAGAACGCCGATGTGGCCCCCGGCTCCGGTGTCGTCGGCAAGGTGAAGAACGGTCAGTACTGGAAGGGTTCGCCCGCGGTGAAGTCCGGCAAGGCCCGTCACCCCTGGCCCGAACACCGCCCACCGCGGGCGCCGGTGTGGGTGGCGGTCTACGGGCTCACCTCGATCGTTTTGGGTGGGCTGCCGTTGCTTGCGATCGCCACCGGCCTGGCGGTGATCGGATACGGTGTGCGCGAATCCAATTCGGTGGTGGATGCAGTCGTACCCGCGGCGCTGTGGACTCCGGCCGCGACATTGGTCGCCGCGGTCAGCTATGCGGTGCTGACGGTGGTGGGGGTGCGCCTGCTCTCGTTGGGGCTGCGCGAGGGTTATCACCCGGTGCGCAGCCGGACGGGGTGGCAGATCTGGGCCACCGAACGGCTGATGGATGCCGCACGCACCTATCTGTTCCCGATCTACGCCAGCCTGCTCACGCCGTGGTGGCTGCGGGCGCTCGGCGCCAAAGTCGGCCGGGGAACCGAGATCTCGACGGCGCTGTTCACACCGAAGTTCACCGTCGTCGAGGACGGCGCCTTCCTGGCCGATGACACGATGGTGGCCTCCTATGAGTTGGGTGGCGGCTGGATCCATGTCGCGAAGGCGACGATCGGCAAGAGGGCGTTCCTCGGCAATTCCGGCATCACCCAACCGGGTCGCAAGGTTCCCGACGACGGCTTGGTGGCGGTGTTGTCGGCGACCCCGCACAAGGCCAAGGCCGGTTCGTCCTGGCTGGGCAGCCCGCCGGTTCGGTTGCGCCGCAAGCCGACCGCGGCGGATGCGCTGCGCACCTTCCACCCCTCCGCGCGGTTGAAGCTGCTGCGCGGTCTGGTCGAGACGTGTCGGATAGTACCGCTGATCGTGACGTACGGGATCGGGGTGGCGGTGCTGCTCACCCTGCAGTGGTTGGCCGTGGAAGCCGGCTGGGGGTGGGCCGCGCTGAGTGCCGGAGCCGTGCTGTTGGTCGGCGGAGTGATCGCAGGGGCGGCCGCCGTGATCGCGAAATGGCTTGTCGTCGGCCGCATCGAGCCCGGCGAACACCCCCTCTGGTCGGCGTTCGTCTGGCGCAACGAGGTTTACGACACCTTCGTCGAGACCGTCGCCGCCCCGTGGTTCGCCCGCGCGGCCAGCGGCACGCCGGTGATGAATCTGTGGTTGCGCGCGTTGGGCGCCGGGATCGGGCGCGGCGTCTGGTGCGAGACGTACTGGCTGCCCGAGGCCGATCTGGTGACCCTCGAGCAGGGTGCCACCGTCAACCGCGGCTGTGTCGTGCAGACGCATCTGTTCCACGACAGGATCATGCGGATGGACACCGTTGTGCTGGAGCAGGGTTCGACATTGGGTGCGCACGGTGTCGCGCTGCCCGCGGCCCGCATCGGCGCTGCAGCCACCGTCGGCCCGGCCTCTCTGGTCATGCGTGGTGACGAGGTACCCGCATCGACCCGGTGGCAGGGCAACCCCATTGCGCCGTGGCACGCACCCCGCAAGAAGCGCGCAGACACGTCGGCACCTTCGACCAGAGAAACCGCCGCGTGACGAGAGGCAAGAAGAAGTCGACACCGGTCATCGACCCGTACCTGCCGTCGAGCGGCAACTTCGGTTACCGGGTATCGCGCTACGAACTCGACATCGAGTACAAGGTCGCGATCAATCGGCTCACGGGTACGGCGACGATCACCGCGGTGACGCTCGCGGCGTTGCGCACCTTCACTCTCGACCTCGCCGACACGCTGTCGGTGACGAAGGTGTCCGTCAACGGCGCACGGCCGCAACAGTTCCGCACGTCCGGCGGCAAGCTGCACATCGCGTTGCGTGACGCGCTGGCCCCCGGGGCGGCGATGACCATCGTCGTGCGCTACGGCGGGGCCCCCAGGCCCATCCGCTCACTGTGGGGCGATGTCGGTTTCGAGGAGCTCAGCGAGGGGGCTCTGGTGGCGGGCCAGCCGAACGGTGCACAGTCCTGGTTCCCCTGTGACGATCACCCCAGCGCGAAGGCGAGCTTCCGTCTGCAGATCGCCGCCGAAAGCCCGTATCGGGTGATCGCGAACGGCGAGTTGGTGTCTCGGCGCGCGCGGGCCGGCATGACGACATGGACCTTCGAGCTGCCCGAACCCACCTCGACCTATCTGGTCACGGTGCAGATCGGACTGTATGAACGTCATCGGCTGGCCAAGAACGGGGTCCCGATCCACGCGGCGCTTCCGGACCGGTTGCGGCGCAACTTCGAGCACGACTTCGATCGTCAACCGCAGATGATGAAGTTGTTCGTCAGGTTGTTCGGCGACTATCCGCTCAGCGAGGGGTACACCGTCGTGGTCACCGACGACGACCTCGAGATCCCGCTGGAGGCGCAGGGGATTTCGATCTTCGGCGCCAACCACTGCGACGGCACCGGCAGGTCCGAACGGATGATCGCACACGAACTGGCACACCAGTGGTTCGGCAACTCGGTGACCGCCAAGCGCTGGCGCCACATCTGGCTGCACGAGGGGTTCGCCTGTTACGCCGAGTGGCTGTGGTCGGAGAACTCGGGCGGCCGCAGCGCCGAGGACTGGGCCCACCACTACTACCAGCGGCTCGCCGACTCGCCGCAAGACCTCGTGCTCGCCGACCCCGGTCCGCGCGCCATGTTCGACGACCGGGTGTACAAGCGCGGGGCGATGACGTTGCACGTGCTGCGCCGGCACCTGGGCGACGACAACTTCTTCGCGCTGCTGCGGGACTGGACGTCGCGCCACCGGCACAGCACCGTGGTGACCGACGACTTCACCGGCCTGGCATCGCATTACGCCGACGAGTCGTTGCGCCCGTTGTGGGAGGCCTGGCTGTATGGCACCGAACTCCCGGAGTTGGACACACCGTGACCGACGCGGGAGCGCCCTTCGATCCGGTCACGGCGAGCGGTGCGGCCCCGGCCGGTCCGGCCGCGCGCGGCAGCGTGGGCCGGGTCGGGCTGGCCACCGCCGCGATCGCCGTGTGCGGTTATGCGGTGCTCTACCTGGCCGCCCGCGACCTCGAGCCCGCCGGGTTCTCGTTGTTCGCGGTGTTCTGGGGGGCGTTCGGTCTGGTGTCGGGGGCGACGGGCGGGCTGTTGCAGGAGGCCACCAGGGAAGTGCGGTCCGCAGCGCATGTCGAGCCGGCGGAGGGGCCCCGTAGCCGTCCGATGTGGGTGGGCGCGCTCGTGGGCGTCGTGTCGGCCGCTGCGATTGCGGTCAGCTCCCCGCTGTGGTCCGGGCACGTGTTCGTGGAGTCGCGATGGCTCTCGGTGACGCTGCTGGCCGTCGGACTCGCCGGATTCTGTTTGCACTCAACGCTGCTCGGCATCTCTGCCGGGCTCAACAGGTGGACGGCGTACGGATCGCAGATGGTGACCGACGCAGGCCTGCGTCTGCTCGTGGCCGTCGCGACGTTCCTGGTCGGCTGGGGCCTGGCCGGTTACCTGTGGGCCACGGTGGCCGGCGCGGTGGCGTGGCTGATCATGCTGATCGTCTCGCCCGCCACGCGACGGGCCGCGGGCTTGTCGACTCCCGTCAGCACCGCGGAGTTCCTGCGGGGCGCATCGCATTCGATCACCGCGGCGGGTGCCAGCGCCATCCTGGTCATGGGGTTTCCGGTGCTGTTGCAGGCGACCTCCGACGATCTCGGCGCGGTGGGCGGCATCGTGATCCTGGCCGTCACGCTGACGAGGGCCCCGCTACTGGTGCCGCTGACGGCGATGCAGGGCAACCTCGTGGCCCACTTCGTCGACCAGCGTGCGCACCGGTTGCGTGCCCTGGTCGCTCCGGCGGTGATCGTCACCGGTGTGGGTGTGCTCGGTGTGCTCATCGCCTGGGCGGCCGGACCGTGGCTGCTGCGCAGCGCATTCGGTGCCGAATACCGCGCCGACGGTGCACTGCTGGCCTGGTTGACAGGCGGTGCGATCGCCGTCTCGCTGCTCACGCTCACCGGCGCGGCTGCGGTGGCGGCGGCGCTGCACCGCGCATACGCGCTGGGTTGGGTTTCGGCGACCGTCGCGTCGACGTTGTTGCTTCTGCTACCACTGGACCTGGGCACGCGCACGGTGGTCGCGCTGCTGTGCGGTCCGGTGGTGGGTATCGCCGTGCACCTGTCCGCGCTGTCACGCAGGCCTGCGGCATGACACCGGTTCGGAGCCGGGGTCGCCGATCCGTATGCTGGCCCCCGTTCGAGGTGAGGAAGAGCGGATGACTTGGCTGGTGACCGGCGGCGCGGGATACATCGGTTCCCATGTGGTGCGAGCCCTGGCCGACGCCGACATGCCGGTCGTCGTGATCGACGACCTGTCAACCGGCCTCGAGCGATTCGTCCCGGCGACGGTCCCGTTCGTTCGGGGCACCCTGCTCGACGGTGAGCTCGTCTCCCGCACGCTCGACGAGCATCGCGTAAGTGGCGTCATCCACATCGCGGGGTTCAAGTACGCCGGTGTCTCCGTGCAACGCCCGCTTCACACCTACGAGCAGAACGTCTCGGCGATGGTCACGCTACTCAAGGCGATGGAGGCCTCAGGCACCGACAAGATGGTGTTCTCCTCCAGCGCGGCCACCTACGGCACCCCCGACGTCGACACCGTCACCGAACAGACGCCCACGTCGCCGGAATCCCCGTACGGTGTCAGTAAATTGGTGGGCGAGTGGATGATTCGTGACGCGGCCCGCGCCTCCGGATTACGCCACACCAGCCTGCGCTACTTCAATGTCGTGGGCTCGGGGTCAGAGGACCTGTTCGACGTCAGCCCGCACAACCTTTTCCCACTGGTGTTCGACATGTTGTGCCGCGACGAGACGCCGCGCATCAACGGCGCCGACTACCCCACCCCCGACGGCACCTGCGTGCGCGACTACGTCCACGTATCGGATCTCGCGCTGGCGCATGTCGCCGCGGCGCGGCGGCTCGAGGCCGGTGACCCGATCGAGCCCGTCTACAACCTCGGCAGCGGTAGTGGCACCTCGGTGCGGGAGATCATGACGACGATCCGCGATGTGACGGGGTTCGATTTCGAGCCGGTTGTCGGCCCCCGCCGGCCCGGTGACCCCGCCCGCATCGTCGCATCGGGTGACTTGGCCGAGCGCGACCTCGACTGGCGGATGCGGCATTCGCTGGAGGAGATGGTGCGCTCGGCGTGGATCGCGCGCCGGCAAGCAGGGGATGCCTATCCGCGGTAACTTCGCGCTGACCAGCTGGGTCGCGCGCACCGCCGCCGTCCTGATCGTCGTGCAGCTGGCGATCCGGGCGGTACTGGCATTCGGCGGCTACTTCTACTGGGACGACCTGATCCTGATCGGCCGCGCGGGTACCCAGTCGCTGTTCTCGCCGGCATACCTGTTCGACGACCACGACGGTCACGTCATGCCCGGGGCGTTCCTCGTCGCCGGAGGCATCACCTTGTTGGCGCCGCTGAACTGGATCGGGCCGGCGATCAGCCTGGTCGTTCTGCAACTGCTGGTGTCCCTGGCACTGCTGCGGACACTGCACATCATCCTCGGATGGCGCCCAGTCCTGTTGTTGCCGTTGACCTTCGCGTTGTTCACGCCGCTGGCGGTGCCGGGGTTCGCCTGGTGGGCGGCGGCGCTGAACTCGTTGCCGATGCTGGCGGCGATGGCGTGGGTCTGCGGCGACGCGATCCTGCTGGTGCGCACGGGAAACAAGCGCTACGCGGTGACGGGCCTGCTGGTCTACGTCGGCGGTCTGCTGTTCTTCGAGAAGGCGGCGGTGATTCCGTTCGTCGCGTTCGCGGTGACGGCCCTTCTGTTCTACGTGACCGGTGCCGGCTCGGCGAAAGCGGTGTGGCGTCACGGAGTTCGCCTGTGGGTGCCGTCGCTGGCGGTCACGGCGGGATGGGTCGGCGTGTACCTGATGGTGGTCGACCAGAAACGGTGGAGCCTTGACCTGGCGATGACGTGGGACCTGCTCGCGAGGTCGGTGACGCACGGGATCGTGCCGGGTTTGGTCGGCGGCCCGTGGGACTGGCAACGGTGGGCGCCCGCGTCACCGTGGGCCACCCCGCCCGCGGCGGTGATGGTGCTGGGTTGGGTGGGCTTGGCCGCGGTGGTGACAGTGAGTGTGCTGCGCAAGCAACGGATCGCCGCGGTGTGGTTGGTGGCCGCGGGGTACGCGATCGCCTGCCAGATCCCCATCTATCTGATGCGGTCATCACAGTTCACCGCCCTGGAGTTGGCCCAGACGCTGCGCTATCTGCCCGACCTCGTCATCGTGCTGGCGTTGTTGGCGGCGGTTGGACTGTGCGCCCCGAATCGGGAGGGAACGCGGTGGTTGGATGCGTCGCGGTCCCGAACAGCTGTGATCTGTTCGCTCACAGCGGCATTCGTGGCGAGCAGTCTGTATTCGACCGCTACGTTCCTGACAGTGTGGCGCGACAACCCGACACAGGCCTATCTGCAGAACGCGTTGTCGGGCTTGGCCGAGGCGAGCCGGATGTCGGATGCACCGATGCTCGACCAGGAGGTCGACCCGATGGTTCTGCAACGGGTGGTCGGACCCGAGAACCGCGCCAGCCACATGTTCGCGTTGGTCCGTGAGCGTCCCGAATTCTCTGCGGCCACAAGCGAACTACGCATGCTCGATCACAGCGGCCGCGTGGTCGATGCGAAGGTGACCTGGGTGCGAACCATCGCGCAGGGCCCACACCCGGACTGCGGATACCTGGTGCAACCGGAGGTTCCGGCCCGCATGCCGTTGGACGGTCCGCTGCTGCCCGCGGACTGGACGGCGGAGATCAACTACCTGGCCAACAGCGACGGCTCGATGACGATGTCGCTGTCGGAGGGGCGCGAGGTCAAGGTGCCGGTGCGACCGGGCCTGAACCAGGTGTTCGTCCGGCTGCCCGGGGCGGGCGACGCGATCGACGTCCGCGCGAACACGGCCGCGTTGTCGGTGTGTATCGCGTCGGGCCCCGTCGGATTCCTGGCGCCGAGATAGCGGCGGGCGTGCCAGGCTGTCGGGATGACCGACATCCGAGAACAAGGCCTCGAGGTCTTCCGCGAACTGCTCCCCGGCGTCCTTCCCGACGGTGACGTCGAACTGCCCACCGACTCCTTCGGCGGCGAGATGCTCGGCCTGGCCATGGACAACGTGTTCGGGCGGCTGTGGACCCGGGAAGGTCTGAGCCGTCGCGACCGCAGCCTGCTGACCCTCGGCATCCTGATCGCGCTGCGCGCCGAGGACGAGTTGCGTATCCACGTCCAGATCGCGCGCACCAACGGCCTCACCGACGACGAGATCGCCGAGGTCATCTACCACTGCACCGGTTACACCGGCTTCCCCGCAGCCAACTCGGCAATGAAGATCGCCAAGGAGGTGTTGCAGGCGACGTGAGGCTCTGTGAGCTGGAGCCACCTAGGAGAATCGAACTCCTGACCTGCTCATTACGAGTGAGCCGCTCTGCCGACTGAGCTAAGGTGGCGTGCCGCCGCGATGAGCGCTGCGCGAAGAGCAGACGACCGCGGGGGCGGGACGAGTCTACGGCAGGGCCCGCCGCCGACCCAACTCAGTCGCGCAGCGCCCGGCCGACCGTCGCCACCATCGCGTCGACCGCGAACTTCGGCTTGACATTGACGGCCAGGGCCTCGCGGCACTCCAGCACGGCTTCGATGCAGCGCAGCAGCTTGTCCGGTGGCGCATGCGCGGCCAGCCTGGCGATCTCCTCCGCCATATCGGGGTGGTTGTGCGCAACGTCTCCGGCGTCGGACGCCACCAGCAGCGCGTCGCGGAAGTACGTCGCCAGATCGATCAACGCGCGATCCAGGGAATCACGCGAAGCGCGTGTCTTGCGCGACTTCTGCCGTCGCTCAAGGGCACTGAGCGCACCCGCCGCTCCGCGCAGCGAACCGGCCGTGCCCTTGCCGGTGCCCCCCGCGCCGAGCGCGGTGCGCAGTTCCTCGGTCTCGGCCTCGTTACGGTCCACCGTCAGCGCCAGCGCCTCGTCCTCGGCCGTCTTCACCAACTCCTCGGCCGCGGCATAGGCGCGCGACGGTGTCGCCGCGTCCCGCGCCAGTCCCAACGCCCGCTTGCGGCGCTCCCGCGCCGACTCATCGGTGGCCAGCCGCCGGGCCCGCCCGACATGGCCGCCGCTGACCGAAGCCGCCCACCGCGCATCGGCCTCCGCGAGCCCGTCGCCCTCCATCAGCACGTTCGCGATCGCATCCACGGTCGGGGTCACCAGCGCCACGTGCCGGCAACGCGAGCGCAGCGTGATCGCGATGTCCTCGGGATCCACCGACGGAGCGCACAGCAGGAACACCGTCGACGGCGGCGGCTCTTCGACCACCTTGAGCAGGGCGTTCGCCGCTCCCTCGGTCAACCGGTCGGCATCTTCGACCAGCACGATCTGCCATCGTCCGGTACCCGGCCGCCGCGACGCGATCTGCACGATCGCGCGCATGTCGTCGACGCCGATCGACAACCCCTCGGGGATGATCCGCCGCACGTCGGCATGGGTGCCGGCCATCGTCGTCGTGCAGGCCCGGCATTCGCCGCATCCGGGCACACCGTCGGAGGTGCACTGCAGCGCAGCGGCGAAGCACAGCGCCGCCACCGAACGGCCCGAACCGGGAGGGCCAGTGATCAGCCACGCATGTGTCATGGACCCGATGACCGCGCCGTTGTGAGCCGCCTCACCACGTGCGGCGCGGGCCGCGGCCACCAACTCGGCCTCAACAGCGTGCTGGCCCACCAGACGCGAGAAAACACCGCCCATCGGAGATAACAGTAGTGCTGCGAACCGACACGTCCGTCTCACAGCACCCGTACCCGTCGCCGATGCCCGATACGGTTGACGCGTGGCCATGGGAGAACGACCGATCGGGCGGATCAGCGCATTCGTCCGGTGGGCGGCGCGCACCCCATGGCCGGTGTTCACGCTGGGCATGGTGCAGGCCGACATCATCGGCGCCCTGCTGGTCCTGAGCTTCCTGAGGTTCGGTCTGCCGCCCGAGGACCGCATCCAACTGCAGGATCTGCCCGCCTTCAACCTGGCGGTCTTCCTCGGCTTCCTGTTCGTGTCCTTCACCATCGCCGCCTACTGGAGCCTGCGGCTGCTGATCCCCGTCATGCGCTGGCAGCGCCGCGACATGCTGCTGGGCGACCGGGACCCGGCCGACACCGAGGTGGCGCGCACCCGCGCGCTGAAGATGCCCTTCTACCGGTCGGTGATCAACGTCGCGAACTGGTTCTTGGGCTCGGTGGTGTTCATCGTCGCGAGCTGGCCGGTGGCCAGCAAGTCGGCGCCGGTGGTGGCCGTCGCCACGGGCCTGGGCGCCACGGCGACCGCGATCATCGGCTACCTGCAGTCCGAACGGGTGCTGCGGCCCGTCGCGGTGGCCGCCCTGCGCGGCGGTGTGCCGGAAAACTTCCGCGCGCCCGGGGTGATCGCGCGTCAGGTGATGACGTGGGTGCTGTCCACCGCGGTTCCGATCATCGCGATCGTGCTGGCCGTCGTGGCCAGCAAGTTCGAGATCCTGACCGCGCCCGCCGACCGGCTGACCACCCCGATCCTGATTCTGTCGATCTCCGCGCTGGTGGTCGGCCTGGCAGGCACCGTGCTGGTGGCGATGTCGATCGCCGACCCGCTGCGCCAGTTGCGCTGGGCGCTGGGCGAGGTGCAGCGGGGCAACTACAACGCTCACATGCAGATCTACGACGCCAGCGAGCTGGGCCTGCTGCAGGCCGGGTTCAACGACATGGTGCGCGACCTGGCCGAACGGCAGCGCCTGCGCGACCTGTTCGGCCGCTACGTCGGCGAGGACGTGGCCCGGCGGGCGCTGGAACGCGGCACCGAACTCGGCGGGCAGGAACGCGACGTCGCGGTCCTGTTCGTCGACCTGGTGGGCTCGACGCAGCTGGCCGCGACCATCCCCGCGGCCGAAGTCGTCAACCTGCTCAACGACTTCTTCCGGGTGGTGGTCGACACGGTCAACCGGCACGGCGGCTTCGTCAACAAGTTCCAAGGCGATGCGGCGCTGGCCATTTTCGGCGCACCGATCGAGCACCCCGACGCGTGCGGCGGCGCGCTCGCGGCCTCACGCGAACTGCACGACGAGCTGATCGAGGTGCTGGGCCAGACGGAGTTCGGTATCGGGGTGTCGGCGGGCCGGGCGATCGCCGGGCACATCGGCGCCCAGGCCCGCTTCGAGTACACCGTGATCGGCGATCCGGTCAACGAAGCGGCGCGGCTGACCGAGCTGGCCAAGCTGGAGGAGGGTCACGTCCTGGCCTCGGCGATCGCGGTCAGCGGGGCCCTGGACGCCGAAGCCCTGTGCTGGGACGTCGGCGAGATCGTCGAACTCCGTGGTCGCGTCGCACCGACACAGTTGGCGCGGCCGCTGAACCTGCTCAGCTCCGCCGCGGCGCGCGACGAACAGACCGACACCGATCACGCCGACGCTGAACACGACGCCGAACGTGAAGCTATCACCGAGGAATCGCGCTGATCCCGAGCACCAGCTCACGTGCGCGGGCTAGGCCTTCTTCGCGGCCTTCTTGGCGCCGGCCTTCTTGGCGGTCTTCTTCGCGCCCGCCTTCTTCGTCCGCTTCACCGGGCCGCGCGCGCGGCGGTCGGCGAGCAGTTCGGCGGCGCGTTCGTCGGTGATCGACAGGACGTCGTCGCCCTTGCGCAGGCTGGCGTTGGTCTCCCCGTCGGTGACATACGGGCCGAACCGGCCGTCCTTGATCACCATCGGCTTGCCGGTCGCCGGATCCTCGCCCAGCTCACGCAACGGCGGGGCCGCGGCCCGCTGACCGCCGCGGCGCTTGGGCTCGGCGTAGATCTTCAGGGCCTCGTCGAGCGTGATGTCGAACATCTGCTCCTCGGTGGCCAGCGACCGAGAATCCGTGCCGCGCTTCAGGTATGGGCCGTAACGACCGTTCTGCGCGGTGATCTCCTCACCGGTGTTCGGATCGACGCCGACGACGCGGGGCAGCGACAGCAGCCGCAGCGCATCCTCCAGGGTCACCGTTTCCAGATCCATCGACCGCAACAGCGATCCGGTGCGCGGCTTCGGACCGGTCGGCTTCTTACCCTTCTTCGCCGCCGACCCGGCCTCGCCGTCGTCGGGCGGTTCGGGCAGCACCTCGGTGACGTACGGTCCGTAACGACCGTCCTTGGCGACGATCTCGTGCCCGGTTTCGGGGTCGACGCCCAGTGAACGACCCTCTTGCGGTGTGGCGAAAAGCTTTTCGGCGAGCTCCAAGGTCAGCTCGTCGGGTGTGAGCTCGTCCTTCAGGTTGGCCCGCTGCGGTTTGAGCTCTCCGGGCTCGCCGTCGTCGGCGGGGACCATCCGCTCCAGGTAGGCACCGTTCTTGCCCACCCGCACATAGATCGGCCGGCCCTGATCGTCGTCGAAAAGCTTGATGGAGTTGATTTGTCGAGCATCGATCTCTTCGAGGTTCACCCCGACGAGCTTCTTGAGCCCACCCGAGCGGGCGATCGAGTCCTCGACCCCGTGATCGCCACCGAAGTAGAAGTTGTTGAGCCAGTTGGTCCGTCGCTCGTTTCCGGCGGCGATCTCGTCGAGCTCGTCTTCCATCGCCGCGGTGAACCCGTAATCGACCAGGCGGCCGAAGTGTTGTTCGAGCAGCCCGATGACGGCGAACGCCACCCACGACGGAACCAGCGCGCTGCCCCGCTTCACCACGTAACCGCGGTCCTGGATCGTCTTGATGATCGACGAATACGTCGACGGCCTGCCGATGCCGAGGTCCTCGAGGGCCTTGATCAGCGAAGCCTCGGTGTAGCGGGCGGGCGGCGCGGTGTTGTGGCCGTCGGCGGTGAGCTCCTTGGCGTCCACGCGCTGGCCCTGCTCGAGATTCGGCAGCCGGCTCTCGGCGTCGTCGGCCTCGCCGCCGGCCTGCTCGTCGATGCTCTCCACGTAGGCCTTCAGGAAGCCGGCGAAGGTGATCGTGCGGCCGCTGGCGTTGAAGACCACCTGCTCGCCCGAACTCGCCGTTCCGGAGATCCGCAGGCTCAGCGTCGTTCCGCGCGCGTCGGCCATCTGGGAGGCCACGGTGCGTTGCCAGATCAGCTCGTAGAGCCGGAATTCGTCGGTGTCGAGCTGGCCGTGCAGCTGGCCGGGCGTGGAGAACACGTCACCCGCGGGCCGGATGGCCTCGTGCGCCTCCTGGGCGTTCTTCACCTTGCGGGTGTACTGGCGCGGCGACGGATGCAGGTACTCCTCGCCGTAGAGCTGACGGGCCTGGTTGCGGGCGGCTTCCACGGCGCTCGTCGACAACGTCGTGGAGTCCGTGCGCATATAGGTGATGAAGCCGTTCTCGTAGAGCCGCTGCGCGATGCTCATCGTGCGCTCCGAGGAGAACCGCAGCTTGCGGCCCGCCTCCTGCTGCAGCGTCGAGGTCATGAACGGCGCGTACGGCCTGCGGGTGTAGGGCTTCTGCTCGACCGAGCTGACCGCCAGCTGCGCCCCGCGCAGACCGCCCGCCAACGCCGTGGCGGCGGCCTGGTCGAGGACCAGCACCTCGTCGGGCTTTTTGACCTGGCCCAGCGAGTCGAAGTCACGGCCGGTGGCCACGCGACGCCCGTCGACGGTGTTCAGTTTGGCGGTGAACGTCGGGGGAGACGCCTGCGGGTCGGAGACGCTGGCGTCGAGTTCGGCGGTGACGTCCCAATAGCCCGCGCTTCGGAAGGCCATCCGTTCGCGTTCGCGCTGCACGATGATGCGCGTCGCCACCGACTGCACGCGGCCTGCCGACAGCTTCGGCGCGACCTTCTTCCACAGCACCGGGCTGACCTCGTAGCCGTACAGCCGGTCCAGGATGCGGCGGGTCTCCTGCGCGTCGACCAGGTCGTTGTCCAGGTCGCGGGGGTCCTCGGCGGCGGCGCGGATCGCCGGTTCGGTGATCTCGTGGAACACCATCCGCTTGACCGGGATGCGCGGCTTGAGCGTCTCGAGCAGATGCCAGGCGATGGCCTCGCCCTCGCGGTCGCCATCTGTGGCCAGATACAGCTCGTCGACGTTCTTGAGCAGATCCTTCAGTTCGGCGACCGTGCTCTTCTTCTCGGGGCTGATGATGTAGAGCGGCTCGAAGTTGTGGTCGACATCCACCCCGAGGCGGGCCCACGGCTCGGATTTGTACTTGGCGGGCACGTCGGCGGCGTTGCGGGGCAGGTCGCGGATGTGCCCACGGGATGACTCGACGATGTAGTTGGAGCCGAGGTAGCCGGCTATCTTGCGCGCCTTGGTAGGCGACTCGACTATGACGAGCCGCCGGACGCTTCCGTTACGGCCGCTGCCGCGGTCCCCATCTGCCACCTTTTACTTACGCTCCACTTCTTCGGTCGCCTACAGCGCAGAATTCCGCATCCGGCGGCGAATCAACCCTGTCGGCAACTGACAATTTCGCACCCCGCGCCAACCGACGCAAACTGACCCCCCTCAAAACAGCCGTCAGACCCGTGGCCATTCCTGGAACGCCTCCACACTGCCCGGAGGTTCCCCCACGTTCTCTACCAGGCGCGATAGCCGGCGTCGGCCGCTGATCCGCAGGGCCGGGCGCGACCCCCTGGTGCCGATCAGCGTCGGCGCGATTCCCACCCGCATCATCGCCGACGCGAGCGGCGCATGCGTGTCCGGTGCGTGCGGGTCCAGCCCGAGCAGATAGCGGTCGGCTTCGGGCGTGCCCGCGGCCAAGGTCCACGCCCGCAGCTCGCGCGGCCCGGGCAGCCAGTTGGGCGGGACGGTCTTGACCGCACCCCGGGTCCAACCCGCCGCGATCTCGACCAGTCGGGCGTCGACCGCGGTGCGCACCAGCGGGGTGTTCTCGTCGGTGCGGGCGATCTCGGGTTCCAGACCGGCCTCGACGATCATCTCGGCGAGCGCCTCGGCCCGCCACTGACGGTCGACGACGACCGACAGCCGCGCACCCTGCTGGGCGCCCGAACCCACCAGGACGACTTGGCCAGGTCCGGCGAGCAGCCCGGTGAGGTCGGCCACCGCGGGGGGCACCGACTCCGCCGAGAAGAACGACAGCTGGCTCACAAATCGACAGTAAGCCAGGTACCGGTCTCAGCCGTGGCGGCCGTGCCGAAGCGCGCCGGAATAGCGAACACCCCGCGGCGGCCGGTTCTCGACGCTCGCGGGGTGTTGCCTTTCGATCGTGCTGGTCGCGCTAGACGGCCCGAACACCGGTGGCCTGCGGCCCCTTGGGGCTCTGGCCAACCTCGAACTCGACCTTCTGGTTCTCCTCCAGGGTGCGGAAGCCGCTGCCCTGAATCTCCGTGTAGTGGACAAAAACGTCAGCGGAGCCGTCCTCCGGGGCGATGAAGCCGAAGCCCTTCTCCGCGTTGAACCACTTCACAGTTCCCTGTGGCATTTCCTGTTGTTTCCTTCTCTTTTTCACCGGGTGCGGTCCACCGTGTTTCGGTACACCGGGCCCGTTCCGACCGCTCTCCTTCGTGGAAGCTCGGAACTCAACCCGACCTACAACCCTCGCAGGAACCGCGATCGCAACGTCGTTCCTGCGAGTGCTGATACACGAACACAGAAGCTGCGACCGCGATAAGTCAATCACGTTCGTGGCTGCGGCGACAGTCTCGGCGTTTCAAATGGGGAACAATTCGCCTAAAGAGGTGTCTCGGGAAGGATGATCGATGCCTGATTTCGGCCGCGAGCTGCTCGCGTGCGCGGTCGAGGGCACGGTCGGCGGCGGCCAAAATCCGCTGCGCCACGTGGCGGACATTCCACCGCGACGGGGTCGCCCGATGAGGTGGCCGTGCTGGGCCCACCCAGATGTGGTGCGGGCGTTCGTTGATCGGGGCATCGAGGCCCCCTGGTCGCATCAAGTGGCCGCCGCAGACCTCGCCCATGGTGGACGCCATGTCGTGCTGTGCACCGGCACGGCGTCGGGTAAGTCGCTCGCCTACCAGTTGCCGATATTGACAGACCTGAAGGCAAATTCGCGGACCCGCGTGCTGTATCTGTCGCCGACCAAGGCCCTGGGCCATGACCAGTTGCGATCCGCGGTGGCGCTGACCGAGGCGGTGGGGCTGTCCGATGTGGCGCCGTGTGCGTACGACGGCGACAGTCACAGCGACGTGCGGCGGTTCGCGCGGGAACGGTCGCGCTGGATCTTCTCCAACCCCGACATGATCCATCTGTCACTGCTGCGCAACCACGCTCGCTGGGCCGTGTTCCTACGCAACCTGAGCTACATAGTTGTCGACGAATGCCATTACTACCGCGGCATTTTTGGCTCGAATGTGGCGCTGGTGTTGCGCCGGTTGTTGCGACTGTGCGCCCGATACTCGCCCAGTGGTGGTGTGCCCACCGTGATCTTCGCCAGCGCCACGACGGCCTCGCCGGGGCAAACCGCCTCCGAGTTGATCGGTCAAACGGTCGCCGAGGTCACCGAGGACGGGTCGCCGCAGGGTGCCCGCACCGTGGCGCTGTGGGAACCGCCGCTGCTCGAGGACCTGGTGGGTGAAAACGGTGCCCCGGTAAGGCGTTCGGCGGGAGCCGAGGCGGCCAGCGTGATGGCCGATCTGGTCGCCGAGGGTGCCCGGATGCTGACATTTGTGCGCTCACGCCGCGGCGCCGAGCTCACCGCGTTGGGGGCGCGAGCCCGATTGGCCGAAAGGGCGCCCGATCTCGCCGATCGGGTGGCTTCGTACCGCGCCGGGTATCTGTCCGAGGATCGCCGCGCGCTCGAGCGCGCGCTGACCGACGGCGAACTGCGGGGGTTGGCGACGACGAATGCGTTGGAGTTGGGCGTCGACATCGCCGGTCTGGACGCCGTTGTCCTCGCCGGGTTTCCGGGCACCGTGACGTCGTTCTGGCAACAGGCGGGCCGGTCGGGACGGCGGGGGCAGGGAGCCTTGATCGTGTTGATCGCACGTGACGATCCGCTCGACACCTACCTGGTGCACCATCCGTCAGCGCTGCTGGACAAGCCGATCGAGCGCGTCGTCATCGACCCCACCAACCCGTATGTGCTTGGACCACAACTGCTCTGCGCGGCCGCCGAACTTCCGCTGACCGACGCCGAGGTGCGGATGTGGAACGCCGAGGACGTGGCTGCGACGCTCGTCGACGACGGACTGCTGCGGCGACGGGCCAGCGGCTACTTCCCCACACCCGGCATGGATCCGCACCCGACTGTCGACATCCGGGGGTCCTCCGGCGGTCAGATCGCGATACTGGAGTCCGGAACGGGCCGCATGCTCGGCAGCACCGGGGCGGGCCAGGCGCCCGCTTCGATACATCCGGGCGCGGTGTATCTGCACCAGGGCGAGACCTACATCGTCGACTCACTCGACTTCGAGGACGGTGTGGCTTTCGTACACGCCGACGACCCGGGTTACACCACGTCGGCCCGCGAGATCACCGACATCTCGGTCACTGGTCACGGTGAGCGAAAGTCGTTCGGCGCGGCCACCGTTGGGCTGGTACCGGTGTCGGTGACGAACACGGTGATCGGATATCTGCGCAGGCAACTGACGGGCGAGGTGATCGATTTCGTCGAACTCGAGATGCCCACCCGCACGCTGGAGACCATGGCGGTGATGTGCACGATCACGCCAGAGGCGTTACAGCACAACGGCATCGATTTGCTGCGCGTGCCCGGCGCGCTCCATGCCGCAGAACACGCCGCGATCGGGCTGCTGCCGTTGGTCGCCAGCTGCGACCGTGGCGACATCGGCGGGGTGTCGACGGCGGTCGGACCCGTCCAGGGGTTGCCGACGATCTTCGTGTACGACGGCTACCCCGGCGGTGCGGGGTTCGCCGACCGCGGCTTTCACCGGCTCACCACATGGTGGGGTGCGACCGCCGATGCGATCGAAGCGTGCGAGTGTCCGGCCGGATGCCCGTCGTGTGTGCAGTCGCCCAAATGCGGCAATGGCAATGACCCGCTGGACAAGCAGGGTGCGGTTCGTGTGTTGCGGCTGGTCCTGAGCGAGATATCCGCTCACACGCGCTGACGGCCGCGGCGATCGACCCCTCGAACGACCGCCCTACGCATGTCCGCGAACCGGGCCCTGGGGCCCTGTGCAGACGAAAGCTACCGCCTCCGGAGAGGGCATCGCAACCGTGGTGGCAGTGCGGCGATCGCGTTCCCGCACGCCGCTAAAATGGCCCCCATGACCCACGACTGGCTGCTCGTGGAGACGCTGGGCAGCGAGCCCGCAGTGGTAGCGCAGGGTCGTCGCACCCAGAATCTGATCCCGATCGGCACCTTCTTGCGGCGTAATCCGCATCTGATGGCGGTGCAGACCGCCGTCGGCGAAACGGTGCGCGCACGACAGGGTCTGAGCAGCATCACCCCGAAGAACGACCGCGTCATCCGCACCGAGGTCGTGCAGATGACCGACGGCCGCATCCACGGTGTGCACGTGTGGATCGGGCCACCCGACATGGAACCTCCGGAGCGGCCGGTTCCTGGCCCGCTGGTGTGGGACCTCGAGACCGGCACCGCCACGGCCACGCCGGAGTCGTTGGCCAACAGTGGCTGGGATTCGCATCAGGAGCCGACCCAGAACCGGACATTCGCCGACGATCTGCCGATGCGCGAGCTCAACCCGAGCGAAGCCAAGGTATTGACCATGGCGATCAAACGCGAGCCGGGTACGACGTTCTGCAGCACCTGGGACGTCACCGATCATCGCGGTGAGCCGATCAGCGTCGGCTTCGTCACGCGGACCGTGCTGGAGCCCCAGGAGGACGGCGGTCCCGATCGGCTGATGTGCCGCGCGATGAACTGGCGCAGCGAACGCGAACAAGAACCTCCGCAACAGGACCGCCTCGCTCAGCGAATTCTCAACGGGCTGGCACAACCGGGCATGCACCGTGCGCTCGTCGACCCGACGAACTGGACCCTGCTGAAGTGGCTCGACGACCCCGCCCCGTTCTTCGACTGGCGGGTGAGCCTCGCAGGTGAGCATGCGGTGCATCCCGCCGATCGCGCCGAGATGGAGCAGATGGCCGTCGATTTCAGCACCGGCATCGCGACCGGTGTGCTGAGAATGACCGGCGTCGGTGGCCAGGAGTGGGAACCGGTGCATGTGACGGTGAACCGGGTCGAGCTCGACGACGACGTGTATGCCGCGCTCGCAACGCTACGCCGCCCCAACGCCAGCGAGATCGCCGAAGCGGAACGACGCACGTCCTAGGTGTTGGTGTCCGCCGGGCCCGCGCGGGCCACCGCTCGCGCGGCGCCCACACCGAAGCGGCCCAAAGTGACCGGAACCTCAACGACCACAACGGCATCGAGATCACTGACTTCACACCGCGCGATCTCGGTCCGCATGGCATCGGCGACCGCGGCCGCCCACGCGCACGCGTGATCGCCACCGGCCGCCACGCGGTGGGCGGCGGCCAACGCGCCCAGGTCTGCGGCGGCCTGCGCGCGATGTCGCGCAGTCACCGCCACACCGACGTAAGCGGCGCCGACAGCGATCGTCACCACGATCGCGATCATCGCTGCGGCAATGAGGCTGGCAGAACCGCGCTCAGCCCGAACCCGGTTCCAGCGCCGCCACCGCTCGCGCCTCGACGGTGAACCCCGGCAAGATCGGCGAGCGTGCCCTGACGATGGAGGTGACGAACTCTCCGTCGCGGCGGGTGACGACGGTGGCTCCCTCGGGCGCGAGATCGCGTGCCGTCGCACCACCGTCGTGGCCGCGGGCCGCCAGGCGTGCGGCTTCGCGCGCGGCGTCGACACAGCGGATGTGCATCGACACCGCCGTGAGCCCGCCCAGACACACAACGAGGACCGCGACCAGCGCTGCCACCGCGAACGCCGCTTCGACCGTGGCGCCGCCGCGCTCACCGGCTAGACGTTCGTGTTGAGCGCGCGGCTGATTATGTTGGTCAACGCGCTGACGATCGAGTCGCCGGTGACGACCGTGTAGAGGATCGCGCCGAACGCCGCGGCCGCGATCGTGCCGATCGCATACTCGACGGTCGACATACCGTCGTCGGCGACGATCAGCATCGTCAGTCGCGCATGGACCGCTCGAATCCTGTTGCCCATCACTATTTTTCCTCCCCACTCGTTGTCCCTCACAAAATCCCCGACTGCAGCACGTCTCCGGCCAGACCCGCGACGACCGGGATGATGCCCAGACAGAAGAACGCCGGCAGGTAGCACGTTCCCAGTGGGCCTGCGATCAATATGGAGGCACGTTCGGCGGCGCCGCGCGCGGTATCCGCGGCGTCGTCGCGCGATCGGGCTGCCAGCGCGCTGACCCCCTGCGCCAGCGCGGTTCCCGAGGATGCCGACCGTCGGGCCAGCCGTAACAATGCATCGACGCTGCGATCTCCGGCGGGTGCATCGGCCCACGCGGTCGCGGGGTCGGCCCCCAGGGCGAGCAGATCCGCAGCGCGGGTCAACACCCGCGCTACCGGCGGCGGTGCCGAGGGCGCCGCGGCCGCCGCGGCGCCGGCCACCGCCATACCCGAATGAAGGCAGGTGGCCAGCACGTCGAGCGCCGAGGCGAACGCCAATGGATCGTTCGTCAGGACTCGTTGCTGCAATCCAGGATTCGGGCTGCGAGCGGCCCCGATACGCGCTCGGCCTTCGCCGCCTCCGATGAGCGCGGCGATCGCGAGAAGCAGCGCGGAAAGAGTCATCCGACCACCCCGCCGGTGATCCGGTCAGACCACACCAACCCCAGACATGTCAGTGCCACCCCGACGGTCAGGAGCCACTGGCCGGTCGAGAACAGGAAGTGCAGCGGTTGGGCCCCGATCAACTCGCCGAGCCCGATGCCCAACAACGGCAGCACGGCAAGCACGGTGGCCGTGGTTCTGGCACCGGCCATTCCGGCCTTCACCTGAGCCGAGAAGCGTTCCCGCGCGGCGATGTCCAGTTGCGCGGTGTGCATCAGCCTGGCGATGGCCAAGCCGTGCGACTGCGCCAGATTCCAGCAGACCGCGAGCCGCTGCCAATACGTGGGCAGCTCCGATCGTCGTGCCACGCTGACCATCCCGGCCACCACGTCACCTCCCATCCGCGCCCTGGCCGCCACCGTGCGAAGTGCTGTCGACACCGCACCGTCGGCTTCGTCGGCCGCGGTGTCGAAGGCGGTCACCGGATGGGCGCCGATCCGCAGTTCCCCGACCAGGACGTCGAGCGCAGCCTCCAGTGCGGCGGCTTCCTCGGCCCGCTTCCGCGCTCTGCGCCTGCGCCGGCTCCGCGCTTGGACGGTGGCCGCGGCGATCAACGCCGCCACCACCACCCCGAGCGGCGCGACGAATACCAGGGCGGCCAGGACGGCGTGCAGCCACAGCACCAGCGGAATTCGTAACGTGCGGCGGCGTGCGCGTGCCGCCGCCGCGCATCGTCGCCGCGGGCCGGGTGCGGTCAGCAACGCCAAAGCCAGTGCCAGCGCGGCCACACTCACGCGCCACCCCGCTCACCGATGAGGCCGTCGAGGCGCTGCGCGCCGCAACCGAAGCCGTGCCCGAAACGCCACGCCGTCGAGACACTGACCCGGCCGTCGGCGCCGGCGCTCAACACCGCGATCTCAGTGAGCCGGCGCATGCCCGCGCGGTCGCGGCCGACATGTATCACCACTTTCACGGCGGCTCCGAGTTGGCTGTGCAAGGCGGCGCGGTCGAGTCCACCGAGCGCGGCCAGCGCCTCGAGGCGGGCGGGCACCTCGGCCGGGCTGTTGGCGTGCACGGTTCCAGCGCCGCCCTCGTGGCCGGTGTTGAGCGCGCCGAGTAGGTCGACCACCTCGGCGCCGCGGACCTCACCGACGACGATGCGGTCAGGTCTCATCCGTAACGCCTGCCGGACCAGGTCCCGCACCGTCACCTCGCCCGCGCCTTCGACATTGGCGCAGCGCGCCACGAGCTTCACGAGGTGCGGATGGGGCGGAGCGAGTTCGGAGGCGTCCTCGACGCAGACGATGCGTTCGGTTGCGCGGACCGCGCCGAGCAGGGCGGCGAGCAGAGTGGTCTTACCCGCCCCCGTGCCTCCGGAGACGAGGAAGGCGAGCCGTGCGCGCACGATGCCGTCGAGGAGGCCGGCGGCGGCCGGGTCGATCGCGCCGGCGGCGGTCAGCGACGCCAGGTCCTGCGTGGCGGGCCGCAGCACCCGCAGCGACAGACACGTCCCCGCCGAGGCGATCGGTGGTAGGACCGCATGCAGTCGCACCGTGAACTGGCCGGTGCCCAGCCCGGTCAACTGACCGTCGACCCACGGTTGGGCCTCGTCGAGGCGACGTCCGGCCGCGAGCGCGAACCGCTGCGCGAGCCTGCGCACGGAGTTCTCATCGGGAAACCGGATCCCGGTGCGGCGCATCCCGTTACCGTCATCCACCCACACCGCGTCGGGCGCCGTGACCAGAACATCGGTGGTGCCGGCGGCCGACAGCAACGGTTCGAGCACACCCGCACCGGTCAGTTCGGTCTCCAACAGGCGCAGACCGGAGAGCACCTCGCTGTCGCCGAGTACACCGCCGGACTCGGCGCGGATCGCCGCGGCCACCACCGCAGGCCGCAGCGGCGCCGATTCGGCCGCCAGGCGCTCGCGAACCCGGTCGATCAACGAGTCGCTCATGCGGCGAGGCTCGGATGCTGCTGCAGGATCGACAACACCTTGCTCGCCGCGCGGCCGAGCGGTGACCGAGGGCCGATCCGCAGTCCGCCCCGCTCGAGGTCGACGGCGACGCCGGGCTGTGGCCGCATCCCGGCTAACAGCGGGAGACCGACGATCTCGGCGACCTCCGACGAGCGCAGCCCGCCCGGCGCGGGTCCGCGCACCACCACCCCCGAGTTCGGGTTGAGCGACGACACCCACCGGGCAACCGTGTGGGCCGCCGCGCAGGACCGCACATCGGCGGGTGTCACGAGGACGGCGAGATCGGCTGCGGCCAGGGCGGTCTCGGCCGCCGCGGTCGACCGCCGCGGGAGGTCGCATATGACGGTCGCACCGCCGCGACTGCCCGCGTCGATCACGGCGCCGAGCGGTACCGGGTCGACATCGCACCCGGCGCGGCTGCCAGACAGCACCGCGATGCCGCGTACGCGAGGCAACGCGTCACGTAACGCCGCGTAGCTCACCCGTCCGCCTTGCAGCCGCAGATCTGGCCAGCGCAAGCCGGATTCGGCTTCCCCTCCCACCAGCAGATCGATACCACCGCTCCACGGATCGCCGTCGATCAACAGGGTCTGGTGAGCGGTCAGCGCCAGTGCGGTCGCGAAGACTGATGCGCCTGCGCCGCCCTTGCCTGCGATGACGGCCGCCACCGCACCGCGATTTTCTTCCTCACGCAGCCCTTCAGCGGCCTCGGCCAGGTCCGCCATGAGCTCGTCGTCCTGCTCGGGCAGGGTGAGAACCCGCTGGGCGCCGACCGCGATGGCCGCCTGCCAGTCGGCTCCGCAGGGTTCAGCGCGGCCCACCAGAACGACACGGGCACGTCGCGGCAACGCCCGGGCCACGCATCGACGGGCGCCTGTGATGTCGAGCACGACGGCGGCCGCCTCGGTCCAGACCTTGCGGCTGGAGGGCTCCGAGGCGTGAACGACGGATACACCGGCCGCTGCACACACCCGGTCCACGTCGGCCCGAAGCGCGGGGTCGGCGATCAGCGCGAGATATCCATTTGGCGAAGCCACTCCCTCACCCTGTGCTCCGGGCGCACGGCGGCGCTACCGACAACGCCCGATCTGTGCATTACCACGATCTTGTGAATGGACCAGGTGAGAGACCGCAAACGAAAACGGCGTTCCGCAACCACCGTGAATGGCAGCACATATCCGGATTGCGAAAAGTCCCGAAAAAGGGACGACCCCCGCCAGGGGGGGAGGAGGCGGAGGTCGTCGTGTATCAGCCCCGGGGGGTCGGGCTGATGCACACCCGACATAAGCCGGGTAAGGCTCACTATACACACGGCAGTCGGCTTCGGCGCAAGTGCTGCGCACTGAGGAAAACCCCCCAATTTACGGAAGTGTCGTATCTCCGACACCTGTCATAACCTGCCACTTTGTACATCCGCCCGGCTCTTGTCACGCGCGGGCCCCTATGCTGGCGCTGTGAGCGCATCTGGTCCGACGGCCGAGGCGCCGGACGCTGCGGCGGCGGCCGCCCCGACGGACGGTCCCGTTCGCACCGCCGCCTTCTTCGATCTCGATAAAACGGTCATCGCGAAAAGCAGCACTCTGGCCTTCAGCAAACCTTTTTTCGAGCAAGGACTAATGAATCGGCGGGCGGTGCTGAAGTCGACGTACGCCCAATTCGTATTTCTCATGTCCGGCGCCGACCACGACCAGATGGACCGCATGCGCGCCTATGTCACGAACATGTGCGCCGGGTGGGACGTCGAACAAGTGAAGTCGATCGTCGGCGAAACCCTGCATGACGTCGTCACCCCGTTGGTTTTCGCGGAGGCCGCAGAGCTGATCGCCGACCACAAACTGTGTGGCCGCGACGTGGTCATGGTGTCGGCTTCCGGCGAGGAGATCGTCGCGCCGATCGCCAGGGCGCTGGGCGCCACACACGCGATGGCCACCCGTATGGTCGTCGAGGACGGCAAATACACCGGGGAGATCGCCTTCTACTGCTACGGCGAGGGCAAGGTCGCCGCGATCCGGGAACTGGCCGCGCGCGAGGGCTACGCGCTCGAGCATTCCTACGCCTACTCCGACTCGATCACCGACCTACCGATGCTCGAGGCCGTCGGGCATCCGAATGTGGTGAATCCCGACCGCGCGTTGCGCAAAGAAGCCACGGCCCGGGGTTGGCCGGTGCTCGACTTCTCCCGGCCGGTGTCGCTGCGGGACCGGATTCCGGCCCCGTCGGGTGCCGCCATGGCCACCACCGCGGCGGTCGGTATCAGCGCCCTGGCCGCCGGCGCGCTGACCTATTCGCTGTTGCGGCGCTTCGCGTTTTAGCCCACTCTTCGCCCGTCGAGCGGGGGTCAGCGTAACGATCCGGACTACTGCCGATTTGGCCCTTGATGTGATCGCGGTCACGGGGTACAAAGGAGTCACGGAAGCTTGGAGAGGCCAAGATCGAGTCGGAAGAGAAGGCTCGAATCTCCCGCTTCAGGCTCCCCAGCACGGAACCCGGCACCCACGCGGAGCACATGCCGCGGAATAGGCAAAAGTGTTGCGGGCCTGCGTATTTGCGAAGAGCGGACGACTATAGCGGCCCTTTGGGTGGGGTTGCAGTCGAGGCGCATCGACAAGACGCCGAGGCCACCCACGCAGCCCACCAGAGCACGCTTGGTAACCGGTCTCCGTGCTAGCGGGCGACGAGCCGAACCACGTTCGGAGCGTCGCCCGCTTCGCATGAGCGGCAGGCTGATGGCCGGTGATGGCCGCCCGTTCCAGTAACGCCTCAGGACGACGCGGCCGCCTGCGCGATCGACAGCGCTTCGCGGGCGCCGGCATGCAATGCCTGACAGCTCAACAGGATCCACGCGGTCAGACCGTCGGGGGTTCCGGACGAGAAGCCCCGGGCCGCGGCGTCGTAGTCGCCGGACCGGCGCATCCAGTGAACCTCCGGCACGCCGAGCCCGTGCGGATCCAGTCCGGTGGTGATCGTCACCAACCGCGAGGCCGCCCGCGCCACCACACCGTCGGCCGCACCGAACGGGGCAAGTGTGAGCAGCTCGCCGTGTACGACGGCGGCGAGCACCGGCGCGGGGACCCGGGTCCCTCCCGTGAGGATGTCGGCCAGCAGGGTCAGCCGCGTGCCCACATCCGCGTCCTGGCGCGGGCGACCCAACCGTTCGTCGTCGGCGATGTCGGCGGCCGCCAGCGCGTGCAGCCGGGCGATCGCCTGCAGCGGGGCGCGCTGCCAGACGCCGACCAAGGTGCTCGCCCCGCCTTCCACCGCATCCGACACCCGCAGCGCACCGGCCAGCACCGGGTCCGGGGTTCCGTCCTCGGACATCTGAAGCGCACCGCCATCCAGCACCGACGACGCCCGGGCGGCCCGCAGTGCGGCTTCAGCGGCGCTCTTCGGCCAGCCCCGAAGGTTGGTCCGGTGCCGGTGGGCACGGCCCAGCGCTTCGCGGGCCTCCTCGGCGGCTTCGGCCACGCCGGGCAGTTGGGCCAGCGGCGCTAACGGGTCCTTCGCGAAGCCACCGGTCACGGCAGCACAGGCTAGCCGACCGCTGGCCCCGCGAGCCACGACGCTCACCGCTGCAGACGCACCGTCGGCGGAGTGGACTGTGGCATGCCAACGTGTGAGCCCGCCAAGGTGACTACCCTCACAGATATGGCAGAGTCATCGGCGCAGAACGCTCACGGTCAGTCCGTCTATCCCCCGTCTCCGGAATTCGCCGAGCAGGCGAACGCGACCGAGGACCTTTACCGTCAGGCCGAGAAGGACCGGTTGGCGTTCTGGGCCGAGCAGGCCAATCGGCTCGACTGGGAGACACCGTTCGGCGAAGTGCTCGACTGGTCGGACGCCCCGTTCGCCAAATGGTTCGTCGGCGGAAAACTCAACGTGGCCTACAACTGCGTCGACCGGCACGTCGAAGCCGGCCACGGCGACCGGGTCGCCCTGTATTGGGAGGGCGAGCCGGTCGGTGACTCGCACGCGCTGACCTACGCCCAACTCAAAGACGAGGTCTGCAAGGCCGCCAACGCGCTGACCGACCTCGGGCTGCGTGCGGGGGACCGGGCCGCCATCTACATGCCGATGATCCCGGAGGCGATCGTCGCCATGCTGGCGTGCGCGCGTCTCGGGGTGTTGCACAGCGTGGTCTTCGCCGGATTCTCATCCTCGGCGCTGGCGGCCCGCATCGAGGACGCCGAAGCCAAGTTGGTCATCACGACCGACGGCCAGTACCGCCGGGGACAAGCGGTGCCGTTGAAAACCGCCGCCGACGAAGCGGTGCAGGGCCAGACATCCGTCGAGCACGTGTTGGTGGTGGAACGCACCGGCATCGACGTGCCGTGGACCGAGGGCCGCGACGTCTGGTGGCACGACATCGTCGACGCCGCCTCCACCGACCACACTCCCGAGGCCTTCGATTCCGAGCATCCACTGTTCTTGCTGTACACCTCGGGCACCACGGGTAAGCCCAAGGGCATTGTGCACACCTCAGGCGGCTTCCTCACCCAGTCGTCCTACACCCACTACTACGTGTTCGACGCCAAGCCGGAAACCGACGTGTACTGGTGCACCGCCGATATCGGCTGGGTCACCGGGCACAGCTACATCGTGTTCGGCCCACTGTCCAATGGGTGCACACAGGTCGTATACGAGGGCACGCCCAACTCCCCGAGCCAGCACCGCCACTTTGAGATCATCGAAAAGTACGGTGTGACAATCTATTACACCGCCCCGACGCTGATCCGCACCTTCATGAAGTGGGGCCGCGAGATCCCCGACGCCCACGACTTGTCGAGCTTGCGACTGCTGGGGTCGGTCGGTGAGCCGATCAATCCGGAGGCCTGGCGGTGGTACCGCACGGTGGTCGGCGGCGACCGGACTCCGGTGGTCGACACGTGGTGGCAGACCGAGACAGGCGCGATCATGATCTCCCCGCTCCCCGGTGTCACGGCGGCCAAGCCGGGTGCGGCGATGGCGCCACTGCCGGGCATCACCGCCAAGATCGTCGACGACGAGGGCAAGGATCTGGCGCCCGACGCCGAAGGCGCCGAGCATGTCACCGGCTACCTCGTCCTCGATCAACCGTGGCCGGCGATGCTGCGCGGCATTTGGAAGGACCCGGAGCGGTACAAGGAAACCTACTGGAAGCGGTTCGAGAAGCAGGGCTGGTACTTCGCCGGGGACGGCGCCAGGGTCGACTCCGACGGCGACATCTGGGTGCTCGGCCGCATCGACGACGTGATGAACGTATCGGGACACCGCATTTCGACCGCGGAGGTCGAGTCGGCGTTGGTCGGGCACTCCCATGTCGCCGAGGCCGCGGTCGTCGGCGCCAGCGACGAGACCACTGGCCAGGGCATCTGCGCGTTCGTCATCCTCGAGTCGCACGCTGACGACAGCGACGACATGGTGCAGGAACTTTCCGCACAGGTCGCCAAGGAGATCGGAAAGATCGCCCGGCCCAGGGAGATTCACGTCGTGCCCGAACTACCCAAGACGCGCAGCGGCAAGATCATGCGACGGCTTCTGCGGGACGTGGCCGAGGGCCGCGAACTCGGCGACACGTCGACACTGGTCGATCCGGACGTGTTCGAGGCGATCCGCGCCAGCAAGACCGAAAGCTAGGTCAGCGGTCCGCGGGCTCAGGCGGCGGCGCCGACGGGGACGAAACCCGTCCCCGGCCGGTTCTTGGCCGTGATGTCGGCCAACTGCGTGTTGAACGACATGGTCACCGCGGGGGTGTGCAGCGGGATGTACTTGATGACGCACGTCGGCAGGGCCTCGGAGAAGGCGCCGTGGATCATGCCGACCAGCCGGTTGTTGACGGTGACCGGCGCACCCGAATCGCCGGGCTGACCGCACACCTGGTTGACGATGGTGCCCGGCTCCTCGCCCGGCCCCCACGTCACGCCGCAGGAGTACCCGGTCGTGCGCCCGAGTTTGCAGGCGATGTCACCGGCGACCGGATCGGGTCCCAGGCCGTCGATCTGGAAGCCGTCGACGTTGTTGACCGGGCGTACCTTCTGCGGATCGAACTCGATGACCGCGTAGTCCAGGGCGTCGTTGCCCGCAACCATCGTGCCCACCACGCCGGCGGCATCGACGCCTTCGGCGCTGACCTTCGCGCCGGGACCACCACAGTGTGCGGAGGTGAAGCCCACCAGTCGTCCCCGGTTGTCGTTGCCGATCGCGGTGAGCGTGCACAGCGTCTCACCGTTGACGACCAATCCCGAGCCGCCACCGAGCGAGACCAGCCCCTGAGCGTGCACCGCGGCGGACGTGAAGAAAAGTGCCGCTGCCGCGACGACGATGGTCGTGGCGAGACGGCACAGCAACAGGCCGCTGGTCTTCACGTGAACGTTTCCCCTATCGACGTGCCCCGACCCGCCCTGCCACTGATCTCGCCAGTCTATCGTCGGCCGGGATCGTTTGAGCGCACGTCACATGGCAACATGAGTCGCGACCGACACCATCGCCGGCGGCGCCGGCAGTGGGACAACCGCCGGGAATCCGGCGATCCGGCCTATGCGGGAGGAACCGTCGTGAGCGATCGCAGGAATGGGGCGCCGACCACCGTCACGTCGATACCGTTGGTCGACCCCCATGCGCCCAAGGCCGACCCGTCGATCGGTGACCTCGTCAAAGACGCGACCGCGCAGGTCTCCACGCTGGTGCGCGCCGAGGTCGAGTTGGCCAAGGCCGAGATCACCCGCGACGTCAAGAAGGGCCTCACCGGCAGCGTCTTCTTCATCCTCGCGCTGGTCGTGCTGTTCTACTCGACGTTCTTTTTCTTCTTCTTCCTCGGTGAGCTGCTGGACCTGTGGCTGGTGAAGTGGGCGGCGTACCTCATCGTGTTCGGCCTGATGGTCGTCGTCACCGCCATATTCGCCTTCCTCGGCTATCTCAAGGTGCGACGCATCCGCGGCCCGCAGAAGACGATCGAATCGGTCAAGGAGATCCCGGAGGCGCTGACGCCGGGCCACGACAGAACCAAGGAGCTCGCCGCGGGCGACGGAAAGCCGGCGTCGACGGCCGACCCGTCGGGCTGGTAAGTGCCCCCACCCGCACCGTCGGTCGTCCGCATCGACGGGCCGTGGCGGCATCTGCAGGTGCACGCCAACGGAATTCGCTTTCATGTGGTCGAGGCGGAGGTCGACGCGGCAGCGGGCACCGAGCGGCCGCTGGTGATCCTGCTACACGGGTTCGGGTCGTTCTGGTGGTCCTGGCGCCACCAATTGCGCGGCTTGACCGGCGCGCGCGTGGTCGCCGTGGACCTGCGCGGTTACGGCGGCAGCGACAAACCCCCGCGCGGCTATGACGGCTGGACGCTCGCCGGTGACACCGCGGGGCTGGTGCGCGCGCTGGGCCACAAGAGTGCGACGCTGGTCGGACATGCCGACGGCGGCCTGGTGTGCTGGGCCACCGCCGTGCTGCATCCGCGTGCGGTCCGGGCCATCGCGGTGGTCAGCTCACCGCATCCGGCCGCGCTGCGCGCTTCGGCGCTGCGCCGCCGCGACCAGGGTCGCGCGCTGCTGCCGTGGATGCTGCGCTACCAGGTGCCGATGTGGCCGGAACGGGCGTTGACCCGCGACGACGGCGCGGAACTGGAACGCCTGGTCCGCAGCCGCGCAGGCGACAAATGGCTT
The DNA here is from genome assembly GCF_001500025.1 of Mycobacterium sp. IS-1590. Taxonomy (GTDB): domain Bacteria; phylum Actinomycetota; class Actinomycetes; order Mycobacteriales; family Mycobacteriaceae; genus Mycobacterium. Next base: position 221,621 of record NZ_LQIW01000023.1, on the reverse strand, counting down.
GCCACGGAAGACTTCTCCGAGACCATCGCGCACATGCGGCGTGCCATTCAGATTCCCGGCGCCGCACATTCGGCCCTGGAGTACCAGCGGTGGGCCGTGCGCAGCCAGCTTCGCGGCGAGGGCCGGCGGTTCATGCGCTCGATGAAGGGGCCGATCAACGTGCCGGTTCTCCACATGCGCGGTGTCGCCGACCCGTATGTCCTGGCCGATCCGGTGACCCGCACACAGCGTTACGCACCGCACGGTAGGTACGTATCCATCGACGGGGCAGGACATTTCGGCCATGAGGAGGCACCGGACTCGGTGAACGACCAGTTGTCGCGCTTCGCGGGGCAGGTCTACGGCTAGGCGACGCAGGCGCCGGTCGGCACCCGTTCGCTGTTGCCCAGCTTGGCCAGTTGCGCCGACACCTCGTCGGCGGTGAGCACGAAGCCGGTGTCGGCGTCGTCGACTGCGGCACCGAACACCACGCCGAGCACGTTGCCCTCCCGGTCGATCATCGGGCCGCCCGAATTACCTTGGCGCACAGTTCCTCTGATGGTGTAGACCTCGCGCTCGACGGTGGTGGTGCGATAGATGTCGGGACCGCTGAGCTCGATGATCTCGCGGACGCGCGCCGGCGTGGCGACGAAGTTACCGCCCCCCGGATACCCCATCACCACGGCGTCGGTCCCGGTGGTGGCCGGGGTGTTGGCGAACGACAGGGGGGCCGACGGCAGGTCCGGCACGTCGAGGATCGAGATGTCGGCCTGCGGGTCGTAGGACACGACGAAGGCGTCGTAGGTCTGTCCGTCGGCCTCGACGGTGACGCTCTCGGATCCCGCGACGACGTGCGCGTTGGAGATCACCCGGTTGCTGGCGGCAACGAAGCCGGTTCCTTCGAGGACCTTCTGACATCCGGGGGCGACCCCGCGGATCTTGACGACGCTGGGGCGGGCCGACGCCACGACCGGGTCGGCGGCCAGCGCGGCGTCGGGCGCGTCGACGGCCACGATCGGGGTGCGGCCGAAAGGTTGCAGTACGTCGGGCAGGCCGGAGGTGTCCAACAATGCCGAGAGCCGCTTGGGCACCTCGCGCAACCATCCCGGCGCCAGATCGTTGACTTCCTTGAGCACCTGCGAGCCACGCACCGCAGCGGCGAGGTTCGGCTGGTCGGACGACTGCAGCGGGTACGTCAGCATCCACGCGGCCACCAGGACGGCCACGATCTGTATCGCCACACCGATCAGCGAGTCGACCGCCCGCAGCGAACGGTTACGGATGGCGCTGCGCACCGCCCGGCCGAGCACCACGCCGGCGATCTCGCCGACGACGACCAACGCCAGGATCAGAAACAGCGTCACGAACAGCTTGGTGCGCGGCCCGTCGATGTTGGCGACCAGATGGGGCGCGAGCAGCACGCCCGCGACGGCGCCCAGGACCACCCCGAGAAACGACAGCATCGAGCCCAGCGCACCCGAGCGCCAGCCCGAAATGCCCGCGACGAAGGCGATGCCGAGGACGACGAGGTCCACCCACTGTGACGATGTCATGGTTGTGCATCACCGTAACCGGCGCCGCGGCCGACGAGCGCCATTGCGTCCTCCAGTTCGCGCACGTCGTCGGTATTCCACGGCTGGGCCCACCCGGCGACGTCGAGCATCGCCGAGATCACCTGGCCGGTGAATCCCCACACCAGCATCTCGTTGAGCAGGAACGCCGGACCCGCGTATCGCCGGGTGTTTGCCCTGCGGTACACCATGATTCGGTTCTCGGGGTTGATGAACGCACGCAGCGGGACCCGGGCGACGTGGGCGGTCTCGGCCTCGTCGACGACCCGCACCGGGCCGGGGTCCGGCGAGTAGGCCAGCACCGGTACGACGTGGAACCCCGACGGCGGAATGAACAATCGCTCCATCGTGGCAAGCGGATGTAGGCGTTCGGTGTCGATCCCGGTTTCCTCGTTGGCCTCGCGCAGCGCCGTCTGCACCGGGCTGTGGTCGCCGGACTCGACGGCCCCGCCGGGAAACGCAGCCTGACCTGCGTGGTGACGCAACGTGCCCGCGCGCACCGTGACCAAGAGGTCGGTGTCGTCGGGCACACCGCCGGTCGAGGAGTCGGCGGGTCCGGAGAACAACACCAGCACCGCCGCCTCGCGCGCGTCGGCCTGCGCCGGTTTCCCTTCGCTGGTGACCATCGCCAGCAGCTCGGGCGGTACCCGCCTGCGGTAGGCGCGTTTGATGTCGCCGGCGTTGTCCAGCAAAGGTTTGAGCCAGCCCGGCGCGGCGTCGGGTGTCAGACCGCTGCCCTCGCTGACCCAGCTCACCCCGGCTCTCCCGTCCTCGCGCCGACCTGCGGCCCCACCGCTGCGGCGATCTCATCGGCGCTGGTGAACGAGCGCGGCAGGACGTCAGCAACGCTACCGTCTGCGCGCAACACCACGGTTGCGGGCATGACGTTGGGTACCCGCAGCGCGGCGGCGATCAGCCGCCTGCCGTCCTGCAGCGTGGGTAGTCGTACGCCGAGTTCGGCCAGCCGCAGCAGCGCCGCCGTCTCGTTCTCGTCCTGGTGCACCGTCAGCACGGTCACGGTCGACCCCATGCGCCGCTGGTATTCGGCCATCGCGGGCAGCTCGGCGGCGCACGGCGCACACCAGTACGCCCACAGGTTGAGCACGACGACGCGGCCGGCCAGTGCCTTGGCGACGTCGACCATCGCCCCGTCGCCCGCACATTCCAGCGTGATTCCGCGCAACGCCTCGGGTCCCGGCCCGGCTCCCGGTGCGGGACACGCAGGCAGCTCGGCCTCGGCCCGCGGGCCCGCCAGCGCTTCGGCGGTGTCGGCGGCCCGGCGGTCGCGCGCACTGTGCCCGGACGGCGCCCCCGTGGAGTCGGTGTCGCGGTCCAGTTGCGACCACAGCGCCCACCCGAGCGCCACGAGGATCACCAGCACCACGACGGTCCAGCGGGTCGAGGTACGCACGGTCGAGGGGCCCGGTGCCGGTTACAGGCCGGCCATGGCCAGCAGATGCTCGGTTTCGGGCCCCTTGACCAGCGGCGCTGCGGTCAGGGGGTCGGTGGGCCCGATACCGAACGAGGGGCAGTCGTTGGCCAGCACGCAGACCCCGCACGCCGGCTTGCGCGCGTGACAGACGCGGCGGCCGTGGAAGATCACCCGGTGGCTCAGGTCGGTCCACTCACTGCGCTCGATGAGCGCACCGACCGCGTGCTCGACCTTGACCGGATCCTCTTCGGTGGTCCACCCCCAGCGGCGAACGAGCCTGCCGAAATGGGTGTCGACCGTGATGCCGGGGACGCCGAACGCGTTACCGAGGATGACGTTGGCGGTCTTACGCCCGACCCCCGGCAGGCTGACCAGCTCCTCCATGGTCGCCGGTACCTCGCCGTCGAACCGCTCGACGAGTTCCTGGCCGAGCCGGATGAGTGAATTCGCCTTGTTGCGGTAGAACCCGGTGGGGCGGATGAGCTCCTCCAGCTCCGTGCGGTCGGCCTGCGCGTAGTCCAGGGCGGTGCGATATTTCTTGAACAGCGCCGGTGTCGTGAGGTTGACACGCTTGTCGGTGCTCTGGGCCGACAGGATCGTCGCGACCGTGAGCTCGAGCGGGTTGGTGAAGTCCAGCTCGCAGTACACATGCGGAAACGCCTGCGCCAGAGTGCGATTCATGCGCCGCGCGCGTCGGACGAGACCAATCCGCGTTTCGCCGTCCCGACTCCGGGCGCGCTTGGGCGTGCCCGCCTTCTTTGCCGACGCCTCACTTACGGTCACGAGTGCCAGCGTACTGAGGCCCTTGGACAAAGCCAGCGCGACGGCGCTGACGCAACTACTGCGGACCGGTGACGATTCGTGATCCCGCTGAGACTTTCGGCGTGTTTACTTCTGCCTTGTGTCGTGGTTGCTCGTTGGCCTCATTCCGGGGTTGCTGATGGCTGCGACGCTCGGGCTGCAACGCCTGGAGGCCGGCCTGCACCGCGACACGGTCTCGGCCACCGATGTGGCGCAGTTCTTCGAGCGGGCCGAGCCGTTGGACGTCGACACGCTGGCGCGGGACGGGATGAGCCGCGCACTGGATGGTCTGCGCCATCGCCAACACGCCGCGCACGCGGTCACCAGCGGGTCGACGGCGCATTTTCGCGACGCGGATCTGCCCGTTCGGCGATATCCCCAGCTCGGGGTGAATCCCGAATTTCAGCAGACCCGACATGCCGATCGTGTGTAGCGTGGGCTGGTCACGAATTCGGGTACCTCTAGACTTATGTCGCTTACCGATAGAGGTCGGCTTCACCTAACAGCTTAAGAGGGGCAACGTGGACGAGATCCTGGCGCGGGCCGGAATCTTCCAGGGGGTCGAACCCAGCGCCGTCACCGCGCTGACCAAGCAATTGCAGCCAGTCGACTTCCCCCGTGGACACACCGTGTTCGCCGAGGGTGAGCCCGGCGATCGGCTCTACATCATCATTTCCGGCAAGGTCAAGATCGGACGCCGCTCGCCGGACGGTCGCGAGAACCTGCTCACGATCATGGGCCCGTCGGACATGTTCGGTGAATTGTCGATCTTCGACCCCGGTCCGCGGACGTCGAGCGCGACCACCATCACCGAGGTTCGCGCGGTGTCGATGGACCGCGATGCGCTGCGGGCGTGGATCGCCGACCGCCCCGAGATCGCCGAGCAGCTGCTGCGCGTGCTCGCCCGCCGGCTGCGCCGCACCAACAACAACCTCGCCGACCTGATCTTCACCGATGTTCCCGGCCGAGTGGCCAAACAGCTGCTTCAGCTGGCGCAGCGGTTCGGTACCCAGGAGGGCGGCGCGCTTCGGGTGACCCACGACCTCACGCAGGAGGAGATCGCCCAGCTCGTCGGCGCGTCCCGGGAGACCGTCAACAAGGCGCTCGCCGATTTCGCCCATCGCGGCTGGATTCGCTTGGAGGGCAAGAGCGTTCTGATCTCGGACTCGGAACGGCTGGCCCGCCGAGCGAGGTGACGAGCGAGCATCTGGCACCGAGCGAGGTAGCTCAGGCGCGCAGATAGTCGAGTTGGGCCTGGACGCTCCATTCGGCTACGTCCCACAGCTTCTCGTCGACGTCGGTGTAGACGTGCTCGACGACCTGACGCACGGTGGCGTCCTCGCCGAGCACCCGCAACGCCGCGCGCACCTGCCCGAGCCGCTCCTCGCGGTGCGCCAGGTACATGTCGGTCACGGCTTCGAGGTCTTCGAGATCGGGGCCGTGCCCGGGCAACACGGTGCGCCGCCCGAGGCCCCGCAACCGCTGCAGTGACTCCAGGTAGTGGGCCAGGCTGCCGTCCTCCTTGTCGATGACGGTGGTCCCGCGGCCCAGCACGGTGTCGGCGGTCAGCACCGCATCGTCGAGCAGAAACGACACCGAATCCACGGTGTGCCCCGGCGTGGCCATCACGGTGATCCGCAGGCCCGCGGCCTCGATGACCTCACCGTCGGTGAGCGGGCCGCCCAGACCGCGGAGGAATCCGCTGCCCACCGACCGCACCACCGCACCGGTGCGGTCGACGATCTTGTCGATGGCGCCGGTGTGGTCCTCGTGTTTGTGGCTGATCAGCACCAACGGGATGCTGCCGAGCTCCGCGATCCGCCCGATGTGCTCGTCGTCATCGGGTCCGGGGTCGACGACGACCATCTCGTCGCTGCCCGGGCCGCGCAGCACCCAGGTGTTGGTGCCGTCCAGCGTCAACAGGCCGGGGTTGTCGCACAGCAGCACGGAGGCGGTGTCGGTGACCGGACGAAGCCGCCCGTACGCCGGATGCTCCGGCGTCACGCGACCTCCACGATCACTTCGACCTCGACCGGGGCGTCCCTCGGCAGCTCGGACACCCCGACCGCGGACCGGGCATGCGCGCCGGCCTCCCCGAACACCTCACCGAACAGTTCCGAGGCGCCGTTGATCACGCCGGGTTGACCGTGGAATCCGGGTGCGGAGGCGACGAACCCGACGACCTTGACCACGCGGGTGACCGCGTCGATGCCGACCAGCGAGTGCACCGCGGCCAGCGCGTTGAGCGCGCACACCCGGGCCGCCGCGTAGGCCTGCTCGGGGGCGACCCCGCCGCCGACCTTGCCGGTGAGAAGCAGTTCACCGTCGCGGATCGGCAGCTGACCCGCGGTGTAGACGAGGTTGCCGGTACGCACGGCGGGCACGTAGGCCGCGAGCGGCGCGACCAGTGGGGGCAGTTCGATGCCCAGCTCCGCCAGCCGCGCGGACGGCGTCACTTGGGACGTTTGAGGTAGGCGACGTGCTGTTCACCCGTGGGGCCCGGCAGCACGGACACCAGCTCCCAGCCGTCCTCACCCCACTGATCGAGGATCTGCTTGGTGGCGTGGGTCAACAGCGGGACGGTGACGTATTCCCATTTTTTCGTTTCGCTCATGCAGCCCACCTGGTTTCTCCGGTCATGCGCCCGAGCTTATCTCCGCACCGCTTCGAGGCCGCAGACCCGCGGAGGGCGAAACGCCCGTTGGCTAGCATGCACGGGTGGCATCCACTACCAATGGCGGTAGATCCGTCGGCTGGCCCTCTCGGCTGAGCAAGGCTCGACTGCACTTCGTCACCGGCAAGGGTGGCACCGGCAAATCCACGATCGCAGCATCACTGGCGTTGGCGCTGGCAGCGGGTGGACGCAAGGTGCTGTTGGTGGAAGTTGAAGGGCGCCAAGGCATTGCGCAGTTGTTCGACGTGCCGCCGCTGCCCTATCAGGAGGTCAAGATCGCGACCGCCGAAGGCGGCGGTCAGGTCAACGCGTTGGCCATCGACACCGAGGCCGCGTTCCTGGAGTACCTCGAGATGTTCTACAACCTGGGCCTTGCCGGGCGCGCGATGCGCCGGATCGGAGCCGTCGAGTTCGCGACCACGATCGCACCGGGTCTGCGCGACGTGCTGCTGACCGGCAAGATCCGCGAGATCGTGACCCGCGCAGAGAAGGGCAAGCAACCGGTCTACGACGCGGTGGTGGTCGATTCCCCGCCGACGGGTCGCATCGCGCGGTTCCTCGACGTCACCAAGGCGGTGTCCGATCTGGCCAAGGGAGGCCCGGTGCACGGTCAGGCCGAAAGCGTGGTCAAGGTGCTGCACTCGGACATGACCGCCATCCACCTGGTCACGCTGCTCGAGGCGCTGCCCATCCAGGAGACCCTGGAGGCGATCGACGAGCTCAAGGAACTCGACCTGCCCATCGGCAGCGTCATCGTCAACCGCAACATCCCCGCTTACCTGCCCGCCGACGCGTTGACCAAGGCCGCCGAAGGGGACATCGACGCCGACACCGTGCGCGCGGACCTCGCCGAGGCTGGAATCACGTTGGCGGACTCCGATTTCGCCGGCCTGTTGACCGAGACGATCCAGCATGCGACCCGGATCAAGGCGCGCGCCGAGAGCGCCGAACAACTCGACGCGCTCGATGTGGCGCGCCTGCAGCTGCCGCAGATCGTCGACGGCGTCGATCTCGGCAGCCTGTACGAACTCGCCGAAGAACTCGAACGCCAGGGAGTGCGATGATGAGTGCGACTCCACCGGCCCTCGACATGGGCACGATCCTCAAAGACACGTCGAACCGCGTCGTGGTGTGCTGCGGCGCGGGTGGTGTCGGCAAGACCACCACCGCTGCGGCAATGGCACTGCGCGCCGCGGAGTACGGCAGGACAGTCGTCGTGCTGACCATCGACCCGGCCAAGCGGCTCGCCCAGGCGTTGGGCATCAAGACCCTCGGCAACACCCCGCAGCGGGTTCCGCTCGCCCCCGAGGTGTCGGGCGAACTGCACGCGATGATGCTCGACATGCGCCGCACGTTCGACGAGATGGTCATCCAGTACTCGGGAACTCAACGGGCACAGGAGATTCTGGACAACCAGTTCTATCAGACGGTGGCCACCTCGCTGGCCGGCACTCAGGAGTACATGGCCATGGAGAAGCTCGGCCAGCTCCTCGCCGAGGACCGGTGGGATCTGGTCGTCGTCGACACGCCACCGTCACGTAACGCGTTGGACTTTCTGGACGCGCCAAAGCGGTTGGGCGGCTTCATGGACAGCAGACTCTGGAAGCTGCTGCTGGGGCCCGGCCGCGGTATCGGCCGATTGGTCACGGGCGCCATGGGACTGGCGATGAAGGCGCTGTCGACGGTTCTCGGATCGCAAATGCTCTCGGACGCAGCGTCTTTCGTGCAGTCTTTGGACTCGACGTTCGGCGGCTTCCGCGAGAAGGCCGACCGCACCTACGAACTGCTCAAGCGGCGCGGAACGCAGTTCGTGGTCGTTTCGGCCGCCGAACCGGATGCCCTTCGCGAAGCCTCGTTCTTCGTCGACCGGCTCTCCGAGGAGCACATGCCGCTGGCGGGGTTGATCCTCAACCGCACCCACCCGATGCTGTGTGATCTGCACGCCGAGAAGGCCGAGGAGGCCGCCGAGACCATCGAGAAGAACGATCCTGAATCGGTGACGGCTGCGGTGCTGCGGATTCACGCCGACCGGGCCATGACCGCCAAACGTGAGATCCGGCTGCTGTCGCGCTTCACCGGGGCCAACCCGCACGTGTCGATTGTGGGCGTGCCCTCGCTGCCGTTCGACGTCTCGGACCTGGAGGCGCTGCGGGCGATCGCCGATCAGATCACCGGCGAGACCGCCGCGTAGCGACGGAGATGTGGGCGCGGCCTAGACCGCGTTGCGGTGCTTGCGCTGGGCGTTGAAGAACTCCGCCCAGGACACGACCTCGGGATGTTGCTTGAGCAGGGCGCGGCGTTGCCGTTCGGTCATTCCACCCCAGACCCCGAACTCCACCCGGTTGTCGAGCGCGTCGGCGCCACACTCGAGGATCACCGGACAATGCCGACAGATCACTGCGGCCTTGCGCTGTGCGGCCCCCCGGACGAACAGCTCATCAGGATCGGTTTGGCGGCATCGGGCTTGCGACACCCAGGCGATGCGGGCTTCGGCCTCGGCACCGTGGACGACACTGTGAGCCGACGACGTCATCGCGGTTCTGCGCGCCGCGGGCCTCGTAGCTGACACCAGGATTCCCTCCGTTCCAACCGCCCCCCGGTCAACACCGGTACGGCGCGATCCCTGGTAGTAGAGCGCTGATGCGATCTACGTCACATTGCGAGGGGTCAGTGTGACCTGTATCGCACTGTCCGATCAAATTAGATGGTCACAGTCGTGTTGCGCAATACGTACGACCCCACTTTTTTGGGACGACCGTGCCGTCAGTCGGCAAAACCGACCTCCGCGCCGCTCGGCGCGGTTTCGCGGTCCGCCGATCGCCCGTGGCGAGCCCGCGTTTTGCGACGTCGTTAGTCTGTAGGTCATGCCGGACAGTCCACCGCCAACTCCGCCTCCGCGGACGGTGACGGTGATCAAGCTCGCCTGGTGCGTTCTGTTGGCCAGCGTCATCACCGCGGCGTTGTTGTTTCCGGTCGTCGGTGGCTTCGGCCTGGTCTCCAACCGGGCCTCCGACGTGGTGGCCAACGGTTCGGCGCAACTGGTCGAGGGTGAGGTCCCGCAGGTTTCGACGATGGTCGACGCCAAGGGCAACGTCATCGCCTGGCTCTACAACCAGCGCCGCTTCGAGGTGCCCAGCGATCAGATCGCCAACACGATGAAGCTGGCGATCGTCTCGATCGAGGACAAGCGGTTCGCCGAACACAACGGCGTCGACTGGCAGGGCACGCTGACCGGGCTGTCCGGGTATCTGTCCGGCAATCTGGACACCCGCGGCGGTTCGACGATCGAGCAGCAGTACGTCAAGAACTATCAGCTGCTGGTGATCGCCCAGACCGACGCCGAGAAGCGCGCCGCCATCGAGACTACCCCGGCCCGCAAGCTGCGCGAGATCCGCATGGCGCTGACGCTGGACAAGACGTTCACCAAGTCCGAGATCCTGACCCGCTATCTGAACCTGGTGTCTTTCGGCAACGGCGCCTTCGGTGTGCAGGACGCCGCGCAGACGTACTTCGGCGTCAACGCCTCGGAGTTGAACTGGCAGCAGGCCGCTCTGCTGGCGGGCATGGTGCAGTCGACCAGCACGCTGAACCCCTACACCAACCCCGAGGGTGCGCTGGCACGGCGAAACCTGGTGCTGGACACCATGATCCAGAACATCCCCGAGGAAGCGGCCGCGTTGCGCGCCGCCAAGGAGGAGCCGCTGGGCGTCCTGCCGCAGCCCAAGGAACTGCCCCGCGGCTGCATTGCCGCCGGCGACCGCGCGTTCTTCTGCGACTACGCGCTGGAGTACCTGGCGCGCGCGGGCATCAGCAAGGAACAGGTCGCCAGGGGCGGATACCTGATCAGGACCACCTTGGACCCCGACGTCCAGGGGCCGGTGAAGGCGGCGGTCAACCAGTTCGCCAGGCCGGACCTCGACGGTGTGGCCAGCGTCATGAGCGTGATCAAGCCCGGTAAGGAATCGCATCCGGTGCTGGCGATGGCCAGCAGCCGGACCTACGGGCTGAACCTCGACGCGGGCGAGACCATGCAGCCCCAACCGTTCTCCCTGGTCGGCGACGGCGCCGGTTCGACGTTCAAGCTGTTCACCACCGCCGCGGCCATGGAGATGGGGATGGGGATCAACGCCCAGCTCGACGTGCCCGCCCAGTTCCAGGCCAAGGGGCTGGGCAGCAGCGACACCCCGGGGTGCCCGGCCGCGACGTGGTGTGTGAAGAACGCAGGCGGTTACCGCGGCGCCATGAACATCACCGACGCCCTGGCGACGTCGCCCAACACGGCCTTCGCCAAGCTGATCTCGCAGGTCGGTGTGCAGCGCAGTGTCGACATGGCGGTCCGGCTGGGGCTGCGCTCCTACGCGCTGCCCGGCACCGCCCGCGACTACGACCCCGGCAGCAACGAGAGCCTGGCCGACTTCATCAAACGGCAGAACCTCGGTTCGTTCGTGCTGGGGCCGATCGAGGTCAATGCGCTCGAGTTCTCCAACGTCGGAGCGACGCTGGCCTCCGGGGGCGTGTGGTGCCCGCCGAACCCGATCGCCCAGGTCATCGACCGGCACGGCGAGGAGGTCTCGGTCACCACCGAGACCTGCGAGCAGGCGGTGCCCGAGGGCCTTGCGAACACGCTGGCCAACGCCATGAGCAAGGACGACGAAGGGGCGGGCACCGCCGCAGGGGCGGCCGGTTCGGTCGGGTGGGACCTGCCGATGTCGGGTAAGACCGGCACCACCGAGGCCCACCGCTCGTCGGCCTTCCTGGGCTTCACCAACACGCTCGCCGCCGGAAACTACATCTACGACGACTCCACCGCGCCCGGCGAACTGTGCTCGTTCCCGCTGCGCAAGTGCGGGTACGGCGACCTGTACGGCGGTAACGAACCGGCCAGGACGTGGTTCGCGGCGATGAAGCCGATCGCCAACAACTTCGGCGAGGTCCGGCTGCCCCCGACGGACCCGCGCTACGTCGAGGGCGGCCCCGGCTCGCGGGTGCCCAGCGTGTCGGGCCTGACCGAGAGCGCCGCGCGCCAGCGGTTGCGCGACTCCGGCTTCCAGGTCGCCGACCAGGCGTCGTCGGTGAACAGCAACGCGCCCCGCGGCTCCGTCGTCGGCACGACGCCGGCGGGGCAGACGGTGCCGGGGTCGATCATCACGATCCAGGTCTCCAACGGCATCCCGCCGGCACCGCCGCCGCCGCCCCCGGGCGCGATACCCGGCCTTCCCGCCCCAGTCGGGCAGACGGTGGTCGAGATTCCCGGCCTCCCGCCGATCACGGTGCCGGTGCTCGGACCCCCTCCGCCTGCGCCACCACCGCCACCGTGATCGATGTGGAGTTGATTACGACCGAGCGGTCGAGACCGCTGCGTCGGCACCACTGGCAGTAGGCTCTGCAGCATGTCCGCCCGTTCGACGACGATCCTGAAGAACTCCGCCGCGGCGTCCGCCGGTGCGCTGGTCGCCGGCATCGGCTACGCAGCGGTGATCGAGCGCAACGCCTTCGTGGTGCGAGAAGTGACGATGCCGGTGCTGGCGCCCGGGTCGTCACCGTTGAAGGTGCTGCACATCAGCGACATCCACATGCGGCCCGGACAGCGGCGCAAGCAGGCCTGGCTGCGCGAGCTGGTCGCCCTGGAGCCCGATCTCGTGGTCAACACCGGCGACAACCTCGCTCACCCCAAGGCCGTGCCCGCCGTGGTGCAGTCCCTGTCGGATCTGCTGTCGGTGCCGGGATTCTTCGTGTTCGGCAGCAACGACTATTTCGGCCCGACGCCGAAGAACCCGCTCAACTACATCACCCGGCCCGGCCAGCGCATTCACGGTGAACCGCTGCCGTGGCAGGACCTGCGCGCGGCGTTCACCGAGCGTGGCTGGCTGGACCTGACCCACACCCGGCGCGAATTGGAGGTGCGGGGTCAGCTCATCGCGGCCGCAGGCGTCGACGACCCGCATCTGTCACGCGACCGCTACGAGACCGTCGCCGGCCCGGCCAGTCCCGCCGCGAACCTCACGCTCGGGCTGACCCATTCGCCGGAACCGCGGGTGCTCGACCGGTTCGCGGCCGACGGCTATCAGCTGGTGATGGCGGGCCACACCCATGGCGGCCAGTTGTGCCTGCCGTTCTACGGCGCCCTCGTCACCAACTGCGGCCTGGACCGGTCGCGGGTCAAGGGTCCGTCACGCTGGGGTGCGCACACCCAACTGCACGTCTCGGCGGGCATCGGCACCTCGCCGTACGCCCCGCTGCGGTTCTGCTGCCGTCCCGAGGCCACGCTGCTGACACTGGTCGCCGCGCCGACCGGGGGCCGGGACGCCGACGCTCGGGCGGGCACGTCCCATCCGAGCGTCGCGGTGCGGTGACCGACGGTGCGGTGAACGACAGGGCCCTCACCGCAAGCCGTAGTGGCCCGCGCGCGTGGGTCGACGACGCCATCCGGTTGATCGAGGCCGACGCGCGCCGCAGCGCCGACACCCACCTGTTGCGCTATCCGTTGCCGTCGGCCTGGTGCGACGGCTGCGATCTGCAGCTGTACCTCAAGGACGAGTCCACCCACATCACCGGCAGCCTCAAGCACCGGCTGGCGCGGTCGCTGTTTCTCTACGCGCTGTGCAACGGGTGGATCGACGAGAACACCACGATCATCGAGGCGTCATCGGGGTCGACGGCGGTGTCCGAGGCGTACTTCGCGGCACTGCTCGGTCTGCCGTTCATCGCCGTGATGCCGTCCTCGACGAGCACCAGCAAGATCGCGTTGATCGAATCTCAGGGCGGCCGTTGCCATTTCGTCGCCGAGTCCAGTCAGGTCTACGCCGAGGCCGAACGGCTCGCCGAGGCCACCGGCGGGCACTACATCGACCAGTTCACCAACGCCGAGCGGGCCACCGACTGGCGCGGCAACAACAACATCGCCGAGTCGATCTTCGAGCAGATGCGCGACGAGGCGCATCCGGTGCCCGAGTGGATCGTGGTCGGCGCGGGCACCGGCGGGACGAGCGCCACCATCGGCCGCTACATTCGCTACCGCCGCCACGCCACTCGGCTCTGTGTGGTCGACCCGGAGAACTCTGCCTTCTTCCCGTCCTATGCGCAGAACCGCGGTGACGTCGTCACCGGTGTGTCGTCGCGCATCGAAGGGATCGGCCGTCCGCGGGTGGAGCCGTCGTTTCTGCCCGGCGTGGTCGACCGGATGGTCGTCGTGCCAGATGCCGCTTCGGTCGCCGCCGCTCGACACGCCAGCGCTGTGCTGGGCCGACGGGTCGGGCCGTCGACCGGGACGAACCTGTGGGGCGCGTTCGGCCTGTTGGCGGAGATGAGGGATGAGGGTCGCAGCGGATCGGTGGTCACACTGCTCGCCGACAGCGGCGACCGCTATTCGGACACCTACTTCTGCGACGAGTGGCTGACCAGCCAGGGGTTGGACCCCTCGGAGTTCGCGTCGGTGTTGGACGTCTTCGAGCGCTCAGGATGCTGGCCCTGATCGTCGTCGCCACCGATCAGCGGGCCGTCTGAGGTGAGGAACAGCCACACCGCGGCGAGAACGAAGAAACCCAGGTAGATGGATGCGCCAAGACCAGTCATCTCGTCCTCGCTTCGTCGGTTGCCTACATGATGGAGAACGCCACCGACATCCGGTTGCTTCCCGCGGCGTGTCGCAAATCACGTCTCGCCGACGTTGGGATCGGTTCCTTACCGTGGCCGCGTTCTTGTCGCGTTCGCGAGGCGTACACCACGGTCGCGGTACCGCCTGAGATACCGCCCTGGTGTACGTCTCGCGAACGGGAAAGCGAGTGACCGTGCAGAGCGCCGCCGCCCCTAGGCGTTTGGCTTGGCGGCCTGCTGGTGCGATACGCTGTCGTGGCTTCACGCGGGGTGTGGCGCAGCTTGGTAGCGCGCTTCGTTCGGGACGAAGAGGTCGTGGGTTCGAATCCCGCCACCCCGACTCGTGTTATCGCAGGTAAGAGGCCCTGACTGGTTGTACTGGTCGGGGCCTTCGTCCTTTCCAGTCCGCAGCTGGTCCGCAGCAGCTTCCAGCGATTGAGTTCGAGCTTCGTCGAGAGCCGCCGAAACCATCTCCAAGTCATCCGGAAACAGATCGGCGTAGGTGTCCAACGTGAGGACCGCCGAGGCGTGCCCCAGCATGGTCTGAACGGCCTTGACGTTGGCGCCGGCGCTGATGGCCAGAGACGCGGCGGTGTGACGGAGATCGTGGGGGGTCACCACCGGGAAGGTTGCATCTTTGGCGACGAGCCGCTTGACCGCCTTGTTGAACACTCGGCGTCGCCAGTTCGACACTCTCAGAATTCCGCCCTCGGGCGCGGCGAAGACTAGGTCATCGGGCTTCTTCCCGACCATCAGTGCGGCCAGTTCGTGAGCAAGGAATGCGGGAAAGGGCACCATCCGCTGCTCATAGGACTTGGGTGATGACCATTCGAGTTGACCTTCGACCTCCGTGACGGACTCACGCACGTGGACGCGACGTCGAAGCATCTTCGCGTCACCGACACGCAGTGCCGCCATCTCTCCCCAGCGCAATCCGGTGTAGGCCAGGAAACGCACGACCGTCGCATCCGTCCCGACTTCAATCGCGAGCTGCTCAACCTGCCGGTGAGTCAGGTAACCGCGCGGCCGCCGTTTGCGGCGAGGAAGCTTGATTCCCACACACGGATTGCGTGCGATACGGCGGTCCTCGACCGCCATCTCCAGCACCTGACGCAAAATTCCCACAGCATTCTCGATGGTGGCCGCGCCGGCACCGGCAGACGTCAGCGACTGGACCCACGTCCGGACGTCGGTCGTCTGCACGTCGGCGACAGCTACAGCTGACCACCGAGGCTCGACGTACACCGGCCACGTGTATCGCCGCGTCGATGCCGTCGTCTTCTTGAGATGGCTCTGCGTCCCAAGCCATTTCGCGTAGAGCTCGCCGACGCTGACGCGTCCCGCCTTCGGAGCGACGTAAGCGCCCGTCACCTGCATGGCTGTGATCTCGTCGAGCCAGGCCTGCGCATCCACCTTCCGCTCGAAGGACCGTGTGTTCTCCTGGCCCTGGTCGTCGACATAACGTGCCAGCCAGCGACGCCCCTTGCCTGCCCGCGCAGTAGGGCCACCGTCTGCCCGCCGCCAGCGGTCCTCCACGCCGCCACGGCGATTACGTCTCTGCATAGCTGCTCCTCTGCCAACGCAAGTCTGGCACCGACCACCGACAGTCGGTGAGAAGAACCGACCGGCACCAATTTCAGCGTGAATTCCACGCTACTGGTGGACAGATTGATAAGGCCACCAGCAGGGTGAGATCCGTACGGAGCAAGTTTGATCCAGGAGGAATCACAATGGAACTGCTTGGAGCTAAACAGGTATCGGAGCTGACAGGAGTTCCGGTCGGGACGCTGCGGTACTGGCGCCATTCGGATATCGGCCCTGCGAGCTTCACGCTCGGACGCCGAGTCGTCTATCGGCGCGACGAGGTACTGCGGTGGATATCGCAGCGGGAGAATGCAACCCGTCGAGGAGGCGGCGACGCGGCATGACGACCATCCAAGCGAAAAGCCCCGGGGACTAGCCGAGGCTTTTCGTTCGAACCACCCGAACCTCACACACGGAAGTTCCTTATGAGAATAGCTCGCCATGCCTGCCTGCAGAAGCAGCACGGGCAGGAAATCCTATGAGCGCCAAGGAAGAAGCGGACAAGCGGTCAGTTGCCGCCCGCCTGGTCGGCATGGCGCAGGAACGCTACCTTCTCGGGGTGTCGGAAGACGGCGAACCGTTTGGCGCCGAACGTACGCGTCCGCATATTGCGATGCTCCTTCGCGGTGGCCGAACAGGGCTGCGTGCCGACCTTGCCGCCCGATACTTCGCCGAGACCGGCGCAGTCGCCGGCGGTCAAGCACTCACCGACGCCACGTTGATCCTTGAAGGCCTGGCAGCTGCCCAGGCCCCGGAGAAGCTGCACCTGCGCGTTGCCGAGCACCACGGGGCGAGCTACATCGATACCGGACGACCCGATGGCAAGGTCATTCGCATCGGCTCGGGCCGTTGGACGGTCCTCGACTCCGCGCCGGTGCGGTTTTCGCGAACCAGGCTGACCGCAGCCATGCCCTTACCTCTGGCCGATGGTGATCTGGAGCGGCTATGGGATTTCGTCAATGTCGCCGTCGAAGACCGGCCCGTGTTGCTCGCGGCGCTCGTCGCTGCATTGATCCAATGCGACGTGCCGCATCCTGTGTTGGCACTCTTCGCGGAGCAAGGCAGCGCCAAGAGCACGACGACACGCATGCTGGTCGACCTCATTGACCCGTCGCCGGTCCCGCTGCGCCAGGCGCCGCGCGACGCCGACTCCTGGGTGACCGCTGCCTCCGGCTCGTGGGTAGTCGCACTGGACAACCTGTCCGCCATCCCGTCGTGGTTGTCGGACTCGCTGTGCCGCGCCGCCACCGGCGACGGCAACGTAAAACGTGCGCTTTACACCGACGCCGATCTCGCGGTTGTGAAGTTCCGCCGCTGCGTCATCATCAACGGCATCGATGTCGGTGCGGTACGTCCCGACCTCGCCGAGCGACTCGCGACGGTCGACCTACGACGCATCGATCACCACATGCGACAACCGGAGGCCACGATGCGACAGATGTGGATGGAGTCTCTACCAGGAATTTTAGGCGGATTGCTCGACTTAGCCTGCGCTGTGCATCGGCGCCTGGCGACCATCGTGGTCGACAACGCGCCACGGATGGCGGACTTTGGCCGCACCCTGGCGGCCGTGGACGAGGCGTTGTCGACCCATGGCTTGCGTCGCTACTTGTCGCGCGCCGATCAGCTCTCCGAGGACAGCCTGTCTGCCGACCCATTTATTGAACAACTGCGGCGGCACGCCCGTGAACCACTCGTCGGGAAATCTGGCGGCGACCTCCTGACGATGGTCACCCCGGTCAGCGACCACTGGCGACGCCCCAAGGAATGGCCGAAGAACGGCAGAGATGTCACAGCAAGTCTGAGGCGGCACGCACCGGCGCTGCGGAGCCTCGGATGGGTCATCGACGACGACGGCGCGCGTAACCATCGGAACGTGTTGCTATGGACCATCTATCCGCCATACAAAGATGTGGTGGCTCAACTAGCCTCGCAATCCTCGCGTCCCTCGCTGCTACCGTCGAGCACCACCACGCTGCGTAATCCTGAGATCGCGGTTGCACCGGTCACCGATGAGAGCCGCGAAGACCTACCCGCGTAGCAGTGCCTGCGTCGTTCTGCGTAATCGCGAGTTGTTCTGTCGGGTCCGGAGGGCATTATCAGGACGTACACGGGAAGGCCAGTTGACATGAATCTCGATAACGATCTGAAGCGGTTGGCCACCGCCGCGGCAACTAATTGGCCGGAGATCGCATTATCGGGCCGTCTCGACGCCGCGATTCGAGACCTCTACCGAACACATCTGCCGTTCCCGCCATCTTGGACTCCCGACGAGCGTGACGAGTTCATCGAGGAGCACGCCGAAATGGACGCGCAACAATTGGTTAGCCGGTTCGACGACCTGATCGACGTCGTGATTGACGGCGTCGGCCACCAGTACGGGTGCCAGCCCAGTCAGGACGACGCTTCATCCACGATCGCTCAAGCGCGAGAGGATGCCGTCTACGAGTTGCAAGCCAGTATCGAATATTTGTCAGATGACCTCGCGCAGAGTGCGATCCACACTGCGGGCCGGACCGTCGCGAGTATGACTGGGTGCAGTCCCGCCGGACGACGTTCCCGGCGGAGGTCGAGACACATGAGCCGCTGATTCGCCTGACCTTCTCACCAGCTACGGTGCGGATGAACGGCATTGGATAGATCCCGCGCGGCCGTCAGAGTTGCCCGATCGAGCTTCTTGAGCCGAGCCTGCTCTGCCACACGTGTGAGCAACTCACACAGCACCCCGGCGTCACCCAGCGCAGTTCCTACGGCATCCACCTGCACGACAGGCTCGTTCCGTCGGCCTGTCGGCTCAGATTGCTCCTGCGACGCAGTGACTTTCGGCACTTCGACGACACGTATCGGTGCGCCGTAGCGTTGCGCGGCTGTGCGCGCCGACGACGCGTCTCGACGACACGTGTCCGAGCAATACAATCGGCGACGGCCACGCCGAGGAGCGGCGTCCTCATCGAGCATCACCGCATCGCAGCGGACACAGCGAGTCGGATCGTAGCCACCGCCAACACCCGCACCGGGCGAACCCCGGGTTACATCCTCTGGCAGTGGATCGACGCTGACTGAGTCGGTGTTCGGACCCAATGCATCAACAGGTCTCGGACTCGCTGCCGCCGAAGCCGTTGAACCCCGTCCACCCTGATCTCCGGTGCGCGCGCGGCGCAGGACAGTCTGAATTTCGCGGACATCCAAGCGGACGAGTTCAGCGATCTGCGCAAAGGTTTGGCCGCGAGCCCGCATCTGGTCGACCACAGCCTGCAGCTCACGAAAGTGAGCAGCCCGCCTCTTCACCGCATCAGCACGGATGTTCTCGGCGGCCTGGTCGAAGCGCTTGCGTTCCCAGGTATCAACGGTGCCGATTCTATGGAGAATTGCCCGGATCTCCTCGGCACCGGCCGCGTTGGCTCGATCACGGCGAACCCGCTCCTCTCTCTTCTTTCGCTGCGCTTCCCATGCCCGGCGCCGCGCAAGAAGCTTCTCATTCGCGCCCATGTCTGCAACCTATGAACTGGCAGCCGGATAAGTCCACCACCACAGCCACATTCGTAAAGACAGTCCGAGACCCACGGCAGGGCGACCTACGAAGCCCGAGCAACCTGCATCACGGTGATGTCAGCGGGAGACTTCGACGACCTCGCCCCGAATCGCCCAGTGCTCATCTATCGGTTCAACCCGGAGTAGCTCGCCGGCGACGCAGAACTCGTCGGCAGGTGCCCAAACGACACCATCGTTAGACAAGCGGACGAGTCGCGGCACCGAGCCGAGCACAGCGCGGCGTTGATCAAGCAAGTGGCGTTCTATGTCTGCGGGGTCGGCTGCGAGACTCATTGCGAGCCGCGATGCGACCTCGTGCAGGATCGTCGTGTCAGTGTGGGCCTGGAATGCAGCGACCACACCGTCCACGACCCCCTTGACCAGATTGCCTAACACGCGCCGATGCCTACGCGGAGGTCGCACCTCGACCTTGACCGCGAAAGCCGTCCCTCGATCGCAGACGGACTCGGCCACCTTGACCTGTCCGCGGACAACCGCTAACCACACCTGTGCTGCCAGCTTTTCGCCCGCGAACGCGCCCAGGTCCGTCCAGCCGAACGCTGCGAGCTGCCGACCCTCCTGCCAACCGTCGAAGCTGCAAGACCGCGACCGAAGTGCGTAGCGGTACCCAAACGGATACACGGCACCATCCGGAGCTGGTGTCGCGGCACCAGCGAGTTCGAAGCGGATTCCGTTGGCGCCAGCCACTGCGAAGGAGTCGATGCCGTAGAGCACGACGTTTTCGACGTCCGCCCTGTCGTCCTTCTCGCCAAAGAATGTGGCGTGTAGCACCTGTCCGCCTGCAGGCTCCAGTTGCCTGCAACGGGACTTGATAGCCGAACGCAAGCGCTCCTGCCACTCAGGCCGATGTTGGCGCTCGAATCGGATGTAGTCATCGGCCCACGCCTGGACGACCTCACCGTCCGGTCCGTGGATCTCAAAGCGGGTTGCGTGATCAGAGCTCGAAGCTGCGGTCTTTGTCTCCGTGTCGAGAACACGCGGAGGCACGTCTTGGCCAGGACGGCACGTCCTGCACCTCGAGATCGGCTCTCCTACGTGTTCGGCCGTCCACTGTTCGATTCCGATCACGTGCTCCGCACAGACTTTCACGTATTGGTCAGTCCATGATCCCTTGCCGCTCTGCTGCCGGACGCTGATCGTCGAGCAGCCCGCACGGTGAACGCGCGCGTCGGTCGGATTGTGATTACGCCTGATGTTGATCACGTAGCCAGCGGGGTGCTCGGTGAGCCACTCCATGTAGCCGGTGTCGTCGTCGCGGAACTCGCGGGCGCTCATCGCCTCATCCTCTGCCACGTTGCCGCAGGGTCAATGCACCTCGGCGCTGCCGCATCACATCAAGTCCCTGCTCAAAGTCGGATCCACACACCTCTTGCACTCCGGGCCAGAAGATCGCCAATCAACTTAAAGTTGACGCACGCGGGTGGCGCTTGGGGCGAGAGCCGCCAAGCCGCCATTGAACCATTTCCCGTTTGTGCTGATGAGCGATTTCGGCCCAGATCGTGGTAACTTGCCGTTGACATTGACAACTGTGAGTTGACCGTCTGGAGGCCTTCAGTTGAGCGTTCCAGGTTCGGCGCACCTCGTTCTCGCCGCGGGCGTGGTCCATCTTGATGAACCGTCCGCGGTCTTTGAAGCGATGCTGTCGGGGTGGCGACGCCAGCAGAAGTCCCGGCTGCTTGCCGAGGCCACGATCGAATCGCGATTGGCGTTCGTGCGACGGTTCGCTGCGTTCGCCGAGACGCATCCGTGGGATTGGACGGCCGGCGATGTCGAGGACTTCACGGCGGCTCTGATGTCGGGAAACAACCGCAAGGCGCCCTCGACAATTCGCGGCTACCACATGACGCTGCGGTTGTTTTGTGACTACCTACTCGATGGCCGTTATGGCTGGATCTCGCAGTGCGAGCAGCGGTTCGAAAGGATCCCGTCGCAGGTCTGCCATGACTTCAACACCGCGGCGCATCTGGTCGAATACGAGGGCAAGCCCGCCCGCCGGCCGTTCACCTACGACGAGGTGGAAACGTTGTTCGCGTTCCTTGCCGATCGAGTGGACATCATTGCGCGTTCGGGTCGCAAAGGCGCGTTGGCGGCGTTGCGCGACGCGCAGATGATCAAGACGGCCTACGCCTTCGGGTTACGCCGTCGAGAGCTGTGCTACCTCGACGTGGCCGACCTGCGTCCCAACCCGCGGATGCCGGCGTGGGGAACGTTCGGCGCCGTCCACGTCCGGTATGCCAAGTCCAGCCGCGGCAGCGCCCCTCGGCGTCGCACGGTGCTGGCCGTTCCCGAGTTCGACTGGGTGATCGACGGACTGCGCCAATGGGTCGATCAAGCCCGGCCGCTTCTGAGTCCCGGCAGCCGTCAAGAGTTGTGGCTGACTGAGCGTCGGCAGCGGGTGGCGACCAAGCAAATGGACAAGCGATTCGCCTACTTGCGGGCGCAGGCCGGTCTGCCTCAAGACCTCACCCTGCACTGCCTGCGGCACTCCTATGTGACCCACCTGATCGAGTTCGGTTACCCGGAACGGTTCGTTACCGAGCAGGTCGGACATTCTTACGCCTCGACCACCGCGATTTACACCTCGGTGTCCAACGACTTCAAGACCAAAACGTTGCAGGCGGCGCTGCGCCGCGTCTACGGATCCGCGACGACTGAAGGGAGCCAGGATGAGCACTAGAACCGTCCTCCGGTGGAACCTGCGCCGCCTGATGGCCGAGAACGGCATGTTCGCCACCACCGACCTCGTCGCACCGCTGCACGAACGTGGCGTGGAGATCTCCCGACAGATGGTTCACCGGATCGCTACCAAGCCTCCACAGCGCATCAATCTCGACCTGCTGGCGGCGCTGTGCGACATCCTGGCGTGCACCCCCAACGATCTGTTCGAGCTCGCCCAAGAACAGATCCGCGAGGCACCCGCAGTCAACGACAGCGGGCCCGGGATCGGCGACCTGCGGCCGATCCGCGCCAGGATCCGCCGCCCCGGCGACAACGAGTGAATCGACGAGCCTGCTGGGAGTGCGCAAGCACCAACTACCTGACCCGGCTGACGCATGGGTGTCGCATTTGTGTCGGCTGCCGTCGCAGGCGGCACTACCACCCCGAAACCTGTCCGGGCTGCCATGTCGTGCGGCCGCTGGCATGGCGACGCGGCGAGACGGTGGTGTGCGCGTCATGTGCCGGTGTCGAGTCGATCTTCGGGTGCCGCGAATGCGGGCGCGAAGACCATCCCTACGGGCACAATCGGTGCGCGCGATGCTTCCTGCGTGAACGCCTCAGCGACTTGCTCGCCGACCCGACGACCGGCCAGATTCACCGCCAATTGCGGCCGGTCTTCGACGAGCTGGTGAACTCCGAACGCCCACAAACAGGGCTGTGGTGGCTGCGCAAGAAACCTGGCATCGGCCCCCAACTTCTCGGGCAGATGGCTTGCGGCGCGGTCGACATCAGCCACGACACCTTCCGCACCCTGCCCTCGGATCGTGCCCACGACTACCTTCGCAGTCTTCTCGTCGCGGTCGGTGTCCTGGAACCGTTCGACATCCGCATCGAACGGATGCTGCCCTGGATCGAAGACATCGTCGCCGAACTGCCCGCCGAGGACGCCGCCTTGATTCGCCGATTCGCGCACTGGCAGGTGCTGCGAGGAATGCGCAAGGCCGCCCGTGAAGACCGGTTGACCAAGTCGATGGCCGATGCGTGTCGACGGCGCATCCGCGTCGCGATCGAGTTCGTGGGCTTCCTCGCCCGCCATGACGCCAGTGCGGCGACCGCGACCCAGGATCTGTTGGAGCGCTACCAAGAACACGTCGGCAGGATGCTGAACCATGAGTACGCCTTCATCGTCTGGCTACGCCAATCCCGCACCAACACCAAACTCCGAGTCCCCGACGTCCCGCAGTCACCGCCCTCAGTAACCGTCTCCGATACGCAGCGGTGGGCGGCCGTAGAGCGTCTGCTGCACGACACGACCGTGCGCCGTTATACACGAATTGCGGGCCTGCTCACATTGCTGTTCGCACAGCCGCTTTCACGCATCGTCGCCATGCGCACCAGTCAGGTCGCGATCACCGACGACCGGGCCGTGCACGTCACCTTCAGCAAGATTCCAGTCCAGATGCCGCCGCTCCTCGACGACCTCATCCGTGAGCACCTCGAGCACCGCGGCAAAAGCCTCTACGCCTCACGTGGAACCGGCTGGCTGTTCCGCGGCGGCAACCCTGCAGCGCACCTCGCCACCGAGAACATCCGCTCCCAGCTCGTCGCCATCGGGATCAAGCCCTACGAGAACCGCAAAGCGACCCTCTTCCACCTCTCCGGCGACATGCCCGCACCAGTCCTGGCCGAACTGCTCGGGCTCACCGACAAAAACGCCGCCGACTGGGCCAGACTTGCTGCCCGCGACTGGACCGCCTACATCGCCGAAAGAGCCCGCTGACCGTATCGCTGTGCCTCAGATGGATTTCGCGGCGGCGGTTCCAGCGCTTGAGTTCTCGCGAGTGATTGTTCACTGCGTGGCGTCGACGCTGTCGAGCCTGCACTTCTCCACCCAAGTCGCCAGAAGGCTTAAAGCGGCGAGCCTCTCGGCGGCCTCCTGCGCCGATAGCTGCGTCCGGTCGTGGGTGGTTGGGTTTCGGATCGCAGCATGGACGCCCGTCGAGAAACTCAACAAGCCGCGGTTCATCGATATGACGGTCTGGTCTTGATTACCTCCGAGCCAGCGCAATCGCGGAGCACCAGCCTTGGGTGGACTCTGCGAGAAGGCCTGCGTGAAAACGTCCTTGTCGTCGAGGTCAGTCCTTCCGGTGAGCTGGCGGACGTGGTCGATGACAGCGCCCACGGCGGATGACACCGCTTCGCGGTACAACTCGATGCGCCATTGGCCTCGAGCCGCGCCCCAGACCAAAGGGTGCATATCCTCGATGCTGATGTCGCCGGTGACATCGACACGGTCGACCATCGATTCAAGGATGCCGATGGTGTGTTCGGACGCGGCGAGGATGTCGTCCGGCTGTACGAGCGAGTGCGGCTGGGTGACAGTTATCCACATCTCGAACGGGTTAACCGGACCGCCGAATCCCGGGCGGGATATCCGCACACCGGTGATGTCGGGAAGATGCGCAATACGGCCAGCTGTCCGTGAGCAGCGGCCCTTCGCCGCCACCCATTCGTCGTCTGACACATCAGATCTCGGTGTCACGGCGGGCAGACTGGCGTAGCCGGCAAGTACCTCGTCAGGCAGGTCGGGACCAGCCATCGCCCGAAGCCCAGCGGTGAACTGACACAGCTCGAGCAGGGCGCTGAACGCCCGCTCAAAGTCGCGCACCTGTTCCGCTGCTCGCCGCAGGAACCGTGGATTCAACTTCAGATCGTCATTGTCACCCATGTACGCAGCTCAGGGCCCAGTCGCATACGGCGCGTTCGCCCGCACGTTCTCGGCGGCGCGCTCCGCGTTGTAAGAGCTGGCGAACGACTCACCTGAGGCGGCAACTTTGTCACTCGACCGCCATGCGCGCCACCGCCAGCTTCCGCCGACGTCCTGGAATGTCTCATACCGTGCTGCGGACCCGCCGGACTTGAAGGCATTTGCCGCTCTGGTGGCGTTGGCTTGCGATTCGAAGCCTTCGCCTGCCCAGGCGACCATCTCATGGTTGTCGCCGTACAAGGCCCACGTGGGATAGCGGTTGGCGTCACCAGTGACCGTGACCTTGAAGTACATCGGATCCTCCTGCCTGTTGACCACAGGTACGCAGTCAGCTCGCAACAGTCTTATCAAGAGACACCGACAGCCAGCGCTTGCGACGCAGCGAACAAACTCGCCCTCGAACAGACCTCTGATTTGGGCATTCACCCCACTCGGAATTCGACCCCTCTGCCAATAAGCACGATCACTTAACGACGGACGATATCCGGATAAAGATCCGCGGCGCAGACACCCCGCGTCCCAAGGATTGCGAGACCGCGGATGCGAGGGGTTGCCCGCGAGACACCTCACGGACGTAGGGGGAAGAGTTCTCAACGCGGGAAACGGCGGTCCGAACACTGAGGTGGTGCACTCACTTTGCCGGCACGAATCGTCACGCGGATGCCCATGGAATCTGCGCGCACGGCCTCGCCGATGATGGCGACGAACGGTCCTTCGATGCCATCGCCGACGCGATTTGCGAGAAGGCGAAAAGGGCCCGAAGACCAGCCGGCTGGACGCTGTGATTTCGTTGTGCCTAGCGAGCTAAGCGCGCGGGGCGGCCCGTCTTCTTGGTGGCGATCTTCGACTCTTTGGCGTCGCTATCGGTCTTGCGGTGGGCGGCGAGGAAGTCATCGACGATGTTCGCGCAGTCATTGTGAGTGATGGTGCGAAGCCCGGTCATTCGGGCGAAGGCGAGTGGTCCGACGAGTTGGCAGAGCGCCAGTTCCCGGTCGAAGTCGTCGAGTTCGGCTTGTGCTCTCGGGCTGGTGAGTATGGCGTCAAATGGTTGACGGTACTGGTCAACGACTCGGGCCCGTAGCGCCCCGGATGTGTGGCGCTCATCCGCTTCGTTAGTGGAGCCGGTGGGCCCCAATGAGAGCCACGCGAGTGTCGTGACATGCAGCGGTGCGTCGTTGAAGAGTGCGGCTTGGCGGCTGAGCAATTCGATCAGCTGCTCACGGAGGGGTCCGCTGGTCGGTGCCGGAGTGGTCACTTGCGGAAGTAGGCGTTCGAACGTGGCTGCGAGCAGATGCGACGAACTGTGGAAGTGGCGGTACAGCGTGGTTCGGGCCACTTTGGATGCTTTGGTGACGGCATCGATAGTGACCGCTTCCACCCCACCGGTGCTCAGTAGCGTTGCCGCAGCATCCAGCAGCCGGGTGCGTGACCGGATGCGCCGCGGGTCCACGTCATCGTCAGGGACTGGCGCTGACTGACTGTTGCTCACTCATTCACCTCGGGCGGTCGATTTTCACGCGATGTTGTCCTGGCAGTCTAGCAGTGTGGTACTAACGGTATCGAAGCGAAACCGACAGTATTGGAGCGTGATGGTGCCAGGAAGCGCATCGCTGCCGGAGCGGTTACCTTCGCACACAACGACGTGCATGGGTTGCGGCCCGGACAATCCCCACCGACTGCGTTTGGTGGTGCACCGCAGCGGCGACGCGGTGTACTCCGATGTGACTTTCGACGAGCGCCACATCGGGGCTCCAGGCCTGGCCCATGGCGGAGCCGTGGCGGCCGCGTGCGATGACGTCTTGGGCTTCACATTGTGGGTCGCCGGCACCCCGGCGGTGACTCGCAGCCTGACGGTGGAGTATCTGCGGCCGGTGCCGCTGCATCAGCCCCACCGGATTACTGCCCACATCACCTCTCGTGAAGGACGGGCGCTGCACGTCACGGCGACAGGCACTGGTGAGCGTGGGATCACCCGCTTCACCGCCAATGCAGTGTTCGTCGCAGTCAGGCCCGAACACTTCGCCGCACACGGCGATGTCAGCGCTTTCGGCGATCTTCTGGAACAGTTCTCGCGCCGCGGCAGTTTCGACCCGGGGCCATCATGACTTTCCCTCAGGCTCGCAGCCACGGCAAAACCCGACGCTCGGAAGCGAACTCGGTCGCTGGAGAGAAGCGGACCGCTAGCGCGTCGCGCTCGCGCGCCTCCGCACGGCGCCGGGAAACGATTCTGGATGCAGCTTTGGCCGTGGCTGCGTCGGGTGGTTACGAGGCGGTTCAGATGCGGACGGTTGCCGAGCGGGTCGGCATCGCCGTCGGCACGCTTTACCGCTATTTCCCGGCGAAAACCCACTTGCTGGTAGCAGCGCTGACGCGCGAGTTCCGTCGACTCGACTCGGCCGGCGACTGGGCGAGTGGTGAGGGCACACCGCTGGAACGGCTCGAACGGCTCACCTCACATCTGCATGACCGCTGGCAGCGCGACCCATGGCTGACGACGGCCATGACACGGGCCTTCGCCGTCGCAGACACCCGCGCCGCCGCGGAACTCGACCGCGCGGCCGATGAGATCCAGATCCTGCTGGCCCGCACGCTCAGGGGCGGCGAGCCCACCCCTACCGATCTGCACGTCGCTGGGGTCATCTCCGACATCTGGTTGGCCAACCTCGTGACCTTCAGCGGCCACCGCGCGACAGCCGCCGACACCCGCGACCGCATTGACCGAGCCACCAGGCGCGTCGTGACCAGCGCTGCTAGGCCCACCGCCAACCGATAACGATACTACTGATATCGCAGCGCTACTTAGCGTACTCTTTGGGGATACGGCTCAACGATGCGTCGAAAAGAGACTGCCATGTACACCCAATGGATCGAAAACCTTGTTGTACAACGCCTCTCGCTGCATGGCGGCCTGGTTCTGGATTTCGATGACTACAACGAAATCGTCATCTCCTGCCCCCTGCTATTGACCCTTCCTGCCGTCGGCACCTACCCCATCGAGGCGGTGCGTATTGACCCCCTCAGGATCGCGACCCACGAACGCCCACTGCTGAACCTCGCCGGCGCAGTGTGCACCCAGGCCTGTTCCAGCGACGATGGAGGACTACACCTGAGCTTCTCGCGCGGACATCGCATCGATGTCGATCCCGACGCTGAACAGACAGCGTGGGAGTTGTATGGTATGCGCCACGGCTACATGGCCTGCCTACCTCAAGGACGGGTACGCGTGGTCCGCCATGACCTCCCCGACACCGACGACGCCAACATCGTCAACAGCGCCACGCAATCATCGGCGGGGTCGGCGCGGCAGACCCACTGATGCGGCCGCGGACGCGGCGACGGGTCGACTTGGGCGGCAATACGTGGATCAGGTTGAACGTGGACAGGACCGCCCTGGCGACATCGAGGCGGGCGAGCATTCCCGGATGATGCTGGCGAAGTTTTGCTGCACGCGTTCCGCAGCGATGCCGACCGATGGTGAATACAGCATGATGTGGTCGAGGACGCCTTCGTAGCGTCTCAGTTGTTCACGGACCTCGTGTGCCGTCCCGGCGACACCCATGGTGTCGATCATCTCCTCGGACACCGCGGCGAACATCGCCGGGAAATCGCGCTGGGCGAATGCTTCTCGGATGGTTCGGCCTTCGCTGGCGAAGCCGTTCACATCGAGTACCGTCTCGTAGGATTTGACCGAGGAGTAGAACGCAATCTGCTGCGCCAGTTCGCGCCTGGCGACCTCGGTGTCGTCGTGGATGGCGCACATCACCATGGAAATGATTTCCACGTCATTGGGGTCGCGGCCGGTGTGCGCGGCACCCCTGGCGATAGCGGGCCGGACGATCTCCTCGACGTAGGTGGTTGTGAACAGCGGATGTCCGGCCAGGCCGTCGGCCACCCGCCCGGCCGCCTCGCACATCCGGGGCCGGACACCGGCAGTGACGATCGGGATCGGCCGGCTGGAGGGTCCCATGTCGCCGGTCGGGGTGAGATTCATTCTGTAGAAACGGCCCTCGTGATGGATCGGGCCTTCATGCAGGTTCCATATCCGGCGCAGCAGCATCACGAGTTCTTCCATCCGCAGGGCGGGTGCGGAGGTGTCGGGCACGCCGTGCCAGTCGCCCATCATCCGTTTGGTGCCGTTGCCGATGCCGAGTACCAGTCGTCCGTTGGAGAGTTCGTCGAGGTCGCGTGCCTCGGTGGCCAGCACCAGGGGGCTTCGGCCGACGCCGTAGAGAATGGAGGAACCGATCCGACAGTTCTGTGTGCTGTTGGCCATCGCGGCCATGGAGATCGATCCGGACCGAGAGTAGAACTCGGAGGCCCATACGGCGTCGAACCCGGCCGCATCAGCGGCCTGGGCGGTTTGGGCCAGTGACTTCAGATCCCCGCCGAGAACCGACAGGCCGTAGGTGCTCATGACTGGTCTCCTGTGCGCGGGCGCAGGCCGTCGAACATGACGGCGCTGAGGGTGCTGGCGACCACCGTCTCGTCGAGGTGGTTCTCGGTGACCAGGTACATGAGTGCATTGATGGTGACCGCGCCGAACAGCGCAATGGACGTCGATCGTGCATCGGGCTGAGCGACGAGGGATCCGTCGCGGGCCCCTTCGATGAGCAGAGTTTCGACGGGTTGTTGGTAGGCGGTATTGATCATCTCGGCGATGGCCGGCATGCGGGCCGCTCGTCCCAGTTCGCCGATGAGTGCACGGCATACCGCTGGCCGCTGCGCCATTGCCCGCAGTTGTGCGCGGATGACGAGTTCGAGGCGTTCGGCACCGGTGCCGTCGGTGTGCACGATCGCGGTCACGGCATCGGAGATGTCCTTGAGGAGGTCTTCGAGCAGGAAGGCAAGGATGTCCTCTTTGCCGGCGAAGTAGTAGTACAGCGTCGCTTTCGGCACACCGGTCACCGCGGCGACGTCTTCGATCTTGGAGTCGTTGAGCCCCTTCTCGGCGAACAAGTCCGCCGCGGCGGGAAGCCGGTCAGAGATCTGACGTGGAATCTTGCGCATTGCCCCCCTGTCCCGGTCGGCCGGTTTAGACTGCGAGTCTAAACCGTCGTTACTTTGGTGGTCGGAGGTCTTGGTGGTCTCGGTGCAGATTCGTTACGACCCGTTCGACGCCTCGATCCTCAACGACCCCTATCCGACGTATCGGTCGTTGCGTGACACGGCTCCGGTGTACCGCGCCGAGGAGTCCCATACCTGGGTGTTGAGCCGGCACGGCGACGTCCAGGCCGCAGCACTGGATCACGGCACGTACTCCTCGGTGGACGGCATCTTCCCCACCCCGCCGGGATCGGACTTCATCGGCTCGTTCCTGCCGATGATGATCGTGATGGACCCTCCGCGCCACGACCAGTTGCGTGCCCTGGTGAGCCGGGCGTTCACCCCCCGGCGGGTGGCCGGGCTGCAGGGCGCCATCACACAGATGGCCGCGGAGTTGTTCGAGCGCCTCGACGAGGGCTCCGGATCGGCGGACTTCGTGACCGACTTCGCCGCGATCCTGCCCGCCGCGGTGATCGCCGATCTGCTGGGCGTTCCCGCCACCGATCGTGATCAGTTCCGATTGTGGTCGAGCCAACTGGTCCAGGTCGACGTCAACCACGGACAAACCACCGACGCACTGACCGCCGCCACCTCGATCTACGCCTACTTCACCGACTTCCTCGCCGACCGCCGCAAAAACCCCCGCGAGGACCTGATGTCGGCGTTGGCCAACGCCACCGTCGACGGGATCGGACTGACCGACGAGGAAGTCCTCGGCTTCTGCGCGCTGCTGCTCGTCGCGGGCTACGAGACCACCACCAATCTGCTGGGGAACTCCGCGGTCGTACTGGCCCAGCATCGGCAGACCCGCCGACGCCTGGCCGCCGATCGAACACTGTTGGGGCCGGCAGTCGAGGAGTTGCTGCGCTACGACTCACCGGCACAGGGACTTTCACGAACCCTGACCCGCGACGTCATCCTGCATGACACGACGATGCGTCAAGGTGAGAAGGTGCTGCTGTTGTTCGGGTCGGCCAACCGCGACGAGCGTGCCTTCCCTGATCCTGACGTGTTCGACATCGAGCGCACCAGTGAGCACCAGGTCGCCTTCGGTCGCGGCATCCACTTCTGTCTGGGTGCGGCACTGGCGCGGATGGAGGCCCGCATCGCTCTGGATGCTTTGTTGGACAAGGTGCCTGACTGGGAGGTCGATCTTGAATCGGCGCGGCGGCTGCGGTCCGGACCGATCCGCGGCTACACATCGCTGCCAATCACTTGGACCACGCCGGTCTAGCCCGTGCCCCTCTTCGACGACGCGTCGTGTGCTTCACCGCGCGGCCAGGTTCATCGCCGTCGATGTCGAGCACTCCGCGCGCACGGCGACCTCGGCGCATTCGGCGACATGCTCAAACGATTCGCGGGCTCGAACGGTGATCGACCCATGACCGGACAGGAGGCAGGGGCATGGTGGTGGCAGTGACATTCGCCCACTTCGATGAGCAGATCGCCGACCAGCTGCTCAGATCGGCGAACACAGCGGGTGGACTGTCGACGTTTCTGAGCTTTCGGCACACCGAACTCGCCGCCGGTCGGCTGGTGGCAGAGATGGAAACCCGTGCCGAACTGCTCACACCCTTCGGCACCCTGCACGGCGGATGTCTATCGGCGATGGTCGACCACTGTCTCGGAGTCGTGTTCTACCCCGTCATTCCGGCCGGATCATGGGTCGCCACCACCGAATTCAAGCTGAACCTGCTGCGACCCGTGTCCACCGGTGTGTGTGTCGCCGTCACCGACATCGTGTCGCTGGGCAATCGCAGTGGAGTAGCGCGCATCGACATTAGCAACGGCGACAAAGCCGTCTGCGTAGCCCAGGGCACGGTCACGATCGTGAACGCCGCGGGCAACGCACAATGAAGGCGCTTGTAGCCGGTCGCACGCTTCGGGCGGACTCCGATCTCGCCAGGAAGGTGTCATGACCTCCGCCGTGCAGCATCGGGTCCGAACCCAGGACGGGATCACCCTGGCCGCCGACTGCTACGACCACGATGACGCCCGTCCCGTCGTGCTGCTCCTGCACGGCGGCGGCCAGAACCGGCACGCGTGGAGCACTTCAGCGCGTCGTCTCCACGCATGCGGATACACAGTCGTCGCCTACGACACCCGCGGTCACGGCGACAGCGACTGGGACCCAGCCGGCAGGTACGACATCGAGCGACTCGCGACCGATCTCCTCGCCGTGCGTGAGCACTTCAGCGCCGATACCGCCCCTGCCGTCGTAGGTGCATCCCTTGGGGGCATGACCGTGCTCGGCACGCATCTGTTGACATCCGGGGCGTCGTGGACGGCGGTCGTCCTGGTCGACGTCACCCCGCGGCTTGAATTCCAGGGCGCTCGTCGCGTGGTGACGTTCATGGCCGCACATCCCGATGGCTTTGGCACCCTCTCCGACGCCGCCGAGGTGATCGCCGCGTACAACCCCCATCGCTCGCGCCCGGCCAACGTCGACGGCCTGCGCAAGGTGCTACGGCAGCGTCACGACGGCCGCTGGATCTGGCGGTGGGACCCGGCATTCATTCACTCCAACTTCGACTTCCTCCGCGACGAATCGACCACGGGAACGGAGCAATTCGACGCAATCAGCCGCCTGCTGATCGACGGAGCCCGACGGGTCAGCGCCCCAACACTTCTCGTAAGGGGTCTGTTGTCCGACGTGGTCTCCCAAGCCACCGTCGACGAGTTCAAGCAACTGGTTCCCCACGCCGAGACCGTCGACGTATCCGGCACCGGACACATGATCGCCGGCGACGACAACGACGCCTTCGGCTCCGCCGTCACCGAGTTCCTCGGCCGGAGCTTCCTGTAGGTCGCGACGTGATCGAGCACCATCGAGCGGCCAGTAGAAAGGACTGGGCTTGACTTCACTGCGCGCGGAGCGAAGCCCATGAATTGTTCTTCGCTTAGGCCGACTTTGACCGCGACGGGCTCTGGTCGAGCTAGACGTTACTACGCATTTGTTGGCCACCATCGGCGTCGAAGAGTTCCTTGGTCCAGCGTTCGAGGATTTCTGCGCTGTCCCAGTCGTCGGGATGAAATCCGGCGCGGGTGTAGGAACGAAAGCGCTCAATTGCTGCTGGGCTGAATAGCGGGTTATGACGGAAACCTCGAAGGCTGCGCAGCAACCGCACCGGGTTGTAGGCGGCACGGTCACCGGCCAGAGAGCGGGTGGTCTGGATGACCAACTCGCTGAACAAGAGGAGGCTGGCGATCCGCATCCCCCAGACCCTGGTGCGTTCGCTTCCACCGACCGTCTCGTAGACATCGAAAGCGACGGCCTTGTGCTCGCATTCTTCCAGTGCGTGCCAGAGCAGAATAGGCCGCACTTCGGTGTCGCCGATCAATTCTTGAGCTTCGTCGCTGGTGAGAATGATCTCGGCGAATGTCGCTGTGTAGTGCTCGAGGGCGGCCGTCACAGCCAGGCGCATCTTGGGAGAAAAACGCTTCTCAAGTCGGCCAACCAACTTCTTGATATGGCGATCGATCCCCTCGGTGGGATAGCCCATCGCTTGGAGCCGATCGTTGAGCAGCCGATGCTGGTGTCGGTGCGTGGCCTCTTGTGCAATGAATCCCTTGACCGCCTCCTTGAGGTCAGCGTCGCTGATGTGGTCCCGATACTCGCGGACTGACCGGATGAAGAAGTCTTCGCCTTCGGGGAACGTGGCCGACAAGGTGGACACAAAGTGGCTCATCACCAAGTCGCCATCGACGAAGTGCTGCCGACTGGTCCCAGCAGGCATGTCGAATCGAACACGGCGGGGCTTCGGGACGACCCTCGTGGTGGGCCGAGTGAACGAATCGTCGCTCATGTTGTTCTCCCGTTCGTCAAGGGCACGCTGGCAATCTGACTCTAAGCCTTGTCAGAATTAGATGGCAAGCTATCCACGTGGTTTCGGCGCGGGTGTATAGCGGGATGTCCGCCGAGGAGCGTCACCGGAACCGGCGCACCCGTCTCATCGAGGCCGCAACCGAGTTGATCGGCACGCGCGGTGTTGCCGCCGCCACTGTGACTGCCGTCTGCGCTGAATCAGGTGTCACGTCACGCTACTTCTACCAGCACTTCTCCGGCCGAGACGCCCTCCTGCGGGCTGTCTACCAGCAGCTCTATGCCACCTTCCAGGAGGTGATAGTCGACGCGATCCCCGATGCCGGCGAGCCACCGGAGGTGCTGGCGTACGCGCCGATCCACAGGCTGGTCAGCATGATCGACGACGACCCTCGGCTGGGTCGGATCCTGTTCGTGGAATCTGCAACCGAGCCGCTGCTCCGAGAGCTACGCAGCGAACTGATGGCCGGTTTCACCGACCTCGTATTGCGCGAGGCCAGACTCCACCTCGACATCCCCGACTCCGCCGTGGGGGTTGCCCATTTGGCTTCGACCTTGGGCGTGGGAGGGCTATTCGAAGTCTTGCGCCGCCGACTCGACGGAGAACTGGAGTTCACCACCGATGAACTCGTTCAGCACTGCGCAGGTTTCCTGGGCAGCCTAGGCAATTACGTGCTGCTGCAGAACACGGGCCAGTCGGCCACAACCGAAGCGCAAACCTAGAGCTAGCGGCCCCGCTACGCGATGTGGCCGTCCGTGCGCTCGATGTCAACGTCCGAGACCAGCAACAGCAAGACCTGAACAACATCCAAGGCCAATGCCGTCGACTGAACAACGTCGGCCTGGCTTCAGAAGCCAACTGAGTGTTCGACCATTCCCTGCCGGCTGTGACCGGCGGCCGGCGCTGGACTCGATAGCGGCCGCCTGTCCTTCCCCAGTCGCGCATTGCGCGGCCTGGCGTCCTACGACGCCGTCACCACTTGCACTACATGCGGTAGCGTAGCGATACCGACAGTATCGATCGCTACCATTCGCTATCAGTGGAGGTCCAGTGACCGACGGCACTGCAGATTCCCCAAGCCAGGCCACGCGCCGTGACCGGCGGGCCAACGGATCACCCGACCCCGCCGACACCCGCGAGTACAGCGAACGGTTGGCGACGCTCGCCCGATTCACCCTCCGGCACAAAGCCCTGGTCATCGGGGTATGGCTCGGCGCCGCGGTGGTCCTCGCGCTGCTGTTCCCCCAGCTGGAAACCGTGGTGCGCCAACAGTCGGTGGACCTCATTCCTCGCGATGCGCCGTCCTTGCAGACGGTTGACCGCATGAGCGCCGCGTTCGGCGAAGAAGGCTCGAAAACCATGGTGTTCGTCGCCATGGAAGACCCCAATGGGTTGACTCCGACTGCACGGCAGCGCTACGGCGAACTCGTGAGCCGGTTGCAGGCCGAAGGCGACCACGTCCTTCTGGTGCAGGACCTACTGGCCGATCCGATTACCGAAGCCCAGGCGGTCAGCGCCGATCGCAAAGCCTGGTATCTGCCCGTCGGCGTCACCGGCACCCTCGGAGACCCCACGGCCGCCGAATCCGTCAACGCGGTGCGCGACATCGCGGCGGAGGTGTTCACCGGCTCGACCACGACTGTGCAGGTAACGGGACCACCGGCGACCTTCAGCGACATGATCGCCTCCGCCGAGCACGACCTGCTGCTGATCTCAATCGCTACCGCGGGCGTGATCGCCCTGATCCTGCTGATCGTCTACCGGTCGGTGTTCACCGCGCTGTTACCGCTGCTGGTAATCGGGTTGAGCCTGGCAGTCGGGCGCGGCGTGCTGTCCGCCCTCGGCGAGTTGGGCATGCCGGTCTCCCAGTTCACTGTCGCCTTCATGACGGCGATCCTGCTCGGCGCCGGAACCGACTACACCGTGTTCCTGATCAGCCGATACCACGAACAGCGCCGCGCCCAAGTACCCGCCGATCAGGCCATCATCCACGCCACCGCCAGCATCGGGCGCGTCATCCTCGCCTCCGCCGCCACCGTCGCACTCGCGTTCCTGGCCATGGTCTTCGCGCGGCTCAGCGTCTTCGCCGCCCTGGGCCCCGCGTGTGCCATCGCCGTGCTGTTCGGATTTCTGGCCACCGTCACCCTGCTGCCACCGGTGTTGTCGCTAGCCGCCAAACGCGGCATCGGTGAGCCCAAACCCGATCGCACCCGCCGCTACTGGAACAGCGTCGCCGTCGCCGTGGTCCGCCGTCCCGTGCCACTACTGATCGTCAGCCTGGTCATCCTGCTCGCCCTGTCGGCAGCCGCCGCAACCATCAAAATCAGCTACGACGACCGCAAGGGACAACCAGACACCACGGCCAGCAACCAGGGCTACCACCTGCTGGACCGCCACTTCCGCAAAGACGTCGTCATCAGCGAATTCCTCGTCGTGGAAAACCCGACCGACATGCGGACCGGGAAAGGACTGGCCGATCTCGACGAGATGGCCTCCCGCGTCTCCCAGATCCCCGGCGTCACCAAGGTTTCCGGAGTCACCCGCCCCACCGGAGAGCGCCTCGACCAAGCAGAACTGGCCTGGCAGAACGGCCAGATCGGCGACAAAATGGCCGGCGCGGTCGCCGAGGGCAACTCCCGCAAAGACGACCTCGCCAAACTCACCGGCGGCGCCGACCAGCTCGCCGACGGCCTCGCCCAACTCGACAGCACCGTGCGCACCGCCCTCACACCACTGGCCGGAATCCTCACCCAAGCCCAATCCGCAGGAACTCAGGTCAACCAGTTCCGGCCGCTGCTGCAACAACTTTCCGCCACTGCCCCCGCCGTCGACCAAGCCATCCAATCCGGCCCAGGACTACGACCGCTGGCCAACCAAGCCCAAAACGCGATCACCCAACTCGACCCACTCGTCGGCGCCCTCAACACCTCGCCGTGGTGTGCCACCACCCCGCAATGCGCCCAAATCCGCGACCAGGTGCAGATCCTGGTCACTCTGCGCGACAGCGGATTCTTCAACCAGATCGCCGACCTCGGGGACCGCTACGATCCCGCCACCAACGCCACCGTCGGTGGCACCCTCGCCAACGTCCAGAACGCAGTCGCCTCGCTGGACAAGGCATTCGGAGCCCTCGGTGACCCGGCCGACCTGGCCACCAATCTCCGCCGACTACAGGACGGAATCGGACAGCTCGCCTCCGGCGCCCAAGCACTCGCCACCGGCGTCCGCACCCTCGCCGACAGCAACATCGAAATGCTGTCCGGCATGAGCCAGATCGCCACCCAACTACAAAACTCTTCACGCGCAGCGGCCGACTCCGACTCCTCGAGCGGTTTCTACCTGCCCGCCAACGCATTCGAGAACCGGCAATTCACCGACGTCGCCGAACAATTCCTCTCACCGGACGGCAAAACAGCGCGGTTCATGATCGAAAGCAGCCACGACCCATACAGCGTTGAAGCCATGGACCTCGCCAGCCGCATCACCGACACCGCCAACACCGCACGACCCAACACGTCACTCGCCGACGCCACCGTGTCCGTCGCCGGCTTCCCCGCCGTAAACTCCGATATCCAACGACTCCTATGGGCCGACTTCGCACAACTGGCCATGGCCACCATAATCATCGTCGGCGTCATCCTGGTCCTACTGCTGCGAGCGCTCCTAGCACCGCTCTACCTACTAGGCACCGTCGTGCTCAATTACCTCGCCTCGCTCGGCATCGGCGTTGTGGTCTTCCAATGGGGACTGGGCCACGAAATCGCCTGGCCCGTACCGCTGCTGGCGTTCATCATCCTCGTCGCCGTCGGCGCCGACTACAACATGCTGCTCGTCTCACGGCTCCGCGAAGAATCCGGAACCAACATCCGCGTCGGCGTCCTGCGCACCGTGGCAAACACCGGAGCCGTCATCACCTCCGCTGGCCTGATATTCGCCGCCAGCATGTTCGGCCTCATGGTCGGCTCAGTCGCCATCATGATCCAAGCCGGCCTCATCATCGGCTTCGGGCTGCTGCTCGACACCTTCCTCGTGCGCACCCTCACCGTGCCCGCCATCGCCACACTCCTACGCGAAGCCAGCTGGTGGCCGACCAAAGCAACAAACCCGCGACGTGGTCAGACCAACG
The DNA here is from genome assembly GCF_001500025.1 of Mycobacterium sp. IS-1590. Lineage (GTDB taxonomy): Bacteria > Actinomycetota > Actinomycetes > Mycobacteriales > Mycobacteriaceae > Mycobacterium. Next base: position 184,017 of record NZ_LQIW01000023.1, on the reverse strand, counting down.
CAGGAGGCATGAAGGACGCACCTCACGTGCTGGTCCAGGAGAGGTGAGAAGCGAACAGAGCAATACCCGGCGCTACATGCCGACCAGCGTGAGGGCGTATTCACCCCGAATGAATACGACCCCTGCGCCAGTATGATCCGTCGATTACCGACGGACGAAATTCGACTGAGGCACGCCCGGCAGAACTAATACGCGAGGGCCGCGAGGGCGGGATGCATTCCGCGTCTGACGGTCTGGGCGGCGCGGAAGATGCCTACTTCGCTTCAGAAGGCGTGCTATCGAGCAGGGCTTCGAGCTCAGGAGGCCCGAGGCGTTGCGCTTGTGACGCCTTGTCGTTGTCATCGAATTCGATGCCCTCCCCGATCAGCATCTCCATTGGATCGCGAGTGTCGGACGGGTCATGCCACTGGAACTTGAAGCTGATGGACCCATCACCGCTGAGGACGCGGTAAGCGTTCGTTACCGCGGGGTCGTGGGCGATGTGGTTTGCGGTCGGCTGTGCCGCCGTTCCTGCGAGTTCGGCTAGGTCGCCGTAGGACGTCCAAGAGCCTGCCGGGAGCGCTGCGACGGCATCGTCGACGCGTGTCCAGTCGAACCCCGAGCGCGCCGTCACAACCCCCGGCACAGGGGCGGACCACAAGGCGATCGCAGCGTCGGCGAGCACCTGCGAACGCTTCTGAATTTCGTCGACTCCCCACTGGGAAGCGGCAGCGAGATGCTCGTTCAGCTTAAGGTCGGAATCCTGCAAAATCTCCTGCTTGCGCTCGAAAAGCTGATTCGAGAGTTTCGAGTTCCATGCCGTCAGCGTCAGATTTCCGAGAGTATGGCCGAGTCGCTCAAAGACCTCGCGCGGATCGTGGCCGGCGTCAACCAGCTGCTTCTTCCAGCCCTCACTGAGCGTCTGTGGCATGACGTGTTCGATCGAGAGCTTGGCAGAGTCGAAGTCGAGATCGACCTCGGCTCGCAGATGCGATTCCAGCCGCTGCAGAACTAACCGCTGCTGGTGCGCTCGCCCATTCGAGTAGTAGTGCACGGTGGCGATCCCGTCGCGGACACGGTCGTCGTCGGGCCACCGCTTATCCCGTGACAGCTCTCGACGCAGGGCCACGTCAATCGGCTCACCCTGGGGAAGATTGCCGATCACGGCAATGAAGAGACGGTTCAAGACGTTCGTCGGTACATCGACGACGTAGCGCCTGACGATGAACGACTCGATGGCTTCTAGGCAAGACTCAGCTTGCGCGGTGGTTGCGCGTCCGGCGTCGACCTCGGCATAGATATGCAACAGCAACGGATAAGTTGTGCTGGCGCCCCAGCCACGCAAGAAAGCCAAATGCCTCAACGCCTTCTTGCTGAGACCGAGATCAGATGCCGTGTTGTTCGGGTCTGCCGGTTGCAGGAACAGCGAGTAGTAGGCACCTCGTCGCGCGAGTCTCTTGACGTGATCTTCGAGGAAATCGAGATTCGCTGCTGACGGTTCGAGGCGACTTCGCGCCGCTCGGTACACATCGCCTTGCTTGACGAAATCCCCCGTCGACTGGAGATCATCCCGAACAAGCCCCTCCAGGCCCTCCACTCCCAGCGCCTTCTCGAGAGGACGCCAGTGCTGGGTGTAGACCGTGTTCGAGCGCGGCCCCAACGCCATGAACAGGTAATTGCGCAACAGGTCGGATTGCGTCAGTCCGACACCCGTCGCGTTTATCGACTCGAAGATCTTGTGGGGTCGCTCGCCCTCGGAAACAGTCACGAAGACGAGCGCCAACCGGTCACCGATCGTCGTCGCGAGCCGTTCTGGGACAAGTTCCCCAGCTTCGCGGAGAGCGCTGATCTTGCGCTGGAAAAATCGGTAAGCGTTCACGATCGCGCTATGTCCGGACATGTTTGCTGGATCGGTCAGTACCGTCCAGTACGGAGCAGCATCCTCATCGCCCGGTACGAGACGCGCCCACCTGGCCGAGCCCTTGGGCTCCGTGTCGTTGATTAGGTACTTCTTGTTCAGGCGGTCGAACTGCTCGGGATCGTCGAGTGCCGCAACATCGCGCAAAGCTGCGAGCGCGACCGACAATGTGGTCAGACGCTGCTGACCGTCGACGACGCGAAACTCGCGGAAATCATGTAGCGGGTCGGCGGCCTTCTCGACCGCCACGATGCTGCCGATGAAGTGCTTCGGGATCGCGCTCCCGTCCGCCAACGCGCGGTCCTGTTCGGCGATGTCTTGCCACAGATCTTCTTGCTGACCTGTCTTCCAGCGATAGTGCCGCTGGTACAGCGGCACCTGAAACTGGCGGTCCTGCGTCATCAGATCGCGGAAGGTCCCCTCCTTGGCACGCATCTAACGCAGGATAGTCAGGTGCACCGTGGATACGGCATGCGAACGCCTCCGGATCGGGACACGTTCAACGATGGCGGCGCTGCCGAGGACACATTCTCGTAGGCTCGGCGGGTGAACGTACACGGTCCAACTGCCGGAGCAGCAACTGTAACGATCCCCTTGGCAGTGGCCGAGCAGCTGGTCAAATCCAAACAACGCGTTGCTGACCATGGTGAGGTGTTCACCCCCGGGTGGATGGTGGAGGCAATGCTCGACCTTGTAAAGCACGAATCCGAGCGGATCGACTCAAGGGTGCTTGAACCCGCATGCGGCGCGGGCAACTTTCTCATCCCTATCCTCGTTCGCAAGTTCGCGTCGGTACAGTCCCGGTACGGGAAAAGCGAATTCGAGAAGCGTCACTACGCACTGTTTTCGCTGATGTGCACCTACGGCATAGAGCTGCTCGCCGACAACGCACAGGAATGCCGCAATAATCTCGCAGCTGTTTTCAGCAGCTTCTTGGGAGTCGGCAACGAAGACGACTGGGCGCGGGCCGCCGTCGTGGTTCTCGCCGCAAATATCGTCCAAGGTGACGCTCTGACTATGACCGACCTAGCGGGTGGTCCAATCACGTTCCCCGAGTGGGGCTACCTAGGTAAGGGCATGTTTCAGCGCCGGGACTTTCGTTATGACGCACTCACCCAGCGCGCCTCGTACGAAGGAACGCTCTTCGGTGAACTGGAGGAAGAAGACCTGTTCACCCCCGTTAAGACATACCCGATCATGACAGTCGACCAGATCGCCAAGCAGGCATACGAATGAGCAAGGCCGCCTTTGCTCTGCGGGGCCACAATCCAGATGTTCTGACCTGCATCGCCAACCTCTCCAACGACGAGGTATTCACCCCGCCCGAGATGGCTAACGCCATGCTGGATCTCTTGGCGAGATCCTGGGCCCAGGCAAACGCCGGCGCCGACCTCTGGGCCAACCCGAACGTAAAGTTCCTCGACCCGTTCACAAAGTCTGGAGTGTTCCTCCGCGAGATCGTCCGGCGCCTCACCGACGGTCTCGCCAACCAAATTCCAGACCTCAACGAGCGCGTCGACCACATCCTCACCAAGCAGGTCTATGCCATAGCGATCACCCGGCTGACAGGTATGCTCGCCCGCCGCAGCGTCTACTGCTCGAAATACGCCAACGGCCCGCACTCCATAGCCAAATCCTTCGACACTGAAGACGGCAATATCTGGTTCGAGCGAACCGAGCACACCTGGGCTGGCGGCACACGGGAGTTCCGAGCCGATCCACTCACCGGCGACGAAATTGTCATCTATACCAAGCGCAGGTGCACCTACTGCGGCGCCAGCGAAGAAAACTACGCACGCGGCGAGGACCTCGAAACACACGCCTACGCGTTCATTCACACCGACGACATCAAGGCTCGGATCGCCGAGATATTTGGAGAAGCAATGCAATTCGACGTCATCATCGGCAACCCCCCGTATCAGCTGAGCGATGGTGGATATGGCACGTCGGCTGCCCCGATCTACCAGATGTTCGTAACAAAGGCCCTAGGCCTAGATCCGCGGTTCGCAGTCTTCGTCACGCCTTCGCGGTGGTTCGCAGGTGGCAAAGGACTCGACGACTATCGAAAGTCGATGCTCAGTGACCACAGGCTGCGCGAGATCGTGGACTACCCCAAGCTCTACGAGGCATTCCCCGGGGTCAAGATCAGAGGCGGGGTCTCGTACTTCCTATGGGACCGCGAATACGACGGACCATGCACCGTCCAAACGATGTGGGATGGAAAACCAGTCGGCGAACCGGTCGCCCGCTACCTCGATACTTACGACGTCCTTGTCCGGCGCAATGAAGCTGTCCCGATCCTCGAGAAGGTGCGAGCGAAGAAGGAGCCGTCGCTGGAAATGCGTGTATCTAGTCGGAAGCCTTTCGGCCTCCCGACCAACTTTCACGGGAAGGCGACTCCGCGGGGCCTCAATCAGCCTGTCCAGCTGTTTGGATCGCGCAGAATCTCATGGGTAAACCGAAGCGAAATTCCTCAGAATGACGCATGGATCGACGAGTGGAAAGTTTTAATGACGGCAGTCCAAGGTACAAGCGCGGCCGTCGAAACAAAGTTCTTGTCGAAACCGATTCTCGCCGGGCCTGGAACGGCGTGCAGCGAGACATATCTCGTGGCAGGAAGATTTACCACTGAGACGGAAGCTTCCCGGTATGCGGGATACCTCCGCACCCGCTTGGTGCGCTTTCTCGTGTCCTTGCGCAAGTCGACGCAGCACGCGACGCGCGACGTGTACTCATTCGTACCGGATATCCCGCTCGACCGCGAGTGGACCGATGCGCTGCTCTACGAACGCTACGGCCTGACTCCAAAGGAGATCGCGTTCATCGAGTCCCAGGTCGCTGAGCACTCCGACTCCAACGACGGCGAGGACGTCAGCGACGCCGAGGACGCCGATGGGTAGGTCGATCGAGGAACTTCTGCCAGAGAAGCCCGCGGCCCGGCTGCGGATATATGCCTGGTCACCGAACGACCCCCCTAGCGGTTACGCCGGCCTCATCAAGGTCGGCCAGACCACCAAGCCCGACGTAAATGCGCGGATCCGCCAGTCCCAAGGACAAATGCAGCAGGCGTATACCCTCCACGTCGACGAGCTGGCCGAGCGAGACGACGGCACCGTATTTCGCGACTCGGACGTACGCCAACGGCTCGTCGAGAAGGGCTTCGAGAATCCGATCTTCGGATCTGCCCGCGAATGGATCCGCTGCACCCCGGCGGACGTGCTCACCGCAATCACGGAACTCCGCACAGGGCAGAAGCTCACAGGCACCCATCACGAAACGTTTCGGCCTCGGCCTGAACAGGAGCAAGCCGTCAAGAAAACCCACGACTATTACCAGTCGATCTGGGCCGAAGACCCGAAAGCGGTACCGCGGTTTCTGTGGAATGCCAAAATGCGGTTCGGAAAAACCTTCGCTGCATACCAGTTGGCGAAGCGCCTTGATGCCAAGCGCATCTTGGTGGTGACATTCAAGCCAGCGGTCGCCGACGCCTGGCAAACCGACCTCGAATCCCATGCAGATTTCGACGGCTGGCAGTACTTCTCCGCTGATCGCAGCGGTGAACCGTCATCAGCCGACCCCGCAAAACCCCTGGTCTACTTCGGCTCTTTCCAGGACCTGCTCGGTCGCGATCGCCAGACCGGTCTTATCAAGCCCAAGAACGAATGGGTGCACACCGCCAACTGGGACCTGGTGATATTCGACGAATACCACTTCGGCGCCTGGCGAGACAACGCAAAAGAACTGTTCGAAGGGGAAGACGAGAACGTCAAGAAAAAGGAGCTCGCCGCGGAGTACAACGACAGCCTCGACTCATTCGAAGAAGAACTCGACGAACTCGGCAATGACGAGGATGCATTCCTCCCAATCACGACCCGCGCCTACCTGTATCTGTCCGGCACACCGTTCAAGGCGCTGGCGACCGGCGAATTCATAGAAGAACAGATCTTCAACTGGACCTATACCGACGAGCAACGCGCCAAAGCAGAGTTCAGTCGGGACCATCCGGACCGGTGGAACCCTTACGGCGCTCTTCCTGAGATGCGTCTCCTCACTTACCAAATGCCGGACGAATTGATCGCGGTAGCACGCCAGGGCGAGTTCGATGAGTTCGACCTCAACGCCTTCTTCGACGCCACCGGGTCCGGTGAGGATGCGCACTTCACTCATAAGACGGACGTCCAAAAGTGGCTGGACATCATCCGCAGCGGGCACCTGCCCACGCAAGTAGGCGCTTTGAAGGCCAGCACTCGGCCGCCCTTCCCTTACTCCGACGCGCGCCTGCTCCCCTACATGCAGCATTCGTTCTGGTTTCTACCCAACGTCGCCGCGTGTGACGCGATGGCAAATCTTCTCGCGGAGCCACAGAACGTGTTTTGGCATGAGTATCAGGTTCTTAGGGTGGCGGGACCGCACGCGGGTATCGGGCTGAATGCACTGCCACCAGTGCGTGATGCTATCCGTGATGGCCACGACACCAAGACCATCACCCTGTCATGCGGCAAGCTCACCACAGGCGTCACCGTCAAACAGTGGGCATCGATCCTCATGCTGCGCAATCTCAACTCCCCCGAGACGTACTTCCAGGCAGCGTTCCGGGTCCAATCACCCTGGTCCATCAAGAATCCCGACGGTGATGACCCCAACGCCGAGGTCGTATTGAAGCCCGTTTGCTTCGTTTTCGACTTTGCGCCCACCCGCGCCCTGCGGCAGATCGCCGACTACGGCGCAGGCCTGTCACCAGAGACACCGAATCCTGAGCACGCGGTAGAGGAGTTGGTGAGCTTCCTACCCGTGCTCGCGTATGACGGGTCGAATATGACCCAAGTCGACGCCGGCGGCATCCTCGATATCGCGATGGCTGGTACCTCCGCTACCCTGCTCGCGCGCAAGTGGGAATCGGCGATCCTCGTGAACGTCGACAACGACACTCTGCGTCGCATTATGAACAGCGAGGCCGCAATGGCGGCGGTAATGAACATCGAGGGTTTCCGCGCGCTCGGGAGCGCCATCTTCGAGACGGTCGTCAATAAGAGCGAGGCGGTCAAGCAGACAAAGAAGGAGAAGGGCGAGAATCTCTCAAAGGCAGAGAAGACGGAACTTTCCGCTGAGGAGAAAGAGTACAAGTCTAAGCGGAAGCAGATCCAGGAGAAGCTGATCAAGTTCGCCACTCGCATACCGGCGTTTATGTATCTCACCGACTTCCGCGAGAACACACTTCAGGATGTCATCACCAAGCTCGAACCTGATCTGTTCAAGGCAGTTACAGGGCTAAGCGTCGCGGATTTCCACCTACTGGTGAATCTCGGCGTCTTCAACGCGACCCATATGAACCAGGCGGTATTCGCTTTCCGCCGCTACGAAGACTCGTCGCTTTCGTACACCGGGATTGAGTCCCACAAAGGGCTATCCCACTATGGTCTTTACGACACGGTAGTCGCGGCCGATCAGGTCGCAGGGACGGCTTAGTCGCCTCGATCGACTCTGCCGCAACGTTTCCTGATTGAGAGTCCACCGCCGACAGTTAGCGCCCGCTTTCTGCACAACAGCGAAACACCTCATATCTCGACGACCAGTCCGGTGCGCGATGCGTCTTTGCACCTCGCGTCAGGCGCCAGCAAGAAGTCCGAGCGTCCCCTTGCTGCGCGAGTGCAGAAAGTCGCGGACTCGCTGTACTCCCCTCGCCCGCCATGCGTCACGTCAAGGACGAGAGTGGAGCAGCGCGTCGACGGTGCTGGTCTGTCGGATGTAGCGCCCAAGATCGGCTGAGACGTAACCGGCGTAGCGGCGCATTCGGCGGATCAGGTTGTTGACGTCCGAGACACGGACGGGCTCGTGGTGAGCTACCCGGTTGCGTGCCTTGCGCATGTCATCGAGGCCGTTGTGGATTTTGCGCCGCTGCGAACCGGCCGGGTAGAGGGCTTCCAAGTGCGGGGTCCAGAGGAGCGTCGTGTGCCGCGAGCTGGTCAGCAAGACCCAGAACCCGAAGGTCAGCTCGGCAAGGATTTTTCCGGGAGGGGCGGACGGGCCGCCGGCCTTGGTGCGTGCGGAGGCCAGGTCGGCGTGGGTGCGGGCGTCGTTGCCCGTTACCGCCGGGAATAGCGCGGTGAACGAAGCTGGGTCGGTCCAATGGGCTTCGCCTGGCTGGACGGCGTTCATGAGCGCCCGGTCGTAGAAGTTGCGGAGGCCAACTTCGAGGTGGGCGAAGTCGTGCAGCAGTCCGGCATTGAGCTGCGTGTTCCATTCGTGCAGGTCGAGAGCACGGGTGCGGTCCCCACCGGCCAGGAGCATGTACGTGTGGAATCGCTGCGGGCTCAACCATTGTTCAACCCAGGGCCCGGTGCCGTCACCGTTGAGTTCTATCAGGGCTCCACGTACGATTGAGTGCATATAGGCCGGTGTGACGTGTAGCGCGTGCCCGGTTAAAGCCAGGAAGAGCCCGGTATTCGGTCCTTGCGACCGACCCGGGCTCTTTGCTTTGAACAGCGCTGTCTGCGGCTGAAAGGCCACCTTCGGTCTCGTGGTCCGGGCCCTCAGGGCCCTCCTCCATGCGGAGACTTGTCGGTTCGACCTGGGACAATGGTCGCAGCACGGCCCGCGACCGCTTGCCTGGAAAAACTTTTTCCAGGTTTCAGGGGTAGGCGGTACGCGCGGACTTAAGAGGAAGCGACAACCGTAGGGATCGGTTGTCTCTTTCTCGCCTCCTGGAGATGTAGCCATGGATCGACCGGCACGCCGCCCCGGCCCGCCCGTTGATGCCGCGCGCTTACAACCGGACAACCAGGGCGACCTCCAGGACGTCGACGAAGGCTTGGTTGGTGCCTGGCTCGACGACCCTGATCTGGCCGCCGAACTCGCTGACGAACTGGAACGGCTCCGGCGTCTTCAAGCCGATGAGGAGCTGCTGCTGGCGCTGCAGTTGGAGCAGTTCACCGGACGGCTGTGGGAACGGTTCTCCCGCGAGCTGACCCGCTACGGCCTCGGTGTGCTGCGGGCCTGGATCCGACACGGCACCATCTACGGCAAGGCCAAGGCGCTGACCGGGTACGGTCTGGGCCGCATCGAGGGCTGGCCCGACGACCAGACCATCGACGACATCGCCACCGACACCGTGGTCGCCGCGCTGATCTACTTCCGCGACAAGGTGCTCATGACCCACCGCTGGCAGTCCTCGGGAGGTGCGTCGCTGGGCACCTTCTTCATCGGCCAGTGCCTCTATCAGTTCGCCAACATCTACCGCAGCGCACTGCGGGCCGAGAAAGAGCGCGTCCAGGAGGCCACCACGCCGATGGCCGAGCTGCCCGAGGACCGGTTCGACATTATCAAGGGCATCGAGGAGACCATCGTCGCCAACGACTCGGTTGCCGAGGCGATGGCGCTGCTGAGCACCGACCGGGCGCGGCGCGCGCTGTTCATGCAGGAGCACGGCTTTACCCAGCACGAGATCGCCGAGGAGATGGGCCTGCCCGACGCCAAGAGCGTGGAAAACCTCATCGGCTATCAACTCCGCCAACTCCGAAAGAGGACGTCGTGACCACCATCAAGCACCTCACTGCACTCATCAACGCCAGCTCGTTGGGCACCCGCGGCGCGCGGGCAGCACGCAAGTCGGTGACCGCCGCCGAAGGCGACGCACTGGCCCGGCGTGCCGCCGAGGGCGGCCTTAGGCACGACGACTCCGAGAAATTCAGGGGTCGAGCCGATCAGCGCACTTATAGACCGGTATCCGGCTCAACACCGGGCCGGACAACACGAAAGGACAAAACAATGGCCAAGGGACATCACCGCAGCGCGGCCACCGGTCGCTACGTCAAGGCGTCCACCGCGGCGCGCAACCCCAAGACCACGGTCACCGAACGGGGCGCCAACCGCAGCAGTGGAACCCATCACCGCAGTGCCGTCACCGGCAAGTTCGTGAAGGGCTCCACGGCCGCACGTCACCCCAACACCACGGTCACCGAACGCGGTTGAGCATCAACCGGATTCGGCGGTGTCCCCTCGGCTCGACCGACGGGCCGAGGGGACACCAGACCGATCACTTTTGAAAGGCAATCCCATGATCCGTACCACCGTTGAAGCCCTCGGCGGCGCGCAAGCCGTCCCCAGTGAGCTGATTCCTGCCCGCGAGCTTCATCAGCACCTGATCGATCTGGTGGCCACCGGCACCGACAACGTCGTCCTGGCCGACACTGCCGGCAAGCCCGCGGCCGTCGTCATGTCCATCCAGCACTATCAGCAGCTGCTCGACGAGCTGAACACCCTGCGCCGCAACAACTCCTACAACACCTGATGACGGGGAGGGGCATCGCGTGCTGACTGACGACGACGTGCAAGCTCTCGACCGACGCGCGCGCAAGGTGGGAGGCGACATCGGCTGGGATCTGCAGTTCGTCGTCGCGCCCAACTCGGAGTACGTCGGACTCGCGGCCGGCGGAGGCGCTGATCAAGCTGAGCAGATCATCGTCCTCGGCCCCAGCCGCATCACCGATCTCGCCGTCCACGAGATAGACCTCACGCTCGACTCGCTCCAGCGCGGCGACCGGCACATCATCCTCGACGAAGACGGCGACCCTCGGCTGATCTGAACACGTAGCACCGCAGGGGGTTTCCTTCACCATACCGCGCCCGCGCTACCTCCAGAGAGCAGCGAGTAGGCGTTCAGAGACCGCCTGCAGTGTGGCGAAAGCGGCGGCCAACATTTTCGGCTCATTTGTCCCACGGCCGGACTGATCACGTAGGAGCTGCAGAGGCCGCGGTTGTAGTAGCTCAGGGCAATGGGCGCCAGGCCCGCCGTGTATATGGGAATAAGCCAACTGACGGCGGCAATTTGGTGGTCGTCCCCGGCGAGCACGACGACGTCGCGAGCGATCCGATCGCGGCTCGCTACCTCCGTCAGTTCGTCGGTGTACGCGAGCTCATCCATGACCTGTCGCGCTGGTGCCTGTGGCTGGTGGGAGCTTCAGCGGCAGACATCAAGGCGAGCCCTGTGCTGCGCGATCGGGTAGCAGCTGTCAAGGAAATGCGAGGCGAGCTCGAAGGCCGCAACGGTGAAGAAGGCCGCAACACCGCACCTGTTCGACGAGCGCCGCCACCCGGACGTCGACTATCTCGCGATCCCACGGCACGTCGGAGAGCAGCGGCGGTACTTCACTGCCCGCCGACTCACCCCCGCCACCATCTGCAGTGACGCGAACTTTCTGGCTGCCGACCCTGATGGCTTCGTCCTCGGTGTGTTGTCGTCCTCAATGTTCATTGCGTGGATGCGTGCCATCGGCGGACGTATCAAGTCGGATCTGTGATTTTCAAACACATTCGTATACAACACATTTCCGTTTCCAGCTATCACCGCGGAACAGCGGCAGAGCGTCACAGACGCCTCGGCGCAGATCATCGCCAACCGCGAGAACCACCCCGGCATGTCACTGGCTGACCCGTACAACCCCGACCGGACACCAGCTGATGTCTGCGCTGCGCACGAGGCGCTGGACAAGGTGATCGACGCGGTTTTCGGGGTCGGTGGCCCAGTTGATGAAACCGCCCGACAGCAGCTTCTGTTCAAGCGATACGCAGCGATGACCGCCAAGGCGAACAAAGGCTGAGGACTCGATGTCGGGGGTCAGGTCGTCCCGCCGCCGTGGTGGAGGAGGGACGGCACGGCTGGGGTTGAAGCCGAAGGCCGCGTCGCTGTCGGTCGCCCGTGGAACGATGCATCCATGACCACGGTCAAGGTCCAAGCGGGCCAGTCCATCCTGGAGGGCTATGTCAAGAAGCCGTCCACCGGGCTGACCGAACTCATCTGGAATGCCTTCGACGAAGACGCGCACCACGTCACGGTGACCTGCGAGTACAACGACTTGGGCGGGATCGAACAAATCCTCGTCACAGATGACGGTAACGGCATGAACCGCGAGCGAGCAGAGCACGCGTTCTCGCGTGTCGGCGACAGTTGGAAGCTGATGCCGGGCACTCGAAGCAGCAGCGGTCAACGAGTGGTCCACGGCCGGCATGGGCGGGGCCGTTACGCCGCATTCGCGCTGGGGAACCTGGTTCGCTGGGTCTCCATATCCGAGCGCGTGGAGGGCGGACTCGGGGTCGTCCAGGTGACTGGCAACCGATCGTCCCTCGACACCTTCGACATTGAGGCGATCGATGTGGACCCCGACGTCGTCACCGAGTCTGGGACCGTCGTCACCGTCTACCAGCTCGGACCGGCGGCGGTGTCGAGCTTTGACGCCCCGGACGACCTGCGACACGCAATTCTGACCGAGTTCGCGCTTCACCTCGAGCGATACAAGGACTTCCAGATCCGCTTCCTCGGCGAGGACGTCGACGCAGCGTCAGTTGAGGTGCATCGCAAGGCCATCGCGCTGATTGACCCTGAGGGCTGGGAAGGCGAAGCCACCCTCACAGTGATCGAGTGGAACCTGCAGAACGTGCGGCGGTCGATATTCCTCTGCGACGCAGATGCTCGCGTCCTCGACGAGGTGGAGGCACGAATCCAGGCACCTGGCTCCGAGTTCACCGCTTATCTCACGTGGGATGGCTTCGTCAGCGGCGACCCGGTCGGCCTGGAAGACGACACCGACACACCACGAGGTCGCCTAATAGCAGCGGCGCGGGACGCGCTGCGCGACCACCTCGCGGAGAGACAGCGGCTCCGCGAGGCCGCCACGATCCAACGTTGGCGCGAAGAGGGTGTGTGGCCCTACAAGAAGGAGCCCAAGACTCCTGTCGAGGTGGCAACCCGGGACACGTTCAAGGTCGTAGCCCTGGCCGCGTCACGGACGCTCGACGAAAGCAAGAGCGGGCAGTCGAAGGCAATGGCACTACGGCTGCTCAAGGAGACATTCGAAACCGATCCCGAGGCCCTTTTGCCCATCCTGTCCGATCTGGCTCGGCTGCCGAAGTCGCGTGTCGATGAACTCGCGCGACTGCTGAAACACACCACCCTCACGCAGCTGATTCAGACCGGCCGCGCCATCGGCACCCGCATGGAATTCCTCAGCGGGCTCAACACGATCCTTTTCGACCGCCAGATCAAGCGACGTCTGCTGGAGCGGCGACAGCTACACCGCATTCTCGCGCACGAAACCTGGATCTTCGGGGAAGAATGGAGTCTGACCGGAGACGACGAACGCCTCACCAAGGTTTTGAAGAAGTTCCTCAAGAAGCTGGGAACGGACGTCGAACTGGCCGACCTCAAGGAGGTGCGGTTAGAAGACGGCTCCGATGCGATACCGGACCTGGTACTCGGGCGACGGCTGCAGACCAACGCCGACTCGTTTGAGCATCTGGTTGTCGAACTGAAACGCCCCAAGCACAAGCTCGATGACGACGACGTGAGCCAGCTGCGTTCCTACGCCAGCGCCATCGTGAACGACGAGGCGTTCGCGCAACCCAACGTTAAGTGGGATTTCTGGCTTGTCGGCAATGAGACGACCCGCACCGTCGACGAACAGCGGCGGCAACCGCATCTGCCGTTCGGTGTCGTGCAGGAGAGCCCGTACAGGATCGTCGTCAAGCAGTGGAGCGAGCTGATCTCCGACGCCGAGCACCGACTCAAGTTCGTGCAGAACTCGCTGGAGTACGAGACGTCCCACGATTCTGGCCTGGCGTACCTCCGGGAAAAGTATTCACAGTTCCTGCCCGCGGAGGCCACTGAACCCGCCAACCAAGCGGTTCAATCGGCTTAATGCCTCGCGCAAGAAAGCGTCGAACTCGAGGTCACCTCCGACGACGACGGGATCACTGTGCACGTCTACCTAGCGGGGGACCTCGTCGGGCGGCGCCAGCTCTCACCGGCCATCTACAACGATCTCGTCAAACGACGGATTCTGATGTGTCGTCGGACTCCTTCGACAACGACGGGACTACACCATTGCGTCGGTTAACTGACCGCCGCGAACTCCTCTTGCCTGGCCTTCAGGTGGCGTCGGGCGCGGCATGGGCGCGTTGAAAAGACCCGGTCGGGGGATTATGACCGCGCCACTGACCCGGCTCCACCGGCCGGGACTCCCGATGATGACGACGGATCCCGTCGATTAGCTGTCGGAGCTCCCGGGTAACCTGGACAAAGATGCAGGTCAGCGGCGCGCCTAGCCGTCGATTTGCGCAGGGTTGCTATCGTTCTCTACGGCCGCAATCCAGGCGAAGCCCACTGGAAGATGAGGACAAGTGCCTACGATGGCTGATATGCCCACCTCCGACACCTGGACAACCGACAATATTTTGCCCGACACAAAGGTCCACCGTTACGGCTTGGAGCTTGATCGGGCGTCGTTTGATCGCCTCGGAGAGGCGCTCGACCGCATTAGCGATGCGGAGAGGTCGGCAGAGGTTGCCGCCTCTGCACTACGCGTCTTCTGATTCTGAAGCTAGGTCGTCTGCGTAAGCTGCCTTTTCGTGTCGTTTCATCAGTGGACCGAGAATCCACCTGAGTTCACAGTCACATACGATGTGACGGCGCCGGGCGGTTGGCAACGATTCTTCGCTCGCTACGTTGGGCCAACGGGTAATTCAGCACTGCTCCGTATTGTCGAAATCGCAATTCAACACGGAGTGAAGTCCATTCTGGTGGAGACGCGATATATCGACGCTGACTGGCGCAGCGAGCACGCCAGGTTTTACTCGACGACGTATGTGAGGTACCCGTCCGTCGCTCACCGAGCGCATTTTTTCACGCAGCGACTGCCTACGGACCTTAGCGATCTCTCCGGATTGGGAGATGCGTACAAGGGCTACTCCGTGCTACGCCCGCTCAAGTCATCCCCTGTCGGCCGGACCATGATCGAGCCGCCGCCCGAACTTGCGACCGGGACAAGGTGTGAGGCCATCGAGCGTGTGGATGTCCTGGGCTGGCCAATGATGGTCCGCGGAATGCCATTCATCAGCCAAGACGCGCAGTACCTGCGGTGCGCGCACGCTGATATGTGGATGGTATTTCGGCATGCGTTCCTACGCCATCAACTAGGTCGGAAGCTCCCGGCTGAGGTGCATGACGCCACTATGGGCGGGGTGGTCGCGAACCGCCAGGTGCCCTCTGAGGGACTGACCCATTCTCAGATGATGGCCGGGATGTCGACGTTGGGCCTATCACCTGCGACCCTTCCCTTGCCCAAGACTCCTGCAGATAACGTGGCGGCGGGAAATGACTTGGGTCTGTTCAATGTTTTGTGCCGGTACATAAATAGCAACATCACACCCATGGTCTATTCGGCCAACCATATTTGGTTGATAGTCGCATATACACGCCAGCCATCGGCCGCTCACTCAAAGTTGACGTTGTATCGCCATGACGACGCGAGAGGGCCATATATTCGCGTCGAAGACCCTTGGAATGAGCCAGAGCAGGACCATACCCCTTGGAATCAAGTGATATTGCCGCTGCCGCCGAAGATCTATATGACTGCCGAGCGAGCAGAAGCAATTGGTCGCTGGTGGTATAGCGAATGGATCGCGGCGGCGGATCCGACCAATCCGCTTCGCAAGGCGCACGACGATGGTGATTTCACTGTCCGAACGTACGGAATAGATTCCAGCGAATTCAAGTTTGCCTTGTGCTCAAGGTCCGGATTCGATTTGGAGGTCGCGCGGCAGTATCGGCTAGCACCGTGGCCCAGGAACCTGTGGGTTGTGGAGGCCGTCGATCGCAAGCTTCGTGGTACAGACGGCGGCAGCGTCCTCGGTGAGGTGATCATCGATCCGACCGCGAACCACTATCCATCGAAAGTCGACCCTGGGATCCTGGCTGCTCACGTGCCCGGCTACTGGATGCTCACCTCGAGCGATGACGACTCACAGTTCAACGGCCCGTGCGGCGAAGACCGGTACGAAACCGGCCGGCCAGACTACAGCCGGAGATGAGGGTCCCCTCCTGAGGACGAAGTAGTACTGGCTGTTCGGACCTTGTAGATCACGAAGCGTTCGAGGCCCGCGGCATTGGATTGTTTCCTTGTCTCTGACCGCAGTCCGCAGTCAGTCCGCAGAAAGTTCA
The DNA here is from genome assembly GCF_001500025.1 of Mycobacterium sp. IS-1590. Lineage (GTDB taxonomy): Bacteria > Actinomycetota > Actinomycetes > Mycobacteriales > Mycobacteriaceae > Mycobacterium. The sequence goes on along the minus strand of NZ_LQIW01000023.1, from coordinate 168,130 downwards.
GCACCTCCCTGTGACAACCAACGGTGCCAACACTCTGACGTGCGGAAATTTCACTGATTCAACAGTGCCAGCTCACTCAAACGCGCTGGTGTCGTGGTTCGGGACGAAGAGGTCGTGGGTTCGAATCCCGCCACCCCGACAGTGAGAGGCATCGGTTCAGAGTCGCTGTGAGCCGAATGACTCACCCGAACATGCGTTTGACCGGTGCATTTGAGGGTATTGAGAAGGGCGTGACTTTACCGTCGACGCTAGTCGAACCTGCCCTGCCGAAGGCCGTCGGACCGCTGTCTGCAGCCGTCATCGAGCTCCTGCAACGCGGCCGTCCGTCGTTGCCTCTGCGTCCGGTCGATGTGCCGATGTTCGACGCCGACCCGTACGGCCTCGACCTTCAGCTCGCGCTCTACATCTGCTACGAGTTGCACTACCGCGGCTTCGCCGGCGTGAGCCCCCGCTGGGAGTGGAACCCGGCCCTGCTGCACCTGCGCGGGCGGTTCGAGGAGGCGTTTCTCGACGCCGTACGCCAGGACGTCGGGGAGATCGCCGAAGGTGAGACCGCCGAGGCCGAAATGGACAAGCTGTCGATCGAACCGGTCGACGGTGAGGGTCCGTCATACTTCCTGCGCGACAAGGGCACCTGGGAGCAGATGCTCGAATACCTCGTGCACCGCTCGGTGTACCACCTCAAAGAGGGCGACCCGCACGCGTGGACCATCCCTCGGCTCTCCGGACACTCCAAGGCCGCGTTCGTCGCGGTCGAGTTCGACGAGTTCGGCGGCGGCCGTGGCGAACACGTGCACCAGCACCTCTACGCGGAGTTGATGGATGCGGCGGGCCTCGACTCGTCCTATCTCGGCTACCTCGACAGCGTTTGCGCCGACGCGCTGGCGTCGGTGAACCTGATGTCACTGTTCGGGTTGCACCGCGAGCTGCGCGGCGCGTCGATCGGACATTTCGCGTCGACGGAGATCACGTCATCGCCCGGCTCGCGGCGGCTGGTGGAAGCGTTGCGCCGCATGGGCGCTCCCGACGCCTGCGTCGCGTTCTACCACGAGCATGTGGTGGCCGATGCCGTGCACGAGCAGGTGGTCCGGACCGACGTCGTCGGCGACCTGGTCGCTCGGGAGCCGCAGCTGGACCGCGACGTCGTGTTCGGGATGCGGGCGCTGGACGTGGTCGAGGGACGCCTGGCCGCGCACCTGATGAACTGCTGGACCGAGAACCGTTCGTCGCTACGCCGGCCGCTGAGCTGACGCCGCCTTGTCCGCAGGCGCGTCACGCTTGACCGAGGAGTCGACGCGCTTGCGGCACCGGTGACTGGTGTCGCACATCGGATAGTCCTTGCTGCGCCGGCAGGTGCACACCGCAACCATGAAGCGGTCCGATTCCACGACCCGCCCGTCGGGCATCTCGATACGCACCGGCCCCTGCACCATCAGCGGGCCGTTCGGCACCACTCGCACGGTGCGGGGTTCGCCGTCACTCACGGCTTGTCCGCCCGGATCACCAGCAGTTCCTCTTCGCGACGGCCCGGTTCGAGCCGACCGCACTCCTCGAGCCACGAAGCCCTCGACGACAGCACCGGCCCGAAGGGGATCCATTGCCGTGCAACGATTTCCGCGTCAAGACCAGCGCTGGCGAGCGCACCGAGCGTCTGTCGCGGACCGGCGAACTCCGACTGCACCAGCAGCAGGCTGCCTCCGTGGTCGAGAAGGTCGGGCGCCGCGGCACACAGCGGGTCGAGCACGAGCCTGCCGTCGCATCCGGCATCCCACGCCCGAGGCGGGCCCACGTACGTCGGCAGCGGGTCACATTCGGCGCTCGGATCGTGCGGCACATAGGGCGGATTGCAGACGATCAGATCGAACGGGCCGAATTCGACTGCCCGCGCCCATGATCCGAGGTGCACATCGACATCGACCCCGGATGCCAACGCGTTTGCCCGCGCACAGCGCACCGCGCGCTGACAGATGTCGAACGCGGTCACCGATGCGGCGCCCTGTTCGGCGGCCCCGATCGCGACGACACCGCTTCCGGTGCACAAGTCGACCACGTGCCGGCCGCGCGCCAGCGCCATTCGGTCCATGACCTCGATGAGCAGTTGCGAATCTTCCTGCGGCGCGTAGACGCCCTCATCCGCGATCAGGGGGCCACGGACGTCGGTGTATGCGGTTGTCACAACGGCCTTTCGACAGGTTCCTCTGCTGCGCAATGCAGCATTGCCCGAAATTAATGCCCGGTATCGGGGGTGTTAAAACGTGGGCGCTCGTTTTGCTGCGATGCCGTTCGGGCACACCTGTACCGTGCAAGCCTCCGATATCGCCTCGCTCCCCATCCGCTTCGGCGCCGCCCTCCGGGATCGGCGGCTGTTTCATCCCTCAGGGGTGATGGCCGAGGGCGTCCTCGAACGCATCGCGCCCGATGGCGAGGGGCTGCCGATGAACTCCTGCGACGTCATCGCACGCGTCTCCAAGGGTGTCGGCCTGCCCGGCGCCACCCCCGACGTCGCCGGTCTGGCTTTTCGGATCCCGCCGCCGCCGGATCTTCGGGCCTGCAGCCCGTGGGACGTGCTGTTGGCGTCGACGCTCTCGGGGACGCGCGTCGGGCTGGCTCCCGTGCTGTCGTGGTCCGGTGCGACCTTCTCCAGCCTGATGCCGCTGCGGTATCACGACGCCCTGTGGTGGGTGCGGGCCCGGCTGGCCACCCGGGTCGACGCGCCGGGGCTGTCGCTCGACGCCGTCGCAAAGCAGATCGACGCGACCGGGCTGACATTCAACATCGACCAGGCGCCGTTCCGGGGCGGGTTCCGCCCGCTGGCCGGGCTGACCCTTCGCCACGTCGACCCGAGTTGTGACGACATCGCGTTCGACCCGGCCCTGCACAGCGACCCCGAGGTCGAGTTGGTCCCGCGCTGGCTCGGTGACTTCCGGCGCTCGGCCTACAAGCGCAGCAGGCAGGGCCGCGACGCCGAGTGATCAGGCCGTAGGTTCCCCGCCGGACTCGGCGACGTCCGGGGCGTTCTCGCGGGTGGCCATGCCACCCTCGTTGCCCTCGTCCTTGGGCCCCGTGCGTTGCGCTTTGCGCTTGTCCCGCTCGTCGGCGTCGTCGTCGTCGTAGATGCCTTTTCCGGTCGGCATATCGATCCCTTCTAATTCGCTGCGGTGCGCAGTTTGTCCAACAGCGGCGCTGCCGCTTCCTTGAGGAACTGCTCTTGGCCCTCGTCGCCGATCTGCACGAGCGCGATGTCGGTGAAGCCGGCTTCCCAGTACTTGCTGACCGCTTCGACGATCGCATCGAGATCGGGCCCGCAGGGAATCGACTCGGCCACGTCCTCGGGGCGCACATATTGTGTCGCGCCGTCGAAGCCGGCGGTCGTCGGAAGGTCGGAGTTGACGGCCCAGCCGCCGCTGAACCACCTGAACTGGTCGTGCGCCCGGCGCACCGCGTCGTCCTTGTCGGTGTCCCAGCAGACCGGGATCTGGCCGACGACGCGCACGTCACCGGGCAGGCCGGTGGCCCGCCTGGCATCGTGCCACGCATCGACGAGATCCTTGTTCGGTTCGACCGCGATCAGGTGGTCGGACAGCGGCGCGAACGTCTCGACCGACCGCTCACCCGATACCGCGGTGGCAATCGGCACTGGCGTGTCGGGAATGTCCCACAGTCGGGCGGAGTCGACCTCGAAGTACTCGCCCTTCCAGTCGACGAGGTCGCCGGTGAACAACTCGCGGATGATCTGGATCGCTTCGCGCAGCATGTCCTGGCGCCGCGCCACCGTCGGCCAACGCTTGCCGACGACGTGCTCGTTGAGGTTCTCACCGCTGCCCAGCCCCAGCGTGAAACGGCCGTCGGCGAGGATCTGCAGCGTCGCGGCCTTCTGTGCGACGACCGCCGGGTGGTAGCGCATCGTCGGGCAGGTGACGTAGGTGAACAACTCGACACGCTCGGTGGCGTGGGCGACCGCGCCCAGCACCGACCACGCGTACGGCGCATGTCCCTGTGCCGACAGCCACGGGAAGTAGTGGTCGGAGGACACCTCGAAGTCGAAGCCGGCCTGTTCCGCCGAAATCGCGTAGCGGACAAGTTCTTTTGGCCCGCTCTGCTCTGTCATCAGGGTGTATCCGAACCGCGTCATGGGTCCGGGGTACCCGAGCCCCAGCCGGCGAAAACGATTGCCCCGGTGCTACAGCCTGGCCGTCACAGCCTGGCCTTGACCGCCGCCGAGAGCCGGGCACCGTCGGCCTTGCCGGCCGCGATGGCGGTCGCGGCCTTCATCACCAGCCCCATCTGCTTGGCGCCGGGCCGCTCACCGATCTCCTCGGCGACTTGGGCGATCGCCGTGTCGGCGACGTCGGCCAGTTCGGCTTCAGTCAGCGGGGTCGGCAGGTACTCGTCGATGACCTGGGCTTCGGCGTGCTCGTTGGCGGCGAGCTCACCGCGCCCGTTCTGCGTGTAGATCTGGGCGGCCTCGCCGCGCTTCTTGGACTCCCTGGCCAGCACCTTGAGCACCTCGGCGTCGGTCAGTTCGCGAGACTCCTTACCTGCGACCTCTTCTGTGGTGATCGCCGCGAGCAGCATCCGCAGTGTGGCGGTGCGCAGCTTGTCCTGCGATTTCATCGCCGCGGTGAGGTCGTTTCGCAACCGTTGCTTCAGTTCGCCCATGAGCCAAAACTACGCCGCGCCCGGCCGCCGCGACCGACCCACAGCGTTGTCAATTCGCACCGTCATCGACAGGATGGTGGCCATGAGCACCGACGCCGGCGGGTCCGGTTTTGCAGGCCCGCCGCCGCCGGGCTATCCCCCTCCGGGATATCCCCCGCCCGGCTATCCGCCCACGGGGTATCCGCCGTCCGGTTACGCGCCTCCGGGGTACGGGCCACCTCCGGTATACGGGCCCCCTCCGGGGTACGGCCCCCCACCGGGTTACGGACCACCCGGTTACGGACCACCCGGTTACGGACCACCCGGTTACGGGCCACCCGGTTACGGACCGCCGGGTTACGGTCCGCCGGCTCTCAAGCCGGGTGTCATCCCCCTGCGTCCACTGACGCTGTCGGACATCTTCAACGGTGCAGTCGGTTACATCCGGGCGAATCCGAAAGCGACGCTCGGGTTGACCACCATCGTGGTGGTCGCCACCCAGCTGATCGCACTGATCCTGTCCGTCGGCCCGCTCGCCGTCGGCGGGGAACTGGTTCCGACACTCAGCGGTTCAGAAGAGGTGTCGGCGGGCGTCCTGGCGAGCACCATGCTGTCGAGCCTCGCCGGATCGGTCGCCACCGGACTGTCGGCGATCCTGCTGAGCGGTCTGCTCACCGTCGTCGTCGGCCGTGCCGTCTTCGGCTCCGGGATCACCATCGGGCAAGCGTGGCAACGGCTTCGGGGTCGGCTCTGGGCGCTGATCGGCTTCTCCGTCCTGGAAGTCCTCGGCGCGCTGCTGTTGATCGCCGCAGTGGTCGGCACCATCCTCGGAGTCGGGGCGGCAGTGAACGGGGCGGCCGCGGTGATCCTCGGTATCCCCCTGGTGCTGGCGCTGATTGCGGCGCTGGTGTTCCTGGGCACGATGCTCACGTTCGCTCCGGTCATCATCGTTTTGGAGCGGCTCGGCATCGTCGATGCGGTCAAGCGGTCGTTCGCCTTGGTCAAACGGGACTTCTGGCGGGTGTTGGGCATTCGTCTGCTCGCGGTGATCGTCGCGCAACTCGTCGCCGGTGCCGTCGCGTTCCCGTTCAGTCTCGGTGGCCAGATCATCCTGATGGCTGCCTCCACGACCGCAGCCGCACTGTTCGCCCTGGTCCTGTTGTCCGTCGGAGGTGCGATCGGCCAGATCATCACCGCACCCTTCAGCGCGGGTGTGGTCGCGCTGCAGTACACCGACGGCCGCATCCGCCGAGAGGCCTTCGACCTGGTGCTGCAGACCGGCGCCGGTTACGGTCCCACCGCCCCGTCCGACTCCACCGATCATCTGTGGCTGACCCGCCAGAACTGACGTGCCGACAATAGACATCGACAGCGATGCCGCGCACGAGGCGGCGCAGCGCGAGCTCGCAAAACCGATCTACCCCAAGCCCTCCCTGACCGACCGTGTCGGCGAATGGATCGACGACCTGATCTACCGGCTCGCCGCGGAGGGCGCTTCGATACCGGGCGGCTGGGTGACGATCACGGTTCTGCTGATCCTGGCGGCCATCGGGGTGGCTCTGGCGATAAGGACCGGACGCCGGGCCATGCGATCGCGCCGCGCTCCTACCGATGCGTTGTTCGGCGAGCACGGTATGACAGCGGCGCAGCATCGTGCCGCCGCCGAACAGTGCGCAACGGCAGCGGACTGGGCGGCCGCGATCCGGCACCGACTCCGGGCCGTTGCCCGACAGTTGGAGGAGACCGGTGTGCTCGACGCGGTCCCCGGCCGCACCGCCACCGAGCTGGCCCGCGAGGCAGGCCGCGAGCTTCCACATCTGAGCGATGAACTGTACTCTGCCGCAACGGCGTTCAACGACGTGACGTACGGCGAGATGCCGGGCACCGAGAAGGCCTACCGACTGGTCGCCGATCTCGACGACCACGTCAGGTCGCGCACTCCGGTGACGGCTTCCACCGCTGTCGCGCCTGCCGCGTCCGACGGGTGGGCCGAGATCCGATGACCACCGACACCGCCGTGGAGCCGACGCTGCGTGCACGCTGGCGCGCAGCGCGCTGGGTCGTCCTCGCGCTGGCCGTCATCGTCGGGTTCGCCGTTCTCAGCGCCTATCTGACCGCGCCTCGCCCCGGGGGACCAATGGACCCGAACTCCACCGGGCCGGAGGGGGCGCGCGCCCTGATGACGCTGCTGGCCGAACACGGCGTCGACGTCGTCGAAGCATCCGACGTGGCCGCGGTGGAGGCGGCCACCCGGCCCGACACCCTGCTGATCGTGGTGCAGACCTATCATCTCGTCGACAACGGCATACTGCAGCGCCTCGCCGAGCTACCGGGCGATCGCTTGCTGGTGCAGCCGAATTCACGCACCCGTGAGGCACTGGCGCCCGAGGTGAAGCTGAGCGGGGCCACCACGTTCGGCGGTGGCGAGCGTCCGGACTGCGACCTTCGAGAGGCCACCCGCGCCGGAGCCGTGCAGTTCAGCGTGAGCGACGCCTACGAGACCTCCGGTGACGACATCGACCTGACGCGCTGCTACGAGGGCGCACTGGTCCGCTACACCGCCGATGACCGGGTCATCACGCTGGTCGGCGATTCCGGGTTCATGACCAACCGCGGGCTACCCAAGGCGGGTAACGCAGCACTCGCGATGAACCTCGCGGGCACGAACCCGCGAATGATCTGGTATGCGCCCCAATTCACCGAGGGCGAATCCGACGGCGCGGCAAGCCTGTTCGACCTTGCCCCCGAACACGTGAGCTGGATCCTGTGGCAACTGGTCGCGGTGGTGGTGCTGCTGGCGCTCTGGAAGGGACGCCGCGTCGGTCCACTGGTCGCCGAACGTCTGCCCGTCGTCGTGCGGGCCTCCGAGACGGTGGAGGGACGCGGCCGGCTCTACCGCTCCCGGCGGGCCCGCGACAGTGCGGCAGACGCGTTGCGCACCGCCGCGCTGCAGCGCATGCAGCCCCGCCTCGGCCTGGGCGTCAACCCCGATCCGGCCGCGGTCATCGGGGCGGTGGCCGCGCACAGCGGTGTCCATCCCCAGGCGGTCGCGCACACCTTGTTCGGCCCGCCGCCCGGCGACGACAGCGAACTGGTCAACCTCGCACGCGAACTCGACAACATCGAAAGGCAGGTCGCACGCTCGTGACTCAGGCAGGCGGAAACGATTCCGCGCGAACCGCATTGCTGGCGCTGCGCGCCGAGATAGCCAAAGCGGTCGTCGGACAGGACGCAGTCGTCAGCGGACTGGTGATCGCGCTGCTGTGCCGCGGCCACGTTCTCCTCGAGGGGGTGCCCGGCGTCGCCAAGACGCTGCTGGTGCGCACGCTGGCTTCGGCGCTGCAGCTGGATTTCAAACGGCTTCAGTTCACGCCCGACCTGATGCCCGGTGATGTCACCGGCTCACTGGTCTACGACGCGCGCACCGCGGAGTTCGAGTTCCGGTCCGGGCCCGTGTTCACGAATCTACTGCTGGCCGACGAGATCAACCGGACGCCACCCAAGACGCAGGCCGCGCTGCTGGAGGCCATGGAGGAGCGCCAGGTCAGCGTTGAGGGCGAAGCCCGCCCCCTGCCCGATCCGTTCATCGTCGCCGCCACCCAGAACCCGATCGAGTACGAGGGCACCTATCAACTGCCGGAGGCGCAGCTGGACCGATTTCTGCTCAAGCTCACCGTGCCGCTGCCGACACGCGATCAGGAGGTCGCGATCCTGAACAGGCACGCGCACGGCTTCGACCCCAGAGATCTGTCCGCCGTGCGACCCGTGGCGGGAGCAGCGGAGCTGGCCGCCGGGCGGGCCGCCGTGCGCCAGGTTCTGGTGGCCGACGAGGTGCTCGGCTACATCGTCGACATCTGCGCCGCGACAAGGCATTCGCCGTCACTGCAGTTGGGAGTGTCACCGCGCGGGGCCACCGCTCTGTTGGCGACGGCCAGGTCGTGGGCCTGGCTATCGGGGCGCAACTACGTCACCCCCGACGACGTGAAGGCGATGGCCCGTTCCACCCTGCGTCACCGCATCCAACTCCGGCCCGAAGCGGAGCTGGAGGGCGTCACTCCCGACGGCGTTCTCGACGGGACCCTCGCGGCAGTACCGGTGCCGCGCTAGTGATCCTCACCGGCCGGTCCGCGCTGGTCGCACTGGTCTGCGTCCTGCCGATCGCGGTCTCCGCCCGCCCGGCATCCACGTTCGCCGTGCTGCTCGGTGTGCTCGTGGTGCTGATCGCGCTCGACGTCGCGCTGGCAGGCGACACGCGCCGCGTGCGCTTCACCCGGTCAGGAGACACCACCGCCCGGCTGGGCCAGGACGTCACGGCCGCTCTGCTGGTCGAGAACTGGGGCAGACGCCGCATCAAGGGTGTCGTGCGCGACGCGTGGCCGCCGAGCGGGCGCGCCCAGCCCCGGCTATGGCCGGTGAATCTGGCTGCGGGTCAACGACTTCGACTCGAGACGTCGTTGCGTCCCGTTCGGCGGGTTGACCAGCAGTCGTCGTTGGTCACGGTCCGCGCGATCGGCCCTCTGGGGCTGGCCGGACGGCAGAGCTCGCACCGGGTGCCGTGGCGGATCCGGATTCTGCCGCCGTTCCTGTCGCGCAGGCACCTTCCCTCACGGCTGGCCAAACTCCGCGAACTGGAAGGCAATACACCGGTCCTCATTCGCGGGCAGGGCACCGAATTCGACTCGCTGCGCGAATACGTCATCGGTGACGACGTCAGGTCGATCGACTGGCGCGCCTCTGCCCGCCGCGCCGACGTGGTGGTCAGAACGTGGCGTCCGGAACGGGACCAGCGAGTGGTGATCGTGCTCGACACCGGTCGCACATCGGCGGGTCGCGTCGGCCTCGATCCCACCTCCAACGATCCGTCGGGGTGGCCGCGGCTGGACTGGTCGATGGACGCCGCGCTGCTGCTGGCCGCGCTGGCCGCGCGGGCCGGTGACCACGTCGACTTCCTGGCCCACGACCGGGTCACCAGGGCCGCGGTGTTCAACGCCTCGCGTACCGAGCTGCTCGCGCAGCTGGTCGCGGCGATGGCCCCGATCGAGCCGGCGCTGATCGAATCCGATGCGGCGGCGATGGTCGCCGCGGTGCTGCGCCGCGTCCGCAGACATGCGCTGGTGGTGCTGCTCACCGACCTCAACGCGTCTGCGCTCGACGAGGGCCTGATGACCGTGCTTGGACAGCTGACGGCCAAGCATGCGGTGCTGGTCGCCGCCGTGGCCGACCCCCGGGTCGAGGCGCTTGCCGCCGGCCGCGCCGACGCCCCGCAGGTCTACGACGCCGCAGCGGCCGAACGGGCGCGCAATGAGCGGCGTGCCATCGCGTCACGGCTGCGCCGCCGGGGTGTCGATGTGGTCGACGCCGCACCCGAGGAGTTGGCGCCCGCTCTGGCCGACCACTACCTGGCGCTGAAGGCCACCGGCCGGCTCTAGCCGACCGGTACGACGTCGGGGGCGTCCTCGATGTCTCCGGTCTCCCCGGCCCGCTCGGCCTTGCGTCCGAAAAAGAAGATGTAGCCCAGGAACGCGATCTCGGCTGCGACGCCGATGGCGATGCGCGCCGCGGTCGGTAACGGTGACGGCGTCACGAGCGCCTCGATGAGACCCGAGACCAACAGGACCGCCACCAGCCCACCTGCCACCGCGCCGATCGCACGGCCCTGCTCGGCGAGCACCTGTCCGCGCGGCCGGTCACCCGGTGAGATCACATTCCAGCCCAGCCGCATGCCGGCCCCGGCCGCCAGGAACACCGCCGTCAGTTCGAGCAGTCCGTGCGGGGTGATCAGACCGAGGAAGATGTCACCTTTGCCCGCACCGAACATCAGACCCGCCGCCACCCCGAGGTTGGCGGCGTTCTGCAGGATCACGTAAGGGATCGGAATCCCGAGCAGGATCGCAAAACCGAGGCACTGCAACGCAATCCACGCGTTGTTCACCCAAACCTGCAGCGCGAACGAGCCCGCCGGGTGCTCGCTGTAGTACGCCGCGAAGTCGTTGTTGACCATCTGGTCGATCTCGTCGGCCGTTCCGATCATCGCCCGCACTTCCGGACTGCCCGAAACCCACACCGCGATCAGGGCGGCGACCACGAAGAACGCGAAGGCCGTACCGAGCCACCACCACCGCGACCGGTAGGCGACGACGGGGAACGACACGGTCCAGAACCGCACGAATTCGCGCCACAGCGGGGCGTGGGCGCCCGTCACCGCGGCCCGCGCCTGCGCGACCATCCCCGAAAGCCGGCCGACGATCACCGGATCGGCGTTCGCGGTGCGCACGATCGACAGATGCGTCGACACCCGCTGGTAGAGATCGACCAGCTCGTCGACTTCGGGGCCGGTGAGCTCTCGACGCCGTCTGATCAGGTGCTCCAGCCGGTCCCACGTCGGACGGTGCGCGAGCACGAACGCGTCGACATCCACCCCGTGAATCCTAGTAGCGTTGACGCTTATGGTCTGGCAGCAGGAACCCGTCGTCACCGGCGACGCGGTGGTCCTCGACGTGCAGATCGCCCAGCTACCGGTGCGCGCCGTCGCCGCTCTGATCGACATCACGGTGGTTTTCCTGCTCTACCTGATCGGCATCCTGCTCTTCAGCCTGACGCTGACCCAGTTGGACCCGGCGTTGTCGGCGGCCGTGCTGATCATCTTCACCGTGCTGGCCCTGCTGGGTTATCCGCTCGTGTTCGAGACCGCGACCCGCGGGCGTTCGCTGGGCAAGATGGCGATGGGCCTTCGGGTGGTGTCCGAAGACGGTGGCCCAGAACGGTTCCGGCAGGCGTTCTTCCGGGCGTTGGCCGGTGTGGTCGAAATCTGGATGCTGGCCGGTGGTCCGGCGGTGATCAGCAGCCTGTTGTCGGCCAAAGGAAAGCGGCTCGGGGACATCTTCGCGGGCACCGTCGTGATCAGCGAGCGGACACCGCGGATGTCGCCGCCACCGCCGATGCCGCCGCAGCTGGCTTGGTGGGCGTCGTCGTTGCAGCTTTCCGGGCTGCGGCCGGAGCAAGCCGAGCTGGCACGCCAATTCCTCGGTCGCGCAGCGCAATTGAATCCGGCGGTGCGAGACCAGATGGCGTATCGCATCACCGCCGATGTCGTCGCGCAGATCTCGCCGCCACCACCTCCCGGGACGCCGCCGCACCTGGTGCTCGCAGCGGTGCTGGCCGAGCGCCACCGCCGCGAACTGGCCCGCCTGCAGGTGGCGCCGGTGCCGCCGCCATGGTCTGGTCCCCCACCGGCCGCGAGCGGATATCCCGCACCGTCGCAGCAGCGTTCGACGCCATCGGATCCCGGCGGCTTCGCACCACCGGGCTGAGGGTGTACGGATTGAGTATGCAAACGTTCCCGCTGGGCTCATTCGATGTCGGACGCGTCGGCTTCGGCGCGATGCAACTGCCAGGTCCGGGTGTCTTCGGTCCTCCGCGCGACCGTGAGCAGGCGCTGGCCGTGCTTCGGCGGGTGGTCGAACTCGGCATCAACCACATCGACACCGCGCAGATCTACGGTCCCAATGTCGCCAACGAACTGATTCGCGAAGCGCTGCATCCTTACCCCGCGAACTTGGCGCTGGTGAGCAAGGTCGGCGGCGTACGCGGATGCAGTGGTGAGTGGCTGCCCGCCCAGGACCCCGACGACCTGCGCAGGCAACTCGAGGAGAATCTCGCCACGCTCGACAGCGACCGTCTGGCCGCGGTCAACCTGCGCGTCTTCGCCGACGACGGCATCGGCACGCCCACTCGTGTCGAGAACCGGGAACTGTTCGACCGTCAGCTCACGGCGATGATCGCGGCCCGCGACGAGGGGCTGATCGGTGGCATCGGGCTGAGCAGCGTCAGTGCCGAGCATCTGCGGGTCGCGCTGGACCGCACCGAGATCGTCTGCGTGCAAAACGCCTACAACCTCGTCGACCGCAGTTCGCAGCCCGTGCTCGACGCCTGCAACGAGCACGGTGTCGCGTTCGTGCCGTTCTTCCCGCTGGGCTCGGCCTTCTCACCGGACAACCCGGTGCTCGGGCATCCGGCCGTCAAGCGGGCGGCCGACAAGCTCGGCCACACCCGGGCGCAGATCGTGCTCGCGTGGACGTTGAACGTCGCACCGAACGTGCTGCTGATCCCCGGCACGTCGTCGGTGGCGCACCTCGAGGAGAACACCGCGGTCGCCGACATCGTTCTCGACGACGAGACCAAACGCGCCCTCGACGCCGCCGCCTGAGCGATTCGCGCACCGTGTGTTGCGCTCGACGCGCTCGACGGTGCACAGATCGCTACTCGACGTCGACCCAGTCCAGCGTGCGCTGCACCGCCTTCTGCCAACCGGCGTAACCGGATTCGCGCTGCTCATCGCTCCACGACGGCGTCCAGCGCTTGCCTTCCTGCCAGTTGGCGCGCAGGTCGTCGGCATTCTCCCAGAACCCGACCGCCAGTCCGGCGGCGTAGGCCGCCCCCAGGGCGGTGGTCTCGGCGACGACCGGCTTGACCACGTCGACGCCGAGCACGTCGGCCTGGATCTGCATGCACAGGTCATTGGCGGTGATACCGCCGTCGACCTTGAGCACCTCCATGTGCACACCGGAATCCGCCTCCATCGCATCGACGACGTCGCGGCTCTGGTAGCAGATCGCCTCGAGTGTCGCGCGGGCCAGGTGCGCGTTCGTGTTGTACCGCGACAGCCCGACGATCGCGCCGCGGGCGTCCGAACGCCAGTACGGCGCAAAGAGTCCGGAGAACGCGGGCACGAAATAGACGCCGCCGTTGTCGTCGACCTGGCGTGCCAGAGCCTCGCTCTGCGACGCGCCGCTGATGATGCCGAGCTGATCACGCAGCCACTGCACGGCCGAACCGGTGACCGCGATCGAACCCTCCAGGGCGTAAACGGGTTTCGCGTCACCGAACTGGTAACAGACCGTGGTCAACAGCCCGTTCTCGGACCGGACGATCTTCTCGCCGGTGTTCAGTAGCAGGAAATTGCCTGTGCCATAGGTGTTCTTGGCCTCCCCCGCGCTCAGACACACCTGCCCGACCATCGCCGCCTGCTGGTCACCGAGCGCACCGGTCAGCGGCACCTGGCCGGCGACGGGTCCGTCGTCGCGGGTGATCCCGTAGGACTCCGGACATGAGGACGGCTTGATCTCGGGCAGCATCTGTCGCGGTATGTCGAAGAACGACAACAACTCGTCGTCCCAGTCCAGCGTCTCCAGGTTCATCAGCATGGTGCGGCTGGCGTTCGTGACGTCGGTGACATGCACCCCGCCCGGGTCCCGCCGGTCAGGTTCCACAACACCCAGGAGTCCGCAGTGCCGAACAGCGCGTCGCCGTTCTCTGCGTCGCGGCGTACGCCGTCGACGTTCTCCAGGATCCATTGCACCTTGCCCGCGGAGAAGTAGGTCGCCGGTGGCAGGCCGGCCTTGCGGCGGATCACGTCGCCGCGACCGTCGCGGTCCAGCGCCGAAGCGATGCGGTCGGTGCGGGTGTCCTGCCACACGATCGCGTTGTAATACGGTCTGCCGGTCCGTTTGTTCCACACCAGGGCCGTCTCGCGCTGGTTCGTGATGCCGAGCCCGCCGAGGTCGGCTGCCGACAGGTTCGTCTTGTTGAGCGCCGACATGATCACCGCCGCCGTCCGCTCCCAGATCTCGACGGGGTTGTGCTCCACCCACCCGGCCTTCGGCAGGATCTGCTCGTGCTCGAGCTGATGGCGGCCGATCTCGGCGCCGCCGTGGTCGAAGATCATGCACCGGGTGCTCGTCGTGCCCTGATCTATCGCGGCGATGAACTCGGCATTTCCGGCCAACTGGCACTCCCCTCTTGCTGCGCTCCGTCGTCCATCATGGACTACATGGCCGAAAAGCCCGCCGGGATTGAAGCCCGAACACCGAGCGCATTCACGATCGACCGCATGCCGCGCGGGGGGCCCGACGCGTCATGCCTGGACCGCCTGTTGCAGACCGATCGGCTCGAGTATCTGGACCGCGACTCCGATGCGCCGGGAGACGCCGCGCGCAAGCGCAACGTGATCCGCGCGCTCGAATGGACCGGTGCATGCTTCGGCAACACCGAGCGGTTCGCCGAGATCGCGCTCGCCGAGGTCGAAGACGTCGCCGACCCGAAAATCCTCGAGCTCGGAGCGGGCCACGCAGCGCTGTCGGGCACGCTGCTCGACTGGCATCCCTCGGCCCGCTTGACCGTCACCGACGTGGACGCGGCGAATGTGGCGGCGATGGCCGCGGGCGACCTCGGGGACAACCCCCGCGCGACCGTTCGCGAAATGAACGCCACGGCGATCGACGCCCCCGACGCCTCGTTCGACCTCGCGGTCTTCGCGCTGTCGTTTCACCACCTGCCGCCGGTCGCGGCCGCGCGGGCCATCGCGGAAGGCACCCGGGTGGCCGGCAAGCTGGTCGTCATCGATCTGCCGCGACCGCCGTCGCCGCTGCATCTCGTGCGCCTGGCGACCATGCTGCCGTTGGTTCCGTTGCTGCCGTTCGTACACGACGGCGTCATCAGCTCGCTGCGCTCTTACAGTCCGTCGGCGCTGCGCGCACTGGCCGCGTATGCCGACCCCGCGATCGAGGTCGAGCTACGCGGCGGCTTGTTGAGCCCGCAGGTCGTGGTGGCTCAACGCGGCGCCCCGGATCCGTTGCGACCGAACGGCCAACGCTGATAGCCGAGCTCGATGAAGGCGTCGAGCACGTCGTACAGACCCGGATGTCGCACCAACAGAGACCCAATCATCCTCACGCGGAGGGTGATACCCCGGTTTTCATCCGTCAAACGTCGGTCGTTGCAGGTCAGGTCCGCGGACGGGTGAGCCGATGGAGAAGCCACGCAACCGGAATCGTCAAGGCCAGGGTCACGACGAACAGCACTGCCACCGAACCGGTGTACACCCGCCATTGCAGTACCGACACCATCGCGATCTCCATCACGATGACGTGCAGCAGGAAGATCTCGTAGGAGATCTCGCCCAGCCACACCATCGGTCTGCTGCTGAGAAACCCTGCGTACCAGCCTGTGTCGCCGAGGGCCAACGGTGCGACCACCAGTGTCGCGATCGCCGCGTAGAACATCACCTTGACGATGTCCTGTCCCAGGTCGAGCGCGGGCGCGTCGATACGCCCGGCGATCGGTGTGGACACCACCAGATACGCCGCCACCGCGAGCGGCAGCGCGATCAGTGCGTAACACCGGAAACCCGTGCGCGCCAGCACGGTGAGGGCCATCCCCCCGACGAACCACACCAGATAGTGCGGCAGCCACAGTCCCGCACCGTTGGGCAGCCAGTCGGTGGTGTGGATGACGATGAGCCACAGCGGGCTCAACGCACCCAGCACCGCAAGGCCGGCCAACAGCAGCCCGGGTCGCCACCGGCGCCGGCACACGACGACCAGCAACAGGTATGCCAGCACCGGCAGCGCGGCGTAGAACGCTACTTCGACGGCGAGACTCCACATCTGGGTCAATCCCTGATGCATGTAGGCGGTGATGTAGTTGGGGCTGTAGATCTGGGTGAGCGTGAGGTTGCGGACCAGACCGTGCCAGGTGTGGCCGGGATTGGGTTCGATGGGACGGAATTCGTACAGCGCGAACGCCAGCAACACCGTGATCACGTACGCCGGCATGATGCGACGCAGACGATTTCGCGCGTACCGACGTGTCCGGGGCGGAGCGGCGCCGGTCGCGGCGGCTCGCACCCATCCGTTGAACAGCAGAAACCCCGACAGCACGAAGAAGATCGCGACGCCGATCTCCATGCGGGCGAACACCAACCCGATGTATCCACGGTTGTACGCGCCGGTGCCGTAGGCGGCGTGGGTGGCCATGACGAGCAAAGCGGCCACGGCTCGGATGCCGGTGAGCGACGCGACGCGGTCAACCTTCGAGACCTGTTCCAGGCCGCCCTGGTCGAGGTCGCTCGGTGACGAGCTCACCCGGCCAGTATGCCGGTCAGGCGCCCCGGTGTCGGAGTCAAACCGTGACCGAAGAACCCCGCTCCAATTCGATGATCCGGTCGGACAGACCGCGTCGTTTCATCTCGTCGACGAAGTCAGACAGCGGGGATGCGAACACCCCGTAGTCGTCGAAATGCACCGGGATCATCTTGGGAAGGTGCAGGAGTTCGACGACGTCGGCGCCCTGTTGGCCGTCCATCGTCACGGTCAGCCCGAACGGCAGGTGCCTGCCGAACGGCAGCCGCGTCCCGCCCAGATGCAGCATGCCGAGGTCGATCGATTCGAATCGCACTGGTATTTCCCGTAGTTCGTCGACGAACAGCGTGTCACCGGAGACGTAGAGACGGCGGCGGGCGGCGCCGTCGGAGAACTCGATCATGCTGCCCATCACCGGCGGCAGGAAGCGGTCGACCGGGGTGGGCGCGTGGCGGCCGGGCAACGAGGTGACGGTGACGCTCACTGCGCCCTTGGTGATTGTGTGGTCCTTCCAGGTGTCGATCGCCAGCGCCCGCCCGAAACCGCGATGCGCCAGTCGTTTGGCGGCGTGCGGTGTGGTGAGGATCGGTAGCCCGTGGTCGAGGCGGCTCTGGGCGACCCGGTCCCAGTGGTCACCGTGCATATGCGACAGCACCACCGCGTCGAGCGCGGGCAATTGGTCGACGTCGAGTGCCGGGGCTTTGCGTCGCCGGGACACCAACCCATAGCCGAGGTACGCGTGCTGGCCCCGGTGCAGGAAATTCGGGTCGGTCAACAGGGTTATGCCGCCGCCGGAGATCAGCGTGGTGGCGTTGCCGATGAAGGTGACGGTGACGTCCATCGCCTATGGCTACCCGTCGAGACCGTGATTATGCGCGCTCATCTCCGGCGAGCGACCGCACGATGCCCGCGAATCGCGGCGTGTCCGAGTGCAACCACGGACGCTCGCCGACGATGGACAATGGCGGAGTGGGCGAGGAAGTGAAGGGCACCGGCTACACCGGCGCGCACCGCCGGGAGTACCGCCGCAAGGTGCAGCAGTGCCTCGATGTCTTCGAGACCATGCTCGCCCAGTCGAGCTTCGATTTCGAGCGGCCGTTGACCGGGATGGAGATCGAGTGCAACCTCGTCGACTCGGCCTACCAGCCCGCGATGAGCAACGCCGAGGTCCTGCAGGCGATCGCCGATCCGGCGTATCAGACCGAACTGGGCGCCTACAACATCGAATTCAACGTGCCGCCGCGGCGGCTACCGGGGCGTGCCGCACTGGACCTGGAGACCGACGTCCGGGCGAGCCTCAATGCTGCCGAGACGAAGGCCAACCGTCACGACACGCACATCGTGATGATCGGGATCCTGCCGACGTTGCTGCCCGAGCACCTCGCGGGACGCTGGATGAGCGAGTCGACGCGTTATCAGGCGCTCAACGACTCGATCTTCACCGCCCGCGGCGAGGACATCCTGATCGACATCGTCGGGCCGGAGCGGCTGAGCCTGCAGACCGCCACGATCGCGCCGGAGTCGGCGTGTACGAGCATGCAACTGCACCTTCAGGTGTCGCCGGCCGACTTCGCGCAGAACTGGAACGCCGCCCAGGTGCTGGCGGGTCCGCAGGTGGCGCTGGGCGCCAACTCCCCGTACTTCTTCGGCCACGAACTGTGGGCCGAGACCCGCATCGAGCTGTTCGCCCAGGCCACCGACACCCGGCCCGACGAACTCAAGGCTCAAGGCGTCCGCCCGCGGGTGTGGTTCGGCGAACGCTGGATCACATCGATCTTCGACCTGTTCGAGGAGAACGTGCGCTACTTCCCGTCGCTGCTGCCCGAGTTGTCCGAGGAGGATCCGGTCCGCGAGCTCGCCGAGGGGCGCACCCCGAAACTGTCGGAGCTGCGGCTGCACAACGGCACCATCTACCGCTGGAACCGGCCGGTGTACGACGTCGTGAACGGCCGTCCGCATCTGCGCGTGGAGAACCGCGTGCTACCCGCAGGCCCGACCGTCGTCGACATGATGGCCAACGCCGCCTTCTACTACGGCACGCTGCGAACGCTGTCCGAGGAGGACCGGCCGCTGTGGACGAAGATGAGTTTCGCTGCCGCACAACACAATTTCGTCGAGGCCGCCCGGCACGGGATGGATTCGCGGCTGTACTGGCCCGGCTTCGGCGAGGTGACCGCCGACGAGTTGGTACTGCGCGAGCTGCTGCCCTTGGCCGACGAGGGCCTGCGCCGCTGGGAGGTCGCGGCCGAGGTGCGCGACCGGTACCTCGGGGTCATCGAGGGACGCGCCAAGACCGGCCGCAACGGCGCCACCTGGCAGGTCGCGACGGTGCGCGCGCTACAGGAGCGCGGGATGGCGCGGCCTGCCGCGCTCGCCGAGATGCTGCGCCGGTACTGCGAGCGGATGCACAGCAACGAACCCGTCCACACCTGGGACGAGGGATTCGACGAGTGAGAATGACCGCTCGGGGCTTCTGGCTGCCACTACTGGTGCTGGTGGCGTTGGTGGCCGGTTGCCACGGCGGTCAGCACGCGCGCGCCGACACCGTCTACGCCGGGCTGGACCGCCCCTTCGTGCTCTCCGGCGGACAGCAAGCCGAGATCACCGGTGAGCAACTGCGACTGCGGTTCACCGAGGTACCGGAGGATTCACGGTGCCCGACCGAGGTCGAGTGCTTCTGGACCGGGCAGGCGCGCATCGTCGTCGTGGTCGACGACGGGCGATCCGGCGAGCAGACCGTCGAGTTCAACACCAACCCCGCGCCCGGGCAGAACCGGCAGACCGTGCAGACCGGCGACTACGAGATCGCGGTACAGGCGCTCGACCCGTATCCCCGCACACCCGACGACGTCCCGGCGCTGTCGGATTACCGGGTGACGCTGCTGGTGCACCGGACCGGTTGACGCCTCACCCGGCGGCGGCCAGGGCCGCGGCGAACCGCGCGAGTTCCGCTTCGGTGACGTCGACGTGCGGGGATGCCCGCAGGACCGGCGCCGTCATCTCGAACGGGGCACGCTGCACATCGGCGAACGTGGTGACGATGCGGTGTTCGACGATCAGCCAGTCGCGGACCTTCTGCGGATCGGCGCCGTCGGTGGGGATCAACGTGGTGATCGCGGTCGGTTCATCGCGTGACTCGACGACCCGCCATCGGTCCAGGCCGGCCACGGCGTCGCGGGTCATGGCGCCCACCTCCGCCAGCCGGGTGCGCATCGCCGCGGGCCCGTCGGCCAGATGCTCTCCGAGCGCCACCGAGAAGCCGACGCGGGCAGCGACATTCGCCTCTCCGTGCTCCAGACGCTGCAGGACCGACAGGGGCAGGTTCCACTCCGGCGGTGGTAGCCGCGGTTGGAGCCGCTGGGCCAGCTCTCGATGAATCCCGAGAAATCCCACGCCGCGCGGCCCGGCGATCCACTTGCGTGACGAACCGTAGATCGCCGCAGGCGTCACCGCACAGTCCAGGTGCCCCAGCGCCTGGGCGGCGTCGACAACCAGCGGGACTCCGAGTTCTCGGCACGTGGCGGCCAGCGCCGACAGCGGCTGCGCCAGCCCGCGGTGGCTGGCCACCGCCGTCAGGTGCACCAGGGCGGGTGGGTCGGCGTCCAGCCGGCGCGCGGCCGCCTGGACATCGAGCCGCCCGTCGCCGTCGGTGGGCAGCGCACGGACGGCGAAACCGTTGGCGGCCATGATGGCCAGGTTCGGCCCGTACTCGCCGGGCAGACACGCCACGGTGCGCTGTCCGGGCCAGGCGCCCAGCAGCAGGTCCAAGGCGTTGTTCGCGCCGGTGGTGAACACGAAGTCGGTGCTCACCAAGCCGGTCAGCGCGGCGAGCGCGGCGCGCCCGGCGTCGAGCACCGGTGCGGCGGCCTCGGCCGCGACGTACCCTCCGACTTCGGCTTCGTGGCGCGCGTGCTGGACGGCCGCTTCGATCGCCGCGACGCTCTGACGCGAACAGGCCCCGCTGTCCAGGTGGATCCCGGCGACCGCCGGCCGGGCCGCCCGCCACCGATCCGCAAGGCTCATCTCGTCGCCAGCGACAGGCCGAAGTCACCGGCGGCATCGGTCCACCAGTGGGTCATCCGGAGCCCGGCTGCGGCGAGTTCGGCTTCCACACCCGCTCTCCGGAACTTGCACGACACCTCGGTCAGCATCGCCTCACCGGCGGCGAACTCGACCGTCAGTCCGAGATCGCGCACGTGCACCCGCTGCGCCTCGGTGGCGCGCAGCCACATCTCGATGCGTTCATCGGCGGCGTTCCACACCGCGACGTGGTCGAACTTCTCGAGATCGAAATCGGCATCCAGTTCACGGTTGACGACGGCGAGGACGTTGCGGTTGAAGCGCGCGGTCACGCCCGCGCTGTCATCGTACGCGCGCACCAGACGGTCGGCGTCCTTCACCAGATCGGTACCCAGCAGCAGGCTGTCACCGGGTTGCAGGGTGTCGGCCAGCGTGCGGAGGAATTCGGCGCGCGGGCCTGCGGTGAGGTTGCCGATCGTCGAGCCGAGGAACGCGACCAGGCGGCGCCCGACGCGGGGGATCTCGTTCAGGTGCTTCTCGAAATCCCCGCAGACGGCCGCGATTTCGAGGCCGGGATACTCGGCCGCAAGCGCCGTGCTCGCGGTGGCCAGTACACTCGCGTCGACGTCGAACGGGATGAACCGGCGCAACGAACCGCGGTCACGTAGCGCGTCGAGCAGCATGCGGGTCTTCTCCGATGTGCCGCTGCCCAGTTCGACCAGAGTGTCCGCGCCGGAAGCCGCGGCGATGTCGGCCGATCGGTTCCTGAGGATCTCGGCCTCCGCGCGAGTCGGGTAATACTCGGGAAGCCGCGTGATCTGATCGAACAGGTCGCTACCGAACGCATCGTAGAACCACTTGGGCGGCAACGATTTCGGGTTCGATGTCAAACCCTCGAGCACGTCCCGGCGCAGCTCGTTGGCTGCCGAGTCGGCCGACAAGTGGTTCGACAACGACAGCGTGTCCGCGTGATCGGATCCGCGTGCCATCAGGCTCCTTTCAGTGCGACCAGTTGCACGCCCGACGACGTGGCCTCGACGAGGTGGCGGTCCGGGATTTCCTGCCACGCGGGGTCGTCGTCGTAGGGTTCGCTGGCCAAGACGACGCCGTCGCGACGTCGCAGCACGGACAGCGTGTCTCCCCATGTCGTGGCAATCAGCCGGGATCCGTTGCCTGCCAGTATGTTCAGCCGTGCGTTCGGGTCTGCCGCGGCGACGTCGACGATGGTCTCGCCCAGCGAGTCCAGCCCCCGGTCGAAGATGAGCGCGGCGAGCAGGGCGCTGTCGTTGGTCGACTCGGCGGCCGCCGACAGCGGGAGCGCCCCGCGGTCCACCAGGCCGTTGTGCGAGAGCAACCAGTGCCCGTCGGTGAACGGCGCCACCGCGGTCGCCTCGATCGGCATGCCGATGCTCGCGGACCGCACCGCGGCGACGACACAACCGCTGCGCAGCGCCGGCGCCACGGAGGCGAGCGAGGCGTCTCCCCACATCGGTGTCGCGCTGCGCCAGCGTCGCGGCGTCCGGCCGTCGAAGAAGCCGACGCCCCACCCGTCGGCGTTCATCAACCCGTGCTTCTGCCTGCGGGGCGAATACGACTGCACGAGAAGGCCGTTGGCGGGCTCGAGGATCAGCGACGCCACCGAGGCCGGTTCACCGAGCCACCCCAGGTGCCTGCACATCAACGGTTCTCTCTTCGCGCAAGCGGCTCATCGCCGACGTCCCAGGCCAGCCGCACGCCGGAGAAGATCTGACGCCGCACCCGATGGTCCCAGTTGCGGAAACTGGGCCGCAGGATGGCCGATGCGACAGCCCACGATCCGCCGCGCAGGACTTTGTAGTCGCCGGCCCCGACACCGTCGAAGAACGGCTGCGAATAGCGCTCGTAGATCATCGGCGTGAAGCCCGGCCACGGGCGCAGCGGGGAGGACGTCCACTCCCACACGTCACCCATCATCTGTTCGGCACCGTACGCCGAGGCCCCGGCCGGGTAGGCGCCGACGGGCGCGGGGCGCAGCGCGTCGCCACCGAGGTTGGCCAGGGCGGCGGTGGGTTCGGTTGCGCCCCAGGGATAACGGCGACGTGCGCCGACCGCCGGGTCCCACGCACAGGCCTTCTCCCATTCCACCTCGGTGGGCAGTCGGGCGCCCGCCCACGCCGCGTAGGCCTCGGCTTCGAAGAACGTGACGTGCTGAACCGGTTCGGTGTCAGGGATGTCCTCGACGTGGCCGAACCGGGTGCGGGTTGCGTCCGGATTCCAGAACTGCGGCGCCGTCAGCCCCGCTTCGGTTCGGTGCTTCCAGCCGCGCTCCGACCACCACCGGGGTTCGTCGTATCCGCCGTCGTCGATGAACTGGCGCCATTCGCCGTTGGTGACCGGGACCCGTCCGATGCGGAAGGCCGGTACGTCGACGACGTGTGCGGGGCGTTCGTTGTCCAACGAGTACGGTTCGGTGGTCGCGTCGACACCGAGGACGAACTCGCCGCCGGGCACCAACACCGATGTGCCCGCGACGTTCGGGCGGCCTTCGGGAAGCGCCGTTCCGGTGTCGAGCAGCGGTGGCCCGCTTCGCAGGTTCAGTGCCTGCAGCATGGTTTCGTCGTGCTGGTTCTCGTGGCTGATCACCAGGCCGAAGGTGAAACCGGGCTCGTCATCGGGCAGGGCGTCCAGCGTGTCGAGCACCTTGTCGCGCACCGTCGCGCAATACGCCTTGGCGTCCGGCGGCGGGAGCAGCGGCAGGTTCACCCGGCTGGCGCGGGAGTTGACGAACGCGTCGTAGAGCCGCTCGACGTCGGGGCGCAGCATCCCGGGCCGGTCCGGGTTTCCGTCGCGCAGCAGCCACAGCTCCTCCTGCTGTCCGATGTGCGCGAGGTCCCACACCAGCGGGCTCATCAGCGGGCTGTACTGGCGGCCCAGCTCCGCGTCGTCGAAGTCGACGAGGCGCAGCGTGCGCCTGCGGGCCCGGGTGAGTTCGCGCGCGATGGTTTCGCGAGGTGTCACAGTTCCCCTCGTGCCAGTTGCGTGACCGCGGGCGCGATCCCGTGTCGAGCGGCGCGGTCGCGGAAGTCGTCAGCCGGACAGCGCCCCTGTTCGACCGAACGCACCAACCGGTGCATCGATTCCGCGAGCTCGGCAGGCGCGCGTTCGGCGGCCGCCCGCACACACCGCTGCGCGGCGGCCCGCAACCGACGATCGGCCAGGCCGATGTGGGCGGCCCGGTCCCAGGCGGTGGCGACGGGTGCGGTGGCCTCGGTGGCGACCTCGGCGGCCGTCGGGTCGTCGAGCAGGGTGACCAGGGTGAACGCGACCGCCGGCCAGACGGCGTCCGGCACGCTGTCGAGATAGCGGATCTCGAGCCACCGGCGCGGCCGAACCGGAGGAAACAGCGTGGTCAGGTGATAGTCGAGGTCGGCAGCGGTGGGACGGCGGCCGCCGAGCGCGACGCGCCCGTCCGCCCAGTCGGCGAACGGCACCCAGTCGCGGACCGGTTCGGCCTCGGCGTCGGCGTGGTTGACGAGCATCACCGGAGCGTTCAGCGCGTACCGGGCCCAGTCGCTGGCCGGGTCCTCGCCGCTCTCACCGAGGACCGGGCCGCAGCGGGCCGAATCCAGTTGGCTCCACACGCGTTGCCGCGCCGACCGCCAGCCGGAGGTCTGCCCGCTCAGCAGCGGTGAATTGGCGGTGATCGCGATCATTGTGGGCCCGAGCGCATGCGCGAGCCGGACCCGGTCCGCCCAGCCGTCACGTGGGCCCGCATCGAGGTTGACCTGCACCGAAGCCGTCGAGGTCATCATCGCCGCACCCGCGTCGGGGGTGCCGGACGCGGCGAAGAAGGCTTCCATCGCCTGGTAGCGCGCGCCCGGGTTGACGCGCTGCGGCGGCCGTAGCGGATCGGCACCCAACAACACCAACCCGAACCCGGCGCTCGCGAACGCAGCGCGCAGCACGGTGCGGTCGGCAACCATCGCATCGATGGCGGCGAGCGGCCCCGTGAGCGGCGGACCGGACAGTTCCACGGCGCCGCCGGGTTCGACGGTGACCCTGCTGCCGCCCGGTAGTGCTGGCAGGCCGGCGATGGTGGTGGTGAGCTCATCCCAGCCGGGCCTGCGCATGGGATCGGTCAGATCGAAGCAGTGCGCCTCGATCTCCAGCCCCACCAGACCGACCGGGCCGTCACGCAGACACCCGGCACGGACCTGGCGAGCTGCGGCGTCGGCGCTGGTCAACTCGGCACAGGGGCTGGGCGGCGGGTGCGCGTCGTCCACCTCGGACGTGATGGTGAAGGTCATTCCAACCATCCCCTTCCGGGAGTGGACCGCTCGCCTTTCAACCATCTTCCAGACGGGACCGACAAATCCAGCGTTTTTCCGATGACGCGTTCGTTACGAGGAGCGCCAGGCCGCCCGGGCTACTGGCCGAGGGTGTTCTGCATCGCCCCGGCCAGCGCATTCACCGCCGGGCCACCGTTGCCGGACTGGCAGACCTTCGCTTGCAGCAGAACGTTCTCACGCTTGCGCGTCGTGGTGAAGCAGCGCCGGTCGGTGCCCGCCTCCTGTTTGACCCAGTCGGCATCGGTGGCCGTGGTGGGCCCGCCGGTGAAGGTCCACACCTGGGTCGTGAAGTTGTCCAGGTGCATCGCGGTGGTCTGACCGTTGCATCCGACCGTACGGTCGACCACCCGACGGAACGCGCGGTCGGCGGCGTCGGTGGTCGCGAACACGCCGACCGCCTGTTTGACCAGATGCGTCGCGTCGGTGGGCGACTCCTGGGTCACCGCGCCGTTGAACGACGCGAGGTCCGGATCGGCGTAGACGTCGGGCAGACCGACGTCGGCCCAGTTGTTGCACGCCGGAATATCGACCGAGAAGGTCTGCACCGGTTCGGTGAACAACGACTCGAATCGCATTGTGGCGCCGACGATGTTGCCCACCGAGCCCTTCGGGAGCACCGCGTAGTTGACCACGCCCGGATCCGAAGGGCGCGCTGAGGCCAGGCCGGCGGGCGCCACCATCGACAAGCCGATGACCACGCCGACGCCCGCCGCGGCGACCGCCCGCATCGATCAGACCTTCGCGGATAACTTGACTTCGATGTTGCCGCGAGTGGCCTTCGAGTAGGGGCAGAAGTCGTGTGCCTTGGCCATCAGGTCGTCGGCCACGCTCTGCTCGAGGCCCGGCAGGTAGCCGATCAGGTGGGCCGTGAGCCCGAAGCCGCCCTCGGAGTCCGGCCCGAAGCCGACCTGCGCGGTGATGGAGGTGGCTTCGTCGATGTCGATCTTGTTGTTGCGGGCCTGCAGCCGCAGCGCGCCGAGGAAACACGCCGCGTAACCCGACGAGAACAGCAGCTCGGGGTTGACACCCTCGCCGCTGCCGCCGAGCTCCTTGGGCGGGCGGGTGTCGAGATCGATCTTGCCGTCGGAGGAACGGACGTGGCCGTCGCGGCCGCCTCCGGACGCGGTGGACTCTGCGGTGTACTTGACCTCAATGCTCATGGGCTCGATCATGCCAGCCCACGCGTAGACGGCAAGACGCCCGTCCCGCACCGGGTATCGGCGCTGGTGTGCACTCAGATCGCCGGTTCGGCCGATTCACGGCCCATTGTCGATCTGAGTGCACACCAGAGGGGGAATGGCTTTACGGACGCGACGGCGCCGTCGTGGTCGGAGCCTCGGGCGGCTGCGGCGGCTGGAACCGCGGCCCGTCGGCGCCCGGCCCAAACGGCGGTCGCTGACCCGGTCCGCCCGGCATCATCGGGCCTCCCGGCGGCGGCCCGCGATGGAAGATCGCGGTGTCGCGATCGTGGCCGCCGTAATGGCCGCCGCGGTGGTGGCCCCCCGAGTGCGCACCGAGGACGAAGCCGGAGAAGAAGATCACCGCGACGATGAACACGACACCGGCGACGATGCCGACCCAGGCGGCAGCGGCGCCGAGCCTGGAGCGTCGCGGGCCGATGTGGTCATGACCAGGTGTCGCGACCACGGGAGTGGTGGCGGGTTCAGATGGTGTTTCAGTCATGGCTGCCATCATGCGAGCCGTTTCGATGAGCCCGTCATGTGGCACCTATGAGCTGGCTGTGAAAGCGGCCAACGGTCCCTGTCGATTGACACCGCCCAGGCCGCCGAATAGTTTCGACTACACGCGTTGTCAGTCGTCCGGAAGGGAAGCGAACCCATGCAGCGCCCGATCCCGACGCGTCACCCGGATCGGCCTCGCACCGTCCCGGCCGGCATCCGCGTCATCGCCACGGCGCTGGCCATCGGCGAGCCGACGCCGGCGCAGTGGCGCAGGCTGGGTGAGCGGCTGACCGTCGGGGACGAACCGATGGACCGCCTCGTGGAGTGGATGTCCGGCGTCGGCGTGCAGAAGACACGGCCGTTGTTCGACCGTGCGCTGACCTACGGCATCGATGCGGTGCCCGACGCCCCGGAACCCTTGCGCGAGTTCTTCACCGATGTGGAGCAGCTGCCCGACTGGGTCGACCCGGTGAAGCTGCGCCGCGGGGCACAGGCACTGCGTCGTGGCGGCGCCGACGGCATGTACGTCGCACGCGACGTGTCGCTTCTCGGTGGCTACCAGTTCTCGGGTTTCAACAAGACGCTGCTGCGCACCGGCGCCCTCGAGAAAGGCTCGAACAAGCGCTTCGCCGAGACGATGCAGTGGGCGATGGACGTCATCTCCGATGGTGGCCTCGAGCACCTGGGCGCCGGCTACCGGTCCACCCTTCGGGTCCGGCTGATCCACGGACTGGTGCGCAGGCATGTGTCGGCGATGCCCGACTGGCGCGCCGACGACTGGGGTGTCCCGATCAACCAGACCGATATGGCGGCCACGCTGATCGGCGCGCTCGTCGCACCCGCCGTCGGTGTCGTAGGGATGGGAATCGTGTTGCGGCCGAAAGACTATGACGCCGTCGCACACTTGACCCGCTACGTCGGATGGTTGATGGGCGTCGAAGACGAATGGCTGCCGCGCGGGTTCCGCGACAGCATCCGGGTGCTCTACCACACCCTGGGCGCGCTCGCCGAACCCGACGAGTCATCGAGGCAGCTCGCGGTCCCGATGGCCGACGACCCGATGATCTGGCACTACGACACCATGCCCGCGATCCGGCGTCGTATCGCACGGGCACAACATCTTTCGGTCACCAGCGGCTTCCTGGGGCCACGCACCATGCGCGCACTGGGCCTGCGCCCCCACGTGCCCTGGTATCCGGTGCTGCGCCTACCGGTGAACCTGACCCGCAGCGTGGCCGCGGTCGCGCTGCCCGGCGGCATCGCCAGGGCGACCGCCCGCGGCGACCGCGAGCACCGGGTGTTGATGCGCACGATCATCGGTGATGCCGGTGCCACCATCGGCGAGTCGGCCCAGCACGTCAGCACCGTCGCCTGACCCGGTGCTCTGACTACGGCTTGAACGGGTTGACCGCGAACTGGATCACCCGGTACGGCGACCCGCCGCGCGGTCCGGTGTTCCACTGGCTGACGAACACCCGCACCTCGTCGAGCGTCGATCCCGGCGAGATGTAGCCGCCGTACGGTTGGGCCAGGCGGTTGCTCTCCGGAGGCCCGAGATGGTCTGCCGGGTCGGGCCATTCGGAGGCCACGACGACGGTCGTCACCGGCGCGGCGCCCAGCCCGGTGGGGTCGTTGGCCACCCGCATCTCCATGTTTCCGGTGGTGGCGTTGAAATACGACAGCACGGTTTTACCGTCGATCTGGCGGATGCTCATCTCGCCGACCGCGTCCGGCCACAGCGGTGTCGGCGGGTTACCCCAACCGGAATCAGCCGACCAGCCCTGCCAACTCGACCGATCCTCGAACTCCTGCGGCGTGGCCCGGTACAGCACCAGCGGCGCACTGCGGTCGAAGTTGTTGGCCACGATGTACACCCACCCGGTCTCGGAGTCCGAGCGGGGGATCGGGTCGTAGTAGCCGCTGATCTGCGACTGCCTGCCCTCGGCATAGGAGGCGGCGCGCTCGGAGTCCGGCAGCGTGGGCCAATTACCCTGTGCCGGGTCGGCTTTCACCAGTCGCGAGGTCTGCGGAACCAGGTCCCGCACGGTGGTGACCATGAGGTAGTTCTGCCGGTTGATCTGGACGACGCCCGCGGGCAGTTGCGACATGCCCGGTGGCGTCGGGTCGGCCAGCAGCGGGCGGTCGGTTCCGCTCACGCCGTCGTAGCGCACACCGCCCGGGTCTCCGATCGACTCCGTCTCGACGTGCAACGCGATCGGCGAGAACCATCCGCCGTAGCCGACGCCCTGGCCGGCGAAACTGTCGCCGCACACCTGCAGGATGCCGCTGGGAAACTCCATGAATTCGCACAGGTCCGTGGCCCCGATACCGTAATCGCGTGTCGGGGTTCCGGTTCCGGCCGTCGGCCCGATCCTGATCACCTGTCCGGGCGCCAGCGGCGGCAGCACGGGATCGGGAATCGGGGCGGGCTGGGCGGCGGCCAACGGTGCCGCGACGAAACTCAATGCCGAGACCGACGAAATGGCTGAAAGCAGTCGCGATTTCCCACCAAAACGTCGGTCCCGACGCAAATCAACCCCGGGCCAGCAGTTCGGCGATCTGAATCGTGTTGAGTGCCGCGCCCTTGCGGAGGTTGTCCCCGGACACGAACAGTGCAAGCCCGCGACCGTCGGGCACGCCGGGATCCTGCCGGATCCGGCCGACCAGCGAGTCGTCCGCCCCCGCCGCGGCCAACGGTGTCGGTACGTCGACCAGCGTCACGCCCGGCGCCGCGCCCAGCAACTCGGTCGCCCGCTGCACCGAAAGTGGTTGTGAGAACTCGACGTTCAGTGACAGCGAATGGCCCGTGTACACCGGGACCCGCACACAGGTGCCGCTCACCGCCAACTCCGGGATGTCCAGGATCTTGCGGGTCTCGTTGCGCAGCTTCTGATCCTCGTCGGTTTCACCCGAGTCGTCGTCGACATACGACCCGGCCAGTGGAACGACGTTGAACGCGATCGGCGCCACATACTTCGAGGGCGGCGGGAAATCGACCGCGGACCCGTTGGCGACCAAATCTCGGCTGCTGTTCACGACGGCGCTGGCCTGGTCGAACAGCTCCTCCACCCCGGCGATGCCGCTGCCCGACACCGCCTGATACGTCGAGGCGATCATCCGCACCAGGCCCGCCTCGTCGTGCAGCGGCTTGAGCACCGGCATCGCGGCCATCGTCGTGCAGTTGGGGTTGGCGATGATGCCCTTCTTCAGGGTCACCCCCCGCACGTCGCGGTCGAAGTTCACCTCGCTGACCACCAGCGGCACGTCGGGGTCCTTGCGCCACGCCGACGAGTTGTCGACGACCACCGCGCCGGCCTCGGCGAACCGGGGTGCCTGCACACGCGACATCGTCGCGCCCGCCGAGAACAGCGCGATGTCCAGACCCGACGGGTCGGCGGTCGCGGCATCCTCGACCTCGATCTCCTGCCCGCGGAACGCAAGCTTTTTGCCCTGCGACCGCGCTGAGGCGAAGAACCGCACACTCGTAGCCGGAAAGTCGCGCTCCTCCAGCAGCGTTCGCATCACCTGGCCGACCTGACCGGTCGCCCCGACCACACCGATGTTGACCATCTAACGGCCCGTCCCCGCGTAGACGATGGCGTCCTGGTCGCCGCCGAGGCCGAACGCCTCGTGCAGCGCGGCGACCGCCTTGTCCAGGTCGGTGTCTTTGACCAGAACCGAGATCCGGATCTCCGAGGTGGAGATCAGGTCGATGTTCACCCCGACCGAGGCCAACGTCTCACAGAACTTGGCGGTCACCCCGGGGTGGCTCTTCATGCCGGCGCCCACCAGCGACACCTTGCCGATGTGGTCGTCGTACAGCACGCCGGTGAAACCGATCTCACCCTGCAGCGAGGTCAACTTCTGCACCGCGGCCGGGCCGTTGTCCCGCGGACAGGTGAACGTGATGTCGGTCTTGCCGTCCTCGACCTTGGAGATGTTCTGCAACACCATGTCGATGTTGATGTCGGCGTCGGCGACGGCGCGGAACACCTTGGCGGCGTAGCCGGGCACGTCCGGGATGCCGACCACGGTGACCTTGGCCTCACTGCGGTCGTGTGCGACTCCGGTCAGAATGGCGTCTTCCACGGGAATGTCCTCCATCGATCCGGTCACCAGGGTGCCGGGGTTGTCCGAGTATGACGAGCGGACGCGTATCGGCACGTTGTAGCGCCGGGCGTACTCCACGCAGCGCAGCATCAGCACCTTGGCGCCGCACGCGGCCATCTCCAGCATCTCCTCGAAGCTGACCTGATCGAGGTGGTGCGCGTTGGGCACGATCCTCGGGTCCGCGGTGAAGATGCCGTCGACGTCGGTGTAGATCTCGCAGACGTCGGCTTTCAGCGCCGCGGCCAACGCCACGGCCGTGGTGTCCGAGCCGCCACGCCCCAGCGTGGTGACGTCCTTGCTGTCCTGGCTGACCCCCTGGAAACCGGCGACGAGGACGATGACGCCCTCGTCGAGTGCGTCCCGCAGCCGGCCGGGAGTGACGTCGATGATCTTGGCGTTGCCGTGGATGCCGGTGGTGATCACGCCGGCCTGCGAACCGGTGAACGAGCGCGCCTGCGCGCCGAGCGAGTGGATGGCCATCGCGACCAGCGCGTTGGAGATCCGCTCACCGGCTGTCAGCAGCATGTCCATCTCGCGCGGCGGCGGCGCCGGGCACACCTGGTTGGCCAGGTCGAGGAGTTCGTCGGTGGTGTCGCCCATCGCCGAGACGACCACGACCACGTCGTTGCCCTGCTTGCGCGTCTCGACGATTCGCTCGGCCACGCGTCGGATCCGCTCGGCGTCGGCAACCGAGGATCCGCCGTACTTCTGCACGACGAGCGCCACTGATCAAGCCTTTCAAGTGCTGGGAAGGATCCCAACAAGGATAAGGGCTGCGCGCATCCGATTTCTTTCCCCCGTGGTGGGGCGGCGGGAACCAGCGACGATCAGGCAACTCCGAGGAACGGGAACGGGTCGGCTTCCTCGAACCGCGCGCTGGCGTCACCGGCGTAGATCGTCTTCTCGCCCTCGCCGAGCGGCAGCCGCAGCGTCGGGGCGCCCGCTGAGAGGTCGAGGTTGCCCAACTCGACCCAGAACGTGTTCGGCGAGAGCGCCGACTCGAAGAAGTAGCGCAACGCCTTGTGGTCGACGACCGTGCGCCAGCGGGTGGTCGAGATGTTCGGCTCGTCGGGCGTGGAGATCCCGTACGGCACCGACGCGTTGCGCACGACGCTGAACACCGTCGCGGCGGCCAGCAGCGGATCGTCGGTCTTGGGGACCGCGTCGATGTAGAACGACGCCCGCACGAACCGGTCCGCGGCGCGGTTGGTTCCCGGCAGCATCACGGTGCCACCGATCTGCTTCCAGTACTCGCTGATCGCCAGCTGCTTGTCGAAGGTCGGCGAGTTCGTCATCACCCGGTACTCGCTGCCGTGGTGAATGACCTGTTCACCGTCGATGTACTCGACGATCGCGCTGTCGCCGCGGGCATCGGACATCGCCAGGTGCAGCGTCGCCATCCGCTCCTCGCCGGGGACCTGGGCGGTGGCCACCCGCAGCGGGGTCGCGGTCAGTGCGGCGACGGCCTCGGCCACGGTCGCGAAGTTGTCGAGCACGTACTGGCCCCACAGCGCCAACGAGACCGCGGGACCCCCGGCGGTCTGGGCGGGGTAGACCGATTCGGCCAACCACAGCAGGTTGACCACGAGGCCGGCCTCGTTGACGCCGTCGGTCGTGCTGATGTCATAGCCGGTCGCGACCACGCTGCCGTACGTCGACGTCCACTCCGCCGAGCCGGTGCCGGCCTGACCGGTTCGGTGAACGCCGCGCGGCAGCGCCCACAGATTCGTCTGGATCTCCGACTTCCAGTCCATGGAGCGGCCGGTGATGTTGCGGTTGTCGGTTCCGAGGTAGACGACGCGGGTGCACACGGCACGCATCGTAGGGGGTGTTCAGGTCGCGCAGGCCTCGGACAGCTCGGCGAGTTTGCGACGAAGTTGGTTGTCCAGCGCGGACATCTCGTAGTAGACCTCCGGCGCCGGGGCGCCCGGAGCCCTATTCTGCGTCTCCGCGCGCGCCTGGGGCAACTTCTGGACGAACAGCCCGGCGAGGTCGGCGACCTCGACCGCGGTGAACCGCAGCTCGGGGGTGTCGATCTTGCGTGCGCGCTCGGAGAGGCCGTCGGCCCACTCCCGGTACGCGATCTCCTCGGCCGCGGTGGGCGGCCCCTCGGCGCCCTCGCTCTTCGCGCTGATCAACTCGTTTTGCTGCGTGTTGTAGTCGAGGAAGTCGAGGACCGGGCGGCACTCTTGGGGCGGTTGCTGCAGTTGGCTGTAGACCAGCGCCACGATCGCGATCACCACGACGATGATCGCCACCCACCATCGCCGGTCAAGTCTCATCACCGCCGCAACTCTAGCCAGCGCCGGATTCGTAACGCACGCGCAACATCGCGAGCCGATCCACGTAACAGAAACGTTGATTACTGACAGTGAACGGCTCCGAATCGGGCCGCATCACTTCAGGAGATGGTTAATGGATACAGGAACCACGGCGTTCATGCTGTGTTGCATCATCGCGCTCACGCTGATGATCCCGGGTCTCGCGCTTTTCTACGGCGGCATGGTGTCGGTGAAGAGCTCGACCAACATGATGATGATGACCTTCGGCGCCGCGGCGCTCGTCGGCGTCCTCTGGGTACTGTTCGGCTTCTCGATGGTGTTCGGCACGTCCTACGGCGGATTCATCGGCAGCTTCACCGAATTCGACGGGCTGACCGACCTGACCGAGGCGATGACGACCGTCGACGGCCTGCCGATCAGCCTGTTCGCGTTGTTCCAGGCTCTGTTCGCCGCGATCACCGTCGCGCTCATCTCCGGGGCGGCCGCCGATCGGATGAAGTTCAGCGCCTGGATGGTCTTCGCCGGCCTGTGGGCCGTGCTGGTGTACTTTCCCGCCGCGCACTGGGTGTTCGCGTTCGACGGCGTGGTGACCGAGGGTTCGGTGGGCGGCTGGATCGCCAACAAGCTCGGCGCGCTGG
Organism: Mycobacterium sp. IS-1590; assembly: GCF_001500025.1. Lineage (GTDB taxonomy): Bacteria > Actinomycetota > Actinomycetes > Mycobacteriales > Mycobacteriaceae > Mycobacterium. The sequence goes on along the minus strand of NZ_LQIW01000023.1, from coordinate 134,514 downwards.
ACTTCGCCGGTGGCACCGCGGTGCACATCAACGCCGGCGCTGCGGCGCTGGCCATCGCGATAGTGCTCGGCCGTTCGGCGCTCTTCGGCAGCCGCAAACCCCACAACGTGCCGCTGACCCTGCTCGGCGCGGGCCTGCTCTGGGCGGGCTGGTATGCCTTCAACGGCGGTTCGGCCCTGTCCGCGGGCACGTCGGCGGCCATCGTCATGGTGACCACGTTCGTCGCGACGTGCGCGGCGACGCTGGCCTGGCTGACGTTCGAGAAGATCAAGACCGGCCACGTCACCGGTGTCGGCGCGGCCTCGGGCGCGATCACCGGGCTCGTCGCGATCACCCCCGCCTGCGGTTCGGTGACGCCGGTCGGCGCCATCTGCGTCGGCGCGATCGCGGGCGCGATCTGCGTGTACGCCGTCGGCCTCAAGGACCGCTTCGGCTACGACGACAGCCTCGACGTCGTCGGGGTGCACCTCGTCGGTGGCCTGATCGGAACGCTGCTGATCGGCTTCTTCGCCAGCGAGGCGATGCCGGGCGCCACCAATGGCCTGTTCTACGGCGGCGGCATCGAGCAGTTGTGGAAGCAGGCGGTTGCCGCGGGTGCGGTCATGGCGTACTCGTTCGTCGTGGCGTTCATCATCGCCTTCGCGATCAAGAAGACGATGGGCATCCGCATCTCGCCCGATGAGGAAGCGACCGGCATCGACGCCAAGTTCCACCGCGACTCGGCGTACGCACTGCAACCCGCCTGACCCGGACCCGGCCGGCGCGGCGTACGTTGCCGCGCCGGCTATTTCGGCCCTTTCGGGTTTCCTTCCACGACACAGAGATTCATTACAGAAGACAGGTTCGAAAGCAATGTCCAAAGATCTGGCCACCCTGGCCGAGGAGTCGGGGACAACGTTCATCCTCGCCCTGTTCGTCGACCTGCGCGGCAAGCCGTGCGCCAAGTTGGTCCCCGTCGAGGCGGTCGAGCTGCTCGCGACCGACGGCGTCGGGTTCGCTGGATACGCCGTCGGAGCGATGGGCCAGGAGCCCAAAGACCCTGACATGATGGCGATCCCGGACGTCGAGTCGTTCACCCCGATCCCGTTCATCAAGGACGGGCTGGCGATCGTGCACTGCGACCCGCACGTCGAGGGGGCGCCGTGGCCGTACGCGCCGCGCGTCATCCTCAAGGCGCTGATCGAGCAGGCCGCCGACGCCGGCTTCGAGCCGTGGGTGGGCGCGGAGGTCGAGTACTTCCTGTTGCGCCGCACCGCCGACGGTGGGCTGTGCACCGCCGACGCCGCCGACACGGCCGCCCAGCCCTGTTACGACGCGCGTGGCGTCACCCGGATGTACGACCACCTCACCACCATCTCGCGGGCGATGAACCAGCTGGGCTGGTCCAACTACGCCAATGATCACGAGGACGGCAACGGTCAGTTCGAGCAGAACTTCGAGTTCGCCGACGCGCTCACCACCGCCGACCGGGTCGTGACGCTGCGCTATCTGCTCTCGACCATCGCCGCCGAGCGCGGCATGGTGGCCACCTTCATGCCCAAACCCTTCGCCGACCGCACGGGCAGCGGCCTGCACCTGCACCTGTCGCTGACCAGTGCGGGCAGGCCGGTGTTTCCGGCTGGACCCGACGAACCCGATCAGCACGGCCTCGGATTATCCGACACGGCCTACGCGTTCCTTGGCGGGATCCTCGAGCACGCGTGCGCGCTACAGGCGGTCGTCGCGCCAACCGTCAACTCCTACAAGCGAACCAGGGCCACCACGACGGCATCGGGCGCCTCCTGGTCACCGAACACGCCGAGCTACGGCGGCAACGACCGCACGCACTACATCCGGGTGCCCGACGCCCATCGCATCGAGTTGCGCGGCAGCGACGGCTCGGCCAACCCGTACCTGGCGGTCGCGGCCGCGCTGGGCGCCGGCCTGGACGGGATCAAGCGCAGCACCGATCCCGGACCCGTTGGCGCTCAGCATCGTTCGCCGCTGCCCGCCACGCTGCTGCACGCGGTCGACGAACTCGAAAGCGACCCCGTCATCGCGGGTGTGCTGGACGCCACCGGTGACGGGGTGGCCGCCTACTTCGCGAACCTCAAGCGCGACGAGTTCTTCGCCTACCACAGCGCGGTCACCACATGGGAGATCGACAACTACCTGACCGCGTTCTGAGGAGGAGCCTGACGATGTGCGGAATCGTGGGCCTGCATCTGCGCAACCCCGACCTGTATCCCCGGCTGGGTGAACTGCTCACCGACATGCTCTGCGAAATGGGCGACCGCGGTTCGGATTCCGCGGGAATCGCGGTCTACGGCGATCCGACGTTGACGCCGCCCGGCACGAGTTGTGTCTCGGTTCTGGAGACCGAACCGACCGCGGGGGCCATCGGTTTCGATGTCACGGTGACGCGGTATGACGCGACGTACCTGGTGACTGCGAAGGTGTCGACCGAGACGCTGCACGACGCCGTGCGGACCGCCTACCCCGATGCGTTGGTCTCCGGGTTCGGCGCCGACCTCGCGGTGCTCAAGGGGGTGGGTCACCCACGAACGCTGACCGAGAACTGGAACCTGACCAAGGCCCAGGGCTGGCAGGGCGTCGGCCACACCCGGATGGCGACCGAATCGGCGGTGACACCCGCGGGATGCCATCCGTACGCGGTCGGACCCGAGCAGTGCCTGGTGCACAACGGGTCGTTCGCCAACTACGCCACCATCCGCCGCGAACTGCGCGCCGCCGGAGTGCGATTCGACAGCGAGAACGACACCGAGGTCGGAGCCCGGTTCGTCGCGCACCGGCTCGCTGCGGGCTGTGACGTGCAGACCGCGCTGAAGGAACTGTGCGCGAAGTTCGACGGCTTCTACACGCTGCTGGTGTCCAACCGCGATTCGTTCGCCGTGGTGCGCGACGCGATCGCGTGCAAACCCGCCGTCGTCGCCGAGACCGCCGACTGGGTGGCGATGGCCAGCGAATACCGCGCGCTGGCCGGCCTTCCCGGCGTCGGTGCGGCCAAGATCTTCGAACCCGAACCGGAGGTGGTCTACGCATGGACACGCTAGTGGGATACGACCTGGCCACCACCGCCCTGCGCGAGGTCAACGCGGCCCTGCACGCGCCGGGGTTGTCCGGTGACGTCACGATCGCCAATCCCGCAGGCGCACACAACGTCGCGGTCGGACTCGACGCGCCGGTACGGGTGACGATCGACGGTCACGTCGGCTACTACGCCGCGGGCATGAACCAGCGGGCCGAGGTGACCATCAACGGCAATGCGGGCACGGGCGTCGCCGAGAACATGATGAGCGGCGTCGTCCGCGTCAAGGGCAACGCATCCCAGTCGGCGGGTGCGACGGCCCACGGCGGCCTGCTGGTCATCGACGGCAACGCCGCCGCACGGTGCGGCATCTCGATGAAAGGAGTGGACATCGTCGTGGGCGGTGACATCGGGCACATGAGCGCGTTCATGGCGCAGGCGGGTCGCCTCGTCGTGCGCGGAAACGCCGGCGACGCGCTCGGCGACTCGATCTACGAGGCCCGCATCTACGTCCGCGGCGAGGTCGCATCGCTGGGCGCCGACTGCGTCGCCAAACCGATGCAGCCCGAACACCACCGGGAGCTGCGCGAGCTGTTGGCCGCCGCCGGATTCGGCGACGACACGCACGCGTACACCCGCTACGGGTCGGCGCGATCCCTCTACCACTTCCACGTCGACAACGCGTCGAGCTACTGATGAACACCTGGGCCCTTCGCGAATCCGCGACCTTCGACCGCACCACCATCGCCGGCATCCAGCGCGCGGCCGAAACCGGCATCTACGACATCCGCGGCTGGGGCGCAAAACGGCCGCTGCCACACTTCGACGACCTCCTCTTCCTCGGGGCGTCGATGTCGCGTTATCCACTGGAGGGATACCGCGAGAGGTGCGACACCGACGTGGTGCTCGGTGACCGGCACGCCAAACATCCGTTGCACCTGGATATTCCGGTCACGATCGCCGGTATGTCGTTCGGCGCGTTGAGCGGACCAGCCAAGGAGGCCCTCGGTCGCGGCGCCAGCGAGGTCGGCACCTCGACCACCACCGGCGACGGCGGCATGACCCCCGAGGAACGCGGCCAGAGCAAGTACCTGGTCTATCAGTACCTGCCGTCGCGATACGGGATGAACCCCGACGACCTGCGCAAGGCCGACGCGATCGAGGTGGTGCTCGGCCAGGGCGCAAAACCCGGCGGGGGCGGAATGTTGTTGGGGCAGAAGATCTCACCGCGTGTCGCGGCGATGCGCACGCTGCCCGAGGGTATCGACCAGCGATCGGCGTGCAGGCACCCGGACTGGACCGGCCCGGACGACCTGACCATCAAGATCAACGAGTTGCGTGAGATCACCGACTGGGAGAAGCCGATCTACGTCAAGATCGGCGCCACTCGCACCTACTACGACGTGAAACTCGCGGTGCACGCCGGCGCCGACGTGGTCGTCGTCGACGGTATGCAGGGCGGCACCGCGGCCACCCAGGAGGTGTTCATCGAACACGTCGGCATCCCGACGCTGGCCGCCGTACCTGAGGCGGTGCGGGCGCTGCAGGAACTCGGCGTGCACCGGCGAGTGCAACTGATCGTCTCGGGTGGCATCCGCACGGGCGCCGACGTCGCCAAGGCCCTGGCGCTGGGCGCCGACGCCGTCGCCATCGGCACGGCGGCGCTGATCGCGTTGGGCGACAACCACCCTCGGTACGCCGCCGAGTACGAGAAGCTCGGCAGCGCAGCGGGTTTCTTCGACGACTTCCAGGACGGCACCGATCCCGCGGGCATCAGCACGCAGGACCCGGAGTTGGCGGCGCGATTCGATCCGGTCGAAGGTGGCCGCCGATTGGCCAATTACCTGCGGGTGCTGACGATGGAGGCCCAGACCATCGCCCGGGCCTGCGGTAAATCCCACGTGTGCCATCTCGAGCCCGAAGACCTGGCCGCGGTCACGATCGAGGCGGCCGCGATGGCGCGCGTCCCGCTCGCCGGCACGAACTGGATCCCCGGCTCGTGACCACAGCGGATGTCGTGATCATCGGCGGCGGCATCGAGGGCGCCGCCGCGGCGTGGGCGTTGAGTCAACGCGGAGTCACCGACGTCGTTGTGCTGGAACGCAATACCGTCGGCTCCGGGATGACCGGCAAGTCGAGCGGCATCGTCCGCTGCCATTACGGGGTCAGCTCGCTGGCGGCGATGGCCACCGTCGGGCTGGAGGTGTTCGAGAAGCCTCAGCAGTTCCTGGGGGATCAGGCGCGCGACATCGGCTTCCGGCAGACCGGCTACGTCGTCGGAGTCGGCCCGCGCGACGTCGAGGCGCTGCGCAGAAGCCTGGTCGCACAACGGTCCGTCGGTGTGCAGACCGAGGAGATCGACGCCGACGAGGTCGCGCGGATGTGGCCGTGGGCGGACCTGTCACCCTTCGCCGCTTTCGGGTGGGAGTCCCGCGGCGGCTACGGCGACGCGTACCAGACCGCACAGGCGTTCGCTGCCTCGGCGCGGGCCGCCGGTGTGCGGATCCGGCAGGGCACGGCCGCAACCGAACTCGTGCTCGACGGCGACCGTGTCACCGGTGTGCGCACCGCCGACGGCGACAAGGTCTCGGCGCACACCGTCGTCGTCGCCACCGGTGTGTGGACGCAACCGTTCCTCTCGCCGTACGGCATCGACGTACCCATCAAGGTGGTGCGCGAACAGATCGTGCTGATCTCTCCCGGCGTGGATGTCGGACCGGTGCCCGTGTTCTCCGATCTGGTCTCGCTGCAGTATGTGCGCCCGGAACTAGGCGGCGAGATCCTGTTCGGCAACAGCGACCTGTCCGAGCCCGAGCACGCCGACCCCGACGCGTACTCCAACCGCGCCACCGAGTCGTTCGTCGACCTGACCGTCGAACGCGTCGGCACCCGGTTCCCCGTGTTCGCCGATGCGGCGATCACGGGCAGCTACGCGGGCTGCTATGACGCCACCCCGGATTGGAACCCGGTGATCAGCGCCACCGAAATCGACGGCTTGCTGGTGGCGGCCGGCTTCAGCGGACACGGCTTCAAGATCGCGCCCGCAGTCGGCCGGCTGATCGCCGACCTGGTGGTCGACGGACACAGCAGCGACCCGCGAATCCCCGAGACCGACTTCCGGCTGTCGCGCTTTGCCGACGGCGACCTGCTGGCGAGCCCACATCCGTATGTCGGCGCCGGCCAGATGCGATGATTCCTGTCAGTAGACATGTCTGACGTACCGCTGCTCCGCAACAGATCCGGCACCGCCCGCGACCGCGATCCGCAGGCGCCTGTCTCCGAGCTCGAGATCGAGGCGGCCATCGGGCGCAACGTCCGGCGGCTCCGCCTGCAGCAGGGTTTGACGGTCGCCGAGATGGCCGCGCGGGTCGGCATCTCCAAGGCGATGATGAGCAAGATAGAGAACGCGCAGACGTCGTGCAGCCTGAGCACGCTCGCGCTGCTGGCGACCGGCTTCGACGTCCCGGTCACCAGCCTGTTCCGCGGCGCCGACGTCGAGCGGCCCGCCGCCTTCGTCAAGGCGGGCTCCGGAGCGCGCATCGTGCGCGAGGGCACCCGCGAGGGTCACGAGTACCAGCTGCTCGGCTCGCTGCGCGGCGAACACAAGCGACTGGAATGCCTGCAGGTCACGCTGTCGGAGAAGAGCCAGACCTATCCCCTGTTCCAGCACCCCGGCACCGAGTTCATCTACGTCCTCGAAGGGGTCATGGACTACAGCCACAGCCGGTCGGTGTACCGGCTGCATCCCGGCGACTCGTTGCAGTTCGACGGGGAGGGCGCGCACGGCCCGGTGGATCTGGTCGAGCTGCCGATCCGGTTCCTGTCGGTCATCGCGTTCCCGGACTCGCAGGTCTAGAGTCCGCGAGCTGCATTTTGTGAGGTGCCCGGGCCGAGAGTACAGTGGCCCACGTGCAGCGGGTGCTCCTTCTCGGCAGCCGCGACGGGGTCTGATCAGACCGGCTTCCCGTCGCGGGTGTTCGCGATGCGCCGGTCGAGTCCCCCTTCAAACTCCCGGAGCAACACCGTGACCACGTTCTCGAAACCATCACCCGATTCCCCCGACGCGTTCTCGTCGGTCCGTCAGATCACCAAGCCGTCGGGTCCGCCCAATGCCGGCCAGCCGGCGTGGAACACCCAGCGCGGTTCGGCGATGCCGGTCAACCGCTACCGCAAATTCGCCGATGAGGTCGAGGACATCAGGTTGTCCGACCGTACCTGGCCGGACAAGGTCATCGACTCCGCGCCGATGTGGTGCGCGGTCGATCTGCGTGACGGCAACCAGGCGCTGATCGACCCGATGAGTCCGCAGCGCAAGCGCCGCATGTTCGACCTGTTGGTGCGCATGGGCTACAAGGAGATCGAGGTCGGCTTCCCGTCGGCCAGCCAGACCGACTTCGACTTCGTCCGCGAGATCATCACCGAGGGTGCGATCCCCGACGACGTCACGATCCAGGTGCTGACGCAGTGCCGCCCGGAACTGATCGAGCGGACGTTCGAGGCGTGTGAGGGCGCACCCCGCGCGATCGTGCACTTCTACAACTCGACGTCGATCCTGCAGCGGCGGGTGGTGTTCCGCGCCGAACGCGACGCGGTCAAGGCGATCGCCACCGACGGCGCGCGGATGTGCGTCGAGGAGGCCAAGAAGTATCCGGACACCCAATGGCGGTTCGAGTACTCGCCGGAGTCCTACACGGGCACCGAACTGGAGTACGCGGTCGAGGTGTGCAACGCCGTCGCCGAGATCATCGAGCCCACGCCCGATGCTCCGCTGATCGTCAACCTGCCCGCGACGGTCGAGATGGCCACTCCCAACGTGTATGCCGACTCGATCGAGTGGATGCACCGCCACCTGAGTCCTCGTGACAGCATCATCTTGAGCCTGCACCCGCACAACGATCGCGGAACCGCCGTCGCCGCAGCCGAATTGGGCTATCAGGCCGGCGCCGACCGGATCGAGGGCTGCCTGTTCGGCAACGGTGAGCGCACCGGGAACGTATGCCTGGTGACACTGGGGTTGAACATGTTCTCGCGCGGCGTCGACCCGCAGATCGACTTCTCCAACATCGACGAGATCCGGCGCACCGTCGAATACTGCAATCAGCTGCCGGTGCACGAACGCCACCCCTACGGCGGCGATCTGGTGTACACCGCGTTCTCGGGCAGCCATCAGGACGCCATCAACAAGGGCCTGGACCAGATGAAGCTGGATGCCGATGCTGCCGACCAAGACGTCGACGACATCCTCTGGCAGGTGCCGTATCTGCCGATCGACCCGAAGGACGTCGGTCGCACCTACGAGGCCGTCATCCGGGTGAACTCGCAGTCCGGCAAGGGCGGCGTCGCCTACATCATGAAGGCCGATCACGGTCTGGCGCTTCCACGACGGCTGCAGATCGAGTTCAGCCAGGCGATCCAGAAGATCACCGACGGCGAGGGCGGCGAAGTGTCCCCGAAGGAGATGTGGGACGTCTTCGCCGAGGAGTATCTGGCGCCGATCCGTCCGCTCGAACGCATCCGCCAGAAGGTGACTGCTGCGGAGGTGGACGGGGGCACCGACACCATCGAGGCGGTGGTGATGGTCGACGGTGTCGAGCGCGAGATCGTCGGCGCCGGCAACGGTCCGCTGGCCGCGTTCGTCGATGCGTTGGGCGCCATAGGGATCGACGTGTCGGTGCTCGACTACTCCGAGCACGCGCTGTCGGCCGGCGAGGAGGCGCAAGCCGCGGCCTACGTCGAGGCCTCGATCAACGGCAACACCGTGTGGGGTGTCGGCATCGCGCCGTCGATCACCACCGCATCACTGCGGGCGGTGGTCTCGGCGGTCAACCGGGCATCGCGCTGACCCGCACCCGGGGCACTCACTCGCGTCGAGCTGAGTCGACGAGCGACATCCAGAAGATCACCGCGAGAAGACCCAGGATCGCCAACGCGGACACCAGATCGAACCACTGGAACGGGATCAGCGAACCGTCGATCGAGATCACCAGAACCGTCTCGACGACGCCGAAGATCACGAACAGGCCCCCGAGCAGCAGTCGGGGCTGAGTTCGGTGCAGCTGGGTCCGCCTGAGCTCGACGGTGAGCGTGAGCAGCAGCACCGGCAGCACCTGCGCGAGGGCCGACGCGGTGGCGACGTCCACCAGGACGATGCGATGGTCCGACATTCAGAACAGTGCGAACTGGTCGCCGGCCAGGGTGGTGTCGGTGAATTCCTCGATGCCGGTGCCGCCGACGACGCCGTCGATCGCGCGCATGAATGCGGCGTCGGAGACCAGCGGGACCCCCAGCTCCCCGGCGTGGTAACCCTTGCCCTGGACCGGATGGGCGTCGTTGCAGACCACCACCGAGGTTTCGGCGTCGACGGTGTCGGTGTAGGCCAGGCCGGCGTGCAGGATCCGTTCGATCAGCTCTTCGTGAGTGCGTTCGACCTCGGCGGACAGCGCGATCCGCATGCCCTGCACCAGCGGTCGCCCGGCGACGTACCGGCCGGGATTGACGTAGGGGCACGGACGGCGGGACGCGACGGCTTTGAGCGGGCGCAGCTCGTCGTGGGTGACGACGCCGTTGGGCCAGCGCCGACGAGAGACCGGGTGCACCGGTAGCCAGACCCTGCGTTCGCGGGCGCGCACCAGCACCGGCTTGAGGATCTGGGCGAGCACCATGGCGTCGTCGAGGGCGTCGTGCGGACGGATCTGGCTGATCCCCCAGTGCGCGGCGAGCGTCTCGAGCCGCAGGTTCTGGGTGCCCAGGTCGAGCCTGCGGGCCAGTTCGACCGTGCACATCACGGTGTCGGTGGGCAGCTCGCGGTTGACCAGCTCGGCCTCGGCGGCCAGGAACGAATAGTCGAAGCCGACATTGTGGGCGACCAGGGTGCGGCCGTCGAGCAACTCGGTGAGGGGGTCGACGATGTCGCCGAAGGTGGGCTGGCCCTCCAGCATCTCTGCCGTCAGGCCGTGCACGTGCGTGGGACCCGGATCCACACCGGGGTTGAGCAGGCTGTACAGGCTCTGTTCGACGTTGCCGTCGTCGCCGAGGGCCAGCGCGGCGATGCTGACGATGCGGGCCTGGCCCGGCCGGAAGCCTGAGGTCTCCACGTCGACGACGGCCCAGCCCGATCCGGCGTGTTCCGCCGGCCGGCCCCAGCCCGGCCGATTCTCGGCGTCAGAGCCGCTCGGCCGGCGAGTTCCGGCGTCCGTTGGGCCCACTTCGTCAGGATCGCATGGTGCTGTGACAAAGACGGGACCTCGCCGAATCGCCCGCCAGCGTGTCGGCTACCTAAACTGCCGGGGATGGTCACGACACGCGGAAGGCTCGCCCTGGCGGCCGGCTCTGGCGCTCGCTGGGCGTCGCGGGTCACCGGGCGCGGTGCGGGCGCGATGATCGGCGGGCTGGTCGCGCTGGCGCTCGACAAGTCGCTGCTGCGACAGCTCGGCGCGGGCCGTCGCACCGTGGTCGTCACCGGAACCAACGGCAAATCGACGACCACCCGGATGATCGCCGCCGCGCTGCGCACGATCGCCGACGTCGCCACCAACGACACCGGCGCGAACATGGACGCCGGGCTGGTGGCCGCGCTGGCCGGTGCGCGGCAGGCGCCGCTGGCCGCCCTCGAGGTCGACGAGATGCACGTCCCGCATGTGGCCGAGGCGGTCGACCCGGAGGTGATCGTGCTGCTTAACCTGTCGCGTGATCAGCTGGACCGCGTCGGCGAGATCAATCACATCGAGCGCACCCTGCGCGCCGGGCTGGCCCGTCACCCGTCGGCCGTCGTGGTCGCCAACTGTGACGACGTGCTGATGACCTCGGCGGCGTACGACAGCCCGAACGTGATGTGGGTCGCCGCGGGCGGAAGCTGGGCCAACGATTCGGTCAGCTGCCCCCGCTCCGGTGAGATCATCCTGCGCGACGGCGGCAAGAGCCGCGATTGGCGTTCCACCGGAACCGATTTCAAGCGTCCGAGCCCGAACTGGTGGTTCGACGACACCAACATTTATGGGCCGGAGGGATTTTCACTACCGATGACGCTGTCGCTGCCCGGCGCCGTCAACCGCGGCAACGCCACCCAGGCGGTGGCGGCGGCGGTCGCGATGGGCGCCGACCCGGCGGCGGCGGTGGCCGCGGTGTCGGGTGTCGACGAGGTCGCCGGGCGCTACCGCACCGTGCGCCTCGGCGAGCACACCGCGCGGGTGCTGCTGGCGAAGAACCCGGCGGGCTGGCAGGAAGCGTTGTCGATGGTCGACAAACACGGTGCGGGCGTGGTGATCTCGGTCAACGGCCAGGTACCCGACGGCGAAGACCTGTCGTGGCTGTGGGACGTCCGCTTCGAGCACTTCGAGGACACCCACGTGGTGGCCGCCGGCGAGCGGGGTACCGACCTCGCGGTGCGACTGGGCTACGCGGGTGTGGAGCACACGCTGGTGCACGACACCCTCGCGGCGATCGCGTCGTGCCCGCCCGGACACGTCGAGGTGATCGCCAACTACACCGCTTTTCTCCAACTGAACAGGCGGCTGCCCGATGCGTGAGTCGGCGGTGCGCATCGGGTTGGTGCTGCCCGACGTGATGGGAACCTACGGCGACGGCGGCAACTCCGTGGTGCTGCGACAACGCCTGCGGCTGCGGGGGTTCGACGCCGAGATCGTGGAGATCACTTTGGACGATCCGGTGCCTTCGGAGTTGGACCTGTACACGCTCGGCGGCGCCGAGGACTATGCCCAGCGCCTGGCCACCAAGCACCTGCTGCGGTATCCGGGCCTGCAGCAGGCGGCGGCGAGGGGCGCACCGGTGCTGGCCATCTGCGCGGCCATCCAGGTGCTCGGGCACTGGTACGAGACCTCGTCAGGGGAACGCGTCGAGGGCGTCGGCCTGCTCGATGTCACGACCTCACCGCAGGACAAGCGCACGATCGGCGAGGTGGTGTCCCAGCCGCTGCTGGACGGCCTGACTCAGCGGCTGACGGGGTTCGAAAACCACCGCGGTGGAACGGTTCTCGGCGCGGCCGCGCAACCCCTGGCCAAGGTGATCAAGGGTGCGGGGAATCGCGACGGTGACGGTTTCGACGGGGCGGTGCAGGGCGGCGTCATCGCCACCTATCTGCACGGGCCGTGCCTGGCCCGCAATCCGGAGCTGGCCGACCATCTACTGCGTCGGGTGGTCGGTGAGCTGGCGCCGCTGCACCTCGACGAAGTGGAGCAGTTGCGACGCGAACGCCTGGCCGCGCCCCGACGGGTCTAGCTTGGCCGCCGCGGCCCGCGGGCTCCGACGAGTCGCGCGGTTACAGGCCGAGGTCGCGCAGGAACTCGGGCTTGTACGCCTCGAGGATCACGTAGCCAGGATCCGGGGGTGGCACCTCCGGCGCGTCGTCGGGCACCTCCTGCCCGCTGACGGGATCCACCCATTCCTGGCTCGCGGCGTCCCAACGGCTGACCGTGTACTGCGCGTCGACGCCGTCATCGGCCACCAACGTGCGCATCGTGCGCTCGGCCTCCTGCGCGTCGGCCAAGGTCGCGGTGTAGAGCTGGATGCGTTCGCCGTCGCGGGTCACCGTCACCCGCGATCCCAGCCGCTGGCGCGCGTTGTCGTCCAGATCCAGGGTTCGCAATCTGTCCCAGAACGAGAGCTGGTGCTCGGCGCTGCCGAGTTCCACCTCGACCTTGAACTCGTCCGGCATGAACTTCCTTTCTCGGCTATGCCATCGCGCGTCGGCCGGCCAGCGCGCGGCCCAGCGTCAGCTCATCGGCGAACTCCAGGTCGCCGCCCATCGGCAGACCGGACGCGATCCGTGTCACGGTCAGCCCCGGGATGTCGCGCAGCATGCGCACCAGGTAGGTCGCCGTGGCCTCACCCTCGGTGTTGGGGTCGGTCGCGATGATCACCTCGGTGACGTCCACCCCGTCCACCCGCTCGCCGATCCTGTTGAGCAGCTCGCGGATTCGCAGTTGTTCGGGACCCACCCCCGACAGCGGATCGAGCGCGCCGCCCAGCACGTGGTAGCGCCCGCGGAACTCGCGCGTGCGCTCGACGGCCTGCACGTCCTTCGGCTCCTCGACCACGCACACCAGAGAGGCGTCGCGCCGGGGATCGCTGCAGATGCGGCAGCGGTCGTCGTCGGAGACATTGCCGCACACCGCGCAGAACTTCACACCGTCGCGCACCTTGTTGAGCACGGCGGTCAACCGGTCGATGTCGGGCGGCTCCACCGACAGCAGATGAAACGCGATCCGCTGCGCGCTCTTGGGCCCGATGCCGGGCAGCTTGCCGAGCTCGTCGATCAGATCCTGAACGGGTCCCTCGAACAATTACATTCCCGGTATACCGAGGTTGCCCATCCCGCCCGCGAGCGGCCCGAGCCGGTCGTGGGCGAGGATGGTGACCTGCTTGGAGGCGTCGGAGATGGCGCCGACCACGAGATCCTGCAGGGTTTCGATGTCCTCGGGGTCCACGACCTTCGGATCGATCGACACGGCCACCACCTCGCCGCTGCCCCTCATCGTGACCTGCACCAGGCCGCCGCCGGCCTGACCGTGCACCTGGGCGTTGGCCAGCGCCTCCTGCGCCTCCATCAGCTGCTGCTGAACCTGCTGGGCCTGCGCGAGCAGCGCGGACATATCCGGTTGGCCTTGCGGTTGCATGAGTGGTCCCCTTGCGTCTTGGTTGCGGTCCGGTCTCGACTTGGTTTCTGTCCTCGGCTCGCGGCCGTTTGAGCTTTCAGCGTAGTCGTCGTTGCGGTTACGGTGACGGCCGTGCCTGCCCGCCTGCGTGTCGGCGCCACCGGAGCATTGCGCGGCTGTGCCGCGGTGGCGACCGGACTACTCGTCGCCGCATCGACGCTCGTCAGCCCCGCCTTCGAAGCCGAAGCCGCGCCCGCCAACATCGCGGGCAAGATCGTGTTCCTCGACCCTGGCCACAACGGCGCCAACGACGCCTCGATCAGCAGGCAGGTGCCCACCGGCCGCGGCGGGACCAAGGACTGCCAGGCCAGCGGCACTTCCACCGACGACGGTTACGCCGAGCACACGTTCGCCTGGGAAACCACGCTGCGGGTCCGCCAGGCCCTGCACGCGCTGGGCGTGCGTACCGCCATGTCGCGCGGCGACGACACCGGGTTGGGTCCGTGCGTCGACGAGCGCGCCGCCCTGGCCAATTCGATCAAGCCCAACGCGATCGTGAGCATCCACGCCGACGGCGGCCCGCCGACCGGGCGCGGATTCCACGTCCTGTACTCGTCCCCGCCGCTCAACGACGCGCAGGCGGGGCCGTCTCCCCGGTTCGCGGGGATCATGCGCGACCAGTTGCAGGCCTCCGGCTTCGTGCCGTCGACCTACATCGGCTCGGGCGGCCTCAACCCGCGGTCGGACATCGCGGGCCTGAACCTCGCCCAGTACCCGTCGATCCTGGTGGAGCTGGGCAACATGAAGAACCCGGTCGACTCGGCGTTGATGAAGACACCGGAGGGGCGGCAGAAGTACGCCGATGCCGTCGTACGCGGTATCGCGGGCTTCCTGGGGTCGACCTAGCCTCGAGCCGCTTAACGGGTTGATCGCACGCACCAGGTGCTTGCGATCAGCCGCTTAGCGAGGTCATCCCTCGAGGTGCTTCTTCAGGTTCTCCAGCACCTCGGACTGGATTTTGCGAAGTCCAAGCGGCGCGAACGTCTTCTCGAAGAACCCGCCGATCCCGCCTGCGCCCTGCCAGGACGTCTTGACGGTCACCGAGGACCCCGAACCCGCCGGCGCGACGGTCCAGTTGGTGATCATCGAGGAGTTGGCGTCCTTCTCGATGACCGTGTGACCCGCGACGTCGATCTCGGCCTTGACGTCGCGCACCCGTGACTTGGTCGCCTGCAGCTTCCAGGTGGCCACCGTGCCCGCGCCCTGTCCGCCCTCGAGCACCCGGTAGTCGCTGTAGTGCGGCGACAGGATCTTCGGTCGCACGTTCGCGTAGTCCGCGATGGCCGACAACACCGTCTCCGGCGCAGCGTCGATCAAGACGGTGCTCGATGCGCTGACCTGTCCCATCGGTGCATGCTCCTCGATAGAAATTCCATGCGGTCGCATCGCCTGCGACCGCGGACTAGCGTATATCCGTGTCTGTTGCCCGAACCGACGCACGTGCTCGTCATGCCGCGGGCGTGCAGCGGCTACTGAGCAGCTATCGTGCGATTCCGCCCGATGCCACCGTTCGCCTGGCCAAGCCCACGTCGAACCTGTTCCGCGCGCGGGCCAAAACCACCGCGAAGGGCCTGGACGTCTCGGGGTTGACCGGGGTCATCGCCGTGGACCCCGAGGCGCGTACCGCCGACGTGGCCGGCATGTGCACGTACGAAGATCTTGTCGCCGCGACGCTGCCTTACGGTTTGGCGCCGTTGGTGGTACCGCAGCTCAAGACGATCACGCTCGGCGGAGCGGTCACCGGGCTCGGTATCGAGTCCACGTCGTTCCGCAACGGCCTACCCCACGAGTCGGTGTTGGAGATGGACATCCTCACCGGCACCGGCGATGTCGTCACC
Source organism: Mycobacterium sp. IS-1590 (assembly GCF_001500025.1). Classification (GTDB taxonomy): domain Bacteria; phylum Actinomycetota; class Actinomycetes; order Mycobacteriales; family Mycobacteriaceae; genus Mycobacterium. The sequence continues at coordinate 118,978 of NZ_LQIW01000023.1, read as the reverse complement.
GCGTCGTCGGACCAGAACACCGACCTGTTCCGCGCCTTCCCGAATTCGTATGGCACGCTGGGCTATTCGGTTCGGCTGAGGATCGAGCTGGAAGCCGTTGCGCCCTTCGTCACGCTGCGCCATCTGCGGTTCAACACCATCGAGGACCTCGTCACCGCGATGGACCGCGTCGTCGAAACTCGCACCTACGACGGGAAACCGGTCGACTATCTCGACGGTGTGGTGTTCTCCGCCGACGAGGCCTACCTGACACTCGGATTCAAGACCACCGCACCCGGACCCGTCAGCGACTACACGGGTCAGCACATCTACTACCGCTCGATTCAGCACCCGGGGGGCAACGGCGCCGAGAAGCACGACCGGCTGACGGTCCACGACTACCTGTGGCGGTGGGACACCGACTGGTTCTGGTGCTCACGGGCGTTCGGCGTCCAGAATCCGCGGATCCGCCGGTGGTGGCCCCGTCGGTGCCGGCGCAGCAGTTTCTACTGGAAGCTGGTCGCGCTCGACCGGCGGTTCGACATCGCCGACAGGATCGAGCAGCACAACAAGCGACCACCGCGCGAACGCGTGGTGCAGGACGTCGAGGTGCCGATCGGACGAGTCGCGGAGTTCCTGCACTGGTTCCTCGAGGCCGTACCGATCGAGCCGATCTGGCTGTGCCCGTTACGACTTCGCGACGACGGCGGGACAGACGGCGCGTGGCCGCTGTACCCGCTTCGGCCGAACCACACCTACGTCAACGTCGGGTTCTGGTCGTCGGTGCCGGTCGGCCCCAGCGAAGGGCACACCAACAGGTTGATCGAACGCAAGGTCAGCGAACTCGCCGGACACAAGTCGTTGTACTCGGATTCGTATTACAGCCGTGAAGAGTTCGACGATCTGTACGGAGGCGAAACGTACAAGATAGTGAAAAAGGCATACGATCCAGACTCACGGCTGCTCGATCTCTATGCGAAGGCGGTGCAGAGACGATGACGACTTTCAAGGAACACACGCCACAGGCGCAGACGGGGAAGCTCACGCTGGCCGAGATTCTGGAGATCCTCGCGGGCGGAAACCTGCCGCTGCGCTTCAGCGCCTACGACGGGAGCACGGCCGGACCCGAGGACGCCCCGATCGGCCTGGAGCTGCTCACACCGCGAGGTACGACGTATCTGGCCACGGCGCCGGGGGATCTTGGGCTGGCGCGTGCCTACGTGTCGGGCGATCTGGAGACGCACGGCGTGCATCCCGGCGATCCCTACGAGTTGCTCAAAGCGCTCGCCGACAAGATGGACTTCAAACGTCCGCCCGCGCGGGTGCTCGCACAGATCGTGCGTTCCATCGGCGTGGAGCACCTCAAGCCGATCGCGCCGCCCCCGCAGGAGGCGCTGCCGCGGTGGCGTCGGATCGCGGAAGGACTGCGCCACAGCAAGACTCGTGATGCCGAGGCGATCCACCACCACTACGACGTCTCCAACAGGTTCTACGAATGGGTGCTCGGCCCGTCGATGACCTACACGTGCGCGTGCTATCCGCACAGCGGGTCGACGCTGGAGGAGGCGCAGGACAACAAGTACCGGCTGGTGTTCGAGAAACTGCGTCTCAAGCCCGGCGACCGCCTGCTCGATGTGGGTTGCGGCTGGGGCGGCATGGTGCGCTACGCCGCGCGGCACGGGGTCAAGGCGCTCGGGGTCACGCTGTCGAAGGAGCAGGCGTCCTGGGCGCGAGAGGCCATCGCGCGCGACGGGCTCGAAGACCTCGCCGAGGTACGCCACGGCGACTACCGCGATGTGCGCGAGTCCGATTTCGACGCGGTGTCCTCGATCGGGCTGACCGAGCACATCGGCGTGCACAACTACCCCGCCTACTTCGGTTTCCTCCAGTCGAAGATGCGTCACGGCGCACTGCTGCTCAACCACTGCATCACCCGGCCGGACAACAGAACCGGCTCCACCGCGGGCGGCTTCATCGACCGCTACGTCTTCCCCGACGGGGAACTCACCGGTTCCGGTCGCATCATCACCGAGGCGCAGGATGTCGGCCTGGAGGTGGTCCACGAAGAGAACCTGCGCCATCACTACGCGCTGACGCTGCGTGACTGGTGCCGCAACCTGGTGGAGCACTGGGACGAGGCAGTCGCCGAGGTCGGCCTCGCGACGGCCAAGGTGTGGGGCCTCTACATGGCCGGCTCGCGCCTGGGCTTCGAGACGAATGTTGTTCAGCTGCACCAGGTTCTGGCAGTCAAGCTGGATGGCGACGGCTACGACGGCGGGCTCCCGCTGCGGCCGTGGTGGACGCCCTAGCGGACGCCCCAGCCTCAGCCGTCGATACGCCGGGCGCCCAACTCGTTCTGCAGTAGCTCGAGCGCCGCTTCCTCGGGATCGCGGCGCGGCGTGTCCGAGGTATCGCTGCCCGCTTCGGCCAGCATGGCTTCCTCGTCGTCATCGTCGTTGCGAGGCGGCGGGGGGCCGGCCGGAGCCGGTTCCGTCGGCGGCGCGGCGTTCGCCGGACCGGCCTCGCAGCGGATCTTCCAGTTCACCCCGAGGGCGTCCTTCAACGCTTCGCGGATGACGTCGGCGTTGCGTTGTTCGGTCAACCGCTTGGCCAGCGGTGCCGAGTCATGGCTGAGCACCAGCGTGTCGCCCTCGACCGCCCGGACGATCGCGCCCGACAACATCACCTCGGTGGTGCGGCTGCGCTCGCGCACCTTGTCCCGCACCGTCGACCACATGCTGCGCACGGCCGCGGCGTTCGGCTCACCGGTCACCGCGGCTGGGGGCGGCGCTTCCACCACCGGATCGGATGGCGGCCGCACCGGCGGCGGCGACGGCGGTTTGGTCTCGGCCGCGGGCGGTGCCGGGTCGGGCTTGGGTTCAGGCGCCGGTTCAGGCCGGGGCTCTGGCTTCGGTTCGGGCTTGGGTGGGGCCTGGGGCTGGCTGCGCGGCTGCGGCGACGACTCGGTCGCCTGCGGTTCGGCCTTACTCCTGCGGGCGTACTGCCGCGGCGGCCCACCCGCCTGAGCCGACGGGGCCTCGCCCGCCGGGATCGACATCTCCAGTCGGGTCTCGATGCGCTCGATACGTTGCAGCAGAGCCGATTCCGTGTCACTGGCCGACGGGAGCAGCAGCCGCGCGCACACCACCTCCAGCAGCAGCCGGGGCGCCGTGGCGCCACGCATCTCGCCGAGGCCGGCGTGCACCACTTCGGCGTAGCGGGTCAGCGTCGCGATGCCGATGCGGGTCGCCTGCTCACGCATCCGGTCGAGCACGTCCTCGGGTCCGTCGACGACTCCGCGCGCCGCGGCGTCGGGTACCGACTGCAGGATGATCAGGTCGCGGAACCTCTCCAACAGGTCGGTCGCGAACCGGCGCGGGTCGTGGCCGGCGTCGATCACCGCCTCGACGACCCCGAACAGTGCCGCGCCGTCGCCGGCGGCCAGCGCGTCGATCGCGTCGTCGATGAGCGCCACGTCCGTCGCGCCCAGCAGCGCCAGCGCCCGCGTGTAGTTGACGTGGTTGCCCTCGGCGCCGGCGAGCAATTGGTCGAGCACGGACAGGGTGTCGCGGGGCGACCCACCGCCCGCGCGGATCACCAGCGGGTACACCGCATCGTCGACGGTGACGTTCTCCTGCTGGCAGATGCCCTCCAACAGCGTGCGCATGGTCCGCGGCGCGAGCAGCCGGAACGGATAGTGGTGTGTGCGCGAGCGGATGGTCGGCAGCACCTTCTCCGGCTCGGTGGTCGCGAACACGAAGATGAGGTGTTCGGGCGGTTCCTCGACGATTTTGAGCAGCGCGTTGAAGCCCGCCGTGGTGACCATGTGCGCTTCGTCGACGATGAAGATCCGGTACCGCGACTGCGCAGGGGCGTAGAACGCGCGGTCACGCAACTCACGGGTGTCGTCCACACCGCCGTGGCTCGCGGCGTCGAGTTCGACGACGTCGACGCTGCCCGGCCCGTTCGGGGCGAGCGCCACACACGAATCGCACGTTCCGCACGGGGTGGCCGTCGGACCCTGTTCACAGTTCAGCGACCGCGCCAGGATGCGTGCCGATGAGGTCTTGCCGCATCCGCGCGGACCGGAGAACAGGTACGCGTGGTTGATCCGGCCCGACGTCAGCGCCGTCGACAGGGGCTCGGTGACATGTTCCTGGCCGACGACTTCGGCGAAGGTCGCGGGCCGGTACTTGCGGTAGAGCGCCACGGTCAGCAGGCTACCGGCGTGGTGTGACGGCTCGACGGGCCACCACTGTGTCGCTGGGTTGTGCATCTGACGACGGTTTGGACGCTCTGAGCGTCGTCAGGTTCACAAACGGTGGCGACCCTGTGGATGACTCGCGACCCCAGCCGTGATCCGTCGGTCCCCGCATGCACCGTACGAGCATGACCGACCTGCCGTGGCCGTTCGTCGGGAGCGAAGCGTTGGCCACCGGCGCGATCTCCGAGCGCGCGATGCGCCGCCTGTACGCCCCGATGTATCCGGGTGTCTACGTCCCACGTGACGCCGCGGCATCGGCGCGCGATCGCGCGCAGGCGGCATGGCTGTGGTCGAAGCGGCGCGGAATCGTCGCGGGCCTGTCGGCGGCGGCGGTACTGGGCACCAAGTACATCGACGGGTCGGAGCCCGCTGAACTCATCCACGACAACCGCAGGGCACCAACCAAACTCGTCGTCCGGACAGAACGCGTACTACCGAACGAACTCCTGACCATGACCGCGATGCGTGTGACGACGCCGGCACGCACGGCGTTCGACCTCGGTCGCCATCTCAAGGACCGGACCGTCGCGGTGCAGCGTCTCGACGCTCTGGCCAACGCCACCGGGCTCAAACACGTCGACGTGGAGGCGGTGATCGCCGCGCATGCGGGCGCCCGCGGCATTCCTCGGCTCAGGCGCGTGCTCCCGCTGATGGACGCCGGTGCGGAATCCCCGCAGGAGACGGTGGCCCGGCTGGCGTTGATCGACGCGGGGCTTCCGGCGCCGCAGACGCAGGTTCGCGTATTCGACGAGTACAGGCAGTTCCTCGCCCGGCTCGACATGGCGTATGAGGCCGTCAAGGTCGGAATCGAATATGACGGCCCACAACACTGGACCGATCCAAGCGTGAGGCAGCGCGACATCGACAAGCAGTTCGCGTTGACCGAACTCGACTGGGTGATCATCCGGGTTAGCAGAGACCTGCTGCGCTACCGGCGCGCCACCTATGTGGCGAGGGTCGAGAGCGCGTTGCGCGCTCGCGGGCTTCGATTGTGAATCTGACGACGCTTTTCCGCGAAAACCGTCGTCAGATTCACAAACGGGAACCGGAAGCCGACTAAGAGCCCTTAAGCAACGACTCGGTCGCCGAGAGCAGTGCGCAGGTGGCCAGGCCGTCGATCGCCACCCGCAGCTCGGGCTCCGGCGGCATCGTCGGCGCGATGCGGATGTTCTTGTCTTCCGGGTCTTTTCGATACGGGAAGGTCGCACCGGCCTCGGTCACCGCGATGCCCGCGTCTTTGGCCAGCGCCACGGTGCGCTTGGCCGTGCCCGGCAGGACGTCGAGGCTGACGAAGTATCCGCCCTTGGGTTCGGTCCACGACGCGATCTTCGACGCGCCCAGCCGGTCGGAGAGGATCTCCAACACCGCGGCGAACTTCGGAGCCAGCAGTTGCTGGTGACGCTGCATCTGCAGACGCACGCCGTCGGCGTCGCGGAAGAACCGCAGATGGCGCAGCTGGTTGACCTTGTCCGGGCCGATCGACTTCTTGCCCGCGTGCTGCAGGTACCAGGTGATGTTGCCCAGCGAGGCGCCCAGGAAGCTGACCCCGGCGCCGGCGAACGTGATCTTCGAGGTCGACGCGAACACCAGCGGCCGGTTCCCGTTGCCCGCGGCCTCGGCCAACCCGAGCACGTCGACGTTGCGGACGAAGTCGTGGGTCAACGTGTGCACCGCGTAGGCGTTGTCCCACATCAACCGGAAATCGTTTGCCGCCGTTCGCATCTGAACCAACCGGCGAACCGTCTCCCAGGAGAAGGTGACCCCGGTGGGGTTCGAGTACACCGGCACGCACCACATCCCCTTGATCGCGGGATCGGTTGCCACGAGCTCCTCGATGAGGTCGACGTCGGGACCGTCCTCGAGCATCGGCACGGTGATCATCTCGATGCCGAGGCTCTCGGTGATCGCGAAGTGCCGGTCGTAGCCGGGGGCCGGGCACAAGAACTTGATCGTGGGCTCCTGCGCCCACGGCCGCGGCGAGTCCGGGCCGCCGTGCAGCATCGAGAACACCACGACGTCGTGCATCAGCTCGAGGCTGGCGTTGTTGCCTGCGATCAGGTTCTGCACCGGGATGCCGAGCAGCTCGCCGAAGATCGCGCGCAGTTCGGGCAGCCCGTGCACGCCACCGTAGTTGCGGACGTCGGTGCCGTCGCCGTCACGGAAGTCGCCGGACCCCGGCAGTTCGAGCAGCTTGTTGGACAGGTCCAGCTGTGCGGCGGACGGCTTGCCCCGGGTCAGGTCGAGTTTGAGTCCTTTGGCCTGCAGTTCGGCGTAATCACGCTTCTGCTGCTCGTGTTCTGCGGCGAGTTCGTCCCGGCCGAGCGACAGAAATGACACCGAACGCCTTTCGACTGGAAATGAGGGGACCCCGCGCACCCGCCAGAGCCCATTGACCCTTGCTGCCTTCCGGCCCTGGGGGAGTTCACAGGATGGACGCCGCGCGGGGTCCACGGCGAGTCTAATACCCGGGGCTTCGGCGGACGGAATGCGCCGGGGGCACCTCCCAGCCGGAAGGGCGAGGGGACGACCGGGGCGCAGGCCCTGTATCCGGATCGGCTCCGGCCCGGGGTCGGCTACCATGGCCCGCGGAGGATTCGCCTAGTGGCCTATGGCGCTCGCCTGGAACGCGGGTTGGGTTAATAGCCCTCGCGGGTTCAAATCCCGCATCCTCCGCACTCGGCCCGGGGTGCGGCCTGTCGGCCCGTTAGACGGCCAGGCCCGGTCGCACCTCGGGGCCAAACAATCGTCTAGGAGGAAGATGAGCCGCACTGTCGCGGTGACCTGGCACGCGTTGTTCAGCGTCGTGGCCGGTGTTCTGTACTTCTTCTTCGTCCTGCCGCGCTCCTATGAGCTCTCCGGTGACATTCCGCACACCTTGGGCACCGTGATGCGCATCGTGTGCGGTGCGTTGATCGGGCTGGCCGCACTACCGGTGGTGTTCACCCTGCTGCGGACTCGACGACCGGAGTTCGGAACGCCCCAGATGGCGCTGAGGCTGCGGACCGTGTCGATCGGGCTGCATGTGCTGGCCGGGGTGCTGATCGTCGGCGCGGCCGTCAGCGAGATCTGGCTGTCGCTCGACACCGCGGGCAGGTGGCTGTTCGGCGTCTACGGCGCCGCCGCAGCGATCGCGCTGCTCGGCGTTTTCGCCTTCTACCTGGCTTCGATCGCCGAGATGCCGCCGCCGCCTCCGAAGCCGGTGAAGGTCAAGGAGCCCAAACAGCGCCGCGGTCGCCGGAAAGGCGCGAAATCCGAGGAAGAGACCGAGGAGCAGGCCGAAAGCACCGCCGAGGTTGCCGACGAGTCCACGGACGCCACAACGGTCGACGAGTCCGGCGACCCAGATGAAGGTCAGACGGACGATGAAGGTCAGACGGACGAGGACGCCGAGGCCACCGAAGAAGAAGCCGAGGTCGAGGCGGACGCCGACGAACCCGGGTCCGGTCCCGAGGAATCTGCAGCCGAGGCCGCCGAAGAACCGGAATCCGGCGACGGCAAACTGCGTAATCGCAGACCCGAACCGGCACGTCGCCGCCGCCGGCGCTTGCGTGGCGGCGTCGCGCTGGACGATTAATCGGACCCGTCATCGGGCAATATGGGCCTATGGGCAAATTCCCCCTTCGGCGTCCCTTCACGACGCTGCTGATCGCATTGGCCATGGCGTTGGCCGTGGTGGCGCCGGTGTCTCCGGCTGCAGCGGCCCCCGGCGACCCCGTCGCGGCCGCCACTCAGGTCGAACCTGCCGTGGTCCGGATCGACACCGAGATCGACTATCAGGGCGCGTACGGAAACGGTGCCGGATTCGTGATCGACCCCAACGGCCAGGTCCTGACCAACTTCCACGTGGTATCCGGCGCAGATCGGATCACCGCGAGCGTCGGAGGCCGGTCCTACCCGGCTGAGCTGGTCGGCTACAACCGCAAGCGCGACATCGCGGTGCTGCAGCTGATCGGCGGGACCAACCTGCCGGTCGCACCGATCGGTGATTCGGCGCTGTTGGCGCCCGGTGAACCGGTCGTCGCGCTCGGCAACGCCAACGGGACGAACGGACCGTTGACGCGCGAGGTCGGCACGATCACCGCGTTCGGCCGGACGGTGAACGCCGAGGACTCGCTGACCGGCAGCAAGGACGAACTCGCCGGTCTCATCGAGTTCGCAGCTCCGGTGGTCGCGGGTGATTCCGGCGGCCCGGTGGTCAACGGCGCCGGTCAGGTCGTGGGCATCACCACCGCGGCGTCGGTGAATTTCCGCTTCGGCCCGGGTGGTGAAGGCTTCGCGATCCCGATCAACGACGCGATGCCGATCGCCAACCAGATCCGGTCCCGCATGGCGTCGGCCGATGTGCACATCGGTCCTCCGGTGCTGCTCGGTGTCGGGGTGCGCTCGGCGCAACGCGGCCCCGGTGTGCAGATCGCCGACGTGCTGCGCGGCGGGCCGGCCGACCGGGCGGGACTGGCTCCCGGCGACGTGCTCGTCGTGCTCGACGGCACCCCGCTGGATTCGGCGACGACGCTGACCTCCGTGCTGGACCGCCACTATCCCGGTGACGTGGTCGACCTGACGTGGGTGGACCGCGGCGGGCTGGAACGGACCGCCAAGGCCACCCTGACGCCGCTCTAACGGCCCAGGAGCCGTTCCAGGCCGGCGATCAACACGCTGAGCTCGAAGTCGAACTGGTGCTCGGCGTCGTGGCGCTGGGATTCGGCCGAGGCGAGCACGGCGCGCAGCGCCGGATAGGTGTCCTCGGGTTCCCACTCCAGGGCCGCCGACGTTTCGGCTCGGTGCCGGTGCATTCCCGACGGCGTCTGCGCGGCGCTGCTGTGCGCGGCCGACTGCGCGATGTTCGAGGCCGCGGTCAACCCGTAGCGGGCGGTGTCCGGTGCAAAGCCGGCGGCCAGCAGTGCGTCGAGCACTCGGTCGGCGAGCGCCAACGCGGCGGCCGCGCCGAGACCTCGTAGTCGGGTGAAGTCGGTGGCGGCGCCGACGTGGGTCAGCCCGTTGCGGAACGCGACCGTGTAGGCCCGCAGGACGGCCCGCCAGTCGTCGCCGTCGGGCAACTCCACGCTGGTGAGTTCGCGTTCGAACAGGTCGGTCACCACCAGCGTCAGCAGGCCCTCCCGGTCGCCGACGTAGTAGTGCAGCGCCTTGCGGGTGACCCCGAGCGCGTCGGCGACCGCCTGCATGGTCAGGTCCGCGCTCGCCACGTCCCTGGCCGCTGCGACGATCTGGTCGCGGCTGATCCGGGGCGGGCGACCCCTGGTTCGGCCGCTCATCACGATCAGCGTAGGGCCTCTCGGAATTATTTTTCGCCGCGCGGTAAAAACCGCCCCGCCAAACGCGGGCCTTTCCTATGCTGTGCGGGTGCCAAACACTCCCTATCGCGTCGTGCAGTGGACCACCGGCAACGTCGGCAAGAGCTCCGTCGAGGCGATCGCAAACAATCCGAACTACGAACTCGTCGGCCTCTACGCCTGGTCGCAAGAGAAGGTGGGCCGGGACGCCGGTGAGCTCGTCGGCATCGCACCCCTCGGTGTGAAGGCCACCGACGACGTCGACGCCCTGCTGGCGCTGAAGCCGGACGCCGTGGTCTACAACCCGATGTGGATCAACGTCGACGAGCTGGTGCGCATCCTCGAGGCCGGCGTCAACGTGGTGTCCTCGGCGTCCTTCATCACCGGACATAACCTCGGCGACGACCGGGTCAAGCTCGAAGAGGCGTGCAAGCGCGGCGGGTCGACGCTGTTCGGGTCCGGGATCAGCCCCGGCTTCGCCGAACTGCTCGCGATCGTGGCCGCCACGGGCTGCGACCGCGTCGACAAGATCACCATCGCCGAATCCGCCGACACCACCCTCTACGACTCCCCCGACACCGAGCGACCCGTCGGGTTCGGCACCGCGATCGACGATCCGAGCCTGCAGCCGATGGCCTCACAGGGCACCGCGGTGTTCGCCGAGGCGGTCCGCCTGGTCGCTGATTCGATCGGCGTCGAGCTCGACGAGATCAAGTGCGTGCCCGAATACGCCCAGACCACAGAGGATCTGGTGATGGCGTCGTGGACGATCCCGGCCGGCCACGTCGCCGGCGTGTTCGCCAGCTGGCAGGGCATCGTCGACGGCAAGACGGTGGTCGAGATCAGCGTCCGGTGGAAGAAGGGCACCACGCTCGACCCCGACTGGCAGATGGACGCCGAAGGCTGGAAGATCACGATCGACGGTCGGCCGACGGTGAACATGCAGGTCGGTTTCCTGCCGCCGCCGGACATGATCGAGAACGCCAAGTCGATCGAGGACTTCTTCGTGCTCGGCCACATCATGACCGCCATGCCCCCGATCCACGCGATTCCCGCAGTCGTGGCGGCGCCTCCCGGCATCGCCACCTACAACGACCTGCCGCTCCCGCAGGCGCGCGGCGTCGGGCCACAGCGGTAACGGCTCAGCCGGTCACCTGCAGGACGTTCGCCTTGAGTTGGGCCGACGGCGGTCCTTCCAGGACGACGTCCTGCAGAATCTGCGCCTGGCCGTTCTCCACGGTGAACTCGCCCTTCTGCGGTGCGTTACCGCCGAGCACCTCGTAGAAGACGGTGAACGGGGTCTTCGGGAGCGGATGCATGCCAATGTATTTCGGCTCGATCGAGTACTTGTAGAAACATCCGGGCGCTTCGGGTGCGCAGTGCTGGTCGGTGACCACGACGTTGATCGTGAACTCGAACGCCGTGGGGACCTTCGGCGGCGGGGCCTGCGTCGCACGCTGCGCGGACGCGGCCTGTGTCTGCTTGGCGTCCTTGACCGACCCGATGACCATCACGGCCGCCACTCCGACACCACTGCCCACGAGGGCGAACAGCGCCAGGCCCGCCAGCCATCTACGAACGGTCTTCGAAACGCGCATGCCAACAGCAGACCCGGTTCACCGCGCGATCGGCGGCATTTCGACGCGCTGAGCGAGTCGTGTCAGCCGCCCGGCGGCGGGGCCACCGTGGTGGTGGCCGTCGGCGAGGGCGACTCGGTCACGGTGACGGTGTTCGTCTCGGTCGGCGGCGTCGTGGTGGCCGGCGACTCGGGTGCCGGGGTGGTCGTGGCCGGTGTCTCCGTGACGGTGGTCGGGGAAACCGGCGGGACCGCGGACGTGGTGACGACGGTGGTCGACGTGGACGTCTCGACGGAGGTCGTCCCCGCGGCGCCCGGGCTGATGACACCGCACGCGATCCGCGGTTGTTCGGGAGCGGCCGGGTCCTCCATGGTCGCGCTCTCGTGCAGGACGATCGACGAACCCTGCGGGGTCGTGAGCTGCTCCTCGGTGAAGGCGTCGCTGGTCGCGACCAGCTTGCCCGCGCCGTTCGACCGCACCAGCAGGGGCGGCAGATCGCCACTGGCGGGCATACCGGTGTGCCCGGGCGCCTGGAAGTGCTCGCCCGCGGAGGCGAATCCGTCGCCGGCCTCGCAGACTCCGATCTGGTGAATGTGCATGTCGTGGAAGCCGGGCGACAGGATGCCGTCCTCGACGGTCTCGACGGTCACCGTGGCGTACCCGTCGGAGAAGTCGATGGTGGCATCGGCGACGTGCCTGCCGTCAGCCGTATTGATCTGGGTGGTCATGCCCTGGGCACTGGGCGAACCCGTGGTCGTCGTGGTGGTGGCCGAATCGTCGGACGCTTGATTGGAACAGCCGACCGCGACCGCGAGCACACCCAAGGCAACACTGACTTGTTTGATCATGAACTCCCCGTACCCGTGTGACGCGCCACACAAACGCGCACTCAGTTGTTGACCGGGTTGCCGTCCTCGTCCCAGTTCGCGGCCACCTTCTTGCTCGGTTGCACGCGCGGGGGTTCCCCAGGCATCTTCGGATAGCTCGGCGGATACGGCAGATCGCCCAGCCCCCGCTCCTCGTCGGCCTTGACCATGTCCAGCAGCTTCTTGATCGACTGCGGCTTGCGGTCGATGTCGGCCCACGGATCGGGCCGTCCCGCAAGGAAATCGGGCACGGACGTAATCGTGTAGTCGTCGGGGTCGGCGGTGCGAAGCTCATCCCAGGTCAACGGCGTGGAGACGGTGGCTATGGGGGTCTTGCGCGCCGAGTACGCGGAAGCGAAGGTCCGGTCCCTCGCATTCTGGTTGTAGTCGATGAAGATGCGCGCGCCTCTTTCCTCCTTCCACCATGAGGTGGTCACCGCGTCGGGCGCGCGGCGTTCGACCTCGCGGGCCAGTGCGATGCCCGCGCGTCGCACGTCGATGAAGTCCCAGTCGGTCTTGATCCGGAGGAAGACGTGCACGCCACGTCCGCCCGACGTCTTCGGATACCCGATCAGGCCCAATTCGTCGAGCAGCGGTTTGAGCACGTCGACCGCGACCGAGCTGGCGTCGGCGAAGCCCGTTCCCGGCTGGGGGTCGAGGTCGATGCGCAGTTCGTCGGGATGTTCGGTGTCGGGGCATCTCACCTGCCACGGGTGCAGGGTGATCGTGCCCATCTGGGCAGCCCATGCGATCGCCGACGGGTGGGTGACCTTCAGTGCGTCGGCGGTGCGGCCGGATGGGAAGGTGACGGTGCAGGTTTCGAGGTAGTCGGGATGCTTCTGCGGGACCCGCTTCTGATAGATCTCCTCGCCGTCGATGCCGTCGGGGAACCGCTGCAGGTGCACCGGGCGGTCGCGCAGGAGCGCCACCATCGGTTCGGCGACGGAGCGGTAGTAGTCGAAGAGTTTGCCCTTCGTGCCGTTGCGGCCCAGCTTCGGGAAGTACACCTTGTCGCGGTTGGTCAGCCGCACCTTCGTACCGTCGACATCGACTTCCTCTGCAGCTTTTGGCATCTCAGGACTCCAGAACGTCGTAGAGGTCGTAGGTGAGCGGGACGTCGAGCTGGTCGAAGGTACAGCTCTTCGGATCTCGGTCGGGGCGCCACCGCCGAAACTTCACTGCGTGGCGGAAGCGTTGGGCGGCGCCGCCGTTGCCCTCCATCTGGTCGTAGGCGACCTCGCAGACCTTCTCCGGCCGAATGGGAACCCACCGCTTGTCGGCCGCGGAGTTCCAGCGGCTGGGGTCGCCCTCGCGCATCTCGTCGCCTTCGCGCAGCGGTTCCAGCTCAGCCAACAACTTGAGCCGATCCTTGGTGGTGAAAGATGCTGCCCCGCCGACCATCTGCAGCTCTCCGTCATCGCGGTACAGGCCGAGCAGGATCGAACCGATGCCCTCCCCGCTCTTGTGGATGCGATAACCCATCGCCACGCAATCGGCGTCGCGGGCGTGCTTGACCTTGACCATCTCGCGCTTGCCGGGCAGATACGGGCCGTCCAGCCGTTTGGCGATCACGCCGTCGAGTCCGGCGCCTTCGAACTCCTCCAGCCACTGCACCGCGAGCTCGGGATCCTCGGTGGTTCGGGTGACGTGGCACCACTGCTTCTCGTTCACGGCGTCCAGAAGCGCCTCTCGGCGCACGCGAAAAGGTTGCTTCATCAGCGAGGTGTCGCCGGACGCGAGCGCGTCGAAGCCGATGAAGTGCGCGGGGGTCTGCTCCGCCAGCATCGTGATGCGGCTGGCCGCGGGGTGGATGCGCTGGCTCAGGGACTCCCAGTCCAGTCGGGTGCGACCGCCGAACTCGCGGGGGACGACGATCTCGCCGTCCAGCACACACCGCGGTGCCAACTCGTCGCGCACTGCCTCGACGACGTCGGGGAAATACCGGCCTAGATCCTTACCGCTGCGCGAGAGCAGCACGACTTTGTCTCCGTCGCGGAAGACCAGGGCACGGAAGCCGTCCCACTTCGGCTCGTACGACCACACACCCGCGTCGGGCGGGACCTTGGCCTGGGCCTTGGCCAGCATCGGTTCGAGCGGCGGCAGTACGGGAAGGTCCACCCGGCCCATTATTGCGTCCACGCCATTTCAGACCGCCGGATTGCCTCCATACCTGTGCAGACCGTCCGCGCTCGGCAATGTCATCGCCGGGTGATGGCCTGCGACAATGGCCCCATGCAGCTGCCAGTGATGCCGCCGGTGTCGCCGATGCTGGCCAAATCGGTGGTGTCGATCCCGCCGGACGCCTCGTACGAGCCGAAGTGGGACGGCTTCCGGTCGATCTGCTTCCGCGACGGTGACGAGGTCGAACTCGGCAGCCGCAACGAGCGGCCGATGACCCGCTACTTCCCCGAACTCGTCGACGCCGCCCGACAAGAGCTACCGGCGCGCTGCGTCATCGACGGCGAGATCATCGTCACGGCAGGTCACGGGCTCGACTTCGAAGCGCTCCAGCAACGCATCCATCCGGCCGAATCGCGGGTTCGGATGCTGGCCGAAAAGACGCCGGCCTCCTTTATCGCATTCGACCTGCTCGCGCTCGACGACATCGATTACACCGGAAGGCCTTTCAGCGAACGGCGTGCCGCCCTCGTGGACGCCTTCGCCGGTGCCGGTCCGAAATATCACGTCACCCCGGTGACGCCGGACCTCGCGACGGCGCAGCGCTGGTTCGACGAGTTCGAGGGCGCCGGACTCGACGGCATCATCGCCAAACCCCTCGACCTGACCTACCAACCGGACAAGCGCGTGATGTTCAAGATCAAGCATCAACGGACCGCGGACTGCGTCGTCGCCGGCTACCGCGTGCACAAGTCCGGCGCGGACGCGATCGGGTCGCTGCTTCTCGGGCTGTACAAAGAGGACGGCACCCTGGCCTCCGTCGGCGTCATCGGCGCCTTCCCGATGGTCCGCCGTCGCGAGCTCTTCACCGAATTACAGCCGCTGGTAACCACATTCGACAACCATCCGTGGAACTGGGCGGCGCACATGGTCGGCGAGCGGACCCCACGCCGCAACGAGGGATCGCGCTGGAACGCCGGCAAGGACCTGTCGTTCGTACCGTTGCGCCCCGAGCGGGTGGTCGAGGTGCGCTACGACCACATGGAGGGCGAACGGTTCCGCCACACCGCGCAGTTCAATCGCTGGCGCCCCGACCGCGACCCCCGGTCGTGCACGTACGACCAACTCGAGCAGCCGGTCACCTTCAAGCTGGGCGACATCGTTCCCGGGCTGGGCTGATCGGAGAACTTTCGTCAACTCGGTGATGCCCGAACGCCGGACGTGTGATGCTGACCGAATGGCGACCACACGCGCGACGGCAGCGGCGGTGATGCTGATCGGTGCCGCCATCGGGACGGCGGGGCCCGCATGGGCCCAAGGTCGACTCGAAGGCGAGTACCGGCTGATCAACGGTGCAGCCACGAACACGTGGTCGATCACCACGCAGTGCAACGCCGAAGGTTACTGCGGCGGAACGATTTCGAGTTCGACCGGGATGATCGCGCAGATCAGCAGAGAGGGTGACGGCCCGTGGACCGTCGAGCGCCACGACGTCTTCAATGGGCGCCCGTGTGCCGACGGCAGCACCGGGCCCGCCGACGTGACGTACGAGTTCGACCCGGCGACTCTGGCGGGCAACCTTCGCTACACCTGGAAAGCCGGAACGTGCAACGATCCCAACCCCGGTCAGACAGACCAACCGGTGAGTCTTCAGCCGCTGTAGCCGGGCCGCTCCTCAATCCTGCGTCATGCGTTGGAAACTCAGGGTTTCGCCGCGCACACCGCCCATCCACAGGTCCTGGCAGGCCTCGGCCATCTCCTCGAGCCCTTCGATGATGGTGCCGAACACGTTGCCCGGGACCCAGCCCTGATCGCCGTTGATGAGCAGGTTGTTGCGACCGTAGAACAGCGCGAGGTCGACGATCGCGCCGGTGGTGCCGGTGCCGGTGGTGTTCTCGTAGCCGTAGGCGGGGTTGCCCAGCTGATCGGAGTCGAAGGAGAACCAGCACAGGTCACCGGGGATGGGCGTCACCGTGGTGTTCTCTTTACCGGGGTCCGTCGCCGCGAATTCCGGTAGCAGCGTGTAGATCTCGTTGCGGGCGTATTTGCCGTGGAATACCTGCGAGGACAGCGGCAGCGCGTCCCACACCGCCGCGCAGGTGCGAGGCGCCGCATCGTCGAGCATGCGGGCCACGCAGCTGACGCCGCGCTTGTCGAGGGACACGGTGATCAGCCTGCTCATCGAACTCCTTGTGTCGTCAACGCCGGTGTGCGCCTGTGCCATTCGGTGGCCATTTCGTGGGCGCGGCCCACCCGCAGCACCAAGGCATCCGCGTGCCGGGGGCCCACGATCTGCAACCCGATCGGCAAGCCGGCCGCGGTGAATCCGCACGGCACGCTCAACGCGGGCTGCTGAGTCATGTTGAACGGGTAGGTGTATGGCGTCCAGCTCGCCCAGTAGTGAGAGCGCCAGCCATCGGGCACGTCGCGGCCGACGCTGAACGCCGGTAACGGAAGCGTCGGCGTAACCAGCACGTCGTAGGTTTCGTGGAACCGGCCCATCACCTGCCCCAGCTGCATGCGCACGGCCGTCGCGTCGAGGTAGTCCGACGCGGAGAACGACGCGCCCACCGCGGCTATCCGGCGCAACCCCGCGTCGACCCGGTCGTCGACCGCTTTGCCGTAGGCCTCCAAAACCTTTGCCGCGCCTGCGAACCACAGGACGTGGAAGGCCTCGATCGGATCGGCGAACCCGGGGTCGACCTCCTCGACGATGGCACCCGCATCGGACAGCACCGTCACCGCGGCCCGCACGGCGGCGTCGATCTCCGGATCGTTGCGCACGTAGCCCAGTCTCGGTGAGAACGCCACCCGCAGGCCCGCGATGCCGTCGTCGAGTCCGGCGAGGAACGACTCCCGGGGCGTCGGCATCGCCGACCAATCCCGGGCGTCGAAACCGGTGATCACGTCCATCAGCGCGGCGGTGTCGAGGACGGTTCTCGTCATCGGGCCCGGGTGGGCCAGCGTGCCGAACGGGCTCGGCGGATAGTGCGGTATCAGGCCATAGGTCGGCTTGAGCGCGACGGTTCCGGTGAATCCGGCCGGGATGCGAACCGATCCGCCCGCGTCGGTGCCGACCGACCACACGCCCATGCCCAGCCCCACCGCCGCCGCACTGCCGCCGCTCGAACCGCCCGCCGTCTTGGTGGGGTCCCACGGATTGCCGGTGACACCGAAGCGCGGTGAGTCGGTGACGCCTTTCCAGGAGTACTCCGGTGTCGTGGTCTTGCCGAGCAGTACGGCCCCGGTCTCGCGAAGCCGCGCCGTACAGGGCGCGTCTTCGTCCCACGGCCCGGGCTCGTCGATGAGCCAGCTGCCCCGCAGCGTCGGCCATCCCCTCGTCCACAACGCGTCCTTGATCGACGTCGGCACGCCGTCGCCGGGCCCGAGCGGCTGCCCGGCGTGCCAGCGCGCCTCCGAAGCGCGCGCGGCGGCCAGCGCGCCCTCGGGGTCGACGAGCACGAAGGCGTTGACCGTGCCGTTGTAGGCGTCGATTGCGGCCAGCGCCTCCTGGGTGGCCTCGACCGGAGAGATGGTCCTGGCGCGGTAGCCCTCGACCAGTTCGGCGGCCGTCGCGATCATCGCGAGTCCCCCGGCACGTAGCCGAGTTTCTTGTCCACCACGTTCACCAACGGCTCGCCGGCCAGCCACCGCCGCGCGTTGTCCGCGAACTGCTCGGCCAGGGCTTCCCGCCAACCCACCACGTCACCGGCCATGTGTGCGGTGATCGTCACGTTGGGAGCGTCCCACAGCCGATGATCCGGCGGCAGCGGTTCGGTGTCGAAGACGTCCAGGGTCGCACCGCCAATCCTGTTGTCACACAATGCCGATAGCAACGCCGACTCGTCCACCAGCGGACCACGCCCGATGTTGACCAGATGCGCGTCGGGCTTCATCGAGCTCAACACCGAGGCGTCCACCAGGCCGCGTGTCGAGTTCGTCAGCGGCGCGGCCAGCACCAGGTGATCACACCATCCGACCTCATCGGCCAGGTCCTCACTGGCTATCACGTCGCCGAAGTCGGGGTCGTCGGTCCTGGCCACCCGACCCCCCCCGCGCACCTGCATGCCCGCGGCCCGCAGCAGGCGCGCGATCTCCCGGCCGATGCCGCCGGTGCCGACGACGAGCGCACGGGCTTGCGCGATGGCCCGAGTCTCGCGGTGTTGCCACCGATGCTCGCGTTGCAGGGCGAAGCTGGTGCGACTGTCCTTGGCGTGGGCGAGCACCGCGCCCAGCACGTACTCGGCGATCGGGCGGTCGAACACGCCGCGGGCGTTGGTCACCACCACGTCGGAGTCGCGGAGTTCTGGAAACTCCGGGTCCAGCAGCGTGTCGACGCCCGCCGCGGTGACGTGGATCCACTCCAGCTCGCCGGCCTCGTGCCACACGTCGCGCACCGCGGTCGAGAAGAAGTCCCACAGCAGCAGCGCGCGGGCCCCGCGAACGGCGTCGGCGAGGTCATCGGCGGTGCAGTAGCGCAACTCGATGTCGAGCTCGTGGAGGCCGGGTGGACGGTCGGTGGGCTGCTTGCACAGGACGGCGACGACCGGTCGAGCGTAACCACCGTTGACCTGCGACGACAGCCCGATCTGCACGCTCTCGCGGGGGCCTGGCACGCCCCGAGGCTAGGGACATGCCGTAGGATTGTCAACAATCTGTTGCTGGTTTGGTCGGATGGCCTCACACTGTGCAAATGAGGATCGGGGAACTGGTGCCGCCCCCACCGTTGCAGCAGGTAGGCATAGGCGTCGTGACACCGTACGACTTCGCGCTCGACCGGGAGCTCTGGCGTTGGGTGCCCGACGACGTCAGCCTGTACGTGACCCGGCTCAGATACGCCCCCTTGCCGGTGACCGTCGACATGGCGGTGCACATATCCGACCCCGAACACGTGATCGCCGGCGCAGCGAACGTGCTGGCCGTCTCCCCGATCGTCACCGCGTACGCGTGCACCGCGGGCAGCTTCGTCAAGGGGATGGCCGGGGAAGCCGCCCTGGTCGCAGCGATGCGGGCGGCCGGCGCGCCGTCGGCGGTGACCACCAGCGGCTCGATGCTCGAGGCGCTACGACACCTCGGCGTCGGACGCGTCGCGACCGTCACCCCATACACGTCGGACCTGACGATCGGCCTGACGAGCTACCTCATGGAGGCCGGTATCGAAGTCGTTGCGACCTCGGGGCTGGGCCTGACCTCGCAGATCTGGTCGGTGCCGTATTCGCGAACCGCCGACTTGGTGCGCGCCACCGACGTCGCGGACGCCGAGGCCATCGTCATCAGCTGCACGAACCTGCCGACCTACGACCTGATCGCCGAACTCGAGGCCGAGTTGCAGAAGCCGGTGGTCTCGGCCAACCAGGTGACGATGTGGGCGGCGCTGCGCGTGGCCGGGCGCAAAGCGGTGGGGCCGGGACAGCGCCTGTTCGAGACGTAGCCGCCGACGTGCCGGTTAGCATTGTCGACAATCTGCCGATTTCGAAGGGGCCGCCATGGCGACCGTAGGACTGCTCTATCCGGGGCACAGCGCCGAGGACGACTTCCCCGCGCTCGAGGGCCGGGTCGACGGGAACCTGCACCTGCCCGTGGTCATCACCTCGGTCGGTGAGGATGCGCACCGGGTCGACGCGCTGCTCGATCTCGGGGGTGACGAACGCCTGGCCGACGGGGTGCGCCAACTCGCCCAGGCGCGCCCGCAGGCGGTGATGTGGGCGTGCACGTCGGGCAGCTTCGTGTTCGGTCCCGAGGGTGCGCGCGAACAGGCCGCGAAAGTCGCTGCGGCTGCCGGTGTTCCGGCGTCGTCGACCTCGATCGCGTTCGTCGACGCGCTGCGCCACCTCGGCCTCCGGCGCGTGGCGGTCGCCGCCTCGTACCCGCATGACGTCGCCGAGCACTTCGTACGCTTCCTGGCCGCCGACGGCGTCGAGGTGGTGGCGATGGGAAGCCACGGCATCATCACCGCCGCAGAAGTCGGCACGCTGGAGCCGCAGCGGGTGGAGCAAATGGTCACCGCGGCCGATCACCCGGACGCGGAAGCGGTCTTGGTTCCCGACACTGCGATGCACACGCTGGCGATCATCGACCGTCTCGAAGCCGCGGTCGGCAAGCCGGTGCTGACCGCCAACCAGGTGACGGTGTGGAAAGGCCTGCAGCTGGCCGGGGCGACGCCCGTGATCGCGGGATTGGGCCGGCTGTTCGGGGTGTCCGCCTCGGCCGGGGAGTCGCGATGACCGAGTTCCTCGCGCCGGTGGAACAGGAGTCCACGCCGAGCATCGTCGCCGACAAGCTTCGGCAGGCGATCGCACACGGGGAGCTCGCCCCCGGCACGCAGCTGATCGAGGCCGACCTGGCCCGCAAACTCGGCGTCAGCCGCGGCCCACTGCGGGAAGGCATGCAGCGGCTGACCCAGGAGGGTCTGCTGATCGCCATCCGCAACCGCGGGGTGTTCGTCATCGACATGACGCCCGAGGTGGCCTCCGACATGTACCTCGCGCGCGAGGCCATCGAACGCGCCGCCACCCGCCGGATCCTGCAGGGCGACTACGCGTCTGCGGGCGACGAGCTGCTGGCGATCGTCGAGGAGATGGCCGCGGCCGCCGACGTCGAGGAGGGCAGCGAGGCCGACATCCGGTTCCACGAGCGCCTTGTCGAGCTGGCGGGCAGTGAGCGGCTGTCGCGGATGCACCAGACGTATCTCGTGGAGACGCGGATGTGTGTGCACGCGCTGGCCGACACCTACGACAACCCCAACGACAGGGTCGTCGAACATCACGCGTTGGCCAGCGCGATCCGGGCCGGTGATGTGCAACTGTCGGACAAGCTGCTGATCGCTCATATGGAGGACGCGGTCGACCGGCTGGTCGAGCGGGTGTCGCGCGGCGCCTGAGTCTCACACCAGGGCGATGCCGACGTACTTGGTTTCCAGGAACTCGTCGATGCCCACCGAACCGCCTTCGCGGCCGAGCCCGGATTGTTTGACGCCGCCGAACGGTGCCGCGGGGTTGGACACGATGCCCTGGTTCAACCCCACCATGCCGGTCTCCAAGGCCTCGGCGACCCGCAGCGCCCGCCGCAGGTCGTTGGTGAAAACGTAAGCCACCAAGCCGTATTCGGTGTCGTTGGCCGCGGCGACGACGTCGTCCTCGGTCTCGAACGGGGTCAGCGGTGCGACCGGGCCGAAGATCTCCTCGCCCGCCATCCTCGCATCGCGTGGCACACCGGTCAGCACGGTCGGCGAGTAGAAGTAGCCGTCGCCGGGAACGGCCGCACCGCCCGTCAACACGCGCGCGCCGCGACCGACCGCGTCGTCGACCAGCGCCTGCACCTTGTGCAGTGCGGCGTCGTCGACCAACGGACCGACGTTGACCCCGTCCTCGGTGCCCCGACCCACGCTCAACGCACCCATCCGCTCGGCCAACCGGCGTCCGAACTCGTCGATCACCGAGGCGTGCACGAAGATTCGGTTCGCCGCCGTGCACGCCTCTCCCATGTTGCGCATCTTGGCCGCCATCGCCCCGTCGACCGCCTCGTCCAGATCGGCGTCGGCGAACACGATGAACGGGGCGTTGCCGCCGAGTTCCATCGAGGTCCGCAACACCTTTTCCGCGCACTGCTCGAGCAGGATGCGGCCCACGCGGGTCGACCCGGTGAACGACAGTTTGCGCGCCAGTCCCGAGCGGATCAGGGGTTCTGTCACCGCGTTGGCGTCCATCGCGGTGATGCAGTTGACGGCGCCGGCGGGCACACCCGCTTCGTCGAGGATTCCCATGAGCGCCAACATCGTCAGCGGGGTCTGGTGTGCCGGTTTGATCACGCTGGTGCACCCGGCGGCGATCGCCGGTCCCAGCTTGCGGGTGCCCATCGCCATCGGAAAGTTCCACGGGGTGATCAGCAGACAGGGCCCGACGGGCTGGCGGGTGATCAGGAAGCGGGCACCGCCGGCGGGCGCGGTCTGATAGCCGCCGTCGATCCGGGTGGCCTCCTCGGCAAAATGGCGGAAAAACTCTGCGGCGTAGGCGATTTCGCCTCGCGCCTCGGCAAGTGGCTTGCCCATCTCCAGCGTCATCAACAGAGCAAGGTCGTCGACACGGGCGTGCAGCAACTCGAAGGCCGCCATCAACATGTCGGCTCGGGCCCGCGGCGGTGTCGCCGCGAACTCGCGCTGGGCCGCGACCGCCGCGTCGAGGGCGGCACGCGCGTCGGCCGGCGTGGCGTCGGCGACCGCGCACAGCGTCTGCCCTGTCGCCGGGTCGATGACGTCGAAGGTGCGTCCCTCGCTCGCGTCGATCCACTTTCCGTCGACGAACAGCCGCTTGTCCACCGCCTCGATCACGTGCCGTTCGCGATCCACCACGCCTCCCTTGGTCGGATTGTTGACAATCTACAGAGCACCGCTGACGATCATGGCATGAATTCGGCGTCCGAAGCCCCGCAGCTCTCCTCGATCCTTCGACAGGCGACCGGTGTCGTGGCCGCCCGTGGCGAAGGGGTGCTGCTCTACGACGAGCAGGACCGTCCCTATCTCGACTTCACCGCGGGCATCGGGGTGACCAGCACCGGGCACTGTCATCCGCGGGTGGTGGAGGCGGCGCAGCGCCAGGTCGCCACGCTGATCCACGGCCAGTACACGACCGTCATGCACCGGCCGCTGCTCACCCTGGTGGAACGGATGGGAGAGGTGCTGCCGTCCGGGCTCGACCGGTTGTTCTTCGCCAACTCCGGAAGCGAAGCGGTGGAGGCGGCCCTGCGACTGTCCCGACAAGCCACCGGGCGCCCCAACGTCATCGTCTTCCACGGTGGCTTCCACGGCCGCACCGTCGCAGCGGCGTCGATGACGACCTCCGGCACCAAGTTCCGCTCGGGCTTCGCCCCGTTGATGGCGGGGGTGCACGTCGCGCCGTTCCCGGACCCGGGCCACTTCGGCTGGCCGGTCGAGCAGGCCACCGACTTCGCCCTGGCGCAGCTGGACTACCTCCTGCAGACCATCAGCGCACCCGCCGACACCGCCGCGTTCTTCGTCGAACCCGTCCTCGGCGAAGGCGGTTATGTGCCCGCCAATGAGCGGTTCTTCGCCGGGTTGCGCGAGCGCGCCGACGCCCACGGCATCCTGCTGGTCGTCGACGAGGTGCAGACCGGCTTCGGCCGAACCGGCCGGTTCTGGGGCAGTCAACACTTCTTCGGCGATTCGGGTGTGCGCGCCGACATCTTGATCACCGCCAAGGGCCTCGCGTCGGGCTTCCCGCTGTCGGGTATCGCCGCGCCTGCGGCGCTGATGGAGAGGGCGTGGCCGGGTTCGCAGGGCGGTACATACGGCGCCAACGCGGTGGCGTGCGCGGCTGCCGTGGCCACCCTCGACGTGATCGCCGACGAGCGGCTGGTCGACAACGCCGCCGCACGCGGGGCGCAGTTGCGCGAGGCGTTGCAGACCGTTGGCGACAAGTTCGACGCGATCGCCGACGTGCGCGGTCTCGGTTTGATGCTCGGCACCGAATTCCGCGACGCCGCGGGCAGACCCGACGGAGCGACGGCCCTTGCCGTACAGCAGGAGGCTGCCCGGCGCGGCCTGCTGCTGCTGACCTGCGGCGCCTGGGGGCAGGTCGTCAGGTTCATTCCCGCGCTCGTCGTGACCGCCGAGCAGATCGACGAGGCGGCGGGCGTCTGGTCCGACGCGGTGAACGCCGTCTTGTGACTCAGCGACTGGTCTCCAGTTCGTAATCCAGCTGCGGCGGCGCTGCCGGGGTGCCGGGTATCTCGGTGCCGTTGATGGGGCACCGGGCCGTCTCGGGGAGCCTTGCCAGGGCGATTGCGCCGACGATGCAGGCACCCATCATGTAGTACGCGGGCACGAGGTTGTCGCCCGTCGCGCCGATCAACCAGTCGTTGACCGCCGGGGCCGTGCCGCCGAACAGTGCTGTCGAAACGTTGTAGGCGATCGCGAACCCGGCGTAGCGCACCTGCGTCGGGAACATCGCCGGGAACGTCGCCGAGATGGTCGCCAACTGCGGGACGTAGAGCAGCCCCAACACGGCGTAGCCGATGACGGCGCCGATCGCCCCGGTCGACATCAGCATGAACATCGGAATTCCCGCGACGAACAACCCGATCAACGAGATCCACCAGACCGGCTTGCGGCCGAACCGATCCGACGCCAGGCCCGCGAACGGCAGGAAGATCATCATCGACAGCATCCCGATGATCGGCACGATCAACGACATATCGGTGGACAGGCCGATCGACTGCTCGAGATAGGTGGGCATGTAGGTGAGCAGCGTGTAGTTGACGACGTTGAGGGCGACGACCAGACCGCCCAGTCGCAGGATCGGTCCCCTGTATCGAACGATCAGATCCTTGAACTCGGCCCAGATGTTCTTCTCCTGCTCCCCTTCTCTCTCGAGCTCTTTGAAGACCGGCGTCTCGTCGAGTCGACTGCGCAGATAGAGGCCGATCAGACCGAGGGGCGCAGCGATGAGGAAGGGCATCCGCCAACCCCACACGTCCATCTGGTCGTCGGACAGGATCAGCGAGAACCCGAGCATCAACAGGGCTCCCGTCGAGAAACCGGCCAGGGTGCCGAACTCCAGGAAGCTGCCCAGCACTCCGCGACGGCGGGTGGGGGCGTACTCGGCCATGAAGGTGGCGGCGCCGCCGTACTCTCCGCCCGTCGAGAAGCCTTGGATCATCCGCAGGAGCACCATCAGCACGGGCGCCCAGATCCCGATCGTGTCGTAGCTCGGCACAAGTCCCACGCACAGCGTCGCACCGGCCATCACCAGGATCGTGATGGCCAGGATGCGGCGCCGCCCGAGGCGGTCGCCCAGTGGTCCCCATACGAACCCGCCCAGGGGGCGGACCAGGAAGGAAACGGCGAAGGTCATCAGAGCCAACAACGTCGCGGTCGCCCCGTCGCCCGGGAAGATGGCCGTCGAGATGTAGGAGACCCCATAGGCGTAGAGCCCGTAGTCGAACCATTCGGTGTAGTTGCCGACGGCCGAGGCCGCGATCGCCTTCTTCACATCACCCGGCGAGGGTGAGTCCTTCTGAGTTTCGTGCTGCGGGCGGGTGGAACCGTGGGGATCCACGTTGCGGCCTCCTAGCGTCCGTCGGGCACGACCCTTGGGACGCCTGCACGGCGAGCGCCGGCGATGGGGCCGTGTTTCTCGGTGCATAGGCAAACTACCAGCGCACGTCGGGGGATACCCACATTGCACGAAAGGTGATCGGTGTAAAGGAATCCGGGGGTGGACACACCGCGACGCCGGAGGGCGGGCGGTTAGATTGCGAGCATGACCGCCGGCAGGTTCGCCCCGAGCCCCTCGGCGGACCTGCACATCGGAAACCTCCGCACCGCCGTTCTGGCCTGGTTGTTCGCCCGCTCCACCGGCCGGCGGTTCCTCATGCGCGTCGACGACCTCGACGACCGCACCTTCGCCGATATCGGCCGTCGCCAACTGGCCGACCTGGCCGCGATCGGATTGACGTGGGACGTCGTCGAGTGGCAGTCCGAACACCCCGAGCGCTACGACGTCGCGATCGCAGAGTTGGACGGACGTGGTCTTCTCTACGAATGTTATTGCAGCCGAAAGGATATCGCGCAGGCCCCACGTGCGCCGCATGCGCCGCAAGGGGCCTACCCGGGCACGTGCCGCGACCTCACCGACACCGAGCGCGCAACGCGGCGGGCTGAGACGGGCCGTCCGCCCGCGCTGCGTCTGCGCACCGACGCGATCGTGCACACCGTGCACGACGTACTGCACGGCGACTACACCGGCATCGTCGACGACTTCGTCGTGCGCCGCGGCGACGGGGTGCCCGCCTACAACCTCGCGGTCGTTGTCGACGACGCGACCCAGGGCGTCGACCAGGTGGTGCGCGGGGACGACCTACTGGCCTCCTCGCCGCGACAGGCGTATCTGGCGCGGATGCTGGGTCATCCCGAGCCCGTGTACGCCCACGTCGCACTGGTACTCAACGAAGACGGCGCACGGTTGGCCAAACGCGACGGGGCCGTGACACTGGCCGAGATCGGCGTCGCGCGGGCGCTCGCCCAGATCAGCGAATCGTTGGGCTGGCAGGCTCGCGACGTCGAGGGCATGCTCGCCGAGTTCGATCCGGCCGCGCTTCCGCGCACCCCGTGGATCTACCGGCCCGATTGACGCTCGGCGAGTCACTACCTGTGTGCGGCCGCCGCCAACCCACCGCGCCGCCGCCAACCCACCGCGCCGCCGCCAACCCACCGCGCCGCGGCCAATCGACCGGGCCGCCGGAAACCCCCGCGCCGAGTGTGGGATCGACACACGCTTACCGGCCCGGACGCGTGCGGGTAACCCACGTTCGCGCTAGAGGTTTTTGTGGTCCCACGGCGAGCCGTAGGCCGTCAACAGGTCCAGACACGGCACCGCGTCGAAGGCCTCGGGGCCGAGCACACCGCTGCCACTCCAGGTGCCATCGGCCAGAAGCTCAAGGGCGACAACCGGATTGATCGCCGTCTGCCAGACCACGCATTGATGCCCGTATTCAGCCATCGACCATTCGTTGTCGACGACGTGGTACAGGTAGGTCGACCGCGGGTTGCCGTCCTTGCCGGTCCCCGTCACCCACAGACCGGCGCATGTCTTTCCGCGCATCTTCGGCCCGAGCGTGGCGGGGTCGGGCAGGCAGGCCGCCACCACGTCGCGGGGGCTGACCTCCACGCCTCCGACGTTCACCTTCTCGGTGCGGTCGAGCCCGAGCTTGTGCAGTGTCTTGAGCACGCCGATGAACTCCTCGCCGAGCCCGTACTTGAACGTCGCGCGTTTGCACTTGACCCAGCGCGGCATCAACAGCACCTCCTCGTGCTCGACGTTCACGCACTCGACGGGTCCGATGCCGTCGGGGAAGTCGAAAACCTCTGGCTCGCTGAAGGGTTCGGTGGTGAACCAGCCCCGATCAGCCTCCCAGACCACCGGCGGGTTGAGGCATTCCTCGATGGTGGTCCAGATCGAGAACGACGGGGCGAAGTCGTAACCGTCGACGGTCAGGTTCGACCCGTCCCGGGTGCCGAGCTCGTCGATCTCGGCGAACAGGTGGTCGGCGGCGTAGCGCGCGAACACATCCGACAGCCCGGGCTCGACGCCGATGCCGACAAGGGCGAGCCGACCCGCGTCGCGCCAGCGCTGCTCGGCGGCGAACTGCTGGTCGCCGAGCTTGATCCCGGTGAGCGCGTACGGCTGCTCGGGATGGCGCCGCGACAGGCTCATCGCCATGTCGAGGTAGTCGGCATCGCCGGCCAACGCGCCGTCGAAGATCGGCATCACGAAGCGTGGGTCGACGGCGTTCATCACATGGGTGATCCCGTGTGCGCGGACGAGGTCGGCGACCGCGTCGGCGGAGGTGGCGTCCACCCGCGCGGCGACGAACCGCGCATCCTCCACCGCGTCGGCGGCCCGCCGGGCGCGGTGCTCGTCGTAGTCGGCGACGACGAGCGCGTCGAAGAAGTCGCGCCGCGCCGCGATCGAGCAGAAGGCCGCGCCCACACCACCGGCGCCGATCAGCAGAATTCGCATGGCCTAGAAAGTACGGGATCCGGGGCGAAAACGATCGCTGAGCGATGTTTTGCGCAGCGAAACCGGCGGTCAGGTACTGGTTGAGTAGTACCGGCCCAGTACGTCGGCGCGCAGCTCGTCGAAGTCGCCGGTGTCGATGGCCGCGCGGATCCGGTCCACCAGCCGCACCACGAACCGCTCGTTGTGGATGGTGCACAGCGTCGCCGAGAGGATCTCCTTGGCCTTGAACAGGTGGTGAATGTAGGCCCGGGTGTAGTGGGCGCAGGTGTAGCAGTCGCACTCGGCGTCGATCGGGCTGAAGTCCCGACGGAATCTAGCGTTGGTGATGTTGAAGCGGCCGGTCGTCGAGTACACCGCGGCGTTGCGGGCGACCCGCGACGGGGATACGCAGTCGAACGTGTCGGCACCCGCGGCGATCGCGTCGAACAGATCGTCGGGCTCGCTGATCCCCAGCAGGTGGCGGGGCTTGTCGACCGGCAGTTCGTCGACCACCCATCCGACGATGGTGGCCAGATTCTGCTTCTCCAGGGCCCCGCCGATGCCGTAGCCGTCGAAATCGAGGCCCTCGGCGGACCCGGCTTGGGCGCCGATCGTGACCAGCCCGCGGGTGGCCTGCCTGCGCAGATCCTCGTACTGGGCGCCCTGCACCACCCCGAACAATGCCTGTGGCGGTTTATCCGGCCTCGCGGCTTGCTGCCGCTGGTGCTCGACCAGGCAGCGCACCGCCCAGTCGTGCGTGCGCTGAACCGACCGCTCCTGGTATCCGCGGGTGTTGACCAGCGTGGTCAACTCGTCGAACGCGAAGATGATGTCCGCACCGAGCTGATGCTGGATCCGGATCGACACCTCAGGGGTGAATCGGTGCGTGGACCCGTCCAGGTGCGATCGGAACGTCACCCCGTCGTCGTCGACGTTGGCCAGTCGCTCCTTGCCTTCGGCGATGATGTCGTCGGCCTGGGTGCGTTCGGCGTCCATCGCCAGCACTTTGCGAAAGCCCGCGCCCAGCGACAACACCTGGAAGCCGCCGCTGTCGGTGAACGTCGGGCCCGGCCAGTTCATGAAGACCGACAAACCCCCGGCCTCGTCGACGATGTCCGGGCCCGGCTGCAGGTACAGGTGATAGGCGTTCGCCAGAACAGCTTGCGCGCCAAGCTCTTTCATGGTCTCCGGCAACACCGCTTTGACGGTCGCCTGGGTGCCGACGGGAATGAACGCCGGGGTGTGGATCTCACCGTGCGGGGTGCGGATGATGCCGGTGCGACCGGCCCGCCCGGGTAGTTCGGCCGTCACGCTGAAAAACGGGGCCGACGACTCTTTCGGAGCGGAAGATTTCGGCACGGCCACGCCGTAGATTCTGCACTGTGAGAAATTGGTGGGTGCCGACGTGTTGTGCCACCGCGGTCGTGCTGGCGTCGGCCGCATGCTCGAGTTCCCCGGATTACGCGCCGCCCAAGGGCGAACTGGTCGCGGGCACGGCGCAGATCACGGTCAACGGCAACGACGCGGGCACCACCGACGCGGTGCAGTGCGATACGACGGGGTACCTCACCACGATCACCACTGGCGATCAGGCGTCGGGGGTCACCGCGATGGTCTCGAACCAGGAAGACTTGGCCGTCGAGTCGGTCAACATCAACGACATCGGCGGGTTCACCGGCAGCTACACCGCCGGGGTCGGCACCGCGCCCGAGGACGCCGAGATTTCCATGACGGGCCGGACCTACGACATCTCGGGAGCCGCCGACGGCTTCAACACCGACAACCCCAGCTTCCGCGCTTCCGGCACCTTCAGCATCCGGGTGTCCTGCTGAGCAGGCATTGCGGCGGACGATCAATTTTTGCCCGAAACGCTGTTGGCGGGTTTCGCGCGAACCATACTGCTTTCTGATGATCCGATCTTGACGGGTCACACACACAAAGGAGAACAGGGTGAAGCGTGGTTTCCTGGTCGCCGTCGGCGGCGCGGCGATCGTCATCGCCGGTCTGTCCGGCTGCTCCTCGGGTGAGAAGAAGTCCGAAACTTCGGGTGAGACCTCGACGGCCGCGTCGGCGGAGGGTAAGACCACCGTCACGATCGACGGTCAGGATCAGGCCGTTCAGGGCACTGTCGTGTGCAGTGACATGGGCGGGAACACCAACATCGCGATCGGCGACGCCACCACCGGCATCGGCGCCGTCGTCAGCTCCGGTGACGAACCGACGGTGCAGTCCGTCGGCCTGGGCAACGTCAACGGCGTGACGCTCGGCTACCAGAGCGGCGCAGGCCAGGGCGAGGCCAAGGCCGAGAAGGACGGCAAGACGTACAAGATCAGCGGCACCGCGACGGGTGTCGACATGGCCAACCCGTTGCAGCCGGTCAACAAGCCGTTCGAGATCGAGGTCACCTGCCCGTAGGCAGGTCATCGAGCGCGAGAGAAGGCGGCGTCCCGACAGGGGCGCCGCCGTTTTTCATCCGGTGTAGCCGGCGGCCGACTGGCGCAGCTGCCAGATCTGCGCTGGGCAGAGTTCGTTCACCGCCTGGTTGATCAGGTATGCGCCCTGGTACTTGTCGGTCGTGCGGAAATCGGCGGTCACCTGGTCCACCAGCTGGCCGTAGCTCATCTTGCCCGCCACCCGGTCGCAGATCGTCCTGCCGTAGCCGAGGGCGGCGTCGGCGTTGGGGAAGTTGTACCCCGGTCGCACGTGCACGTTGACCAGATACGCGACCGCGTCGGCGTTGGCCGTCGGCGCGCAGATCATCGCAGCCGCACCCGCGGCGGCGACCAGGGTGACCATCACCGGCTTCATGGCTTAAGAGCCTATTCCGTGTCCACCGTCGATGCGGGGCACTTAGGCTAGCCAGCTATGAGGCTCATGGCTGCAGCTGCGCTCGCGTGCGGATTCGTCGCCGCACCTTTGATGACCGCCGCGAATGCACCGGCGTCCCCCGGCTACTGCGACGGCGCCGACTGTGTTCCGTACGTCGACCGGACCGCGGTGGAGGGCACGCACTGCGTGCAGAACACCCGCTACAACTTCGGCATCGACGCCTCGGGCAACACGTTGGCGTGCAACTCGCGCAGCACCTGGGTTTCCTCGCCGCCGCTGGTCGGCATCCGCACCAACCGCCTACCGTGCGGCGACGCCACCGGAGTTGCCCAGACCCCCGACGGGATTCCGCTGAGCTGCCGCGACGGCGCATGGACCCCCGACTACCAGGTGATCTTCTACGGCTGAGACCGTTGGCGAGCGACGGGGCCAAAGCTTCGGCGTCGTCATCGATTTCGGGCCGCGTGCCGACTGCGGCGAGGTCCTCCAACGGCCCCAGCAACGGCCCGCGGGTGTGATCTGCGCCTCGCTATTGTGTTGAGACCAAAGCGTATGTGTGGCATACGTGAGGAATCGGGGCAAGCGGGGTACAACCACTCGCGTGGTGATCGATGTGCGTCTGCGGCCGGCGGATCCGCTGAGAATCGAGGTACCGGCCACCGCGGATCGACTCGCACTGGTTCGCCGCAGACTTCTCGGGTGGATGGAACCGATCGGCGTGCCCGATACCGTCGGCGCCGACATCGTGCTCGCGGTCAACGAGGCAGCAACCAACTGCGTCGAACACGCCTACCGGAATGCGGCCGACGGTGTGATGGTGGTCGAAGCGACCCTCGACCACGGGCGGATCGTGGTCTGCGTGTCCGACCACGGCGAGTGGCGAACCCCGAGCACGGAACCGACGACCCGCGGGCGGGGCCTGCCGATCATCCGCGCACTGGGCGACGGCGTGGAGGTCAGGCAAACGACGTCGGGCACGACCGTTCGCATCGACTTCGACGTGTTGAACCCCGGACGCGGCGATCAGGAATTGGGTAGCCGAACCACCTGAACGAAGAACTCGTCGATCTGCCGGACCGCGTTCATGAACTGATCGAGATCCACCGGCTTGGTGACATACGCGTTGGCGTGCAACTTGTAGCTGCGCAGGATGTC
This sequence comes from Mycobacterium sp. IS-1590, assembly GCF_001500025.1. Lineage (GTDB taxonomy): Bacteria > Actinomycetota > Actinomycetes > Mycobacteriales > Mycobacteriaceae > Mycobacterium. Next base: position 87,385 of record NZ_LQIW01000023.1, on the reverse strand, counting down.
TTCCTCGGCCGAGGACGTCGTGAGCACCACCACGGGGATGTGGCTGAGTTCGGCGTCGGATTTGATCTGTTCGAGCAACTGCCTGCCGTCGTACTTCGGCAGGTTCAGGTCGAGCAGGATCAGGTCGGGCCGCGGCGCGTCGGCGTACTTGCCGCGGCGGTACAGGAAGTCGAGTCCTTCCTCACCGTCGTGCGCGACGTGCAGGGTGTTCTTGATTTTGTTGTGCTCGAACGCTTCTCGGGTGATCAGTTCGTCACCCGGGTCATCCTCGACGAGCAGTACGTCGATCGCCCGGCCGTCCAATGTCATGCGGTTGATCCTTCCATTTCCGCCGTGACGGGGTCGTCGACGACGCAGGGGATTGTGAAGCGGAACCTGGTGCCCTCGGTGTGGCCGGTGTCGATCCAGATGTTACCGCCGTGGTGCTCGACGATCTTCTTGCACAGTGCCAGGCCGATACCCGTTCCGGTGTAGACCTCGCGGCCGTGCAGCCGCTGGAAGATCACGAAGACCTTCTCGGCGAACTCCTCGGGAATGCCGATCCCGTTGTCGGTGACCGTGAAAAGCCACGCGCCCTCGCGGGCGCCCTCACCGACCGCGCAGTCGATGACGATTCGCGGCGTGGCGTCGGGTCGGCGGAACTTCACCGCATTGCCGATCAGGTTCTGCCACAGCATCGTCAGCAGCGTCGGATCGCCCTTGACGGTGGGCAGCGGCTCTCCGGTGCGGACCACCTCGGCACCGGACTCCTCGATGGAGGTGGCCACGTTGTCGATCGCATCGGCCAGCACGGCATCGAGGTCGACGTCTGCCTCGGTCGAGCTGAGCCTGCCGACGCGGGAGAACGTGAGCAGATCGTTGATCAGCACCTGCATACGCTTGGCGCCGTCGACGGCGAAGCGGATGTATTCGACACCGCGCTCGTCGAGCTTGTCGCCGTAGCGCTTTTCGATCAGCTGACAGAACGATGCCACCTTGCGCAGCGGCTCCTGCAGGTCGTGTGATGCCACGTACGCGAACTGTTCGAGTTCGGCGTTCGACCGCTGCAGCTCCAGTGCCTGCTCGCCGAGCTGCTCCCTGGCCGATCGCGACGCCGCCAACTCGTCGACGATGCGCTGCCGCATGTCCTCCACATCCGACGCGATCGCCTGGATGTCGCGCGGACCCCGCGCCGAGATCTTCTCGTCGAAGTTGCCCTCGGTGATCCTGCGGCACGAGGCGGCGAGCTGCTCGAGTGGCCGGGTGACGGCCTTGCGCACCAACACCGCGAGCACGATGCCCGCGATGAAGAACGCCACGACGATCGTGATCAACAGCGTGTCCCGCCAGGTCTGCACCGAGGCGAGCTCGTCGACGGCGTCCTGACGCGCCTGTGCCAGGTCGCGGTTCTGGTCGTCGAAGAGCACGCGCAACGCGTCGAACCCCTCCTTGCCCCGCTCGGCGGTGGTGGGGTCCAGAACCTTCGGCGCGCCGGGCGTCACCGACGCGATCAGCGGGTCCGCGTACGTCGAGCGCCACTGCGCCGCGGCCTTTTCGATCGCCTCCAGGTCGCCGATGAGCTCCTGTCGGTGGCCGATTCCGTCGCGGATCCGCCGCACCGCGTCGTTTTCGACCTCCTGTCCTTCGAAGTAGGGGTCGAGGAACTGCAGATCGGCGGCGATCGCATAACCGCGGACGGCCGTCTCCTGGTCGCGAAGGGCCGCCTGCAGCTGGTAGGCCGCAACCCGGGCCGGTTGGATGCCGAGGTTCAGCTCGCGCGAGACCTCGTCGGTCCGGTTCAACAGCAACGCACCGACGATCGCGCCGCCGATGACCACCACGCCCATCAGGGACAGCACGAGGTTCTGCCAGCCCTGGACGGTGAGGCGACCCCTCATCCGGTGATCGTCCGCTCCACCCGCACCACGGCGATGTCGTCGCTGATACCGCCCACCGACTGCGCGCGGCGCTCGACGTCGTCGATCAGGGCGGTGACGAACTCGCGGCCGGGCAGGTGCGCGTAGCCCCGCGCCACTTCCAGGAGACCGGCCTCGCCGAGGCGTTCGGTTCCGCGACCCGAGCGACCCTCGAAAAGTCCGTCGGTCAGCAACACCAGCCCGTAGCCCGGGGGCAACTCGAAAAGGTTCAGTGGCCACTCGTGTCCGTACAGGCCCAGCGCCGGGCCGACCCGCGGTTCCAGCCACTCCACGGTGTTCTCCCCGTGCAGCAGCATGCCGGGATGGCCGGCGGACACGACGTTGTAGCTGAGGTTGTCCGTGGACATCGCGACGCTGCACACGGTGGCGAAGATGCTCGATCCCGGGCGTTCGGTGCTCAGGATCCGTTCCAGCTGGCGCATGCGTTCGTTGCCGCGCAGCCCGGCGAACGTCAGCGCGCGCCAGCCGATCCGCAGCGCCACGCCGAGTGCGGCCTCGTCGGGTCCGTGCCCGGCCACGTCGCCGACCATGACGTGCACGGTGCGGTCGGGTGTCTGCACGAAGTCGTAGAAGTCGCCGCCGAGCAGCGCATGCTGCCGGCTGGGCCGGTACTCGGCGACGATGTCCACCCCGGGTTGTTCCAGCAGCAGCGGCGACGGCAGCAGGCCACGCTCGAGGCGGGCGTTCTCCATGGCCCGCAGCTCGCTGGCGTGCAGCTCCACCGACGTCAGCTCGGCGCGTTTGCGTTCCACGGCGTAGAGCAGCGCGCGGCGCAGGGTCTCGGGCTCGACGCGGCCCTTGACGAGGTAGTCCTGGGCGCCGGCGGCGACGGCGGAGATGCCGAAGTGCTCGTCGTTGAGGCCGGTCAGCACGACGATGGGCATGGTGATGTCGCGCCGGGCGACGCGGTCGAGGGCCTTGATGCCGTCGGCGTCGGGGAGGTTCAGATCGAGCAGCACGCAGTCGGGGCGGGAGACCTCCAGATGCTGTTCGGCGTCCTCCATGGATGCCGCCCAGATGACGTTGATCTTCGCGTCGGCGTCGGCGATCAACTCCTCGACCAGGATGGCGTCGCCGCGGTCGTCCTCGATGAGCAGCACCGAAAACGGGCGCAGCGCGGCGGCACCTCCGGTCGAGGCCCAGGGGTCCTGGTCATGAAGCGCGCGCATATACCAATTCTCTCGGTTTGGTCACCGCGGTCGCCTCGACCTCTGCTTCAGTGACAGATCCTGACAATAGTGCCTGAATCGTTGTGGCGGTGGCGGAGGGATTTGAACCCTCGGACGGGGGTTACCCGTCACACGCTTTCGAGGCGTGCTCCTTAGGCCGCTCGGACACGCCACCGTGTGGCAGCTTACCGGGCGGGCACCTGTCTACTCCAATCGCTGCGGGGCGAGCGCCTTCTGTTCGCGAGAGTTACACCAGGGTCGTGAACTCAGGTCGACCGCGACCCGGTTGTACGTCTCGCGAAGGAACAAACGTCAGCGCTGGCGGGAGAAGAACGCTTCCAGCGGCGCCGCGCACACGTCGGCCAGCACACCGCCGCGCACCTGCGGGCGGTGCGTCAGCCGCCGGTCGCGCACCACATCCCACAGCGATCCGACCGCCCCGGTCTTGGGTTCCCAGGCGCCGAACACCACCCGCGCGACGCGCGCCATCACCAGCGCACCCGCACACATGGTGCAGGGTTCGACGGTGACCGCCAGCGTGGTCCCCTCCAACCGCCAGCCGTCGCCGAGCACAGTGGCGGCGGCCCGGATCGCGAGGATCTCGGCGTGGGCGGTGGGGTCGCCGAGCGTTTCGCGCGCGTTGGCCGCGCGGGCCAGCTCGGTGCCGTCGGCCGCGACGACGACGGCGCCGATCGGCACGTCCCGGGGCCCCGCGGCCGCAGCGGCCTCGAGCGCGGCGCGGATCAGCGTTTCGTCGTCGGGGGTCACCGACCCATACGGTCGAGTACGGCCGACAACTCGTCGGCGAAGCCCATCTCGCGGGCGATCCGGCCGAGCTGTTCGTCGGCGTAGAGGTCGGATTCGTCGAGAATGACGCCGAGCACGGCCTCGGGCAACCCGATGTCGGAGAGCAGGCCCAGATCGCCCTCCTCGAACGGTTCGGCCTCCTCGAGTTCCTCGGGCTCGATGTCGGCGTCGAGCATCTCCAACGCCTCGGCGGCGATGTCGTAATCCAGTGCGGCCGTGGCGTCCGACAGGAACAGCCGTGCCCCGGAGGGGGCGGGGCGCACGATCACGAAGAACTCGTCGTCGATATCCAGCAGCCCGAACACCGCTCCCGCGCTGCGGATTTCGCGTAGCTCCCGTTCGGCGTCGGCGAGGCTGGTCAGCGCCGCCTTGCGCATGGGAGCGCATCGCCACTTGCCGTCCTCACGGACGACAGCAACGCCGAAGCCGTCGGGAGTGTCCGTGGACTGCTCCCGCGCTTGTGCACGCTGTGCTCCCATGTCGGCCTACGGTAGTCGCCGACCTTGCCCTTTTCCATGTCCTTCGCATGTCCTCACCGCCCTTCTCCATGTCCCTCACCGCCTTTTTTCAGATTTTCGCCGCCCAACCTGACGTCGGTGGACGGCACGAGATGTGCCAACCTTGACCGGTGACCAACACACCGGTTTGCGTGCTCGGCCTCGGGCTGATCGGCGGCTCGGTCATGCGCGCCGCCGCGGCCGCCCGGCGCGAGGTGTTCGGCTACAACCGGTCGATGGAAGGCGTCCAGGCCGCGACCGCCGACGGGTTCGAGGCCACCGAGGATCTCGACGCGGTGCTGAAGCGGGCGGCGGCCGACAATGCGCTGATCGTGCTGGCGGTACCGGTGCCCGCCCTGGGTCAGATGCTCGGCCACATCCGCGAGACGGCCCCGGACTGCCCGCTGACCGATGTGACAAGCGTGAAAACTGCTGTGCTGCAAGAAGTTCAGACATACGAACTGCTGCAGCGATTCGTCGGCGGCCACCCGATGGCGGGCACCGCACACTCGGGCTGGGCGGCGGGCAATGCTCGATTGTTCGTCGGCGCGCCGTGGGTCATCAGCGTCGACGACCACGTCGACCCGCAGGTCTGGACGCTGGTCATGGATCTGGCGCTGGACTGCGGCGCGGTCGTCGTCCCCGCCCGCTCGGACGAACACGATGCGGCCGCCGCGACGATCTCTCATCTGCCCCACCTGCTGGCCGAGGCGCTCGCCGCCACTGCCGGTGAGGTGCCGTTGGCGTTCGCGCTGGCGGCCGGGTCGTTTCGCGACGGCACCCGGGTGGCCGCCACCGCGCCGGATCTGGTGCGCGCGATGTGCGAAGCCAACGCCGACGAACTGCTGCCCGTGCTGGATCACACGCTCGAACTGCTCACCAATGCCCGCGATGCGCTCGCCGCGCACAAACCGCTGACCGAACTCGTCGAATCGGGGCACGCCGCCCGCATTCGCTATGACAACTTCGGCAGGCCCGAGATCGTCACGATCGTCGTCGGCGAAGAACAGTGGCGCGAGGAACTGGCGGCGGCGGGCCGCGCCGGCGGGGTGATCAGATCCGCTCTGCCAGTCCTGGGTAGTCGAGGATGAACCCGTCGGAGTCGACGCTGATCGTGGTGTCTGCGACCGGCGAATGCAGCTTGATGCCGTCCTCGGCGCTGCTGTAGCTGATCACCGCCGTCTCGACCGACAGGTCCGGCAGTCGCACGTACACGACCGGACAGCTGATCGAGTCGGTCCGTCGGTACAGCCCGGTACGCCGAATCGGCAGGGCGTTGAAGAACGGGCTGAAGATGACGTCGACGTCCAGCGCGCCGTCGTACGCGGCGCGGCGTGACTCTCCGGTGTGCTGCTGGACCAGCCACATGTTCTCTTCGTCGCGGGCGATCGACAGTTGCCGTTCCCGCTCGGCCAGTGTGACGGTCATGGACAGCCGTTTGGTGCCGCCGGCCTCGTCGGTCACCAAGTCATAGGAAGCGGAGAACGCCGGGTGAGACGGCGTCGCGGCGGCCACGATCCTGCCGTAGGCCTTGATGCGGTTGCCCGACACATGCACCCGGACCGATTCCATCCGCGGGACGTCGTGCGCCCGCCACGTCAGGATCGCCGGCCATGTCTTCTCGGAGCCGCCTGCTTCACTCACCCCTATACCGTAGGCGAAGGGTCCCCTCGTTCGTAACGTGCTCCGCCGTTGCTTTTTCGGGCGCGCTGTGCTGTTGCGGGGGGACGGGATTCGAGAGCGACTTCGTCACCGAGGAACGGTTGGGGCATGCGTCGCCGACCGCGCAGCCGCCCGGTTCCCGGCACCGAGGCCCACACCGCGAACGCGAGCGCGGCGTCGAGCAGCAACGCCAGCGCCGTCACCATCAGCGCGCCGACCAACGCCAGATGGAACTGGCGCACCTTGATGCCGTCGATCAGATAGCGGCCCAGCCCGCCGAGGCTGGCGTACGCGGCGACGGTCGCGGTGGCCACGATCTGCAACGTGGCCGTCCGCAGCCCGCCCAGGATCAACGGCGTCGCGATCGGCGTCTCCACCCGCAGCAGGATGCGTCGTTCGGTCATGCCCATCGAGCGGGCGGCGTCGACGACCGTGCGGTCCACGTTGGCGATGCCGGCATAGGTGCCCGCCAGCAGCGGCGGAATGCCCAGCAGCATGAGCGCGACGGTCGGCGGTACCAGCCCGAGCCCCCACAGCAGCACGCCGAGCAGAAGCACACCGAGCGTGGGCAGCGCGCGCAGTGCGTTGACCCCGGTGACGACGAGGAACGTTCCGCGCCCGGTGTGGCCGATGAGCATCCCGACCGGAATCGCGATGAGCGCCGAGAAGAACAGCGCGACCACCGTGTACTCGAGGTGTTCGAAGGTCCGGGCGAGCAGCCCCGCGGGCCCTCCCCAGTTGACCGCGGTCATCAGGTAGGACAGCGCCTCCTGGAGGAACCCCATCGGCCCCGTCACGACGCCGCCTTGAGCCTGCGCCACACCGACACCCCGCGGGTCGCTCGCGTCCACGGTGTGAGCGCCTTACCGATGAGCATGATGAGGGTGTCGATGACGATCGCGAGCACGAAGATCGCGATGATGCCGGCGATGATCTGGTCGCTCTTGTTGGCCTGGTAGCCCTCGGTGAACCAGGTGCCCAGCCCGCCGATGCCGATCACCGATCCGACCGAGACCATCGAGATGTTGGTGACGGCGACCACGCGCAGGCTGGCGATCAGGACCGGAACAGCCAGCGGCAGTTCCACTTTCACCATCCGGGTCAGCGGTGGGTATCCGACCGCGGTCGCGGCGTCGAGGACTGTCGGCGACACCGCGTCCAGCGCCTCGGGCACCGCGCGCACCAGCAGGGCGACGGTGTAGAGCGTCAGCGCCACGATCACGTTGGCTTCGTCGAGGATTCGCGTGGGGATGATCAGCGGCAGGATCACGAACAACGCCAGCGACGGGATGGTGAACACGATGCTGGCGGTGATCGTCGTCAAACGCCGCACCGCGGTGGTGCGCTGGATCGCCGCGCCCACCGGAACGGCGATGACGAGTCCGAGCACGATCGGAACCAGCGACAGGCGCAGATGGATGACGGTCAGCGCCCAGAGGTCGTCGAGGTGCGTGAGCAGATACCGCATCGGCTAGCCCAGCTCCGGGACCCGGCGCTGCTTGTCGAGTTCGGCCAGCACGTCGTCGGCCCGGACCCCGCCGATCAGCCGTCCGTCGTCGTCCACGGCGACCCCCAGTCCGCTCGGCGAGGACAGCGCGGCGTCGAGCGCATTGCGCAGCGTCCCGTCCGGCCGGAACAGGGAACCACCGCCGATGGTGCTGTCGTAGAGCGACTTTCCGGTGCGGCGCAGGGCCACACCGTCGGCGTTGATCCACGCATACGGTTTCCGGTCGTCCTTGGTGACCAGTTTCCAGTCGCCGGAGCCCAACTCCAGCGCTTCGACTTCGGCCTCGTCGACGTGACCGATGTCGTGCAGCGGAAGTCCCGACGCGTGGAAGAACTGCAGGCCGCGGTATCCACGATCGGCGCCGACGAACGCCGCCACCTCCTCGTTGGCGGGATTGGACAGAACGAACGCAGGTTCGCCGTACTGCTGCAGCACCCCGCCGCGGCCGAACACCGCGACGCGATCGCCGAGCTTGACCGCCTCGTCGATGTCGTGGGTGACGAAGACGATGGTCTTGCGCAGTTCGCTTTGCAGGCGGGCGATCTCGGCCTGCAGGTCTTCACGCACGACGGGATCGACGGCGCTGAACGGCTCGTCCATCAACATGATCGGCGGGTCACCCGCCAGCGCGCGCGCCACACCGACACGCTGCTGTTGGCCGCCGGACAGTTGCGCCGGATAGCGGTCGGCCAACTTGACGTCCAGGCCCACACGTTCCATCACCTCCAGCGCGGATCGCCGTGCGCTGCGCCGGGATTCGCCCCGCAGCACCGGGACGGTGGCGACATTGTCGACCACCCGCAGGTGCGGCATGAGCCCCGCGCTCTGGATCACGTAACCGATGCCGAGCCTCAGTTTGACCGCATCCACCTTGGTGACATCGCGTCCATCGACGGTCAGGGTGCCCGAAGTGGGCTCGATCATCCGGTTGATCATCCGCATGGACGTCGTCTTGCCGCAGCCCGAGGGGCCGACGAAGACGGTCAGCGTCGCCTCGGGCACCTCGAGGGTGAGGTCGTCGACCGCGACGGTGCCGTCCGGATACCGCTTGGTGACATTGGAGAAGTTGATCATGAGTGTCCGCTCATCGCGTCTGCACCGGCTTGTCGAATCCGTTGTCCGCGATCCACTTCTGCGCCGCTTCGTCGGGATCGACGCCGCGGTTTCCCTCGACCGAGGTGTTGAGTTCGATCAACGCCTCGGTGGTCAGCCTCGCACTGACCGCGTCGAGCACGGTCTTGAGTTCGTTCGACATCTTCTGCGACGCGACCAGCGGCACGACATTGGCGGCGAGGAACACGTTCTCGGGATCATCGAGCACGACGAGCCTGCTCTGCTCGATCGCCGGTGACGTGCTGAAGATGTTGGCGGCGGTGATCGCCCCGCTGTTGAGCGCCTGCACTGTCGCCGGGCCGCCGCCGTCGCTGATGGCCACGAAGTTCGCCGGCGCGACGTCGAGGCCGTACCGTTCCTTGAGACCTACCAGGCCGGTGACCCGCGTCTGAAATTCCGATGGCGCACCGACTTTCACCTCCGGCGAGTGCTTGGCGAGGTCGCCGATCGTCTTCAGGTTCCATCGCTGCGCGGTCGCCTCGGTCACCGCGAGGGTGTCTTTGTCCTCCGCCGGAGAGGGATACAGGATCGACAGATCCCCGGGCAACACCTTGAGCAGTGCGAGCAGGACAGCGTCGGGGGTGGTGGCGGTGGTGTCCTCGTCGAAGTACTGCAGCAGGTTGCCCGTGTACTCGGGGATGAGGTCGATCGAGTGGTCCTGCACGGCGGGGATGTATGTCTCACGGCTGCCGATCCCGAACTGGCGGCGCACGGTGAAGCCGTTGGCCTCCAGCGCCTGGGCGTAGATCTCGGCGATGATCTTGGATTCCGTGAAGTCCGCGGAGCCCACCGCGATCGTCTTCAGGTCACCGGAGATCTCCCCGCCGCCGAGCGGGTTCGAGCTGCCGCAGGCCGTGCTCATCAGGAACGCGAGAACCATCACCACCGCGACGAACGGCAGGTGCCGGCGTCGCGGCATCGAGGTCATGAATTCGACAGTATCGACATCGCCGCAGCTACGCGCGGTTTGTCCCGCCGAGGATTGGACGGGCCACGTCAAATGCCGTTTGTCCGGGACGCGAAAGGGCAAACTTGGAGCCATGAGCACCGATCCGTATGGGGCGTCAGCGCGAAACGATCCGGAACCCTACGGTCCTCCCAACCCTGGGCCGCCGGTTCCGCCGACGGACGGCGAGATCGCCGATCACACGCCGCCGTCGGTCAAGAAGGTCCACTTCACCCGCGCGGCCGCGCTCTGGTCGGCGGTCATCACGGGGTTCCTCATCCTCATCCTGCTGCTGATATTCATCGCGCAGAACACCGAGTCGACCGAGTTCGCCTTCCTCGGTTGGAACTGGTTCATGCCGCGGGGTGTGGCGATTCTGTTCGCCGCGGTGTGCGGCGGCCTGATCACGGCGCTGGCGGGGGCAGCACGCATGGTCCAACTGCGTCGCGCCGCCAAGAAGAACTACAAGGCCGCGCTCCGGTAGTTCCGCTAGCCCAGCGAGGAGAGTCCGGCGTCGATCAACGGGGCGACCGCATCGTCGACCATGGTGACGAAGTCCGACGGCGCACCGCCCACCCGCCCGCGGTAGGCGATGCCCGCCGCGATGATGGCGAGCTTGAAGTACGCCAGCCCCATGTAGAACTCCCAGTGGTCCAGCGGCTGACCCGAGGCCACCGAATACCGTTGCGCGAGTTGGTCTGCCGGCGGTATCAGCGGCGACGCCCACGCGGCATCGGCATGCACCAGGTTGAACATCGGGTGTCGGTACACGCACATCAGCGCGGCATCGCTGACGGGATCGCCCAGGGTGGACATCTCCCAGTCCAGCACCGCCAGCACCTTGGTTCCGTCATCGGCGTCGAGCATCGTGTTGTCGATGCGGTAATCACCGTGCACGATCGCGCTGCGGCTCTGCGGCGGGATCGCCTCTCCGAGTGCGGTGTGCAGCCGCTTGACGTCGTCGTCGCGTTCGTCCCCGTCACGGCGCACCAACTCCCATTGGCCGCCCCAGCGCTTCACCTGGCGCTCGAGGTATCCGGTGGGCTTGCCGAAGTCGCCGAGGCCGACCTCCTCGGGGTCCAGGGCGTGCAGGTCGGCGAGCACCTTGATCAACGCGTCGACACAGGCGTCGATGTCGGCCTTGTCGCCGAGGGCCTCGAGCTCGGATGCGTGGCGGATCACGCGCCCCTCGACGTACGCGACCATCTGGAACGGTGCGCCGAGCACCGAGTCGTCGTTGCGCATGGTCACCGCGCGCGGGACGGGCACGACGGTGTCCTGCAGCGCCGAGATCACCTTGTACTCGCGGGCCATGTCGTGCGCCGACGGCGTCAAACCGTGCAGCGGGGGCCTGCGCAGCACCCACTTCGAGTGGTCGTCGCAGACGAGGAAGGTCAGGTTCGATCGTCCGCCCGAGATCAACTCCGCCCGCAGGTCACCGGAGCGGGCGATGCCCTCCGAACGCAGATGACGGTCAAGGGCGTCGAGGTCGAGCCCCTCGGGTGAAACGGTCACTCGCAAATGTCTACCACTGCTGATTTCTGGGCAGCAGGTCCCATACGTGCTCGGTGGAGTTGACGCCCGCCACGAAGAACGCCTCGCGCGACGACGACCACAACAACCGGGTGATACCGGCGTAGTCGACCTGCACGCACAGCAGCCGCTCGGTGCCCATGACGTCGTGGACCACGGCGTTGATCACGCCGCCGTGGCTGAACAACGCCACGGTGTCCTCACGCTCGGCGGCCCTGACGATATCGTCGACCCCGGCCTTGACCCGGGCGATGAACGCCGACTGGTCGACACCGCTGGGCAGCTCACCGTTGGCGAGCCTGCGCATGTCCTCTTCGGAGATCTCCTCGACGGGCGTGTAGTGCGAGAGGTCGCGGTCGTATTCGGCGAGCCGGTCGTCGATGTCGATCGACAGGCCGAGCGCCTCGGCGACCGGCTCGGCGGTCTGGATCGCGCGCTTCTGGGGGCTGCTGACCAACCGTGAGATGGGGAACCGCGCCAGCGCGTCGGGAAGCCGTTTGGCCTGTTCGATGCCCTCTTCGGAGAGGTCGGGATCGGAGCCCTGCCCTGGTTCGCTGCGCAGGGGCAGAGCGTGTCGAATGATGAGCAACTGCACCGTGCCACCATATGGCCATGGGTTCAGAGAGCGATTTCGCAGCCGAGTTGTTCGATCTTTCCGACCGTGTCGTGCTGGTCACCGGCGGTAGCCGCGGGCTGGGCAAGGAGATGGCGATGGCCGCCGCGCGCTGCGGCGCGGACGTCGTGATCGCCAGCCGCAAGTATGACTCCTGTGTGGCGACCGCCGAGGAGATCACCGCCGCGACCGGCCGCGCCGCGTTGCCCTACCAGGTACATGTGGGGCGGTGGGATGAGCTCGACGGACTGGTCGACGCCGCCTACGAGCGGTTCGGCAAGGTCGACGTGCTGATCAACAACGCGGGGATGTCGCCGCTGTACGAGTCGCTGCCCTCCGTCACCGAGAAGCTGTTCGATTCGGTGATCAACTTGAACCTGAAGGGCCCGTTCCGGTTGTCGGCACTGGTCGGTGAGCGCATGGTGGCCGACGGCGGCGGCTCGATCATCAACGTGAGCTCGAGCGGTTCGCGCCGACCCCGCCCCGAGCAGCTCCCTTACTCGGCGGCAAAGGCGGGACTCAACGCGCTGACCGAGGGGTTGGCGCTGGCCTACGGCCCGACGGTGCGGGTCAACACGCTGATGCCGGGTCCGTTCCTCACCGACATCAGCAAGGCCTGGGACATTCCCGCGACGCAGAAGGGCGCGGCGCACTTCGCGCTGCAACGGCTTGGAGAGCCGCCGGAGATTATCGGCGCCGCACTGTATTTGATGTCGGACGCGTCGAGCTACACATCGGGATCGATCATCCGCGTCGACGGCGGCATGCCCTGATTTTCCGCGATTTCGGTGTCGCAACCGTCGGTGAGCGACTGTTTGGACACCGAAATCGCTAAGGCGTGACGATGTTGAACGCCGGATCCGGGCGGTCCAGCGCGCCGACCAGCGACTGCAGCGCGCCGGCGTCGCCGGAGATGTCCAGGCCCGGTGAGCTGTCGTCGCCCGCGGCGAGCGCGACCAGGCGCAGCTTGGTGGCCACTTTGACAGTCGCCTGGGCAGACGCCTCATCGGCGACCACCTTGCGGTGCACCAGCACGCCGTTGCGCAGCGTCAACCGGTAATTGGTGTCGGTGTCACCGAAAGTGACGTCGACGGCGATGTCGAGATCCCATGCCCGCGGGCCGTTCACGCTGATCGCGAGCGCATCGAAGATCTGCTCGGGGGCCAGCTGCGCCACCATCGACGTCGACGCGGACTGGGTGGGGGTGCCGAAGTTGCCGTCGCGGAGTTCGGTCGCTCCGGAGAGAAAGAAGTTGCGCCACACCGCGTTCTCGGCGCCGTAGGCGAGCTGTTCGAGGGTGTCGGCGTAGAGTTCGCGAGCGGCGTCGTGGTGCTCGTCGGTGAAGATAGCGTGATCGAGAAGGGTTGCCGCCCAACGGTAGTCACCTTGATCGAAGGCGGTTCGCGCGATCTCGACCACCCGGTCCAATCCGCCCATCGCCTCGACGTAGCGTGGGCCGGCGGCTTCCGGCGGATGCGCCCACAGCCGCCCCGGATTGCCGTCGAACCAGCCCATGTAGCGCTGATAGACCGCCTTGACGTTGTGGCTCACCGAACCGTAGTAGCCGTGCGCGTGCCAGGCCTTCTGTAGCGCGGGAGGAAGCGTGAAATCCTCGGCGATCTCGATACCGGTGAAGCCCTGATTCAGCCGACGCAGCGTCTGGTCGTGCAGGTACGCGTACAGGTCCCGTTGCAGCGACAGATACTCGACGATGCGGTCCCGTCCCCAGGTCGGCCAGTGGTGGGATGCGAACACGACATCGGCACGGTCGGCGAAAGTGTCGATCGCCTCGGTCAGATAGCCGGCCCATCCGTGGGGGTCGCGCACCAGTGCGCCGCGCAGTGTCAGCAGGTTGTGCAGGTTGTGGGTGGCGTTCTCGGCCATGCACAGAGCGCGGTATTTCGAGAAGTAGAAGTGCATTTCGGCGGGCGCCTCGGTGCCCGGCGCCATCTGGAACTCGATCTCGATCCCGTCGACGGTGTGGGACTCGCCGGTCTCGCGGATGTCGATCGTCGGGACGATCAGCGCCACTTCGCCCGTCGACGTCACCTGACCCAGCCCGCATCCGACCTGCCCCTGCGGTCCGCGCGCCAGCAGTGCGCCGTACATGTAGCTGGCACGGCGGCTCATCGCGGTGCCCGCGTAGACGTTCTCCTGCACGGCGTGTTGGGTGAAGTGCTCGGGCGCGATGATCGCCACCCGGCCGGCGTCGACATCGGTCTGGGAGGTGACGCCCAGGACACCGCCGAAATGGTCGACGTGGCTGTGGGTGTAGATGACCGCTGTGACGGCTCGATCGCCCCGGTGTTCGCGGTAGAGCGCCAGCGCCGCCGCGGCGGTCTCCGTGGAGATCAACGGGTCGATGACGATCACACCGGTGTCGCCCTCGACGAAGGTGATGTTCGACAGATCGAATCCGCGCACCTGGTAGATGCCCTCGACCACTTCGTACAGTCCCTGCTTGGCGCACAGCCGGCTCTGGCGCCACAGGCTGGGATGCACCGACGGCGGGGCGTCCGCACCGAGGAAGGCGTAGCTGTCGTTGTCCCAGACCACCCGCCCGTCGGCCGCCTTGATCACACAGGGGTCCAGTGCCGCGATGAAGCCGCGGTCGGCGTTGTCGAAGTCCTCGGTGTCGTCGAACGGCAACGACGTCAGGTGCTCGCGGTGTGCGGCCTCGATGACAGCGGTGGGGGGTTTCTGCTGCATGGCGACACGATATTCATCCCACCGTCGCCGCGGGGCTGGTTCACTGACCCCATGCAAGTACGCCGAGTGGTGACCGGTCACGATTCGTCCGGCAAGTCCGTCTTCGCCAGCGACGAGAGCGTCGCGCCGATCCAGACGATGTTGATGCCGGGCTTCGAGAACCATCTGCTGTGGGGCAGCGACCAGACGTGCCGCTTCCCCGACGACGGTTCGATGCCTCAGTGGCACAACTACTTTCCGCCGGTCGGGGGTTTCCGGTTCGCGATGCTGACGTTGCCACCGTCGCACGGTGTCGAGGCTCCGGAGTCGCTCGACATCGACGAGGCGATGGCCGAGATGGAGGAGAAGCTGCCGGGGATGCTCGGCTACATGGACTACACGGACCCCGGTATGCACACCACCGACACCGTCGATTTCGAGGTGGTGCTGGAGGGCACTGTCGTTCTCGAACTCGACGACGGAGCCGAAGTGACCCTGCAACCTGGCGACACCGTCGTGCAGAACGGCACGCGGCATCGCTGGAAGAACCCGGGCGACACGCCGGCTCGCATGGCCGTGTTCATCTGCGGCGCCGAGCACGCGAACGTCCCGCCGAAATAGCCGCGCGGTCAGCCCTGGTGCTCGGCCAGCCACCGATCGGCGCGGCGTTTCGAAGCGCGCGAGAGCCAGGCGTCCTGGATCAGTTCGGTCAGCTCGACCTTCCCGATCTCGCGTAACCTGCTGGCGCGCACCAGAACCGAGGGGTGGCCCTCGAATCGGTCGGTCGTGAAGAACGGTGAGCCGCGATCCTGGACGAGCGCGAGCTTGTCCATCTCCGACTCCACCCAGATCATGATCACGTCGGCGTAGCGTTCGCCGGTCTCGGGATCTTCGGCGTCGGGTTGCGGGGTGCGGAAGAACACGAACGACTTGCCCCCGACCTGGTAGATCGGGTTGCCCTTGGGCCCCTCGATGCGCTTGACGTGCGGCATCGACGCGGCGATCTCGTGGACGTCGGCGACCCGCGCCGGTCGGTCACGCACGACGGTCCAGGGCGTGCAGGATGACGTTGGACAGCGTGCCATTGCGCACGGTGGCCGTCATGTAGGTGCAATGGGGCTGGCGCCGCCGGTCGGTTGGCGAACCCGGGTTCAGAAGCCGCAGACCGGTTTTCGTCGTCGTATCCCATGGGATGTGGCTGTGACCGAATATCAGCACGTCGGTGTCGGGATAGGCCTTGGCCATGCGTGCCTCGCGGCCGGTCGCCGCACCGGTCTCGTGGACGACGGTGAAACGCAGCCCCGCGAGCGTGACATCGGCCCGCTCGGGCAGCCGGCGGCGCAGTTCGGCGCCGTCGTTGTTGCCCCAGCACGCGACCAGTCGCTTGGCACGGGCCTCGAGCGCGTCGAGCAGCGACGGCTCCACCCAGTCACCGGCGTGCACCACCACGTCTGCCTTCGTCACTTCATCCCACACCCGCGAGGGCAGGTCCTTGGCGCGCTTGGGAACGTGAGTATCGGCGATCAACAACAGCCGCATGCCTGCCAATCTAGTGGCGGCCGACGGCGCCGCCGAAACTGAGGTTATGCGTCACATCCGGCCCGGAGGTCGAACACAACTTCAGACTCGGCAGCACAGTCTGAGCGCGCCCGGAGAGACTCGAACTCCCAACCTTCTGATCCGTAGTCAGATGCTCTATCCGTTGAGCTACGGGCGCATGGTCGATCTTCAGTGTTCAGTTGTCCGGCTGACGGGTCAGCCGTGGCGGAGGCGAGAGGATTTGAACCTCCGGTCGCCTTTGAGGGCGACAACTCATTAGCAGTGAGCCCCATTCGGCCGCTCTGGCACGCCTCCCGACGATTACCGCCGATCCGACAGCGTACACATGGGCCACCGGGCGAGGCAAAGCGCATTCGGCCGACCCATAAACTGGTGCGGTGACCGTCCGGCTGCGTCCCGAACTGGCCGATCTGCCCGCCTACACCCCCGGCAGGACGGTTCCCGGCGCCATCAAGATCGCCAGCAACGAGACGGTGCATCCCCCGCTGCCGAGCGTGCGCGCGGCAATCGAGGACGCCGTCGGCAACATCAACCGCTACCCGGACAACGGCTACGTCGAGCTCCGCGAGCGGCTCGCCAAGCACGTCAACTTCGCCCCCGAGCACATCTCCGTGGGCTGCGGCTCAGTCAGCCTGTGTCAGCAGTTGATCCAGATCACCTCGACCGTCGGCGACGAGGTGCTGTTCGGCTGGCGCAGCTTCGAGATCTACCCGCTGCAGGTGCGAACGGCGGGGGCCACACCCGTGCCGGTGCCGCTGACCGACCACACGCACGACCTCGACGCGATGCTGGCCGCGATCACCGATCGCACCCGGCTGATCTTCGTGTGCAATCCGAACAACCCCACGGGCACGGTGGTCGCACCAGATGCGCTCGCCCGCTTCGTCGCCGCCGTGCCGCCGCACATCGCGATCGCACTCGACGAGGCCTACGTCGAGTACATTCGCGAGCCGATGGTTCCCGACAGCCTGGGTCTGGTCCGTGCACATCCCAACCTCGTTGTGCTGCGGACGTTTTCGAAGGCCTACGGGCTGGCGGGTCTGCGGGTCGGCTACGCGGTGGGCGACCCGGATCTCATCACCGCGCTTGGCAAGGTGTACGTGCCGTTCACCGCGACCAGCGTGTCGCAGGCCGCGGCGATCGCGTCGCTGGACGCCGCCGACGAACTGCTCGAGCGCACCGACACGGTCGTCGCCGAACGAGCCCGCGTCACCGCGGAACTGCGCGCAGCCGGCTACACCGTGCCCGACTCGCAGGCCAACTTCGTCTGGCTCCCCTTGCCAGGGCGGGCCCAACAGTTCGCCGAGGCGTCGGCCGACAACCGCATCATCGTGCGGCCCTACGGCGACGACGGAGTACGCGTCACCGTCGCCGCGACCCACGAGAACGATGCGTTCCTCGACTTCGCCCGCCGATGGATAGGACAGCCATGAGCGACGCACGCGAGACCTTCGACGAGTTGGTGGCGCGCACCGACACCATCTCCGACGCCGAACTCGACGAGTTCTGGGCGACGCTGACGCCCGCCACCATCGACTTCATGATCGGCGAGTGGAAGGGCGGCGAGTTCCACACCGGTCACAAGGCCAACGGGTTCATGGAACGTCTCAACTGGTTCGGCAAGACGTTTCACTCCGCGACCGACGCCAAGCCCCTGGTGTGCCTGGACTCCGACGGCAACAAGTTCTCCAACACCGAGGCGATGAAGGGCGAGGCCAGCCTTTGGATGGAGGAGTTCCGCGGGGAGGTGACGGCCTCGATGGTCTACGACGGCGCGCCGGTGCACGACCACTTCAAGGTCGTCGACGAGAACGCCGTCGTCGGCATCATGAACGGCAAGGGCGCGCTCGACGGCACCCGGCACCTGTACTTCTACCTCGAGCGGGTTTGAACGCTCGCGAGATGAACACCAGGGTCGTGGGGGCGGCGGATCCACAGCCCTGGCGTACGTTTCGCGAAACGGCTAGCCGGCCGTCTCGGCGGAACGGCTAGGCCGGCTGGCGTACGTCTCGGCGGAGCGGCTAGGCCTGCTGCCGGCTGGCGTACGTCTCGGCGAAACGGCTAGGCCCGCCGGCCGGTGTAGGCGAGCAACCGCGTCAGCGCATCGGCGTCGGCGGCGACGTCGATCGGGTCGTCGAAGCCGGCGTTGACGCGCCCTTCCGGCGTGATGATCTTGCGCGCCAGGCCCAGCACGTAGTCGGACAACGGCTCCGGGGCGTTGACCTCGCGTCCCACCGCCGCGGCGTAATCCCACGCGTGCACCAGGAACTCGAGCGAGAGGATGCCGACCATCACCCGGGCCGGCACCTCGTTGCCGCCGAACTCCACGGTGCCGTCCAGCCCGCGACGCTGCCAGGCGTCCAGCGCTGCCCGCGCGGCGAACACCACCTGCTGCTCGATCGGCGCGCCGCGGTCGCGCTCACCGAACTGCGCACCCGCCATGGCGCCGAGCGTGGTGATCGAGTTCAGCAGGTGGTCGGTCAGCGCAGCCACGTCGAACTCCCGGCACGGTGTCTGCTTGTGCAGATCGTCGGCGGCGATGCCGTGCAGCACGTGCTGCAGCACGGCGAACGATTTCTCCGCCGCTCGCAGTTCATCGGTCGGCGGTGATTCGGGTCCTGCACGCAAGTCATCGGGCATGACGCCACGCTACGTCGCGGTGGGGCGTTATCGTTGCCGGGATGAGGACGCACGTGCGAGTGGCGGCGGCGGTGCTGGTCTTCGCCGGTGTCGCGGCGGGATGCTCGCGCACCACCGAGGGATCCGTCGCGATGACGACCGAACCCGGGCCACCGTTGACCACCTCGCCGACGCGGCCGACATCACCGTCGATCCCGGGGCTGCCCGACATCGGACTACCCGACATTCCGCTGCCGACGCGCAACACCGACGTCCCGGTGGTCCCGGCGCCGCCGAACGCGCTGTCAATGAAATGCGACGAGTACAACGGGCTCGACGAGGCGACCCAGGTGGCCGTGATCCGCGAGATCCTTAACCAGGAGGGCAACCCGCTCGGCCCCGACGGCGAGGGGATCGGCCAGATGCTGGTCGACGCCGCCTGCCAGTTCCTGCCCAGCGCCACCGTTAACGAGGTGCTGCTGGGCAAGCCGCCGCCGTGACGGGTGTCGTCGCCGACTAGCGTGTGGGGCCATGGGCGAGACCTACGAATCGGTCACTGTTGACGTCTCCGATCACGTCGCGCGGGTGACGTTGATCGGCCCCGGCAAGGGCAACGCCATGGGCCCGGCGTTCTGGGCCGAGCTGCCCGAGGTGTTCGGCACGCTCGACGCCGACCCGGAGGTGCGAGCCATCGTTCTGACCGGTTCGGGCAGGAACTTCAGCTACGGACTCGACCTGGCCGCGATGGGCGCCAGCCTGCCCGGCCGGGATGCCGGCGCCAAGGGCCGCCTCGGGTTCCACACCACCCTGACGAAGATGCAGGGCGCGATCAACGCCGTCGCCGATTGCCGCACCCCCACCGTCGCCTCGGTGCACGGCTGGTGCATCGGCGGGGGCGTGGACCTGATCAGCGCCGTGGACATCCGGTACGCCAGCGCCGACGCGAAGTTCTCCGTCCGCGAGGTGAAGCTGGCCATCGTCGCCGACGTGGGCTCGCTGGCGCGGCTCCCGCTGATCCTGTCCGACGGGCACCTGCGCGAACTGACGCTGACCGGCAAGGACATCGATGCCGCCCGCGCCGAGAAAATCGGTCTGGTCAACGACGTGTACGACGACGCCGACGCCTCGCTTGCGGCGGCGCACGCCACGGCCGCCGAGATCGCCGCCAACCCGCCGTTGACGGTGCACGGCATCAAGGATGTGCTCGATCAGCAGCGCATCGCCCGGGTGTCGGAGAGTTTGCGCTATGTCGCCGCCTGGAATTCGGCGTTCCTGCCGTCGAAGGATCTGGGCGAGGCGGTGACCGCGATGTTCGAGAAGCGGCCGCCGAAGTTCACCGGCGAATGACGTTGATTCCCAGCACATTCCCACCGGGTTCCCGGCTCACTGCCAGTAATCAGTAGTACTGAATCCCTTCTCACACAAGGGATTTCGGCGAAATTGCTGTGCGATGCGTCACCTCGGGCACCATTTCTCACTGCAGTCGCGTTCTGCACTACATGGCAAATACAACCGATTTCGCGTCGCTCGATCGTGGCGCGATCCAACGAATCAGTGCGCCCCGAATCGGGGGCACCGCGGTGGCGTTCACCTCGAATCGCTACGAACAAAGCGATGTCGCATCGATGCTCACCAGCGTCGGCGGGCCCGAGTTCACCCGCTTCGCACAGACGAGTGGGGTGCAGAGTCGCAGTCTCTCGCTTCCGCTGTCGCGCTATCCGAAGTTGTCGGGTTTCACCGAGGCGAACAACGCCTACATCGAGGTGGCCGCCGATCTCGGGGAACGGGCCGTGCGGTCCGCGCTCGAGGCGGCACACGTCGCCCCGGGTGAAGTCGACGCCATCGTGTTCGTGTCGAGCACCGGTGTCGCCGTGCCCACCATCGACGCTCGGGTGGCATCCCGAATCGGGCTGCGGCCGGACGTCAAACGAATTCCGTTGTTCGGGCTGGGATGTGTCGCGGGCGCAGCCGGGATGTCGCGCGTGCACGACTATCTGAGGGGATTCCCCTCCGACGTGGCCGTCCTGCTTTCCGTCGAACTGTGCTCACTCACGTTGCAGCGCGACGACACATCGATACCCGCCCTGATCGGCGCCTGCCTGTTCGGTGACGGCGCGGCGGCGGTTGTGGTCTCCGGAGCCGACCGGGTTCCTCCGACGATCGCGCACGCGCCCGCGGTGCTCGCGACCAGGAGCCGACTGTTCCCGGACACGGTCGACGTCATGGGATGGAACGTCACATCGGATGGCTTCGGGCTGGTCATGTCCCGTGAGGTCCCCCACATGGCGGCGAACTACCTCGAGGAAGAGGTCACCGGTTTTCTCGGTGATCACGGACTCACGGTGGCAGACATCACCGCGTGGATCTGTCATCCCGGCGGCCCCAAGGTGATCGATGCGATCGACAACGCGATCGGTCTGCCGCCGGAGGCGAATGTGCACAGCCGAAACTCGTTGCGGGAGAACGGTAATTTCTCGTCCGCATCGGTGCTCGATGTGCTGCACCGCACGCTCGCCTCGCCGCCCGCCCCCGGGTCGTTCGGTGTGTTGCTGGCGATGGGCCCCGGCTTCAGCTTCGAGCTGCTCCTGCTGAAGTGGTGAGGACCCGACAATGGCGTACTACTTGTTCATCGTCGCGATCGGGCTGGAACGACTGGTCGAGCTGGCGGTGTCGCGGCGCAACACGCGGTGGTCTCTTGCCAACGGCGGCAGGGAATTCGGACGGGGCCACTATCCCGTGATGGTCGGCATGCACACGCTGCTGCTGGCGTCGTGCATCGCCGAGGTGGCGGTCCTGCACAGACCTTTCATCCCCCTGCTCGGATGGCCGATGGTGGCCGTCGTGTGCGCGAGCACCGCGCTGCGGTGGTGGTGTGTCGCGGTGTTGGGTAAACGGTGGAACCCCCGGCTCATCGTGATCCCGGGAGCGCCTCTCGTGCACCACGGCCCGTATCGGTGGCTGCACCATCCGAACTACACCGCGGTGGTGGTCGAAGTGACAGCGCTGCCTCTGGTCCATTCGGCGTGGCTGACCGCGGTCGTCTTCACCGCGGCCAATGCCCTGGTGCTCAACGTCCGCATCCGGGCCGAGAACGCGGCGCTCGGGTACGCGTGAAGAGTCAGACCCTCAGATCCGGGGACGCGGCGTCCAACCGAGTTCGGACTTGGCCTTGGCGTTGGACAGCGGCAGCCAGGTGTCGCCGAATGCGGTGACGCCGTAGGGCGCGGCGAGCTTGAGCACCGTACGCGGAATGCGTAGCTGCCGAGGCCGTCCGAGCTTGTCGCCCAGCTCCCGGATGTAGTCGTTGAAAGACTGCGGTCGGTCGTCGACGATGTTGTAGATCTGGCCGCCTCGGCCGCGGTCGAGCGCGGCCGCGGTCGCCTTCGCCACGTCGTCGATGTGGACCCACGACACGATGCCGCCGCCACCCATGTCCAGCGCCACCCGCCATCTCGCCAGCCGCGCGAACAGCTCGTCGTGCGGCACACCGGATCCGTAGAAAGCGCCGTAGCGCAACACGATTCCCTCGGTGTCGCTGTGTTCACCCGACGCCAGGACTTTCTGCTCCATCCCGCGCAGCGCCGCCAGCATGGCATTCCCACCAGCCGGAGCCGGGCCGGGGTAGGGGTCGCTCTCGTCCATCAGCGCCAGGCCGGTGGTCGGATAGCCGTAGGCGAACATGACGGATTCGGCGACGACGCGCCGCACACCGGCACGTTGTGCGGCGGCCAGCAGATTCGGTGCACCCATACCCCAGAGCTTCCTCGCGGGCTCGAAGTCTGTGACCCGCATCGGTCCCCGCTTCGGAAGCGTGGTCAACAGCGAAACGACCACCTCAGGGCCGATATCGGCGACGGTCTTGTCGATGTCGTCGGTGTCGAACACGTCGGCGACCACGGGTTTGGCACCCGCGGCCGTGATCGCGCCGGTCTTGTTCGGTGACCGCGTCACTCCGATGACCTCGTGGCCGCGGGCGTCGAGTTCCCGTAGCAATGGGAGGCCGGGCACGCTGGTCGCGCCGGCAACAAGTACTCGCATCATGGCCTCCTGTCGGCGATGACGCTGGCGCGCAACGCGATCGCCAGTATCGCGGTGGTGAATACCAGGCCGCCCGCCTCCAGCCAACCGATCCAATCGCCGGCACCGTGGTGGGGGTCGATGATGTGGCTGAGCGAATGCAGCGCCCAGTGCAGCGTCGCAAATGCCAGTGCCGGAGTGCGCCATCGCGGCCACCGCACCGCGGCGAGCAGCATGAGTCCCTGCGGCACTTCGAACGTGGCCACGTCGAAGATGAAGTGGTCATTGCGCGCACCGAAGTTGCCCAGCGTGTCGAAGAACGTGCCCGGGGCGAACATCATGAACAGCCCCACAGACAACGCGTAGAGCCCGAACACGAGGAGGGTCACCTCGACGAAGCCGGTCCTTGTGCGCGTCGGTGTCGATGTCATACGGTCACGCTAATTCGCCACTGGCCTCAAGATAGGCACCACTTTGACAGTGAAATCGGGTACCACTTCCGGTCCGGAGCTACTGCTGGAACTCGACCGCGAGGCCACCGATCCGCTGCATCGCCAACTGGCCGACGGACTGCGGACAGCCATCAGGTCGGGTCGCCTCACACCGGGCACCCGCCTGCCGTCGAGCCGCCTGCTCGCCGCCGACCTGGGAGTCTCCCGTCGGCTCGTGGTCGATGCCTACAGCCAACTCGTCGCCGAAGGGTTCCTGCTCAGCAGGCACGGGTCGGGCACGGTGGTCGCCACGGTCGATGCCGTCGACCGGCCCTCCCGCGGCGAGGCCGGGCCGACCGCTGGCTACGACGTCGACTTCCTGCCGGGGTCGCCGGATCTGCGGAGCTTCCCCCGCGACGCCTGGCTGCGGGCCTTGCGCCAGGGCCTGGCCGAGACCGGTCCGGATGCGTTCGGGTACGTGGCGCCCCAGGGGCTGTTCACGACGCGCCTCGCGGTGGCCGACTACCTGCGACGCGTCCGCGGTGTGCTCGCCGAACCGCGACACATCGTGCTGTGCTCGGGAGCGACACAGGCCATCGCATTGCTCGCCCGGTCACTGCCGGTCTCCTCGCTGGCCATGGAGGATCCCGGATTCTGGTTGCACCGGATGGTGTTGCGTGACAATGGGATCGAACCCGTTCCGGTTCCGGTCGACGAGGACGGGCTCGATGTCGGCGCATTGGCAACCAGCGGCGCCGACGCGGTGCTCGCCACCCCCGCGCACCAGTCGCCGACCGGGGTCGTCCTGTCGGCCGCGCGACGCACCGATCTGATGGACTGGGCTAGAGCCGACCACCTGGTGATCGAGGACGACTACGACGCCGAATACCGCTACGACCGTGCGCCCGTCGGCGCGTTGCAGGGAATCGCGCCCGACCGCGTCGTCTACGTCGGCTCGACCAGCAAGACCCTGGCGCCCGGCCTTCGCATCGGCTGGATGGTGCTGCCCGCGCATCTCGTCGGCGCGGTCAAACTGGCCAAAGGGCTTGCCGATACCGGGAGTTCGGTGATGGACCAGCTGGCGTTCGCGCAGCTGCTGAGATCGGGCGGATACGACCGGCACCTGCGCCAGATGCGCCGCCGGTACCTGACCCGCCGCAACGCGCTGCTGAGTGCGCTGGCCCGGCACCTGCCGCAGGCAACCGTGCTCGGCGCCGCCGCGGGCGTTCACCTGACCGTGCGCTTCCCCGACGGATTCCCGGTCGAGGACCTGGTGCGGGGCGCCGCCGAGCAACGGGTACGGGTCGAGCCGCTCGCACCGTGCTTCGCCGACCCGGGATCGGCGCCACCGGGCCTGCTGCTCGGCTACGCCAACCTCACTGAGTCCCAGATGGATTCGGGCGTGCGGGTGTTGGCGCGCATCGCACACCGCATCTCGTGAGCGGTGGCGGAGGGATTTGAACCCCCGGACGGTGTTAGCCGTCTCTCGCTTTCAAGGCGAGTGCATTAGGCCGCTCTGCCACGCCACCGCCGACAAGAGTACGGGGCGGCTCAACCCGTCGCGACGGGGAATCCCCTCAGACCCGGCCCAACTTGGCGTTCATCGACCCGTTCTTGAGCCCGACGCTGATCCGCCTGCAGTTCTCACCCATCGCCGCGACCTGGGGCCGCGACAGCCGGTCGAGAAAGTGCGCGCGCACGCTCTCGCCGTAGGTGATCATCGCATCGCGCACCGCGGTCCGCCCTTCGTCGGTGATGCTGGCGAGTACGCCGCGGCCGTCGTCGGGACTGGCCCCGCGTCGCACCAGGCCCTGCATCTCCAGGCGACGGATCTGCCGGGTGACCCGGCTCGGCAACGACATCAAACCCTCGGCGAGGTCGCCCATGCGGGCCGATCCCGTCGGTGATTTGTCCAGCATGTCGAGCAGCCTGACGTCGTTGAGCGTCAGATGATGCTTGTCCACCAGCGACCGATTCAACGTCGCATACAGCCGGAGCGCAGCATCCAAAAAGTTTTGCCAGGACCGCTGCTCCGCAATGTCCAGCCCCGGCATATCCCCCGCGGTACGACCCGCAATTATCCCCTCCATTCGGCCATAGTAAACGGCCGTGACATTGCTGGCGACTTATTCGCGAGACTGTTGTCGCAGGCTAGTAGCGTTATTCGAATGCATGCAATCATGGCCGGCCCGGAAGGCCGTTTGACCTGGCAAGAGGTTCCCGATATCGCGCCGAACGAGGACGAAATTCTGATCAAGGTCGCCTCTGCCGGCATCAATAGAGCCGACCTGTTGCAGGCCGTGGGCAAATACCCACCGCCGCCCGGGGCCAGCGAAATCCTCGGACTGGAAGTCTCCGGAACGGTCGAGGCGGTCGGCGACAAGGCCTCCGATTGGAAGGTCGGACAACAGGTTTGCGCGTTGCTGGCGGGCGGCGGTTACGCCGAGTACGTCGCCGTACCGGCCGGGCAGGTGATGGCGGTCCCCGGCTCGGTGTCGCTGCACGAGGCCGCCGGGCTGCCCGAGGTGGCGTGCACGGTGTGGTCGAACCTGGTGATGACCGCCGGGTTGACTGCGGGGCAGCTCGTTCTCCTACACGGCGGTGCCAGCGGCATCGGCACCCACGCCGTCCAGGTGGCCCGCGCGCTGGGATGCCGCGTGGCGGTGACCGCCGGGTCGGCCCACAAGCTGGACCTGTGCGCCGAACTCGGAGCCGAGGTGACGATCAACTACCGCGACGAGGACTTCGTCGAACGTGTCAGGGCCGAAGGCGGCGCCGACGTGATCCTCGACATCATGGGCGCGGCCTACCTCGACCGCAACATCGACGCGCTGGCCAACGACGGCCGGCTGGTGATCATCGGGATGCAGGGCGGGGTGAAGGCCGAACTCAACATCGGCAAGCTGCTCGGAAAGCGCGCGGGCGTCATCGCCACCGCTCTGCGCGCGCGCCCGGTCAGCGGCCGGGGAAGCAAGAGCGAGGTCGTCGCCGAGGTCGTCGCCAACGTGTGGCCGATGATCGAGCGGGGCCAGGTGGGGCCGATCATCGGAGCCGAGTATCCGGTACAGGAAGCCGGCGCGGCGCACGAGCTGCTGCAGTCGGGCGAGGTGTCGGGCAAAGTGCTTCTGCGCGTTGCGGATTAACGCAGCCGTCAGCCCAGCGAGGCGAGTGCGCGTACCAGCTGGTCCACCTCGGCGGTGGTGGTGTAGTGCGCGAGTCCCACCGTCACCGCACCACCGACGTCATTGACGCCGATCACGTCCAGCACGCGCGAACTCGCGTTCGAGATCGCCAGGATGCCGTTGTCGGCCAGTCGCTGAACCACCCGCTCGGCGGGCACGTCGTTGACCGCGAAACTGAGCACGGGGATTCGCGATTCGGGCTGACCGATGACCATCACCGTCGACAGCGATCGCAGCGAGATCAGCAGATAGTCGAACAGCCGACTCATATAGGCGTTCGCGGAGTGCATCGAGATCGCGAGGCGTTCCCGGCGGGTACCGCGCGCGTTCTCGTCCAGGGAGGCCAGGTACTCGATGCTGGCCACCACGCCGGCCAGCAGACCGAACTGGTGCGCGCCGACTTCGAGTCGCGCCGCTCCGGTCGCATGCGGATCCAGCGATACCGAACCGAAGGAGCCGATGAGCGTCGGATCGCGAAAGACCAAGGCCCCGATGGGCGGACCACCCCACGCCAATGCGTTGACCGCCACCACGTCGGCTTCGATCTCGTCGATGTCGATCAACTGGTAGGGCGCAGCCGCGGAGTGATCGACGACCACGAGCGCACCCTGATCGTGTGCCAGCTTCGTCACCGCGCGCAGATCGGTCACGGTACCCAGAGTCGATGAGGCAGAAGTGATTGCGACCAAGCGGGTCGGCTTGGTGACCAGGCTCTCCCACTGCCAGCTGGGTAGTTCGCCGGTTTCGATGTCGACCTCGGCCCACTTCACCTTGGCCCCATAGCGATTGGCGGCACGAAGCCACGGGGCGATGTTCGCCTCGTCATCGAGACGGGTGACCACCACCTCATAGCCCAGACCGACACGTGACGACGACGCATCCGCCAGCGAGGTCAACAGGATTGCGCGGTCGGCGCCCAGGACGACACCGCGGGGATCGGCGTTGACGAGGTCGGCCACGGCCAGCCGCGCAGCTTCCAGCACCGCGGCGCTGCGCTGGGCCGACGGGTGGGGACCGACGGGGGTGGGCATCGACCCGCGGAACGCCGTGGACACCGCTCGACCGACGGTGTCGGGCAACAACATGCCGTGCTGGGCGTCGAAGCGCACCCATCCGTCGCCCAGAGAGGGGTGCAAACCGCGCACCCGGGCGACGTCGTATGCCATGCCAGCCCACCTTCGAGCGTCCGTGAGTTCGCGAACCCACACGATTCTGGCCGATACTCGGCCCGACCCGCCATGTCGGACTGGGTCTGCTGGGCAGCCATACTAGTCCAGTGACCTTGGCGTTCGGAGGGCTAAACCCGTTGTCGTTGCTGGTCACTCCCGCGGCACAGCCGCAAAGCTGTACGCGGTTAACGAGCGTGTATGTTCACGCTGGTGGCTGAGACTCAGTCGTTTGCTCGACCGTCGAAGGTCGTGGCCGGACCGGTTTGCGGTCATGGCTCGACCTTCGTCCGTGCCCGGCGTGGCGACCGCCTCTCGCGCGACGGACTAGTGTCGCTAGATGGTTCGCGGTCGCGGGCGGGATCGCGAGGCTTGCGCGACGAATGGCGTGAAGATTAGAGGGAACGCAGGGAGTATGACCGACGACGACAACATCGAGATCATCAGCAGCGACGACAGCGGAGCCGGGAGCGACGAGGAAAAGGACGGCAAGTCGCTGACCGACCTCGTCGAGCAGCCGGCGAAGGTCATGCGGATCGGCACCATGATCAAGCAGCTCCTCGAGGAGGTGCGCGCGGCGCCGCTCGACGAGGCCAGCCGTAACCGGCTTCGCGAGATCCACCGCACGAGCATCACCGAACTCGAGGACGGCCTGGCCCCCGAGTTGCGTGACGAGCTCGAGCGGCTCACGCTGCCGTTCACCGAAGAGGCCGTGCCCTCGGACGCGGAGCTACGCATCGCGCAGGCCCAGCTGGTGGGCTGGCTCGAGGGCCTGTTTCACGGCATCCAGACCGCGCTGTTCGCCCAGCAGATGGCGGCCCGTCAGCAGCTGGAGCAGATGCGGGGCCAGGGTGCGCTGCCGCCCGGGGTCGCGGTGCGCGGCGGTCCGTCGCATCCGGGGACCGGGCAATACCTGTAGGGGCATGCGTTGGTCCCACACATTGAGACCCGCAACGCGTGGGTGGAGTTCCCGATCTTCGATGCGAAGTCACGCTCGCTGAAGAAGGCGTTCCTCGGTAAGGCCGGCGGCGCGATCGGCCGCAACGAATCCAACGTCGTGGTCATCGAGGCGCTGCGGGACATCACCATGTCGCTGGAACTCGGCGACCGGGTGGGTCTGGTGGGGCACAACGGCGCGGGCAAGTCGACGCTGCTGCGCCTGCTGTCGGGAATCTACGAGCCCACCAGGGGGGTCGCGACCGTGACCGGCCGGGTGGCGCCGGTGTTCGACCTCGGCGTCGGGATGGACCCGGAGATCTCCGGCTTCGAGAACATCATCATCCGCGGCCTGTTCCTGGGGCAGACGCGCAAGCAGATGCTGGCCAAGATCGACGAGATCGCCGAGTTCACCGAGCTCGGCGACTATCTGTCGATGCCGTTGCGCACCTATTCCACCGGCATGCGCGTGCGTCTCGCCATGGGCGTGGTGACCAGCATCGACCCCGAGATCCTGCTGCTCGACGAGGGCATCGGCGCGGTGGACGCGGAGTTTTTGAAAAAGGCGCAGACCCGGTTGTCCGAACTCGTGGCGCGCTCCGGCATCCTCGTGTTCGCCAGCCACTCCAACGAGTTCCTGGCCCGCCTGTGCAACACCGCGATGTGGATCGACCACGGCACGATCAAGATGACCGGCGGCATCGAGGACGTCGTGCGTGCCTATGAGGGCGAGGACGCCGCCCGCCATGTCCGCGAAGTGCTCGACGAGACGCGCCAGGGATGACCGCCGACGAGGGCTTGCCCGAGGAGCCAACCGGCCCCGTCATATGCGCGGTCGTGGTCACCCACCGTCGTCCCGACGAGTTGGCGAAGTCGCTGGAGTCGGTGTCGGCCCAGACCCGCGCGCCCGACCACCTGATCGTCGTCGACAACGACGATGACCCGCGGGTCGCCGAGCTGGTGGCCGGCCAACCCATCCCCACCACCTATCTCGGATCGCGCCGAAACCTCGGTGGCGCAGGCGGTTTCGCGCTGGGCATGCTGCACGCGCTGGCGCTGGGCGCGGACTGGGTGTGGTTGGCCGACGACGACGGCCGCCCCGCCGACTCGCAGGTGCTGGGCACGCTCATCGAATGCGCCGCCCGCCACGGACTGGCCGAGGTGTCGCCGATGGTCTGTGACATGGACGACCCCGGAAGGCTCGCGTTTCCTCTGCGTCGCGGGCTGGTGTGGCGTCGCCGTGTCGACGAGCTACGCTCCGAATCCGGTGAGGTGGGGGCGCCTCCCGCTTGCGGGGGACTGTTGCCGGGCATCGCTTCACTGTTCAACGGCGCGCTTTTCGCCGCGACGACGTTGGAGGTGACCGGCGTGCCCGATCTGCGCCTGTTCGTGCGCGGTGACGAGACCGAACTACACCGCAGGCTGGTCCGCTCCGGGTTACCGTTCGGCACCTGTCTGGACGCGGTGTACCTGCACCCCCAGGGCGGTGACGAGTTCAAACCGATCCTCGGCGGCCGGATGCACACGCAGTTTCCGGACAGCGCCACCAAACGTTTCTATACCTATCGCAACCGCGGCTACCTGTTGTCCCAGCCCGGCCTGCGCCGACTGCAGTTGCAGGAGTGGGCGCGCTTCGGTTGGTTCTTCCTGGTGTCCCGCCGCGACCCCGCCGGGCTGATGGAGTGGATCCGGTTGCGGCGCATGGGCCGCAAGGAGAGGTTCGGGAGGCTTCAGCAGTGACGTTCACCGACGCCGCCGCGCAATCGAAGACCATGAGCCGGGCCTGGGGCGACCTGGTCGCCGGTTTCGGCAAGCACGAGCTGTGGTTGCACCTCGGCTGGCAGGACATCAAGCAGCGCTACCGCCGGTCGGTTCTCGGGCCGTTCTGGATCACGATCGCCACCGGCGCGACCGCGGTCGCCATGGGCCTGCTCTACTCGAAGCTGTTCAAACTCGAGCTGTCCGAACATCTTCCGTACGTCACCCTCGGGCTGATCGTGTGGAACCTGATCAACGCGGCGATCCTCGAGGGCGCCGACGTCTTCGTCGCCAACGAGGGTCTGATCAAACAGTTGCCGACTCCGCTTTCGGTGCACGTCTACCGGCTGGTGTGGCGACAGATGATCCTGTTCGCCCACAACATGATCATCTTCGTGATCATCGCGATCATCTATCCCAAGCCGTGGAAGTGGACCGACCTGGCGGTCATCCCTGCGCTGGGTCTGATCGTGCTCAACTGCATCTGGGTGGCGTTGTGTTTCGGCATTTTGGCCACCCGCTACCGCGACATCAGCCCGCTGCTGGTCAGCCTGGTGCAGCTGTTGTTCTTCATGACCCCGATCATCTGGAACGAGTCCACGCTGCGACAGCAGGGCGCCGAGCAGTACACCAAGATCGTCGAACTCAATCCACTGCTGCACTACCTCGACATCGTGCGCGCCCCGCTGCTGGGTGCCGACCAGGAGTTGCGCCACTGGGTGGTGGTGCTCGTGCTGACCGTGGTCGGCTGGATCTTCGCGGCGTTCGCGATGCGGCAGTACCGCGCCCGCGTCGCCTACTGGGTGTAGCCGAGCGCGCCGGAACTCGGGAACCACCGACAGCGGTGAGAGCAGGCAGTCGGACCGGGCGGCGATGCCCAGCCGGACCGTCAACGCGCGCGGGTCGGTGCCCGGCCGGTGCAACTTGTAGACGACGCCACCGTCGACAGTGATCTGCGCACCGGAGCGGGTCTGCACACCTGGAATCTAGCGAGGCGGCGACCGCGGCCGGAGGCTTGTCAACCCGCGCGCCGGGTGTCGATGGGTTCGCGTCCACGTAAGCTGCCCGGGTGGCCGAGCCCCCGATGCAGCCCACCCTGAGCCTGGGCACCCAGATCTGGCGGTTCATCGTCACCGGTGGTTTCTCGGCGATCGTCGACTTCGGTCTGTACGTCGCCATGCTCGCCGCCGGTCTGCACGTCAACGTGGCCAAGACGCTGAGCTTCATCGCGGGCACCACAACGGCGTATCTGATCAACCGCCGGTGGACCTTTCAGGCGCCGCCGAGCACCGCGCGGTTCATCGCGGTGTGTGTGCTCTACGCGGTGACCTACGCCGCGCAGGTCGGCATCAACTACGTGCTGTACATGGCGTGGGACGACAAGCCGTGGCGGGTGCCGGTCGCGTTCGTCATCGCCCAGGGCACGGCGACGGTGATCAACTTCGTCGTCCAGCGCGCGGTCATCTTCCGGCTGCGCTGACGCGGTCGTGTGGCGAGCGTGGGCTTGTGTCACGCGGCCGGCCACGTTGCGTGACACATCCCCACACTGGGCGCGACCGTGGGACCTGTGTTCGGCTGGACGAGGCGCCGGTGAGCGCACGGTACCCTCGTCACGATGTCCGAGAACCTGCCGACGACCTCGCGTGCCCTGAGCGGCTTCGGCCGCACGGCACCATCGGTCGCGCAGGTGCTGACCACGCCGGACGTCGACGTGATCGCCCGAGCGGTCCGCGAGACCGCCGACCGCGGTGCATCGAGCCCGTCGTTCCTGCACCGCGGCGTCCTCGCCCGCGGGCTGGGCCGCTCCTACGGCGACCAGGCGTGCAACGGCGGTGGCCTGGTCGTGGACATGACCGCGCTGCACAAAATCCACTCGATCAGCGCCGAGACGGCGGTGGCCGACGTCGACGCGGGCGTCAGCCTCGACCAGCTGATGAAGGCCGCGTTGCCGTTCGGGCTGTGGGTGCCCGTGCTGCCGGGCACCAGGCAGGTCACCGTCGGCGGGGCGATCGCCTCCGACATCCACGGCAAGAACCACCACAGCGCAGGAAGCTTCGGCAATCACGTGCTGTCGATGGACCTGCTGACGGCCGACGGCGAGGTTCACACCCTCACACCTGACGGGCCGGACGCCGAACTGTTCTGGGCGACGGTCGGCGGTAACGGCCTCACCGGGATCGTGGTGCGCGCACGAATCGCGATGACACGCACTGAAACCGCCTACTTCATCGCCGACGGCGTGTCCACCAGCGACCTGGATGAGACCGTCGCCGTGCACCTCGACGGCAGCGAAGACCGCTACACCTACTCCAGCGCGTGGTTCGACCTGATCAGCCCACCGCCGAAACTCGGACGGGCAGCGATCAGCCGTGGCAGCCTCGCGACGCTCGATCAGCTGCCCCCGAAGCTGGCTAAAAACCCACTGAAATTCGATGCGCCGCAACTGCTTTCAGTACCAAACATCTTTCCCGTCAGCGCCATGAACAAGCTCTCGTTCATGGCGATCGGCGAGGTGTACTACCGGCTCGGCGGCACTTACACCGGCAAGATCATGAACCTGTCGCAGTTCTATCACATGCTGGATCTGGTCAGCGGGTGGAACAACGCCTACGGCCCAGCGGGTTTCGCGCAACACCAGTTCCTTGTGCCGCCCGATGCGCTCGAGGAGTTCAAGGCCATCATCCGCTGGATCCAGACCCGCGGGCATTACTCGGCGCTGAACGTGTTCAAACTGTTCGGACCGGGCAACCGCGCGCCGCTGAGCTTCCCGATGGCGGGATGGAACGTGGCGATGGATTTCCCGAACAAGCCCGGGATCAACGAATTCCTCAACGAACTCGACGAGCGGGTCATGGAGTTCGGCGGCCGGGTCTACACCGCGAAGGACTCCCGGGTCAGCGCCGAGCGGTTCCACAAGATGTATCCGCGGATCGACGAGTGGATCGCCGTGCGCCGCAAGGCTGACCCGAACGGCGTCTTCGCATCCGACATGGCACGACGCTTGGAGCTGTTGTAGATGGTTCTTGATGCCGTAGGTAACCCCCAGACCATCCTGTTGCTCGGCGGGACGTCGGAGATCGGGCTGGCGATCTGCGCGCGCTACCTGCGCAACGCGCACGCCCGCATCATCCTGGCCGACTTGCCGAACCACCCCCGCAAGGACGAAGCGATCGCCGCAATGACGGCCGCGGGGGCCAAGTCCGTCGAGTGGATCGACTTCGACGGCAGCGACACCGCCGGTCACCGCGCCGTGATCGACGAGGCCTGGAGCGACGGTGACGTAGATGTCGCGATCGTGGCCTTCGGGCTCCTCGGTAACGCCGAGGAGTTGTGGCAGGACCAGTCCAAGGCCGTGCAGGTCGCCCAGATCAACTACACCGCAGCGGTTTCGGTCGGCGTGTTGATCGGCGAGAAGATGCGGACCCAGGGCTTCGGGCAGATCATCGCGATGAGCTCGGCGGCCGGTGAACGGGTGCGCCGGTCCAACTTCGTCTACGGGTCGACCAAGGCCGGCCTCGACGGCTTCTACCTCGGACTGGGAGAGGCGTTGCGCGAGCACGGAGTTCGGGTGCTGGTGATCCGTCCCGGCCAGGTGCGCACCACGACCACCATCGAGCACTGGAAGGCCACCGGCGCAAAGGAGGCGCCGTTCACCGTCGACAAGGAAGACGTCGCCGAACTGGCCGTCACGGCCGCCGCCAAAGGCAAGGAACTGGTATGGGCGCCGGGAGCGTTCCGGTACGTGATGATGGTGTTGCGCCACATCCCGCGGCCGATCTTCCGCAAGCTACCCATCTGATGCCACGCGGCGCACGGGCCCTGCCGATCAAGGTCGCCGGCCAGATGGTGGCGGCCGCCGCGGTGGCGATCGTCGTCGCGGTCGTTTCACTGGCCGCGATCGCGCGGGTGGAGTGGCCCGCGTACAACTCGTCGAATCAGCTGCACGCGCTGACCACGGTGGGCCAGTTCGCCTGTCTGGCCGGGCTGTTGGGCAGCGGATGGATCTGGCGGCGCGGTCGCCGGCTGCTCGCGAGGGCCGGGGCGGTGCTGTTCCTGTCCGCCTTCTCGGTGGTGACGCTCGCGATGCCCCTCGGCGCGACCCGGCTCTACCTGTACGGCATCTCGGTCGATCAGCAGTTCCGCACCGAGTACCTCACTCGGCTGGCCGACAGCGCCGCACTGCGCGATATGACCTACATGGGTCTACCGCCGTTCTATCCGCCGGGCTGGTTCTGGATCGGCGGCCGTCTGGCGGCGCTGACCGGGACTCCCGCGTGGGAGATGTTCAAACCGTGGGCGATCACGTCGATCACCGTCGCGATCGCGGTGGCGTTCGTGTTGTGGGCGGCCGTGATTCGCTTCGAGTACGCGCTCGTCGTCACCGTCGCCACCGCAGCGGCCACGCTCGCGTACTCCCCGGCCGAGCCCTACGCCGCGATCATCTGTGTGCTGCTGCCACCTGTGTTCGTTCTGGCCTGGTCGGGTCTGCGCGGGGCCACGCGTAACGGCGGCTGGCCCGCCGTCATCGGCACCGGACTCTTCCTCGGCGTCGCGGCGCTGTCGTACACGCTGCTGTTCGCCTACGCCGCATTCACGTTGGCGATCATGGGCGTGCTGCTGGCCGTCGCGCGCAAACGGATCGACCCGCTGGTGCGTCTGGTGGTCATCGCGGTCATCTCGGGTGCCATCGCGCTGATCGGCTGGGCGCCGTACCTGCTGGCCGCCGCCAGGGGTGAGCCCGCCGACTCGGGAACCGCGCAGCACTATCTGCCGACCGACGGCGCGCAGCTGGAGTTCCCGATGCTGCACTTCACGCTGCTCGGGGCGCTGTGCATGCTCGGCACGCTGTGGCTGGTCTGGCGTGCGCGCACCTCCACCCGGGCCGGCGCTCTGGCGATCGCCGTGCTCGCCGTCTACGCCTGGTCGCTGCTGTCGATGCTGACCACGCTGGCGGGCACCACGCTGTTGTCGTTCCGGCTGAACCCGACGTTGACCGTGCTGTTGACGGCGGCCGGCGCCTTCGGCTTCATCGAGGTCACGCGTGCGGTCGCGGCGCGGGTGCGACCCGAGAACGCGCGACGCGTCGTCGCGGCGGCCACGACGCTGGGCGCGATCGGCGCGCTGACCTACAGCCAGGACATCCCCGACGTGCTGCGCTCCGACATCGTCGTCGCCTACACCGACACCGATGGATACGGTCAGCGCGCGGACCGGCGACCGCCCGGCGCCGAACGCTACTACCGCGAGATCGACGCCAAGATCACCGAGGTGACCGGCCGTCCCCGCGACGAGACCGTCGTGCTGACCGCCGACTACAGCTTCCTGTCCTACTACCCCTACTACGGCTTCCAGGGGTTGACCTCGCATTACGCGAACCCCCTCGCCCAGTTCGACAAGCGCGCCGACGCCATCGAGGGCTGGGCGACGCTGACCGACGCTGATAAGTTCATCGAGGCGCTCGACTCGCTGCCGTGGGAGCCGCCGACCGTGTTCTTGATGCGCCGCGGCGCTGACGACACCTACACGTTGCGGCTGGCCTCCGACGTCTACCCGAACCAGCCCAATGTGCGCCGCTACCACGTCTCCCTGGACGAGACATTGTTCGACGACCCCCGCTTCGAGGTCTCCAGCATCGGCCCGTTCGTGCTGGCGATCCGCAAGCCCAATTAGGATCGAACGCCGTGGTCGGTGAAGCCGGGGTCGGGGCGAACCATCGGACGGTGCGGCTGATAGCCATCGTTGCGGGGTTGCTCGGGGCACTTCTGGCCGTCGCGACGCCGTTGATGCCGGTCACGCAGACCACCGCGCAACTGAAGTGGCCGCAGAACGGCGTTCTGCAGAGCGTGGACGCCCCGCTCATCGGTTACGTCGCCACCGACCTGGAGATCTCGGTGCCGTGTCGAGCGGCGGCCGGGCTGGCCGGGGGCCGCACGGTGCTGTTGTCGACCGTGCCCAAACAGGCGCCCAAGGCCATCGACCGCGGCCTTCTCATCGAGCGGGTCAACGACGACCTGCTGGTGATCGTGCGCAACACCCCGGTGGTCAGCGCGCCGCTGGCCCAGGTGCTCAGCCCGCAGTGCCAACGGCTGACCTTCACCGCACACGCCGACAAGGTGACCGGCGAGTTCGTCGGTCTCGTCCAGGGCCCGGGACGGATTCCCAGCGAGGATCCCGGCGAACCGCTGCGCGGCGAGCGCGGCGGCTACGACTTCCGCCCCCAGATCGTCGGCGTCTTCACCGACCTCAGCGGTCCCGCGCCACCGGGCCTGGAGTTCTCCGCGACGCTCGACACCCGCTACAGCACATCGCCCACCTTGCTCAAGACGCTGGCGATGATCATCGGGGTGGCGATGACCGTCATCGCGTTGGTCGCGCTGCATCTTCTCGACACCGCCGATGGTCGCCGCGTCAGACGGTTCCTGCCCCCGCGGTGGTGGACACTGCGACCGCTCGACGGCGTCGTCACCGCGGTGCTGGTGTGGTGGCACTTCGTCGGCGCCAACACCGCCGACGACGGCTACATCCTGACGATGGCGCGGGTCTCCGAGCACGCCGGCTACATGGCGAACTACTACCGGTGGTTCGGCACGCCGGAGGCGCCGTTCGGCTGGTACTACGACCTGCTGGCGTTGTGGGCGCACGTCAGCACGAACAGCGTGTGGATGCGGCTGCCGACGTTGGTGATGGCACTGGCGTGCTGGTGGGTCATCAGCCGTGAGGTG
Source organism: Mycobacterium sp. IS-1590 (assembly GCF_001500025.1). Classification (GTDB taxonomy): domain Bacteria; phylum Actinomycetota; class Actinomycetes; order Mycobacteriales; family Mycobacteriaceae; genus Mycobacterium. Next base: position 50,543 of record NZ_LQIW01000023.1, on the reverse strand, counting down.
ATCCCGCGCCTGGGCCACGCGGTGAAGCAGACACCGGCGGCGGCGTGGACGGCAGCGGGCCTGTTCCTGGCGTTCTGGCTGCCGCTGAACAACGGGCTGCGGCCCGAACCGATCATCGCGCTCGGCATCCTTCTGACCTGGTGCTCGGTCGAGCGGGGGGTGGCCACCAGCAGGCTGCTGCCCGTGGCGATCGCGATCATCATCGGTGCGCTCACGTTGTTCTCCGGTCCGACCGGCATCGCCGCCGTCGGCGCGCTGCTGGTAGCCGTCGGACCCCTGAAAACCATTGTCGCCGCGCATGTCTCACGCTTCGGCTACCTGGCGCTGCTGGCGCCGATCCTGGCCGCGGCCACCGTGACGATCATCCTGATCTTCCGGGACCAGACGCTGGCCTCCGAACTGCAGGCCAGCGCCTTCAAGTCCGCGGTCGGGCCGAGCCTGAGCTGGTTCGACGAGCACATCCGCTACGAGCGGCTGTTCACGCTGAGCCCCGACGGTTCGGTGGCGCGCCGGTTCGCGGTGCTCATGCTGTTGATCGCACTCGCCGTTGCAGTCGCGATGGCGTTGCGCAAGTACAAGATTCCCGGCACCGCGTTGGGACCCAGCCGCCGCATCATCGGCATCACGGTCATCTCGTTTTTGGCCATGATGTTCACGCCGACCAAGTGGACCCACCACTTCGGTGTGTTCGCCGGGCTGGCCGGCTCGCTGGGCGCACTGGCCGCGGTCGCCGTGACCGCCGCGGCGATGCGCTCGCGCCGCAACCGCTCGGTATTCGGCGCCGCGGTTCTGTTCGCGATGGCGCTGTCGTTCGCCACCGTCAACGGCTGGTGGTACGTGTCGAACTTCGGTGTGCCGTGGTCGAACGCCATGCCGGAGTGGAAGTTCGGCTTCTCGACGATCCTGCTCGGGCTGTCCGTGCTGGCGTTGCTCGCCGCGGCGTGGTTCCACTTCTCCGGGCGTGACTCGTCGCCGCCGGGCCCGCAGCGGCGCTGGCAACGAATACTGCAGGCGCCGTTGGCCATCGCCACCTGGCTGCTGGTGGTCTTCGAGGTGCTCTCGCTGACGCTCGCCATGATCGACCAGTACCCGGCGTGGAGTGTGGGCCGGTCCAACCTCGAAGCCGTGACCGGGAAGACGTGCGGGATGGCCCAGGACGTGCTCGTCGAGGAGGATCCCAACGTCGGCATGCTGACGCCGATCGACACGCCCGTCGGTGAGGCGCTCGGCGCCGGCACCGCACAGGGGTTCAACCCCAACGGGATTCCCAGCGACGTCTCCGCCGACGAGACCATGAGCGGACAGGGCACCTCCACCAACTTCGCCGACACCGACAGCGAAGACGACCAGGCGGGCAACGGTGGGACCGAGGGCGGCACGACCGCCGCCGCCGGTGTCAACGGTTCACGGGCCCGGCTGCCCTACAAACTCGATCCGGCCACCACCCCCGTGATGGGCAGCTGGCGTGCCGGCACCCAGCAGCCCGCGCAGCTGCGCTCGGCGTGGTACCGGCTGCCGGACCGTGACGACGCCGGCCCGCTGCTGGTCGTCTCGGCGGCCGGCCGGTTCGACGCGGGTGAGGTCACGGTGCAGTGGGCGACCGACGAGCAGGCCGCCGCCGACGAGCCGGGTGGTGCGATCGGGTTCGCCGACGTCGGCGCCTCCCCCGCGTGGCGCAACCTGCGGGCGCCCCTGGCCGCGATACCGCGCGACGCCACTCAGATTCGATTGGTGGCCTCCGACGACGACCTCGACCCCCAGCACTGGATCGCGGTGACGCCACCCCGGATCCCGGAGTTGCGCACGCTGCAGGATGTCGTCGGATCGTCCGACCCGGTGCTGCTCGACTGGCTGGTCGGGTTGGCATTCCCGTGCCAGCGGCCGTTCGGCCACCAGAACGGCGTCGTCGAGGTGCCCAAGTGGCGGATCCTGCCCGACCGGTTCGGGGCCGAGGCGAACTCGCCGGTGATGGACTACCTCGGTGGCGGGCCGCTCGGCATCACCGAACTGCTGGTGCGGGCCACGACGGTGCCGACGTATCTGCAGGACGACTGGTTCCGGGACTGGGGCTCGCTGCAGCAGCTCACGCCGTGGTACCCGAACGCCGCGGAGGCCCGTCTCGACCTCGGCACGGCGACGCGCAGCGGGTTGTGGAGCCCGGCGCCGCTGCGGTTGTCGTGATCTGTTGCCGATTGCCCTTAGCTGGTTGATCGCACGCACCTGGTGCATGCGATCAACCCGTTAGTGCGACCGCGGGACCGCATGCCGGGCACGCGCGCACGCGACCCGTCCAGCCGCGACGCTTGAGCACGCCGCCGATCAGCTGCGCGGTGCGGCATGTATCGCCGAAGACCAATCCGTAGGTGAGCCGAATGGTGACCAGATCCGACCGGCTCAGCTCCGCGAGATCACGCAGCGCATCGCGGTCGCGGTCGCGCGGCGAATCGTGGAAGGCGCGGCCGTCGAGCTCGACGACGACCCCTTGGCGCCCGTAGCGCACATCCTGGTAGGTGGCCCGGCCGGTCGCGGTGCTACGAGTCTGCCGCTTTCCTTCGGGCAACCCGTGCGCTCGTTCGACCCGAAGCAGGTAACCGCGCTCCAGCACCGAACACGCGCCGTCGCGAAGGTCGGTGAGCATCGTCTCCAAGGTGCGCCGCCCCGGGACACGCCGGCGAGTTTCCAACGTCTGCAGTATCCGCTGCGGGGTGGTGCGCCACGTTGCACACACTCGCGCCAACGCTGCGAACGCCGCCGCGACGTCCTCCTCTCGGAGTTCGGCGCCGATTACGTCGATCAGCGCGTGCTCCACTCGAATCGCCGGAGGATTGCGAAAGAGGTCGGCACGGTGTGCGAAGTCGGGCGTCCGGTGCAGCACGATGCTCGGCAGCGTCCGCAGATTGCGCGACGAGTCGATCGCGATGTGTACGACAGTCAGCGGCGGATCGGGCAGTGCCGAGGCGTGAGACAGCGCCGCCGGCCAGAACGCCAGCACCGCGGCCCAGTGCCGCTGCGTCAGGGTGAGGCGGCCACTGTGATTGACGTAGACACCGCGCGCAAGCGGTATCAATTCGCGACGGCGCACCAGTCGGGCGATATCGAAGTCGGTGCCACCCGCGGCCAGTACTTGGCGACGCGCGAGCAATCCGTCCTGCGACGCCGTGGTGGCCGCGACGTGCCCGAGATGCCAGCGCGTCACACGGATAAGCGTGTACCCGCCGCCGAACCACGACCAGCTGATGCCGGCCCGGCTGTGGATAACCGCTTACCCGGTGGATCGCACGCACGTGGTGCGTGGAATCAACCCGTTAGATGAACCCGAAGAGCGGCGGCATCGCGACCACCACAAGCGCGGCCCACGCGCCGTAGACCGGGAGGTAGCGGGTCTGCCAGCGTTCAACGTCGCCGAACGGCCGTCGTCGCCGCAGGAAGCCGAGCACGAGCCAAGCCGACCAGACCAGGTTGACCAGCAGCACCAGGTTCAGCCCGAGCGCGGCGACCTTGTTCGGGCTGTAGCCGAACTCGGCGATGCGGATGAGCATCGCGGCGAGCATCAGGATGTCGACGGCCAGCGCGCTGAGCACGAGAACCAGTTGCAGCCAGTCGAACACGGCAGGCGGAGCCAGCGGGTCGCGGGCGGAGATCGCATACAGCAGCAGACCGAGCACCAGAACGAGGATGAGGTCCATCAGGATCAGCAGGTTGCGATCCACACCGATGACGCTGCCGGCCGACGAGAACGCCACCAGCAACGCGAGCAGCATGATGATCGTCAGCGGTGTGAACACCCGCGTCAGGACCGGCGCGATGTTCTCGATGACGTTCTGCTTGGCTTCGACCAGCCGCGCCGCGACGATGATCGCCGTCGGCACGATGATGGGCAGCGCCCACAGGCTGACGAAGTCCTCCAGGTCCACGTCGATGGCGTCGAAGGCGCCCGCGGTCAACATCATTAGCACCCCGACGCCCATCATCAGCAGCGTGAAGTAGACGACGAATTCTCCGGTGAAGCGGATGAAATCCATTCGGCGCGAATGGGAGCGCCACCGCGCGCCGACGTAGGCGAGGCCGACGAGCAGCCACAGCACGATCGGCGTATGGATCGCTGCCAGCACCTCGGTGTCGCGGTGGTCCCAGAAGTCGTCGCCGAAAGGGTAGGTGTTCAGCACGAGGGCCACCACGGCGGCGGGCACCATGAGCAGCGCCCACTGCCGCAAGTGCAGTCGTCGCTTCCAGGCGAAATAGCCCACCAGGAACGGGAATACGAAGAACCCCGCGTTTCGCACGAAGGTGAGGTCGTCGCCGAGCCACGCGAAGCCCAACCTGACCGCAATGCCCGCACCGAGCCCCAGCGTGAGCACGACGAGCAGTTCCCGATGAGGCCGGGCCTCGACCGTCTCCTCTGACACGAGCACCAGCTGCTTCCACAACCGGTCGGAGTGCTCGCGGGCGAACTCCCGCGAGATCGCGTCGACGTTGCCCATCCGCTTGACCGCGACCAGGAACGACTCATCTCCGGAGAGCCCGGCGCGCGACAGATCGGCGATCTGCTCGCGGAGGTGATCCTCCATCTCGTCGACATCGGCCGCGGCGATGGCTCGGTGTCGCTGTACGTAGCCACGCCAATGGGCGATCTGGGATTCCAGCTCACTGTCGGCCTGCATCACGCCCACCCCGGAGCTGCATCGGTAGGCATGCTCTTCCAGACACGTTCCAAAGCCTCGGCGACGACGGTCCACTGCCGGTGCCGTTCGGCGAGCGTCTGCCGGCCGGCGGCGGTGATCGCGTAATGCTTACGTCGGCGGCCGCCCTCGGAGACCCGCCAGTGCGCCGAGACGTAGCCCAGTCGTTCCAGCCGGTGCAGAAGCGGATAGAGCATGCCGTCGGTCCACTGCATCCGGCCGCCCGACAACTCGTTGACCCGCTTGATGAGCGCGTAACCGTACGACTCGCCGTCTGCCAGAATCCCGAGGACGAGAGGTGTGGCGGAGGCAGCCACCAGATCTTTCTCGATGTGCACGCCTGCGGCTCCTATACCTAGAACTGCTAGGTCACACCCTAGCAGTTCTAGGTATATTGGCCTGGCGTCACCGACTCCGAGTATTTCGTCGCCTACCATCGACGCTCGTGCCTGCTCATCGAATCGCGCGACTGATCGCCGTCGTCGCAGGCATCGCCGGTGTACTGCTGTGCGGGCTGGTCCCGCTGCTGCCGGTCAAACAGACCACTGCAACCATCCTGTGGCCGCAGGGCACCGGTCCCGACGGTTTCGTCAGCGACATCACCGCCCCGCTGGTCTCCGGCGCGCCGCAGGCCCTCGACATCTCGATCCCCTGCCGGGCCGTCGCCACGCTGCCCCCAGACGGTGGCCTGGTGTTGTCGACAGTCCCACCGGGCGGAATCGATGCCAGCCGCAACGGGCTGTTCGTGCGCGCCACCGAAGACGTCGTCGTCGTGGCGTTCCGCGACTCGGTCGCCGCCGTCGCACCGCGCCCGGCCGTGGAGGGCGGCGCCTGCAGCACGCTGCACATCTGGGCCAACCCCGGCGAGGCCGGCGCCGACTTCATCGGGCTCCCCGGGGCCGCGGGGACCCTGCCTGCCGAGGAGAAGCCGCAGGTTGCGGGCGTCTTCACGGATATGGAGGTCGCGCCACAGGAGGGGCTGTCGGCGCGCGTCGACGTCGACACCCGGTTCATCACCTCGCCCACCGCGCTCAAGCTCGCCGTGATGGTGCTGGGGGTCTTGTGTGTGATCGCGTCGATCGTCGCGTTGGCGGTGTTGGACCGCCACAGCGGACGCCGGGTGGCGCGCGCCTGGCGGCGGTTCTGGCGGGTGGGCTTCTGGCACTGGGTGGCCGACCTCGCCGTCGTGGGCACCTTGCTGCTGTGGCACGTCATCGGCGCGCTGTCGTCGGACGACGGCTACAACCTCACCATCGCCCGGGTCTCGGCCGACGCCGGCTACACCGCCAACTACTACCGCTTCTTCGGCGCCACGGAGGCCCCGTTCGACTGGTACCAGTCCCTGCTCGCGGCGTTCGCCTCGGTCAGCACCGCGAGCGTGTGGATGCGGGTGCCCGCGACGCTGGCGGCGATCGGCGCGTGGTTGATCGTCAGCCGCTGCATCCTGCCCCGCCTGGGCCGTCGACTCGCCGCCAACCGGGTGACGGTGTGGACGGGCGGGGCCGTGTTCCTGGCGGCGTGGCTGCCGTTCAACAACGGCCTTCGACCCGAACCGCTCATCGCATTCGGAACCGTCGCCGTGTGGGTGCTGGTGGAAAACGCCGTCGCCACCCGGCGGACGTGGCCGGCCGCGCTGGCCGTCGTCGTCGCGGTGTTCAGCGTGACGCTGGCGCCGCAGGGGCTGATTGCGATCGCGCCCCTGCTGGTCGGGGCCCGCGCAATCGTCCGCACCATTCGCGCGCGCCGTCCGGTCGACGGTGTGCTGGCGCCGCTGGCCGCGCTGCTGAGTGCGCTCGCCCTGATCTTCGTGGTGGTGTTCCGCGACCAGACTCTGGCCACGGTCGCCGAGTCGGCCCGCATCAAGTACGTCGTCGGCCCGACCATCGCGTGGTACCAGGAGTTCCTGCGCTACTACTTCCTGACCGTCGAGGACAGCGTCGATTCGTCGCTGACCCGACGCTTCGCGGTTCTGGTGCTGTTGCTCTGCCTGTTCGGGATGCTCGCGGTGCTGCTGCGGCGCGGCGGTGTCCCCGGCATGGCGCGCGGTCCGGTGTGGCGGCTGATCGGGTCGACGGCGATCGGCCTTCTGCTGCTGACGTTCACGCCCACCAAGTGGGCGGTGCAGTTCGGCGCCTTCGCCGGCCTGGCGGGTGCGCTCGGCGCGGTGACTGCGTTCGCGTTCAGCCGCGTCGGGCTGCACAGCCGCCGCAACCTCGCGCTCTACGTCACCGCGCTGTTGTTCGTATTGGCCTGGGCCACATCGGGTATCAACGGCTGGTTCTACGTCGGCAATTACGGTGTGCCGTGGTTCGACAAGCAGCCCGTGATCGCCGGCATCCCGGTGACAGGGATCTTCCTTGCGCTGGCGATCATCACCGGACTGCTCGCCGGGTGGCTGCACTTCCGCATCGACTACGCCGGGCACACGGAGGTCGCCAACACCAAGCGCAACCGCGTGCTCGCCTCGACCCCGCTGCTGGTGGTGGCGACGATCATGGTGGTGCTCGAGGTCGGCTCGATGGCCAAAGGCGCCGTGCAGCGCTACCCCGTCTACACCACAGCCAAGGCCAACTTCTCGGCATTGAAGTCCGGTCTCTCGGACACCAGCTGCGCGATGGCCGACGATGTGCTCGTCGAGCCGGACACGAATGCCGGTCTGCTGCAACCGGTTCCGGGACAGCGCTTCGGAGAGTACGGCCCGCTCGGCGGGGAGGACCCCGTCGGCTTCAACCCCAACGGCGTCAGCGACACCCTCGAACCGCCAGAGCCGATCACCGCCAACCCGGGCACGGTCAACTCCGACGGATCGCCGAACGAACCGAACATCGGCATCGGCTTCGCCGCGGGCACCGGCGGCGGCTACGGACCCGTCGGCGTGAACGGTTCGAACGTGTTCCTGCCGTTCGGACTCGACCCGGAACGAACGCCGGTGATGGGCAGCTACGACGAAAATACCGTCGCGGCCAAGGTGACGTCGGCGTGGTACCAACTGCCACCACGCACCCCGGACCGGCCGCTGGTCACCGTCGCGGCCGCGGGAGCGATCTGGTTCTACGAAGAGGACGGCTCGTTCAATTACGGGCAGTCGCTGAAGCTGCAGTGGGGTGTGCACCGCCCCGACGGCAGCTATGCGCCGCTGACCGAGGTGCAGCCGATCGACATCGGACCCGGCCCCCAAAAGGCCTGGCGCAACTTGCGTTTCCCGCTCACGTCGGCGCCGCCGGAGGCCAATGTCGCGCGCATCGTCGCCGATGACCCCAACCTGTCCACCGACCAGTGGTTCGCGTTCACCCCGCCGCGGGTGCCGGTGCTGGTGACGGCGCAGGAGTTCCTCGGCTCGCAGACGCCGGTGCTGATGGACATCGCAACGGCCGCGAACTTCCCCTGCCAGCACCCGTTCTCCGAACATCTCGGCATCGCCGAACTGCCGCAATACCGCATCCTTCCGAACCTCAAGCAGGTGGTCGTGTCCTCGAACCAGTGGCAGTCGGCCGAGGACGGCGGTCCGTTCCTGTTCATCCAGGCGCTGTTGCGCACCGCGACCGTGCCCACCTACCTGCGCGACGACTGGTACCGCGACTGGGGTTCGATCGAGCGCTACCTGCGGGTGGTGCCCGAATCCGAGGCCCCCGACGCCGTCGTCGAACAAGGAGCGGTGCGCGTGTTCGGTTGGAGCCGTAACGGACCCATCAGGGCGTTGCCATGACGCGGCCGTTGACTTCGGACGTGCGGATTGCCCGCTGGGTGGCGGCGATCGCGGGGCTGATCGGCTTTGTGCTCTCGGTGGCGACGCCCCTGCTGCCGGTGGAACAGACCACGGCGACGCTGAACTGGCCGCAGCAGGGTCAGGTGAACAGCGTCACCGCGCCGTTGATCACGCAGACGCCGGTGCGGATGACGGTGACGGTGCCGTGCGAGGTGATCCGCACGATGCCGCCGCGCGGCGGAATGGTGCTGGGCACCGCGCCCAAGGACGGTAAGCAGGCCGCGCTGCAGAGCCTGTTCGTCACGGTCAACACACAACGCGTCGACATCACCGACCGAAACGTGGTGGTGGCCAGCGTCCCCCGGGCCCGGGTGGTCGGCACCGGCGACACCCCGGGATGTTCACGCATCGAGATCACCTCCTCCGAGGAGGGCACGTTCGCGACCTTCGTCGGGCTGACGAAAGCCGACGGCTCACCGCAGTACACCGGTTTCCCGGACCCGAACCTGCGCCCGGCGATCGTCGGCGTGTTCACCGATCTGACCGGCCCCGCGCCGCCGGGGTTGAGCCTGTCGGCCGAGATCGACACCCGGTTCACCACCGAGCCAACGCCGTTGAAGCTGACGGCGATGGTGCTGGCCATCGTGTCGACGGCGATCGCTCTGCTCGCGCTGTGGCGCCTGGACCGCATGGACGGCAGGCGGATGCGGCGGCTGATCCCGCAGCGGTGGCGCACGTTCACCCCCACCGACGTGGTGGTGGTCGGCGGCTTCGCCCTCTGGCACGTGATCGGGGCCAACTCCTCCGACGACGGCTACATCCTGGGGATGGCCCGGGTGGCCGGACATGCGGGGTACATGTCGAACTACTTCCGATGGTTCGGCAGCCCCGAAGACCCGTTCGGCTGGTACTACAACCTGCTGGCGATGATGACCAGCGTCAGCGACGCCAGCATCTGGATGCGGCTGCCGGACCTGGTGTGCGGAATCGTGTGCTGGCTGTTGCTTTCTCGCGAGGTGCTGCCGCGGCTGGGCCCGGCCGTCGCCGCGAGCAAACCGGCGCTGTGGGCGGCGGGTCTGGTGCTGCTGGCGGCGTGGATGCCGTTCAACAACGGTCTGCGCCCCGAGGGCCAGATCGCCACCGGCGCGCTCATCACCTATGTGCTGATCGAGCGGGCCATCACCTCCGGACGGCTCACCCCCGCGGCGTTCGCGATCATCACGGCGGCGTTCACGCTCGGCATCCAGCCGACGGGCCTGATCGCGGTCGCCGCGCTGCTGGCAGGCGGCCGACCGCTGCTGCGCATCCTGGTGCGTCGACGCCAGGTGGTGGGCGTCTGGCCGCTGGTGTTGCCGCTGCTGGCCGCGGGAACGGTGATCCTGACGGTCGTGTTCTTCGACCAGACCATCGCAACCGTGTTGGAGGCCACCAGGATTCGCACCGCTATCGGCCCGAACCAGGAGTGGTACACCGAGAACCTGCGTTACTACTACCTGATCCTGCCGACGGTCGACGGATCGCTGTCGCGTCGCTTCGGGTTCCTGATCACCGCGCTGTCGCTGTTCGCATCGATGTTCATCCTGTTGCGGCGCGGACGCGTGCCCGGTGTGGCACGGGGTCCCGCGTGGCGGCTGATCGGCATCATCCTGGGCACGGTGTTCTTCCTGATGTTCACCCCCACCAAGTGGGTGCACCACTTCGGTCTGTTCGCCGCGGTCGGCGCCGCGATGGCAGCGCTGGCGACCGTGCTGGTCTCGCCTGCGGTGCTGAGGTGGTCACGCAACCGGATGGCCTTCCTGGCCGCCGTGTTGTTCGTGCTCGCACTGTGTTTCGCGACCACCAACGGCTGGTGGTACGTCTCCAGTTACGGCGTCCCCTTCAACAACGACGAACCCGCAATCGGTGGCGTCACCGTCAGCACGATCTTCTTCGCGCTGTTCGCGATCGCCGCGATATGGGCGGCCTGGCTGCACTTCTCGTCGCGGACCCGCGGAGAGGGCCGCATCGCCCGGGCGCTGACCGCGGCGCCGATCCCGGTTGTCGCGGGCTTCATGGTGGTGGTGTTCGTCGGTTCGATGCTCGTGGGCGCGGTTCGCCAGTACCCCACCTACTCGAATGCGTGGGCCAACCTGCGCGCCTTCGCCGGCGGCTGCGGCCTGGCCGACGACGTACTCGTCGAACCCGACGCCAACGAAGGCTTCCTGACCGCCCTGCCCGGGCAGTACGGACCGTTGGGTCCGCTGGGCGGAGACCGGCCCGTCGGGTTCACCGCCGACGGCGTGCCGGAAAAGATTGTCGCCGAGGCTATCCGGATGAACCTGCCGATGCCCGGCACCGACTACGACTGGGACCAGCCGACCGAGCTGAGGCGGCCCGGGGTCAACGGGTCCACGGTGCCGCTGCCGTACGGCCTCGACCCGAGCCGGGTTCCGTTGGCGGGCACCTACGTCGAGGGACCCCAGCAGCAGAGCCGGCTGGCGTCGGCCTGGTACGAACTGCCCGCCCCCGACGACGCGCACCCGCTCGTCGTCGTCACCGCCGCCGGAACCATCACCGGCGACAGCGTGTTCAACGGGCGCACCGAGGGCGAGACGGTCGAATTGGAGTACGCGCGCCGGGCTCCCGACGGCGCCCTGGTACCCGCCGGCCGGATGGTGCCCTACGACCTAGGCCCGATCCCGTCGTGGCGTAACCTGCGCTTCCCCCGCGCCGACATCCCCGCTGACGCCGTCGCCGTTCGCGTTGTCGCCGAAGATCTCTCGCTCACGCCGGGCGACTGGCTCGCGGTGACTCCACCCCGGGTGCCCGAACTTCGGTCGGTACAGGAGTACGTGGGCTCCGAGCAGCCGGTGTTGATGGACTGGGCCGTCGGCCTGGCGTTCCCGTGCCAGCAGCCGATGCTGCACGCCAACGGCGTCACCGAGATTCCGAAATTCCGCATCACTCCGGACTACAACGCCAAGCGCAAGGACACCGATACGTGGCAGGACGGCCTCAACGGCGGCCTGCTGGGGATCACGGATCTGCTGATGCGCGCGCACGTGATGGCGACGTACCTGTCGGAGGACTGGGGCCGGGACTGGGGCTCGCTGCGCCGGTTCGAGATGACCCCTGAGGCGCAAGGCGCGACGCCGGCGACGCTGGACTTCGGCACTGCCACCCGCAGCGGTCTGTACAGCCCGGGCCACATCCGCATCAAGCCGTAAGGGCGCGAGCGTGCGAGTCTGCACACGACACGCCACAGATCTGCAACGCATCGCGCACATTCGCAGAGCCGCGAGCGTGCCCCACTGCAGACCGGTCCTCTAGCCTGGAGGCCGTGGACCGGATCCGGTGGGGCGGCGCGACACTCACACGCGCGGTGGAATGGCAGGTCGACACCTTGCCGAGGGCGATTTTTCCGCACACCCCCGCGGAGGTCTGGGACCAGCATGCCGACGAGCTCTCGCCGACCTACTGGACCGACGCCGGATGGCGCATCATCATGCAGATCTGGGTGATCGAGGTCGACGGCCTGACGGTGCTGATCGACACCGGCGCGGGCAACGGCAAGAGCCGGCCGCAGATGGCTGTGCTCTCCGACCTGCAGACCGAGTTCCTTTCCGCGTTGTCCGCCGCGGGATTCGACCCCGCCGACGTGGACGTGGTCGTCAACACGCACCTGCACTTCGACCACGTCGGCTGGAACACCGTGCGAGACAACGGGTCCTGGGTCCCGACGTTTCCCAACGCGCGCTATCTCGTATCCGAAGCCGACTACCGTCATTTCGGGCCCGATGGCCCCGCGCAGTCGACGACGCCGCGCACAGAGGACGAGGAATCCGTTCAGCGACACGTCCGAACCGTGTTCGAGGACAGTGTTTCCCCGGTGCAGGAACAGACGGAACTGTGGTCGGGTGACCATCAGCTCAGCGAGTCGCTGTGGCTGCGCCCCGCGCCGGGTCACACCCCGGGTTCGTCGGTGGTGTGGCTCGACGCCGGCCGGCCCGCGGTGTTCGTCGGCGATCTGACGCATTGTCCCATCCAGGTTCTCCGACCGGAGGATCCCTGCGCCTGGGACGAGGACTTCACGAAGGCCGCGACAACACGCAAGCGCATCCTCACCGAGGCGTCGCGGCGGCGCGCCGCGGTGGTGCCCGCGCACTATCCCGGTCACGGCGGCGCCACCGTCGTCGCCCGCGGTGACGCATTCATGTTCGACGACTGGCTCCCGTTTCCGTCGATCTGAATTTCACAAATCAACTGACGACGAGGTAAAGCCTCTGCTAGTAGTAATTTGAAGCTGCCCGAAAGACTTCGGCAGCAAATTACATTGTGGCGCTTTCTGCATGCGGCGAGGAGGCATTCATGTTGCAGACTCCCGAAGCGCCGCATACCGGAAACGGTCAACTACCGCAGGCCCGCGTATTCGATCAGGAGGCGGTCGAAGCCGCCATTTTCGATCTGCTCGTCGCCATTGGTGAAGATCCCCACCGCGACGGGCTGCGCGACACTCCTGCACGGGTCGCGCGGGCATATCAAGAGACTTTTGCAGGTCTGTACGCCGATCCTGACGACGTTCTCACGACGATGTTTGATGAGCACCACGGTGAACTCGTGCTGATCAAGCAAATTCCGATGTACTCCACATGTGAACATCACCTGGTTTCTTTCCACGGAGTCGCCCATGTCGGCTACCTGCCCGGCGAGGACGGCCGCGTCACCGGCCTGTCGAAAATAGCGCGTCTGGTCGACCTGTATGCCAGGCGCCCACAGGTGCAGGAACGGCTGACCGGGCAAATAGCCGAGGCGGTCATGAACAAATTGCATCCTCGTGGCGTAATTGTCGTCATCGAGGCTGAGCACCTGTGTATGGCGATGCGCGGTGTGCGAAAGCCGGGCGCTGTCACGACGACGTCCGCGGTGCGCGGGCAGTTCCAGACCGATCCGGCGTCCCGGGCGGAGGCGCTGCATCTCCTCTTACGAAGGTGATCGCGGTGCCCACGCCGAACGCGCCGACCGAAAGGCCGTCGTTGCGCGCGGTGTGGGCCATGATGATCGGCTTTCTGCTGATCGTCGTCGACTCCACGATCGTCGCCGTCGCCAATCCGGTCATCAAAGAGGACTTCGCAGCGCACTACCACGCCGTCATCTGGGTGACCAGCGCCTACCTGCTGGTGTTCGCGGCCCTGCTGCCCGTGGGTGGCCGCCTCGGCGACCGCTTCGGCCCGAAGAGCTTGTACGTCGCCGGCCTTACGGCGTTCACGCTGGCGTCGCTGTGGTGCGGGGTGTCCGAGTCGATCGGGATGCTGATCGCCGGGCGGGCCGCCCAGGGCATTGGCGCGGCGCTGATGACACCACAGACGCTGTCCGCGGTCACCCGCATCTTCCCGCCCCATCACCGGGGCGTTCCCATGAGCCTCTGGGGTGCGACAGCGGCCGTCGGCCTCCTGATCGGTCCGGTGGCCGGCGGACTGCTGGTGGACACGTTGGGCTGGCGGTGGATCTTCCTTGTCAACATTCCGATCGGCGCCGCGGGACTTGTGCTGGCGCTTCGACTGATTCCCGCCCTGCCCGCGCGACCGCATCGACTCGACGCGCTCGGCGTGCTGCTGTCCGGGACCGGTATCTGCCTGATCGTCTTCGCCCTGCAGGAGGGCCGTCATCACGAGTGGGGGCCGACGACGTGGGTCGCGATCGCCGGCGGATGCGCATGCCTGGCGGTTTTCGTGGTGTGGCAGGCGATTCAGCGTTCAGAGCCGTTGGTTCCCTTAGACCTGTTCCGCCACCGCGACTTCGCCCTGTCGAATCTCGGCATCGCGCTGATCAGTTTCACGATCGTCGCGTTCGCCGTTCCGCTGATGTTCTATCTGCAAGACGTGCGCGGTATGTCGGCAACACACGCGGGCCTCGTGACGGCGCCGATGGCGGTCGCGACCGGTGTCGTGGCCCCGATCGTCGGAAGGCTCGTCGACCGCGTCGCGCCACGGTCCATCGTGTGTCCCGGCTTCACGCTGACGGCCGTCGCGTTGATCTGGCTCGCGCTGGAGATGAGCCAGTCGGCACCGATCTGGCGAATGACGTTGCCGCTCACGCTCATCGGTGCCGCGGGTGCGCTCACGTGGGAACCGTTGGCTGTCATCGCATCCAGGACGCTGCCCGACGATCTGGCCGGCGCGGGCTCGGCCGTCTTCAACACGATTCGACAGGTCGGGGCCGCGCTCGGCAGCGCGAGCATCGCCGCATTGTTGGCAGCCGTGGCCGACATCGAGTCCCATGATGCTGCAGAACCGGAGCCGGCGATGTCCGCAACCGCCGCCATCGAGGCGATGTCGCACTCGATGCTGTTGCCCGCGACGGCGGCGGGGATCGGGGCGATCGCCGCGTTCTTTTTCACTGGCCTTTCCCCGCGAGCCGTCCAGACCGTGAGCCACTCCGAGAGAAATGTGAGCACTGCGCCATGACCGCTGTCGCCGCGAGGCCACCGTCAACTCTGCACGAGGTGGAGACGCTCACCGATGACGCGCTGCGCGACCTGCTCGCCTACCCCGAAACCCCGACCGCTCCGAGGCTCCGGGCGAATTTCATCGCCAGCATCGACGGCGCCGTGACGCTCGACGGCGCCGGCCGCAAGCTGGGTACGCCGACCGACCGACGGGTCTTCGCCCGGTTGCGTGAAGTCGCCGACGTGATCCTGGTGGGTGCGACCACCGCGGCGTCCAAACCGTATGCCGATCTCCGTGTCGATGCGGACTCGCTGGGGTGGCGGCTCGCCCACGGGCTGGCGTCGGTATTGCGGTTGGTCGTCGTCTCCAGTCGAGGCGTGATCCCGCCTCATCTGCTTACGGCGACGGTTCCGCCCATCGTGTTGGTCTCTGCGAGTGCCCCGAGTTCAGCGCGGCGAGCGCTGGAAGCGTCCGGGGCGATCGTGTGCGAGATGGCGGAGGGGCCAATCGACTCTGCCGCAATACGTCGCGCCCTTGGCGATCTGGGTCTGCACCGGGTGCTGGTGGAGGGCGGGCCGACGCTGTTCTCCCGCCTGATCGCAGACGACGAGATCGACGAGTTGTGCCTCACCACCAGCCCGATGATGGTGGCGGGTCCTGCGCGCCGGATCGCCGCCACACCGGCGCATGTCGAGCTCCGCATGCGGCGCAGCGACGTACTGCTCGGCGACGACGGCACCGTCATCGTCCGATGGGTTCGGCGCTGAGCGCACGCTCGCGCGGCGACGAACGTGCGCAAAACGTCGAAATCTCGCGGCGTGTCGTGTGCAGACACGCACGCTCGCGCAACAGAGGGGGACTAGATCGGGGTCAGGCCGTGCTTGCGCTGCACGCGGGTGATCTGCTTGTCCCGCAACAGGTTCAGCGATTTGCGCAGTAGCAGCCGCGTCTCGTGCGGCTGGATCACCGCGTCGATGAAGCCGCGCTCGGCGGCGATCCACGGCGTGGCCATGTTGAGGTTGTACCCCTCGATGAAGTCGGCGCGGATCTTCTGCACCTCCGGCGCCGTCGGATCCGGGAACCGCTTCACCAACAGCTGCGCCGCGCCCTCGGCGCCGATCACCGCGATGCGCGCGGTCGGCCACGCGAAGTTCAGATCCGCCGACAGCTGCTTGGACCCCATCACCGCATACGCGCCGCCGTAGGACTTGCGGATGGTGATGGTCACCTTCGGTACGTCGGCCTCGACCACGGCGTTCAGAAAGCGGCCACCGCGCTTGATGATGCCGCCCTTCTCCTGCTGGACGCCCGGCATGAAGCCCGGCGTATCGACGACGAAAACCAAAGGCAGATTGTAGGAGTCGCAGAACCGGATGAACCGGGCCGCCTTGTCGGAGGCCTCGTTGTCGATCGACCCGGACAAATGCATCGGCTGGTTGGCGACTACTCCGACCGGGCGGCCGTCGACCCGCGCGAACGCGGTGATGATCGCCGGACCCTGCTGCTCGGCCACATCGAACACGTCGCCGTCATCGAAGATCCGCAGCAGGATCTCGTGCATGTCGTAGGCCATGTTGTCGCTGTCCGGCACGATCGAGTCGAGCTCGTAGTCGTGCGGTGTGAGCTCGGGCTCCAGACCCGGGTTGACGATCGGCGGGTCGTCGAACGTGTTGGCGGGCAGGAACTCCAGGTAGTCGCGCACGTACTGGAACGCCGCGGCTTCGCTCTCCACCACCTGGTGGATGTTGCCGTAGCGGGCCTGGGCATCGGCGCCGCCGAGTTCGTCGAGCGAGACGTCCTCGCCGGTGACGTCCTTGATGACGTCCGGTCCAGTGACGAACATGTAGCCCTGGTCGCGGACGGCCACCACCAGATCGGTCTGAATCGGTGAATACACCGCTCCCCCAGCACATTTGCCGAGGATGATCGAGATCTCGGGGACCAGCCCGCGCAGCAGCTCGTGGCGGCGGCCGAGCTCGGCGTACCACGCCAGCGACGTCACGGCGTCCTGGATTCGCGCGCCGGCCGAGTCGTTGATGCCGATGATCGGGCAGCCGACCATGGCCACCCACTCCATCAGCTTGGCCACCTTGCGGCCGAAGATCTCGCCGACCGACCCCTGGAACACCGTCTGGTCGTGGCTGAACACGCCGACCGGCCTGCCGTTGATCCGGGCGTGACCGGTCACCACCCCGTCGCCGAACAACGCGTTCGGATCGCCGGGCGTCTTCGCCAGCGCGCCGATCTCCAGAAAGCTGCCCGGATCGACCAGGGCGTGGATTCGCGCGCGGGCGCTCGGGATGCCCTTCCTCTCCCGCTTGGCGAC
This sequence comes from Mycobacterium sp. IS-1590, assembly GCF_001500025.1. GTDB lineage: Bacteria > Actinomycetota > Actinomycetes > Mycobacteriales > Mycobacteriaceae > Mycobacterium. The sequence continues at coordinate 33,407 of NZ_LQIW01000023.1, read as the reverse complement.
CGCCTTCTCTCCACCGGGCTCCTTGGCCTGCTCCAGCTTCTCGCGGAGTTCGGCGAGCAGCTCTGCGGTGGTCTTGGTTCGGATGGGAGTAGCTTCAGTGGTCACTTCGACGGCTTCTCCTCAGACTCGATCTGGCTGATCGCCTCACTCATGTGAGCTCCGACCTTCGCAATGTACGGCTCGTCGATCACCTGGATGTGCTCGCCCCCGATCGGGACGACCTCCAGCTCCGAGACGAACTCGCCCCAACCGCCGTCGGGCTTGCGGGTGGCGTAGCGCGGTTCGAAGTAGATCGCGTCGTCGTGGTAGCGGTCGGCCATGTAGAGCGTGACCTTGCCGTCGTACGGCTTGATCTCGGCGGTGTCGATGGCCCGCTGATCCAGGTACGACGTGCGCTGGTGCTCGATGATGCCACCGGGGATCTGCACCCCGCTCTGGCTCACCACGTCCAGCACGTATTTCACCTGCCCCTCGTCGTCGAGCGCCTCGAGTTCCTCGTAGGGGATCTCCGGGATCTCGACGTTGAACGTGCGCTCGGCGAAACGGGCGTAACGATCCCAGCGGGCGCGGGTCTCCTCCTTCGTCTGGGGGATCTCCTCACTCGGACGGACCGCGTCGATCAGACCGACGAACCGCACGTCGGCACCGGCCTGCTTGAGCCCGATCGCGCACGCGTAGGCGAGCACACCGCCCAGCGACCAGCCGGCCAGCATGAACGGGCGATCACCGTTGAGCTCCAACAGTTTCGGCACGTACTCGCGGGCGCGCTCCTCGATGGAGCCCTCGACGCGCTCGATACCGTACATCGGCGTGTCGGCGGGCAACCGCTTGAGCAGCGGCTCGTAGACCACCGTCGAGCCGCCCGCGGCGTGGAACACGAACACCGGGATCCGGTTCGAGCCCTCCGACGGGGCGCGCAGCGTCCGCACGAAGCCGTCGACCTTGCCGCCCTCGAGGTAATCGCGGACAGTCGTGGACAGCTCCTCGATGGTCTTCGCGGAGCGGACGTCGGCGGCGGTGATCGTGCCCTCGTCGACCCGCTCGGTCAGCCGCTCAGCGATCTTGGTCGCGGTCGCGTCATCGACATCGGGCAGGTCGTTGAAGATGCCGCCCGGCGACTTGCCGGTGACGATCGCCCATGTCGCGAACGTGACGCGTTCCGCGGCGTCGCGCGGCGGCACGTCGGAGCCCAGCGCCTCGGTGACCGCCTCCTGGGTGAGGATCTTGCTGGCGGCGGCCACCGTCGACTGTGAGGGTCCGCTCGGATCCGTCTGCGGCGCCGGGACCGCCGGGCCGCTCGGGTCCGTCGGCGGCGGTGGTATGTCGGCAGCCGGACCAGACGGGTCGGTCGGCGGCGCCGGAATGTCGGATTCCGTTGCGGTACCGGCACTGGTCACCTCGGAGGCGATGCCGGTCTTCTCGGCCAGCACCTGCTCGAGTTCGGCGACGGTGGTCGCACCGCCCATCAACTCGGCCTGTTCGGCCGCGATCTCCTCGGCGGTCTTGGTCTTCTGGTGCTCGGCGAGCTGGTCGACCTCGTCGCGGTGCTCGATCGCGTACTGGATCAGCTTCTCGACCGCATAGAGGTTGGCGTCACGCACCGCCGTCAGCTGGATCGGCGGCAGGTCGAAGTCGTACTCGACGCGGTTCTTGATCCGCACGGCCATCAACGAGTCCAGGCCGAGCTCGATCAGCGGCACCTCCCACGGCAGGTCCTCGGGCTCATAACCCATTGCCCCACCGACGATCGCGCCGAGGCGGTCGCGGATCGACTCACCGGAGTCCGGTGACCACTTCGCGAACCCCGCGGCCAGGCCCGCGCCGGCAGTCAGGTTGTCCTGCAGGATCTCCGCCGCGTCTTCCTCCGGCTCATCCGCAGGCGTCGCCGAAACCTGTTCGGCGACGGCCGCTCCGGTCGCCACCGCCACCGGCAGCGCTGCCGCGGTGCCGGTGCGGCTCACCACGGCGTCGTACACCAGCGTGAAGGACTCGTCGATGCGCGCGTGCACCTGCACGCTGGCGCCACCGGGATGGCGGGTCAGCGTCGTCACCAGCCGTGCCCCCTCGCCGGGCACCGCGCGCTGTTCGGAGGCGACCAGCTTGGCGTCCGGAATGACCTGCGTCGCAGCGGCTTTCACCAAGCCGGCCAGATCGGGCTCGCCCTTGGGCGCGTACTCCCAGACGTGCCTGCCGTCCGGGGTGGCGACGTGGTTGCCCGGCATCATCACCGAGCTGTCGCCGGTGAACCGCGCATCGAGCCAGTGCGGTTTGCGCTTGAAACGAGTCGGCGGGATGTTCGCGAAATCCAGCGCTCCGGCCAACCCCTTGGAGCGGCGGGGGAACAGCGTGCGGAAGTCCAGATCGTGACCGTGCACGAACAGCTGGGCCATCGCCGCGATCATCGAGTCGACCTCGTCCTGCTTGCGCGCCAGCGTCGCGATCAGTTGGGCGTCGTGCAGGCCTTTCGCCGCCGTCGTCAGCCCCACCTGCATGAGCGCCACGGGATTGGGCGCCAACTCCAGGAAGGTCGTGTGGCCGTTGTCGACGGCGTTGCCGATGCCGTGGGTGAAGTAGACGCTGTGCCGCAGCCCCTTCTTCCAGTAGTCGACGTCGTGGATGGTCTCACCGGGTCGGATGTAGCGGCCCTCGTGCACCGTCGAGAAGTAACCGATCTTGGTGGGATGCGGTTCGATGCCGACGAGTTCGGCAGCCAGCTCGCCGAGCAGCGGGTCCATCTGCGAGGTGTGGCTGGCGCCCTTGGTCTGCATCTTGCGGGCGAACTTGCCCTCTTGCTCGCAGCGCTCGATGATCGCGTCGACCTGATCGGGCGGGCCGCCGATGACGGTCTGCGTCGGCGCGGCGTACACACACACCTCGAGATCCTTGAAATCGGCGAAAACCGTGTCGATCTCGTCGGCCGAGTACTCGACGAGCGCCATCAACCGGATCCATTCGCCGAACAGCATGGCCTCGCCCTCACCCATGAGGTGAGCACGCGAACAGATGGCCCGAGTGGCGTCCTCAAGAGACAGGCCGCCCGCGAAGTACGCGGCGGCAGCCTCGCCGAGCGACTGGCCCACCACCGCAGCGGGTTTGGCGCCGTGGTGCTTGAGCAGCTCGCCGAGCGCGATCTGCAGGGCGAAGATCACCGTCTGGACGACCTCGATGGGGTACTCGCAGGTCTCGTTGGTGTAGTCGACTGCGTCATCGAGAATCAGCTCGAGGATCGAGTAGCCCCGCTCATCCTGGATGAGGGCGTCGACCTTGTTGATCCACTCTGCGAACACCTCGTTGCGCAGATACAGGTTCTTGCCCATCTTGCGGTGCTGCGCACCGAAACCCGCGAGCACCCACACCGGCCCGTTCGTCACCGGGCCGTCGGCGCTGAACACGCTCGGGTGCTGCTTGCCCTCGGCCACCGCGCGCAGGCCCTTGATGGCCTCGTCGTGATCGTGGGCCAGCACCACAGCGCGCGAACGTCCGTGGTTGCGCCGCGACAGCGCGCGACCGATCGACTCCAGCGACGATGCGCGCCCCTCCGGGCTGTCGATCCAATCGGCCAGCTCGGTGGCCGTGGCCCTCTTTCGTGACGTGAGGAAGCCTGAAACCGCCAGCGGCACAACCGGTGCCGGCTGCTCACCGGCCTCCAGTTCCTCGCGCGCGGCCTCGAGCAGCTGCAGCGCCTTGTCGGTCAGGCCAGGCAGTTCGGGCTCGTCGTGCTGCGCGTGCGCGGGCCGGTCCAGAGCGTCGTCGTCGTCATCGTCATCGTCATGGTCGACGAACTCGCCGTACTCGTCCATCCGCACCCCGCCGATGTAAACGGCGTTGGCGTCAGACGACTTGTCTTGCGCGGCTTCGGGCTCGGGCTCCGGTTCGGGTTCGACGAGGTCGGACGGCAGCACCTCGCGCAGCACGAGGTGGGCGTTGGCGCCGCCGAAACCGAACCCCGAGACGCCGGTGATCGCATAGCCGCTGTAGCGCGGCCAGTCAGTGACGGTGTCGGCGACCTTGAGGTGCACGCCGTCGAAGTCGATGTAGGGGTTGGGGCCGGTGTAGTTGATCGACGGCGGGATCTTGTCGTTGCGCAGGGCCAGCGTCATCTTCGCCAGGCTCGCCGCGCCGGCCGCCGATTCCAGGTGTCCCACATTGGATTTGATCGCGCCCAGCAGCGCGGGCTTGTCGGCCGCCCGACCCCTGCCGACGACGCGGCCGAGCGCGTCGGCCTCGATCGGGTCGCCGAGGATGGTGCCGGTGCCGTGCGCCTCGATGTAATCGACGAGGCGCGGATTGATGCCGGCGTCCTTGTACGCCTTGCGCAGCACCTCGGCCTGCGCATCCGGGTTCGGCGCGAGCAGACCGTTGGACCGGCCGTCGTGGTTGACCGCGCTGCCCGCGATCACGGCGAGGATCTCGTCACCGTCGCGGCGGGCATCCGAAACCCGCTTGAGCACGAGCATGCCGCCGCCTTCGGAACGGGCGTAACCGTCGGCGTCCTGCGAGAACGACTTGATGCGGCCGTCCGGCGCGAGGACCCCACCGACCTCGTCGAAGCCGACCGTCACCAACGGGGTGATCAACGCGTTGACGCCACCCACCACGGCGACGTCGGCCTCACCCGATCGCAGCGCCTGCACACCCTGGTGCGCGGCGACCAGCGAACTCGAGCAGGCGGTGTCGACGGCCACCGATGGGCCGCGGAAGTCGTAGAAGTACGAAACCCGGTTGGCGATGATCGAACTCGCCGTGCCGGTGATCGCGTACGGGTGCGCGATCGACGGGTCCGACATCGCCAGGAAGCTGTAGTCATTCAGCGAGCTGCCGATGTAGACACCGACGTTGCCGCCGCGCAGGCTCGACGCGGGGATGCGCGCGTTTTCCAGTGCTTCCCAGGTCAATTCGAGCGCCATCCGCTGCTGCGGATCGATGTTGTCGGCCTCCATCTTCGACAGCGCGAAGAACTCGGCGTCGAACCCCTTGATGTCGGAGAGGTAACCGCCGCGGGTGCGGGCCTTGGCCACGCGCTCGGCGATGCGGGGCTCGCCGAGGAACTCCTCCCAGCGGCCCTCGGGCAGATCGCTGATCGCGTCGCGGCCCTCGATGAGCGCCTGCCACGTCTCGTCGGGGGTGTTCATGTCGCCGGGGAAGCGGGTGGCCAGGCCCACAATCGCGATGTCCTCGACGTCGCGGGTGCGCGTCCAGTCCTCGTCGTCGCCGCCGGCGTCCTCGGGTTCGGGCTCGCCCTCGATGATCACCGTCGCCAGTGATTCGATGGTGGGGTGGCGGAAGGCCACGGTGGCGGTCAAGGTGACGCCGGTCAGGTCCTCGATGTCGCTGGCCATCGCGACGGCGTCGCGCGACGACAGCCCGAGTTCGACCATCGGCGCGCTCTCGCTGATGGAGTCGGGTGACTGGCCGGTGGCGTTGCCGATCCAATTGCGCAGCCACTCGCGCATCTCGTTGACCGTCATGTCCGTGCGTGGCGCAGTGAGCGGCTTCTCGGGCGCGAGCTGGATGTCGTCGCCGGACGGCATGTCGGGTTGCTGCGAGTCGTCTTGTGTATCAGCCATATTCGGGAGAGTCTTAGTCCGTCTCGTCGGGGAACGCGTTGGCGATCTTCCCGCTGCGCAGACTGCCGTCCAGGTAGGCCGAGCGGCACGCGCGGCGGCCGATCTTGCCGCTCGAGGTGCGTGGGATCGCGCCGGCGGGGGTCAGCAGCACGTCGCGCACGGTGACACCGTGGCGCACGGCGATCGCCGCGCGGATGTCGTCGGCGATGGGGCCCATGTCGAGCTTGTGGGCGCCGGGCGCGCGCTCGCCGACGATCACCAGTTGTTCGGAGGTGTCGTCGGGATCGCGCTTGAGTCCGGAGTGGGCGTTCTCGAACACCTCGTCGGGCAACTGGTTGGCGGGCACCGAGAACGCCGCGACGAACCCGGTGCGCAGCGCCTTGGTGGCCTCCTGCGCGGAGTACTCCAGGTCCTGCGGGTAGTGGTTGCGCCCGTCGATGATCACCAGATCCTTGACGCGTCCGGTGATGTAGAGCTCACCGTCGTAGTAGGCGCCGAGGTCGCCGGTGCGCACCCAGGTCGCGTCGTCGGTGGCACCTTCGGCGTGCGACGGGTTGGTCCGCGACTTGAGGATGTTCTGGAACGTCGCGATGGTCTCCTCGGGCTTGCCCCAGTACCCCGTGCCCATGTTCTGACCGCTGATCCAGACCTCGCCGATCTGTCCGTCGGGCAGCTCGGTGGCGGTGTCGTTGTCGACGATGACCGCCCATTCGGCGATGCCGATCTTGCCGGCGCCGGCCTGCGGCACGGCCTTGGGCGAATCCTCGGCCACGGGAACGAAGCGGTGGTTGTTGAGCTCGTCGCGGTCGACCAGGGTGATCGTCGGCTCGGCCTCCATCGGCGTGGTGGACACGAACAGCGTGGCCTCGGCCAGACCGTAGGAGGGCTTGATCGCCTTGGGCAGAAAACCGAACGGGCCGAAGGCCTCGTTGAACCGCCGCACGGTGGCCGCCGAGATCGGCTCACTGCCGTTGAGGATGCACTTGACGTTGGACAGGTCCAGTGGCGGCTCGCCGTCCTTGGGCACGCCGCGGGCCGCGGCATGGTCGAACGCGAAGTTCGGGGCCACCGAGATGGTTCCGCCGGTGTCGCCTTCTTTGCGGGCGAGTTCGCGGATCCAGCGGCCGGGGCGGCGCACGAAGGCTGCCGGGGTCATGAACGTTATGTAGTGGCCGAGCATCGGCGACAGCAACACCGTGATCAGGCCCATGTCGTGGAAGAACGGCAGCCAGGAGACGCCGCGGTCGCCCTCTTCGCCTTCCAGCGCCTCGATCACCTGCACCACGTTGGTGGCCAGGTTCAGGTGGGTGATCTGCACACCGGTCGGGATCCGCGTGGAGCCCGAGGTGTACTGCAGGTATGCGATGGTGTGCTCGTCGACGTCGACGGGTTCCCAGGTGGCGCCGACCTCGTTGGGCACCGCGTCGACGGCGATGACGCGCGGACGCTGGTTGGCCGGGCGGGTGCGGAAGAACTTGCGCACACCCTCGGCGGCGTCGGTGGTGGTCAGGATCGCCGACGGATGGCAGTCGTCGAGCACGGCGTGCAGGCGACCCACGTGCCCCGGTTCGTTCGGGTCGAACAGCGGCACCGCGATGCGGCCCGAGTACAGCGTGCCGAAGAACGCGACGAGGTAGTCGAGATTCTGCGGGCACAGGATCGCGACGCGGTCACCGGGCTGGGTGACCTGTTGCAGTCGAGCACCGACCGCGCGGTTGCGGGCCCCGAAGTCGGCCCAGTGCAGGTCGCGGGCGACTCCGTCGCGCTCGGTGGAGAAGTCCAGGAAGCGGTAGGCGAGCTTGTCTCCACGCACCTTCGCCCATCGTTCGACGTGTTTGACCAGGCTCCCGTTGTCGGGAAACTTGATCAGTCCGTCCTTGATGAACGGGTTATGGAACCCCATCGCACTCTCCTGTCAGCGGCACACGCTTCTCGATGCCGATTGCAATCAATTCTCAAGCCGGCCCCAAGCCCCGGAAAATCGTACCGGTCGGCTATTCGCTTACTGCTCTTAGTTTTTTCTTAATGTTAGGTGACGTGTTGTCGCCGTCCAAATCAGGTCTGGTCACAGGTCAGCCATGTTTCGGCTGCGGGGCGTTATCGATCAATTCCTGCGCCCAGCGCTGCGTCCACTGGGTGGCTGACAGCCCGTCGAGATTCCAGAACTGCGTGGTGGCATACATCGCGTGAATCGGTTGTCCCGCACCTCCGAGCAGGATGTCGATGGTCTTGGGGAGGTTCATGATGTTGAACGCCTCCGGCGGCGCCGAGCAGATCAGGTCGCCGGGAGCGCAGATCTCGTGGACGCGATCGTTGAGCATGCCGAACCCTCCGGGCCGGGGACCCGTCATGGCCAGGCCCATACCGTCGAGCATCGGCACATCGCGCAGCGTGATCTCTGCGCCCTGACCCGGCGGATTGGGGCCGACGTCGACGCCGACACCGGTCTGCCTGCGGCCGTCGGCGATCAACGTCACACCCAGCACCAGGTCCTCGTCGACGGGGCCGCGCCCGTTGCCGATATCGCTGGCGATGTCCCCGGCGATGACGGCGCCCTGGGAGAACCCGACGATCACGTAACTGGTCAGCGGGCAACGCTCGTTCATCTCCGTCATGGCCTTGACGGTCGCGTTGAAGCCCTCGGCGCGGCTGTCGTTGTAGGTCATCTGGCCGTCCTGCGAGAACGGGTTGTGGAACTGCGCCGTGTACGGGACGGTGAACACCTCGAGCCGGTCGTTCGCGAACTGCCCGCGGATCGGGTTGGTGACGCCCAGCAGCAGCGCGATCGGGAACTGAGTGGGGTTGAACGGGTCGAGTTTCGGTGAGGACTCCCAGGTACCCGGAACCGAGATCATCTGCACATCTGGGCAACTCGCGTCCTGGAACTCCGGCCGCGGCTTCTTGGTCGGGCTGATCCCGGTCGGAGGCACCGCCGTCGGCGGAACGCCGCTCGGACCCTCGGGCTTTCGCAGGATCACGACGACGATGATGATGAGCAGAATTACCACGAGCGCCATCGCGCCGGCCGCGACGAGCGCGAGGATACGGTGGCGTTTCCGCCGGTTGGTAGTGGCCATGTATCGGTTGGGCTCCTGCTAGCAGAGTCGGTCGGTTGCGATGCGAATGTAATCGGCGGTCGCCGCGTCGACGTTGACGGTCGGCGCCCTACCGGAGATGTGATCCATCGCATCGCCGCGCACCAGCGGATAGATCGAATCCCAGACCTTCTGGTCGTCGTGCTTGGCGGCACGGGCCTGGCACACGTAGGACCCGACGCGCAGAGCCAGCAGGTCGCTGGACGGCTTCACCCCGGCCGCGGTGAGAGCGTCGAGATAGCCCCGCTGCCGATCGGTCAGCACGAGCGTGTTGGAGTGCCCGGTGGCCGACGGCGGGGCCGTGGTCTCGGCGGGCCCGCCGTGCGCAGGCGCGGTCTCCGACGTCGGCAAACCCATGGCCGCCATGACCTCGGGGCCCGAACACCCGGTCAGCAACGCCGTCGCCGAAGCGATCAGCAGCGAACCTGCCGCAGTCGTCCGCACCGAGCGTTGCACTCCTCCAAGGTACCGGCTGCCGAGGTGCGGCCCCGGTTCTGAAGGGTGGGTCGTCGGCTAAGCGATCGTCGCCGCCAATTCGCCGCTCATGGCCGCGAGCTGACCGCTCCAGGAACCCCAGTCGTGGTTGCCGCTGGTCGGGAAATCGAAGTGACCGTTCTTGCCGCCGACCGAGCGGTAGTGCTGGTAGAACTCTCGATTGGTGCCCGACGCGATGTCGCAGTAGCCGATCATCGCGGCGGGATCGGTGCACCCCCCGACCGGACCACTCCAGACCCACAGCCGGGTGTTGTTGTCGGCCAGCAACTGGACATGGACGTTGGGCGAATGCCACTTCCACCGGCCCAGCTGTGGCAGTCCCCACATGTTCCGGGTCTCGACGCCGCCGAACTGCGCGAGCCCGGCGGTGATGGCACCGTCCACGCCGGTGCGCTCCGGGGTCAGGAAGCCGGACAGGGAGCCCGCGAAGCGGTAGCGGTCCGGGTGGAAGGTGGCCATCGCCATCGCGCCGTAGCCGCCCTGCGCCGCACCCACGATGCCGTGTCCCGACGGCGCCAGGCCCTTGTTGGCGGCCAACCAGTTCGGCAACTCGTCGGCGAGGAACGTCTCCCATTGGCGGCTGCCGTCGGCCTCCCAGTTCGTGTACATGCTCCACGCGCCGCCCGCGGGTGCGGCCACCGAGATGCCCTTACCCGCGAGGGTGTTCATCGCGTTGCCCGCGGTGACCCAGTTGCTGACGTCGGGTGCGGCGTTGAACGCGTCGAGCAGCACAACCGCGTGCGGGCCACCGCCCTGGAAGGCGACGGGAATGTCACGTCCCATCGCCGCCGACGGCACCATCAGCATCTCGACTTGCGCCTCGGCCTTCGGCGCGACGGCCGTACCCACGCTCCACAACCCGGCGGCCAGCGCCACTGTCAAGATCGCCCGGAAGATCGCCTGCATCGGCTCGCCCACCTCACATTGGTCTGCTGTCCCCGCGCGAGGTAGTCAATCACACACCGGCGCGGACGTGGTCGGAAAAGGCCCCGCGGACGCGAGGAGCGAAAAAGGCCGCCGCGGACGCGAGGAGCGAAAAAGGCCGCCGCGGACGCGAGGAGCGAAAAAGGTCAACGGCGGCGACCCCGCAGGATCGCCGCCGTCGACTATGAACCTATTGCCGTACCAGTCAGTTACCGGCGTCCGTCGTCGTGACCGAGGCCTCGGTCGCGATCGGGGTCGACGGCTGCGGCGTGGCGCCCAGCACGCGCTGGATGTCCGGCTTCATCTGCTGGAGCTGCTGACCCCAGTACGGCCAGTCGTGCGTGCCGCCCTGCGGGAAGTTGAACACGCCGTTCTTACCGCCGGCGGCCAGGTACTGCTCCTGGAACGTCTCGTTCGTGCGCAGCGTGAAGCTCTCCAGGAACTTCGCGTTGAAGTTGTCACCGGCGACGCGACCGTTGATCTCGGCCGGCTTGCCGTTACCGCAGAACACCCAGATGCGGGTGCCGTTGGCGACCAGCTTGTCGATGTTGACCATCGGGTCGTTGCGCTTCCACGCGGGATCGCTCGACGGGCCCCACATGTCCTCGGACTCGTAGCCGCCGGCGTCACCCATCGACAGACCGACCAGCATCGGCCACCAGCCCTCGGAGAGGTTCAAGAAGCCCGACAGCGAAGCGGCGTACTGGAACTGCTGCGGGTAGTAGATCGCCAGCGTCATCGCGGCCGATCCGGCCATGGACAGCCCGACTGCGGCATTGCGGTTCGGGTTCACGCCCTTGTTGGCCGCGAGGTACGCGGGCAGTTCCTGCGTCAGGAACGTCTCCCACTTGTAGGTCTGGCAACCTGCCTTGCCGCAGGCCGGTGCGTACCAGTCGCTGTAGAAGCTGGACTGGCCACCGACGGGCATGATCACCGCGAGGCCGGAGTCCAGGTACCACTCGAACGCCGCGGTCTCGATGTCCCAGCCGTTGAAGTCATCGCGTGCACGAAGACCGTCGAGCAGATACACGCCCGGCGCGTTCGGGCCGCCGTTCTGGAACTGAACCTTGATGTCGCGGCCCATCCCTGCGGACGGAACCATGAGGTACTCGACCGGCAGACCCGGACGAGAGAAAGCCCCCGCGGTGGCCGAGCCTCCGATGGCGCTGATCAAGCCGGGCAGCACGGCAGCGGCCATCGCCGCGCCTGCGAGCCGGCGGATCCAGGCACCCCGGATCTTGCCAACGAACTTCATGCTTCATCTATCCCATCTGTTGTATGCCGCACGCGGAACCGCCCCTGGGGCAAGCCGCGTAACCCGTGCAGTCAACCACACGTCGGCGTGATCTTCCCATTCGAGAGATGTCCACCCTGGTCACGCCGCTCCGCCGAGGAGTGTGGTGACCAGGTCTGGTTTCAGGGCTTGCAGTTGCGCACCCCAGTCCTGCCACGCGTGATATCCCTGGGCAGGGAATTCGAACGTGGCGTTGTTTCCTCCGGCCGTCAGGTAGGCCGTCTGGAAGTCTTTGTTGCTCTTCGCCGCCATCGATTCCAGGCTGTCGGCGTCGAAGGCCCTGTTCGGGTCGGTACCCGCGTCCGGGGGTGCGGATCTTGCTGGCGCACAGTGAATCCACAGGCGAGTGTTGCTGGCAGCCAACCGGCCGGCCTGCTGGATCGGGTCGTGGCGTTTCCATGCCGCATCCCACGGCGCACCCCACATGCTGTCGATGTTGTAACCCCCGGCGTCGAGCATGGCGACCCGGATCGCCTGCCGCATCGTGGGCTCCGACGGGTTCAGGAACCCCGAAAGCGACGCCACATAAGCGAACTGATGTTGATGGTGGGCCGACAGGATCAGCGCCGCACTGCCCGACGTCGACACCCCTACGACCGCGTTGCCGGTGGTGGAGACGTGCTTGTTGGCGGCCAGCCAGGCGGGAAGTTCGTCGGTGAGGAAGGTTTCCCACTTATAGGTGTAGGGCTGGCGGTTGAAACTCGACGGCGAGTACCAGTCGGCGTAGAAGCTGGCCTCTCCGCCCACCGGCATCACGGTGGCCACCCCGGATTCGAAAAACCACTCGAACGCCGCGGTTTCGATGTCCCAGCCGTTGTAGTCGTCGCGGGCCCGCATTCCGTCGAGGAGGTACACCGCCTTCTGCTCGCCCGAACCCGTTCCGGCAGGCTGGAATTGGACGCGCACGATGCGGCCCATCGCCGCGGAGTAGACGTCGAGGTACTCGACGGGAAGTCCCTCCCTGGAGAACGCACCTGCCGGGGGCGCCGGGAAAACCGCGGCGGCTCCGCTCGGCAGCGCCACGGCCGCGGCTGCCGTCGCCAGCGCGCGGCGAAGCCAGGTTCGCACAGGTCGGTCCATCCGTTCGTGTATCGGGCGCCGCGAAAAGAGCAGTTCGCGTCTGTCTATCGGCCCGCAGGGGTCGCGGCGTTACGGACCGGTGGCGGGCATCCCCGTATACGGCTCGGATACCGGTTCGGGCACGGGCAACCCGCAGCGAGCGAGCTCGTAGAGCGGCACGCGGTCGATCCGGTACTGCGTGAACTCGTAGGCGTGCACGAAGTTCGACAGGAATCGACGCAGGCTCATCGGGCCGCGCACCGAGTTCAGCATCGCGTCGGTCTCCGGACACTCCAGCGCCGCCTCGGCCTGTCTGATCCAGTCCTCGTCGATGTAACCCGGGATGAACGGGGGCTCTTTGAGAAAGGGCCCTTCGGCGATCGCCCAGTCGGGGAACAGGTTCTTGTCGTGGCCGATTCGGCCGTCCTCGAGGCGCTCGGTGTGGGCGGCCAACGGATTGGCGAGCCCGATCTGGTCGATGACCCGGACGTCGAGTCCGACGTTCATGCCCAGCATGCCGAGGTTGGTGAAGAAGACCGTGTGCGGGCCCCGGTAGTCCTCGGGCGCATCCGGCGGGGGCGGCAGCGCCGGCACCACGTCCCACTGGTCGTAGTTGCCCGACGGCAGCAACAGCGCACCGTCGGGCGTGTTCTCCAACGCCTCGAGCACCGCGCGCATCCGCGGATAGTCGAGGTAGTCCGCGGCGGTCAGCGGGTGCGCATGGCCGGTGGCCTGGGAATAGAACCGCCGCTCGTCCACGATGCCGGAGTACGTGACGCGGGTGGCGTCTCGACCCATTCCCGGCGAATTAGCCGCCCACAGCGCCCATCCCGCGACCGCCAGCCACAGCACGCTGGTGGCGCCGACGAACAGGTAGCCCGCACCACGCGCCATCCTGGTCTCGTCGGGAAGTACGACGGGGATCACCGCTATCGGCGCCAGCATGACGAACAGCGGTGTGAGAAGCACCCTGCCGTGCATGAAGTCCCCGCCCTGGCGGATCCAGTAGATGGCCTGCAGCAGGCCGCTGACGAGAAAGAAGATCACCACCGCGGCCGGGCTCTGCACCATTCGCGCCAGGCGTCCGGAGCCCGGAGCGATCGCGCCGCGGTTCGGTCGGGGACGGCCGCGGATGACCCAGACCACCGCGGCGAGCCCGGCGAGCAGGATCGCCGGCGCCCACAGCAGGTAGGGCTGATTGAAGTTCGCCAGGTAGACGAAGCCCTGCGACCATTTGGCCCCGCTCGCGTCCTTGGCCACCGCAGTACCCGGAACCACCAGGCCGTAGTAGCCCATCCGGAAGATCTGGTAGGCCACCGGAAGCAGACCGCCCGCGACGATGATCACCGCGCGCCGGCGCCAGTCGCGTGCCGCGATCAGCATCATCACCAGGGCGAACCCGCCGATCAACGCGAGCTCGGGCCGGACCAGCACGCTCAGGCCCGCAACGAAAGCCAGTGCAATGTCGAAGGTTCGACTGGCCGGGCGCGACGCCAGGGTTCCGAGCGGTTGCCTGCGGATTGTCGGTGCGCCTGCGCGCAGGGCGGGGGCCGCAGCCGAGCGGTGGCCACGCGGCTGCTGCGACCAGCACACCATCATCCACCACAGCAGGCCCAGATACGCCAGCACCAACCCGTTTTCGAGACCGGAGGTGGCGAAGTCGCGCGCCGGCGGGAGCGCGATGTAGACCAGCACGCCCGCAGGCAGCATCAGCGCGCGCCTGCCTTGCAGGCTCGGTGCGTACAACCGTCCGGTGCCCAGCATCACCAACGCCACACCCGCAAGGCTGAGGGCCAGCGCCAGGACCAGCACGACGTACTCCAGCCGCACGGAGCCGCCCACCAGCGCGCCGAGGTACACCAGGTAGGTCCACACCGTGGAGGTGTTGGCCTCGACGCGCTCACCGGCGTTGAACACCGGACCGTTGCCTGCCAACAGGTTTCGGACGGTGCGCAGCACGATCAGGCCGTCGTCGGCGATCCAGCGGCGCTGCCATGCGCCCCAGCCGAACAGCACCACGACCACCAGCACGCTGAGCCACAGGCTGATCCGGACCGTGTTGTCGTAGCGGAACGCGGGCCAGCGGGCGAGGCTGCGTTCGATCTCACCGACCCATCCGCCCGGGACCGGCGGGCGGAGGGTCTCAGCTGAGGAAGACGGCGGCACCGATGGTCCCGATCCACGCCAGCAGCAACAGCTGCAGAACCCGGTCTTTGAGCGCGATCTCCTCGGGCTCCCCGGCCAATCCGCCGTCGACGTCGACCGCGTACCGAAGGATTGCGATGGTGATCGGAATGATCGTGACCGCATACCACGATGCGGTGGAGCCGTCGCGTTCGAACGCCCACAGGCCGTAACAGAGCACCATCGCCGTGGCCGACAACGTCCACACGAAGCGCAGATACGACGCCGTGTAGCTCTCGAGAGACTTACGGATCTTGGCGCCGGTGCGTTCGGCGAGCTGCAGCTCGGCATACCGCTTGCCGGCCACCATGAACAGCGAGCCGAACGTCATCACGAGCAGGAACCATTGCGACAGCGGAATACCCGCGGCTGCGCCGCCGGCGATGGCCCGGATCAGGTACGCCGACGACACGATGCAGATGTCGAGCACCGCCTGGTGCTTGAGGCCGAAGCAGTACGCCAACTGCATCGCGATGTACACCGCGATGACCACCGTCAGGTTCAGCGAGGCGAGCACCGAAATGCCGAGCGCGGCAGCCGCCAACACCACAGATGCGGTGTAGGCCAACCATTCCGGGACCACACCAGCCGCGATCGGCCGGAACCGCTTCGTGGGATGCTGGCGGTCGGCCTCCACGTCGCGGGCATCGTTGACCAGATAGATCGACGAGGCCGCCAACGAGAACGTCACGAACGCGATGAGGATGTTGACCGCGACGCCGCCGTAGTCGTATTCGACGTCCCCGCCGAGGGAGGCGATCGGCGCGGCCAGCACGAGCAGGTTCTTCACCCACTGCCGCGGCCGAATCGCCTTGATCAGACCCGTCGCGACATTGCGCGGCGGACCCTTCTGGGTTGCCGGTTGCTCACCCGGTGCTCGTTTTTCGCTCATCGGCCGTACGCTCTCTGCGCTGCTGTCACTTGAGATGCTCATGCGTTCCCTTCGGCGCGGTCGGCCACCGTGCCGACGGCCTTCGCGACGACAGCCCCGACCGCGACGCCGGTGAGGACGTCGCTGGGGTAGTGCACGCCCAGCACCAACCGCGACAACGCCATCGGCGGCACCAGAAGCGCCGGCAGCGGCAACCCGGTGACCCTGGCCATCAGCACCGACGCCGCCGTGGTCGATGTCGCGTGCGCGGAAGGGAAGCTCAGCCGGCTCGGCGTGCCCACATTGACCGAGATCGCGGGATGGTTCGGCCGTTCGCGGCGGACCACCCGCTTGATCAGCACCGCGGCGGCGTGTGCGGCGAACGCACCCGCGCCCACGGCCAGCCAGTCACGCCGACGGTCGGCCTGAAAGAGCGCCCCCAACACCGCGATTGCCAACCAACCGAGACTGTGCTCGCCGAAATGGGACAGCGCGCGGGCGGCCGACAGGACCGCGGGGCGCTCACCGAGCGCGGACTGCACCGCGACCAGCGCGGCCTCCTCGCCCCGCTGCTCTCGCGGGCGAAGCGCCTGGTCCTCGCCCGCCGGGCGCAGGAGGGAGCTCTCATCCATGTGCAGACGACTCCAGAAGGACCGTCTCCCACTTCTGCTTGCTGGTCAGCGTCGGCAACGCCTCGCGATACACCTTGCGCATCCGATTGAACTTGCGCGCGAGACGGGCCTGGCGCTTGAGCGATTCGCGCAGCAGTTCGAACATCTTCTCGCGGTCGCGCTGGCGGTACACGACCCCACGGCCGTCGGCGGTCGTCACCGTCACGCCGTCCACCCGGCACAGCGAGAACCACCGGGCGTCCTGGGTGGCGACGTTGATTTGCGGACGGCGATGATGCTCGGGGTCGTGCGGCCGCAGCTGGTGAATCACCCCACGCGACAACCGCGTCGAGATGGCCAGCGGATTGGTGGGGATCCGTACCTTCTTGCGCCAGCGCTTGTCCGACGGCGTCGGAAGCTCGGCTGCGCTCGGCAACACCACCGCGTCGGGATACTCCTGGCGCATCTTGCGCACGTCGGGCAGCGCCGACTCCAGGATCGAGAACAGGTGCTCCGGCCCGGCCAGAAAATCGTCCATCGCCTTGTTCTGGATCGCGACGGTCGAGTACTCAAGGCACAGAAGGTGTTTGAGTGTTGCCTTCAGATGGCTGGCGATCAGCCCGCTGACGTTGCCGTCCCAGTGCAGCGCGGCCACGACCAGCCGGTTGCGCAGGTGGAAATACGCCTGCCAGTCGATCGCATCGTCTTTGTCGCTCCAGGCCATGTGCCAGATCGCGGCGCCGGGAAGTGTGACGGTCGGATAGCCGTGCTCACCGGCGCGCAGGCCGTAGTCGGCGTCGTCCCACTTGATGAACAGCGGCAGCGGCTGGCCGAGCTCCTCGGCGACCTGGCGCGGGATCATGCACATCCACCAGCCGTTGTAGTCGACGTCGATGCGGCGGTGCAGCAGCTTGCTGCGCGATGAATCCTCGTCCGCCAGAGCGTCTTTGGCGAAGTTGTGGTCGTACTCGGTGTTGACGGCGTTGGTCCACATGAAGTTCTCAGAGTCGACCATCTCGCCCATGACGTGCAGGTGCGAGGGCTCCTGCAGGTTGAGCATCTGGCCGCCGACCAGTGTCGGCGTCTTGGCGAACCGGTTCATCGCCAACGCCCGCAGGATCGAGTCGGGCTCGACGCGGATGTCGTCGTCCATGAACAGGATCTGTTCGCAGTCGGTGTTCTTCAGCGCCTCGTACATCACCCGGCTGTAGCCGCCGGAGCCGCCGAGGTTGGGCTGGTTGTGGATGGTCAACCGGTTACCGAGGGCGGCCGCCGCCTCCTCGAAATTCGGATGGTCCTTGGCCTTGTTGTTGCCCTGATCGGAGACGATGACGGCACCGATCACCTCGTCCACCAACGGATCCGATGTCAGCGCAGCCAGCGCGTTGACGCAGTCGGCAGGGCGGTTGAAGGTCGGTATGCCGACGGCGATGTTGGCCCGGCCCGGTGCGGGCACCGGCGCATACCAGCCGGCGTGGTGCAACGTCGAGGCCGCGTCGGTGGCGATGTCGAACCAGATCCAGCCGCCGTCCTCGAATGGGCCCAGATCGACTTCGAACTCGACATGGGCGGGTCCACCGTCGCCCTCGCTGACGATCGGGGCACCACCGACGGTGATCCGCGCACCGGTGGCCTTGGACCGGTAGACGTCGACGCGCGCGCTACCGGTCAGCTCGACCCGCAGTACGACCGACTGCAGGATCGACCAACGCCGCCAGTAGCTGGCCGGAAACGCGTTGAAATAGGTGGCGAACGAGACCTGCGATTCGGTGCCGATCTCGAGTTCGGTGCGCGAAGGCGCGTGCGCGCGCTTGGCGTTGGTCTCGGCTTCCTCGATGTAGAGCTTGCGGACGTCGTGGGGTTCGCCTGGACGCGGCAGAATCACGCGGGCCAGCAGGCTGACCGCTTTCGATTCCGCGGATTCCAGTGCGCCGGAGGGAATCTCGCTCATGCGCTACTGCTTTCTGGGCCCGGTTCGGTCAGTGGCGCACCGTCACGCAGGTGCGGTGCGAGCGTGTTGTCGTACATGCTCAGCGCGCTGGCGATGGCCATGTGCATGTCCAGGTACTGGTAGGTCCCCAGCCTGCCGCCGAACAACACCTTCGCAGAAGCGGTTTCGGCCTTGGCCCGGGCCCGGTAAGCGGCCAGCAACGCGCGGTCGGCTTCGGTGTTGATCGGATAGTAGGGCTCGTCGTCGTTGTCGGCGAACCGGGAGAACTCGCGCATGATGACCGTCTTGTCGGTCGGGTAGGTGCGCTCGGGGTGGAAGTGCCGGAACTCGTGGATCCGGGTGTAGGGCACGTCGAGGTCGTTGTAGTTCATCACCGGTGTGCCCTGGAAGTCCCCGGTGTCGAGGACTTCCATCTCGAAGTCGAGGGTGCGCCACCCCAACCGTCCTTCGACATAGTCGAAGTACCGGTCGAGGGGCCCGGTGTAGACGACCGGCGCATCGGGGTTGTCGGCGCGCAGTTCGTCACGGACGTCGAACCAGTCCGTGTCCAACCGGACCTCGATGCGGTCGTCGACGGCCATGTTCTGCAACCACTTGGTGTAGCCGTCGACCGGCAACCCCTCGTAGGTGTCGTTGAAGTAGCGGTTGTCGAACGTGTAGCGCACCGGCAGCCGGGTGATGTTGGCGGCGGGCAGATCTTTGGGGTCGGTCTGCCACTGTTTGGCCGTATAGCCCTTGACGAACGCCTCGTAGAGCGGGCGCCCGATCAGCGAGATGGCCTTCTCCTCGAGGTTCTGCGCGTCCTCGGTCTTGATCTCGGCGGCTTGCTCCCTGATCAGTTGTCGCGCCTCGTCGGGCGTGAAGTACTTGCCGAAGAACTGCGACACCAGGCCCAGTCCCATCGGGAACTGATAGGCCTGCCCGCCGTGCATGGCGTACACCCGGTGCTGATATCCGGTGAACTCGGTGAACTGACGTACGTAGTCCCAGACCCGCTTGTTGGAGGTGTGGAACAGGTGCGCGCCGTACTTGTGCACCTCGATCCCGGTCTGCGGCTCGGGTTCGGAGTAGGCGTTACCGCCGATGTGCGGGCGGCGCTCGATGACGAGCACCCGCTTGTCCAGCTGGGTTGCCACGCGCTCGGCAATCGTCAGGCCGAAGAATCCGGAGCCGACGACAAAGAGGTCAAAGCGGGCTCCGGAGGGCAGGAGCGGAGCGACCGGGGAAACAGGCGTGGTCATCGGCAGCAAGGGTATCCGACCGCGACCGCGGCGCCCGAATCCGACAGGAGCCGAATATTGCGATCGGCTCACGATTACATATCGTCACTTTCGCCTCAATAGTCACACCAGTACCGTCGATCACGTCGGTTCCGACCACCGACAGTGCACGACCTGGGCTGTTCACCTGACCGCCCAGCCGACCACTAATAGTCGTAGCCCATGTATTGAGGAGACTTCCGTGCCGAACCGACGTCGACGCAGGCTGTCGACAGCCACGAGCGCAGTCCTGGCCTTGGCAGTCGCGAGTCCCGCTGCAGTAGTCGCCGTGACCGAGCTGTCGGAGGCCACCGAGCCGGCCCCCCAGCACCGCGAATTCGTCCAGGCGGCGACGATCACGGATCTTCCGAACGAGCTGATGTCCGCCTTGACCCAGGGCCTCTCGCAGTTCGGCATCAACCTTCCGCCGATGCCCACGGGCATCCTGACCGGAACGGGATCGAGCTCGCCCACGACGCTGACGTCTCCGGGGCTGACCACGCCTGCGCTGACCACGCCCGAGCTGACGTCGCCCAGCTTGACGGCGCCCGGCCTGAGCACGCCCGGCCTGACGGCTCCGAGCCTGACCGCTCCGAGCGCGACGGTCCCCGGTGTCACCGCGACCGCGCCCTCGCTGACCGATCCGGCGCTGACCAACCCCGCGCTGACCAGCCCGGGGCTGACCAGTCCGACCGGTGACGCCGCGCTGACCACGCCGGGACTGACCACACCCGGGCTGTCGACGCCACCGGCGCTGACCGATCCCGCGCTCGGCGCCACGCCGATCTCGTCGGCCACCGGGTTGCCCGCCCCGAGCGAGGTGCCGATCGCGGCGCCGATCGGGCTGGATCCGGCCGCAGGCACCTATCCGATCCTCGGCGATCCCTCGCTGGCGACGATGCCCGCGGCCACCGGCACCACCGGCAGCGGCGGCATCATCGGCGAGCTGTCCAGCATGGCCGATCAACTCGGCGCCGGTCAGGCGATCGACCTGCTCAAAGGCATGGTGATGCCGGCGATCATGTCGGCGGCCAAGCCGCCCGGCGCACCGGCGGTGCCCCCGGTTCCGGCCCCCGTGCCGGCTCCCGCGCCCGGCGCCTGAGACCTGTCACCAGACGGCACCGCAGAAGCCGCTTCGGCTCTGCGGTGCCGGTGCAGGTTGGGCCGTCGATTAGTTCGACTCCGAACCGTGTCGCACCACTAGCATCACCTGACACATACGTAACATCAGTCCGTGCCGACTCGCCGTCCCACGCCATCGCTGCTGTTCACCGCGCTCGCGGCGACCGTCGTGATGTTGCCGATGGCGCTGTTCGGCTTGCCCGGCGACGGTGACGACGCAGCGGTCAACGACGCACCGCAATTGGCGCAGCAACCGCTGACCGGGCTCGGCGGCGGGGAGACGATCCGCGAGATCCACCAGGACACGCCGTTCTCGATGGTGGCGCTGACCGCACAGGACTTCACCGGCACGACGGCACGGGTACGCGCCAAGAAGGCCGACGGCAGTTGGGGGCCCTGGTACGACGCCGAACCCCTCGAAGGTCTCGGCCCGGACGTTCCGGTCGCCGGACCGGTCGGCACCGAGCCCGTGTTCGTGGGCCGCACCACGACGGTGCAGATCGCGGTGACCCGTCCGCCCGACGCGCCCAGGACCCCGGAGGTTCGGCAGGAGCCCGCCCCCGAGCTGGGTTACGTCCCGGCGAACACCGAGCATTCCTTCGGACAGAACCTCAACGCGGTGCTGATCAGCCCGCCGCAGGCGCCGCCGGTCGACACGTTGCCTCCCCCGTCGGCCGTGAGCGCACCCGGGGTTCCGCCCAACATCATCAACCGCGCGCAGTGGGGCGCAGACGAATCGATGCGGTGCGGGCCGCCCCGGCTCGACTTCGGAGTCCGAGCGGGTGTGGTGCACCACACCGCGGGAAGCAACGAGTACGCCCCGGAGGACTCGGCGGGCATCATCCGCTCGATTTACGAGTACCACACCCGCACGCTGGGCTGGTGCGACATCGCCTACAACGCACTGGTCGACAAGTTCGGACAGGTCTTCGAGGGACGCGCCGGCGGTATCACCCGACCTGTCGAGGGCGCGCACACGGGAGGCTTCAACCGCGACACCTGGGGTGTGGCGATGATGGGCAACTTCGAGGTGGTGCCCCCGACGCCGATTCAACTGCGCACCACAGCCCGGCTGCTGGGATGGCGACTCGGCCTGGACCACGTAGACCCCCGCGGCACCGTGGTGATGGCGTCGGGCGGCGGGTCGTTCTCGAAGTTCCCGACCGGAGCGACACCGCTGCTGCCCGCGATCTTCACCCACCGCGACGTCGGCGCCACCGAGTGCCCCGGTAACGCGGCGTACGCGCTGATGGACCACATCCGCGACATCGCCGCACGCTTCAACCAACCGCCGGGGCCCGACGACCTGTCCGAATCACTGCGCGGTGGAGCGATATTCGCGAAGTGGGAAGCCATGGGCGGGATGAAGAGCCTGCTGGGCAGACCCACGTCGCTGGAGGCCTCCGGCGAGAACGGCGCCCGGTACGTCACGTTCGAACGTGGTGCGATCTACTGGTCTCCGGAGAGCGGCGCCGAGCCAGTCACCGGCGAGATCTACAAGGCTTGGGGCGCACTGGGTTTCGAACGCGGCGCACTCGGCCTGCCCACGAGTGGCGAAATTCAGGAGCCACTGTGGATCGTGCAGAACTTCCAGCACGGCACGCTCAACTTCGACCGCGAGAAGGGCACGGTAACACGCGTTTTCGACGGAGTTCCGGTGGAACTGCCGAAGCCCGACTTCGACACCGCACCCGTGCAACTCGAGCGCTTCACCCCGCCGATCAGCACCTGAGGCCTAGGCCCACCAACGCTCGAGCACTCGCGCGACACCGTCGTCGTTGTTGGTCGAGGTGACCTCGTCGGCCGCGGCCAGCGCCGCCGGATGGCCGTGTCCCATGGCGACCCCCAGGCCGGCCCAGCGCAGCATCGGTACGTCGTTGGGCATGTCGCCGAAGGTGACGATCGCGTCGGCGCTGATGCCCAGCGGGTCAGCCACTTCGGCGACCCCGGTGGCCTTGCTGATGCCGACCGGCATGACCTCGATCAGGCCGTTGTTGGTCGAGTACGTGATGTCGGCAACGTGGCCGATGTGATCGGTGAGCGTGGCCGCCATGTCAGAGCTGCGCGCGCCCGCCTTACGAATGAGCAGTTTGATCGCCGGCGCGCTGAGCAGGTCCTCGAATGACACCTCGGTGTTGTCCGGATTGAGCCACGCGTGTTCGTAGCCGGGCGAGCTGACGAATTGCGGGGTCGCGGCGTCGTGGGCGCTGTTGCCAACCCGCTCGACGGCAAGACCCGCCCCCGGGATTGCCTGCGTCGCGATCTCGGCGAGCTCGGCGAGATCGTCGGTGCTCAGCGTGCGCGCGGACACGATGCGGTCGTTCGCGGGGTCGTAGAGCACCGCACCGTTGGCGCACACCGCCATCGGGGCGAAGCCCAACGCGTCGACGACCGGTTGCACCCATCGCGGCGGCCGTCCCGTGGCGATCACGAACTCCGTGCCCGACTCCACCGCGGCGGTGACGGCGGCCCTGGTGCGCGCGGAGACCTTCTCGTCGTCGTCGAGCAACGTCCCGTCGACGTCGGAGGCGATCAGCAGGGGCGTGCTCATCTCTTGGCTTCGCGCAGGGCACGCTTGCGGGCGCGCTCGGCCAGTTCGGCCTCGTCGAGCGCCTTCGCCTCGTCAAGGGTGGGTGCGGAACCCCCGAGTCGGCGCGGCACCCAGTGCGCCCCTTCCGGGTGCGGATAGTCGCGCTGCGCCTCGTGCAACAGTTCGGTCATCGCCGAACGTAGATCCTGCAACGTCTGCTCCATCGTCTCGTTGGCCGGTACGGGGTTACCCAGCTGCACCGTGATCGGAATCCTGTTGCGGCGCAGACGGCGGGGATGGTCCTTGGTCCACAGCCGCTGCGCGCCCCACACGATGAGCGGGACGATCGGCACGTCGGCGTCGCGGGCCATGCGGGCCGCACCGGTCTTGAAGTCCTTGAGCTCGAAGCTTCGGCTGATGGTGGCCTCCGGATAGACGCCGACGAGCTCACCGGCGCGCAGACGGTCCACCGCGACGGCGTAGGCCCCCGCCCCGGCACGGCGGTCCACCGGGATCGTGCCGGTGTGACGGATCAGGAAGTTGACGACCTTCACGTCCTGCATCTCTTCTTTGATCATGAACCGCAGGCGCCGCTTGCGGTAATGCACCGCGAGCGCGGCGGGCAGCCAGTCGACGTAACTCGTGTGGTTGATCGCGATCACCGCACCGCCGTCGGCGGGGATGTTCTCCAGGCCCCGGTAGCTGATCTTGTAGCCATTGATCCTGACCGCCGACTTGACCAGAACCTCGAGCGTGTAGAAGACCGGCTCCATGGCGGCTACCCGGTCGCTCCGCTGGGGTCGGGACGCTGGGCGCGTCGGGCGGCCTTCTCGGCCGCCTCCTCCGCATCCATCCGGTTGGCCTCGGCGAGCGTCGGCGCGCCACCGCCCAACCGGTGCGGCACCCAGAACGCGCCGGCCGGATGCTCGCCGTACTGGTCCTGCACCTGCTCCAGCAGGTGTTGCATGCGCGAGTGCAGCAGCGCGGTCAACTCCGGAGCGGGCAGCGTCGGGGGGATCGGTTCCCCGACGGCAACTGTGATCGGCACCTTGGGCCGCCACATCTTCTTGGGATGGCCCTTGGTCCAGATCCGCTGGGCACCCCAGACGATGTGCGGGACGATCGGCACGTCGGCGGCGATGGCCATGCGGGCCGCGCCGGACTTGAACTCCTTGATCTCGAAGCTGCGGCTGATCGTCGCCTCGGGGTAGACGCCGACCAGCTCACCCTCCTTGAGCCTCTGGCACGCCTGGGCGAACGAGTCGGCGCCGCTGTCGCGGTCCACCTCGATGTGGCGCAGGCTGCGCATGAGCGGGCCGCCGATCTTGTGGTCGAAGACCTCTTTCTTCGCCATGAACCGCACCTTGCGCCCGAGGCCCTGCCGATAGGCGGGCAGCCCCGCGAAGGTGAAGTCGAAATAGCTCGTGTGATTGATGGCGATGACCGCGCCGCCGGTCTTCGGCAGGTTCTCCACACCGGTGACGGTGAACTTGAGCCCCTGCACGCGCCAGATCAGCCGCGCCAGCGCAATGACGGTGCCGTATACCGGTTCCACACCCGGCAGCCTAGTCGCGTGGCCGTGCCCGCCGAACCCGTCCGGGGTGCCCGCCACGCGTAGGACGGGTACGGGCCGGGGCGGGCTAGACTCGCGGCAGGCAGCCACATTCGCAGGAAGGGCATTTGTGCAGGTCACCAGCATCGGCCACGCGGGTTTCCGCATCGAAACAGCGGCCGGGAGCATCCTGTGTGACCCGTGGTTGAATCCCGCGTACTTCGCCTCGTGGTTCCCGTTCCCCGACAACAGCGCCCTGGACTGGGACGCGCTCGGCGACTGCGATTACCTGTACGTCTCGCACCTGCACCGCGACCACTTCGACCCCAAGCTGCTGCGCGAGCACGTCAACAAGGACGCCGTCGTGCTGCTGCCGGACTATCCGGTCCCTGATCTGCGCCGCGAACTGGAGAAGCTGGGCTTTCACCGGTTCTTCGAGACGACGGACTCGGTCCGCCAGACGGTGTCCGGCCCCAAGGGCGATCTCGGTGTGATGATCATCGCGCTGCGCGCCCCCGCCGACGGCCCGATCGGTGACTCCGGTCTCGTCGTGGACGACGGGGAGACGGTGGCGTTCAACATGAACGACGCACGCCCGGTCGACCTCGATGTGGTGCACGCCGACTTCGGCCATGTCGACGTGCACATGCTGCAGTACTCCGGCGCCATCTGGTACCCGATGGTCTACGACATGCCCGCACGCGCCAAGGAGGCGTTCGGCATCCAGAAGCGCCAGCGCCAGATGGACCGCTGCCGCCAGTACATCGCTCAGGTCGGTGCCACCTGGGTCATCCCGTCCGCCGGCCCGCCGTGCTTCCTCGACCCGGAGTTGCGCGACCTCAACGACGACCACGACGACCCGGCCAACATCTTCCCCGACCAGATGGTGTTCCTGGATCAGATGCGCACGCACGGCCACGACGGCGGGCTGTTGCTGATTCCCGGGTCGACGGCCACTTTCACCGGCTCACAACTGGATTCGCTGAACCACCCGCTGCCCGACGACGAGGTGGAGTCGATCTTCACCACCGGCAAGGCCGACTACATCGCCGACTACGCAGAGCGGATGGCGCCGGTGCTCGCCGCGGAGAAGGCGAGCTGGGCCGACGCGGCGGGCGAGTCGTTGTTGGAGCCGCTGCGCACGGCGTTCGAGCCGATCATGATCCAGAGCGATCAGATCTGCGACGGTATCGGTTACCCGGTCGAGTTGCGGCTCGGTCCCGAAACGGTGGTCCTCGACTTCCCGAAGCGCGCTGTGCGCGAACCGGTTTCAGCCGAGAAGTTCCGTTATGGCTTCGCGATTCCACCGGAGTTGGTGCGCACCGTGCTGCGTGACAACGAACCGGACTGGGTCAACACCATCTTCCTGTCCACCCGGTTCCGGGCGTGGCGGGTCGGCGGGTACAACGAGTACCTGTACACGTTCTTCAAATGCCTCACCGACGAGCGGATCGCCTACGCCGACGGCTGGTTCGCCGAGGCACACGACGATTCGGCATCGATCACCCTGGACGGCTGGGAGATCCAGCGTCGGTGTCCGCACCTGAAGGCCGACCTGTCGAAGTTCGGCGTCGTGGAGGGTTCGACGCTGACCTGCAACCTGCACGGATGGCAGTGGAATCTGCAGAACGGCCGGTGCCTGACCACCAAGGGCCACGAGTTACGGAGCGAGCGAAAGTGACTGTTCCGCAACAGCTCTACGACGACGGCATGATCCAGGTCGACCGGGAGGCGGTCACGCTGCGCCGGTACCACTTCCCCTCGGGCACGTCGAAAATCATTCCGCTGCGGTCGATCCGCGGCTATACCGCATCACCCCTGGACTGGGTGCACCGCTACCGGTTCTGGGGTAGTTCGGATCTGCGCCGCTGGCTGCCGCTGGATGTGCGCAGGCCGCTGAAAGACACGCTCGTCACCCTCGACGTCGACGGCAACCGGTGGCGACCGGCCTTCACCCCAGCGCACCCCGACCAGCTCATCGAGGTCCTCGACGAACTGCTGCAGTCTTAACTGCGGTCGCGGCGCAGCCGTCCTACTTGACCGGCGTCAGGACATCGGTTCCGACATACGGCGTCAAGGCTTGCGGGATCCGGACGCTGCCGTCGGGCTGTTGATGGTTCTCCAGGATCGCCACCAGCCACCGCGTCGTCGCGAAGGTTCCGTTCAGCGTCGCCGCGGTCTGCGGGCGCCCGTTCTCATCGCGGTACCGCACCGCCAACCGGCGCGCTTGAAACGTCGTGCAGTTCGACGTCGAGGTCAGCTCCCGGTAGGTCTGCTGCGTGGGAACCCAAGCCTCACAATCGAATTTGCGCGCCGCAGACGACCCGAGATCGCCCGCGGCGATGTCGATCACGCGGTACGGCACCTCGATGTCGGCGAGCATCTGGCGCTGCCAGCCCAGTAGGCGTTCGTGTTCTGATTCGGCGTCCTCGGGCTTGCAGTAGATGAAGCCCTCGACCTTGTCGAACTGGTGCACGCGGATGATGCCGCGGGTGTCCTTGCCGTGGCTGCCCGCTTCGCGCCGGAAGCACGACGACCAGCCCGCATAGCGCAGCGGGCCGCCGGACAGGTCGAGGATCTCGTCGGCGTGGTATCCGGCCAGCGGCACCTCGGAGGTGCCGACCAGGTACAGGTCGTCGGACTCGATCCGGTAGACCTCCTCGCTGTGCGCGCCGAGGAAGCCGGTGCCGGCCATGATCTCCGGACGCACCAGCACCGGCGGGATCATCAGCGTGAACCCGTTCTGGGTGGCGAGTTTGACGGCCAGCTGCAGCAGGCCCAGCTGCAGCAGCGCGCCGGCCCCGGTGAGGAAGTAGAAGCGGGCGCCGGACACCTTGGCGCCGCGCTCGAGGTCGATCAGGCCCAGCGACTCACCGAGTTCGACGTGGTCCTTGGGCTCGTCGATGCGCGGTGGCTCACCGACCGTGTCGAGCACGGCGAAGTCGTCCTCGCCGCCCGCGGGCACCCCGTCGATGATCACGTTCGACAGCGCCATGTGAGCCGCGGTGAACGCCCGCGCGGCGTCGGCCTGCGCGGCCTCGGCGGCCTTGACCTTCTCGGCGAGCGCCTTGGCCGCCTCCAGCAGGGCCGGGCGTTCCTCGGGTGAGGCCTTGCCCACCTTCTTGCTCGCGGCCTTCTGCTCGGCACGCAGATTGTCGGCCGCCGATACCGCGGCCCGGCGGGCGGCGTCGGAGGACAGCAACGCGTCGACGAGGCTCGGATCTTCGCCGCGGGCGCGTTGCGAAGCACGGACCGCATCCGGGTTTTCGCGCAGCAACTTGAGGTCGATCACGGGCGCAACCCTACTGGTCGATCCCCCAGGCCAGCACAACCGCGTAACTTTACAACTGCATCACTTGTCACAGCACCTGACACGCCTGTCACAATGGAGCAGATGTTGGAGGCACCCGGTCGCCCGTTCGAGGCGCACGACCCCGCCGACCCGCAGCAAGACGACACACAGGCGTCGGAGCGGGTGGCGTGGTGGACCAGTCTGCACGCCACGCCGACGCGCCGAGCGCTGGTGCTGACGGCCCTGGGCGGTTTGCTGATCGCGGGCCTCGTCACCGCCCTTCCGCAGACCGAAGGCGCCAGCGGGCTCACCGCGAGCACGATCTCCCTCGGCCCGCGGGGTAATGCGACATTCGAACACGCCAAGGCCGGCGACTGCCTCAACTGGCCCGACCGCACACCCGACGCCGCCGAGATCGTCGACTGCAGCCAGGAGCACCGGTTCGAGGTCGCCGAATCGGTGGACATGCGGACCTTCCCCGGCAGCGAATACGGTCCGGACGCCGCGCCGCCGTCGAGCGCGCGTATTCAGCAGATCAGCCAGGAGCAGTGCTCCACGGCCGTGAAGAACTACCTGGGTCCGCGATTCGACCCGAACAGCCGCTTCACCGTGAGCATGCTGTGGTCCGGGGACAAGGCCTGGCGCCAATCCGGCGAGCGCCGCATGCTGTGCGGGCTGCAGCTGCCCGGGCCGAACAACCAGCAACTGCCCTTCTCCGGGAAGGTCGCCGAGGTCGACCAGTCCAAGGTGTGGCCGGCGGGCACCTGCTTGGGCATCGACCCCACGACCAACCAGCCCACCGACATCCCGGTCGACTGCGCGGCGCCGCACGCGATGGAGGTCACCGGCGCGGTGAACCTCGCCGAGAGGTTCCCCGGCGGGCTGCCGCCCGAGCAGGAGCAGGACGGCTTCATCAAGGACGCGTGCACCCGGATGACGGATGCCTACCTGGCGCCCATCGAGCTGCGCAGCACCACGCTGACGCTGATCTACAGCACCATTTCACTGCCGAGCTGGGCGGCAGGCAGTCGTCAGGTGTCCTGCAGCATCGGCGCCACGCTGGGCAACGGAGGCTGGTCGACCCTGCTCAACAGCGCCAAGGGCCCGCTGCTGATCAACGGTCAGCCGCCGGTGCCGCCCCCGGACATTCCCGAAGAGCGGTTGAACTTCCCGCCGATCCCGATCACCGACAACGAGCCCGTCAACACCTCTCAGTCCACCAGCGGCCAGTCCTCCAACAGCAGTGACAGCAGCAGCAGCAGTTCGAGCGACGACAGCGCCCAACAGTCGACGCACGGTCAGCAGTCGCCCGATGTCCATCAGGGCGGCCCACCGACCGAGCCCGCCCCCGGCAACACTTTCCTCAACGGCGCGCCCCCGCCGGCTCCGGGCGCCCCACCGCCGCCGGGTGAACCGCTGCCGCCGCCGCCTGGTGCGCCGCTTCCGCCGCCGCCACCGCCCGCGCCGCTTCCGCCGCCTCCCGCGCCGGCCCCACCGCCGGCACCCGCGCCCGCGCCGCCGGGACCGTAGCCGCGTGGTCGTACAGATGAGCCCCCAACGGTTCGACGAACTGGTCTCCGAGGCGCTCGATCTGATACCGCCGAAGCTCGCCGACGCGCTGGACAACGTCGTGGTCCTGGTGGAGGCGCGCAACGACGAGGAACCCGACCTGCTCGGCCTGTACCAGGGCGTCGCTCTGACCGAACGCGATTCGTGGTACGCCGGTTCGCTACCCGACACCATCACGATCTACCGCGACGCGCTGCTGGAGCACTGTGACAGCGAACAGGACGTCGTCGACGAGGTGGCGATCACCGTGATCCACGAGGTCGCCCATCATTTCGGCATCGACGACGAGCGCCTCCACCAACTCGGATGGGGTTAGCGGGCCCGAGCACCGCGCGGCAACTGCGCTTTGTCGCCCGTGAGTGCTATCAAGGGGCCATGACCGAGTGCCGAGAATGCGTGGCGGGCCTCGAGCACTGCCACGGCACCGTCATCCACCACGCCGCGTATCGAGCGGAATGCACCGAGCCCGATTGCGTCACCCCGGAAGTCGCGCACGCGTTCGTGATCGACTGCGAGGCGATCGGCTGCGCGTGCGCGGTCGTGGTGTCAGCCCATCGGGTCGGCTGAGCGCAGGGCGTCCTCGACCGGCCGGACGTCGGGCTCGGGGTAGAACGGCGGCGTCATCGATCCCCACTGCAGGCAACTCCACCTGCCGTCGGTGATCGGTGCCAGCACGACGGCCTCCGTGTTGCCCAGATGGTGGTCGAGCGCGAAACTCCTCTCGACACCGGCCAGCACCGAGGACACCAGCCGGATCGCCGCGCCGTGGCTGACCACCACGATGTCGCCGTGCCAGGTGTCGTCGTCGAGATGGCGCATCCGCAGCTGGGTGATGGTGGGCACGTAGCGGTCCAACACGTCGTGTCCGGTCTCGCCGTTGGGCATCGCCACGTCGAGATCGCCGTCGTGCCACTTCTGGTAGATGGATTCGAACGTCGCGATCGCCTCGTCGTCGTTGCGATCCTCCAGGTCGCCCACCTGAACCTCGTGCACCCCGTCGAGTTCCACCGGCGGCAACCGCAACGAACCGGCGATCTCCTCGGCGGTCTGGCGGGCCCGGTGGGCCACCGAATGCGCCAGGATCGCGGGCGCGGCTGGCAGCCCCCTGGCGAACGAGCGCGCCTGATCGCGGCCGAGGTCGGTGAGTTCCGCACCGGGCGGGCGGGTGTCGAGGCGACGGTGGACGTTGGCCAGCGACTGTCCGTGGCGCACCAGCACCAGACGCCCGCTCACCGCTGTCCCTCCTTGAGTCGCCCCAACCAGCGGGAGGCCTCGTCAAGTCCGGGCGGAGCCGCGCCTGCGGCCGCTCCGGTCGGCCAGGATCCGAGGAAGCGCATATCCGAACAACGACGGTGCAGTGCCTTGAGTGCCTCGGCCACCGCATCGTCGTCGATGTGGCCGACGCAGTCGAGGAAGAAGATGTAGGTGCCCAAACCCGTTCGGGTGGGGCGTGATTCGATCCGGGTCAGGTCGATGTCGCGGACGGCGAGTTCGGTCAGCGCCGACACCAGCGCGCCGGGGACGTTGTCCAGTCGCAGCACCACCGACGTCCGGTCGGCGCCCGTGCGCGCTGGGGGGGGAGCGGGCGCTCCGACGAGCACGAACCGGGTGCGGGCGTTGGGTTCGTCGACGATGTCGGACGCCAGCGCCGCCAGCCCGTAGCGCTTGGTGGCCAGTGCGGTGCTCACGCCCGCGTCGGCGCGGCCGGCGGCGACATCGGCGGCCGCGGCCGCGTTGGAGTTGGCGGGCACCACGCGCGCCGACGGCAGATGCTCGGTCAGCCAGCGCCGCACCTGCGCGGCGGCGACGGGAAAAGCGGCGACGGTTCTCACGTCTTCGGCCGCCGTGTTCTCGCGGACCGCGATCGTGAACGAGACGTCGAGCGTGAGCTCGGCGAAGATCTGCAGCGGTGTGCCGCCGGCCAGACCGTCGAGGGTGGGCAGCACCGAACCCTCGATCGAGTTCTCGATCGGCACGCAGGCGTAGTCGGCATCGGCGTCGCGCACGGCGCTCAGCGCGCCGGTGGTGCTGTCGCACGCGACCGGCGTCACCTCCTGGGCGCTCGGCCCGCCGGGCAGCATGCCGGCGCTCGACATTTTGAGCAACGCCGCTTCGGTGAAGGTCCCCTCGGGACCGAGATAAGCGATGCGCGGCACGGGTTCAACACTATCGGGTCAGTGCGGTAATGCCGTTCCGCTGCACGAAAGCCTTGCGGGATCCGCCATCGCTTAGTTAAGTTAGGCTCACCTTATCTCAGAGGAGGCGGCATGGCGACCACGACCACGGCACCGACGACGGCCGAGCGGATCCGCAGCGCTTGCGCCAAGGCGGGCGGCGCGATGCTCGCGGTCGAGGGCGGCGAGAACGGGGCACCCACCGAGACCCCCGTCCATCACCTGCTCGACGACGGCTCGTTCGCGATCACCGTTCCGGCCGACAGCGCGGTGGCGGCCAAGGCCGTCAGTGCGGGTGCCGGCGGGGTTCAGGCCGTGCTGGAGATGACGGATTACGCGCCCCTGCCGCTACGCGAGCCGGTGCGCTCGCTGGTGTGGATCCAGGGACGCCTGCACGACGTACCCGCCGCCGAGGTGTCGGCCCTGCTCGACCTGATCGCCTCGGAAGACCCCAATCCCGCGCTGCTCGAGGTGAACTCGGTCGGCGACGGCGGCAAGGGCCACACGCTGCTACGGCTGGAGATCGACTCCGTTGTCGTCGCCGATTCCACGGGCGCCGAATCGGTCAGCGTCAGCACGCTGCTGGACGCGCGTCCGGACCCGTTCTGCGCCATGGAGTCCTGCTGGCTGCAGCACATGGAGTCCGCACACCGCGACGTCGTCGAGCGGCTGGCCAGCCGGCTTCCGATGTCATTGCGCCGGGGCCGTGTGCGGCCCCTCGGCCTGGACCGGTACGGCGTACAGCTGCGGGTGGAGACCGACGACGGCGACCACGATGTGCGGCTGCCGTTCACCCGCCCGGTCGACGACGTCACCGGGTTGAGCCAGGCGATCCGGGTGCTGATGGGCTGCCCGTTCCTCAACGGGCTGCGCGCACGGAAGCTGTGACGGCACTACCGTAGCTCCGGTGACCGGCGCCCCCGACGAGCTCACCGATCCCGCGCGCCGGGCTCTTCGCATCGAGATCGTCGTCGTCCTTGCGGTGACGTTCGGCCTGTCGGCCTACAGCGCGCTGCTGAACCTGATCGAGTCGGTGCTGCTCGGCCTCTCCGGTCAGGTCGTCGCGCTCAATCCGCGCCGCTCCCCTTTCGACCTCATCGACCTCGGCCTCAACCTCGTCTGGGTCTTCCAGCTCTCCGCATGGGGTGCGCTGGGCGTATACCTGTTGTGGCGCAGCGGAATCGCCCTCAAATCGATCGGGTTGGGCCGACCCCGCTGGCGGACCGACCTGCTCGGCGGGCTCGGCCTTGCCGCGCTCATCGGGCTGCCCGGCCTCGCGCTGTATCAGGTCGCCCGACTCCTCGGCATGAACGCCGACGTCGAGCCTGCCGAACTGTACGACACCTGGTGGCGGATACCGGTGCTGCTGTTGACGGCGCTGGCGAACGGCTGGGCCGAGGAGGTGCTCGTCGTCGGCTACCTGATCACCAGGCTGCGCCAGCTACGCGTGAGCCCGGCGGCCGCCGTGGTCGTCACCAGCGTTCTGCGCGCGCTCTACCACCTCTATCAGGGTTTCGGCGCGGGGCTGGGGAACCTGGCGATGGGCGTGGTGTTCGGTTATGTCTACCTGCGGACCGGCCGGCTGTGGCCGCTGATCGTCGCGCACGCGCTGATCGACGCCGTGGCCTTCGTCGGTTATGCCCTGGCCGCCGGCCACCTGGGCTGGTTGCGCTGAACATGCGGGTCGGCGACGTAGATTTCTCTAGGTGACCGACAACCGGCAACCGCCCCGCGGGTTCGAGCCGCCGCCGCGGCCGCGCCGGGAGCCGTCACAGGTGATCCGCCGCGATCCCAACTATCGGCCACCCCCACCGAACCCACCGATGGGCCGGCCCTACGCGCCTCCGCCCCGCATCCC
>NZ_LQIW01000022.1 GCF_001500025.1 Mycobacterium sp. IS-1590 | reverse complement strand
TGACGGTTCGGGCGCCCCCGAGCCGACCCCGGGCGCCCCCGAGCCGTCACCCGCGCCGGGTGCTCCCGAACCCTCACCGACGCAGACCGCGCCGACGTCGCCGGAGAACATTCCGCTGGCGCAGCGCATCGCCGACGAGAAGCAGTTGCGGCAGAGCACAGATCAGCAGGTCCAGATCCTGGCACTGCAGTTCCAGGCCACTCGCTGCGGCGAGGACGACGTCCTCGCAGGCAACGACGACCCGAACCTGCCGCTGATCACCTGCGGTCGGGATGGCAACGTCTATCTGCTCGACAAGTCGATCATCAACGGAGAGCAGATCCAGGACGCCACCTCCGGTCTGGACCAGCAGCGCGGTGAGTACGTCGTCGACGTCCAGTTCAAGGGCGACGGCGCGAAGACGTGGGCGGATTTCACCGCTGCCAACGTCGGGACGCAGACCGCGTTCGTGCTCGACACGAAGGTGATGAGCGCGCCCGAGATCCGTGAGCCGATCCCCGGCGGCCGCACACAGATCAGCGGACAGTTCACTCAGCAGTCGGCCCGCGAATTGGCCAACGTGCTGAAGTACGGTTCGCTGCCGTTGTCCTTCGAGTCGTCGGAAGCTGAAACCGTCTCCGCCACACTGGGTCTGTCGTCACTGCGCGCGGGCTTGATCGCCGGTGCGGTCGGGCTGGCGTTGGTGTTGGCCTATTCGTTGCTCTACTACCGGATGCTGGGCGTGTTGACCGCCCTGTCGCTGGTCGCTTCGGGCGCAATGGTTTACGCGATACTGGTGCTTCTGGGCAGATGGATCGGTTACACACTGGATTTGGCCGGTATCGCGGGTCTGATCATCGGTATCGGTATGACCGCCGACTCGTTCGTGGTGTTCTTCGAGCGCATCAAAGACGAGATACGCGAAGGGCGTTCGTTCCGGTCGGCGGTGCCGCGCGGTTGGGCGAGGGCCCGCAAGACGATCGTGTCCGGCAACGCGGTGACGCTGCTCGCCGCCGCGGTGCTCTACGTTCTCGCGGTCGGTCAGGTCAAGGGCTTCGCGTTCACCCTGGGTCTGACCACCATCCTCGACGTCGTCGTGGTCTTCCTGGTGACGTGGCCGCTGGTGTATCTGGCCTCGAAGTCGCCGACCCTGGCCAAGCCTTCGTTGAACGGACTCGGTGCGGTGCAACAGATCGCCAGGGAGCGACGAGCGGCCGCCCATGCGACGGGACGGGACTGATATGGCGCCCAAAGAGTCATCGGACGAACAGCAGACCAGCGCCGTGGAGGCGCCGGACCTCGAGTCAGCCACGCCTCGCCACGGCTTCTTCGTCCGCCTCTACACCGGCACCGGTGCCTTCGAGGTCATCGGCAAGCGCAAGCTGTGGTACGCGGTCAGCGGTGCGATCGTGCTGGTCTGCCTGGCCAGCATGCTGCTGCGCGGCTTCACCTTCGGCATCGACTTCGAGGGCGGCACCAAGGTGTCGATGCCCACCGCAACCGAGTCGGGCACCGTGACCACCCAGCAGGTCGAGGACGTGTTCAGCAAGACGCTGGGCAAGAGCCCGGAGTCGGTGGTCGTGGTCGGCAGCGGCGGATCGGCCACCGTGCAGATCCGCTCCGAGACGCTGACCAACGAGGAGACCGAGGAGCTGCGCACCGCGCTGTTCGATGCGTTCAAGCCGAAGGGGGCCAACGGGGAGCCCAGTAAGCAGGCCATCAGCGACTCCGCGGTGTCGGAGACGTGGGGCGGCCAGATCACCCAGAAGGCGTTGATCGCGCTGGTGGTGTTCCTCGTGCTGGCGACGGTCTACATCATGCTGCGCTACGAGCGCTACATGTCGATCGCGGCGATGGCGACGCTGGTGTTCGACCTCGTGGTCACCGCCGGTGTCTACTCGCTCGTCGGTTTCGAGGTCACCCCGGCCACGGTGATCGGCCTGCTGACGATTCTGGGCTTCTCGCTCTATGACACCGTCATCGTGTTCGACAAGGTCGAGGAGAACACCCACGGCTTCGAGCACACCACGAGACGTACGTTCGCCGAGCACGCCAACCTCGCGGTCAACCAGACCTTCATGCGGTCCATCAACACCAGCCTCATCTCCGTGTTGCCGATCGTGGCGCTGATGGTCGTGGCGGTCTGGCTGCTGGGTGTGGGCACGCTGATGGACCTGGCGCTGGTGCAGCTGGTCGGCGTCATCGTCGGCACCTATTCGTCGATCTTCTTCGCGACCCCGCTGCTGGTGACGCTGCGCGAACGCACCGACCTCGTGCGCAACCACACCCGCCGGGTGATGAACCGCCGCAAGAACGCGGCGACGAGGGCCTCCCAGGCGGAGGGATCCGACGACGACAGCGATCAGCCGGAGACCGTCGGCGCCGCCGCGACGGCGCGTTCCGACACCGCGACACGGACCACTCCGCCGCCCGACAAACCCGCACCGGGGGCGCGGCCGGTGCGGCCGACCAGCAGCCGGACCGGACGTCCGTCGGGTAAGCGCGACACGCGGCGGCGGTAGGGGATGAGCGCCGGCAAGCGGGCGGGCAGCCGGCCCGCGGGGGTAGTGAATCCGATCCGGCGTTGTGGTGCCCTGGCGGCCGTCCTGGTGCTCGCCGCCTCGTTGGCGTCGGCGTGCACGCGCAGCCCTGCCGACAGCATCGACTACGCCGTTGACGGCACGCTGATCACCTACAACACCAACACCGTCGCCGGCGCCGCTTCGGCCGGGCCGCAGGCGTTCGCGCGGGTGCTGACGGGCTTCAACTACCACGGACCCGACGGCCAGATCGTCGGCGACCACGACTTCGGAACCATCTCGGTCGTCGGCAGGCAACCGCTGGTGCTCGACTACGAGGTCAACGCGAACGCGGTGTACTCCGACGGCAAACCGATCACCTGCGACGACGTCGTGTTGGCCTGGGCGTCGCAGTCCGGGCGGTTCCCGGACTTCGACGCCGCCAGCCGCGCGGGCTACAGCGATATCGCCACGGTGGACTGCACGCCGGGGCAGAAGAAGGCACGGGTGTCGTTCGCGCCCGATCGTGGATTCGTCGACTTCGGTCAGCTGTTCTCCGCGACGTCACTGATGCCGTCCCACGTCATCGCGGACCAACTGGGTCTCGGCGACGGCGGAGTCACCAGGGCCATCCTCGAGAACGACGGCGCCGCGGTGGAGCGCATCGCGCAGGTCTGGAACACAGGCTGGGACCTCAAGCCTGATCTCGACCTGAAGAAGTTCCCCTCGTCGGGGCCCTACAAGCTGGACTCGGTGACCGAGGACGGGGCCGTCGTGCTGGTTGCCAACGACAAGTGGTGGGGTGCCGAGCCGGTGACCAAGAAGCTCACCGTGTGGCCGCGCGGCGCCGACATCCAGGAGCGTGTCAATCAGGGCGCCTACGACGTCGTCGACATCGCCACCGGATCGTCGGGCACGCTGAACATGCCCGATGACTACGTGCGCACCGATGCCCCGTCGGCCGGCATCCAGCAGCTGATCTTCGCGCCGCAGGGGCCGCTGGCGGCCACGCCGGCTCGTCGCGCGCTGGCCCTCTGCACGCCGCGCGACGTGATCGCCCGCAACGCCGAGCAGCCCATCGCCGATTCGCGGCTCAATCCCGCGACCGAGGATGCCTACAGCGACGCCGAGGCCGGTCCGGAGCCCGGCCAGTTCGTCGCGGCCAACCCCGACGCCGCTCGGGCCGCGCTCGACGCGCGCCCCCTCACCGTCCGCATGGGGTATCAGAGCCCGAACGCGCGACTGGCGGCGACCGTGGGCGCCATCGCCAAGGCGTGTGCGCCGGCCGGGATCACGGTCGAAGACGCCGCGGGGGACACCGTGGGCCCATTGTCGTTGCGCAACAACGAGATCGATGTGCTGATCGCCAGCACGGGCGGTGCCGCGGGCAGCGGGTCGACGGGTTCGTCGGCGATGGACGCGTACCAGTTCCACACCGGAAACGGAAACAACCTGCCGCGCTACTCCAACCCGCAGGTCGACCGGGTCATCTCGGCGATCGCCATCACCAACGACCCCAAGGAGATGGCCCGGCTGCTCGGCGAGGGCGGCCCGGTGCTGTGGGCCGACATGCCGACGTTGCCGCTGTACCGACAGCAGCGAACGGTGCTCACATCGAAGAAGATGTTCGCCGTGAGCAGTAATCCGACGCGGTGGGGCGCGGGATGGAACATGGACCGGTGGGTGTTGGACCGGTGAGCGCCGGCAACGACGACATCTCGACGCTGATCGCGCAAATGATGCGCGAGGTGCCCGACTTCCCGGAACCGGGGGTCGCGTTCAAGGACCTCACCCCGCTGCTCGCCGACGCGCGTGGGCTGGCCGCGGTCACCGACGCGCTCGCCGACATCGCCCGCGGCGCGGACCTGGTGGCGGGAATCGACGCCCGCGGCTTCCTGCTCGGCGCGGCGGTCGCGTTGCGCCTGGGCACCGGCGTGTTGGCGATCCGCAAGGGCGGCAAGCTGCCGCCGCCCGTGTTCAGCCAGACCTATGCGCTCGAATACGGTACGGCGACACTGGAGATCCCGGCCGACGGGGTCGACCTCGGCGGCCGCAATGTGCTCATCGTCGACGATGTGCTGGCCACCGGCGGCACCGCGGCTGCCGCGGTCAAGCTGCTACAGAGCGCGGGTGCGTCCGTGCCGGGCGCCGCGGTGCTGCTCGAGTTGACCGCGCTGGGCGGCCGCGCAGCGCTCGATCCGTTGCCGGTCACGTCGCTGTACCGGGTCTGAGGGATATCCTCGAAGACGCGCGTCGGCGACGCCGCTGTCGCGACCGATGAGCGCTTCTGCGCGAACGAGAAGACCGGGAGGTGACCATGGCTGAGGACCCCGGCACGGGCCAGGCCGTGCAGTCAGCGCCCCCCGGCGCCCAGATCCCCGAGACGCAGCCGCTGGAGATGCCGAAGCCCTCCGCGAGCGCGTCACGCCGCGTGCGGGCTCGGTTGGCGCGCCGGATGACGTCGCAGCGCAGTGCGATCAACCCGGTGCTGGAGCCGCTGGTCGCCGTCCACAAGGAGATCTATCCGAAGGCCAATCTGCAGTTGCTGCAGCGGGCCTACGAGGTGGCCGAGCGGCGGCACGCCGATCAGCTGCGCCGCTCGGGTGATCCCTACATCACCCATCCGTTGGCGGTGGCCAACATCCTGGCCGAGCTCGGCATGGACACCACCACGCTGATCGCGGCGCTGCTGCACGACACCGTCGAGGACACGGGATACACCCTGGAAGCGTTGACCGAGGAGTTCGGCACCGAGGTCGGCCATCTGGTCGACGGTGTCACCAAGCTGGACAAGGTCGCGCTGGGCACCGCCGCGGAGGGCGAGACCATCCGCAAGATGATCATCGCGATGGCGCGGGACGCGCGCGTGCTGGTGATCAAGGTCGCCGACCGCCTGCACAACATGCGCACGATGCGTTTTCTGCCGCCCGAAAAGCAGCAACGCAAGGCGCGCGAGACGCTGGAAGTCATTGCCCCACTTGCGCATCGACTGGGCATGGCGACGGTCAAGTGGGAACTCGAAGACCTCGCCTTCGCGATCCTGCACCCCAAGAAGTACGAGGAGATCGTGCGCCTGGTCGCCGACCGCGCGCCGTCCCGCGACACCTATCTGGCCAAGGTGCGCGCCGAGATCACCGCGACGCTCAATGCGTCGAAGATCACCGCGGTGGTGGAGGGCCGTCCCAAGCACTACTGGTCGATCTATCAGAAGATGATCGTCAAGGGCCGCGACTTCGACGACATTCACGACCTCGTCGGCGTGCGTATCCTGTGCGACGAGATTCGGGACTGCTACGCGGCTTTGGGCGTGGTTCATTCGCTGTGGCAGCCGATGGCGGGGCGGTTCAAGGACTACATCGCCCAGCCGCGGTACGGCGTGTATCAGTCGTTGCACACCACCGTCGTCGGACCCGAGGGCAAACCGCTGGAAGTGCAGATCCGCACCCACGACATGCACAAGACGGCCGAACTGGGTATCGCCGCGCACTGGCGCTACAAGGAAACCAAGGGCCGCAACGCCGTTCCGAACCAGCACTCGTCGGCCGAGATCGACGACATGGCGTGGATGCGGCAGCTTCTGGACTGGCAGCGTGAGGCCGCCGACCCCGGCGAGTTCCTGGAGTCGCTGCGCTACGACCTTGCGGTGCAGGAGATCTTCGTCTTCACCCCCAAGGGCGATGTCATCACGTTGCCGACCGGGTCGACGCCGGTGGACTTCGCCTATGCGGTGCACACCGAGGTCGGTCACCGCTGTATCGGCGCACGCGTGAACGGCCGCCTCGTCGCGTTGGAGCGCAAGCTCGAAAACGGGGAAGTGGTCGAGGTTTTCACGTCCAAGGCGCTCAACGCCGGCCCGTCACGCGACTGGCAGACCTTCGTGGTCTCACCGCGCGCAAAGGCCAAGATCCGGCAGTGGTTCGCCAAGGAACGCCGCGAGGAGGCGCTCGAAGCGGGTAAGGACGCCATCGCACGCGAGGTTCGGCGCGGCGGACTTCCGTTGCAGCGTCTGATGAACGCCGAGTCGATGGGGGCCCTGGCTCGCGAACTGCGGTATGTCGACGTCTCGGCGCTCTACACCGCGGTGGGCGAGGGCCATGTCTCGGCGCGGCATGTGGTGCAGCGACTGGTCGCCCAAGTCGGTGGCGACGAGGAGGCCTCCGACGAACTCGCCGAACGTTCGACGCCCGCGACGATGCCGGTGCGTCAGCGCACCAACGACGATGTCGGGGTCGCTGTGCCGGGCGCTCCCGGTGTGCTGACCAAGCTGGCCAAGTGCTGCACGCCGGTGCCCGGCGACAACATCATGGGCTTTGTCACCCGCGGCGGCGGGGTCAGCGTGCACCGCACCGACTGCACGAACGCCGGGTCGCTACAGCAGCAGTCGGAGCGGATCATCGACGTGAAGTGGGCGCCGTCGCCGTCGTCGGTGTTCCTGGTCGCCATCCAGGTCGAGGCGCTCGACCGGCACCGCCTGCTGTCGGATGTGACGCGGGTGTTGGCCGACGAGAAGGTCAACATCCTGTCCGCGTCGGTGACGACGTCCAACGACCGGGTGGCCATCAGCCGGTTCACCTTCGAGATGGGCGACCCCAAACACCTGGGCCACGTGCTCAACGTGGTGCGCAATGTGGAGGGCGTGTACGACGTCTACCGGGTCACGTCCGCGGCGTGAGCCGCAATTGGGCAGAAGCGGCGTGAGCCGCAATTGGGCAGAAGCGGCGTGAGCCGCAATTGGGCAGAAGCGGCGTGAGCCGCAATCGGGGTTTTGGCAAATTTCGCCGAAGGGCGTCAATTTTTGCCGGTTCTGGGATACTGCGACGATGCGCCCCGCGGTAATCGTCTTGCTCGTCTCTCTGGGAGTAGCGGTCGCCGGTTGCGGATCGACGATCAAACCGGAAGGCGCTGCCCAGGCTGTCGTCGACCTCGTCTCCGAGCAGACCGGGTTCAAACCCACCGACGTGAAGTGTCCCGACGGCGTCGAGGCCGAAGAGGGCGCGAAGTTCGAATGCAAGTTCACTGGACCCGAGGGCGAGGAGTACACCGCGAACATGCGGGTGACCAAGGTCGAGGACGAGGACGTCGAGTTCTACATCGAGACCGCCCCGACCGAGTAGCCGATCAATCCAGCCGGATCGATTCGACGACGACATCGGCCACCGGCGGGCCGTCCTCGTTGCCGTCGGCGACCCCCTCGGCCGCGATCTTGTCCAGCGTCGCCAGCCCGGTCTGGTCGATCGTGCCGAACACCGTGTACGTCGGCGGAAGCTGTGAATCCTCGTAGACGAGGAAGAACTGGCTGCCGTTGGTGCCGACGCCCGCATTGGCCATCGCCAGCGTCCCGCGCGGATAGCGGACCGGCGATCGCAGCGCCGGATCGCTCAACCGGTACTGGTTGGTCGGGTATTCGTTCGGGAACTGATACCCGGGGCCGCCGGTACCGGTGCCGCCTGGGTCGCCGCACTGCAACACCCCGAGATGCACGGCCGTTGTCAGCCGGTGGCAGGGGGTGTCGTCGAAATAGCCCTGCTGGGCCAGGCTGGCGAAGTTGTTGACCGTGCACGGGGCTTTGGCGTTGTCCAGTTGCAGGCCGATGTTGCCTTGGTTGGTGGTGATGCTGGCGCTGACCTTGGCGGGGTCCGTGGGCACCCGGCCGGTGCGCGGCGGCGTGACCGGCTTGCTCGACGGTTCGGGGCTCCGCGGGTACTGGCAGTTCGCGCCAAGCGTCGCGGGCGGGTCGAACTTCGGGAGCTCGTCGACCGCCAAGCCCCCCGTCGCGGCGTCGTCGGGAATTACGCCGTCGAACCTCGCGAGGTCGCGTCCCACCGCCGCGAGGACGACGACGCTGACGACGACGACCAGCACCGCCAAGATCGTCACCAGATACCCGATGACCAACCCCGCGATCGCCAGCCCGCGGCCCTCCTCACCGGACTTCTTGATCTGCGACAGCGACACGTGCCCGAACACGATGCCCAGCGGCGCGAACACGAACGCGCACACCAGCGCCGCGACGGCCAGCGAGTTGGTCTGCCTGGGCGGCGGATACGGGGCGTAGCCCAGCGAGTACCCGCCGTATGGCGGTGGTTGCGGCGACGCGGTCATCGAACTGCTCCCGAGGCCGTGCGACGGCGCACGACATACACGACGGCTCCGACGAGAGCAGTCGACAACACGACCCCACCGGCAAGCAGTCCGATGCGTAGCGGTGTCGAACCCGGTTGCCCCGGAACCGTTTCCGGTGTTGACGACTCGAATTTCAGCGAAACAGGCAGGGCGTCGTGGCTCAAGAGGCTTGCCAGCGCACGGGCGTTGCCTGCCGTGAACTGGCCGGTGATCTGGGTGCGCCCGTTCGGGATGGGTTCGCTGATCTCGGGTGCGCTGACCACCTTCGTGTCCAATACGAACGCGGCCCGGGCGCCGGTGTTCGCGGCGGTGAAGTCGGCCCAGACCTGGCTGCCGTCGCCGTCGAATTGAAGGTCAACGACATACTCGCCCCGCTTTACGTCCAGGTCAGCGGTGGCGTCCACGATCTGCTCACTGGTGATGATCGCCTTGTCGAGCAGATACACCTCCTCGTTGTCCTGCGAGCAGGTGATGAGGGGCAGATTCGGGTCGTCATGGCCGGCCAGATCGTCATCGTTCGCGCAACGAGTCGCCTGGAACTGTAAAGCCATGAGTTGCATCTGCTCGTCGGTGCTCTGTCGCAACTGTTGCTCGTTGGCGATACGGCGCGCCAGCCCGGGGTCGGGCGGTCGCGGCGCCGCGGGGGTCGCGGAGGTCGCGGTACTGGGCTCTGCCGGGATCGCATGGATCACCGGACGGATGTGCATCCGTCCGGTCCGGCCGACGGCACGTACCGCGTCGGCGTCGCCGGGGGCGGTGACGGTCAAAGCGTCGCCGTCGGAGGTCACCTGCGCATTCCGTAATCCCATCTCGTGCGCTCGCGCGGCGACCATGTCGCGCGTCTGGGACAGCGCCTCCGGGGAAGGCGCTGAGCCGTCCAGCGCGTGCACGCTGAACGTGACCTGCGTGCCGGCCCGTGGGCCGGTGCCCATCCATTCCGCCCGCGTCAGAACCGCTACCGCGGCATACCCCATGAACAGCGCGGCCAGCAGCGACAACACGAGGTAAGGACCGGCGAGTGAGGGTCGCTTGGGCGGCGGGTAGGAGTACTTCTGCGCCGGATGGCCGTACGGCGGCGGGGGACCGCCGTCGGGCGGGGGCGCGGTCACGGCGTCAGTCCAACAGGATCGACTTCACGGTGACCGGGGTGGCCGGCGCGCCGTCCTGACCGCCGCCCTCGACCCCGCCCTGTGCGATCTTGTCCAACGTGGCCAGGCCGGTGTCGTCGACGCGGCCGAAGACCGTGTAGTTCGGCGGCAGCTTGGAGTCCTGGTAGACGAGGAAGAACTGGCTGCCGTTGGTGTTCGGGCCGGCGTTGGCCATGGCCAGGGTGCCGCGCGGATAGGTGACCGGCTCTTGCAGCTTGGGGTTGTCGGGCTGGAATTGGTTGGTCGGGTACTCGTTGGCGAAGGAGTAGCCCGGGCCGCCGGTGCCCTTGCCGGTCGGGTCGCCGCACTGCAGCACCTTGAGCTGGTCGGCGGTGGTCAACCGGTGGCAGGGGGTGTTGTCGAAGTAGCCTTGCTGGGCGAGGCTGGCGAAGCTGTTCACGGTGCACGGCGCCTTGCCGTTGTCGAGCAGCAGACCGAGGTTGCCCTGGTCGGTGGACATGCTGGCGCTGATCTCGGCGGGTTCGGTCGGCACCTTGCCGGCGCGGGGCGGATTCACCTGCTTGCTGGCCTGCTCTGCGGAGGCCGGGTACTGGCAGTTCTCGCCGAGCCCGGCCGGAGCCGCGAACGCGGGCAGCGACCCCGGCGCCGTCGGGGCGGCCGAAGTGGGGGAGGTTTCGGTGGCGGCCGCGGTCTGGCTGTCCGAGTCGCGGTTGGTGACGACGAGCGCGACGACCGCGGCGATCACGACGATCGCGCCGGCGACCGAGCCGATGATCGTGTACAAACGCCGCTTGCGTGCCTTTTCCGCGCGGCGCTCCAACTGCCGCTCGAGCTTGCGCTTCGCTGTGGCCCGGCGCTGTTCGTTGGTCGGCACCGCTGCTGTCCTCCTCTTGTCGGTCGATCGGAAACGAGTGTGCCAGGCGTTGCTGAGTG
Organism: Mycobacterium sp. IS-1590; assembly: GCF_001500025.1. Lineage (GTDB taxonomy): Bacteria > Actinomycetota > Actinomycetes > Mycobacteriales > Mycobacteriaceae > Mycobacterium. Next base: position 22,440 of record NZ_LQIW01000022.1, on the reverse strand, counting down.
TCGCGCCGCGACCCACGCCGTCATCTGGTGGGAAACTGGATGTCGTGTTCATCACCGGGTTCGCCGCCGGCATGCTGGCGTGCAACTGCTACGTGCTGGCCCCGCGGGCCGGGGCCGACGCCATCGTCGTCGACCCCGGCCAGCGGGCGCTGGGGCCGTTGCGCCGGATCCTCGACGAGAACCGCCTGACACCTGCGGCGGTGCTGCTGACGCACGGCCACATCGACCACATCTGGTCGGCCCAGAAGGTCGCGGACATGTACGGCTGCCCGGCCTACATCCATCCCGAGGACCGCTTCATGTTGACCGACCCGATCAAGGATTTCGGGCGGGGCTTCATCGGGGCAGTGGCGACCTCTGCGTTCGGCGTGTTGTTCCGCGAGCCCAAGCAGGTCATCGAACTGGACAAGGACGGCGACAAGGTCGAGGTGGGCGGTGTCACGGTCACCGTCGACCACACGCCCGGACACACCCGCGGGTCGGTGGTGTTCCGCGTCGAGGAGGGCTTCGGGTCGGGTCCGGATTCGCTCGCGTTCACAGGCGATACCCTGTTCCGGCAGTCGGTGGGTCGGACGGACCTGCCCGGCGGCAGTGGCCGGGACCTGCTCGGCTCGATCGTCAACAAACTGTTGGTGCTCGACGACGACACCGTGGTACTACCGGGGCACGGCCCGAAGTCCACGATCGGCGCCGAACGACGCACCAACCCGTTTCTCGAAGGCTTGACCTAGTGAGCTCCAGTGAGTGAATTTCAGGCGCCCAAGGGCGTCCCTGACTACCTGCCGCCCGACTCGGCGCAGTTCGTCGGTGTGCGCGACGGTCTTCTCGACACCGCCCGGCGGGCCGGTTACGGCGACGTCGAACTGCCCATCTTCGAGGACACCGCGCTGTTCGCGCGGGGGGTTGGCGAGTCGACCGATGTGGTGTCCAAGGAGATGTACACGTTCGCCGACCGCGGTGACCGCTCGGTCACGCTGCGGCCCGAGGGCACCGCGGGGGTGATGCGCGCCGTCATCGAGCACGGCCTGGACCGCGGGCCGCTGCCGGTGAAGCTGTGCTACTCCGGGCCCTTCTTCCGCTACGAGCGCCCGCAGGCCGGCCGCTACCGTCAGCTGCAACAGGTCGGGGTGGAGGCCATCGGCGTCGACGATCCCGCCCTGGACGCCGAGGTGATCGCGGTGGCCGATGCGGGCTTCCGATCGCTGGGGCTCGACGGGTTCCGGTTGGAGATCACCTCACTGGGCGACGAGACCTGCCGCCCGCAGTACCGGGAACTGTTGCAGGACTTCCTGTTCAAGCTGGATCTCGACGACGAGACGCGGCAGCGCGCCGAGATCAACCCGCTGCGGGTGCTCGACGACAAGCGGCCCAGGATGCGTGAAATGACCGCCGACGCGCCGGTGATGCTCGACCACCTGTCGGATGTCGCCAAACAGCACTTCGACACCGTGCTGGCGCATCTGGACGCGTTGGAAGTGCCCTATGTGATCAACCCACGCATGGTGCGCGGGTTGGACTACTACACGAAGACGACGTTCGAGTTCGTCCACGACGGCCTCGGCGCCCAATCGGGTATCGGCGGCGGCGGACGCTACGACGGCCTGATGGCGCAGCTCGGCGGAAAAGACCTGTCCGGCATCGGGTTCGGCTTGGGTGTCGACCGCACGTTGTTGGCGTTGAAGGCCGAGGGCAAGACCGTCGGCGGAACCGCGCGGGTCGATGTTTTCGGGGTTCCGCTGGGCGAACAGGCCAAGGTGACGCTGTCGGTTCTGGGCGCACGACTGCGGGCGGCGGGTGTGCGTGTCGACCTTGCCTACGGCGACCGCGGTGTCAAGGGTTCGATGCGCGCCGCGGACCGTTCGGGTGCGGCACTTGCGCTGGTGGCCGGCGACCGCGACATCGAGGCGGGCACGATCGGCGTGAAGAACCTGGCGACCGGGCAGCAGACCGATGTCCCGGTCGATGAGGTGTTGACCGAAGTGCTGGCGCGCCTCAACCGCGCCTAGCCCCTGGCCTCGGTCGCGCGAGCGTGCGTGCCTGCACACGACACGCCGCGCAATTTGCAGCGTTCACGCACGCTCGCGGCCGGTGAGCGTGCTCAAGCGGGGTGCACTGCGGCGGCGAGCACCCGGTCAAGCATCCCGATGCCACCGCTGAACACATTGGCGCGCACCAGGATTCGCGTCGACGACGGGGTAACCGCCACCAGGCTCGACGTCAGCAACCGCGACCGCCGCTCGAAGTGCACCTGGTTCAGCGGTGCCACGATCTCACCGGTGCCGTCGCGGTAGGTCTGGTGCCGGCGGTCGAAGACCGCCAACGGGACATATGCGCTCAGCGGCGTCATCCGCATGTGTCGAAGTGCTGCGCCCCCGCGGATCATCGCCCTGAAGGCCACGATGCCGATGACGAGCAGTCCCGCGCCGATCACCGCCGAGGGCCACACCATCGAATACGCGAACGCGTAAAACGCAGACACGATGCCGAAGCCGCCGAAGATCAACGCCGACATCGTCAACAACAGCACCGTCATCTCCGTCGGCGCCCGCCCGCGGTCGATGAGCAGCACCTCGGGACCCCGTTCGGCCACCACCACAGCGCCCTGATCCGCCAGCGGAATCGGTTCGAGCGGTGGGCTCACGCAGAGCCGCGGGCGACCGAGTTGAGGAGTTCGTCGATGCGCCCGACTCCACCGTCGAACGGGTTGCCACGCTTGAGGGTCTTGATGCCGCCGGGGGTGAGTGCGACGAGTTTCGGTGAGCTGGAACCGATTTGGAACTTACGCGCAAAACGCACCTGATCCAGCTGCACCAGGGCCCCACCGCGGTAGCTGAACAGACCGAGCTTGCGGTCCAGCACCGCGGCGGGTCGGCAGTCGTGCAACGGTCGGGTGCGGTACCGACGGATCCTGCGGACCACCACGAACGCGGCCACCGCCAGGGCCACGCCCCCGGCGAGGAACACCGCGCCCAGCGTCCGCGACGGGACACCGCCGATCAGTGCGACCAGCCCGAATCCGCCGACGACGAGCGTCAGGACACCGAGCACGAACGCCAGCACCGTCAGCGCTCCTGTCCCTCGGTCGACGACCAGCACCCGGCGACCGTCGTCGGTGACGACAAGACCGCCGGTATCGGCCAGCACCTGCGGCTCCGAAGCTGTGTTCACGGGTGCACTGTGCCATTTCGATGGCCGCGAGCGTGCACAAACTGTCGGAAATCTGCGGCGTGTCGTCTGCAGACGCGCACGCTCGCGCAACAAAGGGGGGAGTGCTAGATGGCCATGGCCGCGCGGACGTCGGCTTCGGAGGCCGACCCGCCCGCACCGCTGGAGGTCACGCGGCCGGACTCGAGAACGTAATAGTGCTGCGAGGACTCCAGCGCGAAGCCGATGTGCTGTTCGACCAGCAGCACACCCAGGCCGCCGCGCTGGGTCAGCGAGGTGATCGCCCCTTCGATCTCGGCGACCACCGACGGCTGGATGCCTTCGGTCGGCTCGTCGAGGATCAGGCACTTCGGCGTGGTGATCAGCGCGCGGGCGATCGCCAACTGCTGGCGCTGACCACCCGAGAGCAGACCGGCGCGGCGAGTCAGCAGCTCCTTGAGGGCGGGGAACAGGTCGAGTTGCTCATCGATGAGCCGCTTACCGTTCTTGCGTCCGTCCGCGACGACCTGCAGGTTCTCCATCGTGGTCAGCTGGCCGAACGACTGCTGGCCCTGCGGTACGTACGCCAGTCCACGCGCGACGCGCGCGCTCGGGCGCAGCTTGCTGATGTCCTCGTCGTCGAAGAGCACCTTGCCCGCACTGCACCGCAGCAACCCGACCGCGGCGCGCAGCAGCGTGGTCTTACCGGCTCCGTTGTGTCCCATCACCGCGGCCACCCCGTCGGATGGCACGTCTACGCTGACTCCGTGGATGACCTCGGAACGGCCGTAGCCGCAACGCACGTCGACCAGTGACAGCATCTAGGACTCCTCGATGAGTTCAGCGGGGACATCGGCGGTACCCGCCGCGGCGGTGCCGAGGTAGACCTCTTGAACCCTGGGGTTCGCCTGCACCTCGGCGACAGAACCCTCCGCGATCACCTGGCCGCGGGCGAGCACGCTCACCGAGGTGGCGAACGCACGCATGAAGTCCATATCGTGTTCGACGACGACCACCGTGCGCTCGGCGCCGATGCGGCGCAACAGCTTTCCGGTCTCCTCGCGTTCCTCGTGGCTCATGCCGGCGACCGGTTCGTCGAGCAGCAGCACATCGGCGTTCTGCACGAGCAGCATTCCGATCTCCAGCCACTGCTTCTGCCCGTGGGCCAGCACCCCGGCCGGCTTCTCGGCCAAATCGCTCAATCCGATGGTGTCCAGGGCCTGTTCGATCGCGGGCAGCACACCCTTGCGCCGGCGCAACAGCGTCCACGCCGACCGTCCCGCGCCCGCGGCGATGTCGAGGTTCTGCAGCACGGTCAGCTGTTCGAAGACGGTGGCCGTCTGGAACGTGCGGCCCACGCCGAGCCGGGCGATCTGATGCACCTTCTTGCCGAGCAGTTCGACGCCGGACTTGTTGACCGACCCGGTGGCGTTCACCAAGCCGGTGATGGCGTCGATCACGGTCGTCTTGCCCGCACCGTTCGGGCCGATCAGGAACCGCAGGTCGCCCTGGAACAGCGTCAGGTCGACATCGCTGACCGCCTTGAAACCGTCGAAATCCACGGTGAGCCCGCGTACTTCGAGGTACTCGGTGCCCATGCCGACGTTGCCGCCGGCGATCGGCTCCGCTTCTGTGGTCATGTGGCTGCGCCCACCTTCTCGGAGTCGGGATCGGCCTGCGGCTGAGGCTCGGCGGGGACGGGCGTCGTGCGCCTGCGGATCCTTCGCCGTTTGAACAGCACACCCAGACCGGCCAGCCCCGCCGGGAAGAAGCCGACGACGACGACGAACAGCAGGCCCTGTGCGTAGGTCCATTCGGAGGGGAAGCGCTCGGAGAACAGCGTCTGCGCCCACGCCACCCCGATCGCGCCGAGTACCGGTCCCAGCAGCGTGGTGCGCCCGCCGATCGCCACGCCGATCAGGAACGCGATCGAGGGCAGGATGCCCACCTGCGACGGCGCGATGAACCCGACGATCGGGGCGAACAGCGCGCCCGCGATGCTGGCGCACAGTGCCGCCACGGTGTAAGCGACCACCTTGATGTTCGCCGGGTCGTAGCCGAGGAAGCGGACACGTTCCTCACCGTCTCGAACGGCCACCAGCAGTTCGCCGTACCGGCTCTGCATCAGTTGACGGACCACCGCGACGACGGCGAGCAACACGCCGGCGGCGATGAAGTACAGCATGCGCCGATTGGCCGGGTCGTTGAGGGTGAACCCGAAGAATGTGCGAAACCTGTTGAGCCCGTTACTGCCACCCAGGCTGGTCTGCCCGACGAGCAGGATCGCCAGCGCGGCGGCCAGCGCCTGGGACAGGATCGCGAAGTAGGCGCCCTTGACGCGGCGCTTGAACACGCCGAGCCCCAACGCCGCCGCGATCGCCGTCGGCACCAGCACGATCGCCGCCAAGGTGAAGGCGGGGGAGGCGAACGGCTGCCAGTAGCCGGGCAATTCGCGCACACCGGCGATCTGCATGAAGTCCGGCACGTCGTCGCCGCGCAACTGCGCGTCGGCGATCTTCAGATGCATGCCCATCATGTAGCCGCCGAGCCCGAAGAACACGCCCTGACCCAGCACGAGCATCCCGCCGCGACCCCAGGCCAGTCCGATGCCGACCGCGACGATCGCGAAACACAAGAACTTGCCCAGCAGGCTGAGCCGGAAATCCGACAGCACCGCGGGCGCCACCGCGAACAGCAGCACCGCGGCCACCGCGAAACCGGCCCAGGTCTGCCAGCGGCCAACGAAGGTTCTCACGCGAGACTCCTTGTCCGGACCGTGAACAGGCCCTGCGGCCGGGCCTGCAGGAAGATCACGATGATGACGAACACGATCACCTTCGCCAGCGATGCGGTGGTGTTGTATTCGATGAACGAGTTCAAGAAGCCCAACGCAAACGCCGCGATCACCGTGCCCTTGATCTGGCCGAGTCCACCGACCACGACGACCAGGAACGCGTCGATCAGATAGCTCTGCCCGATGGTCGGGCTGGTCGAACCGATCAGCGTCAACGCGACACCGGCCACCGCGGCCAGCCCCGAACCGATGAAAAACGTTGTGATGTCGGTCTTGCGGGATGAGATCCCGCTGGTTTCGGCGAGGTCGCGGTTCTGCACGACGGCGCGGATCCGCCGTCCCATCGGGCTGACCTTGAGCGCGGTGGCCAGCGCCGCGACGCACACGACGGCCAGCACCAGGATGAAGATGCGGGTCTTGGGCACCACCGCCCCGAACAGCTCGACGCCACCCGAAAGCCACGCTGGCGCCACCACGTTGACTGCAGGAGCGCCGAAGACGTCGCGAGCGACCTGCTGCAGGATCAACCCGACACCGAAGGTGACCAGCAGCGTGTCCAGCGGGCGGTGGTACATCCGGCGGATGAGCGTGGTCTCCAGAAGAGCACCCATCGCGCCGCCGATCGCAAATCCGACGACCAGCGAGATCAACAGCGACGCACCGGTGCTCGACACGATCTGCTGCACGACATAGGCGGTGTAGCAGCCGGCCATGATGAACTCGCCGTGCGCCATGTTGATGACGCCCATCTGGCCGAACGTCAGCGACAGCCCCAGCGCGGCCAGCAACAGGATCGAGCCGAGGCTCAATCCCGTTGCCAGCTGCCCGATCAGGACATCCATGTGTGGCTCAGCTGGACAGGCCGGCCGCCCACGGATACGACTTGAGGTAGGGGTCGGGTTCGATCGGCCCCGGCGACTCCCAGATCGTGTAGATCAGGCCGTCGGGCCGAATCTCGCCGATGCGTGCGGTCTTGGTGATGTGGTGGTTCTCGCCGTCGATGGTGACCAGACCCTCCGGCGCGTCGAACGTCACGCCACCGGCATTGTCCTGAATCGCCTTGACGTCGAACGACTTCGCCTTCTCGACCGTGTTCTTCCACAGGTACACCGAGACGTAGGCGGCTTCCATCGGATCCGACGTCGGCTTGTTGGCGCCGTACTTGTCCTTGTAAGCCTTGACGAACGCCTTGTTGACCGGGTTGTCGACGGTTTCGTAGTAGTTCCAGGCGGTGAGTTGACCGGTGATGTTCGCGATGCCGATGCCGCCGACTTCTTCCTCGGCGATCGACACCGAGACCACCGGCATCGCCTCCGGAGTCAGCCCCACGTTCTTGTACTCGCGGAAGAACGCCACGTTGGAGTCGCCGTTGAGGGTGTTGAACACCGCGTCGGCGTCAGCGGTGCGGACCTTGTTGACGATGGTCGAGAAGTCCGTCGAACCCAGCGGCGTGTAGTCCTCACCCTTGATCTCCATGCCGTTGGCACCCGCGTAGGCCTTGATGATCCGGTTGGCGGTCTGCGGGAACACGTAGTCGCTGCCGACCAGATACAGCGACTTGACGCCCTTCTCCTTGAGGTAATCCAAGGCCGGGACGATCTGCTGGTTGGTGGTGGCGCCGGTGTAGAAGATGTTCTTGCTCGACTCCAGACCCTCGTACTGGACGGGGTAGTACAGCAGCGAGTTCGCGCTCTCGAAGACCGGCAGCATGGCCTTGCGCGACGACGAGGTCCACCCGCCGAACACCGCCGCCACGCAGTCGCTGCTGATCAGCTTCTCGGCCTTCTCCGCGAACACCGTCGGTTCGGACGCGCCGTCCTCGCCGACGAGTTGGATCTGCTTGCCCATCACACCGCCGGAGCCGTTGATCTGCTCGACCGCGAGGTCGATGGCATTGCGGACGGTCACTTCCGAGATGGCCATGGTGCCCGACAACGAGTTCAGCGCACCCACTTTGATCGTCGGGCCCGAGGTGTCGACACACGATTGGGCGTTTGCCGAGTCCGACTCGGTCGCCTTGCTTCCGCAGCCGGCCAGCACCAGGCTTGTCGCAGCGAGGAATCCGCCGGCAACGAGGGCTGAACGTCTCACGGAGGACCGTCGTGGTAGTCGCATGAACAGCCTTTCCCTATATATCCGCAGCGCACATCGGGCGATGAGCGTCGAGTCGGGCGCGAAGATCCCGACGTCGCGTGGTTGTCGAATCGGGACGTTAGAGCGGCGGTGTTTCTGGGAAATGTCTGCGTGTGACGAACAAATTAACCTGTGACTTCCCCGCAGGTCGTTTGCCGTTCAGTGGCGCACGCACGGCCCTCGGCAGCGGCGGTGCCGGGGGTGTAACGGTTTGGTACCGTCCGGCGATGTGACGAACATGCGAACAGCTAGAACCAAGGTCGGGGCGGCACTCATGGTGGCGGCGGCGTCAGTCTCGGTCAGCCATGCGACGGCGAATGCCCAGTCGGAAGGCCAGGTGGTCCGCTACACGCTGACGTCAACGGCTCCTGCCGACTTCCAGCTCAACTATCTGATTGCGCAGCCTCCGAGCAAGGAGGCCTACAACGCCGACGCGTATGCGTACCTGAAGAAGGAAGAAGTGATCCTGCAGCCGGGCGTGCCGTGGGTCTTCGAGACGACGATGGCCGATCCGCAGTGGGCGATCCTCACCGCCAGCACCGGGGTGCACGCCATGCAAGCGTCCCCGAACCCGCACTGCGAGATCGCGATCGACGGTCAGGTGGCGGTGCAGCAGGACGGTACCTACACGGTGCAGTGCCAGCTGAGCCAGTGGTGACGGCGCGGCGGTAGGCATCCGGACCGATCAATCGGTCACGGTCTCCAAAGTCTCCAGTACAGACAGTTTCAACGTGGGTGGCAGCGGCTCGGTATGCAGCACACCGAGCCGCTGTGTCGCTCGGGTGAGCGCGACGTAGAGGTCGGCCGCTCCGCGCGGACCGTCGGCGAGGATCCGTCCGGGCTCGACGACCAGAACCGCGTCGAACTCCAATCCCTTGATCTCCGAGGGCGACACCGTCCCGCCCATTCCCCTGGGTCCGATCACGACGCTGGTTCCCTCGCGGCCGTCCTCGTCGCGGCGGAACTCTTCGATCGCGGCGGGCAGCTCCTCGTCGTCGACGAGGCGGGCCCATGGCCGAACACCGCATGCGCGAACCGATTCGGGCGGCCGCACGTCGGGGGCGAACTCGGCGAGCAGGCCCGCGGCGACGTCCATGATCTCGGCGGGTGTGCGGTAGTTCACCGACAGCGGCCGGTATATCCAGCGCCCGGGCACGTACGGATCGAGCATCGCGCCCCACGACGTGGCACCGGCGGCCGACCGGCGTTGCGCGAGGTCGCCGACCACGGTGAAGGACTTGCTGGGACACCGACGCATCAGCACACGCCAGTCCATCTCCGAGAGTTCCTGCGCCTCGTCGACGACGACGTGGCGGTACGTCCAATCACGGTCTGCGGCAGCACGTTCGGCGAGATCGCGGTTGTCGCGCTCGACGAACCGTTCGGCGAGATCCTCGGCGTCGAGCAGGTCGGCGGCGATCAGATGGTCTTCGTCGTCCATCAGGTCCTCGCGGGCCACCATCAGGTCCAGCACGCCCGCGGCGTAGGCGGCCTCCTCCTTGCGTTGCGTCTCGGCCGCGGCGTCGGGTTCGATCCCGCCCAGCATGTCGACCAGTTCGTCGAGCAGCGGCACGTCCGACACCGTCCACGCATCGCCGTGCGCGCGCAACAGGGACTCGTCAGCGCCTGCGGCACTGAGCCGTTCGGCAGACTCGTAGAGCCCGGCCAGCAGCGCCTCCGGCGTCAGCTGCGGCCACAGATCGTCGAGGACGGTGTGGAACGCTTCATGGTCGTCGAGTTCGTCGAGAAGCTCGGCACGCAGGTGTTCCCACGCCGCCTTGTCGTCGCGCGTCAGCCAGCCCTTGCCGATGCGGGCGATCGCACGCTCGGTGAGCACCCAGGTGATGACGTCGACGAACACCGCGCGCGCGTCGTTGTGCGGCAAGCCGCTGTCGCGGGCTTCCTGGATGGCCCACTCGGCCGTCTCTGCGTCGATCCGCACGGTGACGTCGGCGAGCTTGATCGGCACCGGTTCTTCGGGAACCCGTTGCCGGTCGGCGATCGCCGCTGCCAGCACGTCCAGCATCGTCAGCGAACCCTTGGCCCGCGCCGCGTCGGGGGAGTCCTCGGCGGTGACCCGCAGGCCGGGAACGAGGTCGCCGGTCGTCATGAACACGACGTTGGTTTCGCCGAGCGAGGGCAGCACCCGGTCGATGTGGCGCAGGAACGCGGTGTTCGGGCCGATCACCAGCACGCCGTGGCGTTCCATCCGCTCGCGCTGCGTGTAGAGCAGGTAGGCGACCCGGTGCAATGCGACGACGGTCTTGCCGGTGCCCGGGCCGCCCTCGATCACCAGGACGCCCGGGTGCTCGAGCCGGATGATCTCGTCCTGCTCGGATTGGATGGTCGCGACGATGTCGCGCATGCCCTCGCCGCGGGGCGCGTTGACCGCCGCCAGCAGCGCGGCGTCACCCTGCGCGCCTTCGGTGGGCCGGCCCAGCGTCTCGTCGGTGAAATCGGTGATGCGACGGCCGATGGAGTGGAACTGGCGGCGTCGGCGCATGCCCTCGGGGTGGGCCGCGGTGGCGACGTAGAAGGGGCGCGCCGCGGGTGCCCGCCAGTCGAGGAGCAGCGGCTCGTACTCGTTGGCCTCGTCGAGTAACCCGATGCGACCGATGTAGAGGCGATCGCCCGTGACGCTGTCCAGCCGGCCGAAGCACAGCCCGTGGTCGGCGACGTTGAGCCGGTTCATCCGCTTGGCCACCGCGCGCACCTCGGCGTCGCGGTCGACCAGTGAGCCGCCGTCACCGCGCAGCGCCGCGTCGTAGTGCTTGCGCACGCGGGCGCGTTCGGTGTCGAGTCGCGCGTACAACCCGTCGACGTAGCGCTGCTCGGAAGCCAGTTCGTCGCCAGCCAGTTCGTCGTCAGCCAGTTCGTCGTAGCCCTCGGTCGGCACACCGCCCCTCTCTGTCAGCTCACCGCCGGCTCGCGCGCGCGTCGACCTTGACATCCTATCGAACGTGAGTTCGAATCGAGTGTATGCGATGGGATGGGCAGGGTGTCGGCGTCGACGACGGTGCGCTGCCCGGACTGCAGCGTATCGGTTTCGTGCGCAGCGTGCGGACGCCGCAGTTCGAGGGCATCACCTTCCACGAAGTGCTGTGCAAATCGGCGCTCAACAGGGTGCCGGCTCCGTCGATGCTGCCGTTCCGGTTCACCGTCAACGGCTACCGCGGGTGCTCGCACGCCTGCCGGTACTGCTTCGCGCGGCCCACGCACGAGTATCTCGATCTGAACTCGGGTAGCGATTTCGACAGCGAGGTCGTGGTCAAGACCAACGTCGCCGACGTGCTGCGCCGCGAGTTGTCGCGGCGGTCGTGGCAGCGCGAGACGGTGGCGCTGGGCACCAACACCGATCCGTACCAGCGGGCCGAGGGCCGCTACGCGCTGATGCCGGGGATCATTTCGGCGCTGACCGATTCCGGTACGCCGTTTTCCATCCTCACCAAGGGCACCCTGCTGCGACGTGATCTGCCGCTGATCCGCGAGGCCGCCCGTCAGGTGGACGTCAGCGTGGCGGTTTCGCTTGCCGTCGGAGACCCCGTGCTGCACCGGGAGGTCGAACCGGGCACACCGTCGCCGCAAGCGCGGCTCGGGATGATCGCCGCGATCCGAGACGCCGGGCTGGACTGTCATGTGATGGTGGCTCCGGTGTTGCCGCACCTGACGGATTCGGCCGAGCACCTCGACGGGCTGCTCGCCGAAATCGCGGCGGCCGGCGCCACCGGTGTCACCGTGTTCGGGCTGCACCTGCGCGGTTCCACGCGCGGCTGGTTCATGAACTGGCTGGCCGGCTCCCATCCCGAACTGGTCCCGAAGTACCGCGAGTTGTACCGCCGCGGCGCATACCTGCCGTCGGACTATCGAAAGATGTTGCACGACAGGGCGGCACCGCTCGTCACCAAACACGGCCTGGCGCCCGACCGCCGGTCGTTTCGCGCCGCGGACGCACCGCCCGCGCCTTCGCCGGTCCCGACCCTGCAGCCCACCCTGTTCTGAGCCCAGACAAGGTGGCGGGGGCGAGGGACATCAGCCCCGGTTGCGTTTGACCTCTTTGAACGGCACGTCGCGATCGGCGGCGGGTTCGCGGGGGAAGCCGAGCACGCGCTCGCCGATGATGTTGCGCGCGATCTCGGTGGTGCCCCCGCCCAGCGCGGCGGCCTGCCGCGACAGGTAACGCTCGCCGTGGCGGATCAGGACGCCGTCGACGTCGACCACGCCGGCGCTCCCGGTGATCGCCAGCGCCGTGTCGAACTCGACGTGATGGACGTCGGCGTGCGCGATGCGAATGATCGACCCGGCGGCCGGCGGTAGCGAGCCGTCGAGCACACCGTGGTAGACGTGGTCGATCAGCTGTTCGCGCACCGTCCGGTGCACCAACGCGCGCCCGGCCATCTCCTGCAGCCGGACATTGCCGGCTTGACCGGCCTTCTCCAGCAGCTCAACGTAATTGATCGGGACATCGGATTTGCCCTCGGCGCCGATCCCGCTGGCGAACTCCGATCCGCCACCGACGGCGCGCCGCTCGTGATACAGCTGCCGTGAGGCGACGTGCCAGCCGCCGTTGACCTCACCGACGACCGCGTCGTCGCCGAGTTCGAGGTTGTCGAAGAACTCCTCGCAGAACTCGACGGATCCGTTGACCTGCTTGATGCGACGCAGCGTGATGCCGGGGCTGTTGATGGGCACCAGGAACATCGTCAGACCCTCGTGCTTGGGCACATCCCAGTTCGTGCGCGCGAGCATCAACCCGTAATCGGCGGCGAAAGCGCTTGTGCTCCAAGTCTTCGCCCCGTTGATCACCCACTTGTCACCCTTGCGGTCGGCGCGGGTGATCACACCGGCGAGGTCGGATCCGCCGCTGGGTTCCGACAGCAGCTGCACCAGCACCTCGTCGCCGCGCAGGGCCGCGGAGATGTGCCGGCGCTTCTGCTCCTCGCTGCCGGTGTCGAGGATGGTGGCCGCGCAGATGGTGAACGTCGGGGTGTTGAGGATGATCGGCAGCTCGTAGCAACGGGACGCGTTGTCGAACGCCTTCTGGTAGGCGATCGGCAGGCCGAGCCCGCCGTACTCTCGAGGAAAACAGATACCGGCGAATCCGCCCTCCCACAACCGCTTTTGGAGTTCCCGCGCGCGCAGCCACGGCTCCTCTTCACCGCGGTCGTGTTCGGGTGGGTTGTTCGGGTCGATCGGCGGCATGTTGTCCGCCAGCCACGCCTCAGCCCGGGCCGCGAACTCCTCGACCGATTCTGCGGTGGCCGGCGCGGCCGGGGCCGATGTCGTGTCGGTCATGACGCTTGCTCCAGGTTCTTGGTGAGGGCGTAAACCCGCAGGTTGTGGTCTTCGGGGGTGCCGAACATCGAGCGGTTCAACGTGGTTCGTCGCAGGAACAGGTGCAGGTCGTGCTCCCACGTCACCCCGATCCCTCCGTGCAGCTGCACACACAGCTGCAACATGCCCGGCGAGTATTCACCCACATAGGATTTCGCGACGCTGACGGCCATCGCCGCACCGGCGGTCCGCGCCGCCACCTCGGCCACCGCGGCGTTGGTCGTGGCCCGGCATCCTTCGAACCAGATCTTCAGGTCGGCGTACTTGTGCTTGAGGGCCTGGTACGAACCCAGGGGGCGACCGAACGAATGCCGGTCGAAGCCCCACTGAATGGTGAAGGCCAGCACCGTATCGAGGATTCCGACCACTTCGGCACACTGCAGCACTGTGGCGATCTGGGATTGGCGCTCGATCAGGGCCGGTGTCTGTTCGGCCGTGCCGACCGCCGCGCCCGCCTCGACCTCGACCCCGTCGAAGTGCACGCGCGCGTAACTTTTGACCATGTCGATCGAGCGCTGCGGCTCCACCCGCACACCCGGTGCGTCGGCGGGCACCAGGAACTGCCGGAGACCGTCGTCGGATTGTGCTGTCACCAAGAACAATCCGCTGTCCGCGCCGGCCTCGACTCGGTCCTTGACCCCGTCGATGCGGAACCCGCCGTCGGTCGCGGTGGCGGTGACCGTCGGCGTCAGGGGAGACCACGACCGTCCGGGCTCGTACACCGCCCAGCTGGCCACCGCGTCGCCGGCGACCAGCGCCGCGATGGATTCCTCGTGGCCGGCGGGCGCCTCGACCAGCCCGGCGAGCACGGTGCTCACCGGGTGCAGTGGCCCGGGAGCGACGGTCTTGCCGGCGATCTCGGCGACCAGCGCCAGATCCGTGACACCGCTACCGGATACGCTGCCGCCGCCGAGTTCCTCGGGGACCAGCAGGCTGGTCCAGCCGAGCTCAACGGCTCGACGCCACCAGTCGGCGTCGAACGAGGTTCCGGCGTCGTGCATCTGCCGTATCCGGCTCAGCGGCACTTCCTTCTCGAGGAACGACTGTGTCGTCGAGGCGAAGAGCAGTACCTCAGGGTTCGTGCCGTTGTTCGCGCTGTCGGTCACGGGCTCTCTTTCGTAATCGTGCGAACGTGCGTGTCGATGAAATGACACGCACGTTCGCGACGGTGCCTGAACTCAGGCGGGGATGACGAGCGCGGGCACGTCGGGGTTGTGGACGATCTCGTTGGGAACCTTGAACAACTCGATCATGTTGCCGCCCATGACCTTGCGCTGGCCCTCCTCGTCGAGGCCCTGCAGGTCGTCGATCAGATGCGTCGGCTCGGCCAGCCCCTCCGGGTGCGGCCAGTCCGAACCGAAGATCACCCGGTCGACACCGATGAGATCGGCCATCTTGGCGAAGTCGTCCTCCCAGAACGGCGCGACGTACACGCCGCGCTTGAACGCCTCGATCGGATTCTCGGGGAACTCCTGCGGCATCTTCTTGTAGACGCCCTCGAACTGCTTGAACAGGTACGGCACCCAGTCGGCGCCGTTCTCGATCGACAAGATCCGCAGATCGGGGTTGCGGGTGAGCGCGCCGTGGCACACCAGCGCCGCCATCGAATCCTCGATGGGCCGCTTGCCCATCGACACCATCCGAAACGCCGTCGGCTTGAACGGCAGGTACTCGTCGGCGGGTTCCCAGTCGTTGAGGTACTCGGCGTAGCCGGAGTCTGAGGCGTGCATCGACACGGGGATACCGGCCTTGACGCACGCGTCCCAGAACGGGTCGAACTCGGGCAGCCCGAACGAGCGCGTGCCCTTGAGCCCGGGCACCGGCGCCGGCCGGACCAGGACCGTCTTGGCGCCGCGCTCCAGGCACCACTCGAGTTCCTCGAGGGCGCGGTCGACGATGCCGAGGTTGATCACCGGCGTGGAGAAGATCCGATCCTCGTAGTTGAACTGCCAGGTCTCATACATCCACTCGTTGAGCGCATGGATCACGTCGAGGATCAGCTCCGGATCGTCCTTCATCCGTTCCTCGACCAGGCTGGCCAGGGTGGGGAACATCAGCGAGTAGTCCAGGCCGAGGCCGTCCATGACCTCGAGTCGCGCGGCGGGTTCGCGGAACGCCGGGATCGCCTTCATCGGCTTACCCATCACCTCGCGGAAGCTCTTGCCGCCGCTGCCGTGCTTGAAGTACTCCTCCTGGGCGCCCGGGCGCGCGACGACCTCGAACGTCGGGTTCGGGATGTAGTCGCTGACCTGGTTGCGCACCATGATCTTGGTCCGGCCGCGGACCTCGATGTAGTCGATGACGTGTTTGCGGTGGTCCGGGAGGAACTTGGTCAGCGCCTCTTTGGGCTCGTAGAAGTGGTTGTCCGCGTCGAAGACGGGATACGGAAGCTGGCGTGTCATGTTCGCCTCCTGAAAGTCTGATTGGCTGTGGGTGGTAATGACATTACCACTTTCGGACCAGCATAAACAGCCGTACCGGAGAGGCTGGTTCTCGGCTTGTGCGGCGCAGGTCAAGCGTTCGTGTCGCGTCCGGTGAGCCCGCTGAGGCAGAAGTCGTAGATGTCGTCGGCGCCGACCGGTGCCCCGCTGAGTTCCGCGCCGAGCACCTGTAACCGGATCGCGCCCAGCGCGGACTGCATGATCAGCGCGGCCCGCGCGTCGACGTTGAGGTCAGACCGGAAGACACCCTCGGCGATGCCGCGGTTGATGATGTCTGTGATCAGCTCGTAAACCGGCGAGAGCACCCGGGCGTACTCCCGCGGCAGCGTCTCGGCGAGGCGGTCGTTGTAGTTGGTCAAGCCCCGGTTGACTTTGTCCTGCGTGGTGGTCTCGGGCGGGGTACAGATCCGGTCGATGAGGACGCGAAGGGCCGCGGCGGCCGGCAGCCCGGCGGTGTCCTGGCGCCAGCGGCGCGTCGACTCGGACATGATCTTGTCGACCAGCGCGAGGAGCAGTTCGTCCTTGGTCGAGAAGTGTTGGTAGAAGGACCGCAGCGAGGTCTTCGACCGCTCGACCACCTCGAGCACGGTGAAGTCGGTGCGCCCGGTCTCGCCGAGGATCGCCAATGCCGACTTCATGAAGCGCTTGGGCCGAGGATCGGCCTCGGCCGTGCGGGTGGCGCCCGCGGCGGGGCGCCCGCTCGGCTTGGCCATGGTCGTCACCTTCCGGCTCGAAATCGACTGGTAACGACGTTACCGCTTTCGCAGAAGCTCGGTTACTGTTCCTTGTCATGACGACAGACTCAGCGCAGCAACAGTGGACCGTCGACACCCTGCTCGACCTGTTCGACGTCCGCTCGGACGGCGACAACCGATTCATCGCCGAGACCGGGCCCGCCGGCGAGGAGGACCGGCAGGTGGTCGAGGGCACCCAGGTGCTCGCCCAGGCGATCGTGGCGGTGGCCAAGCGCTTCGAGGGCAAGTCGGTGCGATCGGCGCATGCGGTGTTCTCGCGGGCGGTCATGGTCGCGGCCGGGCCGGTCGAGTTGGAGATCGACGTCGTCAACGAAGGCCGTTCCACGGCAACCGCGGTCGTCGCGGCCAAGCAGAACGGCAAGCGCTGCATCACCGTCACCGTGCTGACCGACGTCCCGACCGATGACGTCATCCGCCACGCGCTGCCGCGGCCCGACGTGAAATCAGCTGCCGAGGCGAACGACGCGCGGATGGCGATGGCCGGTCGTGAGATCCGGCTGGTCGATGTCGTCGACGTCAACAGCCCCGACGAGGTGGGCCCGCCGGAACTGTACGCTTGGGTGCGTTACGACAAGACCCCCGACCGCGACGAGCTCGCAAAGGCTCTCATCGCGTATCTGACCGGGCACCTTGGTATTTCGACGACGATGCGCGCGCACGAGGGTATCGGCACCGCGCAGTCCCACGTCACCGTCTCGACCGCGCCGATGACGGTGTCGGTCAGCTTCCACGAGCCGTTCCGGTTCGACGGGTGGTTGCTCTACAGCCACGAGAGCACCCAGGTGGGCGCCGGCATGTCGTATGTGCGCGGCACGGTGCACACCGAGGCCGGTGAGCTCATCGCATCCTTCACGCAGGACGCGCTGATCCGGCCGCTGCGCACCAGCGACACGGCGATCAAGGAGCAGTCGCGGCTGTAACGGGGGCGGTGCCCAGGGCGCCGAAACTGAACCTCTGCACGGTTATTCGCCGGAATGTGGCACACAAGTTCAGACGCGCGGCAAGCTCAGATCTTGAGATAGCCCTTGTCGGCGGGGATTTGGGCCGCGGTCAGCAGTGACGAGGCGTCACTGGCCAACCAGACCACGATGTCGGAGATCAGGTCCGGGTCCGCCAGCGACTCCGTGGGCAGCGCACCGGGGGAGAAGCTGTGTATGTAGGTCTGGTGATCGGCGAAGACCTGCCACATCGACGTGTCGTTGCCCATCGGGGTGTCGGTGCCGTACGGATGCACCGAGTTGACCCGGATGCCGAACTCGCCGAGTTCGACCGCCAACGAGTTGGTGAGCCCGACGACGCCGAACTTGCTGGCGCAGTAGTGACCGCAGCCGGGGACGGCCTTGATGCCGGCTGCCGAACTGATCGTGATGATCGACCCGCCGTTGCCCGCCTCGATCATCGGCGGCACCGCGGCCTTGATCGTGTTCCAGACACCGGTGAGGTTGACGTCGAGGACTTCCTGCCACTGTTGCGCCGAAATCTCCCACAGCCGACCCCAGTTCATCACCCCGGCGTTGGCGACGACGATGTCGAGGCGGCCGAACTGTTCGATCGCGTCGGAGACCACCCGCTGCTGTGCGGTGAGGTCGCGGACGTCGACCCGGTCGGCGACGATTTTGCGGCCCTCACCTTCGACGAGGCTGACGGTTTCGGCGAGGTCCTCTGGGAGCGCGGGCGGATAGCCGTTGTGCTCGGCGACCGGACCGCACGCGTCGATCGCGACGATGTCGGCGCCGGCGCGGGCCAGCCGCACGCAATGCTGGCGGCCCTGTCCGCGGGCGGCGCCCGTCACATAGGCCACTTTTCCGGCGAGCGGGGTGTCGTTGGTCATCCAGTTCTCCTGATCTAGGTGGCGCCTGAGGCGAGCCAGTCGTCGAATGTCGTGGGGGCGATACGCGCATTCTCACCCGGCAGCAACACATTTCCGGCCATCGACAGCCCGAACATGCCCGACCAGGTCGGCACCAGCTTCACCTGGCGGCCCCTGGCGGCCAGCGTCCGGCGCGCCATGTCCACGAGGTCCTGGGTCTCGGGCCCCGCGACATCGACATACCGGCCCTGCGGTGGGCCGACGGCGACCTCGGCGAGCACCTCGGCGATGTCGTCGGGTGCGATGGGCTGCACGAGAAGCGGGGCGATGGTGGACACGCCGTCTTGCTCGAACCAGCCGGCGACCATGGCCGCGAAGTCGTGAAATTGGGTGGCGGGCACGATCGTCCACGGCACCGGACCGTCGGCGACGAGTCGCTCCTGTTCCCGCTTGCCCGCGTAGTGCGGGTTGCCCTCGATGTCGTGGATGCCGACGATCGACAACAGCACATGGTGACCGACACCGGCGCGCTGCTCGGCGGCGAGCAGGTTGCGGGTGCTGGTGCCGAAGTACTCGATGGTGCCGTCCCGATCGACCGGTGGTGCGCTGATCGTGTCGACGACGGCGTGCACGCCGGTCAGCGCCGCGTCCAGGCCCTCACCGGACATCAGGTCGACCCCGAGTGAGCGGCTGATGCGGACGACGTCGTGGCCGCCGCGCTCCAGCGCTGCGGCGGTGCGGGCGCCGATGTTTCCCGTCGCTCCTGCGATTGCGATGCGCATGAATGTCTCCTTAACCACGGGTGACGGTACTCGCCGGGCGATTCGGATGGGGCCGGTCACCTCAGCGTGGCCGCGACCTCGCGAAGCCGGGCGCCGGCACCGGAGACGATCGGCTCGCCGTGTCCGAAACACGCCGTGTCGGTGTCGAGGGCGGCGAGGCGGCGGAATGACGCCACCGTGCGCGCACGGTCCTGATTGAAGGTGCCGAGCATGAGCGTGCCGACGTTGGCGATGGTGTCCCCGGTGAGCAGCACGCCGTGCTGCGGAAGATGAATCGCGATGCTGCCCTCGGTGTGGCCGGGTATCGACAGCACCTGCGCGCCGCCGCCGAAGTCGAGGATGTCGCCGTCGCGCAGCTCCCGGTCGACGGGCACGGGGTCGGCCGCGTCGGGCAGGCCCGCGGCGACGCGCGCGTGGATCGGCACCTCCCAGTCCTCGAACACCGGTGGGGGCAGCGGGGAACCGCCCCGAATCGCCGCGGCGTCACCGGCGCCGGCGACGACGGGAGCCCCGGTCGATCGGTGAAGTTCGGCCGCCGAGCCGATGTGGTCGACATGCCCGTGCGTCAGGACTATCCGATCGATTCCGGGTACCGCCTCGACGATGGCCGCGCCGGATCCCGGCGCCCCGGTGTCGATCAGGGTGACCGAGTCGCCGTCGCGCCAGGCGTAGACCTGCCAGCCGTTGACGACGAGCATGGTGAGGTTCGGTGTGACGGTCACAGACTCCACGCGTCCACGCTAGGGCGTACGACCGGGCGGCGAAAGAGGCTCAGCCGGAGGCGAAATCGCGCATCAACGCGTACCGGAGCACATCGAGCGGTAATCCGCCGAGATCCAGGGCGCGGTCGTGGAACTCCTTGAGCGACAGACCGCGGCCCAGCGTCTCGTCACGCAGCCGCTCCCAGATTCGCTGGCCGATCGCATACGACGGCGCCTGTCCCGGCCAACCGAGGTAGCGGTCGAGTTCGAACTGCAGGTGCTCCTCGTTCATCGCGCTGTGGGACACCAGGAAATGCCATGCCTTCTCGGCATCCCACACGGTGCCGTCGGGTGCGGTCATACCGCAGTGCACACCGATGTCGATGACGACTCGCGCGGCCCGAAAGCGTTGCGCGTCCAGCATTCCGATGTGGTCGCCGGGATCGTCGAGCCAACCGAGTTCGGCCATCAGCCGTTCGGCGTACAGCGCCCAGCCCTCACCGTGGCCCGATACGAAGCAGCCCAGCCGCCGCCACCGGTTGAGCTCATCGGCGCGCACGACCGCGCGCCCGATCTGCAGGTGGTGGCCCGGTACCCCCTCGTGGAACACCGTCGTCGTCTCCTGCCACGTGTGGAAGGTGTCGACGCCGTAGGGAACCGACCACCACATCCGGCCCGGTCTGCTGAAGTCCTCCGAGGGACCGGTGTAGTAGATGCCGCCGGTGTGCGTCGGCGCGATCCGGCACTCGAGCCGGCGCAGTGGTTCGGCGATGTCGAAATGCGTGTCGGCGAGCGCCTCGACAGCGCGGTCGGAGAGGTCTTGCATCCAGGCCTGCAGCGCGTCGACGCCGTGGATGAGGTAACGCTCCTCGCCGTCCAGGCGCCGCAGAGCGTCCGCGATCGACGTTCCGGGATACAACTGCTGGGCAAGCTTTTCCTGCTCGGCGACAATGCCGTTCAGCCGATCCAGGCCCCACTCGTAGGTTTCGTCGAAATCGACTTCGGCGCCGAGGAACGACTGCGAGCACAGCCGGTAGACGTCCCGGCCGACCGCATCCTCGGCCCGCGCATGCGGTGCGATCTCGTCTCCGAGGATCCTGCCGAGTTCGCGGTAGGCGTTCGCGGCGTTCGCCGCCTTCTCTTGCAGATCATCGTGCAGTGTCGGGTTTTCGGGGACCGCGGACGCGACCATGTCCACCAACAGGTACTGGATGCTTGCGGACTGTTCGATGCCGCGCGCGACCTGGCGCACAGCGGGAGGGTGGCCGTCGGTCACCGCGGCGCGCAGCGCCTCGGTATATCCGGCGACACGGTCGGGCACCCGCGACAACCGGCGCGCGATCACCGCCCAGTCGTCGGCGGTGTCGGTGGGCATGAGGTCGAACACGGCGCGCATGCTCTGCAGCGGTGAGGCGATGACGTTGAGTTCGCCCAGATCGAGGCCGGCCTCGTTGAGTCCGACGACGATCCCGAGGCGCTCGCGCATCGCCGCGATCGTCACCTCGTCGACGGCGTCCTCGGCGGTGACCGCGTCCAGTTCGCGCAACGCGGCGCGGGCAGCATCGGCACGCGCGGCGACGCCGTCGGGGGAGTAGTCGGTGATGTCCTCGTCATAGTTGCGGTCGTGGCCGGTGATGCCCATTTTCGTTGCCGCGCAAGGGTCGAGTGCGGCAAGGGTGTCCAGGTAGCGTTCGGCGACGGCATCGACGGCCGTGGGCGACCTACCCAAGGTCGTTCGTGGCGAACGTGTCGCAGGCCTTCGGATCACCTGTGCGGTAGCCCTCGGTGAACCACTTCTGCCTCTGCGCGGCCGATCCGTGCGTCCACGCCTCCGGGTTGACGCGGCCCGTGGTCTGCTTCTGGATGCGGTCATCGCCCACCGCGGCCGCAGCCGACAGCGCATCGGCGATGTCCTTGTCGGTCAACGGCTCCAGGAACGTGACGTCGGTGCCTTCCTGCTTGGTGATGGCGGCGTAGTGCGCCCACACCCCGGCGTAACAGTCGGCCTGCAGTTCGGTGCGAACACCGCCGCCGGTGGGGCCCGCGGCGCCGGGACCCTGCGACTGCCGAAGGGCGCCGGTGAGGTTCTGTACGTGGTGACCGTATTCGTGGGCAACCACGTACTCCTGCGCCAACGGACCGCCGCTGGAACCGAATTGGTCACGCAGCACGTCGAAGAAACCGACGTCGAAGTAGGCGGTCTGATCCGCAGGGCAGTAGAACGGTCCGACGTCGCTGGTGGCCTGCCCGCACGCCGTGTTGACGCTCCCGGTGAACAGATGAACGCCCGGTCGGGTGTAGTCGGGCATCAGTTGTGGCCAGATCGCGTCGAGTGAGTTGCCGGTGGCGAGTACGCGGCACTGGGGGATCGCATTGGCGTCGGCACCGGTCTTGCACTGGCTGAAGTCGAAACCGGGCGCCTGCACACCCTGGCTGTCGTACTGGCCCTGCTGGGGCATCACCGTGCCAGGGTCGACGCCGAGGAACAGCGCCACCACCAGGATGAGCAGGCCGCCGACTCCACCTCCGACGGCGAGGCCCCGCCCCCG
>NZ_LQIW01000021.1 GCF_001500025.1 Mycobacterium sp. IS-1590 | reverse complement strand
ACCACCGCGGCCACACAGCACTCGGCGGTCAGCCACCAGCCAGTCGTGTACCTAACCTCTCAGGTCAGTACAGCTAGATCGGCGGGTACGGCAGGCTGAACTCGTCGGCCAGCAGGCTCTGCACGATGATCATCGCCGCCTTCGATCCCGCGGCGATCGCGCCTGCGACATAGGGCTGTTCGCTGCAGAGGTCGCCGGCGGCGAACACACCGCTGGCCTCGGTGCGGTGAATCGGGTCGATGCTGATGGTGTCCGCGGCCAGGGGGCCGGGAGTGCACGCGGCCCCCAGCTGGTCGGCGAGCGGTGAGCGTTGCTTGAGGGGCGCCTCGACGAGCAGGCCGTCGCGGGGCAGCCGGTCGCCGTCGGCGAACGCGATCGCGCTCAGTTTGCCGTCCTCGCTGAGCAATTCGACGACGCGACGGTCTTCGATGGTGACGTCGGCGGTTTGCAGCACCTTCTTGTCGGCGGGCGACAGGTCGGTGCGTCCATCGGTCAGCAGGACGACGTCGTCGCTCCAGCCGCGAAGCATCAGCGCGGAGTGCATCGCCTCTTCGCCGGCGGCCATGGTGGCGAGCCGCTTGTCGCGCATCTCCCAGCCGTGGCAGAACGGGCACTGAAAAACCGAGGTGCCCCACAGCTCGGCGAGTCCCGGCAGGTCCGGCGGGCAGTACTGCATGCCGGTCGCGAGCAGGACCCTCTTGGCGAGAATGGGATCGCCATCGTCGGGTTCGAGGACGAAGCCGTTGTCGACCGGGCGGCCGCTGACGATCTGGCCGTGCCGGTACTCGACGCTGGGGTAGGCCGTCAGCTCGCGGCGTCCTTGTGCGTACAGCTCGGCGGGGGGACGCTGGTCGTAGCCGAGCAGACCGCCGATGACATTCGAGGCCCGGTTGCTCTGCTCGTCGGCGTCGATGACGACCGTGCGTCGCCTCGCCCGCCCCAAGACGAGGGCGGCGCTCAGCCCCGCGGCCCCGCCCCCGACAACGGCACATTCCCAATCCATGGCCCCATCGTTCCCGAGGTGGAGGTTGTGAAACCTTCGCGTCGATGCGCTGAGGTCAGCGGGGTGTCATACGCCCCGTCGCCTTGATCGGCCGGGCAAGTGCGGAAAAGCCGTCGCGCGATCAGCCAGCAAACTGATCATAGGGAAATCCCTGATTCCAGGGTCACCGACGTTCCGTAACTTCTGAACCGGGCCGGCCGATCCGGCGTCGTGCATATCGACTACGCGAGAAGTTCCAGTGCCGTCGCGGGCACTTCAGACACTGCTCGTGGAATTGCGGGCGTCGGATCGGTTGGCAGATCGATGACCGTCGACGACGAAGGGGGGCACTGTGTCCCGAGAAGAATGGTGTGGGCAGTGAACGCCGGCTGGTTTCCTGATCCCAGCGGCCAGCCGGGGCAGCGCTATTACGACGGTCAGCGGTGGACGCAGCACTTCGTGCCGACGCCACCACCGAGCGTCGCGGCACCATCCGCTGTTGCCGTGGCGGTGTCATCTGGCGGAGGAGCAAACCACGCGCTTCATCTCATACTGACGATTCTTTCCTGCGGGCTGTGGGTTCCGATCTGGATTCTGTGCGCCGTCTTCAGTGGGTCGTCGGGCACGTCGGTCGCGGTGGGTGGTGGTCCCGGTGGTGTGACCGTGAGCAAGAGATCCCGGACTCCACTCATCGTCGCGGGCGTGGTTCTCGGGCTCATCGTGCTCGGCAACGTCGCCCAGCATCCGTGGTTGCTCGTTGTGTTGGTTCTGCTAGTCGGCGCGGGCGGGTTCTTCTTCTGGAAACAGAAGACCGCCGCCGAGTTGAAGGCTCATGAGCTTCGCGAGCAGTATCGCCGTGATGTCCTGGCCGCCCGTGCCGATCACCAGGCCAGGCTGTACGCCGAAGGAGATCCGGAGGGCATTTACGGGCAGTACCCGCCGCCGCCGAATACCGGAGTGAACCTGTAACGCACCCGAGCTGTTATCGGGTTTCGGGTGCTCGTCGGGGTATGCCCGGGTACGGCTGGCCGTCGCGATCCGGTGCCAGCGGCACTGCCACGAGGCCGACGAGGAACGCGGTCAGGTGGCCGACTTCGGTGAACGTGGGCCGGGCGGCGGCGTTACCGGCCAGCGCCAGCGCGGCCACAGTCTGGGCACCGGAGCGCCACGGCCTGCGGGTGTAACCCGACAGGGCACCGGCCACCCCGAGGACGAAGTAGCTCACCCCGACGTCGCGGGCGTTCTCGAGCCGCTGCGGCGCGCGCCCCTTGCGGATGAGGAACCGCAGATAGCTCTGGCCGACGTAGGTGGCGACGACGTGGGCGCAGATGCCGACGAGAAGCCAACGCCACCAACCCAATCGGCGCTCCGCCGGCGCGACGACACCGACGAACACCGGGGCGTAGGGCCACCACCTGTGGTCGTCGAGCCAGAACAAGCTGGTGGTGAGCACCCGATGGGGTTCGCTGCGCAGCCGGCGCAGGTTCGTGGAGTTCCTGCGCTGGATCCGTCGCGAGCCCCGATGTCCGGCCGAGCGCTGCACACGCGTCGTGACGAGCAAGACGAGCAGCCACGCGAAACTGAACGGGGCGCCGGCGACGGCGCGGAGAAGCCGCACCCGCAGAGATTAGCGCGATTGACGGCGCTGCCCTGCGGGTAGGCGAACGTCGTTAGGAGCGGGACATGACGACTGCAGACTCGGAGATCGACCTCGACGCGCTGTCGACCGACGACCACGGATACACCGTCAACGACGAGGACGAAGACGATCCGGTCCTGCTCGACCGCGACGGCAAGCCGGTCGAGACGTGGCGCGAACGGTATCCGTACGACGAGCGGATGAGTCGCGATGAATACGAGCGGACCAAACGGCGCCTGCAGATCGAGCTGCTGAAGCTGCAGAACTGGAGCAAGCGCACCGGCGCGCGCCACGTCATCGTGTTCGAGGGCCGGGACGCGGCGGGTAAGGGCGGCTCGATCCAACGGTTCATGGAGCACCTCAACCCACGCGGCGCACGGGTGGTCGCGCTGGAGAAGCCGACGGAGGAAGAGAAGTCGCAGTGGTACTTCCAGCGTTACGTCAGGCATCTGCCGACCGGCGGGGAGATGGTGCTGTTCGACCGCTCCTGGTACAACCGCGCCGGCGTGGAGAGGGTGATGGGCTTCTGCACGCCCAAACAGCATGCCGAGTTCATGCGGCAGGCACCGGCGTTCGAGGAGATGCTGGTGAACTCGGGGCTCCATCTCACCAAGTTCTGGTTCTCGGTGTCGCCGGCCGAGCAGCGGACGCGGTTCGCGATCCGGTTGGTCGATCCGCTGCGGCAGTGGAAGTTCTCGTCGATGGACATGGAAGCGGTTAACCGCTGGGAGGAGTACACCAGGGCTAAGGAAGAGATGTTCGTCGCGACCGACACCGACTATGCACCCTGGATCGTGGTGAAGAGTAACGACAAGAAGCGGGGTCGGATCAATGCGATGCGATACCTGTTGTCGCGCTTCGATTATGACGACAAGGATGAGGAAGTGGTCGGTGAGCCTGATCCGTTGATCGTGGGCCGGGCGCTGGAGGATTGACGCGCCGAATTGTCGGACCCTTCTGTGATGATGTGGTCATGTCGGTTTCTGCTTCGGATGTCCAGGTGGATGTGGGCCCTCACGAG
The DNA here is from genome assembly GCF_001500025.1 of Mycobacterium sp. IS-1590. GTDB lineage: Bacteria > Actinomycetota > Actinomycetes > Mycobacteriales > Mycobacteriaceae > Mycobacterium. Next base: position 45,186 of record NZ_LQIW01000021.1, on the reverse strand, counting down.
CGTTTTGTGGGCCTGTTGGGGCAGTTGGCCGAGTTGTCGGGACAGCGCAACGCCATCGACGGGCGCATCGTGGAGCTCGTTGCCGAGATCGACCGCGACGGGCTGTGGGCACACGCCGAAGGTGTGCGCTCGGTCAAAGCGCTGGTGGCCTGGAAACTGGGCATGGCAGATGCCACCGCCAAAAACGTGGCCGCCGTGGCGCAGCGCTTCGACGAGTTCCCGCGCTGCACCACCGAAATGCGCCAGGGCCGCCTGTCGCTGGATCAGGTCGGGGTCATCGCCCAGTACGCCGGGGAGGGCTCTGATGAGCACTACGCCGAGATGGCCACGGTGGCCACGGTCAACCAACTACGGTTCGCTATCAAACTCGAACCGCGCCCCCAACCCGACCACCGCGACCCCCCGCGCGGCATCAGCAAAACCGTCGGCGAGCAAGCCACCACCTACCGCATCACCCTGCCTCACCTCGAGGCCGCCAAATTCGACGCCGCCCTGCAATCACACCGCGACGCGCTGATCGGCGAGCACACCGCCGACCACGGCCCCGACACCGGCGCTAATACCCACGAACGCCGACAGCTCGGCGATTTGCGGTGCCGCCCGCCGTTTCCCACCCTTGCCGATGCGTTCATGCGCCTCGTGCACACCAGCTGGGACGCCGAGGCGGCTCGACGCCCCCACGATCAACACACCACCGTCATCGTGCACCTGGACCTGGACAAACCTGCAGCCTGGCCGCACCTGGGACCGGTGTTATCCGAAGCCGATCGGCGCATGCTGTTGTGCGACACCACCTGCCAAGTATGGCTCCAACGTCACGGCCAAGTCATCGGATCCGGACGCTCGACACGGGTGATCAGCCGCCGACTACGCCGAGCACTCGAACACCGCGACCGCACCTGCCAAGTACCCGGCTGCTGGGCCACCCGCGGGCTGCACGCCCACCACATCGTGCACTGGGAAGACGGCGGACCCACCGAACTGCACAACCTGGTGCTGGTGTGCCCCTACCACCACCGCATGCACCACCGCGGTCAGATCATCATCACCGGCCCCGCCGACCGACTCCGCGTCACCGGCAGCGACGGCGAACCCCTGGACCCCGGATCACTCGCACACCCACCCACCGGATCACCACCAACGGTCCCACCCTGCCCCGGACCCCGCGGCGAACGCGCCCAATGGAAATGGTACGACCCCTACGAACCCCAGCCACCACCAAGCACAAACTGAACACTCCGCAAATCAGTCAACTACACTGCGACATCGCGTGTTTCGTGTCTAGCAGTACTCGTGGGCGGTTTGGGTTCGTACTGATCGGCTTCAGCTAGCCGATGATGCCCGGCCCGCGTCGGAGACGTGGACAGCGATCTTCCCGACTGTGCGGCCGGCCTCGCTTTCGTGATGCGCGGCAGCGATGTCGTCCAAGTGATAGGCAGACGCGGTTCGGGGTACCAGCTGACCTTCCGCCATCCAGCGCGCCAACTTCGGCAGCCCCTCTCGAGCGGGCAAGCCGAAGAGTCCGGGCACCAGGCGATACCGGTTCGTCGCATAACGGCGTGCCAACCGCGTTATCAAGACCGCCCCCTCTCGCAGCCCGACGTCCTCGCCCGGCCGCCCCGGCTGGAGCGACGGCAACGCCACGGTCACATACCGCCCCGATGCCTCGAGTGCCCACGGGGCAAGCTCGGTGTAGTAGCTGTCGTCGCCGACGCAGTCGAGGATGAGGTCGAAACTGTGCGCCCAGTCCGAAAAACGTTGGGGGTACTCGGACTTGGCGATGCGATCATATGGCACGACGGTCTGCGCGCCGAGTCCGGTGACGAAGGCTTCGTTGCGTGAGCTCGATACTCCCACGACCTCGGCATCCAGCCCCTTGACCGCGATCTGCACGGCCAAGTGCCCAACGCCACCGGAGGCGCCGACGACCAGCACGCGACTGCCGCTTGCCCCGGGACGTAGACCGCCGTAAGTGACCAGACCCGCATACGCGACGAGCCCAGCGAACGGAACGAGCGCCGCGTCGTCGTGGGCCACACCACGGGGTATGTGAACGATCGCCGCACGGCGCCCACTCGTCCTGATCGTGAGATGCGTTGTGTAGCTTCCCGCTATCGGTTTGACGCCCATCACGGCATCGCCCGGCCGGAAGCCGTCGGCCTCCGGACCGGCTTCAAGGACAACCCCGGCAAAGTCCTGCCCGAGGATCATCGGCGAGCCAATGAGTCGGCGCCACAACGACTTCGGCAAGCCCAGACCCTCGCGCATCTTCCACTCGATCGGATTTACACTGGTCGCGGCGACTTCGACCAGCACTTCATCGGGCCGCCGCACAGTCGGCATCGGCAGCTGCGCGATCGCGAATCGGCTGCTGTCGCCGAAATCGGTCAGGACCGCCGCACGGCGCATTGTTTCGGATCTGGTCATGACAGTGCCACCTCCATGCGGGCGCCACCTCCGTCGAGGGGCGGCTGAACGTCAGCGGACGAACGCGTGTCCCCGCTCGCGGTCCAGGAACGTCTCGGACTTGTTCTTCAGCGCGAAGATGTATACGAGGAGCGAGATCGCGATGCACACGGTGACGTAACCGATGAACAGCGGCACCTGGTCGCGTTCTTTGAGCGCCTGGTAGATCAACGGCGCCGTGCCGCCGAACATCGAGTTCGCCAACGCGTAGCCCACCCCGACGCCGAGCGCGCGAACGTGCACCGGGAACAGCTCCGACTTGACCAGCGCGTTGATCGAGGTGTAGCCGGTGAGGATGACGTATCCAACCGCCACCAGCAGGAAAGAGGTGAGCGGCGAACGTGTTTCGGGCAGATAAGTGATCAGGATGTAGGTGTAGACCAGCCCACCGAATCCGAACCACAGCAGCAACGGTTTGCGTCCGACCTTGTCGCTGACCATCCCGCCGACCGGCTGCAGCAGCATCAGGAAGATCAGGCCGATCAGGTTGATCCACGTGCCCGTCATACCTTCGCCCTTATAGGCGGTCTTCACGATCGCCGGCGCGTTGACGCTGTAGGTGTAGAACGCGACGGTGCCGCCCATGGTGATCAGGAAGCACAGCAGCAGCGGTTTCCAGTAGCGGGTGAACAACTCGCGCATGGAGCCCGCACCCTTGTCCTCGCCGGCTTTGGTCGCCTCGATGACGTCCTCGGACAGCGATTCGTCCATGGTGCGACGCAGCCAGAACACCACGACCGCCGCGACCCCTCCGATCGCGAAACCGATGCGCCAGCCGAAGTCGTGCAGCTGGTCCTCGTCGAGGAACGCGTCGAGCACCAGCAGCGTGAACTGCGCCAGCACGTGCCCGCCCACCAGGGTCACGTACTGGAAGCTCGAGAAGAAGCCGCGACGCTCGCGGGTCGCCGCCTCGGACATGTAGGTCGCCGACGTCCCGTACTCACCGCCGGTCGCGAACCCCTGTACCAGGCGGGCGAGTACAAGGACGATCGGCGCGGCGACCCCGATGGTCGCTTGCGACGGCACCAGTGCGATCACCATGGAACAGAACGCCATCAGCGACACACTGACCGTCAGCGCGGCGCGCCGTCCCCTCCGGTCGGCGAACCGTCCGAAGAACCAGGATCCGACGGGGCGCATCACGAAGGTGACCGCGAAGATCGCATACACGTACACCGTCGAGTTCTTCTCGGACTCGTCGAAGAACTGTGCTTCGAAGTACGAGGCGAACACCGTGTAGATGTAGACGTCGTACCACTCGACGAGGTTGCCCGACGAGCCGCGGATCGTGTTCCAGATCGCCCGCCTGGTCTGGGCGGGAGTCGACCGCGGCGGTTGCGCTTCGGTGGTCGGTACGGTCATGGACGGACACGGTATCCGACCGAGCACCCGGTCGGATGGATGTTGTTCACGGTCCTATGGGCCAGACCGCACTCAGGGTCGTGGTCGGTCGTGAACAGCCCTCAGTGCATTCTCGTGCGTAGGCGCTCGCGCGCATCCACGCGCTCCCGCTGCGGCACCACGACGTACTTCGGGTCACGCGTCGAGGCCACGCCGGCCTCGAACACACCGAATCGCTGCAGCGCGCTGCCCAGGAGCAGCGCCGCACCCGAGGCGACCATCGTCGATCGGTTCCGTCCGACCGCCGCCCCGACGGCTCCCCCGACCGTCAGCGCCTCGGACAGTTGGCGCAGCCGGTGCGGACGCCCCGTGGTGTACGCCTCACCTTCCAAGCCCAGTCGCCGCTCCATCACCCGCGACGCCGCCACCTCCATACCCGCGCCCAGCACGGCCATGCGCCGCGCCGGACCGGCCTCGTCGTAGGGCGCCAACAACATGCCGAGCCCGGCGCCGCTGGCCGCCGCCGAACCTGTGAACACGAACGGCAGATACGGGTGGGCCTCCCGCCATGCCGGAACCGCCGTCTGCGACAACAGAACTGCGGTGTACGACGCCACTGCGGGCGCCGTTGCCGCCGCCCACAGCCCGGCCGGTCGCGCCGCCCTTTCCACCAGGCGGCCCAGCGCTGTGCGGCGCAGCCGACGCGGCATCAGTTCCGCGACCGCGATCACGCCCGACCCCGGGCCGTACGCCGAGAGGATCCAGGTGCCCATGCTCATCGGCGAGCTCGGTTTGGCCACCCGCAGCATGTGGTGGAACCGCTCGGGCCGCCCGAGGTCGGCGATCAGAAAGTACAGGCTGGCCAAAATGCTGACCAGCGAACCGATTCGGGTGACCTTGCACAAATCGGTCCGTCCCGTCAGGTCCGCGCCCGCCGCGAGCATCGCCGAGCCGCCGGACAGCCCGCCGCAGAACAGGTACGCCGCGATTCTCCAGTCCCACACCGGGCTCTTGAGGATCTGCTTGCCGTAGTAGGAGCGGAACTCGGCCTGCGGCACGGCGAGTTGTTCGCGGGGCATCAGCTGCGCCTGCCGAAGAACGACGACACCGCGATGCCGATCATCGCCGACGCCGCCATACCCGCGTAACGCCACATCGCGCCCATGTCGCGTGTCGGGACCACCGGATCCGGCGGCAGCCCGTACACCTCCGGTTCGTCGAGCAACAGGAAAAACGCACCGTCGCCGCCGACACCGTCGTTGGGATCCTCACCGTACAGCCGCGCCTCGGTGATGCCGCGTTCGTGTAACTGGTTGACGCGCAACGCGGCCCGTTCACGCAACTCGTCGAGCACGCCGAACTGGATGGAGTCCGTCGGGCACGCCTTCGCGCAGGCCGGCTCGAGCCCGTCGCGCAGCCGGTCGTAGCACAGCGTGCACTTCCAGGCGCGGCCGTCGCCCTCCCGCCGCTCGATCACCCCGTACGGGCAGCCCGACACGCAGTAACCGCATCCGTTGCAGATGTCCTGCTGCACAACGACGGTCGCGAACTCGGTGCGAAACAGCGCGCCCGTCGGGCACACATCGAGACAGCCGGCGTGAGTGCAGTGCTTGCAGACGTCGCTGCTCATCAACCAGCGGAAGTCCTGCCGGGTCTCGGCGCTCATCGTGTCTCCGGGGCGCTCGAAGCCGGGCATTCCCAAGTCCACGCGTTCCTGCCGGTCTTCTCCTTCCCAGCCTCGCCCGCCCGACGGCTGCTCGATGAACGCGACGTGGCGCCACGAATTCGCGCCCAGCTCACCGGTGTTGTCGAACGACATCCCCAGCAGGTTGTAACCGTCCCCATCCCCAGAGACAGGGACCTCGTTCCACTCCTTGCACGCGACCTCGCATGCCTTGCAGCCGATGCACACCGAGGTGTCGGTGAAAAAGCCCATCCGCGGGGGATGTTCACCGTATCCCGCATCGGCGGCCACGTCGTCGAGCGGGCCGTAGAAGCTGTTGTGGCTCATGGCTGTTCCTCGGTGTGGTCTTCGGACGGCTCGGTGGTGTCCAGGTTGGTGCCCGTCTCGGGGGTGATGCGGGCACGCTCGCGGTACATCGCGATGTACTGCAGCAGCGCCGGTCCCCGCGGCCGACGCCCCGGTTGGATGTCACATGTCGCGACCTTGCTCTCCTGAATGAACACGTTGGGATCGGCGACCACCCCGAGCAGGTCGTTGACGACGTCGCCGTCGATCAACCCGACGCTGCCCCAGTGGTACGGCATCCAGACCTGATGCACCACCCGGTCCTCGACCCGCAGCGGTCGCATCCGATCGGTCACGAACACCCGCGCGTCGACTGCCGAGCGGCTGGTCACCACGTGCGCCCATTCCATGTGCGTCAGACCGCGTTCGGCCGCCAGTTCCGGTGACACCTCGACGAACAGGCCCGGCTGCAGCTCGCTCAGATACGGCAGCTGGCGGCTCATCCCGCCCGCCGTGTGATGCTCGGTCAACCGTGCGGCGGTGAAGACGAAGGGGAACACCTCGCCGTGCAGTTCCGGCGGCGACGGGTTCGACGGGTTGTCCGCGCGCCCGTACACCTTGCGCGCCGGGTTGCCCTGCTGCTGGTAGAGCGCATTGGCCATCGGCGACTCGTGCGGTTCGTAGTGCGTCGGCAACGGTCCGTCGAGCACACCGTTGGGCGCGAACAGCCAGCCCTTGCCGTCGGCCTGCATGACGAACGCGTCGTCGCCGCGCAGCGCCTCGACACCGTCTGCGTCATCGGGCGGTTCGTAGTCCGGCGGCTTGTTCTTCTCGAAATCCGGGACGTCGTAGCCGGTCCACTCCCCTTTCTCGGCGTCCCACCAGATGAGCTTCTTGCGCTCGCTCCACGGCCGGCCCTGCAAGTCGGCCGACGCGCGGTTGTAGAGCACGCGGCGGTTCATCGGCCACACCCAGCCCCACTGCGCGTCATCGCCGGGCTCCCGGCGGGCGGCCTGGTTGATCTCGTCGGCGTAGACGCCGCTGTAGATCCAGCAGCCACACATGGTGGAGCCGTCGGCCTTAAGCGAGAGATAGTTGTCGACGGCGCGACCCGTCGTCAGATCGACACCGCTGATGCGCCGGAGCACGTCGTCGGCCGACGGCTCGTCACCGTCCAACCGGTAGTCCCACGACAGATCCAGCACCGGTCGGTCGCGCTCATCGGTTGAGCCGGCGAGCTTTTCGCGCAGAATACGACCCAGGTGGTAGAAGAACCAGAGCTCGGAGCGGGCATCGCCCGACGGTTCGACCGCCTGTTCGCGCCACTGAAGCTTGCGCTGCGTCTGGGTGAACGTGCCGGACTTCTCGACGTGCGAGGCCGCGGGGAACAGGAACACCTCGGTGCGACACGTTTCCGGGTCGATCTCGCCGGTCTCGATCTCCGGCGCGTTCTTCCAGAACGTCGCGCTCTCGATCTCGACGAGGTCGCGCACCACCAGCCAGTCCAGGTTGGCCATGCCGAGGCGTTGCAACCGTCCGTGCGCGGATCCGACCGCCGGGTTCTGCCCGAGCAGGAAGTACCCGAACACCTTGCCGTCGACCATGTCCATCACCGTGCGATAGGTGCCGTGGTCGCCGTCGATGCGGGGCAGGTAGTCGAAGCAGAAGTCGTTGTCGGCGGTAGCGTGCTCGCCCCAGTACTCCTTGAGCAGCGACACCATGTAGGTATCGGCCTTGTGCCAGAAGCCTTTCTGGTTGCGGCTCTTGACGTCGTCGAGGTGATCGGCCAGCGTCTCCTGACCGGCGTGCGGCATCGCGAGGTAGCCGGGCAGCAGGTTGAACAGCGTCGGCACGTCGGTCGAGCCCTGGATGCTGGCGTGCCCGCGCAGCGCGAATACTCCGCCGCCGGGGCGGCCGATGTTGCCCAGCAGCAGTTGGATGATCGCGCCGGCGCGGATGAACTGCGCGCCCATCGTGTGCTGGGTCCACCCGACGCTGTAGACCAGTGCGGCGGTGCGCTCGCGGCCGGAGTTCTCGGTCCAGGCCCGCGCGATGTCGAGGAACTCCGACGCCGGCACACCGCACACGCGCTCGACCATCTCCGGTGTGTAGCGGGCGTAATGCCGTTTGAGGATTTGGTAGACGCAGCGTGGATGCTGCAGCGTCGCATCACTCGGGATCTGGCCCGCCCCACCCTCGACCGGCGGCCCGCCGGACCCGCTTTCGTCGGCCGCCGCGTGCTCTTTGGCCTCGGCGCCGCCGCTTTCGGGGTCGGTGCGTTCGTACTGCCACGTCGACGGGTCGTAGGAGGCGGTTTCGTCGTCGTAGCCGGAGAACAACCCGTCGAGGTCCTCGGCGTCGGCGAACCGCTCGTCGACGATGAACGAGGCGTTGGTGTAGGCGGTGACGTACTCGCGGAAGTCGAGGTCGTTGCTCAGGATGTAGTTGATGACACCGCCGAGGAACGCGATGTCGCTGCCCGCCCGCAGCGTCAGATGGCGGTCGGCCAGCGCGCTGGTGCGGGTGAAGCGCGGGTCGATGTGCACGACCTTGGCGCCGCCCGCCTTGGCCTCGACCACCCACTGGAATCCGACTGGATGGGCCTCGGCCATGTTCGAACCCATGATCACGATGAAGTCCGAATTAGCGAGGTTCTGCTGGTAGTCCGTCGCCCCGCCGCGACCGAAGGAGGCTCCCAGACCGGGAACCGTGGCGCTGTGTCAAATACGCGCCTGGTTCTCGATCTGTAACGCCCCCAAGGCGGTGAAAAGCTTCTTGATCAGGTAGTTCTCTTCGTTGTCCAGCGTTGCGCCGCCCAAGCTCGCGATGCCCATGGTGCGGCGCAGCGTGTTGCGGTCCGCGTCGAACTGCTGCCAACCTTTCTCGCGGGCGTCGAGCACCCGGTCGGCGACCATGTCCATCGCGGTGTCCAGATCGAGTTCCTGCCACTCGGTGGCATACGGCGGCCGGTAGCGCACCTTGGTCAGCCGTTGCGGACCCGTGACGAGCTGCTTGCTCGCAGAACCCTTGGGGCACAGGCGGCCTCGCGAGATGGGGCTGTCGGGGTTGCCCTCGATCTGGATGACCTTCTCGTCCTTGACGTAGACCTTCTGCGCGCACCCGACCGCGCAGTACGGGCAAACGGAGTGCGCGACCCGGTCGGCGTCGACGGTGCGCGGGGTCAACTCCATCGAGCGCTTCGACTGGGCGGCCCGGCCGCGCCCCAACGGGTCCTGACCCGTGAGCTGGCGGTACACCGGCCACGACCCGAACAGCCCCTTGAGGTCCACAGTTGCCTCCTTACCCGACGCGACCCCCATCAAACCGCGTTACGGGCGCAGTTGCCACGAAGCTGACTTATGTCGGCGTTGCGCCTTGTCAGGAGGGGTGCAGCGGGCACGGCCGTCGTCGTCGGATGACCGCGATGGGCGCCACGGTGGCGGCAACTCGACCCGATCATGGTTGGCACCCTCTATGGTGCTGCTGTGGCCGAAATCGACCGTCGCACCCTGATGATGATGACCGGAGCCGCCGCTGTTGGTGCGGCCGCCTTATCCTCGCCGCTGGCCAACGCCTCGCCGGTTCGGCCGTCGCCGCCGGCGCAACCGCCGCCGGACGCGGCGACCGGCGGCTACCTGTTCGTCGACGAGTTCGACGGCCCCGCCGGCTCCGCGCCTGACCCGTCGAAGTGGATCGTCCAATCCTGGGACGACCCAGTGAACCCGCCGATCGTGGGCCATTACCGCGACGACCGGCGCAACGTGTTCGTCGACGGCAACTCCAACCTCGTGCTGTGCGCCACCCAGGAGGGCGACCAGTACTTCAGCGGCAAGGTGCTCAGCCACTTCCGCGGCCAGATCGGCACCACGTGGGAAGCGCGCATCAAGTTGGACTGCATGCACCCGGGCCTGTGGCCGGCCTACTGGCTGCTGAACCAGGATCCGCTGCCCGACGGCGAGATCGACATCGTCGAGTACTACGGCAACGAGTCGTGGCCGCCGGGGACAACCGTCCACGCCGCCTCCAACGGCAAGACGTGGGAGGGCATGTCGATTCCGCACCTGGTGGATCCCGCATGGCACACCTGGCGCACCGAGTGGAGCGAGGACGGATTCCGCTTCTGGCGTGACTACACCGACGGCGCCGAGCCGTACTTCACCGTTCCGGCCAAGCCGATTCCCGTCCACGGCAGGCCGGGCGACCTGCGGTGGCCGTTCGGCATCCCCGGCTACTGGCTGCAGGCGATCTTCAACCTGGCGGTCGGTGGTTCGGGGGGCGGGGATCCGCGCCGGGCACCGTACCCGTCGGTGATGCTCATCGACTGGATCCGCGTCTGGTAGACGTCTCCGCCCGCGGACGGCTCGCGCGGCTGGAACCACTGCTCGTCGGCATCGTCGGTGCCGCGGTGAGCCTCGCGGGCGCCGCGCGACCGTCGTTCTGGTACGACGAGGCCGCCACGATCTCGGCGTCCTACAGCCGGCCGCTGTCGGCGCTGTGGCAGATGCTCGGCGACGTCGACGCCGTACACGGCCTGTACTACGTGCTGATGCACGGCTGGTTCACCATCGTGCCGCCGACCGAGTTCTGGTCGCGGGTGCCCAGCGGCCTGGCCGTCGGGGCCGCCGCGGCCGGTGTGGTGGTGCTGGGTCGGCAACTGTCGTCGCGGGCGGTCGGGGTGGTGGCCGGTGTCGTGTGCGCGGTCCTGCCCCGGGCGACGTGGGCGGGCATCGAGGCGCGCCCGTATGCGCTGACGATGATGCTCGCGGTCTGGCTGGCGGTGCTGCTCATCTGGGCTGCGGGACGCGAATCACGTTGGGCGTGGGTGGGATACAGCGGCTTGCTGGCCGTGTCGATTCTGTTCGACGTCTACCTGGCGCTGCTGGTTCTCGCGCACGCGGTCTTTGTGTTGGCGTTCCGGCGCCGCCGGGCTGTGGTGCTGCCGTTTGCGGCTGCTGCGGGTGTGGGCGTCGCGGTGATGGCGCCGTTCGTCGCGGTCGTCGCCGGGCAGGCCCAACAGATCAGCTGGATAACGCTGATTGGGTTGCGCACGTTCGAAGATGTTGCTGTTCAACAGTATTTCGACCGTAACCCGTATTTCGCGGCGTTGTCCGCGGCGGTGGTGCTCGCGGCGATCGGGGTGTGGGCCTTCGCGCGTCGTCCCAGTGTCGGGGAACGAGAAGCGGTCGTGCTGGCCGTCGCCTGGTTGGTGATCCCGACCGCGCTGATCGTGGCGTACTCGGCGGTGCGCGAACCGCTGTACACGCCGCGGTATCTGTGCTTCACCGCGCCCGCCATGGCGCTGCTACTCGGCGTCTGCATCATGGTGGTGGCGCGTTCGGCGTGGGTGGCGACTGCGGTCGTGTTGGTGTTCGCCGTGGTCGCGGCTCCCACTTTTGTTGCCGTGCAACGTGGTCCGTACGCAAAGTACGACATGGACTACAGCCCGGTGGCCGACCTGATCTCGGCGAAGGCCGCCGCCGGCGACTGTCTTCTGGTCAACGACACCGTCACCTTCCATCCCGCTCCGATGCGGCCGCTGATGGCCGCGCGTCCCGACGCTTACACCGGCCTCGTCGACGTCAGCCTGTGGCAGCGCGCCGTCGACCGCCATGATGTCTTCGACACCAACCTGATCCCCGAGGCCTCGGTCGGACCGCTCGAACACTGTGCCGTCGTCTGGATCATCACGCAGGCCGACCCGGGCGCCCCCGAACACGAAGAGGGCGTGGCGATCCCTCCCGGCCCGCTCTTCGGGGGGACGCGAGCGTTCGCGGTCAGCCACGACATGGGTTTCCGGCTGGTCGAGCGGTGGCAGTTCAGTTTGGCGCAGGTGATCAAGGCCGAACGCTAGCCGCGCGATGGAATACCGGGGCCGAACGTGCGGTTCTGTATTTAAAGTCTCATGATCGGGGTGTACCGTACTCGCGCCGTCACGCGGAGCACGGACCGCAGGAAGGACATGCGATGAGCACGACGCCGCTGGTGCCCCCATTCACCCATGACACTGCTGTTGCGAAAGTGCGTGCCGCAGAGGACAACTGGAATACCCGCCATCCCGAGCGCGTCGCGAAGGGTTATACACCGGACAGCCGGTGGCGAAACCGGTCGACCTTCCTTCAGGGCCGCGAGCAGATCATCGAGTTCCTGACCGGCAAGTGGCAGAAGGAACTCGAGTACCGACTGATCAAGGAACTGTGGGCCTACGGCGGCGACCGCATCGCCGTCCGGTTTGCCTACGAATACCACGATGACCAGGGCCGGTGGTTCCGCGCGTACGGCAACGAGAATTGGGAGTTCGCCGCCGACGGGCTGATGAAGACGCGCCACGCCAGCATCAACGACGTCGCGATCACCGAGGCGCAGCGGTTGTTCCACTGGGACCGCTCCGGTCCGCGACCCGCCGACCATCCCGGTCTGAGCGAATTGGGGTTGTGACGGGGCGAGCGCAGTCACAGCCGCCTCATCAGCCTCTAGCAGGGAGCCCTTCGATGCTGCCCGGCTATCAGCGAATTATTCGCTCCAAGCGAATGATTCGCTCTGAGGTGGTCAACTGCGATGCTTACCCACCGGAGGCTGGTGAGACTGGTGGAGCTCGTGGAGCTAATGAGACTTGTGAATTCAGCGCTGCTGTGAATTCAGCGCTCCTGTGAATTCAGCGCTGCTGCGGACGAACCGTTCGGGCGCCGTCGGCGCTGCGGCGAGTGAGCTTTCGCGCATCGAGGTGTTCGAGCAGCGGCACCGCGACCCGCCGGGTGGTGTTCAGCGCGCGCTTGGCTTCGGCAACGGTGAACGGTTGTGGAAGCGTCGCGAGGATCTCTGCTGCGCGGTCGACGGCATCGGGGCCGAGAACCACGCCGTCGGCGATCCTGGTCAGCCGGCCCGCCCGGATCGCTGCCGCGAGTTCCCGCGGACCCAGGTTCAGGTCGGCGAGTTCGTCGGACTCCGGCGCTCGAAACGGCTCGGCCGCCAACCACTCCTCCACCGTGCGCACCGCCTTGTCGACGCGGGCGGGCAGCTCCGCGTCCGGGCGTCGCACCACTCCGTCGGCCACCTGAAGTCCGGTACCGTCCAACAGCGCGAGCAGGAGTTCGGCGGCGGGCAGACCGGACTGCTGCCGCAGGGTTTCCAGTGGCATTCCCGCCGCGATGTCGTGCCCGGCCGTCCAGTCGTCGAGCGCCGTGGTCATCTGCTCGCGGCGCTGAGCCCACCAGTCGTCGTCGACGATCCACTCCCCGATACGAGTGCCGTCTGCGCCAAAACCCATGGCGCGCAGTTCGGTTACGTGCGCGCACGGTGGCGGGCGGACGCGTCCTGTCGCCAACTCGTCGCCACGCTCGCGGGCCGCACCGCGACGCCGCAGCGCGGGCGGCCGCACGTCGAGCACCTCCACGCCTGCGGCGATACGGTGCTCGCCCGCGTCACGCAACAACCCGATGTCACCGATTCGCAGCTGCAGCGGACGCGTCAGCCGAAGTCGCGCACCCGCCGCTCCGAGCGGTCGCACCTGCACCGGCACCGCGGCCGATCCGATGTGCAGCACCAATTGTCGGTGTAGTTCACCGGGTTCGGTTAACAGAACGTCGATTTCGGTGGTTTGCAGCCACGCGCCCGGCGTCCGGATGGTGTCGCCGCGGCCGATCTGCTGGCGGTCGACACCGCGCAGGTTCACCGCGACCCGGGCGACGGCACCGACCTCCCGCCGATCCTGACCGAGCGACTGTAGGCCGCGAATCGTCACCCGTCGCCCCGCGTGTTCGAGCTCATCACCCACGCGCAACGTGCCCGCCGCCAACGTCCCCGTCACCACGGTTCCTGCGCCGCGGACGGTAAACGAGCGGTCCACCCACAGCCGCACATCGGCATCGAGGTCGGGTGACGGCAGCGCGTCGACAAGTGAAATCACCGCGGCCCGAACGGCTTCCAGATCCGTGCCGAGCACCACCGGCGCGTCGGGGAGCCGCTCTCTGACCTGCGCCAGCGCACGCGCGGGGTCGGCGAGGTCGGCCTTGCTGATCACGACGAGCAGGTGCCGGACGCCGAGCGCCCGCAGCGCGTCGAGGTGTTCCTCAGACTGGGGCATCCAGCCCTCCGTCGCGGCGACGACGAAAACCACTGGACTGTCTCGGGGCATCGGCCCACATCCGGCGAGCATGTTCGCGACGAACCGCTCGTGGCCCGGCACGTCGACGAACGCGACCTCACGCCCGTCGAGCGTGGTCCACGCAAAGCCGAGATCGATGGTCAGGCCGCGCCGCTGCTCCTCGACAAGCCGGTCGGGCCACATCCCGGTGAGGCGTTCGACGAGCGTGGACTTGCCGTGGTCGACGTGGCCCGCGGTCGCTACGACGTACACGCCAGCACCGCCTGAGCGAGCAGGCTGTCGTCGCCGGGTGCCACCGTGCGCAGGTCCAGCAGGCACCGACCGCCCTCCAGCCGGCCGACCACCGCGGGTGTGCCGGTCCGCAGCGGCGCGGCGTAGGACTCCGGAAGGCTGACCGCCGCGCTCGGCAGTGCGACCTCGGGTGCGCCGCCACCGCCCACCGCGGCGGTGCAGTCGACGGCCTCGGCTCCCGGGAGCTGAGCGGCCAGCTTCCGCGCGCGGGCCCGCAGATCGGCGACGTCGACGTCAAGCGCCTGCATGACCGGCGGTGGCGGGCCGACCAGCGTCGCCTCCAGCGCAGCGAGCGTCATCTTGTCGACGCGCAACGCCCGCGCGGCGGGATGACGGCGCAACCGCTCGATCAGCTCGGCCTCGCCGAACAGCAGGCCGGCCTGGGGCCCACCGAGCAGTTTGTCCCCGCTGGCCGTGACGACGTCGGCGCCGTCGCGCAGCATCGTGCTCGCGTCGGGTTCGTCGGGCAGCAGCGGATGCGGGGTGAGCAGGCCCGAGCCGATGTCGGCGACGAGGGGGACGACCTTCTTCCCGTCGCTTCGCTCGCCCCGGACGAGTTCGGCCAGTTCGGGCACGCCGACCGTCGAGGTGAAGCCCGTGACCGAGTAATTCGACGGGTGCACCTTGAGGATGAAACCGGTGTCGGGTCCGAGCGCGTCGGCGTAATCGCGCAGGTGGGTGCGGTTGGTGGTGCCGACCTCGCGGATGCGCGAGCCGGTCGACTCCATCAGTTCGGGCAGGCGGAAGCCGTCGCCGATCTCGATCAGCTCACCGCGGCTGACGACGATCTCCTTGCCGGGCGCCAGCGTCATCGCGGTGAGCAACAGCGCGGCCGCATTGTTGTTGACCACATGCACGCCGCCGGCCGTCGGGACAGCATGCGCCAGCGCGGCCAGCGCGCCGCGCCCGCGCCGGGCCCTGCGCCCGGTCTCGAGGTCGAACTCGACGTCGGTGGCACCGCTGGCGGTAACAACCGCGTCGACCGCCGCCTTGGACAGCGGTGCACGTCCCAGGTTGGTGTGCACGACAACGCCGGTGGCGTTGATCACCGGCCGCAATGTCGCCGCGCTCGGAGGCAACGAGGCAACCGCGTCGTCGGCGACCTGCTCCGGCCCGATCACACCGTCCCGCGCACGCTGCTGCGACTGTCCCACAACGGTTTTCACGAGCGTGCGGCCCAGCATTCGCGAGGCCTGGACCAGGCGCGGGTCGGCGAGCAGCGCGTCGGTGCGCGGCACCCGTCGTCGCGGATCGGTCACCGTCGCCCCTGTGATCTGGGTGCGCGATGTTGCGGCCAGCGCAACAGAACGCACCGAATTCGCATGAAGCCATCATGGCGCAACCGCGTCGATCGGGTACACCGATGGTGTGTTGACGTCGGTGGGACATGGTGCGCTCGACAAGACGGAGCTCGCGAGGCTGCTCGGCGAGGCCGACGT
This sequence comes from Mycobacterium sp. IS-1590, assembly GCF_001500025.1. Taxonomy (GTDB): domain Bacteria; phylum Actinomycetota; class Actinomycetes; order Mycobacteriales; family Mycobacteriaceae; genus Mycobacterium. The sequence continues at coordinate 29,579 of NZ_LQIW01000021.1, read as the reverse complement.
CGAGGCGCTGGTCGACATTCGCCGCTATCCGAACAGCAGGCACAACCCCGACGTCGAGAAGACCGCCATGAGCGAATGGGCCCCCGAAGCCGGGGTGGTCTACCGCTGGGAGCAGCGACTGGGCGGGCGCAGAAGCTTGCCCGCGGGCTCCGAACCCGAGGATCCGTGGTGGCGGGTCAAGCAGTTCGCCGCCTACGCCGCGTACACGCGCACCGACGAATTCGGCGACGCCATGGGCGAGCTGGTGGAACAGTCGCGGCGCCAACACACCGCGATGATGTGCAGCGAGTCGGTGTGGTGGCGATGCCACCGGCGGATCGTCGCCGACGTGGCCGTGTTGCGGTTCTCGGTGCCGGTCATGCACCTCATGCACGACGGTCGGCTCGTGCCGCACGAGCCGTCGGAGGGGGCGCGGGTTCGCGACGACGGCCTGGTTGTGTGGGACGGCTGATCACCGCAAGGGGTGGCGGAGGCGGACGGGAATCGAACCCGCCAGCGACAGAATCTGCCGCTCAGCGATTTTGAAGACCGCGCCGGTCACCAGACCGGATACGCCTCCCTGACCCACCGCACGATCATGCCAGGCAGCATGGAGGCTGTGACGGAGCAGATGACCTACCGACTGACCCAGTACGCCCACGGCGGAGGCTGCGCATGCAAGATCCCGCCCGGCGAGCTGGAGGACGTGGTCCGCGGCCTGACCGGCGCAGCACCGCGCGACCCGGTCGGGGAGCTGCTGGTGGGCCTCGACGACGGTGACGACGCGGCTGCGGTGCGCATCGACGGCGTCGGTTCAGGCGGTGGGCTGGCGCTGATCGCGACGACGGACTTCTTCACCCCGGTGGTCGACGACCCGTACGACTGGGGGCGGATCGCGGCCACCAACGCGCTGTCGGATGTGTACGCGATGGGCGGGCGCCCGGTCGTCGCGGTGAATCTGTTGGGCTGGCCGCGCGACGTGCTGCCATTCGAGTTGGTCAGCGAGGTCCTGCGCGGCGGCCTGGATGTGTGCCGGGCCGCGGGCTGCCACTTGGCCGGCGGACACAGCGTCGACGACCCGGAACCGAAGTACGGGTTGGCCGTCACCGGTGTCGCCGATCCGAAGCGGTTGCTGCGCAACGACGCAGGCAAACCCGGTGTCCCCCTGACGCTGACCAAACCGCTGGGCGTCGGGGTGCTCAACAGCCGGCACAAGAACACCGGTGAGACGTTCCCGGAGGCGATCGCGGTCATGACCACACTGAACGCCGATGCCGCACGGGCCGCCGTCGACGCCGGTGTCGAATGCGCCACCGACATAACGGGTTTCGGGTTACTCGGCCACCTGCACAAACTCGCCCGCGCCAGCGGTGTCACCGCGGTGATCGACAGCGCGGCGGTGCCCTACATCGACGGCGCGCGAGATGCGTTGGCGCAGGGCTATGTCAGCGGCGGAACTCGCCGCAACCTGGACTGGGTGTCACCGCATGTCGATCTGACCGCCATCGACGAAGATGAGGCGCTGCTGCTGGCTGACGCGCAGACCTCGGGTGGTCTGCTGATCGCCGGGGAGATTCCGGGCGCGCCGGTGATCGGCGAACTGGTGCCGCGTGGCGAGCACACGATCGTCGTGCGCTGAAAGGTCAGCTCTGGGCCATCCACGCCACGCTGTCGGACCGCGCATCCCGGATGACCGTGCCCGCGGCTTCGCTCCACTGCTCGCAGTCCGGTGAGCCGGTGTTCGCTTTGCCGACCGCGCACCGCATGACCATCGCACCGAGCGCGGGCGTCGTCATATGCGGTATCACAAGGAGTTTCACGGAGGCCGAGCGTCCGGCGACGGCCATCAGTCGATGGGGCCGGCGCGGGCCGGAATTCTTGGTACGGGTGCTCGACAGGATCGAGTTGAAGTCCAGGGTGCCCTCTGTGGCCGCCCAATTCACCCGAATGTCGATGATTTCGCCGAGCGTCTTGTGCAGGGTTTCGATCAGCTCGGGGAGCTCACCGGCGACCGAACCGGTGTGCGGCCACCAGGCGCCGTCGATGTCGGAGCCGAGTTTGCGCGCGAGCACGAGGCGGACGGGTCGGGCGAGCCGCCGCGTGCCCGTAAGGCCGTTCACGCCGAGGGTGTGGACGGACCGCGCTCTGGGCGGTCGGAGAACACCGGATTGGTGACGGGTTCGGTGGAGTGGTCTTCGCTCGAGACGAACTCGGGCTTCTGAGGGTGTGAAAACAGGTCGTTCGACTGCATGTAGCAAGTCCTTCGTTACGTTCCGCAGCGGCCGATGTCGAAGGTGGCGCGCGGTGTCAAAGCGCAGTTCCATCGCGTTCAAAAGATGGCTGCTGACCGGAGACGGCTGCCTCCAGGTTACACGTGCGGCTGGAAGCGCGTGATCAACGGGTCGCGCCGTTGATCTGCGGCGTGGAGATCATGCCCTTCTCGACGCCCCACATCAGGGCGATGGTGCGGTACTCGCCGGTGGAGATCAGATGCGCCAACGCCTGGCGCAGCGACTCGGCCAGCCCGGAACCCTGGGCCACCGGCCAGCCGTAGGGCGCGGTGTTGAAGACGTCCCCGGCGGCCTCCAGCGCGCCGCCCGAGGTCTTGATCGCGAACCCCGCGACCGGTGAATCGGTGGCCATGACGTCGACCTCGCCGTTGATCAGCGCCTTGGTCAGGTCGTCCTGCGTCACGTAGACGACTTTGTCGACGGGTGCCGACCCGGCGGCCACACACTCCTCGCTCTTCGCCGGAACCTCCTCGGTCTCCTGAAGGGTCGCGTACGCCACGCCGATTCGAAGTCCGCATGCCTCGGCCGGGGTGAACGCGGACCCGGCCCGCTGCGCCCACAGCGTGCCCGCCTGGAAGTAGGTGACGAAGTCGACCGACTCCTCGCGCTCCTTGGTGTCGGTGACCGATGACATGCCGACGTTGAAGTCGCCGGCCCGCACCGACGGCAGGATCGCCTCGAACGCGGTTTCGCGGTATTCGGGAACCAGGCCCAGCGTCCGGGCGATCGCGTTCATCAGATCGACGTCGAAGCCGACGATCTGACCGTCGGCATCCTTGAATTCGTTTGGCGCATAAGGGGTGTTGACACCGATGACGAGCTTGCCCGTCGACCGGATGTCCTCGGGCACCGTCGCCGCGATGGATGCCACCGCGCCATCGGCGGCGGGCGGCGGCGTCGTGGTCTCCTCGATGCTGGCCGGTCTGGCGCTGCCGTCCTGGCCGCTGCGCCACTGCAGCACGCCGAACGTGCCCAGCGCCGCGACCAGCACGACGGACGCGGCGACCGCCAGCGCGCGGCGCGGCACCCGCGTGACGCGTGCCGTTGCCGGTGCCCGTCGCGCCTGATGCCTGCCGCTACCCGCGGTGCGCACCGGGGCGGTGAGCGCTCGGCGTGCGGCGTCGGCCAGGTCGCCGGCCTTCTGGTAGCGCTTGGCCGGCGTCTTGGCCATGCCTTTGGCGATGACCTCGTCGAAGGCCGCCAACCGCGGATCGACCGCTGAGGGCTTCGGCACATCCTTGTTCATGTGGCCGGCGATCTGCTGCTCGAGGCTGTCGGCGGGATAGGGGCGCACGCCGGTCAGACACTCGTAGAGCACGCAGGCCAGCGCGTAGATATCGGCGGTCTGGTCGACCGGTTTGCCCTCGAAGCGTTCGGGGGCCATGTACGCCATGGTCCCGAGCGTGCTGCCCGCGGTGGTCAGACCCTTCTCTCCTGCGCTGCGGGCCAACCCGAAGTCGATGAGGTACACGAATTGGCGTTCGGTGACCAGGATGTTCGACGGTTTGATGTCGCGGTGGATCAGCCCGCTGGCGTGCGCGGCGTCCAGTGCCATCGCCACCTGTTCGACGATCTTGACCGCAAGCGTGGTGTCGAGCGGGCGTTTACCGGCGTCGCTGAGGATGGCGCCGAGGTTGCGGCCCTCGATGAGGCGCATGTCGAGGTAGAGACGGCCGTCGATCTCGCCGAACCCGTGGATCGGCACGACGTGCGGGTCGTTGAGCCCGGCGGCGGCCTGCGACTCACGCCGGAAGCGCTGCTGGAAGATCTCGTCGGCGGCCATGCTGGGCGGCAACACCTTCAGCGCCACGATGCGGTCGGTCTTTGTGTCGTAGGCGCGATAGACCTCGCCCATACCGCCGCGGCCGATCAATTCCTGCAGCTGGTAGTGCCCGAATGGTGTCGCGTCCACCGTCTCTATTAACCCCTCGACAGCGGCCAACCCCGCATCGGTGTGTCGATTGAAGTTACATCATGTTTGCCAGAATCTCTTAATATTCTCCGCCGTTCTCGGCAGGCGGCCTCGGGCCTGCCGTGGCGGTGTCCCCGACGGGGTGGCGTGGGTCGGTGGGACAGGTTGCTGCCGGTGACCCGCCGGTCTCCGGCGCCGTGCGAACATGCGCGAAGTGCTGATTTTTCGCGGCGTGTCGTGTGCCGACGCGCGCGCTCGCGGAGTGGGCGAAAGGAGGTTTGGATAGGCGGCCGCGGTCAATTCCTCGGACGACCGAGGAGGCGTCATGCAGACGGTCCAACGAGGGTGGTGGCACTGGCGGATGACCCACGCGCTCGGTCGAAATCCGCTCGTGCGGATGACCGATCGCATCGAGACCCTCGTGATCGTGATGGCGGTGGCGGCCTCGCTGATCGCCATACCGGTCGCCGGGGCGATGGCGACGGCCATTCACGAGGAACGCGGCCGCGCATACGTGGCAGAGGCCCAGCATCGCTACCCGGTCACCGCCACCGTCACCGCGACAACCGCGCCGCTTCGGAACACCGACGTCTCTGTCGTACAGGCGAATTGGCGGTTCGCGGGTGTCCAGCACACCGAGCGTTTCCAGTGGGACCAGATTGTCAGAGTGGGCCAGACCATCGACATCTCGGTCAACCCGGACGGTCGGCGGGCGCAGCCACTGGATCCGTGGTGGCGCGCCGGGGTCGACGCCTCGGTCGCGGCGATCTCGTTCTGGCTTGCGGTGACGGCAGCGGCGGCGATGGTGGTCCTCGGCGTGCGCCCATGTCTGCGGCGGGTGCGCTACGCGGCATGGGACCGCGAGATCGCCAGCCTCGCCGACGGCGGGACGGCGAACCGCCGCCCCTGACCGTTCGCACGCGAGCACCGCGGACAACCCGCTGCGGCCAGTCAACCCGCCGCGGCCAGTCAACGCGCCGCGGTCATCCAACCCGCGCGGTCAGTCAACCCCCGCGAGCGACCGCCCTTGTACGTCCGAGCGCGGCGTGTCACTGCACAGACACGGACGCTCGCGGCAGTTGGAGGTTTGAGCTCTGCGGACAGTGGTAAAAGCACCGGCATGTTGACCAACCTGAAGAAGTTTTCACCGCTCTTGGTGGCCGGTGCGGCAGCTGCCGCGATCGCTGCCGCGCCTGCAGGCTTTGCTTCGCCGACGTTCCTCCCGACCGGTGGCCCTTCGGGCTGCGTCGACCCCGCCGGCACGGGCTGCGCGGTCGCGCCGGCGCCCGCACCCGCGCCGGGTGTGTGGACACCGCCGCCGCCTCCCGGTGCTCCGCCAGTGGCGGGCGCTGTTCCGGGCGGACCGGCCGGCGTGGCCGGACCCGAGGGCGCGGCGGGTGCGATCCCCGGCGGACCGGCCGGCGTCGCCGGACCCGAAGGCGCGGCGGGCGCGATTCCCGGCGGCCCCGCGGGGGCGGCCGGACCGCAAGGCGCGACGGGCGCCATCCCGGGTGGACCGGGCGGCACGGCCGGACCGGAGGGCGCCGCCGGCGCCATTCCCGGCGGACCGTCCGGCGCGGCGGGACCGCAGGGCGCCGCCGGTTGCATTCCCGGGGTCGGCTGCGGCAGCGTGCCCGCCACCGACATCCCCTGATCAGTTCTGCGCCGCGGATGACGTGTCGGCGGTGGCGGATCTTGATGCAGCTTGATCCGCTGCCGTCGACACGCCACTCTTTCTCGCCGACACCGTGATTCGCGCACCACGGTGCGGCGTCATGATCACGTGCTTGAGCTTCTGCCGTTCGCCCGCAGCCGTGGTTGTCGCCAGCTCGACGCGTGAAAGCACCTCACGCAGCACCACGCGCATCTCCACCATCGCGAAACCCGCACCGAGACAACGACGATTGCCGCCACCGAACGGCAACCACGTCGTCGGGCTCAGCGTCGCGCCGACCATGCGATCCGGATCGAAACGGCCGGGGTCGGGATAGATGCCCGCGTCGTCGTGCACCAGCGTGATGCTCGGAACCACCATCACCCCCGCCGGCAGCCGGTAGCCGGCGATCTGCACCGGCTCGGTGAGGATTCGGCCGACATCGGGAACGACCGGGCGAATCCGCAGCGTCTCCTTGGCAATCGCGTCCAGATACTCGTCGTCGCCGGATTCGGCCGCCCGCACGGCCTTTGCCAACACATCGGGTGTTCGGGTCAACCGCTCCAGCGCCCAGGACAACCCGGTCGCGGTGGTGTCATGCCCGGCGACCAGCAGCGTGATCAGTTGATCGCGCAGCTCGCGATCGGTCATCCCGGCACCGTCGCCGACCCCGGCGCGCACCAGCATCGCCAACGCGTCGGTGCGCTCAACGAGGTTCGGGTCGGCGCGACGGTCCGCGATCTCGGCATACAGGAGTTCGTCGGCGCGATCCATGTTGCGCCGCAACCGTTGCCAGAGTCGATGTCGCAACAGCTTCGGCTTGGCGATGGCCACCGACGCCCACGGCCCGACGTTCAACAGCTGCGGCATCACCTCGCGCAACGCGGCCAACCGATCCGGGTCGCTGGCGCCGATCACCGTCCGCAGAATCACCTCGAGGGTGATCTCCGACATCTTCGGCGCCACCGCGAACGGCTCGCCCACCGGCCAGCCGGCGATGTTTTCCGCCGCGATCTCGGCCATCACGTCCGCTTGGCGCGCCACCGCGTCACGGTGGAACGGCGCCATCATCAGCCGGCGGCGTTCGCGGTGCACCTCATCGTCGACGACGAGCACCGAACTGTCCCCCAGCAGTCCAGCCAACATCGAATTCGCCTCGCCGGCATGGTAAATCCGCGGGTCGCCGGCGAAGACCGTCTTGATGTCGACCGGGTCGGAGAGATAAACCATCGAGCCGACCATGGAGTTCGTCAAGGTGAAAACGCTGCCGTAGCGGCGTTGGCAGAGCGACACGATCTGCGGCCACCACCGCATCATCAGCAACAGGATCGCGAACGACGGGAGCCGGGGTCCCGGCGGCAGCGCCGACGCTGTTGTTGTACTCATGCCTAATAGAGTACGAGCGGGACGCGCGATTGGGAACAGCCGATTTCGCGTCTACGGCTGTGCTCGTCGCCGATTCACGCCCCCGGGTGCAAAAGCGGCGAGCGCAGCGACCCGAGTAACGCCACCCGTATTGGGTAGGCAGTGCCCATGAGCACCTATCCCGCCTTCGACACGATGCCGATCGGCAAGCACTGGCGCGCCGGTTCGTCCGGCAAGACCCGGCAGGACACCGACCCCTACACCGGCGACGTGCTGACCGAGATTCCGCAGGCCGACGCCGACGACCTCGACGAGGCATACACCAGCGCCCTTGACGCACAACGCGATTGGGCCGCACAACCGCCCATGGCCCGCGCCCAGGTGATGCGCGACGCCGCCGACGTGATGAGCAAGCGCAAGGACGAGATCACCGGCTGGCTGATCCGCGAGTCCGGCGGGACGGTCGCCAAGGCCGAACTCGAATGGAACCTCGTGCGCTCGGTGCTGTGGGAAGCCGCGTCGATGCCCCACCACGTCGAGGGCAAGATCATGCCGTCGGACATCCCGGGCAAGGAGAGCCGCATCTACCGCGAGCCCGTCGGCGTGGTCGCGGTGATCTCGCCGTGGAACTTTCCGATGCAGCTGTCGAACCGCTCGGTGGCGCCCGCGCTGGCGGTCGGTAACGCGGTGGTGCTCAAACCCGCGGGCGACACCCCGATCACCGGTGGACTGCTGCTCGCGCGGATCTTCGAGGAGGCCGGCCTGCCCCCGGGCCTGTTGTCGGTGGTCATCGGCTCGGGCTCGGACATCGGCGACGCGATCGTGCAGCATCCGGTGCCGCGCGTCGTCTCGTTCACCGGCTCCACGCCCGTCGGTGAGGGCATCGCGGCCAAGGCGGGGATCAAACGCACCGCGCTCGAACTCGGCGGCAACGGCCCCATCGTCGTGCTGGAGGACGCCGATCTGGACCTCGCCGCACGGGCAGCGGTGTTCGGCTCGTTCTTCCACCAGGGTCAGATCTGCATGATCGGCAACCGCACGATCGTCGACGGCCGCGTCTTCGACGAGTTCCTCGACCGCTTCGTCGACCGGACCAAACAACTGCGCGTCGGCGACCCGCGCGATCCGGAGACCCAGCTGGGGCCGATCATCAACTCCTCGCAGCTGGAGTCGGTCCAGGACAAGCTCGAGCGCGCCCGCGGCGACGGCGCCTCGCTGCTGATCGGCGGCGACCCCTTCGGCCCGACCGGCCAGTGTCTGCCACCGCACATCCTCACGGGGTCGAACGACGTGGCGACCGCCCGCGAGGAGGTGTTTGGGCCGGTGATGACGGTAATCCGGGCCGACGGCGACGAGGACGCGCTGCGGCTGGCCAACGCCACCGAGTACGGCCTGTCATCGGCGGTGTTCAGCCGCGACGTCGAGCGCGCGGTGCGCTTCGCCCGCCGCATCGACACCGGGATGACCCACGTCAACGACGCCCCGGTCAACGACGACGCCAACACCGCGTTCGGCGGGGAGAAAGCGTCCGGAATCGGTCGCTTCGGCGGCCAGTGGGCCGTCGACGAGTTCACCACCGAGCACTGGATCTCCGTGCAGCACGAGCCAAGGCAGTACGCGATCTGACGTCGGAGCCCCCGGTCGCCAATGAGTCGCTTTCCACGGGTCAGCGGCTAAGTTGACGGCGGGTCGCTACCGACGTGGCCCCCGACCGGAGAAGATCGTTGATACATGCGCGTTGACGGACGGGACATCGCCGTCTCCGGCAGCCTGCTGCAGCCTTTGACGAGGCGGACCAACGACATCGTCCGCGTCGTGCTGGCCGCGCTGTTCCTCGCGGTCGTCATCACCGGCTCGCTGATCACCCGCAACGAGTGGGTGGCGCTTGAACGCTCGATCTCCGAGATCGTCGCGGTCCTGACCCCGACCCAGGCCAACCTCGTCTACCTCGTCTACGGCATCGCGATCGTCGCGCTGCCGTTCGTCATCCTGGTCAGCCTGATCCTGTCGCGACAGTGGAAGCTGCTCGGCGCCTACGCCGCGGCCGCGGTCATCGCCGGATCCGCGTTGTCGATCAGCGGCCTGGGGCTGACGGCGCCGCGCTGGCACTTCGACCTGTCCGGACGCCTCGACACGTTCGCCTCCCAATTCGTCGACGACCCGCGCTGGATCGCGATGCTCGCCGCGGTGCTCACCGTCTCCGGGCCCTGGCTGCCCGCCCGATGGCGACGGTGGTGGTGGACGTTGCTGCTGGCGTTCGTGCCGATCCACCTGGTGGTCAGCGCGGTGGTACCGGCTCGCTCGCTCGTCGGGCTGGCGGCCGGCTGGTTTGTCGGGGCCCTGGTGGTGCTGGTGGTCGGAACCCCCGGTTTGGAGGTGCCGCTGGACGGCGCCGTGCGGGCGATGGCCCGGCGCGGCTGCATCGTCACCGGCTTGCGGGTGGTGCGCCCGGCCGGCGCCGGACCGCTCGTGCTCACCGCCACCTGCCAAGACCAACAGGCCGCGGCGGTGATGGAACTGTACGGGCCCCACCAGCGCGGCGGCGGTGTGCTGCTGCAGCTGTGGCGCAAAGTGCGGCTACGAGACCGGGAGACCGCACCGCTGCACGCCTCGATGCGCCGCCTCGTCGAACACCGCGCATTGATGGCCATCGCGATCGGCGAGCTCAAGATCGCCAACGCGTCGACGATCGCCGTCGCCGCGCTGGACCGGGGCTGGACGCTGTACGCCCACACCCCACCCCGCGGGATTCCGATCAGCGAATGTGTGGACTCGATATCCGTCGGCCGGGTGTGGGAGTCGCTGCGCGAACTGCACGACTGCCAGATCTCCCACGGCGACCTGCGCAGCAGCGAGATCACCGTCGACGGTGACGCCGTGCTGTTCGGCGGATTCGACAACGCCGAGTACGGCGCCACCGACGCCCAGTTGCGCAGCGACATCGCCCAGCTGCTGGTGACGACGACGCATCTCTACGACGCGGGTTCGGCGGTGCGCGCCGCGATCGATGCGTTCGGCAACGACACGGTCCTGACCGCGTCGCGGCGCTTGACCATGGCGGCGATGCCGATGCGCATCCGCAATTCGGTGACCGCTCCCAAGGCCGTCATCTCCGCCGTCCGCGACGAGGTGAAACGACAGACCCGCGTGGACGAGATCCGCACCGAGACCGTCACGCGGTTCACCCGCAGCCAGGTGATCCAGCTGGTCCTGCTGGCCGCGCTGGTCTACGTCGCGTATCCGTTCCTGTCCTCGGTGCCGACGTTCGTCACCGAACTGCGCACCGCGAACTGGTGGTGGGCGTTACTCGGCCTTGCCGCCACGAGCCTGACGTATCTCGGTGCGGCAGCGGCACTTTGGGCCTGCGCCGATGGTCTGGTCAGCCTGTGGGGTCTGATCGTCATGCAGGTGGCCAACAAGTTCGCCGCCACGACGACGCCGGCGGGAGTGGGCGGGCTGGCGCTGTCGGCGCGGTATCTGCAGAAGGGCGGCGTGAGCCCGATTCGCGCCACCACCGCCGTCGCGCTGCAGCAGTCGGTCCAGGTCATCACCCACCTGGGGCTGCTCATCTTCTTCTCCACTGCCGCCGGCGTGTCGGCGGACCTGTCGCGGTTCGTCCCGAACGTGACGCTGCTGTACCTGATCGGCGGCGTGCTGCTCGGCCTGGTCGGCACGTTCTTGCTGGTGCCGAAGCTGCGGCGATGGCTGGCGACGGCGGTACGGCCGCGGCTGGAGGAGGTCATCGGCCACCTCATCGCGCTGGCCCGGGAACCGCGACGGCTGGCGATCATCATGGCCGGCTGCGCGGCGACGACGCTGGGTAACGCGTTCGCGCTGTGGGCGGCGATCGAGGCCTTCGGCGGTGACACCTCGTTCATCACGGTCACCGTCGTGACGATGGTCGGCGGCACGCTGGCCTCGGCCGCACCGACACCGGGCGGGATCGGTGCGGTGGAGGCGGCGCTGATCGGCGGCCTGGCGGCGTTCGGCATGCCCGCCGCCGTCGCCGTGCCGTCGGTTCTTCTCTATCGAGTGGTGACAATCTGGCTGCCCGTGTTCGTCGGGTGGCAGGTGATGCGCTGGATGACGAGGAATTCGAAAATCTAGACCCCGATGTCGTGGTGCCACCGCCCGGTACCGCAACCCTCGGAGGTACTGTTTGACCATCGTGTCGAAGAAAACTGCGCGATAGTCGAATATTCGTCCCTCAATCAGTTTCTAAGGGTGGACCGTGGTGGGAACTTCAGATACACAGCAGAGCTCGACAGACCAGGCGCAGTCGAAGTGGTTGTCCAAATCCGCGGCGCAGACCCGGGGGTCGGACAAGGACGAAGTCCAGTTCCACTACGACATCTCCAACGAGTTCTTCAAGCTCTGGCAGGACCCGTCGCAGACCTACAGCTGCGCCTACTTCGAGAAGGACGACTACACGCTGGAGCAGGCGCAGCTCGCGAAGGTCGACCTGTCGCTGGGCAAGCTGGGCCTGCAACCCGGAATGACGCTGCTCGACATCGGCTGCGGTTGGGGTTCGACGATCCAGCGGGCCGTGGAGAAGTACGACGTCAACGTCATCGGCCTGACGCTCTCGGAGAATCAGAAGCGCCACATCGAGGAGAACCGGTTCGCCAACATCAAGAGCGACCGCAAGATGGAAGTCCGGCTGCAGCCGTGGGAGGAATTCGAGGGCCGGGTCGACCGGATCGTGTCGATCGGTGCGTTCGAGCACTTCGGCTTCAACAAGTACGACGACTACTTCAAGAAGACCTTCAACTGGATGCCCGACGACGGCGTGATGATGCTACACACGATCATCATTCCCGAGGACGAGGAGATCAAGGCAAAAGGCCTGCCGCTGACCATGTCCCGGGTGAGATTCATCAAGTTCATCATGGATGAGATCTACCCCGGCGGACGTTTGCCACTGGCCTCGATGGTGCGCGAGCACGCAAACAAGGCCGGCTACACGGTCACCCGTGAGCAGCACCTGCAGTCGCACTACGTCAAGACGCTCGATACCTGGGCAGCGAACCTCGAGGCGAAGAAGGACGAGGCCATCGAGATCACCTCCGAGCAGATCTACGAGCGCTTCCGCAAATACCTGACCGGATGTGCCGACCTTTTCCGCGACGGCTACACCGACGTCGCTCAGTTCACCTGCGAGAAGGCGGCTGCTTAGTCAGTTTACGAAAAGTGCGATATAAAGCTTGGTCGTTACGGGGTCGTCGGGGTCGCGTAACCGCATAGGAGGCCAAAGGAACATGTCGGATGGTTCGGGGACGACGATGAAGGTCGCGTATGAGGACGTTCAAGCCCACTACGACCTCTCGAACGACTTCTTTGGCCTGTTTCAGGATCCGACGCGGACCTACAGCTGTGCGTTCTACGAGCGTGACGACATGTCGCTCGAGGAGGCGCAGTACGCCAAGATCGACCGCGCGCTCGGCAAGCTCGATCTGCAACCCGGAATGACGCTGCTCGACGTCGGCTGCGGCTGGGCGTCGGTGATGAAGCGCGCGGTCGAGACCTACGACGTCAACGTCGTCGGATTGACGCTGAGCCGCAACCAGCATGCGCTGGGCCAGCAGATCCTCGACGCGGTCGAGACGGACCGCTCCCGGCGGGTGCTGCTCAAGGGCTGGGAGGAGTTCGACGAGCCCGTCGACCGCATCGTGTCCATCGAGGCGTTCGAGGCGTGGCCGAAGACCAAGTACAAGGCCTTCTTCGACACCTGCTACCGCGTCATGCCCGCCGACGGCCGGATGGTGCTGCAGACGATCATGGGCCACCCGCTCAAGCGGTGGCCCGAGTTGGGCATTCCGATCGTGATGTCTGACCTGAAGTTCATGCGGTTCATCGCCAAGGAGATCTTCCCCGGCGGAGCCGTGCCGTGCGACGAGGACGTCTACGAGTTCGCGGGGAACGCCGGGTTCACCGTCGCCGACTTCGACGACATGACCCCGCACTACGTGCGAACCCTGGATACCTGGGCCGAGAAGCTGGAGGCCGCCAAGGACCGGGCGATCGAGGCGACGTCGCAGGAGGTCTACGACCGCTACATGAAGTACCTGCGCGGCTGCTCGGACTTCTTCTCGCGCAACGTCAGCTACGTCGGCCAGTTCACGCTGACCAAATAGCCGCTAGTAGGCGCCGAACACCAGCGAGACGTTGTAGCCGCCGAGCCCGAACGAGTTGGTGACCGCGTAGCGGTAGTCGCCGCGGCGCGGGCTCTCGGAGACCACATCGAGGTCGATCTGCGGGTCGAGGTCCTTGAGGTTGAGCGTGGGCGGAACGACCCCGTCGCGCAGCGCCTGGACCGTCAACACGGCCTCGATCGCGCCGGCCGACCCCAGCGAATGCCCCAACGCCGCCTTCGGCGCGTACACCGCGGGCGAGTGGTCGCCGAGCGCCCTGCGGATGGCCCTGGCCTCGGCCAGATCACCGTGAACGGTCCCGGTGGCGTGCGCGTTGATGTGGTCGATGTCGGTGGCCGTCAGGCCGGCCAGTTCGATCGCCCGGGTGATCGCGTCGCTGGCGCGCTCACCGTCGGGATCGGGCTCGGTGAAGTCATAGGCGTCCGACGTCATGCCCGCGCCCATCAGCCGGGCCAGCGGTTTCGCACCGCGCGCCTTGGCGTGCTCCTCGGTTTCGATCAGCATCAACGCGCCGCCCTCGCCGAACACCATGCCGTCGCGGTCCTTGTCGAAGGGGCGGCAGGCGCCCGCGGGGTCGTCGTTGTTGGTCGACAACAGCCCCTGCAGGCTGAATGCCGCGATGGGCACGGCCTCGATGTGGGTCTCGACCCCGCCGCAGATCACCATGTCGGCCTCGCCGAGGACGAGGTGTCGCCAGCCCTGGGCGATGGCCGCGGCCCCGGATGCGTCGGCCATCACCGGCGAGATGATGCCCGCCTTCGCCTTTCGGTCCAGCCCCACCGCGGCGGCCGCTCCGTTGGGCATGTACATCTGGATGGTCAGCGGCGACACGGCACGCAGGCCCTTCTGCCGCCAGAGATCGTGCTGGAGCGGGATCTCCTCGGTGCTGCCGAGTGCGAGGCCGACCGACACCGCCAGCCTCCGGGTGTCGACGTCGGGATTGCCCGCGATCTCCCAGAGCCTGCGGCTGAGCACGGTCGACATTTTCTGCATGTACGACGTCCGGCGCCGTTCGACGCGGTCCAGTTGCTCGTCGAGATTCTCGAGGATCGCACCCCCGATCCGGACCGGGGAGTCGAACTCGCCGACGAACCACTTGTCGAGCGTGCGGATACCGCTTCGGCCCTGCTGAAGCAGCCGCCACGCCTCTTCGGCGTCGGTGGCCAGCGCTGTCGTCGAGGCCACAGCGGTCACGACGATGTCGGGAAATCCGTCGCCAGTCCTGAGCGCGGCCATGCCGGATGCTCCTCGTCCACTCGAATATGTTCGGGTAGTACTGAATATTAAGACCCTCCGAAACGACGGACGACTTGTGGCTGAACTCAATGTGCTCGGCGAGCCGCTGGAGCCGTGCAGTTCTGACCCATTGACCGGCTTCTACCGGGACGGGTGCTGCTCGACCGGCCCGGAGGATCTCGGCAGCCACACCATCTGCGCGGTGGTGACGGCGGAGTTCCTGCAGCACCAACGGTCGATCGGCAACGACCTGTCCACCCCGCGACCCGAGTACCGTTTTCCCGGCCTGCGGCCCGGTGACCGCTGGTGCGTCACGGCGGTGAATTGGTTGAAGGCCTACCAGGACGGCTTCGCCGCGCCGGTGGTGCTGGCGTCGACGCATGAGCGCACGCTCGAGATCATCTCGCTCGAGGCGCTGCGCGAGCACGCCGTCGACGTACCCGACGACCTCGGATCGCTCTAGTCCCCCAATAAGTGGAAGTCGTGACCGCAGCGGGCGGCCAACGCGAGCATTCCGGTCGGTGATCGCTCGGTTCGTCATACCGTGAGCGAATGACAGACCAGATACCGGCAGTGAGCACCGGGCATCCGCCCGAGGCGCTGATGCGTGTACTCAACCCGTCGCTGCGGTTCCTGTTGCGCACTCCGCTGGCGGGCCCGTTGCGCAACCAGTTCATGGTGCTCAACTTCAGGGGCCGAAAATCCGGGCGGCACTTCTCGATTCCGGTGACCGCGCACCACATCGACGGCGGACTCTACGCGCTTGCCAACGCCGCATGGAAAGTCAATTTCCGGGACGGCGCCGACGCGGAGGTGGTGCACGGAGGCAAGACGCGGAAGATGCGTGGCGATCTGATCACCGATCCGGCGCAGGTGGCCGGTTTGGCGCACCGGCTCGCACAGTCCTACGGCCCCAAGCGTGCGCAGACGACCATGGGCCTGAAGTTTCGCGATGGGGGCATTCCGTCCGTCGAGGAGTTCACGGAGGCGGTACGGCGGGAAGGCCTCGCCGCGGTGCGGTTGACACCCGGATGACCGAAACGCCGACCGACGCAGAGCATTCAGATCTCTCCGGGTTCGGTATCGAGCACCGCGTTCGAACCTGCGCAGCGTGGCCAGGTACAGCACCCGCTACCACCTCCGTCATGAGCATCGACCTTTCGGAGGCTGAGGACCGTTCTTCGGAACGTACAGATCCGCGATGAGACCAATCGCAGAAATTCACGCCTGCGAAATATTGAGTGCCTTACTGTTCACCTATCCAGAAGGGAGAACGGATGACGGCAGAGGGCGTTGTTCATGGGCGGTCCGCCGAGGACGAGTCTCGGGAATGCGGCTACACACCCGAACTGAAGCGGAGCCTCGGCTCGTTCCAAGTGTTCGCGATCTCGTTCGCGTTCATCTCGGTCGCCGTCGGTGTCTTCGCCAGTTATGGTGCCGTCCTTCAGAGTTCGGGACCCGTCGGCATCTGGCTGTGGTTGGTCGCGGCGATCGGGCAGACACTGGTGGCGCTCGTCGTCGCCCAGTTCGCCGCCCGCATCGCGCTCAGCGGGTCCTCCTACCAGTGGGCGTCGAGATTGGCGAACCCGAAGGTCGGCTGGTTCTTCGGGTGGTTGACGTTCTGGTTTCTTGCCATCGGAGTGGTGGCGATGGACAACGCGCTCGCCAGTCAAGCGCTCATGCCGCTGCTGGGCATCGCACCGGATGAGGATGTCGCCCGGCTGATCACGCTGGCGCTGCTGGCGATGCAAACCGTGCTCGTCATCGCATCGACCAGGTTGCTCGGCGTGGTCACTTCGACCGCGGTCGCACTCGAGCTGACGATCGTCGTCGTGCTGGTGATCGTCTTGGCGGCGGTGATGGTGCACAGCGGCAGCGGAACCGTCGACAATGTCGTTTCGCGGGGTGTCGCCGCCGGCGCATCCGACTACTTCGCGCTCGGTGGCGGCTTGATGGCGGGGATGGTGATGGGACTGGTGACGCTGGTCGGCTTCGACTCGGCGGCCAATCTGGCCGAGGAGGCCAAGGATCCGTACCGCAGTGTCCCCCGGGCGATCGTCTCCTCGGTGATCGCGTCGGCTGTCCTGGGCTTCATCTTCATCTTCATTCTCACCGTCGCGATCAAGAGCGTCCCCGAGGTCAGCACCAGCGAATCACCCGTCGCAACGATCATTCGCGATCAGCTGGGGCCCGTCACAGAGCGAATCCTGTTGTCGGGTATCGCGTTCGCGATGTTCGGTGCGGCGATGGTGATGCTGGCGTCGTGCTCACGCATCGTTTTCGCCATGGCGCGCGATTCACGCTTTCCCGGCCATACCCTGTTCCGGCGGGTCAACCCGAAAACACGGACACCGATTCCGGCGACCGTGCTGATGTTCGTCGTGGGTGTCGCCCTCATGGTGGCGCTGCCGGGTCAGGCGCTGCTGCAGCTGATCGTCGGGTCGACGATCCTGCCGGCGCTGATCTATGGAGCCATCACCGTGCTGTACCTGACGGTGCGAAAGCGGTTGGGCAGCAGGGAGGGTGCGTTCGGGCTGGGGCGCTTCGAGGTGCCGGTCGCGATTGCCGCCATCGTCTGGGTGGTGTTCTCGTTGGTGGCGCTGATGTCACCCTCGGACTCCCTGGTCCCCGACCTGATCGTCCTCGGCGTCGTGTCGGCGGGCGGGCTTTACTTCGCCAAGATGATGATCTTCAACCGTGAGGTGCTCGAGACCGAGCCTGGTGACCCCGACGCGTTCTGAGTGGCGGCCCCTTACCTCGCGGATAGGAAAGGCTTTCGCTCGCGCAGCGAAAACTGGCCCGGCTGTCATTACGCGGACGCCGCTTCATCGCGACCATTGAGTACAGACACCGCCGAAGCGGCGGTCCCCAGAACTCGACCAGGAGCCGACGATGCTGGAAGCGATCCAACCCGCCGAACACCAGACCGTGGATTGGCTCGCCCTGGCAGACCAGCTGTTTCCGGCCGAAGCGCTGGGAGCCGCCGGGCCCACTTCCGGTACCCGGATTGCGTCCTAGCGTCCAGACTGCACACAGGGTCGTTGATCCGGTCAACGAACAGCCCTGGCTGCGGTTTCGCCTACGGCTGCTCCAACAGCCGCAGGGGGTGCAGGCCGTCGACGGCGCCGACGAACGGCGGATGGATGCTGTAGCCGATCATGCGGCGGATGTCGTCGGAAACCTCGCGCGCCGTATCGCGGGATATCGATAACGTGAACGCCTCCATCGGCCGCAGCCACGGCTGGCAGTACTGGGCGGTGACGGCCAGCCGCGCGTTGCCGGCGGAGTTCGCGCCGCCGCCGTGCCAGAGGGTCCCGACGAAGAAGACGCAGGAACCGGCGGGCATCACGACCGGTATCTCGGGGTCGTCTGGTTCGGGGCGACGCCTGCCCCAGCGGTGACTGCCAGGGTAGAGAACCGTGGCGCCGTTGTCGGCGGTGAAGTCGTCGATCGCCCAGATGGTCGCGGCGGCAAGGGGTTCGCGTGGCCGCGGGATCGGGTAGAAGCCGTCGTCGTGGTGCGGCATCTGCGCGGACTCGCCGGGCTGGATGTTGATGGCCTGCAGGGCCGACAGCAGGTAGTTGTCCATCAGCAGCCGGTCGAGGACTGCCAGGACCCGCGGGTGATCCACCAGCCGGTCGCAGACCCGCGTCCTGCTCAGCAGGCTGTAGACGCGCTGCGTGTGCCGCCCCTCGAATGCATTGCGCCCGGTGTGCGAGAGCCACGGCGCGACCGTCTCCTTGATCTGCGCGCACTCGTCGGCGCTGAGCAGGTTCTCCCAGATGAGGTAGCCGTCGCGGTCGAGGGCCGCCATGTCGGCGTCGACGATGGCCGGGTCGACCGAGGCGCCGCCGGTCGGTGTCCACTTGTACCGGCGCGCCAGGTCGCCCCGCAGGTCGTCCAGTGTGGTGACGGGCTCGTCGTCGATGCTCATCAGCAGCCCTCCCCTGTCGGTTGGCCTATGCAAACACTGGACCTTGCGCGGGCACTGGTCAAGGACATACCGACTTTCGTGGCACCCCGCGGCGCTGTTGGCGATGCCCTACGCCGATGAGCGGGCGCTCACCGCCCGCAGTGGAACATCGTCCTGCCAGGGCTGGCGAACGACCAGATCGGCTATTTCGAACGTGCCGCGCTCGAATTCCCCTGTCGCAGCGTCGATCAGGCGATACTGCTGGCGCTGCCGATGGATCGGCTGACCATCAATCATGATCACCCGCACCTCACCCGGCTCGAAACGGCAGCGCGCGTGCAGCGCCCGCACCAGGCTTTCGTTGTGCAGATGTCCGTCGCCGAAACTCCAGCCCAGCGCGTATGCGGCGACCATCTCCCCTTCCACCACGGCGTAGTCGTCCTCGCGGCCCGGGGGAATGACGCGGTTCAGCAGCGTCACCACCGCGCGGCCGTGCGCGTACATCGCCCGGAAGGCCAGGCCGCGGTGCATGGTTATCTCCGCGTTCTCCGGGCCGACGAGCCGCTCGAGCTGCTTGTGCTGCAGCAGGCCCAGCCCGGCGGTATGCGCGTGGATCTTCTCGGTCGCCGACGCGGTCAGACACCACGTCGAGATGTCCCAGTTGCCTGCGTAGTAGCGCATCCCCGGCAGAAAGGACACCTTCGTCGGGTCGAGGTTGCCGACGGCGATGGCGGCGACCAGCACCGCCAACAACGCCGCCACCACCCACGGATGCTGAAGGTCGCCGAGCCCGAGGCCGTCGTGCGCGACGAACAGCGAGCCGACACCGAAGATCATGAACACGTTCCACTCCAGCGGCACCCCGAGCGGAATCGACGTCAGGATCACCAGATGGAAGATCACCATCACCGTCGCTGCGGCGGTGGTGAGCGCTCCGCCATGCGAGAAGAACAACGCCAGCGGCACGGCCAGCTCGATGACGGTGCCACCGTGGGCCAGCAGGCGCGGGATCCCGCTCGGCCGGATGTCGTCCGGGTAGCCGCGATAGAGCTTTGTGCGCAACCGTTTTGACCGCAGCAGCGGGCTGTTGCCGATCATCGTTGCGACGACGTAGGGGAAGTGCTTGTTCAGCTTCGAGATCGCCGCCCCCATCCAGATGGCGACCATCACCAGCTTCGCGGCGACGATCATGTCCGCACCCGGCAGCAGGAACGTCACCGTCAACGCGCCATACACCTCGCCGCGCGCGGCGAGGAAGATGAGCTTGTCGCGCAGGCCGGCGACCAGCAGCAGCATAACGATGACCGCGATCTTCCACATCGGCAGCAGCCCGACCGAGGTGTCCAGCGCCGCAACGGGTCCGGTACCGTCCGACAGCAGCGCGTAGGTCGTCGCGATCAGCAGCGCGGCGTACAACCCCACATCGCACGGGGTGCGGCGGTCGCCGCCGGTCAACGGCACCCGACCCGGCCACGGGGGCAGCCGGATGGTCCCGGTCCGCAACCAGTACAGCACCGAGCCCATCGGCGGGTTGATCTTGCCCGTCAGCGGCCCGAACCCGCAGCCGAGTCCCAGCACCTCGAACAGCAATGCCCACAGCACGACCTTCTGGAAGACGATCGGCTCGCTCCACCACGAGCTGAGGTTGGTCCACCCGTCGATTCCGTTGGTGGCCAACGCGAAACACATGCCGCCCAGCACGAAGAGCGCGATCTTCACGGTGTACACGAGGTAGAGCACGTCGGGGTTGCCCATTCCCCGCTCCGCAATGTGCCGCACCAGCGGTTTGAGCCGCTCGGATCGACTGCCGTGGCGCCACGACGGGTAGTCGAGCTCCGGCGAGTCGCCTTTCAAGAATCCCACTGGTTGGCTCCCTCAGATCAGCAGCGCTTGGTTCCGCATGGCGGCGAGGTGGTGCAGCAGCGCTTCGTTGCGGCCGAAGACGACGTGGTCGACGCCGGCCGTCAGACCGCGCTGGCACGCCTCTGCCATGGGAAAGTCCTGTCCTTCGAGAACCTGGGCGGCGCCATCGAGTCCCATCTTGTACCAGGCGCGTTCGTCGTCGGTGACCGGTTCCGCGGGTGCCGAGATGGACAGGTAGACCACGGTCTCGTCCGGGCTCCTGCCCGGGTAGGCGCGCAGCATCTGCGACGTGCCCGGCGCCTCGATCAGCACGCAGCTGGGAAACAGCCCGTACACCACGGTGCCGAAGAACTGGTCGGGCCAGTCGGCCTCTGAAAGATCTCGGTACTGCACGATGTCGCGGAACGGGAAGGCCCAGCGGATATTTCGGTCATAGATGTCGTAGACCGAATTGTTCGACGCCAACGGGTCCAAGGTGTCGGCATGCACGAAGGGAAAGTGGTAACCCTCGAAGTTCACGTCGACAGCGAGCTTCCAATTACATGCGATGTCGTAGCGCCGGGTCTCCACGTGGAACACCCGGTCAAAGTCGTAGTCCGACAACGGCGTCGCGATACCGTCCAGCGCCGTCGACACATCGACGTCGGCCGAGAGTCCCACGACCAGGAGTCCACCCTGCATGCTGATGGGCAACGAGATCAGGCCGCGGTCTTCGAGGTCTGCTCCCGCGAACATCGTGCGGGCGGGCGCCCCCTTGAGCCGACCGTCCAGGCCGTAGGTCCAGCCGTGATAGGGACAGGTGAGCGTTCGCGTTACACCGCAGCCGTCGGCCACCTGCGCACCTCGATGTGCGCAGCCATTGATGAACGCGCGCAGCGCACCGTCCTGCGCCCGTGTCACCAGAACGGGTGTGCCCATCACATCCTTCGTCACATACGAGCCGGGGGCGGCGACCTCGCCTCCCCAGCCGATCACGTGCTGCATGCTGCGCAGCATCCGGACGTCGGCCTCGAAACGGTCGCCGTCGACGTACGCGCTGCGCGGCTCGCGCCACACCCGATCGGCGATGTCAAGGCTGTCGTTCTCGAAGTGCTTCAGGACGCGGCGGGTGAGCTCGAGAGCTTCTTGTCGTGGCACGGGATTACCTCAGTAACGGACGGGATCGTCGACAAGGGATGCGCGCAGCGCGCGGACCTGACTGGCGAAGAAGCGCTGCGACACAGAGGCATTCGGCGCGATCAGATCGAAAGCGTGGAAGGCGCCCTCGGCGACCTCCTCGCGGACGGCGACACCGGCGTCCCGCAACCGCTGCGCGTAGGCTCGGCATTCGTCGTGGAAGAGGTCGAGGGTCCCGACGCCGATCCACGCCGGGGCCAGCCCGGACAGGTCGGCGCGGCGCGCCGGGACCGCCGCCTCGAGGTCGGCACCGGCGAGGTACCACTGCCAGGCGGCGCGGTTGTCGCGCGCCGTCCACATCACCCGGCGCCGGGACTCCGCAGGAGTCCGATCATCGAGCATCGGGTAGACCAGCATCTGCAGTGCGAGTTCGACGTCGCCGCGATCATGGGCGCGCTGCGCCACCGCCGCGGCGAACCCACCGCCCGCGCTGACTCCGCCGACGGCGACCCGCGCCGGATCCACCCACGGCTGCCCCGAGAGCCATTGCAGTGCGGCGTAACAGTCGTCGAGCGGCGCGGGGTATGGATGCTCCGGCGCGAGCCGGTGATCCACGGCGACGACCGCCACGTCGGTGAAGTTGGCCAGCTTCCGGCAGAACCGATCCTCCTGCGCCGCAGAGCCCATCACGGTACCGCCGCCGTGGATCCACAACATCGCCGGAGCGGGCGGCGCGCTACCGCGCGGACGGTGAACACGGACGGCGACGTCGCTGTTCACGCGGGCCACTTCGACGCCACGCATCCGCCCGGTGCACCCGGCGAGCGCCATCAATGCGCGCGGCACCGCCAAACCTCGGTGCAGCGCATAACCTTTCGGCAGGATCCGCGCGACGCGTCGCAGTTCCGGGTCGACCTGCGTGTAGTCGATGTCACCCATTGGCCGCTACCGCCTTGGCCACTTTCCGGAGAGCGTCGATCTCCCCGACGCCGTCGATCGGTTCGTCGGTGTCCGCGGCGACGTGGATGCCCACGTTGCGGATCCCCGACGGACCCGCTGTTCCGTCGAAGTACCGGCCGTTCCTGATCACCACGTCGAAGCTCATCGAGCCTGTGCTCCTCATCACCGATCGTGTGACCACACGATACATATGCTAATTAATGTATGGTCACGAAATGGCCGATCCGGAACTCATCGAGTTCGATCTCCCGCGGCTGCGGATGAGCGCGCTCAGCTGGGGACCCGAGGACGGAAGGCCGGCCATCTGCGTGCACGGCTTTCCGGACAGCGCGCACAGCTGGAGGACGCTCGCACCGATCCTGGTGGACAACGGGTTTCGCGTGATCGCCCCGTTCACCCGTGGCTACGCCCCGACGGGCCCGGCCCCCGACGGTGACTACCACCTGGGCGCGCTGATGTGCGACATGGTCGACCTGCACGCGCACCTCGGCCGCCCGGCCGACGCGGTGCTGATCGGCCACGATTGGGGCGCGTTCACCGCCAGCGGGCTCGCCGCCTACCCGGGGTCCCCGTTCGCCGCGCATGTCGTGATGTCGGTACCCCCGCTCGCGGCGATGGACAACTCGCGGCGCGGACTCGCCCAGAATCTGCGGATGGCCGCGATCCAACTGCGCCGCAGCTGGTACGTGCTGTTCTTCCAGCTGCCGTTCATACCGGAGCGGGTGCTGCACCGGGTGATCCCCCGACTCTGGAAGGACTGGTCGCCACCAGGGGTGGACGTGCGCGACGGTGTCGCAGCGACGTTGGACGCGCTGCCCTCGCTCGTACATCGCAAGGCAGCGGTGTCGTACTACCGGTCCATGGTTCGATTCACCCGTCCCGCAGCGCGATACGCGAGCCTGCACCGGTTCCGGTTCAGGCTGCCCAGCCATCCGCTGCTCGTACTCCAAGGTGAACAGGACGGCGCGGTCCAGCCCGGTTACTTCGACGGGGTCATCGACGCGCTCCCGCCGGGTAGCCGGGTGCGCACGATTCCCGGTGCCGGACACTTCTTGCAGGTCGATCAGCCCCGAGTGGTCGGCAGCGCCATCCTCGAGTACCTCAAGGTCGGCTGAGTTCAGCGGTCCTGTCCGAGCTCCGCAGTTCGTAGTCGTCTGGATCGGGGTGGCTCGTCCATCGCCAGTAGTCGAAGATGCGGAACCCGTACAGAGTGGGCAACCCACCCGACGAGTTCTTGTAGTAGCTGCTCGAGATCGCAGGGTGGCTGTAGACCATCTGGCTCAAGCGTTCCTGGTTGCAACGGTCGTAGTCGGCGCACACATCCGCACGCGGCATCGCCGAGTCGTACCCACCGGCCAGCGTCATGTCGATGCAGCCCATGATGTAGCGCATCTGGCACTCCGAGTTGTAGATGATGCTGGCGCCGTTGACGCCGTTGGTGCCTGGGCCGTACATGCAGTAGAAGTTCGGGAATCCCGGCACCGTGACGCCCAGGTACGCGTACGCCGAATCGCCCCAGGCGGTGTTGAGTGCAAGCCCGTCGAGACCGCGCACGTTGACCGGGCCGAGCTGATGGTTGACGTCGAAACCGGTGGCCCACACCAACACATCGGCGCGGCGGTGCACGCCGTCGACGGTGATGACGCCGTCGGGCGTGATCTCGGCGATGCCGTCGGTGATCAACTCGACATCGTCGCGCTGCAGCGTGGTGAGCCAGGTTCCGTTGTCCTGCAACGTTCGTTTGCCCATCGGCGGGTATTTGGGTGTGACCTTCTCGAGCAGGTCCTCATCGGTGCAGAAATTGCGCATCCACGCGATGAACATCTCGCGGATGGCGTGGTTGGACGCGTTGCACGACAAGCCGCCGTTGTCCCAGTGCGGGTCGATGCGGACCTGTTCGTCGAGCGCGTCGGCGATCGGCCACCACGACACGAACCGCAGCCACCGCGCGTAATACGGCAGGTGCCGCATCGCCCACCGGGCCCCGTCGGGAACGACGTCGTGGTACATCGGGTTGGGCGCCATCCACTGCGGGGTGCGCTGGTAGACATCGACGTGCTCGGTCAGGTCCGCGATGGCGGGCACGAGCTGGAACCCGCTGGCGCCGGCGCCGATGACGGCGACCCGTTTGCCACGCAGATCGACGTCGTCATGCCAGTCGGCGGTGTGAAAGGACGGTCCGCGGAAGGTGCGGGCACCCTTGATGTTTGGGATCACCGGGTTGCTGAACTGGCCGACAGCGCAGATCACGGCGCGTGAGGTCAGTTCGTCGGTTCGCCCGTCGGCGCCACGGACGGTGACCCGCCAGGTTGCCGAGTTCTCGTCCCACGTCGCGCCGGTGACCGCGGTGTCGAAGCGCACGTGCGGCACGATGTCGTACTTGTCGGCGACGTTCTGCAGATACTGCAGGATCTCGGGTTGTTCGGCGTAGTAGTGCCGCCAGTGGTCGGTCGGTTCGAACGAATAGGTGTAGTACTGGCTGGCGATGTCCACACGGCAGCCCGGATACCGGTTGGCCAGCCAGGTGCCGCCGACCGCGGACCGTTTCTCGATGATCGTGAACGGCACACCGGCGGCCTTGAGTTTGATGCCGGCCAGCAGCCCGGCTTCACCGCAGCCGATGACGACGACCGGAAAGTCGCGACGCTGCTGCGCGGTCGATGCCAGCACCGGCCCACACTGGTCGGCGTCGGTGAAACGCAGGTCCGCGGCGACGTAATCGACGAACTCCTCGGTCACCGTCCCCGCCGAGATCACATTCAGCATCGCCCGCATCTGCTCGGCGTCCGGGACGAACGGCGCGGGGCATCCGCGGTCGCGGTAGTCGCAGATCACCTCGACGGCACGGTCGCGCACCTTCTGCTTGTCGGGTTCGCTCATGGCACCCTGCAGGTCCATCGCGATGAGCGCATACGGGCCGGGCATTTCGTCGAGCATGCCCATGTCGCCGGTCATGTGGACCATCGACATCAGCAGGGCCGGCACGCTCGCGTCGGCGACGGCAGCCCGGATCACGTCGTCCGGATCGTCGAAGGGCCGGCCGAGCAGAGCATCACATTCTGCCAATCCGCCCATTCGCGAAGAATACACAATTTGCAAGACGTATGGTCTGAATAGGTCGACCCACTCGGTGAGAGGAGTCCGTCGACGATGTCCAACCTGAAGATGCGGCGCATCCGATTCGATCTCGGCGGCGACGACGTGCCCTTCAACTGGAACCCGCAACGACCGGCGTTCGCGATGCAGTGCAACTTGATCACCTTCTTCGCGCCGGGCTTCGAGAAGTTCATCGTCGACGCGACCCGCGAAGCGATCCCGCTGATGCGTGATCCGCGACAAGCCGAGGAGGCGAACGCTTACCTGCGGCAGGAGGCACAGCACTCGGCGGCACACATGAGCCACTTCCGTGCGCTGGCCCGACGGTGGCCGGGGCTGCAGGAGACGATGGACGAGGTGCTCGCCTCCTACGATCGGCTCACTGCCACAAAACCTTTGGCGTGGCGGCTGGCCTACACCGCCGTGATCGAGAACACCTTCACGCCTTACTTCAAGGTGTTCCTCGACCACGAGGACAAGCTGTTCGCGCCGGGCGACGAACGCGTCGCATCGCTGTTTCTCTGGCATTTCGTCGAAGAGATCGAACATCGCAGCTCCGCGCTGATGGTGTACAACGCCGTGCACGGCGACTTTCTCTATCGCGCCAGGACGATCGGCCCCGTCGCCGTGCACCTCGGAGAGATCGCCGGAATCGCCGCCCGGGGTTTCCAGAGGCATGTGCCGGAAGCCGACGGCGGCCACTACGGACGCCTGCTGCCCGACCGAATGACTCCGCGAGCGTTGCTCGCCGCGGCCCGTGCCGCCCGACAGCTGACCGGGCCCGGGCAGGGCACCTACGCCGGCGTCCCGAGGAAGGAGATGATCGCAATGCTGACCGGCCTGGTCCGATCACAGGGGCCGAACCATGACCCGACTCACGAGAATCTTCCGCCGTTCGCGGAACGCTGGTGTGACAGATTCGACGACGAGCCCAGAAGCGCCGCCCGGTGGTACTCGGTCGGCGTAGCCGGGTAGCGGCGAACACCGCCGATAGGATCGCCACATGCAGGGTGCGGAGGCGGGCGACTAGTGGCACGGCGCCACGGCTGGTCGGGCAATACACCGGCCTCTGACGAGGAGGCGATCAACCGCATCCTCGACGCCGCCGACGAGATCATCGCCGAGCGCGGGTCGGCGATGCGGATCGCCGACGTCGCGCGGTCGCTGGGGGTGACCCGCCAGACGGTCTACCGCTACTTCCCGGGCACCGAGGCGCTGTTGCTGGCCACCGTGATGCGCTCCGGCGACGGCTTCCTTGACCAATTGGCCAACCACGTGGGCGACGAAACCGACGCCGTCACCGCCGTGGTCGAGGGGCTGGCATTCGCGATCGAGAACCTGTCCCGCGACGATCGCATCATCTACATCCTGAGCAGAAGGTCGCGCGGTGAGCTCACACCGTCGTTGTCGTCCGATACTGCGCTGGCCTTCAGCCGCGCGATGCTGCACCGCTACGAGGTGGACTGGGGCGCAAACGGGTTCGACGAGGAGGCACTCGGCGAGCTCGCCGAGTTCTTGCTGCGGATCCTCTACTCGTATCTCGTCGACACCAACAAGAAGCACGCTACGGGCGCCGAACTGCGAACCTTCCTCGCGCGCTGGGTGGGTCCGGCCGTCATCTATCCGCGGTTTGCGGTGGCCATGGAGTCGGTCGCCAAGGTCGCCGTCCCGCGGCGTCCCGACCGCCGATCGGCGTCATAACCGGTTCATCAGAACCGCCCGAAACCCCACCCCGTCACCGAGGTCGCGGGACGAAGTTGCCGTGGAAGCCCTGCGGAATGTGGTGGCGCAAATTCGCGGCGGCGATCGGGCCGGCTGCGACATCTGCCGCGTCGAAGATCACCAGCCGCGATGTATGCGTCCGCGATTGGTACTCGACCGAGAGCACCCATCCGTCGTCCTCGGCAGTGGCGTTGGGTTTGGCGGCGAATACCGGTTCGCAGAAGCTGTTTCCGGCCTCGGGCGTGGTGTACGTCGCCGCGGAGTTGTCGCTCAGATCGAGCCTGGTGATCGAGTCGTAGAACGAAACGAGACGGTGGCGCGTGTTGAGGTAGGCGTAGCGGTGGTTGCGGCCCTCGAATGCGTCGTTGTGCCGGGGGAATTCGCAGGGCAGACCGGAGAGCGGTTCGGCAAGGACACGTCCCGAACGCGTGATGCGGTATCGCATGAACGTCGAGGGCGCGTCATCGAGGGGCGCGACGTGGAATCGGTTGAGGCGCCCCAAGAGTCGCCCGTCGTCGTAGGTGATCGCGTCGATGACGGTGTCGCCCTCGTCGTCGTAGGCGTTGCTGAGGTGGAACATCAAGACGGCGTCGTATTCGATGGTGCGAATCTCGCCGCCGTCCCGCGGCACCAAGACGAACACGCTGCCCCGCTCGGGCCGGTACCGCATGGCGTCGCCCATCGGCTTGAGCCCCAACAGAACCGGCAGGGCCGCCGGGATGATCGGTGACACCACGAACACCAGATGGCTTTCCGTCAGCGCGAAATCGTGCACCATGGCGACGTAGGGCAGTCGCGCGGAGCGGAAGTGCTTCAGGCGGCCCGTCGGGTCGGTGCGATAAATCCGCAAATGCGGTCGCGGGATGAACTCGACGCCGAAGTTGAACATCTCGCGGGTTCGCGGGCAGAAGCACGGATGCGCCGAGTACGAGCCCACCCAACGCAATTCACCACCGAACCGGCGGACACCGATGGTTTCCAATGTCTGCGGGTCGATTTCGTGCGGTGGCCCACCTTCCCACAGCGCGAACAGCCGACCCGCGTGCTCAACGACGTTGGTGTTGGCCAGATTCGGTGGAAGACGCCCGATGTTGGACTTGACTCCACCGGGCGCGGCGGTGCCCATGTGGTTCAGCCCGGTCCTGCCGAGGTAGTGGTTGGTCCGCACGTAGCGGTTCTTGTAGTGGACCGTGCCGTCGGCGATGGTGAAGGCCGAGAGCATGCCGTCGCCGTCGAAGAGGTGGTGCAGAGGGCGACCGCTGTGGTCCTGCCAGCGGCCGGGTCCGTTGCGGTACAGGGTGCCGTCGAGACCGGGCGGAATAGTTCCGTCGATGTCGTCGACTGGGTAACCGTACTCGGCCAGCTGGGGTTCGCTGACGCCGAGGCTTCGCACGTCGGCATCGCTGAGCGTCGCGAGCTGGGCCATCAGCTGGTCGCGCTCGCTGACCGGAAGCGATGCGAGGTACCGATCGAGTTCGGGCAGTGCGGGCCCATCGGTCGCGATGATCGGAGTCTGGGTCAACGGACACTCCTCTGCTGAGACTAATCGGCAATCTAGTCTCAGTTTGGGTTGGGAAGCAATGGTGCTGCGGTAGAAAGAGTCGTGGCCAGGACTCGTTCGTCGGCACAACTGGTGCGTGCCGCGCTGGACCTGATCGCCGAGGGCGGCCTCGATCGGTTGACCTTGAGCCAGGTCGCCGAGCGGGCCGGCGTTTCGCGGGCCACCGCCTACCGCGAGTTCGGCGACAAAGATGGGCTGCTGGGCGCGATCGCTGAACAGGAGATCGGCGCGATGATCGCCGCGACGCTCGCCGCCTTTGACGCTCAGGCCGACCCCGCCGCGCAGACGGCGGCTGTCGTCACCACCACGCTGCGGTATCTCCGCAATCACAAGGCTTTCGTCTACATTCGCGACCACGAACCGCACTGGCTGCTGCATGCCGGGCTGCCTGTCGGCAATGACCGATTGAACCTGGTGCAGACGGTGGCGGCGATGGTCGCCCAGGCGATACCGAGTTCGGACCAACTTGCGCTGACCCCAGTCGCCGCCGCCGAAGTCGTCGTGCGGACGGTTCTGTCCCACACGCTGATCGAGGGCAGCGCGCTGACCGAAGAGGAAGTGGCCGAGGTGGTCAGCCGCGCGATCACCCGGCGATGATCGATCGGCCTCCGCCGCCGATGCGCATAGCTGCATTCAGTGCAGACGACGGATTGGACCGCCTCAGAACAGAGAGTGGCAGGTGCAGTGTCTGATTTCACGACATAGTGGGCAGCTGTCTCGCGACATAGTTGGCATCTGTGCAAGCGTGGGAGGCCGGCC
>NZ_LQIW01000020.1 GCF_001500025.1 Mycobacterium sp. IS-1590 | reverse complement strand
GAGGTCGAATGGCTTCCACCACCCGGGCTGGACACCGGCCAGGCGCGGCTGAACTACTACCACCGACCCGAACGGCTCCTGCGCCCACCCGAAGAACACGAAACCCACAGCCAGATCGACGACACCGCCACACCGCCCGAACCCGATGACGGCAGCCGGGTAGTCGACAAGGACACCGCCGCGTCACCCGATGCTGCTGACGACAGCCGAGCAGTCGACGATGACACCGCTGCGTCACCCGAACCCGATGACGGCGGCCGGATAGACGAGAACGACACCGCTGCGTCACCCGATGCTGCTGACGACAGCCACCCCGGCGACACCCAATCGAGCGCCGCGACGCCCGTCGACGGCGCCGGTGAACCCGGCGGACCGGCGCCACCCGGAGATTGGGCGGCCTGACGGCCGGCGCGAGAAAGTGCGGCATGCTCCTCCGATGATCAGCGGGGTGCGTAAACAGCGTGCCTGCACTGAGGACGCCCAGGAATGACGGAACCCGCCCCGACCGATGGTCGAAGCGGGTTCTCCGGAAAGTGGAGCTAAGGGGACTCGAACCCCTGACCCCCACACTGCCAGTGTGGTGCGCTACCAGCTGCGCCATAGCCCCTGAAGTCGTGCTCATCGAAGTTACACCACCTGCGGGAAGCGCTCAAAATCGCTGGTTACGGGACTTCGCCACCGGCTTCGGGGCCTATTGCGCGAGCCGGCGTGTGCTCGGCGGGCCGGCCACGAGTCTCCGGCGCGAACACCCATCCCAGCGCCGCCACCCCCAGGATCGCCCCGCTGACCACGAACGCCGCACCGAACGACGCCTGCTCGGCGATCTGGCCCACCACCAGCGACCCGATGATCGAACCCAGGTCGGCCATCATCTGGAAGGTCGCGACGGCAGTCCCGCCGCGCGCCTTGTTCCCGACGATGTCGGCCACCGCCGCCTGCTGTGGCGAGACGAAGATGCCCGTCGCCGCGCCCGTGATGTACGCCGCGACCAGGAAGATCGGCAACGACGTCGTGAAGCCGACCAGAATCGTCGACACCGCCGACACCGTCAGCCCGACGATCAACAGCTTGCGGCGCCCGATCCGGTCCGACAGATACCCGCTGGGGATCACCACCGATACGTTCCCGATCGCGAACGTCGCCAGCGCCAGGCCCGCCGCCCCCGCCCCGTAGCCGAGCCCCTCGACCACGAACAGCGGCACCAGCGCGATCCGCAACCCGAACGCCGCCCACCCGGTGCTGAAGTTCGAGAACAACGCCGCGCGATAGGCCCGGTGGCGCAGCACCTGACGCACCGAAACCGCCGCGCCCTCCGTCTCTTCGGGAGCCGCGAGCGTGCTGCCGCGCAGGCTGACGAACACCACGCCGGCCGCGACCAGCAGCGCCGCTCCGTAGATCACGAACGGCGCCGCCAACCCGAAACCCGCGGTGAGGCTTCCCAACACCGGGCCCCCCACTGAACCGACCAGGAACCCGGTCGAGAACAGGCCCGCCACCCGGCCGCGCGCGTTCTCCGGGGAGATCCGGATCATAAGGCCCAGCGAGGACACCGTGAACATCGCCGAGCCCAGCCCGCCCAGCGAGCGGAACGCCAGCAGTTGCCAATACGTCTGCGCGAACGCGCACGCCCCCGTCGACAGCGCGACGATGATCAGGCCGCTGATGTACACCCGCCGCTCGCCCATGCGCTGCACCAGCAGCCCGGCGGGCGGCGCGGCGATCAACCGCATCAACGCGAACGCCGTGATGACGAACGTCGCCGCGCTGATGCTCACCCCGAAGTGACGCGCGTACTGCGGCAGCACAGGCGCCACCACGCCGTAGCCGAGCGCCACCACGACGTTGGCGCCGACGAGCAGCCAGACCTCGCGCGGGAGCTTCGGCTTGGGTTCGGTGTGGTTGGCCTCCGCCCCATCGGGCCCCGTCGAGCAGTCGCCCTCCGGTTCAGAACTCACCCGATGACCTTATTGACCACCTCGCGCGCCGCTTCCTGCACCTCCGCGAGATGCTCGGGCCCCTTGAACGACTCGGCGTAGATCTTGTACACGTCCTCGGTGCCCGACGGCCGCGCCGCGAACCACGCGTTCTCGGTTGTCACCTTCAACCCGCCCAGCGGCGCGCCGTTGCCCGGTGCGGTCGTCAGCTTCGCCGTGATCGGCTCGCCCGCCAGCTCGGTCGCCGAGACCTGCTCTGCAGACAGTTTGGCCAGCCGCGCCTTCTGCTCACGGTCAGCGGGTGCGTCGACACGGGCATACGTTGGGGCGCCGTACCTGTCGGCCAGCGCGGCGTAGCGCTGTGACGGCGTCTCCCCCGTCACCGCCAACATCTCCGAGGCCAGCAGCGCCAGGATGATGCCGTCCTTGTCGGTCGTCCACACGGCCCCGTCCTGCCGCAGGAACGACGCGCCCGCGCTCTCCTCACCACCGAAACCGATTGTCCCGCCGAGCAATCCGTCGACAAACCACTTGAACCCGACCGGCACCTCAACCAGTTCGCGCCCCAGCCCCTTGACCACCCGGTCGATGATCGACGAACTGACCACCGTCTTGCCGACCGCGGTCGACGCCTGCCACGACGGCCGGTGCGAGAACAGGTAGTCGATCGCGACGGCCAGGTAATGGTTGGGGTTGAGTAGCCCGCCGTCGGGGGTGACGATCCCGTGCCGGTCGGAGTCCGCGTCGTTTCCGGTCGCGATCTGGTAGGCGTCGGGGTCGTCGCTCATCGCCCGAAGCAGGCCGGCCATCGCGTTCGGCGAGCTGCAGTCCATCCGGATCTTGCCGTCGGTGTCCAGCGTCATGAACCGCCACGTCGCGTCGACGAGCGGGTTGACCACGGTGAGATCGAGGTTGTGGCGTTCGGCGATCGCGCCCCAGTAGTCGACGCTGGCGCCGCCGAGCGGGTCGGCGCCGATGCGGATCTTCTCGGCGCTGATCGCGTGCAGGTCGACGACGTTGGGTAGATCGGCGACATAGGCGTCGAGGTAGTCGTGGCGCTGCGCGGTCTGGCGCGCCCGGGCCAGCGGCACCCGCTTGACCCCTTTGAGCCCGTCGCGCAACAGTTCGTTGGCCCGGTTGGCGATCGCACCCGTGGCGTCGGTGTCCGCAGGCCCCCCGCTGGGCGGGTTGTACTTGAACCCGCCGTCCCGCGGCGGGTTGTGCGACGGCGTGACGACGATCCCGTCGGCCAGATCACCCTCCCGACCCCGGTTGAACGTCAGGATCGCGTGACTGATCGCAGGCGTCGGCGTATACCGATCAGCCGAATCGATCATCGTCACAACGTCATTGGCGACCAGCACCTCCAACGCGGACGCCCAGGCCGGCTCGGAGAGCGCATGAGTGTCACGGCCGATGAACAGCGGACCGGTGGTGCCCTGAGCGGCGCGGTACTCGACGATCGCCTGCGTTGTGGCCACGATGTGCGCCTCGTTGAACGCCGCGTCGAGGCTGGACCCGCGATGCCCCGACGTGCCGAACGCCACCTGCTGGTCGACGTTCTCGGGGTCGGGTTCTCGGGTGTAGTACGCCGTCACCACCGAAGCGATGTCGATGAGATCCTCGGGCTGCGCCGGCTGACCGGCTCGGGGGTTGGGCGCCATGAACCCGATTCTGCTCCTTGCCGTCATGCGGCGTCTCATGAGCCACCCGGGCCATACTGACCCTCGTGCTTGGTTACGACGGCCGCGAGCTGCTTGCCGTGTTCGTCGGCGGTGCGCTGGGCACCCTCGCCCGCGCCGCGATCGAGACACTGGTCGCGCCCGAACCCGGGCACTGGCCGTGGCCGACATTCGCCGTGAACATCGTCGGCGCGTTCCTCTTGGGATACGTCGCCACCCGACTCCCCGACGACAGCTACCGTCGGCCCCTGCTCGGCACGGGGTTCTGCGGCGGGCTGACGACCTTCTCGACGATGCAGGTCGAGATCCTCAGGATGATCGAACGCGAGCATTTCGCGCTGGCGGCCGGATACGCGTCGGCCAGCATCGTCGTCGGCCTCGCCGCCGCCTGGCTGGCATCGGAATGGGCACGGAGATGACGGTCGCGGTGTGGCTGGGTGTCGCGGTCCTCGGCGGAGTCGGGGCGGTGCTGCGCTTCCTCGTCGACCGCACGGTGTCTCACCGGCTGAGCGGGGCGTTCCCGTCGGGCATCTTCGTCGTCAACATCTCCGGCGCGCTGGTGCTCGGCCTGCTCGCCGGCCTCGAACTGGGCCCCACCACCGCGCTGCTTGCCGGTGTCGCGCTCCTCGGCGCGTACACGACATTCTCGACGTGGATGCTGCAGACGCTCGAACTCGGCACAGACCGCCGGGTCGGACTCGCGATCGCGAACATCGTCGTCAGCCTGGCCCTCGGCATCGCCGCCGCCGCGTTGGGATGGTGGATGGGAATGCGGCTGTGAGATTGTCCGCGAGCAGCGGGGGTAAGCCTAGCCTTACCTGATCCGACGTAGTACCGTCGCGTGCCGTGAACCCGTCTACTCCAGAAGCCGTCAGCCTCGCGCTGGCCGAGATCCTGCGCGACGACATGAACGTCGATGTCCGACGAGTCACCCGCGACTCCCGCTTGATCGACGACGTCGGCCTCGACTCGGTCGCGTTCGCGGTGGGGATGGTGGCCATCGAGGATCGGCTGGGCGTGGCGCTGAGCGAAGAGGACCTGCTCAGCTGCGACACGGTCGGCGACCTGGAAGCGGCCATCCTGGCCAAATCGGCTGCCACATCCACGAACTCGTGACCGAACTGGCCGCAGCCCTGTCGGCGGCGATGTCGGGGGCGCCGACCGAGTTGGCCGTCCTCGACACGGAAACCGGCCAGTGGGTAGATCATCCGTGGCCCGAGGTCCACGCGCGGGCCGAAAACGTTGCCGAGCGGATCACCGACGACGAGGCCAACGCCGTCGGCCTGATCGGCGATCCGACCGTTGAGTTCATCGCCGCCATTCCGGGTGCGTTCTTCGCCGGCGCCGGGTTGTCGATCCTGCCCGGACCGATCCGGCGCGCCGATCCCGACCAGTGGGCGCAGACCACGCTGGACCGGCTCGCCTCCATAGGTGTGACGGCGGTATTCAGCCACGGCACCGAACTGGCGTTGTTGCGCAAGCACTCCGACACGATCGCCGTCCACGACCTCCTCGAAGTCGGCCACTCGCGCCGCTCCACAACCTTCCGCGGACCCGACACCGCGGACGTCGCGATTCTGCAGGGCACCGCGGGGTCGACGGGAACGCCTCGTACGGCCCAGATCTCGCCGGCCGCGTCGCTGGCGAATCTGCGGGGGCTCATCGAGCGGGTCAACGTCAACGACCGCTCCCGACTGCACAGTTGGCTGCCGATCTACCACGACATGGGATTGGCCTTCCTCCTGACCGCCACGCTGGGCCAGGCCGACCTGTGGCAGGCCCCGACTTCGGCATTCGCCGCGTCCCCGTTCAACTGGCTTCAGTGGCTGATGGACAGCAAAGCCACCATGACCGCCGCGCCGAACATGGCCTTCAACCTGATCGGCAAGTACGCGGGCCACCTCAAGGACCTCGACCTCAGCCACCTCGGTTTCACGCTCAACGGCGGAGAACCGGTGGACTGCGCCGGCTATCAGCGCTTCGCCGACGGGATGGCCCGGTTCGGGTTCAACCCGAACTCGCTGGCCCCGTCCTACGGGTTGGCCGAATCCACTTGTGCGGTCAGCGTTCCCGTGCCCTTCACCGGGCTTCGCATCGACGATGTCCAGGTGATCACCGACGGTAGCGAGACCAACCGCCGCTTTGCCGTGCTCGGCCATGCGATCCCCGGTATGGAGATCCGCATCAACACCGACGCCGCGCACACCACCGAGGTGACCGGTCGCGAGGTCGGTGAGGTCGAGGTCCGCGGCACGTCGCTGATGACCGGATACGTCGGCGAGGCCCCGATCGACCGGAACGCATGGCTGCCCACCGGTGATCTGGGCTATCTCACCGAGGACGGACTGGTCGTCTGCGGCCGGGCCAAGGAACTCATCACGGTGGCGGGTCGCAACGTGTTCCCCAATGAGATCGAGCGCATCGCAGGCGAGATCGACGGTGTCCGTGACGGTTGCGTGGTGGCCGTCGGAACCGGCGAGTCCTCGGCGCGGCCCGGGTTGGTGATCGCCGCGGAGTTCAAGGGTGACGACGAACCCAGCGCCCGGAGCCAGATCGTGGCCCGTGTCGCATCGCACTGCGGCGTGGTGCCCGCCGACGTGGTGTTCCTCAAACCCGGTGCGCTGCCCCGCACCTCGTCGGGCAAGCTGCGCCGGCTCGAAGTCAAGCGCACATTGGAGGGAGCAAGCCGATGACGGCCACTGCCGAAGCGCCGGACGCACCGCCGATCGAGGACTACCGCGACCTGCTCGAGCGGGTGTTCGACGACCGCGTCACCGCCTGGACGGCCGAAGCCGAAGAGACGGAACGATTCCCGCGCAAACTCATCGAGTACCTCGGCGAGTCCGGGGTGTTCGCCGGCAAGTGGCCACCCGGACAACAGCATCCCGACGTCGCGAAGGTCATCGAGCTCGCTCGCAAGCTGGGTGGGCTGGGCTCGGCCGGTATCGGGGTTGGTGTGGGTCTGCACGACTCGGCGATCGCGATCCTGCGCCGCTTCGGCAAGTCGGATTACCTGAAGGAGATCGCCGAGCAGGCGATCCGCGGTGAGACGGTGCTGTGCATCGGCGCCTCCGAGCAGTCCGGCGGATCCGACCTGCAGATCGTGGGCACCGAAGTGCGTTCTGTGCGGGACGGTTTCGCAGTCAAGGGCATCAAGAAGTTCGTCTCGCTGTCCCCCATCGCCGACCACGTCATGTGCGTGGCCCGCAACGTCGACCACGATCCCAACAGCAAGCACGGCAGCGTCGTCGTAATCGCCGTCCCCCTCGCGCAGTGCGAGATCCAGACGCCCTACCGCAAGGTCGGCGCAGGCCCCCTCGACACCGCCGCCGTGCACATCGACACGTGGGTGCCCGCCGACGCTCTGGTCGCCCGCGCGGGCATCGGCCTGGCCGCCATCTCCTGGGGACTGGCCCAGGAGCGGATGTCGGTGGCAGGGCTGGTGTCGACGTCGGCACAGCGGGTGCTCGGAATCACCCAGGCGCGCATGATGGTTCGCAAGCAGTTCGGCAACAGCCTGTGGGAGCATCAGGCGCTGCGGCTGCGGATGGCCGACCTCCAGGCGCGCGTCGACATGCTTCGCTACGCACTCGACGGTATCGCCGCGACCGGAAAGCTCGACCTGCGTACCGCCGCCGCGATGAAGGTCAATGCCGCCCGGCTGGGCGAAGAGGTGATGAACGAGTGCATGCACCTCTTCGGTGGGTCAGGTTATCTGGTCGAGGAGACTCCGCTCGGAAGATGGTGGCGCGACATGAAACTGGCCCGGGTCGGCGGGGGCACCGACGAGGTGCTGTGGGAGTTGGTCGCCGCCGGCATGAAGCCCGACCAAGACGGCTACGCCGAGTTCAACCAGCTGCCCTGACCCGCATCGGCGCCGCTGTCGCCGCTACGTCCGCGGCAGTGCGTACAGCGCCATGCGCCGGTTCGACATGTCGTGCTCGCCGAGGAAATCGCATCCGGCGTGTTCGCAGACATCGCGCGCGCCTTTGTTCCGGTGGTCCGGGTCGAACATGATGCGACGGCACTGCGGGTCGAGCTCGAAGATGTTGGCGGTCAACCGCGGCAACAGGATCGGCGCGATTCCGCGGTTGACGAAGCGCAACTCCGCGATCGCCGCGTGCATCCCGATGTCGTGGGGGTCGGCGTCGTAGCGCGGGGCAATGGAATCCTTGGCGGCGCGGTACAACTCGATGTAGACGAACGGTTGTCCCCGGAACGAGCCGACGAACGGCCTGGAGTACTCGCCCGCCAACTGCGCGGCCAGATACCGGTGCCACCGCTGCGGCGGCCAGTCGTACTCCCACGCCTCGACCAGGTGCGGGCGGTTCATCCACTCCGAGATCATCTCCGCGTCCGCATCCGGATCGGCCAGCCGGATGAAGTACGGCTCGGCGAGCACCGGCGTGGGCGGGGCCGCGACCGCACGTACCGCATCGGAAATGTCGGTCAACTCTCGCGGTAGTACGGGAGAGGGTGCATCGTCGATCTCGGTCATCGCCCGCCGAGCCTACCGCAACGACTAAGGCAAGACTTACCTTCCTCCACCTGGGCGTCCGCCCCTTCAGCCGAACAGGTCGTCGAGTGCCCGTTGTTCGAGTTCGGTCCACCGGTGCACGTTGCGTCGAACCTCGGCGACGGCCTCCTCGTCGAGATGACGGGCGCCGTCGGGCGTGATCCGGCAAAGGTCCATCGGCCCACCGACACTGGGCGACGACGCATCCAGTGCGTCGAGCACCCGCAGCGCGGCCACCACGCCGTAGTCGACGCTGCGCTCGCCCATCTCGAAGTGCGCCAGAAGCGCGTGCGCCTGCTGGGCCATCGGCGACCCGCTGCCCACCGCGTGGAAACCGATTTCCTCGTAGTGGCCGATCAGCCCGTGTGGATCGATGTCGACGATGAACGGCTCCCCGTGGGTGTACCCCGCCGCCAGGACGTAGGTCGCCGGGGTCGCGCCGGGCTTGCCCGCGGGCACGTCTTCGATGAAGTTCTCGTAGTGGTGCTTGAGCACGGGCAGCACGCGCCCCTGCAGGGCGTGACCGATGTCGGGGGCTTCGACGATCGCGTCCGGTTCGTTGTCGAAGATCTGCTCGAGGTCGTAGAGCACCGCGCGCGAGCCGCTACCACCCCACGCGGCGTGTTCACCAAGGGGATGCAGCTTCTGGGCCGGATAGCTCAGGCCGCGCCCGGGATCGGTGATCTGCGAGTCGGAGGCCACCACGACCCCGTCGGCGCAACGAATGGCGAGAACGACGGTCATCGCAGAGGTTCCGACGGCATGGGCTGATCGTCTCACGCCCGTCGAGTCAGGATGTCTCTCAGGACGGCGGCGTGGCTTCCGTCGACGTCGCGGGTGGCGGTCACCAACACCACCGGTCCTTCGGCGAGCAGGCCGCGCAGTTCGTCCAACGCGTGCGCGCCCTCGTCGGTTTCCAGTTCGGCGGTGTAGCGCGCGACGAACTCGTCGAATCGTTCCGGCCGGTGCGAATACCAGCGCCGCAGCTCGGTCGAGGGCGCCACCGCCCGTAGCCACCGGCCCACCCGCGGATCGTCCTTGCGAAATCCTCGCGGCCACAGCCGGTCCACCAGAACCCTGGTCCCGTCGTGCTCGTCCGGCGGGTCATAGACCCGCACGACCTCGACGCTTGGCCGGCCGCCCATGCGGTGAGATGGTAGGGGCATGGCCGTGGACCGAGTGGCGGATCTGCAGCGATGGCAGGATTCCGGCGCCATTTGGGAGGTCCGGGCGCGACGGGAAGGCAGCGTGACCGTCGCGCTGCTGCGCTGCGACGGCGGCGAGGAGGTCGACGTGTTCACCTCCGAGGACCCCCGTCTGCTCGCGTTCATCGGCGAACGTCGAAGCAGTGAGGACTGACCGTCATCGGCGGTGGGCGCGGACCAGGTCGGCGAACGTGGCGGCCGCGGCGTCGACGCCGTCGAGGTCGTCGGTAGCGACGAGGTCCAACAACAGGCCGCGGGCCACGGCGAGGCCGAGCCGCATCATCGTGGAATCGCCCGCGGGGCCGGGATCCTGCAGCCAGTCCTCGACCGCGGCAGGCAGCATCCGGGCGAACGGTTGCTCACCCTGCACTCCTCGCGCGTAGCACTCGAAGAACAGCCGCTCGAACGGGCGCAGCTCCGGTCGCCGTAGATTCGCCCACATCGCCGCGACGGCCTCGGCGGGGTCGGCGGGCAGTTCTCGGGCCAGCGCCATCTGACGTCTCTCGACCTCGCCGACGATCGCCAGCAGCAGTTCGTCACGCGATCCGAAGTGATGCAGCAGCATGCGATGACTGGTGTCGAGCGCCGCCGCGAAGTCACGAAGCGACCGGTCGCCGATGCCGTTGCGCGCAACCTCCGCGACCAGGCCGTCGAGCAGCTCCTGCCGACGCCGGGTGTCAGGCGGTCGGGCCATCGAGGCGATACAGCTGCTCGCAGCGCGCCTTCAAACCCTCGGCCTCGAGGTCGAGGTAGCGCCTGGTCGTCGGTCGCATCAGCAGCCCGACGAGACTCCCGACCGGGCCTCGCTGTTCGAGTCGTTGGTGGATGCGGGTACGCGCCTGCGACTCGGCACCGACGTCGTGGCGAGCCACCGTGAGCCCGCCCGGTGAGCGCTGCACCCACGTCCATGACGCGCCCGGCGTCACCTCGGTGACCTCCCAGACCAGCTTGGGCATCCGCGGTTGTTTGATCTCGAACCGGTTGCCGACGACCAACTCCGGACTGCCGAGCGCGGTGAGTCGGGTCACCGAGGCCGTCCACTCCGGCCAGCGCTCGACATCGCTGAACACGTCCCATACGACGGCGGCGGGTGCGTCGATCTCGGCGCCACACTCGGTGATCATGTACCAAATGGTACATCTCTCGTGTCGCCGCGGGAAGGGTTCACCCGCGGGTGCGGCAAGATTGCCTGGACATGACCCTCAGCGACCGCCCCGCCACCCGCAGACAACACATCCTTCGCCTCGTGTTGTTCGCCGCGTTCCTGCTCGGGTTGTTCTACCTGGTCGCCGTCACCGGAATGATCGACGTCGAACACGTCCGCCGCACGGTGGCCTCAACCGGCCCCGTCGCACCTCTGGTCTATGTCGTGGTGTCAGGCCTGCTCGCCGCGGTGTTCGTGCCGGGGCCGATCCTCGCCGCCGCCAGCGGAGTGTTGTTCGGCCCCGTCGTCGGCACGTTCGCCACCCTCGGGGCGACGGTCACCACCGCGTGCGTCACCAGCATTCTCGGCAGGCGGGCCGGACGCGACAGCGCGCGGGGACTCCTCGGTGAGGAGCGCGCGACACGGCTCGACGATCTCATCGCGCGGGGCGGGTTGTGGGCCGTCGTCGGCCAGCGCTTCGTCCCGGGTGTCTCCGACGCGCTCGCATCCTATGCCTTCGGTGCGTTCGGAGTCCCGTTGTGGCAGATGGCCGTCGGCGCCTTCATCGGATCCGCCCCCCGCGCATTCGTGTATACCGCGCTGGGAGCGTCGATCTCCGATCTCTCGTCACCGCTGGCATTCACCGCGATCGCGGTGTGGTGCGTCACCGCCATAGCCGGTGCGTTCGCCGCGCACCGGGGTGTACGGAGTTGGCGGCGACGGGGTCGGCGCGGCGACACCGACGCGACACCCGAAGCGGGCGACGCCTAGTCCGGGAGCGTCGCGCTGCCGGGCGGCGGAGCGAGCTGCCAGGTGTCGCAGGCCATCGCGAGCATCGCATAGGTGCCGACGACGAAGATCAGTTCCATCGCCTGGTGGGTGCCGAGCTCGTCGACGAGTCGCTGCCACGCATCGGCCGTGGCTCGACCACGGGCGAGCAACTCGTCGGTCGTCTCGAGCACCAGCCGGTCCACGCCGTCGAATTCGGCGTTGCCGCGCGTTATCCGAGCGATGTCGTCATCCGACATGCCGCCCGCCTTGGCGATCTTGACGTGCTCGCCCCAGAAGAACGACGAGCGCCGCGCATGGGCGAGCCGCAACACCGCCAGCTCCCGCAGCCGCAAGGGAAGCTCGCCGCGCTGCAGCAGAAAGGCGTTGTAGCCGAGGAACTTCCGCGCCATTTTCGGGTGTCGGGCCAGCACACCGATGATGTCGAAGTTGAGGGGGTCCCTGGGCTCGCCCGAGCCGGCCCGTGGCACGTCCTCGCCTGGTATCCCCATCAGCGCGCCGACGGCGGCATATTCGTCCTCGCCCCATTCGTCGGCGGTCAGCGGCATCAACAGCGGATGGTCTTGCGTCATGTCACCTCTCGTCGTCTTCGCGGTGCAGTTCCGCCAGTGCGTGGATCTGCTCGAGGTAGTGCTCGAGCGAGCGGTGGACGAATCGCGCGGACACGGTCGTCGTACCCGCGTCCGCCATCGCGCGCAACGTCTCTCGCGTCGCCTCGGGGTTGTCGACCGGGTCGAGCGGACGGTCGGCGGGAAGCACGACCTCGAAGCCGGGCGGCAGTTCACGCGCCTTCAGCCACTCCCCCGCGGTCGCGACCGAGATCCCGAACGGAGCCCAGCCCTCGGCGAGCGTCAGCGCCCGCCGCAGCGACCGTTTGGTCCGGCCGCCCACCCAGATCGGCAGATGGGGCTGCAGTGCGCACGGGTCGACGATGAGGCCGCCGAACGAGTAGTACTCGCCGTCGTAGGAGGGCTCGTTGCTCGCCAGGGCGGCACGCAAGGCGCGCAGCGCGTCGTCGGCGCGCGGCCCGCGATCCTCGAACGGCACTCCGAGGATGTCGAACTCCTCTTTGAGCGAGCCGACGCCCACCCCGAGGATGAGACGGCCGCCGCTGACGTGATCCAGTGTCCCGTAACGCTTCACGATGGCCAGCGGATGGTGGTATCCGAGCACCAGCGTCATGGTGGCCAGCCGGATCCGTTCGGTGCGGGCGGCGACGTAACCCAGGGTGGCCAGCGGATCCCAGTACCTGGCGCCGCGTCGTCCGGCCTCGGATGCCGGGATGCCGATGTGCTCACTACAGGTCAGGTGGTGGTAACCGAGCCTGTCGGCCGCTTCGGCGACGCGGCCGATGTCCTCGACTCCCGCGTCGCGCTCCCACGTCAATGCCGCCCCTGCGACGTTGGTGACGACCGGTGTCGCGATGCCCAGCTTCAATTCAGTGGCTCTTCGCCCG
The DNA here is from genome assembly GCF_001500025.1 of Mycobacterium sp. IS-1590. Lineage (GTDB taxonomy): Bacteria > Actinomycetota > Actinomycetes > Mycobacteriales > Mycobacteriaceae > Mycobacterium. The sequence continues at coordinate 37,070 of NZ_LQIW01000020.1, read as the reverse complement.
CCAGGATGGTCCGGTGCATGAGGCGGCCGCTGTCGGCCGCGTAGGGCAGCGCGCGGTGCATCGTGCCCGTGTTGTCCCAGATCAGCAGGTCGCCGACCTGCCACTCGTGCCGATAGACGTACTGTGGCCGGGTGGCCCAATCACGTAGCCGGGCAAGCAGAGCGCGGCTCTGTTCGACAGGCATGCCGACCACGTAATCGGCTGTCGCACCGAGCAGTAGCGACTTGCGGCCGGACTGGTGCGTCCACACGATGGGGCACGCCTTGGTCGGGGACTTCTGCCAGAACGCGATCTCGTCGTAACTCATCTCCGGAGAGACGTAGTACTGAGATCGCTCAGCGCTGTGCACGACTCGAAGGTCGGCGATGAGCTCCTTGTCGGATTCCGGCAGATCGTCGTACGCGGCGTAGGTGTTGCAGAATTCCGTATCGCCGCCGGTGTCGGACAGTTTCACCGCTCTGAGCAACGTCGCCAGGTTCGGATACGGCTGCAGGGAGCCGTCGAAGTGCCAGAACAGCGAGCCCTTCAGGTATTTCGCGCGTTGATTGACATTCTCGTCGAGCGAGATCTTGTAGATCCCGTCCTCGCCCTCGTTGGCGACGACGGTGCCCAACGTGCGGGCGATCGCGACCTGCTGCTCGTCGCTGATCTGCAACCCGCGGAAGAACACCACGCCGCGTTGTTCCAGTGTGGCGCGGATCTTTTCGGCGGCACGACCGCTCAGCAGGGTGTCGAGGTCGGTTCTGATCTCGCTGCCGATCCTGGGGGTCAGGTCGACGATGTCCAGTTGCGCGGAGGTCAGGCTCACAGCGGCTCAGCTCACCCTCGTCAGTATCGTGTTGGCCGAATGTTTGACTCGCGGCTGGTTCCACAGCTCGACCGCCAGTGAGACCGTGATCAACGAGTAGAGCAGGTTGCGCAGGTTGGCGACGTCCTCGGGCAGCGGCTCGGCGTAGTCGAACTTGTCGACGTAGGCGAGAGCTTCCTCGGCGTACGGGAAGATCTCGTCGTAGAAAGCGCGAATCTGTGCCATGGAACTGTTGACCCGCTTCACATAGCGTGCGTGGCCGTCCTCGATGGCCCATTCTGGTACCAGGTGTTCCAGATGCGAGAACCCGGGTGGCAGAACCGCTTTCACCGCGTCGCCTCCTGCTCTTCCCCGGCCCTGACGTAATCGCCCACGACCTTGTGAAAGTGGCGCAGCAGGATCTCTTCGTCGTTCATCGTGAAATGGGTGAGCACGCCGCTGTTCAGCATGGCCTGCAGACCTTCCGATGGGCTGGCGTCCTCGAGGATGATGTCGTTGAGGAACGTCACCGTCAGCTCCTGGCCCAGCCGCTCTTTGTGCGTGGTGGGCGGCTGGTAATACGCCTCGGTTTCGAAGATGTGCGAGTGCGGCCCGGTTGGCCAGTGCGTGTGGACGGTGAAGCCGGACGCGCCGAAGATCAGCACGAAGTTCGGAAAGAACTGGAACGAGTCGAAGCCGTACTTTTCCGAGCGTGTCGGATTGATCCCGGCCGGCATCGGCCCGCGGTCGGCTTTCTTGTTCCACGGCCCGGCGGCGCTGGCTTCGAAGACGCACTCGATCGGCTTGGAGTACGGCGTCTTGCGGGATGGTTCACCGGAGAACGAGAACATCCGGTGCGGACCTTTGAGCCGGTAGGCCAGCGCGTCGGTGAACGGATTCGGTTGGTCGAAGGCGTCCCTGGCCTCGGCGGTGAGTGCGCCGAACGAGGACGCGTGCAGGTACGGCCCGTGATAGCTCTCGGCGAATCCGTCCAGGAAAATCTTCCAGTTGCACTGCAGTTCGGCCTTGAACCTGTACACCTGATGGGGCCCCGCGAACGGATATCCCTCGATCTCGTGCGCGAGTTCGCCGAGGAAGTCGCGGAGCGGTTCGGTGTTGTGTGGGTTGAGGTTGATGAAGATGAAGCCCTCCCACACCTCGCACTGGATGGCGGGCACCCGGCAGCTGTCCGCGTCGAAGTCCAGCAGCAGATCCTTGCGGGTGGTCGAGTGCAGTGAGCCGTCCAGCTTGTAACGCCACCCGTGGAAACGGCAGTACAGCAGCGGTGCGCGTCCCTCGACCTCGGCGAAGGGGTCGTCCTCCCACAGCATCTTGTTGCCGCGGTGCGGGCAGATGTTGTGGAACGCCCGGATGACGGAGTCCTTGCCCCGCACGATGATCACCGAGGTGTTGAGGAACCTCAGCTCGCGGGTGAAGTAGCTGCCGGATTTGGGTACGCGCTCGATGCGCCCCATGTAGAGCCAGGTCTTCCGGAAGACGTGCTCGCGTTCCTTCTCGTAGAACTCCTCGGACACGCAGTCCTGAAGCGACACGGGGCCACGACCCAGTTCGGGGTAGGCGTCGGTCCAGTGTCCGCTCGCGGGTTTGGTCACCAGGCTTTCGATACTCAACGGTTCTCCTCCGTCGGGCTGAAGACGGTAGGCCGAAGGTACCGCCACCGATATGGCCGAAACAGACGCATGAGCGCAACACCCTGTTGCATATTTGGAACACCGCAACCGCCGTTATCGGCCCGAACGCGCACTCCAGCGTGCGCTGGGCGCCAGGACAAGGAGAGCGATGGAACAGAACCTGCCCTTCGATGTCGACGCCCTGCTGATCTTCGGCAAGGTGGTCGAGAACCGCAGCTTGTCCAAGGCCGCGGCACTGCTCGGAATGCCGAAGTCGACCGTCAGCCGCAAGCTGACCAGGCTGGAGTCCGACCTGGGCATCAAGCTGTTGCGCAAGAACACCCACCAACTCACCGTCACCGATCTCGGCGAGCAGGTGTACGTCCACGCGGTCAATATCCTGGCCGAAGCCAACGGTGTCCGCGCGCTCGTCGAGGGCAGCAGGCAGGAGCCTCAGGGCGAGCTGCGGGTGGCGATCCCGGTCTTCGTCGGCATCGATTACGCCTCCCGCGTCGGCGCGGCGTTCCTGCAGCACTATCCGAATTCGCAGCTGGACATCCGGCTGGTCGACAGGGTGGTCGATCCGGTCCGCGACGGGTTCGACGTGGTGTTCAGCACCGGACCGCTCCAGGACTCCACCCTGATCGCGCGCAAGGTGTTCGACCTCGAGCTGTTCCTGTGCGCATCCCCGGAATTCCTTGCGCAGCTGCCCGAACCGGTCCGCGACCCCGCACAGTTGAACGCGCTTCCCTTCATCGATTTCGGCTTCGGCGGCCCCCGCAGGCTGACGGTCACCGCGGATGCCGGCCTGCACGAGCTGACACCGCCGATCCGGGCGCGCGCCAACAACTTTCAGGTGTGCAAGCGATACATCATGCAGGGCCTCGGGATCGGGGCGATGCCCACTCAGATCATCTGTACTAACGAGCTGCGCGAGGGCAGCCTGGTGCCGGTGTTACCCGAGTGGCGCCTCGAATCGCTTGACGTGCACATGATCTACCCGTTCGAGTTGTCCTTCTCCACACTCATCAGCGCGTTCTACGAGACGGCCCGCGAGATCATCGTCGAGAACTCCGCGCGTCAGTGAGCGCGGCCCACCGCGGGTGGCCTCGACATCGACAGCCGTGTTGCCGACCGCCGAACCGCCCGCGATGGTCTCGAGTGCCACCCGGCCCGGCTGCGCGCGTTTACCCCGGTCGCAGCCGGGTAGCCCGGCAGCCAACAGGGTCGGGAGTGGGCATGCCGATGGTCACCGGTGCCACGGCCGAAACGGACGTGAATCGTGGCAGTGACGCAGTGTTGGCCGGCTCGGCCATCATGCGGGGGTTGGCACCCGCCGACAAGACGGCTCTGATCAACCGATTCGCTTACGTCCGGTTCGGAGCCGGCGAGTGCATTTACCCAGAGGACCGAACCGAACACCGGCTTTACGTCGTCATCGAGGGCAAGGTCAAGATCGGCTGGCGGGCGGCGGAGTCCCCCGAGAAACTGCTCGCCGTCCTCGGCCCTCCGGAGATCTTCGGTACCGAGTCGATGTTCGATTGCGGGCCCCGCACCGGTTCCGCGACCGCCCTCACCGCTGTGCACGCCGCCGTCATCGATCGTGATGCGTTGCACGACTGCATCGACGGCAACCCGCACCTCACCGAGCAGCTGATGCGCCTGCTGGCGCGGAGTCTACGGCGCGCTGAAGACCTGGTCACCGATCTCAACTTCACCGACGTTCCCGGCCGAATCGCCAAACAGCTCCTTCACCTCGCGCAGCGCTTCGGTGTCCGGCAGGATCGGCAACTACGCCTTGACCACGGTCTGACTCAAGCTGAGATCGCCCAATTGGTCGGCGCTTCAAGGGAATCGGTCAACAAGGTGTTTTCGGAGTTCGTCCAGCGCGGGTGGATCACCATCTGCGGTAAGAGCCTCGTGATCCACCAGACCGAACTGCTCGCACGCCGGGCGCGCTGACGTGGCAGCAAACTTTTTCGCGGCGGTGGGCGTTGTAACGGCCGTCGGTGGGTAACCCACCAGGCATGGACCCCGACACGTTGGTGGCAATGGCAGGTTTGACGGCGCTGGGCGCCGCGGTGTTCACGGGCGCGATCTGGGACAGCCCTCTCGTCTCTGCCCCGGCGCGGCTCGGCAGGCAGCAGCGACCCTATGGCAAGCACGCCATGCCCGTGAGCACACGCAGAAACGCGCGAGAGTTCGCCGGTTGACCACCCCAGCCCCCGTCGGCAGCTACGCTGGACGAAGGATCCCGACGGGCGATGTTTCGACGAGCCGTCCGAGAGGGTAAACCGCAGCAGCCACAGGTTCAGATCCGAGCCGTGTGATCCATACGGCCGGGTCGGGAGCAAGGAGCCTGTGTGGTGTCCGAGGCAAAGTCTGAATACGCAGACGTGACGGACATGTTCCGCCACTTGAAAGCACTCGACGACGGATCGCCTTCTTACCGGCGCCAGCGCGAAGCGATCATCGACCGCACATTGCCGCTGGCCGACCATGTCGCGCGCCGCTACCGCAACCGGGGCGAGCCCATCGACGACCTGATCCAGGCGGCGCGAGTCGGCCTGGTCAACGCGGTGAACCGGTTCGATCCCGACAATGGCGCCGATTTTCTGTCCTTCGCGATCCCCACCATCATGGGCGAGGTGCGCCGCCACTTTCGGGACTACGGCTGGGCGGTCAAGGTTCCACGCAGGCTCAAAGACCTCCAGGGTCAGTTGGTGAAGGCCCGCGCGGAGTTATCGCAGCAGATCGGCCGCGCGCCGACCCCGTCCGAAGTCGCCACCCACCTTGGCATCGAACGCGAAGCGGTGATGGAAGCGACGATCGCCAGCAGCAACTACTCCACGCTGTCGACCGACGTCCAGACCTCGGCGGACGACGAATTCCGCTCGGTCGGCGACACCCTCGGCGACATCGATCCGAACATCGACAAGGTGGTCGATCTCGAGACCATCCGGCCGTTGATCGCCGCGCTACCCGAGCGCGAGAAGACCGTGTTGCTTCTGCGGTTCTTCGAGAGCATGACGCAGACCCAGATCGCCGAACAGATGGGATATTCGCAGATGCATGTGTCGCGTCTGCTCGCGCAGGCCCTTCGCAGGCTTCGCGACCAGGTCCGCGAACCGGGCGCCGTGGATCTGGACGGCCAGGCGGTCACACAGCGTCGGCGGCGCCGCTCTGCGGTCGCGCCCGTGACACCACCGCACCTCAAACGTGGCGCCTGAGCCGTTCAGCGCGGCGCGAAGACGGGTGCGAACACGGTCTCGCCGTTGAGGTCCTGACGTTCGAAGCGCACCGCGACCGGAAGTCCGATGTGCACCGAATCAGGTTCACAGTCCACGATATTGGCTGCGATGCGCAGGCCCGGCTGTTCGTCGAGTTCGACGATCGCGATGACGTAGGGCAGCGGGACGGCCGGGTTGAACGGCTGGTGGTTGACGGTGTAGGTGAACACCGCGCCGAGCCCCGATACCGGCCGAGCGGTGAGTCGTCCGGCGCAGTCGGGACAGTCCGCGGCCGGCGGCGACACCCACAATCGGCAACTCTCACAACGAGTGATCAGCAGTTGATCATCGCGTCCCCCGGTCCAGAAGGCGCGATTGTGCTCGTCGAGAGACGGCAGCATCCTGGTCGCGGTGGCAGGTGATACATCGTCGGACACGTCTAGGAAAGTACAGTCTGCAGCGGGCGGTAACACGGAGATTCCGTGCCGGGACGTTTCCCGGGCACGAAGGCGAGGCGGTGGCCGGTTGAGCACGTTCGAGAAGGACGCGATCATCAGCGGTCTCGGCATCTCCCGCATCGGGCGTCGCACCGCAATCCCCGGGATCGATCTGACGATGGAGGCGGTGCGCGCCGCCGTTGCCGATGCCGGCCTCACACCGGGTGACATCGACGGTATCGTCACGTTCGGGGACACGCCGCTGGCCGAAGTCGTTGCGGCACTGGGCGGTCCGGCTGTCGACCAGGGCTACGGCTTCCCGACCGGCGGCGTGTTGACCCCGGCGATGTCGGCGATGGTGGCGGTCTCCGAGCGGCGCGCGCGGCACGTGCTGGTGTACCGGACCGTGCAGATGCTCGGGGGAACGATGACGCAGACACCGCCCACATCCGGGCCGAACCCGCTGGCGAACCCGCCGATCGAACCCCGCGCCCCCGGGTCCCGGCGCACGCTCACACCGTTCGGCGACATCGACGAACTGCTGGCTGCGCACGCCTACTCCGCGGCCAACTGGCTGGCCATGCACTGCCGTCGGCATATGGAGCTGTACGGAACGACCAAGGAACAGCTGGGCTGGCTGGCGATCAACAGCAGACGCAACGCCGGGCTGAATCCCCTTGCCGCATATCGTGATCCGATGACGATGGCGGACTACTTGGCGGCGCGGCCGGTATCCACACCGTTCGGGCTGTATGACTGCGACGCGCCCATCGACGGCTCGATCGCGTTCGTGATCTCGCACGCCGAGTACGCGCGTGACGGCCCCCAACCTCCGGTGGCGGTGGAAGCCGTTGGGGGCGCTTATGGTTCGGGAGGCTGGTTTCACCGCGACGATTTTCCGAAGATGGCGTCGACCGACGCTGCCGCCGAGATGTGGTCGCGCACCGATCTGACCCCCTCGGACGTCGATCTCGCCGAGCTCTACGACGGCTTCACCTTTCTGACATTCGCATGGCTGGAGGCGCTGGGTTTCTGCGCGGACGGCGAGGCGGGTCCGTTCGTCGAAGGCGCGACGCGCATCGCGCTCGACGGCGAGCTGCCGCTCAACACCTACGGAGGACAGTTGTCGGCGGGGCGGATGCACGGCTACTGGCTGCTGCACGAGGCGTGTCTTCAGCTGCGTGGGCAGGCCGGTGACCGGCAGGTGTCGCGCCGACCCGAAGTCGCGGTCGCCGCGGCGGGGGGCGGGCCGATCGCCGGCTGCTTGCTGTTGACCCGCTGAGGTCAGTCCTCGGTGCGCCGGGGTCGGCGCAGTGCGCCCCAGAGCCCGACCCCGATACCGACGACCGCACCGCCGAGGCCGATGACCCGCTGGGAGCGTCTCATCTCGTGGTGCACGCCCGACCCGCCCAGCAGGTCGGCCGCATCGGCGCCGCCGGAGGCCAGAAACCAGCCTCGGGTGTCGCGGCCCCGCAGCGCGGATGCCAGCAGCATTCCCCCGATGAGTGCGTCGCGGTAACCCATCGAGCGCAGCAGCAACTGCGTCGTCGGGGCAGGCTCCTCCGGATCGCCCCAGAGCCTGTTGGCCCGGAGGGGGTCGACCAGAAACGACACCCCGGACGCGAATCGGATGCTGCCCGCGACGAGCGCGGCGCGGTCGTAGGACATGGCGGCAGCCTAGGCCGCGGCCGCGTGCGACGAGCTGCTTTCGTCGGCCGCGCGTGCTCTAGCCGACCGTGAACAGCTCGAGCTGAATGTTGTCGGGGTCGCGGAACACCACGGTCGCAAAGGGAAACGGCTCGTCGGCCGCGCGGACACCGGAGTGTTCGATGCCGAGTTCGTCGAGCCGTCGCGTCCACGCGTCCAAGTCGTCTCGCGACGCCACGTTCAACGCGACATGGTCCAAACCGGTTCGCGCTTCGTCGAACTGGGTTCCGTCGTTGCCGGTGTTGGTGTGCAGTCCGATCACGACACCGGAGCGAGGGTCGATCAGCAGTTCACCGTATCCGGTGTCCTCGCGTTCGTAGTGAGGAAACTTCATCGGCAGCCGGTCCGCCCCGAGCAGCCGCTGATACCACGCCAGGCTGGCCTCGAGGTCGGTCACCGTGATCGAGATGTGGTGGATGCCGGTGATAGCCGGGACGTCGTCGCTCATTTGCGATCTCCTGTTCGTTCGCGCCGGCTCTCCAGTCTGCCGTCAAACCATCGGAGGCAGAAGCGGCGGATCACCTGCCGTGGGTCGCGAAGAACTGCCCGGTGGCCTGGGAGGCGTCAAACGGGGCGAAGAAACCGCCAGGCCAGACGTGGCCTCCGCCCTCGATCTGGACGAACACCACCTCGGTTCCGCCGGCACACCCGGCGGCGACGAATCGGTGGACGTTGCCCTGAACCTGTTCGACCGGTGCCGGGCAGCCGTCGAGTTCGCGCCAGCGCTGCGCCAGCGCCGCGGGCGCGACGATGTCGCTGGGGCCGCCGCGGCCCACCATCGGGCCACCGGCGAACGGGACCACGGGATCGGCTGTCCCGTGCACCGCCAACACCGACACCGGGCGCGACGGCGCGCAGGGGAAACCCGCGGCCAGCGTGCCCGCGACGGGTGCTGCGGCTGCGAAAACGTCGGCGCGTTCGCACGCCAGCCGGGAGGCCATGAAGCCACCCGCCGACGTTCCGGTCACGAAGACACGGCCGGGGTCGACGCCGTACTCCTCGCGCAGCCGCTCGGCGAGCGCGACCAGGAACCCTACGTCGTCGACGCCCTGGCGGTCCGGCAGTGCGGCGCCGCGGCCGTCGGCCCAGCTCATATCGATGCCGTCGGGGTACGCGACCACGAACCCGTACTGATCGGCGATCGCGTTGTAGTTGGTGGCTCCGGCCTGCGCCGGTCCGGTCATGCCGGCGCCGTGCAGGTTGAGGACGATCCCGGCGGGGCGATCGAGGCCGGGCGGGGCGTGCACCGTGTAGGTGCGGTTCAGTCCGCCGATCGTCAACGCGCCCGCCGCATCACCTCCCGGGAAAGCAGAGGCCTGTCCCCCGCCGGCGCCGAACAGCAGACCCAGCGCCGCCAGCACGATCGACGATCGCGTCAGCGCCCAGCCCGCAGACCCCATGCGAAGAGCACCTCTGAGATGAACCGATAGCCCCACCATCGTTCGTCCCCCCTTTCCACTTGCCGTCACCGGCGCGAACGTAGACCACCGTCGCGTGCCGCGTTCACCTTTTATCCCGGGTCGACCGTTTTCATGCGGTTGGCGCCGCGGTCGCCGGTGTCCCGTGCCGAACCTTTTCGCGGATGCGCGTGCGAGCGCTGAGTGCATCAGTGGCGCGTCGCAGCCCTGGCGCCCAGATACAGCACCGCGCCCACCGCGATCATGATCGCGGCGAAGAGCCAGACCTTCGCGGTCTGCTGGGTCAGCAACAGCACACAGGACGCGACCCCCAGCACCGGCACTGCCGTCCAGACTCGGAAGTGCGGATGATCGACCGGGTCCCGGCGGAGCACCAGCACCGCGATGTTCGTCGAGATGAAGACGACCAACAACAGCAGCACCACGGTCTCGGCGAGCGTCGACAAATCGCCGAGCAGGCTCAGCATCATGGCGACCGCAGTGGTCGCGACGATCGCCGTCCACGGCGTGCGCCTGCGCGGAAGCACGCGGCCGAGCACGCTCGGCAACAACCCGTGCTCGGCCATGCCGTAGGTGAGCCTGCTGGCCATGATCATCGTCAGCAGCGCGCCGTTGGCGACGGCGACCAGCGCGATCGCGCTGAAGACCCAGTCGGGGACCCCGACGTCGGCTGCCGCAACCACGTCGAGCAACGGTCCGGAAGACTTCGCGAGGTCCTCGGCGGGCAGTGCGATCGCGCTCGCCAGGCCGACCAGCGCGTAGAGCACACCCGCGGTGATGAGGGCGCCGAACAGTGCCGTCGGGTACACCTTGCTCGGATTGCGGATCTCCTCGGCCACGTTCGCGGATGTCTCGAAGCCGACGAACGAGTAGTACGCGACGATCGCTCCGCCCAGGATCGCCAACGCGGGCGTGGCACCCTCGGGAAATTCGGTGATGCGGCTGACATCACCCCGGCCGCCGCCGACCATCATCGACACCGCGATGACGACGATCAGCAGACCGGTCAGCTCGATCACAGTCATCACGACGTTGCTCTTGACCGACTCGCTGATACCCCGCGCGTTGAGGCACCCGATCAGAGCCAGGAACACGATGGCCGCCGGTACGGCCGGAACGTCGATGAACGTCGTGAGATAGTCGCCGGCGAAGGCGAGCGACAACCCCGCCGCGCTGGTCACGCCCGCGGCGAGCATGCAGAAGCCGACCAAAAACGAGATCACCGGCCGACCGAACGCCCGTTCCGCGAAAACCGCCGCGCCACCGGCCTTCGGATACTTGGTGACCAGCTCCGCATACGACCCGGCGGTGAGCAGTGCGAGCAGAAGAGCCAGCAGGAGCGGAGCCCACAGCGCGCCGCCGACATCGCCGGCGAGCACACCCATCAGCGCGTAGATCCCCGCGCCGAGCACGTCGCCGAGGATGAACAGGAACAGCAGCGGCCCGGTGATGTTGCGTTTGAGCTTGTCGCCCGTCGTCTCGTCGGGCTCGCCGGTGTGCGCTTTGGCCGGGGAGGTCATGCCGGTCCTGATACCCCGACACCGAGAATCGACACACCGCGACTTGTGAGTGAAAACAATCGACTGGCGAACGAAATCACTCACAAATCGGGGGGTCTGACGAGGTTGCGACACGGTCACAGGTGCGTACCTATCCGCGCACCAAGATCACACGTGTCACTTTGGTCACTAACGTCACATCCGCCATCGCTGACGTCCTCGTCGGGCGTCCGCCTCCGAAAGGTGTGACATGTCGTCGCCTCCACGCATCGCCTCGCTGTCGGTGGCGTCCGCAACCGTGATCGCCTTGAGCGCCGTGCTCGGTGTCACCCCTTCGGCCACTGCCGAACCGTGCACCGGCGCCGCGGCCGCCGCACAACCACCCGCCGCGCCGAACACCGAAGCGACGCCGGCACTGCCGGGTGGGCCGCCGGTCGGCCACCGGCCTCGCAACACCAACGACGAGGCGCCGTTGCCGCGACTCGGCCGACTGCCGGCCGAGATCCTCCAGTCGCTTTCACCGCAGTCGGCGACGGTGGACCAACAGGCCGCCGTCCGCCCCACCCCACCTCAACCCCAAGCGGACCAGCCTGTCGCACAACAGGTTCCCGCTGCCGCTCCCGAGCCGCCTCCCCCGCCCGCACCACCGGGCACGACATTGGTCGGGTGGGTCACCGGGCCCGAGAGCCCGAACAACACCATCGGACGGTTCGCGATCACCGGCACCGACCTTGGAATCATGTGGGACAACGGCGATCCGGGCAATCGTCAGGTGCTGATGGCCTTCGGTGACACATACGGCTACTGCAGTGTGCGGGGAAAGCAGTGGCGCTACAACGCATTGCTGCGCACCCAGGACGGCGCGCTGTCCAAGACCGTCGCGGTGCCCGACGGCGCCCTCACCAACCGCTATTCCGGTTCCCCGTTGTGGGCACCCGGCTTGTCCAAGCAGATCATCAACAGCACCAAGTGGGCGCCGAACGAGAAGGGCATCATTCCCACCGCCGGTGTCGCCGTGGGCGGCAATCAATTCGTGAACTTCATGTCGATCAAAAGCTGGGACGCCGACGGGCGGTGGACGACGAACTTCTCGGGCATCGCGGTCTCCCCCGACAACGGCGAGCACTGGGGCGTCTACCCCGGCACGGTGCGCGCCGCACGCGAAGGCGACGTTCCGGATGCGCGGTACGTGCGCGGCAACGAGAACTTCCAGCAGGGCGCGTTCCTGAAGCCGGGCCCCGGTGATCCGTACCTGTACAGTTTCGGGACACCGGCGGGCAGAGGAGGCGCGGCGTACATCGCGCGCATCCCACAGGGCGCGGTGCCCGATCTCAACCGCTACGAGTATTGGAACGTCGACCAGAATGCCTGGGTGCCAAGGGATCCGGGAGCTGCGACGGGGGTGATCCCGGGGCCGGTCGGCGAAATGTCAGCCCAGTACAACACCTACCTCAAGCAGTACCTGGTGCTGTACTGCAACGGCGCCAACGATGTGGTGGCCAGGATGGCGCCGGCTCCGCAGGGGCCGTATGGCCCCGAACAGTTGCTGGTCCGGTCCTGGGATGTGCCCGGCGGCATCTACGCGCCGTTCCTCCATCCGTGGTCGACCGGCAAAGAGCTGTACTTCAACCTGTCGCTGTGGTCGGCCTACAACGTCATGTTGATGCGCACGGTGCTTCCGTGACACCGGCGTACCTGTTCAGTCACCCTCTGCCGCTTGCACATCGGCAACCGACGTCAGCCCGCTGATCGTCAGCACCGACATCAGGATCGGGTTGGCGACGATCCTGCGAATCTGCGCGGCGTGATCGAACAGCACGTTGATCGCCCCGCTGTCGAGATATTCGACCGCGGTCAGATCGACCGTCAACCGCCCTGCCTCCTGGCTCCGCATGCCCACGGCGGCAGCGATGGCATCGGTGAACGTGTCGATGTTGCTCAGGTCGAGTTCGCCCGCTGCGCTGAGCACCGCGGTGCCGTCGACCCGACGGTCGGTGCGCACGGTGAGCGGCGTGGGCATCAGGCGATCCTGGCGTGGAGGTCGATCGTCGTACCGGAGTCGCCCGTCTCGATCGTGACATCCTGCATCAGCGCCCGCATCAGCGCGATCCCGCGGCCGCGATGGGCTGCGGGATCGGCGTGGGGTACTTTCCACACCCCGGTGTCGGCGATGGTCAGGTGAAGTCGGTTCGCCAGCACGGTCGCATGCAGACGCACGGTGCCGCCGGGACGATCACGGTGTCCATGCTCGATCGCGTTGGCCAGCGCCTCTCCGGTGGCGATCAACACGTCCAGCGTCTGGCCCGGATCCACCCCCGCCCGGACCAACCACTTCCGCAGTGCACTGCGTGTGCCGGCCAGTTCCGCGGGGTCGGCACTGAATTCGATCTCCAGCGGCGCCGGTTGGCGGTACAGCATGAGCGCGACGTCGTCCTGATATCCGTGAATCGGGGTCAGCTGGGTCATGATCTCGTCGGCCAGGTCGTCGAGCGCTGTGCCGGAATGGCTTTCGAGCACGCCGATGGCCCGGCGAATCCCCTTGTCCAGGGACTCGCGCCGACGCTCCACCAGGCCGTCGGTATAGAGCAGCAACGTCGAGCGGGCCGGCATGACCTGTCGACCCTCCGGACGGATGTGATCGAAGGGCAGGCCGAGCGGGGTGACCGCGGCATCGTCGAGCAACCGGCTCGTGCCGTCGGGAAGCACCATGACCGGAGGCGGATGGCCGGCGCTGGAGTACAGCAACTCACCGGTGTCCGGATCGAGCACGGCGCAGAATGCCGTCGTGCACCGCGCCCCGGGTAACCGCGCCGCGAACCGGTCGAGGGCCGTCAGCGCCGCCGCCGGGCCGGGATGTTCGAGAAGCAGTGCCCGACAGGCACTTCGGAGCTGCCCCATCACCGTGGCAGCGGTCAATCCGTGCCCGACGCAGTCGCCGACGATCAACGCGATACGGCCGTCGTCCAGGTCGACGACGTCGTACCAGTCACCGCCGACCTGCAGGGGGCGGGTGGCCGGCTGGTAGCGCACGGCGAAGCCACTGGAAACCGTCGGACCGAGAATCGCGTGCTGCAGCGCGAGCGCGGTTTCGCGCTGCTGGTCGAGTAGATGGACGCGCTGCAGCCCCTGGCCGAGCCGGCCGGCCAAGACCTCCAGCAGCGTCTTGTCTTCGGGTGTGAACGGTCGGCGCTCGGGCAGCTCGACGTAGACGATGAGCATCCCGCGAGGATGTTGCAGTGCGATGCGCGCGGATCCGGTGTCCGATGCGTCGGCGACGAGCGAGTCGGCGGAGCGCAGCGAGGTGATCGACAGTTTCGTGGCCGCGGGCAGGTCGTGCCACTGGGCAGGCACACCGGAACAGACGAGGCCTGTCGGATCGATCGTCGCGGCGCCGTCGTCGACCGGGAACGTGACGGCGAGGACACGGTGCGCCCGCCACACCTGACGCAGGACGTCGGCTGCTGTGCGCACCGCGTCATCGAGCGTATCCGACTGCGCCAGTTGCTGATTGAGTGCTGCGAGGGCGGCCTCTCGCTGCACTGTGTAGTGCTCGGCGGTGACATCCCGGAAGGTGCCGACCATGACTGGCCTGCCCGTGTCGATCTCCTCGATCCAGTTGTAGGTGAGCGTCACCCACAGTCGGTGCCCGTCGCGGTGCGTGACCGGAACCGTGTGCCTGCCATGCGGTTCACGCAGTATCTGCGACAACATCTCGGTGGCCTGACGGTGCGCGTCCGGATCCGACTCCGCCCTCGGCCACCACGGCTGCACGGGCTCGTACGGTAACCCGTCGACGCCGTATCCCAGGATGTCGGTGAACGCCGCGTTGATCTCGATCACCGTGCCACGCTCGTCGGCAACGAAGAACGCTTCCTGCAGTGAGTCGATCAGCGCGGTGCGCCAGCGGGCGTGATGATTGCGGATCCTGGCGAGTTTGACGTTCGCGCGCACGCGCGCCAGCAGTTCAGCGGCGGCGAACGGCTTGACGAGGTAGTCGTCGGCGCCGGCCTGTAATCCCTCGATGGCGGCTTCCTGTCCGGCACGTGCGGACAGCAGCAGCACCGGTATGGCCGCGGTTCGCGGGTCTGAACGCAATGCGCTGACGAGTTGAAGCCCATCCAGCAGCGGCATCATGACGTCGCTGATGACCACGTCGGGCAGCTCGGCCCGGACCGCGTCGAGCGCTTGCTGACCGTCGGTGACGGCGTCGACGAGGTATCCGTCTTTGCGCAGCATCCGGGCGACGTACTCCCGCATGTCGGCGTTGTCGTCGGCGATGAGGACTCGCGGTGTGGGGCCGGAAACGAGAGGCGAAGAGGCCGAGCCGCCCACCCCCGACGGCGCGTCAAGGGTGGGGCCCTCACCGTCGGACGGCAGCCACCGCAGGGCCTCTTGAAGATAAGGTTCGGCGCCCTGGGCCGTGGTCCGCGCGGCGGGTGTCGAGGCAAGCGCGTCGGCCGGAACGTGTGCGGCGCCGACCGGCACGCGGATCGTGAAGGTGGTACCGACGCCCTCGGTGCTGTCGGCGGTGATGCTGCCGCTGTGGAGTTCGACCAGCTCCTTGACCAACGCCAGACCGATTCCGCTGCCCTCGTTCGACCGGGCCCGCACGTTCTCGATCCGGTGGAATCGTTCGAACAGGCGGGGTATTTCGGCGGCGGCGACCCCGGACCCGGTATCGGAGACTCTCACCACGGCTTCGCCGCCGTCGCGGGACACCGTGACCGAGATGCCGCCGGTGAACGTGAATTTCAGCGCATTCGACAGGAGATTGAAGATCACCTTCTCCCACATGTCGCGGTCGATGTAGACGGCCTCGTCGAGGGGAGGGCAGTCGACGGTGAACGTCAGGCCGGCACGCTCGATCGCCGACCGGAAGACGCTGGCGAGCTCGGCGGTCACACCGCCAAGCTCGACCGGCGCGAAATTCGCCTGCATGCGGCCGGCCTCGATCCGCGAGAAGTCGAGCAGCGTGTTGACCAGCTTGGCGAGTCGTAATCCGTTGCGCCACACGATGTCCAATTCCTCGCGTGCCGGCTCGTCGAGGTCGGCGCCGCGGGTCCGTAGTTCGGCGACCGGGTCGAGGATCAGCGTTAGCGGGGTCCGGAATTCGTGGCTGATGTTGGAGAAGAACGCCGTCTTGGCGCGGTCCAGCTCGGCGAGTTCCTCGGCGCGCTGCTGCTGGGCCTGGTAGTTGCGCGCGCTGCCGATGCCCGCGGCGACGTGCCCGGCGACCAGCGTCACGAAGCCGCGATAGGTCTCGTCGAGCGGGCGGTAACGGTTGAGCGCGGCCACCAGGAAGCCGATCGGGGAACCGCCCTGCTGTTGCAGGGGGACGATCAGCGCGCGTGTGGGTGGGTCGCGCCAATCTCCGGTCGGCAGGTTGGCATAACGGTTGCCGTTGAGCGCGACCACCGTCGTCTCACCGCGCGCGGGTGCGTCCAGCGGCCAACTGGCGTCGTGCCCGGAGCCCACATGCGCCAGCGCGATCCGATGCTCGGCGATGCCGCCGGTGGATCCGGCGAGGCGGGCACCGCCGTCGGCATCGAACAGGTAGGTCAACGTGAACGGGAGATCGCGCAGGTTCTGACCGAGTTGGCGTTCGGCGAACGCCATGATCTCTTCTTCGGTGCGCACGACGCTCGGGTCCGATCCGAGGTCACGCAAGGTCGCCATCTGGCGCTCGCTGATCACCTGCTGGGTGTCTTCGCTGACCACGCACAACATGCCCACGACCAGCCCGTCGTCGTCACGCAGTGGACTGTAGGAGAAGGTGTGGTACGTCTCCTCCTGATAGCCGGAGCGCTCGAGGAAGAGGAGCAGCGCCGAATCCCAGGTCGCTTCTCCGGTGGAGAGCACGCGGTCGATTCGCGGGCCGATGTCTGGCCAGATCTCGACCCACACCTCGCGGGCCGGTCGGCCGAGCGCCCAGGGGTACTTGCGGCCCAACGTGTCCCGTCGGTAGGCGGCGTTGCAGAAGAACGTCAGGTCGGGCCCCCACGCCATCCACATCGGGAATCGCGAGGACAGCAGGATGCTGACCGCGGTTCGCAGGCTCTGCGGCCAGCCGTCCGGCGCCCCCAACGGCGTGGCGGCCCACCGAACTCCGGCCATATCGGGCCCGACCTCGCTGTCTGCCTCGAAAACCGTGGTCAGCCGGTTCTGCCGCCCGCCGGGGTCACTCATCCGTCGACCGCATCGGCCACGGATCCGTACGGTCGCAGAACCTTGTCGAGCTTGGTGACCTCGATGGGGCGGACCACCTCGGGATTGGCGGCCACCAGCCGCACCGCGACTCCGGCTGCCAACCCTTTCTCGTAACACTCGAGGACGGCGTTCAGCCCCGCACTGCCGAAGTAGCCGACCCTGGACAGCTCGACGATCAACAACTTGGCCGGATGTCCATCGGCGGCCTCGACGGCGCGGTCGAAATGGGGTTGCAGCGCTCCGACGCTGTTCGAGTCGATTTCACCGGTTACCGACACGACCACCGCGGTGTCGCGCACGTCCAGGCTCACCTCTATCTGCGCCACGTCATCTCACCTGTCAGCGGCGGAGCGGTGCGCGCGTCTGTCTTGTCATGCCCTGGTGATACCCCGGCCGGGACGACTTCAGTTACGACGCGCATCCGCGGCCCTCGGACACCTACTCGACGCGGGTGTGCGCGGTGAGAAGCAGATGGTCGAACTGCCTTCGCAGATCGTCACGCTGGGGATCGATCGTGCCGAGTTCGGCGACGATCTGCGCGGCGAGTGCGCGCAGCTTGGTGTTCGTGTGCTGGGAGCGCCACATCAGCAGCTCGAACGCGGCTTCGGCATCGATGCGGTAGACGAGCATCAGGGCACCCTTGGCTTGCTCGATCGCTGCTCTGGCCTCGAACAGCTCGGGCAGCGACTCGCTCAACGCCTGGCGGCGGGTGTGGGCGAACGTGTCGGTCAGGTCGATGTAGTAGCCCTCGGTGCCGACCACCGCACCCTTGTCGTCGAGCATCCGGTCGCCGATCACGATGACGGTGTGCAACCTGCCCGCGGTGTCGATGAACCGGTGGCGGCTGGAAAACGAGCCACCCAGGTGCAGCGCGTGGTCGAGGAGGTCCTGCACGTGCTGTCGGTCGTCGGGATGTTTGTGCGACAGCAGCAGCTCGGTCGTCGGCACGACGGCGCCGGGCTCGTACCCGTGCATGCGCGCTACCTCGTCCGACCACTCCCAACGCTGCCCGACGAACCAGAACCGGAACGTGCCGACGTTGCGGTCGGCGAGCGCCCAGTCCGAGGCGGACGGCAGCGGGCTGTCTGCCACGTCCGGGGTCGTCATCTGCCCATCATGGCACCTCAGACGCGCGCTGAGGAGCACGTTCGGAAAGCTTCGCAGCCCCGGTTCGGCTCAGCCGCCGTCGCCGGCCGGCACCGCTGCCCGCTCGGGGAATATGGCGGCCATCCGGCGCTGCGACGCGGGCGTGCGCACCCTCTGCGGCCACCAGAACCACCGACCCAGCAGCGCCGCGATGGCGGGTGTCATGAACGCACGCACGATGAGGGTGTCGAACAGCAGACCCATCGCGATCGTGGTGCCGACCTGGGCGATGCTGCGCAGATCGCCGACCACGAACGAGGCCATCGTCGCGGCGAACACCAGGCCGGCCGAGGTGACCACCTTGCCCGAGCCGGCCATCGCACGAATGATCGCGACCTTGAACCCGTGGTGCAGTTCTTCCTTGAACCGGGACACCAGCAGCAGGTTGTAATCCGAGCCGACCGCCAACAGCAGGATCACCGACATCACCAGCACGATCCAGTGCAGGTGGATGCCAAGCAGATGCTGCCAGACGAGAACGGACAGTCCGAACGACGTCCCCAACGAGAGCAACACCGTTCCGACGATCACCGCGGCGGCCACGACTGCCCGCGTGATGATCAGCATGATGATGAAAATCAAAGCGGCAGCAGATAATCCGGCGATCACCAAGTCGTAGTTGGAACCGTCGCGCATGTCCTTGTACGTTGCGGCGGTCCCTCCGAGGTAGATGGTGGAGCCCTCCAGCGGTGTGCCCTTGATGGCTTCCTTGGCCGCAAGCTTGATCGCGTCGATGTGGTCGATGCCCTCGGGAGTGGCGGGATCGCCCTCATGCTCGATGATGAAACGAACCGACTTGCCGTCGGGCGAGATGAAGTTGTCCATACCACGCTGAAAGTCTTTGTTCTCGAAGGCTTCTGGCGGCAGATAGAACGAGTCGTCGTTCATCGAGGCGTCGAACGCGTCGCCCATGGCGTGCGAGTTCTCCTGCATCGCGGCCATCTGATCCTGCAGCCCCTTCTGCGAGGAGTGCATGGTCAGCATCATGATTTTCATCGTCTTCATGGTCTCGATCTGCTGGGGTAGCAGCAGGATCAGCTGCGGCATCAGGCTGTCGAGGTGTTCGAGATCCGGCACGAGGCGCTGGATGTCGTCGGTCAGCGTGTCAATGCCGTCGAGGGTGTCGAATATGGAACGCAGCGCCCAGCAGATCGGGATGTTGTAGCAGTGCGGCTCCCAGTAGAAGTAGTTGCGAACGGGCCGGAAGAAGTCGTCGAAATCGGCGATGTGGTCCCGCAGTTCGGCGATGTGGACCGTCGTGGTCTTGGTTTTCTGGACCATGCTGTGGGTGGTGTCGGCCATCTGCTGCATCAGGCTGGCCATCTTTTCCATCTGGTCGATGGTCGACTGCATCTCGTCGGCTTGAACCAGCATGTCGGCCATCCGGTCCTGCAGATACTTCTGGTTGAGCTGATTCGTGGTGCCTTGCATGCTGAGCAGGAAGGGAATCGTCGTGTGCTCGATCGGCTTACCCTGCGGCCGGGTGATGGTCTGCACGCGTGCGATGCCGGGTACGCGGAAGATCCCCTTGGCGATCTTGTCGATCACCAGGAAGTCGGCGGAGTTGCGCAAATCGTGGTCGCTTTCGACCATCAGCAGTTCGGGATTCATCCGGGCGGCGTCGAAATGCCGATCGGCGACGTCGTATCCGATGTTGGACGGGGTGTCTGCGGGAAGGAAGTGCCGCCCGTCGTAGTCGACCTTGTATCCGTTGAGCGCGAGCAAGCCCACGAGTGACAACGCACAGGTCGCGACGAGAACCGGCCCCGGCCACCGCACGACGATGATGCCGACCCGTCGCCAACCGCGGGAGTTGATGGGCCGCTTCGGTTCAAAGAGTCCGAACCGACCGCCGACGACGGTGATGGCCGGGCCGAGTGTCAAGGCGGCGATCACCGCGACGAGTACGCCCACCGCGCACGGCACCGCCATGGTCTGGAACCAGGGCAGCCTGGTGAACTTCAAGCACAGCAGCGCTCCGGCGATGGTGAGTCCCGAAGCCAGCACGACGTGCGCGGTGCCGTGGAACATCGTGTAGTACGCGGTTTCTTTGTCCTCGCCGAGTTGCCGCGCCTCTTGGTACCGGCCGATGAGGAAGATCGCATAGTCGGTGCCCGCCGCGATCGCGATCAAGGTGAGCAGACTGGTGGCGAACGTCGAGAGCCCGATGAGCCCGGTGTTGCCGAGGAACGCGACGATGCCGCGGGAGGCGCCGAGTTCGACGAACACCATCAACAGGATCAGCACCATCGTGGCGATCGAACGGTAGACGAACAGCAGCATCACCGCGATGACGATCAGCGTGGCGATGGTCGCCTTGGCGGCCCCCTTGTCACCGGCGACGCGCTGGTCGGCGTTCAGCGCCGCCCCGCCGGTCACATAAGCCTTGATGCCCTGCGGGGCGGGGGTTTCGGCGATGATGTCGCGCACCGCTTGGATCGACTCGTTGGCGATCGTCTCGCCGATGTTGCCGCGCAGGTAGATCTGGACGTATGCGGACTTGCCGTCGGCGCTCTGCGCCCCGGCCGCGGTCAGCGGGTCGCTCCAGAAATCGGCGACGTGCTCGATGTGGCCGGGGTCGGCTCGCAGCCTCTTGATCAGTTCGTCGTAGTAGTGGTGCGCGTCGGCGCCGAGCGGTTTGTCGCCCTCCAAAATGACCATCGCGTTGCTGTCGGAGTCGAACTCCTCGAAGTTCGCGCCGACGCGCTGCATCGCGATGAAGGCCGGCGCGTCGTGGGCGTTCATCGACACGGTGTTGGCTTCGCCGACCTTCTCCAGCGACGGGACGAACACGTTCGTGACCGCGGTCAGCACGATCCAACCGATGATGATCGGCACCGAGAGCACCCGGATGGCATGCGCGATGCGCGAACGCTCGACCTGCGTTCCGGGCGGAGTTCGAGCTGGTCGAATCATGCTCATCCCATGGCCCTTCGGTGGCGCGCCTGTCGCAGGCCGACCGCGTCCCCATGACCCGTCCACCGTGCGTTCGTATATCTAGCCTGTCGAATTATCGGCTGTCAATCGTTGAAGCGCAGCTCGTACCACATTTGCGCGACAGCGATGCCACGAGCATGTCGTGCGGCTCGGCGACCGCGGCGTCATCGCATGGCCCGCGATCGGGCGAACGCGTCGCCACCCGCTGCTGAGATCTCTTTGCCCAACGTGTTGTCCCTGCGCCCGAGGCGGCGTTTGTGCGAAGTGCCGGCGCCGGCGCGTCACCAAAACCCTGGCGACGCCGCAATCGCCGCCTCAGCAACTCCCGGGCCGGTGCTGAGCAGACCGGAGTTACGACGTGGCGCACGTCACGGCACTGCTGGCGAGGTAGGCCTGGCCGATGAGCGACTCTCGTGTAAGTTGCCTTGAGATTGCTGTGTGAATCGGCAACTACCACGCCTCAGCTGCGATATGCCGAGTTATGGCGCATGGCGCACGCCGTCGAGCCGGCCAGCATAACCCGCGCTATTTAGTGGACCCAATCACTTGCCTCTTAGGATAGGCTCAGCTAATCTTCAGCTGCCATTTGGCAAATTAACAGGCACAACAGGAGAAAACGTGCAACTAGCAGTTCAGGCCGGTCCGCCGGTTCAGGACCTCCCACCCAGTTACTCACCACCGAGTCGACGCAACTCCAAGCTGTTGGTTGCTAGCGTCGCAATGGCAAGCGCGGGTGTGATCGCGGTCAGCCCGGTGGCCCCCCCGATGCCCACCGTTGAAGACGTCCAGGAGCGCGTGGCGCACGCCGCGGTCCAGCTCACGGCGGCCAGCAATCCGCTCCTTGTGTGGGGACAGGCCATCGCCAACACCTTCGGAAGCCTGGAGACGCTGACCGGCGACGGCACCAACGCGAACCTCAACCTTCTGCGGGAGCTGAGCACCGGCTACATCTTCCGGGAGGCAGCGAATGTCCTGATTCTGAACACCCTCAACCCGGGTCCTCTGCTCGATCAGGTCCTCAATTTCAACTCGAACTTCGGTCCCGTGATCACCACGGCCCTCGAGGGCACCTTCGAGGGGCTGAGGCTGGCAGCCGAGCAGTTCCCCGGCGTGATCACCGAGTCGCTGAACCACCTGTCGAAGGGCGAGTTCTTCGAAGCGTTCTCCAAGGTCAATGGTTGGTTCGTGCTCCGGGTGCTGGGTGGAGTACGGCCGCTGATCGATATCTTCTCCATCCCCGCCGACTTCGTGGGAGCCCTCCCCGGCGCGGAGAAGTTGCCCGCACTGCTCGACGTGATCTCCGAGTTCGCGGTCACCAAGGCGATTTTCGAACCGATCCTCGGCTCGATCGTCCAGTCGACGGAGATCCTTGACGCCACCCGTGAGGCATTGGCCGCAGGAAACATCACGGATGCCGTCACCAACCTGGTGAACCTGCCGGTGCTGGCGCTCAACGCTCTGGTCAATGGATTCACTCCGGCCACCTCCCCCTCGGAGTGGCAGGGTCTGCTCGACCGCGGTCTGTTCACCTACCTCGCGGTCACGCTGCCCAACCAGATCGCCAACGCGATCGCGCCTCCGGCCCCGTCGACCCTCGGTGCCCTAGGCGGCCCGGCCGAGTTCCGCTTCGGCGGTGACCTCGTTCCGATCAGCCTGGCCGAGGGCGAGGGTGAGAACGAAGGCGCTGGCGAAGGCGAAGGTCCGGCCGCCGGCGAAGGTGTCGGTGAAGGCGCCGGCGAGGACGTCAACGCAGGCACGGGCGAGGACGTCACCGCAGGCGAAGGCGAGGGCACCGGCGAGGAGTCGGGCGAAGCAGGCGCCGGCGAGGAGTCGGGCGAAGGTGCTGACGAGACCTCGGGCGAAGAGTCGGGCGAAGGCACCGGCGAGACCTCGGGCGAAGGCACCGGCGTGGGCTCGAACACCAACACCGGCAGCAACACCTCGGGCATCAGCACCAGCCGGGGCGACGGCACCGGCACGGGCAGCACCACTGGCTCGACCGGCACGACCGGCTCGACGACGGGCACCGGCTCTACCGGCAGCACCGGATCGACCACCGGCACCGGCTCGACCGGCTCGACCACCGGCACCACCGGCTCGACCGGCTCGACCACCGGCACCACCGGCACCACCGGCTCGACCACCGGCACCACCGGCTCGACCACCGGCACCGGCTCGACCGGCACCACCGGCTCCGGTTCGGGCACCGGCTCCGGCTCCGGCTCGGGCAGTGGCTCCGGCTCCGGCTCGGGCAGTGGCTCCGGCTCCGGCAGCGGCAACTAGGTAGTACGACGGTGGCGGCCCCTCGGCGACGGGGGGCCGCCTCTCGTTTGTGGTGAGGCCGGGGTCAGCGGGCGCCGCGCACAAGGCGGCCCGGCCGGGCACCGGTGTCGACCCCATCGCGGCGCGTCACCACGCCGCTGACGATCGTCGCGGTGTAACCGGACGCGCCCTGCACCAGCCGCTGACCGCCCGCTGGGAGGTCATAGGCCATCCGCGCGGGATGCAACGTCAGCGCATCCATGTCGATGACATTGACGTCGGCCTTCTTCCCCACCTCGATGACCCCGCGATCGCTCAGCCCGAACAGCTGCGCCGTGTCGCGGGACTGCTTGCGCACGACGTATTCGAGCGGCAGCTTCTCGCCGCGGTGACGGTCCCGCGCCCAGTGCGTGAGCAGGAACGTCGGATACGAAGCGTCACAGATCATTCCGCAATGTGCGCCGCCGTCGGACAAACCGACCACACCCGCCGGATGCAGCAGCATCTCCCGAATCGCGTCGTGGTTGCCGTAGAAGTAGTTGTAGAACGGCAGCATCAGCATCGCGGTCGCGTTGTCCTCGAGCATCAGGTCGTACAGCGTGGACAGCGGATCATCGCCGCGATCGCTGGCGATCTTCTCGACCGTGCGTTCCACGGTCGGTTCGTAGTCCGGCGGATCGCCCAACGCATAGATGCGGCCGAGCGAATACTGTACGAGCGCGAACATGCCGTCGAACAACACGTTTGGATCGGCAGGCAGATCCTCGTCAGCCAGGATCGCGGCCTTGACCGCCGGGTCGGCGAGGCGCGAAGACAACTCTTCGCGGCTGCATTCGGCCTTCAGCTTGCGGAACGTCGGGCGGTGGGTGAACGCGTGGTGGCCGGGGAAGCCAAACAGCATTCCGAACGGGCGCGCCGCGATCTGCGGGTAGAGCTCACTGCCCGCGGCGTGTGCGTCCGCCGAGATGTCGAGCTGTTCCCGCCACAGATCGGGCGCCGCATCGACCTGGATCATCCCGAACGAGATCGGACGGTCGATCTCGGCGGCCAGGCGCTTCATCCATTCTAGTTCCTTCTTCGGCGCGATGATGTCTTCGCCGGCGACGCCTTGGGGCGCCAACTCGAAGACTGCCCGCCCGCCCGCGGCCATGGCGCGGCCGAGGCCGAACAGTTCGTCCTCGGCGGCGAAGGTGCCCGGAACGGGTTCGCCGTCGATCGCGCGATGCCCCAGCGTGCGTGACGTCGAGAAGCCCAGTGCGCCCGCCTCGATGCCTTCCTGCACGAGGCGCGCCATCGCCGCGATGTCGTCAGGCGTGGCGGGCTCGTTGCGGGCGCCGCGCTCCCCCATCGCATACGCGCGAACCGCACCGTGGGCGATCTGACTGCCGACGTCGACGGCGAACTCCTTTTCCCCGACGGCATCGAGGTATTCCGGATAGCTCTCCCACCCCCACGTGATGCCCTCGGTCAGCGCGGTGCCGGGGATGTCCTCGACGCCCTCCATCAAGCCGATCAGCCAGTCCTCCTGACCCGGGCGCACCGGCGCGAACCCCACTCCGCAGTTGCCGGTCACCACGGTCGTCACACCGTGGCCGCTGGAGGGCTCGAGCTTGCTGTCCCAGCTGACCTGCCCGTCGTAATGGGTGTGGATGTCGACGAATCCGGGCGCGACGACTTTCCCGGTCGCATCGATCGTCTCGGCGGCCTCGCCCTCGAGTGCAGTATCGCCGGGTCCGCGGCGGCGCACTTCGACGATTTTGCCGTCCCTGATGCCGATGTCTGCCGTGAACCGGTCCGCCCCTGTGCCGTCGACGACGGTTCCGCCGGTGATCTTCAGGTCGAACACGATTAGCCCTCCGCATCCAGGTTTCAGCCGCTAATGTCGGGCACTGTAACACCGTTACAGAGGGCTTGGCGGCGACTTCGAAAGGACACCGTTCGTGACGCACACTGCGCAAGAAGTCCGGCGCGAAGACGCGATCGGCGTCCCCCCCGCGCGGCCCACCCTGGTGCCCGCCGAGCGGTACCACTCCCCCGCGTTCGCGGCGCTCGAGGTCGAGCGCATGTGGCCGAGAGTGTGGCAACTGGCCTGCACGATCGATCATGTCGCCGAGCCCGGCGATTACTTCGAATATCGTTGCGGCCCATACTCCGTGCTGATCGTCTGCGGAGACGACGGCGTACTGCGGGCGTTTCAGAACGTATGCCGGCACCGCGGCAACTCGCTGTGCTCCGGCGCGGGCTCGGGTCTGCGCGAACTGCGGTGCGGGTACCACGGCTGGACCTGGGACCTCGCCGGCTCACTGCGACGGGTCCCTAACCGCAAGGGGTTCGGCGCACTGCACATGTCCGAGCTTCCGCTGGTCCCGGTCGCCGTCGACACCTGGGAGCGGCTGGTGTTCGTCAACCTCGACGTCGACGCGATGCCGCTGCTCGACTATCTCGAGGAGATGCCGGCCGACGTGAAGTGGTGCGGGCTCGCCGACTTCCGCTGCTATGCCACGATGACGATCGACGTCGATGCCAACTGGAAGACGATCGCCGACGGATACAGCGAGACCTACCACATCCAGACCTTGCACCCCGAGCTGCACCGGTGCATGGACGATGTCTACGCTCCGCAGACGATCTGGGGTCACACGGGCAAATCCGAACAGCTGTACGGCGTTCCGAGCCCGCATCTGAAACAGCCGCTCGGCGACGACGATGTGTGGGACGCGTATGTGTGCACGCAGGGGGCATTGATGGGCGTCGAGGAGGGCACCCCGCTGCCCGACGACCGAGAACCCGGCGCATCGGTGGCCGACGTCATCGCCGCCCGCACCCGCGCATTCGCCGCATCCCGCGGTGTCGATCTGCAATGGGCGGACACCGAGCAGGTCATGCGGCTGCACCAGTACAACGTGTTCCCCAACATGACGCTGCTGATGAATGCCGACCATCTGACGGTGATGACCTCACATCCGGGACCAGACCCGGACCACGGCGAGTTGGTGATGCTGCTGTGGACACGAATGGCACCCGGAGCGCCCCGTACGAAGCCTGTCGACGTGCGAATGAAGGCCGAGGAAGCACACCCGGGACTGGTTCTCACCCAAGACATCTCGGTCTTGGCCGGTTTACAACGAGGCCTGCGCCAGCCGGGCTTGAAGCATCTGACGTTGTCCAACGAGGAACGCCGCGTGATCAACATGCACCGCAACCTCGAGCGTTACCTCGACCTGCCCGAGTCGCAACGGATGACCGGGGGTGAGCCCGGTGACGTCGCGACGCGGACCGGCCGCTAGGGCACAGGAGGCCATCAGCGCGGGGGTCATCCTCGATGCCGCCGCCCGGATGATCGAACTGCACGGTGTGGACGGCTTCACCATGCGCGGGCTGGCCGATCAGCTTGGTGTGGCGGTGACATCGATCTACTGGCACGTCGGCGGCCGCGACAAGCTGTTCGACAGCCTCGTGGATCGGCTGCTCGACGAAATGGCACATCTGCCCTCCGCCGGTGACAACGCGGTCGACCGCATCGCGTCACTCGCGCACGCTCAACGGCGGGCACTCATCAAGAGACAACATCTGCTCGCCATCGCCCACGAACGTGACCAGACACCTCGGTTGTTCCTGCCGGTTCAGCAGGCATTGGCGGCCCAACTCGCCGAGCTCGGTGTGACCGGCCACGATGCCGCCCTGGTGCTGCGCGCGGTGGAGGTGCATGTCATTTCGTCTGCGGTCATGCAGTTCTCGGCCGTGCGCGGCGAGAAGCACGACGAGGAGGACCCGTCGTTGTGGACCGACGACTGGCCCGACCGTGCGCTTGTCGAAGCGCTGCAGTCACCCACCGACTACGACGCGGTGTTCGCCTACGGCCTGGAAGCGCTGCTGGGCCCGCTGCGGCGAAGGTGACGCGATGGGCTGCCTACGCGGATGTGTAGCGCAGCATCGTCACGTCGTGCTCGGCGTAGTCGAAGAACACCGGTTTGACCCGCATCCCGACCTTCAGCGTCTCGGGTTCGACGTCGACCAGCTCGGTCGAAAATCGCGGTCCCTCATCCCATTCGACGATCGCCAGCAGCTGCGGCACCGCATCGGCGAAATGCGGCCCGACGGGGCGCCGTGCCACCGTGTAGGAGTACAGCGTGCCCATCCCGGAGATCTCGCGCCACTCGAGATCGTCGGCGAGCGTCCGCGGCGCCCGCACCCTCGGATAGAACACGTACGCATCCGAAGACGGTGAGTACTGGATCATGATGCGGTGCTGGGCCAGGGCATCCCAAAAGGGCGCGGTGGTCGGTGTTTTCACCGGCATGGGCCGCTCGAAGGTGGTCACGGATCAGTCTCCTTGGAGGATCAGGGCGGTCTGCTCGGACAGGATCCCGCCGTTACCGGACACGAACGCGCGATTGCAGTCGGGCACCTGTGCGGATTCGGCCCTGCCCATGATCTGGCGGGTCGCGTCGCAGACGTGATGCATCCCGCCCGCGAGGCCGGCCTGGCCGAAACCGAGCTGGCCCCCCGCGGTGTTGAGCGGGAAGTCACCGCGGAACGTGAGGTCGTGGTCGGCGACGAACTGCATGCCCTTGCCCTTGTCACAGAACCCCGCGTCCTCCAGCGAGAGCAGCACGGTGATCGTGTAGCAGTCGTAGATCGAGACCATGTCCATATCGGCGCGGGTCAGATCGGTCATGCCGAACGCGGTCGCGGCGGCCTCCGCCATCGGCGTGTGCAGGAGATCGGCCGCGTACGTGGGGGTCTTGAACGGGACGTGCTCACCGAAACCCTTGATCCACACCGGTCTGTTGCGCGCCCGTTTGGCGATGTCCGCGCTGGCGACGACCACCGCGGCGCCGCCCACACACGGCATCACGATCTCGAGCATGTGCAACGGGTCGGCGATGACCGGGCTGGCCAGCACATCGTCGACGGTCAGCATTTTCTCCCTCCAGATCGCGCCCTCGGTGTGGTTGGCGTTGACGCGCTGATCGACG
Source organism: Mycobacterium sp. IS-1590 (assembly GCF_001500025.1). GTDB lineage: Bacteria > Actinomycetota > Actinomycetes > Mycobacteriales > Mycobacteriaceae > Mycobacterium. The sequence goes on along the minus strand of NZ_LQIW01000020.1, from coordinate 8,830 downwards.
ACGATCTTGGCCATCGCCCGCTCGTCATAGCCGTAGACCGCCCCGTATCGGGTGGCCACCTGACCGTATGGGCCGTTCTGCCCCAGGTTGCCGTACGGGATCTCGAATTCGGCCTGCGGCGAACCGTATTGATTGCTCGACGACCCGAAGAACACGGCGTCCACCAACGGCTTCGGCTTCTTCTCCGACATCGGGGTGATGTACCGCGCGGGCAGCGCGCACAGCACCACGTCGCACAACCCCAGCTCGACCGCCGCGGCCGCCCGCCACACCATTGCCGCCGCGCTCGCCCCGCCGAGGTCGACGAGCTCCGCGAAGTTGGCTCGCACGCCCAGGTATTCGGCGATCGTGGACGGTACGAATATCTCCGACTCGGCCAGATGCGAGGTGACGATGCCGTTGACGAGCTCTGCTGACAGCCCGGCGTCCTGCAGCGCAGCCGATGCCAATTCCGCCCACTGTTCGAGGGTGAACGGCGCGGGGGTGGCCTTGTTCATCCGCTCCGGCGGGAGTTCGACGTAGCCGACGATCGCGGCTTCACCACGTAGTCCCATGGGTGTCCTTCTCGGTTGATTACTTGCGTGGAAGCCCGAGGATCATCTGGGCGATGATGTTGAGCTGAATCTCCTTGGTGCCGCCGCCGATCAGCTCGGCGGGCACTCGCAAATACGGTGTGACGACGTCGGAATCGGCGGCCATCGCCGACCGGCCCGCCGCGCCGAGTGTCGCCGGAAACGTGCGTCGCAGCAGCACGTTCATCGCGACCTTGGCGATGCTGGATGCCGGCCCCGAGCCCTGTCCGTCGAGTAACCGAATGGTCTCGCGCACACCGAGCGCCTTGATCGCGTTGGCGTAGGCGTCGAGTTCGCCGAGTTCACGTAGCGCGTCGCGTGCACCAGTGTCTGCCGCGGCGATCCGACGCAATGGCGCGGCCCTGTCGTACTCCACGTAACCGCTGATGGCCGAACGCTCCTCCGCCATCGTGGCGATCGCCAGCGCCCATCCTCCGGTCGGTTCACCGAGCAGCATTTCGTCGGGGACGAAGACGTCGTCAAGGAAGACCTCGTTGAACTCCTGTTCCCCGCTGGCCTGCTTGATCGGCTGGATCTCGATTCCGGGTGAGCGCATGTCGACGATGAAATAGCCGATGCCCCGATGTTTCGGGGCGGCCGGGTCGGTCCGGGCCAGTAGCGCCCCATAGTCGGCCCGGTGCGCCGACGAGGTCCAGATCTTGTGTCCGTGAATGCGCCATCCGCCGTCGACCTTGGTCGCGCGCGTGGCCAACGCGGCGAGGTCGGACCCTGCGCCCGGCTCGCTGAACAGCTGGCACCATGCCAGCTCACCGCGCTGGGTCGGCGGGATGAGTTGATGCTGCAGCTCTTTCGAGCCTGCCTTGATCAGTGAGGGCAGTATCCATTCGGCGATTCCCAACGACGGTCGTACCACGGCGGGCCGCTTGCCGAATTCCTCGTCGATGATCAGCTGCTGCAGCGGGCTGGCCTCGATGCCCCAAGGCTGCGGCCAATGAGGTGCGACCAACCCTGCGTCGGCGATCGCGGTGCGCTGCGCCCCCGTGGCGAAGTGCTCGTAATCGCCCTGACGGCCCTGGCCGTCGTTGCGCAGCGCCGCGGCCTTGTCGAGGGTTTCGGCGATCCGGCCGCGGAACGCGGCTTCGGCCTCACCGAGGTCGACCGAGAAGTCGCGATCGTGAGTGGTGGTCAGCTCACCCAGTCGTTCGGCCCAGCGATTCCGGTGGCCGAGCGACGCCGACAGGCTGGTGGCGCGCCGCCAGTAGAGGTGCAGGTCGTGTTCCCAGGTGAAGCCGATGGCGCCGAACATCGTCAGCGTGTCCAGGGCAAGTTCGGGGCACGGCGCGACGGCCATCAGCGCGGCACCGGCCGCAGCCATTGCGTGTTGGTCGATCGGTTCGGACGCCGCGCGCACCGCGTCCCAGGTCGCCGCGACTGCCAACTCGCTGTTGACCAGAAGCATTGCGGCACTGTGCTGCAGCGCCTGGAACGTGCCGATGACCTTGCCGAACTGTTCGCGCGTACGCAGATGTGCGGTGGCGGCCTCGACGCACCACTGTGCGATACCTGCGGTCACGCTCGCCGTCAGCGCGGTGGTGAGGTACTCGGCCCGTTCGGCATCGATACCGTTGAGTACGTCGGTCTTCTCGACCGGATACTCGGTGAGACGCACCCTGCCGAGATCGGTCAGCAGGTCAGTGCCGCGTACGGATTCGACCGTCACCGAGGAGTGCTTCGTATCGACGGTGAGCCAGATCCGATCCCCGCGGTCGGTGACGGCGCAAACCAAAGCGGTTGTCGCCGCGCAAATCCCGGCGAGCAGGCCCGAGTCGCCGTCGATCAACCACCGCTGACCGTCGTCGCGTGCAGTGAACGTCGAGTCGCCGGGCAACGCCGACGCGGCCGCCGCACCCTCGGCGAGGCGGGTCAGCACCGCTTCGGCCGCCGGGGTTTGTTCGGCCAGCAGCGCGACCGCGCCCGTCACCACTGTCGGCAGCAGCGGCCCGGCAAGCGATGTCCTGCCCGCCGCCTCGAGCACACAGGCTGCGTCGAGCAGGCCGCCGCCTTGGCCGCCGTAGCGTTCGGGCAGGTGCACGGCGTGAAAGCCGTTGGCGACGAACTCCTCCCACCATGACGGCAGATGACCCTGCGCGAGCAGGTCGAAAGACTCGCGGGTGGCCGACACCGGGGCACGCCGCGCGGCGAATTGCGCTACCGCTTCGCTGAGTTCCCGTTGCTCAGGACTGAGGGCCAGGCTCACAGGGCCTCCTTGCCGGACCGGCGTGACGCTCGGAAGAAGTGCGCCGCTGCTGCGATCGCATCGGGTGTCGGCGATGGCTGCCAGCCCAACTCGCGTACCGCCTTCGAGTGGTCCATGGGAGACATGATGTTCATCAGCCGGATGTTCAGGGGTGTCAACATGGTGTCACGACCGCGTAGCCGGGCGATCCAGCTGCTCGGATAGCTCGTGGCAGCCATCAACTTGATCGGGACGCCGCGCCGTGGAGGTTCGACTCCCGCGGCGCCACAACCGACTTCGAAGATCTCTCGCGCGCTCATCCACCGCTCGGAAACGATATACCGCTCACCGACCCGGCCGCGCTCACCCGCAAGGATCATGGCTCGGGCGGCGTCCTCGATGCCGACGGTCTCGCTCTCGAAACCGTCGATGTAGAACGGCAGCTTGCCCCGCACGGCCGCCGACAGCAGCCCCCCGTGCGGGGTCGGCAGCCAATCCCCCGCTCCGTAGGTGTTCGAGACGCACATGGCGACGGCTGGAAGGCCCTTCTCCGCGGAGTACCGCAGCACCATCTGCTCGGCCCGCACGCGACTGCGGACGTAGTCGCCGCCGACGTCGAGCCAGTTGTGCGCGGTGGTCTCGTCGGCGGGACCATCGCTTTTTCGGCCGATGGTGGCGATCGAGCTGGTGAACACGAAGCGGTGCAGTCCTGCGTCGACGGCGACGTCCAGCACGGCTTGCAGGCCTTCGACGTTGGTGCGCCACATCGGCGCCGGGTCGAGCAGCCACGGTCGGGCGTCGACGACGCAGTAGTACACGACATCGCACCCCCGCATCGCCGAGCGCACACCGTCCGCGTCGAAGATGTCGCCGCGGCGTACGTCGACCGCCAGGCCGTCGATGCCGCGGGTGGAACTGGTCGGGCGGATCAGCACCCGCACGTCGTCGCCCCGGGCGGCCAACTGCCGGGTGACATGCGAGCCCAGGAATCCGCTGGCGCCGATGACGAGCTTCGTCGACGTCACCGGTGGCCGGCCAATCGCGTCCCTCTCCACTTTCGCGAGACGCAACGTCTCGTCTTGCCAAAGATTATGCAGTGCTGTCACCATCTGTAAAGCCGACCCCCGTCAGATGCGGAGTCAACCGATGGTCACCGAGGCGAGAACGCCCCGCCGCCGAAGCGAGCGGTCCCGAACGGCGATCATCTCGGCCACCAAGGAACTGCTACTGCAGCGCGGGTTCGACGGGTTGAGCATCGAGGCCGTCGCGGCGCGCGCCCGTGTCGGCAAGCAGACGATCTACCGGTGGTGGCCGAGCCGCCCGGCGCTCGTCGCCGATGTGCTGCTCGAGGATGCGGACAAGATCCTGCGGCCCGTCGGGCACACCGATGACCTCATGGCGGATCTGAGCCGATGGTCAACCAGCCTCGCGGCAACACTCACCGGAGACCGCGGCAATGCCATGCTGCGCATCCTCACCGTCGCTGGGATGGAGCACGAGGACGTCAAGGCGCGCATGCAGGCGGGCTTCAGCGCCCCACTGCACGAGGGTGTCAGAGCGCGGTTGTCGGCCGAGGGAATCGAGGACGCCACAGCGCATGCCGCCGCCGACGCCATCGTCGGCGGAATCGTCTACGCGATCCTCATCGAAGGGCGTTCTTTTCGCCGGGGCCGGGCCGAGGAGATCACTGCGACCGTCATCGCCGGGGCATGCCGATGACCATGACTCCCGACGTGTTTCGCGTGCCCGGCACTGGCGGTGTGACGATCGTGGCCGAGCGTATCGGCGACCCGACCGCACCGCCGGTGGTGTTCTTGCACGGCGGCGGGCAAACCCGCCGGTCCTGGGGACGGGCGGCGGCCGCGGTCGCCGCACGCGGATGGCAGGCCGTCACCGTAGACTTTCGCGGGCACGGCGAGTCCGACTGGTCGGCCGACGGTGACTACCGCGTCACCGCGTTCGCCGGGGACGTGCTCGAAGTGCTCCGGCGGCTTCCCGATCGGCCCGTCATCGTCGGCGCCTCTCTTGGTGGTTTCACCGCGATGCTCCTGGCCGGTGAACTCGCGCCCGGTACGGTGCGCGCGATCGTCCTCGTCGACATCGTGCCGGACATGAACCCTTCGGGCGCGTCGCGCATCCACGACTTCATGGCCGAGAAGATGGCCTCGGGCTTCGCATCGCTCGACGAAGTCGCCGACATGATCCAGCAGTACAACCCTCACCGGCCGAGGCCCGCCGACCTCAACGGTTTGAAGACGAACCTGCGACAGCGCGACGGTCGCTGGTACTGGCACTGGGATCCGAAGTTCATCGACGGCACCGCCGCGTTGCCGCCGATCGAAGTGACCGAGGTGGACCGGATGCACGCAGCGGTCGACACGATTCTGCGCAACGACGTCCCGATGCTGCTGGTGCGCGGGCAGATGAGCGACCTCGTGACCGAACAGTGCGCCCGCGAGTTCCTCGGCCGGTTCCCCGACGTCGAATTCGTCGATGTCGGCGGCGCCGGACATATGGTCGCCGGGGATCGCAACGACCTCTTCGCCGAGGCCGTGGTGAACTTCGTCGTCCGGCACACTTAAGGTTGCGCTCGCGAAGTGACTGCACAGCACCGCATTTGGCATAGCGGTGTCCTTCGGACAGCCGCGCGCCGCTGCGAACCTGGTTGATCGAGAGACTGCCCGGCAGCCGCCAAGCCGGCTTGGGTGATGGCCGGCTTCACATTGGCCGCTCGAGGACGTCCACAGCCGCTCACGGTACGAGGATGGGTGAGTGAGATTTCATCCGGTCGCGCCTTGACCGGTTAGCCGCCCCAAGAGCAAGCTGTGCTGGTGATCGAGTTTAGCGAAGAGCAGATCATGGATCAGATCGCCGACCGTCTCTCGGGGTCCTACCCAAGCGTCCCGGCGGATGCCGTGACGCGCCTGGTCCGCGAACAGCACGCCCGCTTCGAGGGTCGCCCCATCCGCGATTTCGTGCCGCTGTTCGTCGAGCGGCAGGCACGTGTCCACCTCGAGCGAATCGAGACCCCTGCCGCCAGGGTCTGACTTCGGTGCGGCCGTGCCGGCAGCGGCGGTACCGACCCTCGTGTTGTGCTGTGCGGCAACCCCTTCGGGACAGCGCGCTTCCATCGACCGTCACTTCCTACGCGAAAGGCAGTAATGACAGAGAACAGGGTCGGTCGAGTCGCCGGCAGGGTCGCGTTCATCACCGGTGCTGCCCGCGGCCAGGGGCGTGAACATGCGGTTCGACTCGCCGAGGAGGGGGCCGACATCATCGCCGTCGACGTGTGCGACGACATCGAGGCCGCCGGTTATCCCGGGCCCACCGAGGCGGACCTCGCCGACACCGCGGCGCTGGTCGAGAAGTCGGGGCGTCGCATCGCGATCGAGAAGGCCGATGTGCGCGATCTCGGGAGCCTTCGCGCGGCCCTCGATCGCGGTGTGGCCGAACTCGGTCCTGTCGACATCGTGGTGGCCAATGCGGGGATCAGCGCCGATCCCGCGCCCGCCGCGATGATTGGGGAATCCGCATGGCAGACAATGCTCGACATCAACGTGACCGGCGTGTGGCACACCGTGAAGGCCGCGCTGCCGTACATGACCAACGGCGGAGGATCGATCATCTTGGTCAGCTCGATGCTTGGCCTTCGCGGCGGTGGCTACATGGCGCACTACGCGTCGGCCAAGCACGCCGTTGTCGGTTTGATGAACTCGCTCGCCAATGAGCTGGCGCCACAGTGGATCAGGGTCAACTCGATCCATCCCGGCAACATTCTCACGCCGATGATCGACAACGAGCACTTTCGTCGCACCGTCCGGCCTGACCTCACCGATCCAACGATGGAGGACGCCACCCAGGTGATCGGCCACTTCCACATGCTGCCGACGCCGATTATCGAGGCCCGTGCCGTCAGCAATGCCGTGTTGTTTCTGGCCTCCGACGAGTCGCAGTACATCACCGGCGCGGCGTTGCCGGTCGATGCGGGGGCCGTCGCCAAGTTCTGAGCGTCGTTATTCGGCGGTCTTGAACCTCGCGAACCGCCACAGGTACGACGGCAACCGCCCTGTGGGCACACACTTCGGCCAGTCTTTAGCGCGGAAGTAGGCGTCGGAACCACCGTCGACGAAAATGATGCTGCCGCAGAGGAAGTCGGCGGAGTCCGACAACATGAACAGCATCCAGTCGGCCAACTGTGCGGGGTCGCCGAACCCGCCGACGGGCACCGGAAAAGCGTTGACCGCCTTCGCCTCGCGCGGTGTGGCCAGTTGCTTCTCCAACAGCGGCGTCATGATGGCACCGGGCGCCAGCGCGTTGAGGCGGATGCCCTCCGAGGCCCATTGGCGTGTCACCGCGGTGTGCCGGACCCATTGGGAGACCGCGATTTTGGAAGCGGCATAGCCGAGTGACGGCGCGACTGGCCCGAACAGCTTCAGGGAGCGCACCGCCTTGTCGGTATCGTCGGCCAAGAGCGCCCGCACTGTGCGCCGCGGCACCGCGGGGGTGGTAGTCGTCGAGTTGCTGCCGATCACCACAACTTTGGCTCGGTCGGCGGCGGCCAGAGCGGGGCGCCATGCCCGCAGCAGATCGACCACGCCGCGATAATTGACCTCGAATATCCGCCGCGTGCTGTCCTTGCCGGGCGTCGGCCCGATTCCGGCCGCCAGCACGGCACCGTCGAGTCGGTCAGATCTGGCCAGCACCTGATCAGCGGCGGCCCGCCGTCCATCGACGGTCGACAGGTCTGCCACGACGTCGCCTTCTTTGACGTCGACAGCGATGACGGTGTGCCCCTGTGCCCTGAGCTTGGTGGCGGCTTGCTGCCCCATGCCGGAGGCGGCCCCGGTGACCACGTACACACCCATCTCGACCATCCCCTGCCGTCGCGCGGTTCTCGCTTACCAGTCGACGGCAGCGTAGCGGTGGGCAGAAGCCCGCCTTCCCAGCGGTCGCGCTCCCCAGGTTCGCGTTGCTGTCGGCGATGCTCGACACCGGTGAACTTGTTGGGATCGGTAGGCCCGGTCCGCGGCTGTACTTCGGTCACGACGAAGCCGCCCCCGGCAACGTGATGACGAGAAGGAAGAGCAATGAACATCGTCCCCACCCGCATCGAAGAGCAGGTCAGCCGCGTCGACCGGACGTACAGCCTGGTGATCGGAATCTCGGCGGGGCTGACCGCGCTCTGGTCGCTCTACCGCGTGCTCTGGCTTTTTTACACGGCAGCGACGTTTTCCAGCGTCGGCTGGTCACCGGTGTCGCTGGTGGTGCCGCTTGTGCTGTGGCTCGTGATCGCTGTCGCCGCGGGGTATGTCGCGGCCGCGTTCCTGATCCGATACGCCAAACAACCCTGACCACGACCGAAGGGGGCCGCAACAAAACGCGGCCCCTTTCGGCGTCAGCCGTCAACCGTCAGCCGTCAGCCGGCGTTGCGGTCATCCCGGTGGTCGTCCCCGTCGTCGGGACACTCTCCGCGGTCGTCGTCTCCCTCGTCGAGACACTCCCCGCGGTCGTCGTCTCCCTCGTCGAGACACTCTTCGCTGTCGTCGTCTTCCTCGCCAGGACACTCTTCGCTGTCGTCGTCTTCCTCGCCAGGACACTCTTCGCTGTCGTTGTCGCCGTCGTCGGGACACTCTGCGCTGTCGTCGTCGTCTCCCTCGTCGGGGATCAGGTAGCGGTTGGGGTGGTGGTAGTTGTTGACGCGGGCTTGGCCGGTGTCGAGCTGCGGCGGAGGAAGCCACGCGGTGCGCCCGTCTTTGCGTATGTAGGTGCGCCAGCCGCCGGGTTTGACCCGCCGATTGTCCGGCCCGCACGCCAGGGTCAGCTCATCGATGTTGGTCTGACCGCCAGCGGCCCAATCGTTGTCTCCGTGATGCACCTGGCACTGGTAAGCCGAGGCGGTGCAGCCGGGTCGGGTGCAGCCCCGGTCGCGGGCAAACAGGGCCAGCCGCTGGGCTTTGGACGCCAAGCGTTTAGCCCGACCCAGGTACAGGATCTCGTCGGTGTGGTCGGCGAAGATCGCCAGATAGTGATGGGCCTCGGCGCCCTGGCGGATCACCTCGCT
>NZ_LQIW01000019.1 GCF_001500025.1 Mycobacterium sp. IS-1590 | reverse complement strand
CTGGCCCGCATCTATGCCCAAGTCCTGGGCCTGGACCGCGTCGGCGTCGACGACTCCTTCTTCGAACTCGGCGGCGACAGCATCCTGTCGATGCAGGTCGTATCCCGCGCCCTGACCGCCGGTGTCATGGTCAAACCGCGTCAGGTGTTCGTCGAGCAGACGGTGTCCCGACTGGCGAGAGTGGTCAAACTCGCGTGGGTCGTGGTCCGAGACGACGGGAACGAGGCCGTCGAACACGTGCCGGCCACTCCGATCATGCGGTGGCTGCAGCGGGAGGACGGCGCGGTCGACCAGTTCAATCAGACCGTGGTGGTCGAGGCCCCCGTGGGGGTGACCGAGGCCGACGTCGTGGTGGTGCTGCAGGCGCTGTTGGATCGCCACGCCATGCTGCGGGCTCGCGTCGACGACGAATATGGACACGCCGCGGCGTGGTCGTTGACGGTGCCCGAAGCGGGATCGGTGCAGGCCGGTGGTTGCCTGCAAACAGTGGAGGCGTTGTCCGAGGGAGCCATGGTGGAGGCGCGGTCGCGGTTGAACCCGGCGGCTGGGGCGATGCTTTGCGCGGTGTGGGCGGCCAGCACGAACCAATTGGCGCTGGTGATCCACCACCTGGCGGTCGACGGCGTGTCGTGGCGAATCTTGTTGGAAGACTTGAATATTGCCTGGGCTCAGCATCGCAGCGGGCAGCCGATCGAGTTGTCGGCGGGCGGAACATCGTTCGCCCGTTGGGCGCGGCTGCTCGAGGAACACGCGCACGACCCTGCTGTGGTCGCCCAGGCCGAGGTGTGGCGGCGTGTCGCCGCGACCCCTGCGGCGTTGCCGGCGGTGGAGCCGGGTGTGGATACCTTCGCCAACGCCGGGCAGCTCTCAACGCAGTTGGATCCCGAGACCACGCGAATGCTGCTCGGCGAGGTGCCAGCGGCCTTCCATGCCGGCGTGCAGGACATTCTGCTGATCGCGTTCGGCCTCGCGGTTTCGGAGTTCCTCGCCAGTGGCGCTGCGCCCGTCGGCATCGACGTCGAGGGGCACGGCCGCGCCGACGAATTGGCCGATGATGTCGACTTGTCGCGCACGGTGGGCTGGTTCACCACCAAGTATCCGGTGTCGTTGACCGTTGGTGGTTTGTCGTGGGCACGGGTGATCGCCGGTGACCCCGCGCTCGGCTCGCTCATCAAGTCCGCCAAAGAGGACCTGCGCGCCATGCCCGACGGCCTGACGTACGGCGTGTTGCGCTATTTGAACTCCGATGTCGACCTGGACGGGCCAGACCCTCGAATCGGGTTCAACTACCTCGGACGACTAGGTGCTGCCGCCGGTGAACTGTCGGATGAGTTCTGGCGTGTCAGCCCTGACAGCGGCGCTGTCGCCCGCGCCAGCCTGGACATTCCGTTGACGCTTCCGCACACGATCGATCTGAACGCCAGCACGGCCGACACCGAGTCGGGTCCGCAGTTGCACGCCAACTGGACGTGGGCGCCCTCGGCGGTCGAGGAGGGTCAGGTCAGCCGGCTGGGCCGACTGTGGTTCGAGGCGCTGGCGGGCATCTGCGCACACGTGCGACGCGGTGGGGCGGGCCTGACTCCGTCCGACATCACTCCGGTTCGGCTGAGTCAGCAGCAGATCGACGAACTGGAACAGAGATACCGCATCGCGGATGTGTTGCCGTTGACCCCGCTGCAGCAGGGCCTGCTGTTCCACGCCGACGCGGCCCAAGCCGCCGGTGACGACGTGTATGCGGTGCAGTTGGTGCTCACCGTTGCCGGTCCGCTCGACCAGTACCGGCTGCATGAGGCGGTGCGTACGGTGGTGCGTCGCCATCCGAATTTGGCCGCCCGGTTCAACGAGCAGTTCGACCAGCCGGTGCAGATCATCCCGCGTGATGCTGAGGCAGGGTGGCGGTATGTCGAGCTCGCCACCGATGCCGACGAGCAGGCACAGCACGTTCACGCAGCCGAACGGGAGGCGGTGTTCGACCTCGCCGAGAGTCCAGCGTTCCGGGTCGCTCTGATCCGCACCGCAGCGGACCGGCACCAGATCGTGATCACCAGCAACCACATCCTGATGGACGGTTGGTCGCTGTCGATCGTGCTCCAGGAGATGTTCGTCAGTTACTACGGGCAGCGGCTGCCGGCTGCGGTGCCGTACCGGCGGTTCTTCACCTGGCTGGCTGACCGCGACCACGACGCCGCCCAGACAGCGTGGCGCCGAGTCTTGGACGGCTTCGCCACTCCGACTTTGGTCGCTGCACCGGACCGGCTGGGTATCGGGCCGCGGGATACTCGAACGTTCTGGATACCGCAGGATGCGACCGGGGCGGTCAGCGAACTGGCGCGAACACATCGCACCACGGTCAGCACTGTGTTGCAGGGCGCCTGGGCGCTACTGCTGACCTCGTTGACCGGCCAGCACGACGTGGCGTTCGGCGTGACGGTGTCGGGTCGGCCCACAGAGGTGCCAGGTGCCGAGTCGATGGTGGGCCTGATGATCAACACCGTGCCGATGCGGGCGAACACCTCGGCGGAGACCACCGTCGCCGATCTGCTCGAACAGCTGCAGAGCAACTACAACGACACCTTCGAACACCAGCACATGGCGCTGCGCGACATCCACCGGCTCACCGGGCACCGCCAATTGTTCGACACCGTCTTCGTTTACGAGAACTACCCGTCCAACACCGCGGCACTCTCGAGCGCCGACGACCTGGGCATCGTCGACGTCTCCAACCGCGACTTCTACCACTACCCACTCGCGGTTCAAGCGGTACCCGGTCGTGAACTGGAACTGCGCGTTCAGTTCCGCACGGATGTCTTCGACGCTGCAGACATCGAATCGCTCGTCGAACGCTTCGAGTGGGTGCTGTCGGCCATGATCACCGATCCCACACGACAGCTGTCGACGATGAATCTGGTTGACGGACAAGACAGGGCCCGAACGGATTCGGTTCCGCTACCCGAAACCCACAGCACCGGTGCTGCCGATCGAGCGCCGGCTACCGTGACCGAGCGCGTAGTGGCCGGCGTTTTCGCCCATGTTCTCGAAACAGACCGCGTGGGCATCGACGAGTCGTTCTTCGATCTGGGTGGAGATTCGCTTTCGGCGATGCGCGCGATCGCCGCGATCAACGCCGCCCTCGACAGCCGGCTCGCAGTGACTGCGCTGATCGACGCTCCCTCGGTCAGGACCTTGAGTCAGCGATTGACGGCGCAGTAGACGCGGGCGCCCACGGGACCGTCACCATACGTACGGCACCAGGCGGTGGCGAACCTTCTCGGTGTACTCGCGATATCCGTCCAGCTCCGCCCTCAGCATGTGCTCCTCGTCGCGGATCCGGAAGGTGAGGATGGCCACGCCGACTACGACGAAGACGAGCCCGACGTAGGAGCCCAGCGCCAGCGGTATGCCGACCATGAGGATCACGTTGCCGGTGTACATGGGGTGCCGCACCATCCCGTAAAGACCTGTCGAGATGACGGTCTGGCCTTCCTCGACGCGAACGGTCGCAGCCGCATGGCTGTTCTGGATGACCACCAGCATCATCACCGTGACGCCGACGGCTACCAGAACGATGCCCAATATGCAGATCGACGTGGGCACCGAGGACCAGGCAAAGCGATGGTCGAGTGCGCTGACTGCCAACATCGACGCGAGAGTCAACCACGATCCGGCCATGACGAACTTCTGGGTCCTGCGCGATTCTGCCGATGGACCCCCACGCATCCGACGCTCGAGCGCGACCGGATTCGTTCGCATCAGGTATAGGCCGGGAAGCCAGCCCGAAAGGGAGAACGAAACGAGGAAAACCCACGCCTGCCAGTACTTGAAGGTGCCTGCCGCCAGAAACAGGATCAGTCCGAACGTGACAGGTTCGACTAAGCCGAATGCCAACATCTTGGGAGTGGTCTTCAACGATTCCCCTTCTGGTCCGTCGGCTGCCGGCGACCGGTCGGCCCACGGCGCACGTTTGTAAAGTACCGCCCGCCAGAGCATCCAGATGCGCGAACGGGTCGCGCGTCGGACAGCCGCTACGTCACACGTGGAACCGATCGCCCGAGCGCTGGTCATCACCCGCTCGTTATCATCTGCTGGTATTGGACCGAAGATTCCTTGTGTCGATTGGAGGCGTATGACTGTACGAGTCGAGGAGTTGGAGTTTCAGGCGGAGGCCCGCCAACTCCTGGAATTGCTGATCCACTCGGTGTACTCCAACAAGGACTCGTTCCTGCGTGAGTTGATCTCGAATTCCTCCGACGCCCTCGACAAGCTGCGGCTGGAGGCGCTGCGCAACAAGGACCTGGACGTCGACACCGCCGATCTGCACATCGAGATCGTCCCGGACAAAGAGGCACGCACCCTGACCGTCCGCGACAACGGCATTGGCATGACTCACGACGAGGTCGTCGAACTCATCGGCACGCTCGCCAAGTCGGGCACCGGCCAACTCCGCCAGCAGTTGCGCGAGGCCAAGAACGCGGCCGCCGCCGAGGAACTGATCGGCCAGTTCGGGATCGGTTTCTACTCGACGTTCATGGTCGCCGACAAGGTCGAGCTGCTCACCCGCAAGGCCGGCGAGAGCCAGGCCACCCGGTGGGTCTCCAGCGGTGAGGCCACCTACACCATCGAAACCGTCGAGAACGCGCCCCAAGGCACCTCGGTCACCCTGCACCTCAAGCCCGAGGACGCCGAGGACCAGCTGCACGATTACACCTCGGAGTGGAAGATCCGGGAACTGGTCAAGAAGTACTCCGACTTCATCGCCTGGCCCATCCGGATGGACGTCGAGCGCCGCACCCCGCCGAGAGAAGAGGGCGGCTCCGAAACTGGTCAGGAGACCGTCACCGTCGAGACGCAGACCCTCAACTCGATGAAGGCGCTGTGGGCCAAGTCCAAGGACGAGGTGTCCGAGGAGGAATACAAGGAGTTCTACAAGCACATCGCACACGCCTGGGACGACCCTCTCGAGGTGATCGCGATGAAGGCCGAAGGCACCTTTGAGTACCAGGCGCTGCTGTTCATCCCGTCGCAAGCGCCGTTCGACCTGTTCACCCGCGACGCCAAGGTCGGTATCCAGCTCTACGTCCGGCGCGTCTTCATCATGGGCGACTGCGAAGACCTGATGCCGATTTACCTGCGCTTCGTCAAGGGTGTCGTCGACGCACAGGACATGTCGCTCAACGTTTCTCGCGAAATCCTGCAGCAGGACCGCCAAGTCACCGCGATCCGCCGCCGGCTGACCAAGAAGGTCCTTTCGACGATCCAGGAGATGCAGTCCGAGCGGCCCGACGACTATCGCACCTTCTGGACCCACTTCGGGTCCGTCGTCAAAGAGGGTCTGATGTCGGATTTCGACAACCGCGAAACCCTGCTGCGGATCTCGTCGTTCGCCTCCACCCACAGCGACGACGAACCCACCACGCTCGCGCAATATGTCGAGCGGATGAAGGACGGTCAGGAGCAGATCTTCTACGCCACCGGACAGTCCCGCGAGCAACTCCTCAAGTCACCCCATCTGGAGGCGTTCAAAGCCAAGGGCTACGAGGTGCTGCTGCTCACCGACCCGGTGGACGAAGTCTGGGTTGGCTCGGTGCCCGACTTCGACGGTAAGCCGTTGCAGTCGGTCGCACGCGGCGAGGTGGACCTCGACTCGGACGAGGAGAAGAGCGAGGCCGAGCGCGAGGAACAACAGAAAGAATTCGCCGAACTACTCGACTGGTTGAAGGAGACCCTGAACGAGCACGTCTCCGAGGTCCGGCTCTCCACCCGCCTGACCGACTCCCCGGCGTGCCTGATCACCCCCACCTTCGGCATCACACCCGCACTCGCCCGCATGTACCGGGCCTCCGGCCAGACGGTGCCGGTCAGCAAGCGGATCCTCGAACTCAACCCCAAGCATCCGCTCGTCGTTGGCCTCCGGCAGGCGCACAAGGACCGCGGAGACGAGGCGGCACTGACCGATACCGCCGAACTGCTCTACGGCACGGCTCTTCTGGCCGAGGGCGACCTGCCCGACGATCCGGCCAAGTTCGCCGGGCTCATCGCCGAACGGCTCGCCCGCACCGTGTAAGCGAGTCGCCGAACCTGGGTACCCCCTATGTGCCCTGGTCAGCGGCCGCGGGAAGCCGTTGACCTCATCTATTGTTGAGGTTCTACGGTGATTTCATGAGCATGGAAACGGTCGCGCGGCAGGCGCTCTACCGGCAGTCGCATGCCCGCGGCGGTGACCTGCGGTCGCTGCTGAACGCGGCGTTACTGCGTCGCATCTGGCGCTTCGCCGGGCGCCACCATCCTCGGCTGCGCGCGTTCGTCGCTGTCAGCGTCGTCGCGGCACTCCTCGGCGTCGCCACCCCCGTGCTGGCGGGCAAGGTCGTCGACGCGATCACAGCGGGTTCATCCCGCATGGTGCTCGTCCTGGCGGTCATCATCGCGGCGGTGGCCGTCGCCGAGACCGGCGCCTCCCTCGTGACGAGGTGGCTCTCATCGACGATCGGCGAAGGTCTGATTCTCGACCTGCGCACCGCGGTGTTCGACCACGTGCAACGGATGCCGGTCGCCTTCTTCACCCGCACCCGAACCGGCGCACTGGTCAGCCGGCTCGGCAACGACGTGATGGGCGCGCAGCGGGCCTTCTCCGACACGCTGTCGGGTGTGGTGTCCAACCTCGTGACGCTCACGCTGACGTTGGTGGTGATGCTGTCGATCTCCTGGCAGGTCACCCTGCTCTCGCTCGTGCTCGTGCCGCTGTTCATCGTTCCGGCTCGCCGGATCGGCCGCACCATGGCCCGGCTGTCGCGCGAGGCCGCCGCCCACAACGCGACCATGAACACCCAGATGACCGAACGGTTCTCGGCGCCGGGCGCGACGCTGGTCAAGCTGTTCGGCAATCCCGCGACAGAATCTCGCGAGTTCGCCGTGCGCGCCGGCCGCGTCCGCGACATCGGCGTGAAAACCGCGATGCTGCAGTCGGTCTTCATGAACTCGTTGACGTTCATGTCCGCCCTTGCGCTCGCGCTGGTCTACGGGCTCGGCGGTGCCCTCGCGATCGGCGGCCACCTGCAGGCCGGCGCGATCGTGTCGTTGGCACTGTTGCTGACCCGGCTCTATGCTCCGCTGACCGCACTGGCCAACGCGCACGTCGAGATCGCCAGCGCCCTGGTGTCCTTCGAGCGGGTCTTCGAGGTGCTCGACCTCGAACCGCTCATCGCCGAGAAGGCGGACGCCGTCCCCGTGCCCGTCGGCCCGGTGGCGGTGCAGTTCGACAACGTGCGCTTCTCCTACCCTTCGGCGGACAAGGTGTCGCTGGCCTCGCTGGAGGAGGTCGCCGAGCTCGACATCCGCGGCGGAGATGAAGTGCTGCACGGCATCTCGTTCACGGCGCGGCCGGGTCAGATGGTCGCGCTGGTGGGCTCGTCCGGAGCAGGCAAGTCGACGATCGCCTCGCTTCTCGCCCGGCTCTACGACGTCGACTCCGGTGCGGTGACGGTCAACGGCGTCGACCTCCGCGACGTGTCCTTCGCGTCGCTCAAGGAGACGGTCGGCGTGGTCACCCAGGACGGGCACCTGTTCCACGAGTCGATCCGGGCCAACCTCACGCTGGCGGCGTCCGACGCCACCGATGACGAACTGTGGGAGGCACTCGACCGCGCCCGGCTGGCCGACGTGGTCGCCGAGATGCCCGACGGTCTCGACACCGTGGTCGGCGAGCGGGGATATCGCCTGTCCGGCGGGCAGCGCCAGCGGCTGACGATCGCGCGCCTGCTGCTGGGCCGATCGCGGGTCGTCGTGCTCGACGAGGCCACCGCCTCGCTGGACTCCGAATCGGAGGCTGCCGTTCAGCAGGCGCTCACCGAGGCGCTCGCCGGTCGGACGTCCATCGTGATCGCGCACCGGTTGTCCACCGTCCGTGCCGCCGATCTCATCCTGGTCGTCGAGGACGGCCGCATCGTCGAGCGGGGCACGCACTTCGAACTGCTCGCCAACCGGGGCCGCTACGCCGAGTTGTACGAAACCCAGTTCGGAGCCCAGGAAACGGCGGCCGCGTGATCGGCCGTTATCCGTTTGCCCCGCATGGGAAGATGGCCTAAGTGGTCGCCCCCGAAGTCCAGGCCCTGCGCTCAGCGCCGGCCATCGCCCCGCCACCGCAACGCCGACGCGCGAGCTCGGACCTGTGGCGGATGCTGCCGTACCTGATGCCGTACCGAGCGCGCTGGATCGCGATGGTCACCGTCGCCATCGCCAGCCTCGCCGCCACCGTGTCGATCCCACTGATGACCAAGGCCGTCATCGACGGTCCGGTGCGCCACCAGGACCAGCAGGGACTGTGGCTGCTCGGCACCGCCGCGATGGGCGTCGGCATCACCGAAGCGGTGCTGTGGTTCATCCGCCGCTGGCTGGCGGCCCGCGCCACCATGGGCGTCGAAGCCGACATCCGCAAGGACCTCTACGCCCGGCTGCAGGTACTGCCGATGAACTTCCACGGACGCTGGCAGTCCGGCCAGCTGCTGTCACGAATCATGAACGACCTCAGCACGATTCGTCGCTTCATGTCCTTCGGCTTGCTCTTCCTCCTGCTGAACGGTCTGCAGATCACCGTCGTGACGGCCATCCTGCTGACGATGTACTGGCCGCTGGGCGTGGTCGTGCTGGTGTCGATCGTGCCGATCACACTGACCGTCCTGCATTTCCAACAGGAGTACACCCGGTTGTCGCGGCTGGCGCAGGATCAGGCGGGCCACGTCGCCACCCACGTCGAGGAGTCCGCGCTCGGGCTGCGGGTGGTGAAATCCTTCGGTCGTGAGGACTACGTCTACGACCGGTTCGACGAACAACTCACCGAGCTCTACGAAACGCAGATCGATCGCGTGTCGGTTTCGGCGAAGTTTTGGACGCTGCTCGAAGTCATCCCGAACCTGACCCTGATCGTGGTGCTCGGCTTCGGCGCCTACGCCGCCGGCGAAGGCCACGTCACCCTGGGCACCCTCGTCGCGTTCATCACGATGATGCTGTCCCTGGTCTGGCCGATCGCCTCCCTGGGCTTCCTGCTGTCGATGACGCAGGAGTCGTTCACCGCCGCGAACCGGATCACCGAGATCTTCGATACGCCAATCGATATCGTCGACGGTCCCGTCGATGAACCGCCGAGCGGCGGCCGCCTGGAACTCGTCGAGGTCGGATTCCGATTTCCCGACTCGGACGATTTTGCGCTGCGCCACGTCACCGTCACCGTCGAACCGGGCGAGACGCTCGCGCTGGTCGGGTCGACGGGCTCGGGGAAGTCGGTGCTGGCCGCGCTGCTGTCTCGTTTGTACGACGTCACCGAAGGATCCATCCGCATCGACGGCCGCGACATCCGCGAGCTCACCCTGTCCGCGCTGCGCGAAACGGTGGCCACGGCCTTCGAGGACCCGACGCTGTTCTCCATGTCGGTCGCCGAGAACCTGAGGCTGGGCCGGCCGGAGGCTTCCGATGACGACCTGGCCGAGGCGATTGACGTCGCTGCCGCCCACTTCGTCTACGAGCTACCGTTCGGCCTCGACACCCGCATCGGCGAGCAGGGCATGAGCCTTTCCGGTGGGCAACGGCAGCGGTTGTCGCTGGCCCGGGCGATCCTGGCGGCGCCGAAGGTTCTCGTGCTCGACGACACGCTGTCGGCGCTGGACGTGCACACCGAAGCGATCGTCGAGGAGGCCCTCCGTCGGGTGCTGCACTCCGTCACGGGAATCGTTGTGGCGCACCGAGCATCGACCGTGCTGCTTGCCGACAAGGTGGCCCTGCTGGAGGACGGCACCATCACCCACGTCGGCACCCACACCGAACTGCTCGCCGAAGTGCCGCAGTACCGATACCTGTTGGCCGCCGATGACGAACTCGACGACGGCACCGAGCGCGCGTGCGCGTGGGAGGACGATCGGGACCGCAGCCGCCTCGAGCACGCCGTCGAGGAGCAAGAGGCGCTGCACCGCGACCCCGCACAGCGACGCTTCGCCGCCCCGGAGGCCGAACGCCGATGACCGCGACCGATACCCCGGATACCGCGACACCAGAATGGCGCGGCAAGTTCGAAGAACAACACGACGACCTCCCGATCGACGAGACCCTCGACCGCCGCCGCGAGGCGCGCTCACTTCTCGGCGACCTGCTGCGGCCCTACCGATTCACCGTTGCACTGCTCGCCCTCGTCGTGGTCGTGGAGAACGCGGCACGCCTGTCGGTTCCGATCCTCGTGCAGCGCGGCATCGACCGGGGCATCCCGCCGATCGTTCAGGGCGGTACGGCCCACACGCTGCTGATGATCGTCGGCGCCCTCGCCCTCGTCGTCGCGGTCCAGGCCACCAGCCGGATGTTCTTCCTCCGCCGCTCCGGGCGCATCGGCCAGAAAGTGCTTCTGGAGCTGCGCCGCAGGGTGTTTCGGCACTTCCAGCGCCTGGACATCGCCTTCCACGACCGGTACACCTCGGGTCGGGTGGTGAGCCGCTCCACCAACGATGTCGAAGCCATCCAGGACATGCTCGAGACCGGCTTCGACAGCCTGGTCACCGCGGTGCTCACGCTGTTCGGCACGGCGATCCTGCTCGTCGTGCTCGACTGGCGGCTCGGGTTGATGTGCCTGGGCGCCTTCCCGCTGTTGATCGGGCTCGTGTGGTGGTTCCGCAACGAGTCGGCGAGAACGTATCGCCGGGTGCGCGAGAGCGCCGCGTTGGTGATCGTGCAGTTCGTCGAGACGATGACCGGCATCAAGGCCGTGCAGGCCTATCGCCGGGAACCGCGCAATCAGCAGATATTCGAAGACATCGCCGATCGCTACAAGGCCGACAACGAGCGCACCTTCCAGCTGCTCGCCATCTTTATGCCGGGCGTCAAGCTCGTCGGCAACCTCACCACCGGTGTGGTGCTACTCTACGGCGGCTACCGAGTTCTCAACGGTCAGATGACGATCGGCACGCTGACGGCCTTCCTGCTCTACCTGCGCATGTTCTTCGAACCGATGCAGGAGATCTCGCAGTTCTTCAACACGTTCCAGTCGGCGGCCTCAGCGCTGGAGAAACTGGCGGGCGTGCTCGCCCAGCGGCCGGGCATCAAGGACCCGGAGCACCCGGTGACGCTGACCGATGTGCGCGGCGAAATCGCCTTCCATGACGTGCGATTCCAGTACGTCGCCGATCGCCCGGTGCTGCCCGGACTGGTGCTCGAGGTGCCCGCCGGCCAGACCGTCGCGCTGGTCGGCACCACCGGGGCGGGCAAGACCACGATCGCCAAGCTCATCGCGCGGTTCTACGATCCGACGTCCGGGTCGGTCACGCTGGACGGCGTTGATCTGCGCGAGCTTTCGCAAAGCGAACTGCGCCGCCACGTGGTGATGGTCACCCAGGAGAACTTCATGTTCGACGGGACCATCGCCGACAACATCCGGTTCGGCCGACCTGACGCCACCGATGCCGAGGTGGCGGCCGCGGCCGAAGCCGTGGGCGCCGACCGTTTCGTCGCGGCGCTACCTGACGGATACGACACCGACGTCGCCAAGCGCGGGGGTCGGCTCTCGGCCGGGCAACGGCAGCTCGTCGCGTTCGCGCGCGCGTTCCTCGCCGACCCCGCGGTGCTGATCCTCGACGAGGCCACGTCGTCACTGGACATCCCCAGCGAGCGCATGGTGCAGCGTGCGCTCGAAACCGTGCTCGCCGACCGCACGGCGTTGGTCATCGCGCACCGGTTGTCCACCGTGCAGGTCGCCGACCGGGTACTGGTGCTCGAACACGGCCGGATTGTCGAGGACGGCACGCCAACGGATCTGATCGCTCGCGGCGACGGTCACTACGCCGCGCTGCACCGCGCGTGGGTCGAGTCGCTGGCCTGATCACGTCGCCGAAACTGAAGATAGCCGCGAGGCGGGCGCGAAACTTCGCGCACAAGTTCAGTTTCGGCGGGATCAGGCCTGCGCCAGCAGCGCTTCCAGTTTCTCGTTGATCGCCGGCAGCTCCGAGGTGAGCATCGAGATGATCCGCTCGCGCGCGCGCTCGCTGACGTTGGCGGTCACATGGTGCAACGCGTTGAGGCGCGCGGCGTCGACCCACGCCATCATGTCCGGGTCGGAGAACCACTGCAGTTGATTCTGGTTGAAGATCAACATCATCCGCAGCCAGTCGACCGGCACGTGCGGGTAGGGGACCGGCCGGCACAACGCATTGCGGGCGTCGTCGTCGGGGTAGGCAGTCTCGACATGAGCGATGACGGCCGCACTGAACGCCGGCTGGCAGGTGCGCACCGTCTGCAGCGCGATCTGGTCGCCGTCGAAGACGGTCGTGACCGGCTCCTTGCCCAAACCGTCTGCGCTGCAGTCGATGTAGAGCACCGAGCCGTCGACATCACGAATGCCGTCGTCGAGCGTGATGCGGCCCGGCTCGATCGCCTGGACGTGGCCCATCCGCACGACGTCGGTGATGCGGCGCAGCTCGGCCAGCTCGGCCTGCGACAGGATCGCGCACCGGTACATGGTCGGCTCGACGGACCGGTCGATGCGTTGCAGGCAGCCCTTGTCCTCCAACAGCCCGAACAGATGGGGGAGCGACTCCGCCTCGCGTACCGCGGCCAACTGGTTGCCGAAATCCCGCAGCGTGTTTTTCGCGAACTGCCGGCCGGGCTGGATGGCCGCCCGGTCCAGCACCCACGATTCGCGGGGCTTGATCCACGTGACGCGCTCCGGCGCGATGCCGTGCCGCAGCAGCCACAGGCACGAGTCCATCGCCGTCTTCCCCGCTCCCACAACCACATAGCGGTCACGCGGATCGGGAAGGCGCGGCAGGCTGTTGGGCGGCACGACGTGGACGCCGTCGGCGACGGTGTAGGACGGGCGCCGCATCGACGGGACGACAACCTCCACCCGCGTGGTCACCACCCGCCGTGCGGTCACCTCGATGTCCTCGCCGCCGAACGTACGCACCCGCCCGTCGCCGAGGTACTCGCTCATCGGCAGGTACGTCACCCTGCCGGTCGGCAGCAGGTGCTGGGTCATCACCGCATCGAAGTACGCGCACACCTCCGCACCGCTGGCCAACTCGTAATAGCCTGCGTTGAGACCGAATTGGTCGACGCTATCGCTGCCGAGCCCGCGGGAGTTCACCCCGTAGTAGGCCGACGGCTGGTGTAGCCGCACGAACGGGTACGCCGTCGTCCAGTGCCCGCCGGGCTGGTCGTTGCGGTCGACCACCACCACCGTCGCATCCGACTCGTGAACCAGCGTGTCGGTGAAGGCCAGCCCCATCGCGCCCGCACCCACCACGAGGTAATCGGCCTGCAGCGTCCTGCCCATCTATCGCACGGTAGCGAAGAATTTCGCGACGTCGTCGACGTACAGGTCGGGCTGTTCGAACGCCGCGAAGTGACCGCCGCGCGGCATCGTCGTCCAGTGGGTGATGTTGTATCCGTTCTCGCACCAACTGCGCGGGGCTTGCAGGATCTCCTTGGGGAAGGATGCGATGCCGGTCGGGAGCTCGACCCGGTCGAATCCGCCGAACGCGTTGAAGCTCTCCCAGTAGAGCCGGGCCGACGACGCGCCCGATGCGGTGAGCCAGTACAGCATCACGTTGTCGAGCAGTTCGTCTTTGGTCAGCACGTTCTCCGGATGGCCGTCGCAGTCCATCCACGACCAGAACTTCTCGACGATCCATGCGAGCTGTCCGACCGGGGAGTCGACGAGCCCGTAGCCGAGGGTCTGCGGGCGGGTGGACTGTTGTTTGGAATAACCCGAGTCCCACTTCTGGTAGTAGGAGCCGCGTTCCAGCGCCCGCTGCTCCTCCTCGGTCGGGTTCTCGAGCTTGCCGGGCGGAAAGCCGAGCGGCATGTTCAGGTGAATCGCGGTGCAGCGGCCTTCGTTGCGGCCGATCTGCGTGGTGACCGCGGCGCCCCAGTCGCCGCCCTGCGCGCCGAACCGGTCGTAGCCGAGCCTGCCCATCAGGGTGTCCCAGGCCGAGGCGATCTTCTCGATGCCCCAGCCCGTCGCGGTGGGCTTCGCGGAGAAGCCGTAACCCGGCAGCGAGGGGCAGACCACGTCGAATCCGCGCTCGGTGAGCGGTTCGATCACCTTGTGGAACTCGACGATCGACCCCGGCCAGCCGTGGGTGATCAGCAGTGGGAAGGCGCCGGGCTGCGACGAACGCTGATGGATGAAGTGGATGTCGAGCCCGTCGATCTCGGTGGTGTAGTGGTCGAACCGGTTCAACGCCTCTTCGCGGGCCCGCCAGTCGTAACGCTCGGCCCAGTACTCGGCCAGTTCGCGGGTGTAGTCCAGCGGGATGCCCTGGCTCCAGTCGGCGACGCATTCGGCCTCGGGCCACCGCGTCCGCCGCAACCGCGACTGCAGGTCGGCGAGATCGTCGTCGGAAATGGCGATTCGGAACGGGCGGATCGCTGCCATGTCCGGATCCTGTCACGGGGATGAATTCCGCCGACGGTGGGAGTCGATATCTTTATGACGGCGATCGCAACGGTAGGGCGGCGGGTGTGCGCTGCGCTGGCCGCGGGGTCGGCGTCCTTGCATGCGGTCATGGTGGGCCATACGGACGCGCCGGCCGCTGCGGTCCTGACGGTGTCGATGGTCGGGGCCTGCCTGTACTGCGCGCGCGACCTGTGGCGCGACGGGCGGCAGCGCACGTGGGCAACCGTCGCGCTGATGAATCTGGCCATGATCGCGGTGCATCTCCCGGCGACCGGCCACCACCACGGTGCGTCGACCACGACCGCGCCGACGGCCGTGATGGCACTGGCCACCGTGGTCGCCATGGCCGAGGCGGCCGTCGCCACGGCCGTGCTGTACGTACACAGCCGCGGCAGGGCGATGGAGCTCATCGGTAGACCAGACCGCTGAGCCTGCGGGCCAGGCCGTAGCGCACGGCGGGCATCAGCCCGGCGAGCCGGATCGCGATGTTGCGGACCGGCCGCGCGGCGCGGGGGAGTGTGGCCAACCGGGTGAGGCGATCGGTCAAGTCGACGACCTTCTTTGCGATCGCCCGGCGCGCCTCGTTGTACTCGTCGAGCCGGGCGTCGGGCTCCCCTGAGAGGACGGCGGCTAGCGCGTCGGCCACCGCCACCGCATCCTGGATGCCGAGGTTCATGCCCTGGCCACCGGCGGGGCTGTGCACATGCGCCGCGTCACCGGCCAGCAGCAGTCGGCTCGCACGGAAGGCGTCGGCGACCCGGTGATGGATGCGGAAGCGCGAACCCCAGATCACCTCGTTCACCGTCGGTGCCCCCGCGCCCACGCGGGTGTCGAGTATCTGCTGGACGAACGCGGCCGACGGCTCCTCGGGTGCTTCGGCGACGGGCGCGACGATCCGATGTACGCCGTCGGGTAGCGGCGCCACCACGGTCAGGCCCTCCTTCGCCCAGTAGAGGATGACCTCGTCCGCGGGTGCGCTGCCGGTGAGGCGGACGTCGGCCAGTACGAACGACTCGTCGTACACACTGCCGGCGAATCCGATGCCGGCCGCCTCCCGCACCGCGCTGCGGATCCCGTCCGCGCCGACGATGTAGCGTGCGCGGATCCTGTCACCGTCGTCGAACGTCGCGGTGACGCCGGTCGGATCCTGGTCGACCGCGGTCACGGTCTTCGGGCGCAGGACGCCGCCGCCCAGTTCCTCCAACCGCTCGAGCAGCAGGCGCTCGGTGGTCGCCTGCGACACCATCAACGAGTACGGGTAGTCGGTGGGCAGGCCGCTGAAGTCGACGGGAATCAGCGTGCGGCCGCGGTCGCGAATCGTGAACTGCGGCGCCTCCACCCCCTCCTTGACCAGTCGCCTGGCCACGTCGAAGCCCTCGAGCACCTCGAGCGTGCGGGCGTTGACCACGGCGGCGCGCGAGGTGTTGGCCCCGGCGGCCTGGCGGTCTACGACCATCACGCTCACGCCGCGCGAGCGCAGCGCGACCGCCGCGGCCAATCCGGTCGGGCCCGCTCCGACGATGAGGACGTCAGTGTTCATCTCTTTCTCCTTCCGCCGGCTGCCTATACCAACGCTTGTTGGCTTTACTATGCGCCTGGGCGGGCGCCATGTCAACGCTTGTTGGCCTACAATTGTTGGCATGCGGAGATCCTCGGAACAGTCCAAGGCGGTGATCCTGGCGGCGGCCCGTGACCGGTTCGCGCGCTCGGGCTTCGAACGGGCCACCATCCGGGCGATCGCCGCGGACGCCGGCATCGACCCGTCGATGGTGAT
Source organism: Mycobacterium sp. IS-1590 (assembly GCF_001500025.1). Lineage (GTDB taxonomy): Bacteria > Actinomycetota > Actinomycetes > Mycobacteriales > Mycobacteriaceae > Mycobacterium. The sequence goes on along the minus strand of NZ_LQIW01000019.1, from coordinate 47,187 downwards.
GCGGTACTTCGGCAACAAGAACCAGTTGTTCGCCGCTGCCGCCGACTTCGACCTGCAGATCCCCGATCTGTCCGGTGTCGATCCCGGCGAGGTGGGTGCGGGCCTGGTCGCACACTTCATGAACCGGTGGGAACGCGACGAGGCGCTGATCGTCCTGCTGCGGTCCAGCGCGACGAACAACGATGCGGCGCAACGGATGACGGAGATCTTCACCCGTCAGCTGCTGCCCGTCGTCGCGAAGATCAACCCGAACTCGCCGCAGCGCCGCGCGGCGCTGATCGCGACGCAGACGCTCGGGCTCGCGCTGTGCCGGTACGTGCTGCGGCTACCGCCGATCGTCGCGATGTCGCACGAGGAGATCGTCGCGGCGGTGGGACCGACGGTGCAGCGCTACCTCGACGCCCCGTAATAATCGCGGTGTGTGGACTCCGACGCTCATCCTGATCGCCGCCACCACGCTGATGGCCTGCGTCCTGCTGGGCGGCGGACTCTACGAAACCGTCGTCGTCGACCCCGCCTGGCCGCGGCGGCCCGGCATCGTCCAGGCGCATAACGGCGGAATCTCGCGACGCCGGTTCTGGATTCCGGCGCACACGGCGTTCGAGGTGCTGCTCATCGTGTCGCTGATCGTCGGGTGGTCGCACGCCGACGTGCGCACCGCGCTGCTGGTGGCGCTGGTCAGCCACGCGGTGATGCGGGTGTGGTCGCTGGTCGACTTCGTGCCGAAGGCGGTGGCGTTCGAGAAGACCGACCCGGCGGAGGTCGACGAGGCCGCCGCGGCGCGCTGGACGCGACGCAGCCTCCTGCGGTTGCCGCTGGACCTCGTCGCGTGCATCGCGATGCTCACCGCGCTGGCGGTCGCATAGACCGGTCGGACATCGGGCATAGCTAGGGGCATGAGTGAGGACGCCGGCCGTGCGCCGCAGGAGAATCCCCAGAAGGACCGCTCGGACTGGGTCACCGGTGACGAGCCGATGACCGGTCCGCAGCGCAGCTACTTGACGACACTGGCGCAGGAGGCGGGCGAACAGGTCTCCGAGAATCTGACCAAAGCGCAGGCCTCCGAGATGATCGACCGGCTGCAACAACAGACAGGACGGAATTCATCATGATCTCGACCGAGGATGTACGCACACTGCTGCAGTCCGAGGAGAGGAACGCGGTGCTCGTCGTTGTCGAAGGCCGCGTCGACGTGATCGGCGCGGGCCGGCTCGCGTCGGAGGACTACCGCGGCGCCCTCGAGGTGGTGTCCCGCGACGACCTGGTGCAGCGCATCGGTGAGACGCCGTCCGACCGCGAAATCGAGGAGCAGGCAGCGCAACTCGACACCGCGGTCTCCGAACTGGGCGGCTGAGTTCGACTCACGCCTCGATCTCGCCGACGATCTTGCGCTCGATGCTGGCCCGAGTAGTGGTCGGTAAGGCGATGAGACCGTCGAGTTCTTTCTGCGCACGGGCATAGGCGGCCTTGCGCTCGTCGGATGTCGCGGCTTCGTCGGACGCCAGGCGTAGCAGGTGTTGGGCACGTTCGATGCGCGCCTGGTCTTCGGCGGAGAAGTCGCTTCGGCGGCGGCGAATCGCATCGGCCTCGGCGACGTCGAACGCCACAACGTACTCGTGCACGGCGTCGCGGTAGTCGACCTGCGCGTCGCGGTCGTCGAGAATGTCGTCGACGGAGTCTGGACGCAGCAGATCCGCACGGCTCCTGGCCTTGTGGAAGGCGATGGTCAACGGCTCGCGCATGTCGGTCATCAGCGGGAAGTCCAGCAACTTGGCGATATCGACCTCGTAGTCGAGCCAGCGCGCGTCGGTCTCGGAGTGGCGCTGCACCACCTTGGCCACCTCGCGCCGATTCGCCTCCTCGTTCGTGTGCGCTCGCCGCGAGGCCTCCGCGAGCGCCACCTTGGTCTCCTGTTTGATGCGGTAGCGCTCGAGGCGACGTTGGGCGCGGCGCTCGTTGGCCGCCGCCACGGCACGCACCGTTCCGCCGATCGCGCCACCCAGCGGGAAGATCAGCCACCAGAAGTTTCCGGCGAAATGGAGCAGTGCTTCCATCCAACCCAGCATGCCACCGGACGGTGGCCGAGCATCACAAGCCGATCTGACGGTAACGCGCCAGGCGTGCCTGCAACCGTCGCTCGCCCGGAACGGCGCGCAGCGAGTGCAATTCGTTGGCGACGACGGCTGACAACCGCTGCGTGAACTGCAGCGGTTCGTCGGCGGCATCGGGGTTTTCGGGCACGACCACGTCGACGATGCCGTTGCGCAGCAGGTCCGCGGACCGAATGCCCTGCGTCGCAGCCAGTTCCGGGGCGTGATCGAGATCGCGGAACACGATCGCGCTGGCACCCTCCGGCGGAAGCGGCGCCAGCCAGCCGTGCAGCGCCGCCAACACCCGGTCGGCGGGCACCATCGCCAGCGCCGGCCCGCCGCTGCCCTGACCCAACAGGACCGACACCGTCGGCGTGTCCAGGGTGACCAGTTCGGCCAGGCAGCGCGCGATCTCGCCGGCCAGCCCACCCTGCTCGGCCTCGACGGTCAATGCCGGGCCCGCCGTGTCGATCACGAGCACCAGCGGCAGCTGCAGACCTTCGGCCAACGCCATACCCCGCCGCGCCTCACGCAGCGCCGCAGGCCCGACCATCCCGCCGACCACGCGTTGTTGTCCGAGCACCACCGCGGGCTGCCCGCTGAACCGGGCCAGCGCCAACAGCGTCGTCGCCGCCTCGCCCTGCCCCGTCCCCGACAACAGCACCCGCTCGGTCGTCCCGTGGCGCAACAGATATCCCACGCCCGGGCGGTCCGGCCGCCGCGAGGCCTCCACCGACTCCCACGCCGGCACGTCGGGCAGCGGCCCGAGCTCGGGTGCGGACGGCGGCGAGCCCGGCGGATCGGCAACCACGGTCAGCGTCCGGTTCAGCGTGGCGCGCAACGCGTCGAGCGGCACGACCCCGTCGATCACGCCGTGGCGGTGCAGGTTCTCGGCGGTCTGGATGCCCTCGGGAAACGGCTCACCGTAGAGGTGTTCGTACACCCGCGGGCCGAGGAAGCCGATCAGCGCGCCGGGCTCGGCGCTGGTCACGTGGCCCAGCGATCCCCACGACGCGAACACCCCGCCGGTTGTGGGATGCCGCAGGTACACCAGGTACGGCAGATGCGCGCGCTTGTGCAGTTCGACGGCGGCGGCGATCTTGACCATCTGCAGGAACGCGACGGTGCCCTCCTGCATCCGGGTGCCGCCCGAACTGGGTGAGGCCAGCAGCGGCAGTCGTTCGGCGGTCGCGCGTTGCACCGCCGCGGTGATCCGCTCGGCCGCCGCCACCCCGATCGAGCCGGCCAAAAAGTCGAACTCGCACAGCACCACGGCGACGCGGCGGCTGAACACGGTGCCTTCGCCGGTCACCACCGACTCGTCCAGACCGGTCTTGGCGGCCGCGGCGTCCAACGCTCGCCGGTAGTCGCCGTCGGCCCCGACATCGAGCGGAGGGCCGTCCCAACTGCGGAACGACCCGCGGTCCAGCACGGCATCGCGCACCTGGAGGGCACCGATCCGGCTCATCAGGAGAGCGTATATAGGCTGGCGACATGATTGGTGTGACCCGCGACGGCCACGTGATGACCCTGGAGATGCAGCGCGCCGAGCGCCGCAACGCGCTGAACGCCGAACTCGTCGACGGGCTCCGCGAAGCGATCGAGAAGGCCACCGCCGAGGACGTCCGCGCGATCGTGCTGACCGGCCAGGGCCACGTCTTCAGCTCCGGCGCCGACCTCTCCGGCGGCCAGGGCGTTGCCGACGAGCTGCCCGACAAGGCCCGGGCACTCAACCTCGCGATAGACGCGGCGCCCGTCCCGGTGATCGGCGCCATCAACGGCCCCGCGATCGGCGCCGGGGTCATTCTGTCGATGATCTGCGACCTGCGCGTCGTCGCCCCCGAGGCGTACTTCCAGTTTCCGGTCGCGAAGTACGGCATCGCGCTGGACAACTGGAGCATCCGCCGGTTGACGACGCTGGTCGGGGCGGGCCGGGCCCGCGGCATGCTGCTGGCCGCCGAGCGGCTCACCGCCGACGCCGCACTGCAGACCGGGATGGCCAACCGCATCGGCACGCTTCAAGACGCGCAGGCCTGGGCGCAGGAGATCGCGGGCTTCGCGCCGCTGGCCCTGCAGCACGCCAAGCGGGTGCTCAACGACGACGGCGCCTACGAAGACCCGTGGCCGGCGCACAAGGATCTGTTCGATCGGGCCTGGGCGAGCCAGGACATCATCGAGGCGCAGGTCGCCCGCATCGAGAAGCGCCCCCCGAGGTTCAAGGGAGCCTGATGATCCGGTCGGCGCTGCGCATCGGCTTCGGCACGGCCTCACTGCTGGCCGGCGGATGGCTGGTACGCGCATTGCAGGGCGCACCCGCGGCGCTGGGCGCCTCGCCCACCGAGATCGAACGCGTCGCACAGCGCTCCCCGAACTACCGCGACGGCGTGTTCGTCAACCTCGAACCGGCGTCGATGATGAGCATCGACGCCGAACAGCAGCGGCTGCTGGTCCGCGAGTTGATCGGATCGCGCGGCGTCGCCAAACCGGACGGCCCGATTCCGGTCGTCACCCCGTCACCCACCGACCCCGACTCGACGCAGATGTCGGCCTGCTGGTTCGGTCACTCCTCGGCGCTCGTCGAACTCGACGGCTACCGCGTGCTCGCCGACCCGGTGTGGAGCCGCCGGTGCTCACCGTCGCAGACGGTCGGTCCCGAGCGGATGCACGAGGTGCCCGCTCCGCTCGAGGCGCTGGCCGCGGTCGACGCGATCATCGTCAGCCACGACCACTACGACCACCTCGACATGGACACGATCACCGGGCTGGCCCGCACCCAGCGGGCGCCGTTCGTCGTTCCGCTCGGCATCGGCGCGCACCTGCGCAAATGGGGGATACCGGAGAGCCGCATCGTCGAACTGGACTGGAACGAGACCCACACCATCGGCGAGCTCACCCTGGTGTGCACGCCGGCGCGGCACTTCTCCGGCCGCCAATTCACCCGTAACACCACGCTGTGGGCCTCCTGGGTGATCATCGGCCCGCGCCACCGGGCCTTCTTCGGCGGCGACACCGGATACACCAAGAGCTTCGCTCAGATCGGCATGGACCACGGGCCGTTCGACATGACGCTGCTGCCCGTCGGGGCCTACCACCCGGCGTGGCCCGACATCCACATGAACCCCGAAGAGGCGGTCAAGGCGCACCTCGACGTCGCCGAGGCCGACCGGGGGCTGCTGGTGCCGATCCACTGGGCCACCTTCCGGCTCGCGCCCCACCCGTGGGCCGAACCGGTCGAGCGGCTGCTGCGGGCGGCCGACGCGGAGAAGGTGCAGATAGCGGTGCCCAAGCCCGGTCAACGGGTCCGGTTGGACGCGGCGCCGGCGCTCGACCCGTGGTGGCGGTTCTAGCTCCGCCTGCCCACGCACACTTTTTGCAGACGCACTCGCGGTTCGAGCACCACAACAGCGCGCTCGCCGGGTTACCGTTCAGCTCATGAAAGCACTGGCCAGGGTGGCCGTCGTCGGGGTGCTGCTCGTCGCGGGCTGCGGTGCCGATCGCCCCGAACCCGCTCCGCCGTCCCCGCCGGCCGCCCCGGGTGCGCAGCCCGACGTACCCCCGCCGCTGGTGCCCGCGATGCCCCTTCCGGAGAACGCGGTCGACAACGCGGTGGCCGAACTCGACGGCATGGGCGAGGACCTGATGCGGAAGTCCGGAATCCCCGGTATGGCGGTCGCTGTCGTCCACGGCGGAAAGACGGTGTACGCCAAGGGGTTCGGAGTCAAGGACGCCACCAAGCCCGACGGGGACGAGAACCGGGTCGACCCCGACACGGTGTTCCAGCTCGCGTCGGTGTCCAAGTCGCTGGCGGCGACCGTGGTTGCCCACCAGGTCGGTGTGGGCGCCGTCAGCTGGGACACCCCGATCGTGTCCGAGCTGCCGTGGTTCGCGTTGTCCAACCCGGTGGTCACCTCGATGGTGACCGTCGGGGACATGATGTCGCACCGGTCCGGGCTGCCCGACCACGCCGGCGACATGCTCGAAGACCTCGGCTACGACCGCAGGCAGGTGTTGGAACGGTTGCGCCAGCTTCCGCTGGACCCGTTCCGGATCTCCTACGCCTACACCAACTTCGGGTATACAGCCGGCGCCGAGGCGGTCGCGGTCGGTGCGGGCAAGCCGTGGGAGGTGTTGGCCGACGAGGTGCTGTTCCGTCCGCTCGGCATGGGGCAGACCAGCTACCGGTTCACCGACTATCGGGCCCGACCCAACCGCGCGGTCGGCCACATCCACATGGATGAGCGCTACGAACCGGCGTTCGTCCGTGACGCCGACCCGGAAGCCCCGGCGGGCGGTGCGAGTTCGTCGGTCAACGACATGACCCGATGGCTGGCCATGGTGCTCGCCAACGGCAGCCATGACGGCAGACAAATCGTCGCCCCGAAGGCCCTGCTGCCCGCGCTCACCCCGCAGATCGTGTCGAGCCCGGCCACCGAACCCGCGGCCAGGTCGGGCTTCTACGGCTTCGGCTTCAACGTCAGCTCGACCTCGGCGGCGCGCATGGAGCTGAGCCATTCGGGCGCCTTCGAGCTGGGCGCCGGCACGACCTTCCTGATCCTGCCGTCGGCCGACGTCGCGATCGTCGCGCTCACCAACGCCACCCCTTCGGGTGTGCCCGAATCGCTGGCCGCGCAGTTCGCCGACCTGGTGCAGTTCGGCGAGGTGCGCGAGGACTGGTACGGCCTCTACAGCGGGGCGTTCGCCGAGATGGAGAAGCCGGTCGGGTCCCTGGTCGGCAAGCAGCCGCCGGCCAACCCGGTACCCGCTGCGCCGCTCGCGTCGTACGTCGGCACCTACCGCAACGACTACTGGGGGCCCGCCCGGGTCACCGAACGCAACGGCGAGCTGCGGCTGGCGCTCGGCTCGAAGCTCGACGTGCCGCTCGAGCACTGGGACGGCAACACCTTCACGTTCTCCTTCGTCACCGAGAATGCGCCGCCGGGAACGGTTTCCACCGCGGTGTTCGATGGGGTCGACCGCGACAAGCTCATACTGGAGTACTACGACACGTTCAAGAAGGGCACGTTCGTCAAGTGACCGCCGCACCCGAAATCCAGGCCGCCGGGCTGACCGAAGCCGAGGTCGCCCAACGCATCGCCGACGGCAAGACCAACGACGTCCCGACGCGGGCGGCGCGCAGCGTATCCGACATCGTGCGGTCCAACGTGTTCACCCGCATCAACGCCATCCTCGGCGTGCTGCTGATCATCGTGCTGTCCACCGGCTCGATCATCAACGGCGCCTTCGGATTGCTGATCATCGCCAACAGCGGCATCGGCATCATCCAGGAACTGCGCGCCAAGCGGACGCTGGACAAGCTCGCCATCGTCGGTCAGACGAAACCGTTGGTGCGCAGGCAGACCGGCGCCGGCTCCGCTACCCAGCAGCTCAGCCCCAGCGACATCGTCCTCGACGACATCATCGAGCTCGGGCCCGGCGATCAGATCGTGGTCGACGGCGAGGTGATCGAGGACGCCAACCTCGAGGTCGACGAGTCCCTGCTCACCGGGGAGGCCGATCCGATCGCGAAGGATGTCGGCGACCACGTCATGTCGGGCAGCTTCGTCGTCGCAGGCTCCGGCGCCTACCGCGCCACCAAAGTCGGCCGGGAAGCCTACGCGGCCAAGCTCGCCGAAGAGGCCAGCAAGTTCACCCTGGTGAACTCCGAACTGCGCACCGGCATCAACAAGATTCTGCAGTTCATCACGTACCTGCTCATCCCCGCCGGGCTGCTGACCATCTACACCCAGCTGTTCACCACCGAATCCGGTTGGCGCCGTTCGGTGCTGGCGATGGTCGGCGCGCTGGTGCCGATGGTGCCCGAAGGCCTGGTCCTGATGACGTCGATCGCGTTCGCGGTCGGGGTGATCCGGTTGGGCCGCAGGCAATGTCTGGTCAACGAACTACCCGCGATCGAAGGCCTGGCACGGGTCGACGTCGTCTGCGCAGACAAGACCGGCACGCTGACCGAGAACGGGATGCGCGTCTCCGACCTCGAGCAGCTCGACGAGGCTGGGCTCACGCGCGAGCTGGGGAACGTCGGAAACATCCTGGCGCAGCTCGCCGCCGACGACGCCCGCCCGAACGCGAGCATGCAGGCCATCGCCGAGGCGTACAAGATGCCGCCCGGGTGGACGGCGACGGCGACCGCGCCGTTCAAGTCCGCCACCAAGTGGAGCGGCGCCTCCTACGGCGAGCACGGCAACTGGGTGATCGGCGCGCCCGACGTGCTGTGCGAACCCGGCTCGCCGATCGCCGAACAGGCCGAACGGATCGGCTCCTCGGGGCTGCGGGTGCTGCTGCTCGGAGCCAGCGACCTGCCCGTCGACCACGCCGACGCTCCGGGCTGCGTGACCCCCGCCGCGCTGGTCGTCCTCGAGCAGCGTGTGCGGCCCGATGCCCGCGACACCCTCGATTACTTTGCCGCCCAGAAGGTTTCGATCAAGGTGATCTCCGGGGACAACGCGGTGTCCGTAGGGGCGGTCGCGGGATCGCTGGGCCTGCACGGCGAGTGCATGGACGCCAGGAACCTGCCGGAAGCCTCCGACGAACTGGCCGATGCCCTCGAGTCGCACACCACCTTCGGCCGGGTCCGCCCCGACCAGAAGCGAGCGATGGTGCACGCCCTGCAGTCCCGGGGACACACGGTCGCGATGACCGGCGACGGCGTCAACGACGTACTCGCGCTCAAGGACGCCGACATCGGCGTCGCGATGGGGTCGGGCAGCTCGGCATCGCGCGCCGTGGCCCAGATCGTGCTGCTGGACAACAAGTTCGCGACGCTGCCCTACGTCGTCGGCGAGGGACGGCGGGTGATCGGCAACATCGAACGCGTCTCGAACCTGTTCTTGACCAAGACGGTGTACTCGGTGCTGCTCGCGACGTTCGTCGGCCTGGCCGGGCTGGCGTCGAAGTTCTTCGGCACCGACCCGCTGCTGTTCCCGTTTCAGCCGATCCACGTCACGATCGCGGCGTGGTTCACGATCGGCATCCCGGCATTCATCCTGTCGCTGGCGCCGAACAAGGAACGCGCGCACCCCGGATTCGTGAAGCGGGTGATGACGGCGGCCCTGCCGTCGGGCCTGGTCATCGGTGTCGCGACGTTCGTCTCGTATCTGGCCGCCTATCAGGGCCGCGAAGCCACCGCCGTCGAGCAGACCCAGGCGTCGACCGCGGCGCTGATCACCCTGCTGGTCGGGGCGATCTGGGTTCTCGCGGTCGTGGCGCGACCCTACGAGTGGTGGCGGGTGGCGTTGGTCGTCGTCTCCGGTCTGGCCTACGTGGTGATCTTCTCGATACCGCTGGCGCAGGAGCTGTTCATGCTCGACATCTCCAACGCCAAGACGACGTCGATCGCGCTGGCCATCGGCGCTCTCGCCGCCGCCGCCATCGAGGTGATCTGGTGGGTGCAGGGCGCGGTGCTGGGAGAGCGACGCCGGTTGTGGCGGGCCGAGTAGCCTGGGGTCCATGGCATTTCTCGACAAGGTGAAGAATCTGCTGGCCCGCAACGCCGACAAGGTGGACACCGCGATCGACAAGGCCGGTGACATCGTCGACCGCAAGACGCAGGGCAAATATGCCCAGCACGTCGACAAAGTCCAGGACGCGGCGCGCAACTACGTCAACAAGGACAACCCGTCGGCGCAGGGCGCGCCACAGCAGCCGCCCCAGGCCCCGCCCCCTCAGGCTCCGCCGCAGCAGCAGCCACCGCAGCAGCCCTGAGCCATGGCCAAACTCTCCGTATCCGTCGACGTCCCCCTGCCGCCGGAGCAGGCCTGGTCGTGCGCATCCGACCTCGCCCGCTACAAGGAGTGGCTGAGCATCCACCGGGTGTGGCGCAGCAAGTTGCCCGAAACGCTGGAGAAGGGCACGACGCTGGAGTCCATCGTCGAAGTCAAGGGCATGCCGAACCGGATCAAGTGGACCATCGTGCACTACCGCCCGCCGGAGGCGATGACGCTCAACGGCGACGGCAAGGGCGGCGTGAAGGTCAAGCTGATCGGCAAGGTGCGACCGGCCCAGAAGGACCCCTCCGGATCGACCGTCACATTCGACGTGCACCTCGGCGGCCCGGCGCTGTTCGGCCCCATCGGCATGGTGGTCGCCGGTGCGCTCAAGGGCGACATCCAGGACTCGCTGAACCGGTTCAAGTCGGTGTTCGCCCCGGCCCAGTAGCCGGGTTGGTTTCTCGGGTTAGAGCGAGCCGCCGGCCAGGGCGTACTCGCCGAACGGCCCGGCCGCTGCCTCGCGGCCCAGGCGGCGCTTCTCGAGGCTGCTGTCGAGGAAGACGGTGGCCCGTGCGCCGATGAGGTGAAGCACCGCGAGAATCCCGGCCGTAAGGGCTACGGTCGAATGCCCGATGAGGAACGCGGCAAGGCAGGCGGTCGAGGCGAACAACGCCGCCGCATGCAGAAGCAGCGCCAGCGTGGCCAACCCATCGGAGGCGGGCGACCCGTCGGCGGTCGGCATGTGGTCGGTCATCGTCATCCTTCGGTAGAGCAGCCCGCCTGATACCCCTGGCCAATGAGCTCCAAACCAAGATCGTCTGTGATGACGGACACAGGTGCTACCGCGGCACCGATCGCACCCGGTCGCGCAGCTCGCGCTTGAGCACCTTGCCGTAGCTGTTCTTGGGCAGTTCCTCGATGAACTCGTAGCGTTTCGGACGCTTGAACCGCGCGATGCGATCGAGCAGATGCGCGTCCAACTCCTCGGCCGAGACCGACCCGACGATGAATGCCACCACCACCTCGCCCCACTCCTCGTCGGGCGCGCCCACGACGCCGGCCTCGATCACACCGGGATGCTCGAGCAGCACCTCCTCGACCTCGCGCGGATAGATGTTGCTGCCGCCGCTGATCACCACGTCCTTGGACCGGTCGCGCAGCGTGAGGAAGCCGCGGTCGTCGAAGGAGCCCATGTCGCCGGTGCGTAACCAGCCGTCCTGCAGCGTCGCTGCGGTCGCCTCGGGGTTCTGCCAGTAGCCCGACATCACGACGTCGCCACGGCAGACGATCTCGCCGATCTCGCCGACATCGGCCGGTGTTCCGTCGGCCCGGTGCACCGCCACGTCCACGCCGGACCGGGCATAGCCGACCGACCCGAGAACGGCGTCGTCTGCGCCGACGTGATCGGCTCTGCGCAGACCGGTGATGGTCATCGGCGCCTCGCCTTGGCCGTACAGCTGCACGAAGACCGGGCCGAACGCGGCCATCGCCTTCTTCAGGCTCTCCACGTACATGGGGCCACCGCCGTAGACGATGGTCCGCAGGTTGTTCGGGCAGGCCCGGCCGGTCTGCACCAGGCGCTGCACCATCGTCGGCGCCAGGAACGCGCTGCAACCGGGATGGCGCTCGCACAGGTCGAGAAACTCGTTCGGCTCGAACGCCGCCGACTCGGGGATCACCTGGCGCGCCGCGCGCAGCACGTAGGGCGGGATGTACAGTCCCGAGCCGTGCGACATCGGCGCGCCGTGCACCAGGGTGCAGTTCTCGTCGGGAGCGTCGAAGTCGGCCAGGTGCGACACCGTCATCGCCATCAGGTTGCGGTGCGACAGCATCGCGCCCTTGGATTTGCCGGTCGTTCCGCTGGTGTAGAACAGCCAGGCCAGAGTCTCGGGATCGGTGGTCGGTGGTCCCGAAGGCCCTGCGCTGAACCAGCTTTCGTAGCCATCGGTGCCGACGGTCGTGATCGGGACACCGGTCTGCGACGCGAGCGCTGACGCGATCTTCGGCGACGCGAACACCTGCGCGGCGCCGGAGTCTTCGAGGATCTGCACCATCTCCCGCGGGTGCAGCTTGTAGTTGATGGGCACGTACACGCATTCGGCGGCCCACACCCCGAACATCAGCTCGATGATCTCCGGACAGTTCTCGCTGGCGACGGCGATTCGCGTGCCGGGCGTGCCGAGCGTGGCGGCCAACCGCAGGGACCTCTCGCGCAGCTGTTCCCACGTCTGGTGTTGCCGCTCACCGTGATACACCGCGCCGCGGTCGCCGAAGCGGCTCGCGGCCTGGTCGAGCAGCGCGAACAGGTTCACTGCCGGGCCACCCACTCGGCGTTGAGCGCGAAGTCGGAGAGATACTTCGTCGAACTCCAGCCACCATCGACGACGATGGTCTGCCCGTTGATGAAACTCGCACCCTCCGAGCACAGGAATGCGACGGTGCTGGCGATGTCGTTCACCTCGCCCAGCCGCGGGTACGGGGTCATCTCGGTGTTGATCTTGCGGAACCGCTCGTCTTCGAGTCGCGTCGCCACCATCGGGGTCAGCGTGACGCCGGGAGCCACTGCGTTACACCGGATTCCCTGGGGACCGTATTGGCATGCGATGTGCTGGGTCAGCGACGTCAAGCCGCCCTTGGCCGCGGAGTACGCGCCACCGCGCAGCCCGCCGACGACGGCGAACGTCGAGGTCACGTTGACGATCCCCGAGCCGGCCTCCATGTGCGCAATGACGTCGCGGGCCAGCCGGAACGGTGCCCGCAGCATCAATCCCAGGAAGTAGTCCAGGGATTCGTCGTCGGTCTCGTGCAACGGTTTCGGGCTTCCCACGCCGGCGTTGTTGACCAGGAAGTCGATGCGACCCCAACGGTCCAGTGCGGCCTGCACGATGCGCTGCGGGGCCTCGTCGGCGGTGAGATCGACGGCGACCGTCGCGACGCGGTCGGTGTCACCGATCGCCTTCGTCAACCCGGCTAGCCTCGTCTCGTCGCGGCCGGTGCCCAGCACCGCCATGCCCGCCTCGGCCAGTTTGGTCGCACATCCGAAGCCGATGCCGCTGCTCGCCCCGGTCACGATCGCTACCTGAACCATTCTTGCTCCTCGCGTCCGCGGTCATATCAGCGCCGCTCGTATCCGATGCTTCAACACTTTTCCGGCGTCGTTCTTGGGCAACGACTCCCACACCGCCACCTGCTCGGGTGCCTTGAATCGCGCGACCCCGTGCTCCTCGAGCATGGTCCGCATGGCCGTGACGTCCGGCGGCGGCTGGTCGCTGGCCACCACGACAGCGCAGGCCCGCTCACCGGTGCGCTCGTCGGGTATGCCGACGATGGCGATCTCCGCGACGCCCGGATGACCGATGAGGATGTCCTCGACCTCCTTGGGCGAGATGTTCTCTCCGTTGCGGATGATGATGTCCTTGGCGCGACCGATGACGACGAGGAAGCCGTCGTCGACCCACCGGCCGAGGTCGCCGGTGCGGAAGTAGCCTTCGTCGTCGAATGCGGTGGTCTCGTCCTCGGGGTGCAGGTAGCCGACGAGCATCTGCGGCCCGCGGGCGCGGATCTCGCCGTCGACGAGTTTGATGTCGGCGATCCCCGGTCTGCCGTCGGTGTCGGCCGCACGCCCGGCGTCGTCGAGCGCGCCGACCGTGGTCACCGGCACCTCCGTCGAGCCGTAGACCCGGGACACCGCCGCCTTCTCGAAATATGCGGTGGCGCTGCGGATCAGCGACGGCGGCACCGACGCGCCACCACAGATGAACACCTTCAGCCCGGGTAGCCGCGTCCCGGCCCGTTCGGCGGCGCTGAGCAACCCGTCGAGGAACGGCGTGGCCCCCGCCATGTGCGTGACCCGCTCGGCGAGCATCAGCGCCACCGCCGCATCCGGATCCCAGCGTTGCATCAGCACCGCGGTGCTGTCCAGCAGCAGGGGACACTCGAACGCATAGATCGACCCGCCGATGTGCGCGATCGGGGACGGCACCAGGAACGTGTCACCGTCCTCGACGCGCCAGTGCTCACCGATCTGACGAATCAGTGCGTGGATCGAGTTATGGGTGTGCAGCACGCCTTTCGGCCGACCGGTGGTTCCCGACGTGTAGAGGATCATGCGCACCGTGTCGGCGTTCAACACCGGCAGGACGCCCCCGCCGCCCATTAGTGACTCGAACGGTGTGTGATCGCCCGCGTCGCCCCGCACCACGATGACTTCCGGCGGGGCGGACATCGCGCCGGTGACGCGGTCGAGCATCGCGACATAGTCGTGTTTGTTGAAGGCGGACGGCACGAAGATCGCCCGGACGTCGGCGTCGCGCAGAATGAACGTCAGTTCGTGGTCGCGCAGCGACGGCAGGATCGGGTTGACCACCATGCCTGCCAACGTCGCCCCGTGGTAGATGACCGCGGCCTCGTGCCAGTTCGGCAACATGAACGAGACCACGCTGCCGGCCGGCATGCGCGACATCAACGTGTGCGCCAGCGCCACCGCGCGGTCATGCAGCTCGCGGCAGGAGAGCCGGATGTCGCCGTCCACCAACACCGTTCGGTCAGGGGTCGAGGTGGCCGCGTCGCGCAGTGCGTCGGCCAGCGTGTCGTGCACCCACAGGCCGCGCCGGTAGGCGTCGGCGCTGCGCTTCTCGTCGACCCGCACGGTTGGGGCCTAACCCTTGATCCGGCGCATCGTCATCGAGTGTCGGTACCGCGACGAAGGATGGGTGTTGATGGTCACCTGAGCGACCTCGCCGTCGGAGGTCGTGTAGGCGCGGCGCATCTTCAGCGCGGCGCTGCCCGCGTCGGCCTTGAGCGCCTTGGCGAGGTCTGGGGAGACGGTGATCGCCGCCATCTCCTGGTGCACCTCGACGATGCTGACCCCGAACAGATCTTCGATCAGCGGGAAGATCGGTCCCGAATGGCGTTGCAGCAGACGACCGACCGCCGCGAAGGCCCGATTGATGTAGTACTCGGTGGTGCAGACCGGGGTATCGCTGCCCTCGGCCTGCCGGCAGCCGCGCACGGCCAGCCACTGCGTACTTGCCTCCAGCCCGGTGTGGGCGGCCAGCTCGTCGTCGACGGTGACCATCGCGTTGGACTCGATCGTGAGCTGGGCTCCGGCCGCGAAGGCCAGCAGGTCGTCGATCGAAACGACGTCTTGCGCATACGAATTGGACGCGGGTCGGGGGACCACGAGGGTGCCGGCGCGTGGCCGCGACGCGATCAGGTTGTCCTCGCGCAGCCGGCGCAGCGCCTCGCGGACGGTGTAGCGGCTGACCGCGAAGCGTTCGCACAGTTGTTGTTCGGTGGGAAGCTGCGAGCCGACGGGGTAGATCCCGTCGACGATCTCCTTGCGCAGCGTGCGGGCCACCTGCAGGTAGCGATGGTCGGTGGGGCTGACGGTCATGTCCGTCGCAGCGCCAGCACGCTGCCCTCGCCGTCGGCCGACACGTACAGAGTGCCGTCACGACCGACGGTGATGCCGGCGAACGGCCCCTGCGGTCCGGAGAACGGCGGCATGCCCTTGAGCGGTTTGGGCTCCACGCCCGGCGGCGGCCCCACGGGCAGATTCGAGGCGATCGTGGTGCGCGCACCGGTGTTCAGGTTCACCGCGATCACCTCCTTCGCGCCCGCGTCGACGATGTAGAGCACTCCGTCGGCGACCGTGATGCCCTGGGGCCGCTGCAGACCGTCGACCACCGTCTCCTTCACATCGCCGACCGCGATCACCCGGCCCGCCCCGGACTCGGCGACCAGCGGACGACCGTCGTCGAATGCGACGCCGACGGGATCCCGCAGATCTGACGCCAGCACCTTGGTGCCGCCGGTGGCCAGCGCGTGTACCCTGCCCGTGCCGAGTTCGGTGAACACGATCCGCCCACCAGGTCCGACCGCGACACCGTAGAGCTGGTCGAAACCGTCTGCCAGGTAGTCGGTCTCGCCATCGGCGGGACGGTACCGACCGATCTGGCCACCCGACGTGGCCACCACGAACGCATTGCCGTCAACCGGTGCCAGCCCGCGCAGGAAGCCGGGATAGCCGGGGGAGAACAGCATCCCGACGGTCTGCAGCGATCCGTCATCGCCGACGGTGTAGAAGTAGGTGCCGTCAGCGACGTAGAGCCGGCCGTCCCCGCCGACCGCCAGATCCAGCGGCCAGTTCAACCCGCCGCCGAGCAGTGTGCGGGTCTCGCCCACGCCGACGATCTCGGTGATCTCACCGGTGAAGTTCGAGACGAACAGCCGGTCCCCGACGAACGTCAGGTTGTCCAGTCCCGGGTTGAGCTGCGCCAGAAGGGTTTTCTCGCCGCTTCGGGGATCGATCCGCAGTACCTGGCCGCTGGCCACCTGCGTGGAGACCAGGTTGCCCTGCGGGTCGAACTTCACCGCATCGGGCACACCGAGGTCGGCGGCCACCCGTTGCGGCTCACCGCCATTGGGATCGATGCGCCAGATCTCGTTGGCCGTCATCAGCGGGTAGTAGAGTAGGCCGTCCGGGCCCACCTCCATGGCGTTCGGTGACGGCAGGTTCTCCACCAGGATCCGCTCGGCGCCCGTGACGCGGTCGAGTTCCATCAGCCGCCCACCGTCGCGGCACTCGTTGACGAACAAACGGTCCTGGTGCACGGTGATGCCGTTCGCGCAGGGCAGGTCGTCGCGCAGCACCCGCGTGCGGCCCGCGGCGTCACGCACGCTGACCCGTCCGTCCATCACCTCGGTCGCGAACAGGTTGCCGTCGCTGTCGAAGGCGACGTCGTCGGGGGCGATGATGTCGCCGCCCTTTGCGCTGATGGTCTCGAGCTTTCCGGTACCCAGGTCCAGCGCGCTGATCTGGCTGCCCGTCACCTGGGCGACGTAGACGCGGTCGTCGGGGCCGGTGCGCAGACCGTTCGCACCGAACAGCCGGCTCGGGGCGGTGATCCGCTCGACACGCCACCCGGCCACAGCGGTCGGATTTCCGCCCGGATAGCGAGACTGCTGCAAGGACCCCGTCGCCGATTGCGTCATGACCTGGCACGTTAGCAAGCCCGCTTAGTCCAGACAATAGGGCGCGAAAGAAGATGGTTCGCCCTTGACGGGCAGATTCCCGCTGGGGAATAGTGTTCTGCAACATGGAGAGCAACACTCGTTGTCCGGACAAATAGTATGACCGACCTCTTGCGGCTGGATGGCCGGATCGTCGTGGTCTCGGGTGCGGGCGGCGGCGGAATCGGCACCACCGTGACCCGAATGGCGGCCGAGGCCGGTGCCACGGTGGTGGCCGTCAGCCGGTCGCGCGACAACCTCGACCAACACGTCGGACCGCTGGCCGAACGCGGCCTGCCGGTGCACCCGGTTGCCGCCGACGCCTCCACCGACGACGGCATCGCCACCGTGCTGGAGCAGGTCCGGCGAACCGACGGTGATCTCTACGGACTGGTGAACATCGCAGGCGGCGCTGCGCCCTCGACCTGGATGCCCTCGACCCGGGTGACGCGCGAAGACTGGCGGGCCCTGTTCACCGCGAACCTGGAAACCGCGTTCTTCATGAGCCAAGCGGTGTGTGGAGAACTACGCGCCCGCGGCCTGAAGGGTTCGGTCGTCTCAGTGTCGTCGATCAGCGGGATGAACACCGCGCCGTTCCACATCGCCTACGGCACGGCGAAGGCGGCGGTGGTCGCGATGACGCGCACCATGGCCGCCGAATTGGCGCACGACGACATCCGCGTCAACGCGGTGGCGCCCGGGGTGACCGAGACCGCCGCGTCGCGAACCTATGTCGACGTCGATCCCGACCGCGACCGGCGGGCGATCGCGATGGGCAGGCGGGGCCGACCCGAAGAGCAGGCGGGGGCCATCCTGTTTCTGCTGTCGGACCTGTCGAGCTACATCACCGGGCAGACGCTGCTCGTCGACGGTGGACTCAATCTGAAGTGGACGCATCTCGGCGCCGACAACACGTCGTTGTTCTTGAAAGACGAAACCTTCCGCGCAGAAATCAGTCGGTTCTAAGGAGTTTGCGATGACCGATACGCAGGATCGTGAAGTAGAAGTGCCGGAGGAGCTTTCGGCGCCGATGACGATCCCGGTGGACGCGTACGTCTCCGAGGAGTACGCGCGCGCCGAACGAGACAAGCTGTGGCGCAAGGTGTGGCAGCAGGTCGGTCGCGTCGAAGAACTCCCAGAGGTCGGCAGCTACCTGACTTACGACATCCTCGACGACTCGATCATCGTCGTGCGCACGGGGGAGAACGAGTTTGCCGCGCACCACAACGTGTGCATGCACCGCGGCCGCCGCCTCGTCGACACCCCCGACGGTGCGAAGAACGCCGTCGGACGCGCCCGCAAGTCGTTCGTCTGCGGATTCCACGGCTGGACATACGGCCTCGACGGCGCCTGCACCCACGTCCGCGAGCAGGACGACTGGAACGGCGCGCTCACCCCGCAGAACACCCACCTCGTTCCCGTCCAGGTCGACACCTGGGGTGGCTGGTTGTTCATCAACATGGACCCCGACTGCGAACCCCTCGCCGACTACCTGTTTCCGGCCGCCAAGATCCTCGACCCGTTCGGGCTGGAGAACATGCGCTACAAGTGGCGCAAATGGCTGTATTTCGACTGCAACTGGAAGGTCGCGCTGGAGGCTTTCAACGAGACCTACCACGTGTTCACCACGCATCCGGAATTCAACAAGTTCGGTGAGTTCAAGGGGTGGGCCAAGGCGCAGGGCAGGCACAGCAACATCGGGTACGACGCGCCCAAGGACATGGAGGCCACCAAGTCCAAGATCCGGCTCGGCACCGGCGACGACCCCCGCGTCTCCACCGCGGAGATGCAGATGTACACGTGGGAGCAGACCAACGCGACGACCACCGAGACGCTGGTGAACGCGGCCAAGCGGCTGGTCGACGAACTGCCCGAGGGCACGCCTCCCGACAAGGTTCTCGAGCACTGGCTGGCCTCGGCGCGCCGCGACGACGAGGCGCGCGGCGTCGTCTGGCCGACCATTCCGCCCGACATCCTCGGGCAGGCCGGTACGGCGTGGCAGGTCTTCCCGAACTTCCAGATCGGCCAGGGGCTGACGACCGCGTTGTGCTACAGCGCCAGACCGCACCCGAGCTACGACCCCAACAAGTGCATCTTCGAAGTGGCGACCCTGGAGCTGTTCCCGAAGGGCCAAGAGCCGCAGACACATTGGGAGTACACGCCCAAGGACAGCCCGAACTGGCTGTCGGTGCTGCCCCAGGATTTTTCGAACATGGCCGCCGTGCAGCAGGGCATGAAGTCGCTGGGCTTCCCGGGCACCAAACCCAGCCCGTACCGCGAGCGCAGCACCGTGAACCTCCACTACCAGTTGTCCAAGTACATGGGCACCGGCGAACCGAAAGAGCTCTGAGCTATGACAATGTTCGACACCTGCGGGCCCACCGAGACGCCCGACGACATCGACATCGACGCGCTTCGGGAGAAGTACGCCCAGGAGCGGGCGAAAAGGCTTCGGCCCGAGGGTTCCAAGCAGTACGTCGAATTGTCCGACGACTTCGCCGGCTACTACGAGGTGGACCCGTACACGCCCGTGGCGCCGCGCGACCCGATCGTCGAGGACATCGACGTCGCGGTGCTCGGTGGCGGCTTCGGCGGGCTGCTCTCGGCGGCGCACCTGAAGAAGGCCGGTGTCGAGGACGTCCGGATCATCGAGCTGGGCGGGGACTTCGGCGGTGTCTGGTACTGGAACCGGTATCCGGGCATCCAGTGTGACAACGAGTCATATTGCTACATACCGCTTCTGGAAGAGCTCGACTACATTCCGAGCAAGAAGTTCGCCGACGGCCCCGAGATCTACGAGCACTGCAGGCGCATCGGCAAACACTTCGGCCTCTACGACTCGGCGATCTTCTCCACCCAGGTGCGGGACATGCGCTGGGACGAGGAGATCAAGCGGTGGCGCCTGGCCACCAACCGCGGTGACGACATCCGCGCACGTTTCGTGGTGCTGGCCTCGGGCCCGTTCCACCGGCCCAAGCTTCCGGGGATCCCGGGCATGAAGGACTTCAAGGGGCACAGCTTCCACTCGTCGCGGTGGGATTACGACTACACCGGCGGGGACTACACCGGCGGCATGGACAAGCTGGCCGACAAGCGCGTCGCGATCATCGGCACCGGCGCCACCAGCATCCAGGTGGTGCCGTTCCTGGCCCGAGACGCCCAGCATCTGTACGTGTTCCAGCGCACCCCGTCGACGGTCGACGTGCGTAACAACACGACCACCGACCCGGAATGGGTCAAGACGCTTCAGCCCGGATGGCAGAAGGAGCGGCAGCGCAACTTCCACTCGTGGACATTCGAGGGCATGGCGCTCGGGCAGCCGGACCTGGTGTGCGACTTCTGGACCGAACTCGGCCGCAACACCGCGGCGCGGGTGCTCTCGCTCGAGGATCCCTCCACGATGACACCCGAACAGTTCATGGCGATCCGCGAGGAAGAGGACTACAAGATCATGGAGCGGCTGCGCCGCCGGATCGCCGAGATCGTCGAGGACGCCGACACCGCCGAGGCGCTCAAGCCGTACTACCGATTCCTGTGCAAGCGGCCGCTGTCCAACGACGACTATCTGCCCGCCTTCAACCGGCCCAATGTCACGTTGGTCGACGTATCCGATTCCAAAGGGGTCGAACGGATCACCGAGAAGGGCATCGTCGCCAACGGCCAGGAGTACGAGGTCGACTGCATCATCTACGCCAGCGGCTTCGAGATCACCACCGAGATCAGCAGGCGCTACTCGATCGACGCGATCGAAGGGCGCGACGGCGTGTCGCTCTACGACTACTGGCGCGACGGCTACAAGACGCTGCACGGCATGACGAGCCGCGGCTTCCCGAATCAGTTCTTCACCGGCTTCACCCAGGTCGGCATCTCGGCCAACATCGCGGCCAACTACGAACTGCAGGGCGAGCACATCGCCTACATCGTCGCCGAGGCGCTGAAGCGGGGCGCGACCGTCGTCGAACCGACCGACGATGCGCAGGAGCAGTGGTGCCAGACCATCCGCGAATCCGCGGTCGACAACTCGGCTTTCGACGCGTCCTGCACACCGGGCTACTACAACAACGAGGGCGGCGGTGGCGGGGAGGGCATCCGCTCACACCTCGGCGAACCCTACGGCCCGGGCTTCTACGCGTTCGGCGATCTGCTGAAGGAGTGGCGCGACAAGGGCGACCTCGATGGCCTGGTACTCGAGAAGTAGCGATGGGTGAGGTGCGCTTCGACGGTCGGGTGGCCGTCGTCACCGGCGGCGGCAGGGGACTGGGCCGCTCGTACGCCATGCTGCTCGCCGAGCGGGGCGCCAAGGTCGTCGTCAACGATCCGGGCGGCAGCCTGACCGGTGAGGAATACGACCCGGTCCACCCGCCATCCGATAGTCCCGCCCCCGCCGAAGAGGTGGTACGCGAGATCACCGCTGCCGGAGGCGAAGCCGTGGCCGACACCGACTCGGTGGCGAGCCCGGCCGGCGGCAAGGCGATCGTCGAGACGGCTCTGGAGCATTACGGGCGCATCGACATCCTGATCCACAACGCCGGCATCGTGCGCCGCGCTCCGCTCGCCGAGATGACGTACGACGACTTCGAAGCGGTGCTCGACGTCCACCTTCGCGGCGCGTTCCACGTTGTGCGCCCGGCATTTCCGTCGATGTGCGAAGCCGGCTACGGCCGCATCGTGCTGACGTCCTCGATCGGCGGCCTGTACGGCAATCACGGCGTCGCCAACTACGCGGTGGCCAAGGCCGGCGTCGTCGGGCTGTCCAACGTGGCCGCGATGGAGGGCGCCGCACACGGCGTCAAGAGCAACGTGATCGTGCCCGCCGCAGTGACCCGGATGGCCGAGGGCATCGACACGTCCGCGTATCCACCGATGGGCGCCGAGTTGGTCGCCCCCGCGGTGGGGTGGCTGGCGCACGAATCATGTTCGATCACAGGTGAAGCGCTGATCGCGCTGGCCGGCCGGATCGCTCGGGCCGTGGTCGTGGAAACGCCTGGGGTCTACCGGCCGTCGTGGTCGATCGAGGACGTCGGCGCGCAGATCGGCGCGATCCGCGACATGTCCGAACCGGTGGTGTTTCCCGTGGTGCCCGATGGGCACGGCGATCACATCAAGTACAGCTTCGCGATGGCGCAGAAGGGCGGTGTGCATGCCTAGCGGCCCGCTGACCGGCGTGCGTGTCGTCGACCTCACCGCGATGGTGATGGGTCCGTACTGCACCCAGATCATGGCGGACATGGGTGCCGACGTCATCAAAGTCGAACCGCCGCAGGGGGATAACACCCGCTTCATCTCCGTGGGTCCCTCGCCGGGGATGAGTGGGGTGTTCGTCAACGTCAACCGCGGTAAGCGCAGCGTGGTGCTGGACCTGCAGACCGAACACGGAAAGGCGGCGATGCGCGCGCTCATCGAACGGTCCGACGTGTTCATCCACTCCATGCGCGCCAAGGCGGTCGCCAAGCTGGGCTTCGGCTACGACGACGTCGCGGCCGTCAATCCCGCGATCGTCTACACCAACTGCTACGGCTATGGCCGCCGCGGGCCCGACCGCGACCGCCCCGCCTACGACGACACCATCCAGGCCGAGGCCGGATTGCCCGCGGTGCAAAAGCAATTGACCGGAGACGCCGATTTCGTCGGCACGATCATGGCCGACAAGGTCGGCGGGCTGACCGCCCTCTACGCGACGATGATGGCGCTGTTTCATCGCGAGCGCACCGGGGAGGGCCAGGAGGTCGAGGTCGCCATGTTCGAGACAATGGCGTCGTTCATGCTGGTCGAACATGCCAACGGCGCCATGTTCGACCCCCCACTGGGTCCCGCTGTGTACCCGCGCACGGTCGCACCGAACCGCAGGCCGTATCGGACCAGCGACGGGTACATTGCCGCTCTGATCTACAACGACAAACACTGGAACGCGTTCATCGACGCGGTGCAGCCCCCGTGGAACAACGAGACCTACGCCACGCTGGAACAACGCGCCCACAACATCGATGTCGTGTACGGGCTGCTGGCCCAGACCATGACGGAACGCACCACCGCCGAATGGCTTGACCTGTTCGGGAAACTCGAGATTCCCGCCGCGCCGCTGAACACCCCCGACGCGCTGTTCGACAACGAGCACCTGAACGCGGTCGGGCTCTTCGAGACCGTCGAGACCGCCGACGGGCCGGTGCGCTTTCCGGGAGTGCCGACGTGGTTCTCCCGCACCCCCGGCAAGGTCGCGGGCCCCGCCCCGACGTTGGGCGCCCACACCGACAGTGTTCTCCGAGAGCTCGGTGACCTGGGCCCGACCGCGGCAACGCCCGAGTCGGCGTCCGCGCCCGAGCCCGCTGGCACGCCTCAGCCCGCCGAGCCCCCTCCCGCCGAAACTGCGGTTTCTGCGGAAAAAGGGCCGAATCTGGTCAACAACCGCAGTCTCGGCACGTCGGAGGTGGGGTAGGCGTGGAATTCGCCATGGGCGATAAGGCCGCGGAGTTACGCGGCGAACTGCGTGCGCTGGTAAAAGAGCATGTGCCCGAGAACTATCTGGGTGCGTTCACCGACGACCCCGCCGATCTCGAGATCGCACAACGGTTCTGCCGCATGCTTGCCGAACGCGAACTGCTGTGCCTGTCGTGGCCCAAAGAGTTCGGCGGTGGCGGAGCATCGGTGTGGGAACAGACGGTGGTGCGCGAGGAGATGTGGGCGCACCACGAACCGCGCGGCGCCCAGTACATGGGTGTCAACTGGGTCGGCCCGATCATCATGCGTCACGGGACCGAGGACCAGCAGCGCAAACACCTGCCGCCGATCGCGCGCGGCGAAGTCATTTGGTGTCAGGGCTTCTCCGAACCCGAGGCGGGCTCCGATCTGGCATCCCTGCGCACCGCCGCCCGTCGTGACGGTGACGGGTGGCTGGTCAGCGGGCAGAAGATCTGGACGTCCTACGCGACGATGGCGCAGTGGTGCTTTCTGCTCGCGCGGACCTCGCGCGGTGAGAAGAAGCAGCAGGGCCTCACGATTTTCCTTGTCCCGATGGATGATCCGGCGATCGAGGTCAGGCCGATCCGCTGCATGATGGGCCCGCATCACCTCAACGAGGTGTTCTTCGACGATCTGCGTGTCACCGACGCCGATGTGCTCGGGACGGTCGATGCCGGCTGGTCGGTGGTGCAGGACGTGATGGCCTTCGAGCGGGTCGGCATCGCACGCTACGCACGCTGTGAACGACTACTGGCCGCGGCGCCCACCGTGCTGGGTGACCGGTGGGACGCACTCCCCGGGGAACTGCGCGGCCGGTGGATCCGCATGCTGACCCACTGCCGGCGCGCCCGGCTGATGGCCTACCGCGTGGTGTCCCTGCAGAGCAGCGGACGCATTCAGCCCGGTGACGCCGCGGCCTACCGGATCGCGGTCACCAAGCTCGACCAGGACAGCGCGGAAGTCCTGATGGACATCGCGGCAGAGGTGTCGCACGACGACCCCCGCGCCTCCTGGTTCCTCGGCGAGGTCGAGGACCACTGGAAGTACTCACAGGCCTCCACGGTGTCGTCGGGAAGTATCGAAATGCAACGGATCCTGCTGTCGCGTGCTCTGTTGGCGGCGGCGAAATGAGCGAGATGATCCTCGACCTGTCCGATGACGCCAAAGAGTATGGGCGCCAGGCGCTGCGGGCCTTCGAAGCCGCCGGCGGCGATGAGCTCGTCCAACAGGCCGAAGCCAAGCCCGAGACGCGTGAGTCGTTGGTCGGCGCGAGCCTGGTGGGGCTCGGCGCCTGGGAGCTCGACGCCCGCAACGACGCCGACGGCCTGGAAGCGGCCGCGGCGCTGTGCCGCAGCGCGGGGTACTGGGCGCTGCCGTATCCGGTCGCCGAACGCCTGGCCGCCCCGACCGACCTGGACACCGACGGCCTGATCGTGGTGGCCGGCAACCGGCCCGCCGCAGCGGTGGGCGGGGCCGAGAGCCGTTGGACGACAGTCACCCTGGATGGCACCCGCAGCACCGTGACCGAAATCGGGCCCGTCGGTCCCGGCTTCGTCTCCGAACTACAGACGGCCGCCGTCGACGACCAGGGCGCGGCCGACGTCGCGCTCGGACTGGTACTGCCGTGCTGGACGCTGCTCGGCATGCTCGACCGGGCGATCGAGCTGACCGTCGCTCACGTCAGCCTGCGCAAGCAATTCGGACAGACGCTGTCGTCGTTCCAAGGCGTGCAGTTTCAGCTGACCGACGCCGAGGTGGAGCGCAGCGGCCTCGACATCCTCGCCAAGTACGCGTTGTGGAGCATCGCCACCGCCCGGCCCGAGGCGCTCACCGACGCACTCGCGTTGCGGCTGTCGGCGCTCGAAGCCGCCGAGGTCGTCTTCCGCGTGTGCCATCAGTTGCACGGCGCGGTCGGATTCTGCGACGAGACCACCCTGTCGTGGCTGTCCCGCTACAGCCAGCCGCTGCGCCGGCTGCCCCTCGGACTGTCGGCGACCCGAGATGCTTTGACCCGCAGTGCAGGCCGCACGGGATTGACGGGGCTCTACGCATGAAGGTCGCGGTGATCGGCACCGGGTTCGGCAAGCACGCGGCGGCTCCCGCGTACGCCGAAGCCGGCTTCGACGTGGAGGTCATCAGCCCGCGCGACGACGCCGCGGTCAAGGCCGCGCTGGCCTCGGATGTCGACCTGATCTCCGTGCACTCCGCGCCGTTCCTGCACCTCGAGCACGTCACCGGAGCCATCGCACACGGGCATGCGGTGTTGTGTGACAAGCCATTCGGACGCAACGCCGATGAGGCGGTGCAGATGCGCGATATGGCGCGTGATGCGGGCGTCCTGCACTTCCTGAACTTCGAGTTCCGGTTCAACGAGTCCTGGGCGAGGCTCAAGGAGCTGGCCGACGGCGGGACGATCGGCGCACCCAGGCACCTGCACTGGACGTTCTTCGGAAGCGGGCTGCGCGGCCGCAAACTGGGCTGGATCAACGACCGCGAACTCGGCGGCGGCTGGATCGGCGCCTACGGCTCCCATCTGATCGACTTCACCCGGTGGCTCTTCGGCAGCGAGATCACCGAGTGCGGCGGCATCACCCGCATCGACGGATCGCCCGACCAGGCCACCGCCGAGGATGCCTACTCGGCATGGTTCGCAATGGCCAACGGCTGTACCGCCACTCACGACACCGGTTTCGCTGCCGCGGTACCGTCGGCGCCGTCGGTCGCGCTGCTGGGCAGCGACGGCACCATCGAGCTGACGGCCGACACGACACTCGTGGTGCGAAGGGCCGGCTCCGATCCCGAGACCACCGAATTCGCCCCGCCGCCGCGACGCTCACCGCCACCCGCGCTGTCGGCGTTCTTCGGCCGCGTCGCCGAGGCGTTGCGCAGCGGGACTCAGATCACCCCGTCCTTCGACGACGGCCTGGCCGTCGCGCGCGTGATGGACCACCTGCGGGCCGAGGCGGTGCGCCTATGACCGCCGAGCTCGAGCGGTTTCGGCAGACGGTGCGGCAGTGGTGCGTCGAGCACATCCCACCGGACTGGCGCGCAACACAGACGGGCGCAAGCGATGAGCAGTTCGTCGCCTTCCAGAAGCAGTGGTTCGCCGAACTGCACAGCGCCGGCTTCGCCGTGCCGCACTGGCCCGCCGAGTGGGGCGGCGGCATGTCGGTGCCCGAGCAGGTGGTGCTGTACCAGGAGCTGGCCGCCCACGACGCACCGCGGCTGGTGCTCGCGTTCGTCGGAATCCACCACGCCGCGTCGACGCTGCTGGTCGCCGGCACCGACGAGCAGAGGCGACGGCACCTACCCGCCATCCTGGACGGTGAGATCTGGGTGCAGGGCTTCTCCGAGCCCGAGGCCGGATCCGACCTGGCGAGCCTGCGCACCACCGCACGCAAAGACGGTGACTCCTTCATCGTGAACGGACAGAAGTTGTGGGCCAGCGGAGGCAAGCACGCCGACTGGTGCCTACTGCTGGCCCGCACCGACCCGAATGCGCCCAAGCGGAAGGGGATTTCCTACTTCCTGCTCGACATGACCACGCCCGGCATCGAGGTCCGCCCCATCCGCAATGCGATCGGCGACTCACACTTCTGCGAGATCTTCCTCAACGACGTTTCGGTTCCGGCCGCCAACCTGATCGGAGCGGAGAATGACGGCTGGCGCGTCGCGCAGTCCACTCTCGGCGCCGAACGCGGTATGACCATGCTCGAGCTCGCCGAGCGCCTGGGAAACGCGGGCTTCCGCTGGCTGCTGGAAAGCGCTCCGGTCGACGACCCGGTGGTCGCCGACCGGCTGGCGCAGTTCGAAACGGAGATCACGGGACTGCGCGGCATGTGTCGAAAGGTGGTGGAGGACAACGAGAGAGGCACCGCCGATCCGGCCGACGCCTCGATCGTCAAGCTGTTCTACAGCGAGCTTCTGCAGCGCATGACCGACTTCGGCGCGGAGATCGGCGGGTTGTCCGCCCACACCGAACTCGCCAAGCCCGCCTCGAGCGGCTGGGAGTCGGGTGCGTGGGTGCTCGACTTCATCGGATCGTGGGAATGGACGATCCCGGGCGGGGCCAGCGAGATCCAGCGCACGATCATCGGCGAGCGCGGCCTGGGCCTGCCGCGAGAACCGAGCGCCGTCTGATGGCCGACTTCACCGAGTTCCACGATGATTTGCGCTCCGTGGCGGGCGATCTGCTCGCGAAGGACCGCAGGGTCGAATGGTCGACGCTGATCGATGCCGGTTGGGTTGGGCTCGAGGTGCCCGAACAGTTCGGCGGGGCAGGCGCATCGTTCGCCGAAGTCGCGGTCGTCTGCGAGGAGATCGGACGCGCCGCCAGCGCCACCGACTTCCTCGGCGGCGCGGTGCTTGCGGTCGGCACGCTGAACGCAGTGCGGCCCAGCGATACCCGTGACAGGATGCTCGCCGAATTAGCCGACGGTGCGACCCGGGTGGCCGTCGCGCTGGAACCGTACGACTTCGTGCCCGACGCCGAAGGTGCGGACCGGGTCCTGATCGTCACCGACCGCGGCGTCGCCGTGACCGAACAGCGGGCCACGCCGCGGCCCGTCGTCGACGAGACGCGCAGGCTGGCCTCCGTGGGGCCGGACGCCGCGGTCATCGAAACCCTGCCGTTCGCCGACGACACAGCCGTGCAACGCCTCCACAACCGCGCGGCCGCAGCGGTCGCCTGCGACAGCCTCGGCCTGTGCGAGGCCATGCTCGCCGCCACGGTCGGATATGTGAAGGTGCGTCAGCAATTCGGCCGAGCCATCGGCTCCTTTCAGGCCGTCAAACATGCCTGCGCCGACATGCTCGTCAGCATCTCGGTCTCGCGCCAACTCGTCGACACCGCGGTGCGAGCCGTGGCCGAGGACGCGCCCGATGCCGGCGTCGCCGTCTCGATGGCCAAGTCGTACACGTGCGCGGCGGCCGTCGACATCGCGGGCAAGGCCATGCAACTGCACGGCGGCATCGGATACACGTGGGAGAGCGGTATCCACGTCTACCTGAAGCGCGCCACCCTCAACCGATCGCTGTTCGGCTCTCCCTCAGCACACCGAAAACGACTAGCACAACGCTATCTGTAGAGAAATCAAGGAGTTTCCCGTGGGTGTACCTGTCTACAAGCGCATACTCGACCTGTTCGAGGCCGAGGGCGTCAACACGTTGTTCGGCATCCCCGACCCCAACTTCGTGCACATGTTCACCGAGGCCGAGGCGCGCGGTTGGTCGGTGGTCGCACCGCACCACGAGCTCAGCGCCGGGTTCATGGCCGAGGCGGCGTCGCGGATGACGGGCAAGCCGGGGTTGTGCATCGGAACCCTCGGACCCGGCATGGCCAACATCGCGGGCGCGATCCAGTGCGCGCTGGTGGAGAACTCGCCCGTCATCTTCCTGGGCGGTCAGCGCGCCCGCGTCACCGAGCGCCGGGTGCGGCGCGGGCGCATCCAATTCGTGCAGCAGGAACCGCTTTTCGAGGCGTCGGTCAAGTACAGCAGCTCGATCGAGTACGCCGACCAGACCGACGAGATCATCCGCGAAGCGATCCGTCGCTCCATGTCCGGTACCCCCGGGCCGAGCTACGTCGAGTATCCGTCCCACGTCATCCTCGAGGAACTCGACGTGCCGGATCCGTTGCCGCCGCACCGGTATCGGCTCGTCGACCAGGGCGCGGGCGAACGTGAGGTCGCCGAGGCGGTCCGATTGATCCGGGAGGCGAAGAGCCCCATCCTGCTGGTGGGGCACGCGGTCCACACCTCGCGTACCCAGGAGCAGGTCAGGCAGTTGGCCGAGCTGATGGCCTGCCCGGTGATCCAGACCTCCGGTGGCACCTCGTTCATCCCCGGCCTGCAGGACCGCACCTTCCCGTACCTGTTCTCTCCGGCGGCGAACGAGGCCGTCGAGAAGTCCGATCTGTGTGTGGCGCTGGGAACCGAGCTCGGGGAGCCCATGCACTACGGCAGGACCCAGCACTGGGCGGAGGGCGACGCCAACCGCAAATGGGTTCTCGTGGAACAGGATCCGACCGCGATCGGGGTGAACCGGCCCATCGACGTGCCGCTGGTCGGCGATCTGCGCGGCGTGGTGCCGCAGCTGGTCGAGGCGCTGCGGGACAACCCGCGCACCCCATCGGCCGACTTCGAGGCACTGATCAAGGCCGACGCCGCCGAGCTCGCCCGGGTGGCCGAGGAAGCGCCGAGCGGTCGCTCGCCGATCCACCCGGCCCGCTACGTGGTCGAGGCCACGAAGGCGTTCGACGAGTGCACCGAGGACGGCATCCTGGTCCGCGACGGCGGCGCCACGGTGATCTTCCAGTGGACCTACTCGCAGACCAAGCCGCGAGACGTGATCTGGAACCAGAACTTCGGTCACCTCGGCACGGGCTTGCCGTATGCCGTCGGTGCGTCGGTCGCCGAGGGCCGCAAACGCCCGGTCATGCTGCTCACCAGCGACTCGGCGTTCCTGTTCCACATCGCCGAACTCGAGACCGCGGTGCGGGAGAACCTGCCGCTGGTCTGCGTCGTCGGCGTGGACCATCAATGGGGCCTGGAGGTCGGCGTCTACAAGCGCACGTTCGAACAGCCGTCGCCGCAACCCGGCGTGCACTGGAGCAAGGACGTGCGGCTCGACAAGGTTGCCGAGGGTTTCGGCTGCCACGGCGAGTACGTCGAGAAGGACGAGGAGATCGGCCCGGCGATCAAGCGGGCGTTCGCCAGCGGCAAGACCGCCGTCGTGCACGTCTGCATCGACCCGAAGGCCAACTCCGAGGAGATGCCGAAATATGACCGATTCCGCACCTGGTATGCAGAAGGCACGCAGTAGGACCACGTAACAGAGAAGAGTAGAGCCATGCGTGAATATCTGAAGTTCTACATCGACGGCCAGTGGGTCGACCCGATCCGGCCCAACACCCTCGAGGTCGACAACCCGACCACCGAAGAGGTATCCGGCAAGATCGCGATCGGTTCCGCGGCCGACGTCGACGTCGCGGTGCAGGCCGCCCGCCGGGCCTTCGCCACCTGGTCACAGACCAGCCGCGACGAACGGCTCGACCTGTTGCAGACGATCATGGGCGAATACCAGAAGCGCGCGGGCGACCTCGCCGACGCGGTCAACGAGGAGATGGGCGCGCCCGCGTCGCTGGCGGCCGGCCCGCAGGTCAACCTCGGGCTCGGGCACCTCGCCACGGCCATCGAGGTGTTGAAGAACTTCGAGTTCGAGGAGCAGCACGGCGCGACGCTCGTCGTGAAGGAGCCGATCGGCGTGTGCGGGTTGATCACGCCGTGGAACTGGCCGATCAACCAGATCGCCTGCAAGGTGTTCCCCGCGTTGGCGACGGGCTGCACGATGGTGCTCAAACCGTCGGAGGTCGCGCCGTACTCGGGTCAGATCTTCACCGAGATCATCGATTCGGCGGGCGTTCCCGCGGGGGTGTACAACCTGGTGTTCGGCGACGGACCCGGCGTCGGCGCGGCGTTGTCGGCCCATCCCGACATCGACATGGTGTCGTTCACCGGGTCGACGCGCGCCGGTGTGGACGTCGCCAAGAACGCGGCGCTGACCGTCAAGCGCGTCACGCAGGAGCTCGGCGGGAAGAGCCCGAACATCGTGCTCGACGACGACGACTTCGCCAAGAGCGTCACCGCCGGCGTCTCGGTGATGATGATGAACAGCGGCCAGAGCTGTAACGCGCCGTCGCGGATGCTGGTGCCGAACTCCCGCATGGACGAGGCGATCGCGATCGCCCGCGAGGTGGCGGGCGCGGTCAAGGTGGGCGACCCGGACGACAAGACCGCGATCGGTCCGGTCGCGTCCAAGGCGCAGTTCGACAAGATCCAGGGCCTGATCCAAAAGGGCATCGACGAGGGCGCGACCGTCGCCGTCGGCGGTACCGGGCGGCCGGACGGGCTCGGCAAGGGCTACTACGTCAAGCCGACGGTGTTCGCGAATGTCACCAACGACATGACGATCGCCCGTGAGGAGATCTTCGGCCCGGTGCTGTGCATCCTCGGCTACGACGACCTGGACCAGGCGCTCGAGATCGCCAACGACACGGAATACGGTCTGGCGGGCTATGTTTCGGGTGCCGACCTGGAGAAAGCCCGCGCGGTGGCGCGGCGGATCCGGGCCGGCTCGGTGGCCATCAACCACGGCTTCGACATGGCCGCGCCATTCGGCGGCTACAAGCGCAGCGGCAACGGGCGCGAGTGGGGCCACTTCGCGTTCGACGAGTTCCTGGAGATCAAGGCCGCGCTGGGCTATGCGCCGGAGGCCGCCGCCGGATAGGGATTTCGGTGTCCAAACAGTCGCTATTCGGCTGTTTGGACACCCGAATCGCAAGCGGTTTCGGCGCGTATATCGTCACGTGGGTGACGGCACGCGGCGAGAAGTACGAATACGGCATCGATTTCGACCGCATCGCGGCGATCGACATCCACACCCACGTCGAGATCGACTGCCACGGCCACAAGGCCTACGTCGACGAACTCGTCGAGGCGACCGAGAAGTACTTCAAGATGCCACCGGGCGCGACGGCAGGCGTCGACGCGGTCGCCGACCTGTACCGGCAGCACAACACCGCCGCGGTCGTCTTCACCATCGACGCGCGCACGGCGATGCGCCACGTGCCGAACTCGATCGAGGACCTCGTCGCCGGCGCCGCGCGCAACAACGACGTGCTGATCCCGTTCGGCAGCGTCGATCCGTGGCACGAGCGCCGGGCGGTACACCGCGTCCACGAGCTCGTCCGCGATTACGGGGTCAAGGGCTTCAAGTTCCATCCGAGCATGCAGGCGTTCGAGCCCAACGACCGTCGCTTCTACCCGATCTACGAGGCGATCACCGAGGCCGGAGTGCCCGTGTTGTTCCACACCGGCCAGACGGGGATGGGGTCGGGGCTGCCGGGTGGGCACCGCATCAAGCTGCGCTACTCCGATCCGATGCTGCTCGACGACGTCGCCGCCGACTTCCCGGAGCTGACGATCGTGATGGCCCACCCCGCGGTGCCGTGGGTCGACTCGCAGATCGCGATCGCCACCCACAAGGCCAACGTGTACGTCGACCTGTCCGGGTGGAGCCCGAAGTACTTCCCGCCGCAGCTGGTCCGCGCCATGAGCAGGCAACTGCGCACCAAGGTCCTGTTCGGCACCGACTTCCCGTACATCCAGATCGACAGGTGGCGCGCCGACTTCGACACCCTCGACATCGATCCCGCGGTTCAGTCGCTGATCTACAAGGAGAACGCGCTGCGGGTCCTGGGGGTCGCGCGCTAGTCCGATGAGTTTTCGGGCGGACGACGGTCTGCACCGGTGACTGACCACTCACCGACAAGGAGCCCGTCGTGCCCATCCGCAATTCCGCCCCTGTGGGCGCCCCGACCTGGATCGACCTGGCGTCCTCGGACGTCGAACGCTCACAAGCTTTCTACGGCGAGGTGTTCGGCTGGACGTTCGAGTCAGCGGGCCCCGAATACGGCGGCTACGTCACCGCCGCCCAAGACGGCAGGCCGGTCGCCGGCCTGATGTTCAACGATCCGCAGTGGAACAGCCCCGACGGCTGGACCACCTATTTCCACACCGCCGACGCCAAGGCCACCCTCGACGCGGCGATCGCCGCGGGCGCGACGACGTGCGGGGCGCCGGTCATGGAGATCAAGGACAAGGGCTGGATGGGCATGCTGTCGGACCCCAGCGGCGCGTTCGTCGGACTGTGGCAGCCGGGCGGGCATCGCGGATTCGAGATCGTCAACGAACACGGCGCACCGGTGTACTTCCAGTGGACCGGCCGCGACTACGCCAGGGCGCAGCGGTTCTACGGCGACCTGTTCGGCTGGCAGATCGAGACCGTGTCCGACACCGACGAATTCCGCTACAGCACGGCGAACTTCGACGGTGAGGCGTTGCTCGGCCTGATGGACGGCAGCGCCTTTCTAGCCGACGGCGAGCCCTCGAACTGGAATTTCTTCTTAGGCGCCGACGACGTCGACAAGACCGTGCAACTGGTCCTCGACAACGGCGGCGGCGTGATTCGCGACGCCGAAGACACGCCCTATGGGCGGTTGGCCGCGGTGGTCGATTGCACCGGAGCGGCGTTCAACCTGAGCTCGCTGCGATGAGCGAGCCTCAGGCGGTCATCAGGTAGTCGGTCCTGCCGACGAAGATGATGCTCGCCGGGTTCGGCGTGGTGGCCGCGTCGACGACAGCGTCGGCGAAGGTCATGTGGCTCATGTCGCCGGACACCACCGTGAGCTGCACGCCGGCCTGGCGGAACTCCGAACGCCTTGTCAGCAGGGCGGTTTCGCCGGCCCGCATGCTTGCCGCGACGGCCGTGTAGCCCTTGGGCACCGCCTTGTCGGGGAAGAAGTGGGCCTGGTGGCTGGTGACGAAGACGATCCGTCCGCCGACCGGCATCAGCGGCAGGGCCGCCAGGGCGAGCCGGCGTTGGGCGTCGCGGTTGAGGCGCATCGCGCATTCGGGGTCCGCGCCGGTGTCCAGCGTGTCCGAGGAGTTGAGGATCAAGGTGTCCAACCGACCGAAGCGCGATGCGATGCCGTCGATCACCTCCGCGGATTCGACCTCGTCGGAGATGTCGCGAGTGACGACCACGTGGGTGTCCACGCTGCCGAGCTGTCGCGCGACCCGCGCGCCGAGGCCTCTCGAGCCGCCGGTGACCAGGACGATTCGTTCGGGTTGGTGATCCATGTCGGGCTCCTTCCGTCGCTGCGCGCCCGCGTGGACCCAACCGTACACCCATTCCTAAGAAAAATAAGGCCCATCTAAGGTCACAATAAGGTAGCCGTCGGCCATGATGGGTGACGTGGAGTCGACCCGCATAGACAGGTGGCTGTGGTCGGTCCGGTTGGCGAAGACTAGGCCCGACGCGGCAGAGGCATGCCGGGGCGGCCATGTCCGGATCAACGGGCGGCCCGCCAAGCCGGCCACCGCGGTCGCGCCCGGCGATGAGGTACGGGCCCGCATCGGCCAGACCACGCGGGTCGTCGAAGTGCTTCGCGTGATTCACAAACGGGTGGGCGCGGCCGACGCGTCGACGTGTTACCTGGACAAGACCCCCAAGCCGCAGGTGACGGACACGGTGCAGTTCGCGGCCCGCGACCGCGGTGCGGGCCGGCCGACCAAACGGGACCGCCGGATGTTGGAACGGCTGCGCGCGGGCCTTCGATGAATTCAGGCGGTCGGGGCGGCGAGTTCGAAGTCGGCGAAATCGAAGCCCGGAACCACCACACAGCTGACCAGGCTCGGCTCGTCGTCGCGTGGACGGGCGCGCTGCCAGTGGCCCGGCGGCACGACGAACTGGGGCTGCTCTCCGGCGAGAATGTCGACACCCAGTAGATGAGTTGTGGCACGGCCCTGTTCGGGCCCGACCTCGAGCAGCAGCGGGCTGCCCGCGTGGAACAGCCACACCTCGGCGCTGCGCACGGTGTGCCACGCCGACTGCTGGCCCGGCATCAACAGAAAGAGGATCGCGGTGCCCGCACTGCGCGGGCCGGTGTACGCCGGCGGCAGCGCGGACTGCGGCACCGTCAGGTCGCTGCGCCACGTCTCCCTGTACCAGCCGCCCTCCGGATGGGGCGACAGGTCGAGGCGTTGTGCCCAGTCCGGAAGATCGGTCATTCCAGTACCCGCCTTTTCGGTGTCGGACACTCAAGACTAGAGACCGGTGCGGTGCGATCCAGCCGATAGGCTCGTGGCATGTCGCGCGTGCGCCCCGGATGGCTGGTCGCCTTGTGCGGGGCGATCGTTTCGGTGAGCGCATGGCTGCCGTGGCTGACCGCGAACGGCGGCCGGGTCAGCGCGATCGGCGGCATCTTCGGTGACCTGCCCGCACCGAAACCCGGATTCGGGGTCGGCCAGTTGATCGTGTTGCTGGCCTCGCTGCTGATCGTCGCGGGCGCGATGTCGGCCCGAGGGTTCTCGGCTCGCATCGCATCCACTGCCGCGCTCGCGATTTCGGTGCTGTTGGTGGTGCTGGCCCTGTGGTACTACCGGCTTTACGTGTATGCACCGGTGTCCGCCGGCTACGGGCTCTACCTCGGAGTCGTGATCGCCGTGGTCGCGGTGGTGCTGTCGGTGTGGGCGATGGTGGCCGCGTGGGCGACGGCCGCGTAGGCGGTGGGAGGGGGTTCGTCGAGCCGGTCGTGCTGACCGGCGAACAATGGGTGACGTTGGAACCGCTGCGCCGCGAGCATATTTCGGAGGTTGCGGCCGTCGCCGCAGACGGCGAGCTCGGGCGCTTGTGGTTCACCGCGGCGCCCGCACCCCAGGCCGTCGAGCAGTGGGTGTATGCCAGGCTGGCGGTGCAGGCGCCCGACACCGGACTGACGTTCGTGGTGCGGCGCCGCGACGGAACGCTGGTCGGGTCGTCGAGTTACATGAGCGTCGACGCGGCCAATCGGCGCCTCGAGATCGGCAATACCTGGTATGTCGCGTCGGCGCGGCGCAGCGGCGTCAACACCGAGACCAAACTGCTGATGCTCGGTCACGCCTTTGACGAGTTGGGCTGTATCGCAGTCGAATTCCGGACGCACTTCTTCAATATGGCCAGCCGTGCGGCGATCGAGCGCCTGGGCGCCAAACTCGACGGGATCCTGCGCAGCCACCAGGTGCTGCCCGATGGTTCGCGCCGCGACACGGTGGTGTATTCGATTCTCGACGTCGAGTGGCCGGCCGTGCGCAACAACCTGCTGTACCGGTTGAGCCGTCACGCGTGACGTGCGGCCTCTTGGATCAGCTGAATCCGCGAGGCGCATCCGAGCTTGGCGTAGACGTGGGTCAGATGCGTCTGCACGGTGCGCGGCGAGATGAACATCCGCTCGGCGATGGCCTTGTTGCCCAGCCCGTCGACGGCGTGACGGACGACGTCCCGCTCGGTCGGCGTGAGCGACTCCCATCCGCTCGTGGGCCGCTTACGGTCGCCCCGCCCGCGTTGGGCGTAAGCGATGGCTTCCTCGGTCGACATGGCCGAACCCTCGGCCCAGCTGGCGTTGAACACGCCTTCTCCCAGGGCTTCTCGGCACAGTGCGACCGCATCGTCGTATCCGATGGCGTATACCGGCCACCGCGCTACGCCCATCACGGTTCGGCTGGCCGTGGCCG
Organism: Mycobacterium sp. IS-1590; assembly: GCF_001500025.1. Classification (GTDB taxonomy): domain Bacteria; phylum Actinomycetota; class Actinomycetes; order Mycobacteriales; family Mycobacteriaceae; genus Mycobacterium. The sequence goes on along the minus strand of NZ_LQIW01000019.1, from coordinate 10,791 downwards.
CGCCGAAGAGCCGAGCCGCGTGCCGGTGATTGCCATAGTCGGCCGCGCACCGCCCGAGAGCTTCGAGCGCTTCGGGCACGCGCAGGAACGCACCGGTGACCGGAGCGAGCGCCAGGGCGTCGTGGGCGTCCCGCTCGGCTTGGTCGCGTTCGCCCTGGGCAAGCGCTACGTGAGCTCGCGCGACGAGCGCGTTCAGTTGGTAATTGCCGACCGTGAGCCCGACCGTTTCGTCGACCCACCGGCGTGCGGCGGCGACCTCACTGCACGCGAGCAGCGCCAGGGTCATCGGAGTGAGGGCTCGCACGTAGGGCATCTGCTCGGGAACGGTTTGTCCTATCGCCGCTTCGCACTCCGCCTTTGCCTCCGCGCCCCGGTCGGCGGCCAGGGCGGAAAGTGCCCAGGCAATGTGGATCTTGTCCTCATGGAAACCACCCATCGCGATCGAGGTCTCGCGCGCTTCCTCGGCTTTCACCCGAGCCACGGCCGCCTTTCCCTCGTATGTGAACGAGCTGCATTCACAGACCAGGGCGAACAACTCGAGCATTCGTTCACCGGCCGCACGTGCCTCTTCGCTGACGCCGCGGATCACCTCGTCCGCACCCTGTACTCCGCCTCGCCAGCCCATCGCGGTCGCTTGCCAGATCCGGCAATGACGCGACACGAAGCCATCACCGATGGTGTCGGCGACGCGACGACCCTCTTCCGCCGCCAGTTGCGAGGCGAGCGGCTGCCCCGCCACATTCGTGGCGACGGCCAGGCAGCTGAGGAAATAGCACAGCTTTGATCTGTCGCCGCTCCTGCGCGCGAGCTCGATCGCATCAGCCCAGTACGCCTGTGACACCTCCGGGTTGTAGTAGGCCAGCGCGCCGCAGGCAGCCAGGCAGGATGCGATCAGTCCTTGGTCGCCCAGGGCCCGGGCAGCTGCCAGCGCCTCCTGGCCGCGCTCCAAGCTTGCCGCTTCGGCGGTCCAGGCCGTCAGGATGCTCCTGTCGGCGACGGCGCGCACCCAGACCGCCGCAGCGACGTCGTCGTCCCGATAGCGATTGTCGTCGAACGCGAGATCGAACGCGGCGATGCCTTCGCGCATCCTGCCGCGCGTCTCCCAGAGCCGCTGCAGAGCCGATGTCATCTGCAAGGCGGGCTCGAACTCCCCGCTGTCGATGCTCCAGGCATGCGCCGCGCGTAGATTCCCGGTCTCCCGCTCCGCCCATCCGATGAGTCCATCGTCGCCCTCCAGCCCAGTTGCCGTGGCGACGTAGTGGTCTCGATGCCGAGCCCGTATCAGGCTGGCTTCGCCTGATTCGGCAAGCTTTTCGAGCGCGTACTGGCGGACTGTCTCGAGCAGGCGATACCGCATGGTGGCCGCGTCTTCCTCGGCGGTGACGAGCGACTTGTCCACGAGCAGGGTCAGCTGGTCGAGGATCTGGAATTCCTCGGCTTCGCTGGTGGCCGCGACAGCGCGCGCAGCGTCGAGGTCGAATCCGTCCATGAACACGCCCAGCCGTCGAAGCAGGACCTGCTCCGGCTCAGTCAACAGCGCATGAGACCAATCAACCGAGGCCCGCAGGGTTTGTTGGCGCCGCATGGTGTTTCGGGCGCCGCCGGTGAGGAGCCGGAACCTGTCATTGAGGCTGTCTGCGATCTGGCGCAGCGACAGTGCGCGAATCCGGGCCGCCGCCAACTCGATCGCGAGCGGCATACCGTCGAGTCGCCGGCACACGTCCACCACCAGTGCGAGGTCGTCGCCTGAGGCGTGGAACGTGGGCCGCGCCCGTTGAGCCCGTTCGGTGAACAGCGCGACGGCCTCGTCCTGCAGAGACAGGGAGGGCACCCGCCACGTGATCTCGCCGGACACCGCGATCGGCTCGCGGCTGGTGGTGAGGATCGTCAACCGCGGACAGTGGTTCAGCAGTCGTGTGATCACGTCACCGCACGCGTCCAGCAGGTGTTCGCAGTTGTCCAGCAGCAGGAGCATTTCGCGGTGGCCGATCAAGCGCTCCACCGTCTCCAGAGGGGACCGTCCGGGTTGATCGGGCAGGCCCAGCGTGCGGGCAATCGTTATCGAGACGACGGCCGGATCGGCGATCGCTGCCAGGTCCACCCACCACAGGCCGTCGGCGAAATCCTCGGACAGCGCACCCGCTACTTCGATGGCGAGGCGCGTCTTACCCGCTCCGCCCGCGCCGGTCAGGGTGACCAGGCGGTTGTCGGCAAGCAGCCGGCATACATCGTCTAGTTGCGGCGCCCGGCCGATGAAGCTGGTCAGTTGCGCCGGGAGGTTATGCGAACGTGAGCTTTTGGCGGTACGCAGCGGCGGGAACTCGTTCCGAATGTCGGGATGACAGAGCTGCACCACACGTTCGGGTCGTGGCAGATCGCGGACCGGATGCGTTCCAAGTTCCGCCAGCCATGCACCGGGCGGTAACCGGTCAGACACCAAATCGGTTGTCGTGCCGGACAACACGGTCTGCCCGCCGTGTGCGAGATCCCGTATCCGGGCGGTGCGGTTGATGGTGGGGCCGATGTAGTTGGCCTCGTCACGCAGTTGCACTTCGCCGGTGTGCAGGCCGATACGTAGCCGGATCGGCGCCAGCGCAGCCAGCTGCAGATCAAGGGCGCATGCCACCGCGTCGCTTGCGCGCCCGAAGGCGATGACGAAGCTGTCGCCCTCGCCCTGCTCGATGGGCCGAACCCCGCCGTGGGCACCGATCACCTCGGCCAGCGTCCGATCCAGGTTCGCGAAAGCCGCCGTCATCTCGTCGGGCTGGGTCTCCCAGAGCCGGGTCGACCCCTCGACGTCGGCCAGCAGCAGCGTCACCGTTCCGGTCGGTACCAGTTCGCTCACGCCCAAGTCGCTCCAGTTCAACGGCGCCGCGTCGATTCCAGTCATGCTAGCCAGCGTGCGGCCGTCCGCACGGCGAAACATCGGCGCGGATGCGTAGATCTGTCGCGGAGGGGCGCGTAGACGTGCCGAGACTGCGGGCAGATCGCGGAATCGGCTCGGAATGCGATCTGACCGCAGTCTCGACTAGGCGCGGTTACCCGGCTTCGACGGTGGTTGTCTCGATCGACTTCTGGTCGCCGCCGTGGGCGACGTCGATCTTGCGCGGCTTGGCGCGTTCGGCCATCGGGATGGTCACGGACAGCACGCCGTTCTCGTAGGTCGCCGAGATCTTCGTCGCATCAATGCCTTCACCCAGGCTCAGCTGCCTGCGGTAGGTGCCGAAGAATCGCTCGTTGGCCAGCCACTGCACACCTTCGTCGGAGCGGGCCGTGCGGTGTGCGGAGATGGTCAGGGTGCCGTTGTCGACGTTGACATCCACCGAGCCGGGATCCACGCCGGGCAGATCGGCGGTCAGCAGGTAGTGGTCGTCGACCTTGCACAGGTCCATCGGCATGAACCGGGGGGAACGATTTGATCCGGTCTGGTTCGTCAGCAGGCCCCGGGTCAGAGCATCAAGTTCAGTGAACGGATCAAAGCGAAGCACAGCAATCCACCTCCTATGCCACTCAGAGCCCGCCACCCTGGCGGGCAGCCAAATTACTGTGCGCACCTGCAAGTTTAGCACTCACCACCAGAGAGTGCTAGAAATTTTTCGAAGAATTTTGCGCCGTCGAGACATCCGCGCCGGCCAGCGGTCGGCCGCACCGGTCGCACGCGAGGACGGCGGTGAAAGGCCCCCCGCAGGGGGTGTGGGTCAACAGGACGGCCGGTCCGTCGGGGTCTGCGAACCAGCGTTGCGCCCACTGCAGAGCGGAGATCAAGACCGGGAACAGCGCACGGCCCTTCTCGGTCAGCTCATACCGACTGTCGGCGTCGACCAACACGTCGTTGGCGGTGAAGATGGCCAGCCGGTCGGCGATCGACCCGGGCGGCGCGCCGAGTTGGGTTTGGAAGTCGGTGAACCGCCGGACGCCGACGAATGCCGCCACCAGCAGCGCGAAACCCCAGCGGTTCCCCATGACGCTCATCGTTTGCGGAAACAGGCCGGCCGCGGCGTGCTGATCGGCCTCCGAGCGCCTGCGCGTCGAGGCCGCCGACGGCACCGACCGCTCCCACGATCCGCTCGGGCCCCACTGAGGCACAACGTCTTTGTCGCCTGCACTCTCGCCGCACGAACGGCACGTCACCATCGGGGTGAAATCGGCACCACATGCGGCATGGCGCATGGCGGGCAATGGCTCAACGTGGTCGGGGACCCAGCGGCGCTCCCACTCCCAGATCGACAACAACACCGGCCACAGCGACCGGCCGCGCGGCGTGCCGATGTACTCGAAACGCATTGGCCGGTCCTGGTATTGACGACGCTCGAGCAGCCCCGCATCCGTCAGCATCCGAAGCCGTGCCGTCAGCACGGAGTTGGAGATCGGCAGGCGTGACTTGAAGTCACCGAACCGGGTGGCCCCCAGCAGCGACTGCTGCATGACCAGCAGCGTCCATTCGTCGCCGAGCAACCCGAGCATGCGGGCGACGGCGTTCGGCTCGGACACGGGCTCGGGGGCCTACAGGCCGACGGCCTCGGCTGCTGAATCGGTCTCCCGCCACCGTCGCAGCTCCGATCCCGGAGCCCACGTCGAGTGCGTCCCGCTGGAGATCCGTTCCGGCAGTGCGAGTTTGCACACCGGCCCGTCGTCGACCCTGGCCGCGTCGAACACCAGGCAGTATGAGGCGTCGGCGCCCATGTCGGTCGTGAGCGTGACGAGGTATCCGTCGTCCTCGGCAGTGGCCCCCGGACGTGCCGCCATGGCGGTCTCGCTGCCATACACCCCGTCGGGGAAGCTGAACCGCTGCTCGGCGCCGGTGTGCAGGTCGTGTTTGACCAAACCGTCGAACAGGAACCAACCCGGCTTACCGGTCGCCGCGTACGTGTAGCGGTAAGGGAGACCGGCGTAACCGCTGTTGATCATGCCGAACTCGGTGATGGTGTCGGTCAATTGCTCCTCGGTGGTCTGCCCGGTGAGCAGGTTGAACCGCCAGCGGTGCAGCCGGGTCTGCAGCCGGTCGAGCGCCAGGAACCGGAAGGCTCGCTGCCAACGGTTACCGGCCCCCGTGTCTACCGGGGACGGGTCGCCTTCGAAGAAGCCGTCGAGGACGATCTCGTCTCCGTCTTCGTACGCGTTGGTGAAGTGCAGCACGAACGTCGGATCCGCCTCGAACCACCGGATGTCGGAGGGCCCACCGCGGCGGGGGATCACGGCGAACCGCGACGGCATGTCCGGGTGGAACCCTGGGAAGTGGATGTCGGCTTCGAGCAATTTCGGATCCCAGAACATCGGGAAGTCGTTGAGGATCGCGTAGTTCTCGGTGAACGCCATGTCGTGGGGCAGCCGCGGGCCGGGCAGCGGGATATCGGTGAGGTGGACGAGGCTGTTCTCATCGTCGACGACGCCGTAGCGCATGTACGGGTCCTGCTTGCTGTAGGAGAAGAACAGCAGCTCGCCGGTGCGATCGTCGACCTTCGGGTGTGCCGACACGCCCCAGTCGTCGGGGAACCGGCCGTGCCAGTCCTCCTTGCCCAGCGTGTCACCGGTGAACGGGTCGATGCGGTAGAGATCGCCGCACTGATAGTGGCTGGTGAGTGCCACACCGCGATGGACGACGACGTCGGTGCTCGATGCGTCCTTCATCAAAGTCCGTGCGCCCCAGCCATAGTCGCTTTTGGCCAGTTGAATCGGCTCGGCCAGCCCGGGCCACAGCGGTCCGCCGGCGTCATTCTCGGCGAGCAGTCCGTCGGTGCGGACAAAGCGGTTGCGGTAGAACGCCTTTCCGTCTCTGAACCCGACGACGTGCACCATGCCGTCCCCGTCGAAGGGGTGATAGAACTTCAGCGCCGGATGAAGCGGGTTCTCCGTGTTGCGCAGGTAGACACCGTCGAGGTCGGTCGGGATCTCACCCTCGACCACCGCGAGGTCGTCGGCATTCCACTCGGTGTGCTGTGGCCGCCACGGCCCAGTGCGGTACGGGTGGTCGTCGTCGTCCGGAAGGGTCGAGAGGTACTTGCCGACGATCTCCACATTCGCGCCATCCATTTCATGCCTTCCCGACGATGAAACTGATGGTCGTGGCGGTGCTGCCGCCGAAGTTCAAGGTGCCGAACGTCGTTGCACCCTCGACCTGGTAGCCACCTGCGCCGCCACTGACCTGCTTGGCCGCGTCCAGCAGCATCCGCACGCCCGAGGCGCCGACCGGATGTCCGCCACCGATCAGGCCACCGCTGGGGTTGATCGGCAGCCGACCGCCGATCTCGATCTCGCCGTTCTCGATGGCCTTCCACGATTCGCCGGGCCCGGTGAGGCCGAGGTGATCGATCGCGAGGTACTCGCTGGGGGTGAAGCAGTCGTGGACCTCGAACCCGTCGACGTCGTCGAGCGTGACACCGGCTCGACCGAAGGCGTCGAGCACCGCACCCCGCACATGCGGCAGCACGTACGGGTCGCCGGCGGCGTGCTCGAGTTTCTGCTGCAGCCCCAATCCGACCGTCCGGTGGCCCCACCCGGCGATGCGGGCCAGCGGCCGCAGGTCCGGGTGCTCGCGCAGGAAGTCGTCGGTGGCGAGCACGACGCCTGCGCCGCCGTCGGTCAACTGGCTGCAGTCGAAGCGGCGTAACCGGCCCTCCACGACCGGGTTGGTGGCGTCGTCGTCGGTCAGGGGATCGGGCACTGACCATGCGCGGGTCTGCGCGTTGGGGTTCGCGCGGGCATTGGCGAAGTTCAACGCCGCAATGGCGCGCAGGTGGGTTTCGTCGATGCCGTAGCGCCGGTCGTATTCGGCGGCCACCCGATCGAACATGTGAGGCCACATGAACGTCGCCTCGGTGCCTTCGTGCCCGGTCCAGGCGGCGGCACCGAGATGTCGCGAGCCGGTGTCACCCGGGACCGTCTTCTCCAGCTCGACACCGAGCACCAGGGCCGACCGGTAGGCCCCCGACCGCAGGTCTGCGATGGCCGACAGCGTCGCGACACTGCCCGACGCGCACGCGGCTTCGTGCCGTGCGGCCGGCTTGCCCCACAATCCGTCGTGCACCGAGGCGGGCATCGCCCCCAGGTGCCCCTGGAAGGCGAACAGTTCGCCGAACGCGTTGCCGACGTGCACCACCTCGATATCGCGGGCGTCGACTTTGGCGGCCGACAGCGTCGACTCGACAACGTCGCTGGTCAGATCGGCGAAGTCCCGACCTTCGCGCGTGAGGTTCCTGGCGAAATCGCTCTGATGACCACCGAGGATCCAGACATCGGTTAGACGCACATCGGTGACGCTACTACAACTAAGAGAGTTACCCGCGGCGGGTGCTCGAACAAGGGCGGCCCCGTCGGCTGTTGTCTGAACCGACGAGACCTCGGCACGAGAAACGGTCGACCGTCTCCCGAGCTTGACCCTCACGTGCCCACTGGCCGGCACCGCAAACAATCGTGTAGCCAGCGGGCCGAAAGGGAAGACTTCAATGCATGACCGCGCCCCGCACACACGACCTGGCCGAGCGGATGGCCGAACTGGCCCGCGCCTCCGCCGCGCCGCGCACGGTCAACGAGGTGCTCGACGATGTCACTGAAACCGCCCGTGACCTGCTGCCCGGGGCCGACACCGTGGGTGTGCTTCTGATCGGCAGGGCAGGGAAGTTCGAGTCACTCGCCGGCACGTCGCAGTTGCCGCACACGCTTGACGAAATCCAGATGCAGTTCGGCGAAGGCCCCTGCGTGGAGGCCGCGCTGGACGAATTGATTCTGCGGACCGATGACTTCCGTACGGAGGACCGCTGGCCGCTGTATTCGGCCGCCGCGGTCGAACACGGCGTGCTCAGCGGTCTGTCGATCAAGCTGTACACCGCTGAACGCACTGCGGGGGCGCTGAACATGTTCAGCTTCAAACCTCGCGCCTTCGCCGCCGACGACGAGGTCATCGGCACCGTTCTGGCCGCACACGCCGCGGCGGCGATTCTGGCCAGCCGGGAAGGTGAACAGCTGAAGTCGGCGATGGCCACCAGAGATCGCATCGGTCAGGCCAAGGGCATCATCATGGAGCGCTACGGCGTCGACGAGGTGCGGGCGTTCGAGATGCTCAAGCAGCTCTCACAGGACAGCAACGTCAAGCTCGCAGACGTCGCGCAGCGCGTCATCGAGACGCGCAGCGGAATCTGAACCGCACGCGATAGGACCGGGCTGCCCACCCGGATCCGGTGACTTTCGCCTCTACGCCCGCGCATGGAGCTCGGGTCATCATCACCTCAGGAGCGAACGAACCGCGAGGGCGATGGCAGGAGTCACGATGCGGACAGGTGCGGTTGTAGTCGGCGTGGACGGCAGCGATGCCGCGGTCAACGCGGCGCGATGGGCGGCTGCGGTGGCATCGAAGTACGAAACGTCCTTGCACATCGTGCACGCGCTGCCGGCCATCGGGCACAACGTGACGGACACCGTCGCCGCGATGCGAGCGGCCGTCCTCGCGCACCAGCGCGATAGTGCCGACGCAATTCTGCGCCACGCGGAGCAGGTCGTGCGCTCGCAGCACAACGACCTCGAGGTGACGACCCTGTCCACCGATGTTCCGGTCATCGAGGTGGTGGTGGAACTGGGCAAGACCGCACGGATGATCGTCGTGGGAAACGATGAAGTCACCCCCGCGGGTGCGCTTCTGCTGGGATCGACGACGCTGGCGGTCGCCACGCGTGCCGACTGCCCCGTTGTTGCCTGGCGCGGGCCCAATGTCGTGCCGACCGATGATCCGGTGGTCGTCGGGGTGGACGGGACACCGTCGTCTCTGGAGGCTCTGGAGAACGCATTCGCTTTCACCCAGCGGTTCAACGCGAAGTTGGCGGCCGTACGGTCGTGGTCGTCGCCGCTGCGCGCGGTGGCCACGCGACTGCCCCTCCTGATCGACTGGGATGCGTTGGAGACGGCGGAATGGGCGCAGCTGACGAACGACGTCGACGCGTACAACCAACGCTACCCGCAGGTTTCCGCATCGTGTTTCGTCGAAAACGCGAAACCGGCTGCGGCACTGATGGATCGGTGTCACGCCGACGGCGCGCAGCTGCTGGTGGTCGGAAGTCACGGGAAGGCCGCGCTCACCAGCGCCATCCTGGGTTCGACTGCGGTGAACCTGTTGCAGCACGCCACCGTTCCGGTCATGGTGTGCCGTCCGGGTCGGTGACGCGCAGGCGAGGCCCGATTGCGCGCGCCACGACGGGATTCTCCGGTTCACCAGCGGTCGTGAACGACACACCCGCCGAGCGCACGGTGGTGCGGGAGGCGGTCGCGCAATGCCGTGTGGCACGTGAACGCCAGCACGTTGCGGATCGGCGCGACTTGGCTGGTCTGACCTGCGAAAACGAAGTGCCCCTGTTCAGAGTCGGTTGATGGTTGACGTTTCTGTGTCGGTTGATCCTTGACACTCTTGTGTTGTGTCAGCCCTGACCGCTGCTGCGTAGGGCCCGCTTGTTTCGTACCTCGCCGTGACTGGTGCGGGCGGCGGTTTTGACCAGTTCATCACCGACCCAGAACCGGAGAAGGTCGCCGTCGACGTGGACATCGCAGCGCTGTGCGGCCCAGTGTTGGCCGATGCAAACCTGCTGCCATGACACGCAGACCACCCCGTTGGTGGTGACCCTGCGTGACACCCAATCTGAGCCCTGTCGTTGGTGGGCTTGAGCCGATTGCGAGGTTGACGCCGAGGCTGGCGGCGCTCCGGCGGTGAAGCGCTGGGCAGGGGTGTCCATCTTCAGCGACTGGTGCGGTCGGTTGGTGTTGTAGTCCTCAACCCACTCATCCAACGCCTGCTGGGCTGTCTTCAGCGACGTGAAAGGCCGGGCCGTGGAGAGGAACTCGGCTCTTAGGCTTCGGTGGAAGCGCTCGATCTTGCCGGTAGTGGTCGGACTGCGAGGCTGAGTCAACAGGTGCTCGATCCCACGCTCGCGGCAGATCGCGTCGAAACGCACCTCGGTCGGGGGATGGTTGAACCGGCCGGTGAACACCTTGCCGTTATCGGTCAGGATCTGCTCGGGATCCCCGTAGCGGTCCAACGCCGCGATCAGCGCATCACACACAGCACGGGTCCGTTCGCGGGCCATCAACCGCGCCGATACACACATTCGGGAATGGTCGTCGATCCCGGTCAACGCCTTGGCGCTGGTCCCATCAGCCAACGGAAAACCCCCGACAACATCCATCTGCCACAGCTCCATCGGGGCGCCGCGCTCCCAACGCTTCCATTTACGCGAGCGCCGATCCCGCAGATGGGGATCGATCATTTGGGCACGCACCAACGCGCGATAGACCGCCGACTCCGAGGGCACCGGAGCGATGCGGCGTTTGGTCAATTCGAACACCAACCGCCGCGGCCCCCAATACGGGCGCGACCGGCGCAGCTCCAGCACCGCCGCCTCCACCGCCGCGCTCATCTGGTGCGGACACGACGCCGGCCGGTGCGACCGATTCACCAAGCCCTCCAGGCCCTCGGCCTCATAGCGGGCCAACCAGGTGTGCAGCGTCTGCCGCGACACCCCAACCTTCGAAGCGACCTGCGAAATCGACAACCCATCGCTGATCACCGCCAACACAGCCTGATACCGCTGCTCAGCCACGCTCATCTCCCTCATTCAGGGAGTGTCAAGGATCAGCCGAAGTAACTGTCAACCATCAGCCGAAATACTGTCAGGCATCACCCGAAGACCAAATGTCAGGCATCAACCGCAGTAATACAAAAACGAAGTGCCCCCGGCAGTGTCTGATTTCACGACATAGTGGGCAGCTGTCTCGCGACATAGTTGGCATCTGTGCAAGCGTGGGAGGCCGGCC
>NZ_LQIW01000018.1 GCF_001500025.1 Mycobacterium sp. IS-1590 | reverse complement strand
GTGAAGCTCTCCCACTGCGCGGTCAGCGCCAACTGCTCAGAGGTGCTCAAGGTGTCGAACGACTCGGCGACCAGCGCGGACAGCTGCTCGGCCATCCCCGCGATTACTTCGCTCATACGTTCGAATCCCACACTGCAACGCTAACCCCACCCACCGACAAACCAGCCCCACCTGTGACCCCTGAAACCAAAGAGACACAAGTGAATTCACGCGAAACTATGTCGTGAGGCCCTTCGGGGTGAACGGTGCAGCTTCACCACGCTCGACCGCCTCACCATGCTTGGCGGCTGCCCGATCGAGCAGTTCGATGAGGGCGTCTTCGTCACGAACCATCTGTCGGTACTTGGGGCCGAGCGCGAGGATCTGATCGCGCTCGCGAAGAAGCGCCTTGAAGATGCGTTCGCGCTCCGCGGCGCTGCTGGTGTACTCGGAGTCGAGATAGGCGCGAGCGTGCCTGCGAGCGTTGGCGATCGCGGTCTGGGCAGTTCCTCTCTTACTGAACAGCGATGCGACGACGGTGACGACGAGGACTCCGATGATCACCGAGAGCGAGAGGCCGGTGCTGACCTCCACGACCTTGACGGGTTCTCCGTCGTTGATGAAGGGCACGTTGTTCTCATGCAGCGCATGCAGAATCAGCTTCACACCGATGAACGCCAGGATTGCCGCCAGGCCGTACGACAGATAGATCAACCGGTCGAGCAGGCCATCGATGAGGAAGTACAGCTGCCGAAGGCCCAGCAGCGAGAACGCCGTCGCGGTGAAGACGATGTAGACGTTCTGGGTCAGACCGAAGATCGCCGGGATCGAGTCCAGGGCGAACAAAATGTCGGTGCCGCCGATGGCGACCATCACCAGCAGCATCGGTGTCATCGCGCGCTTGCCGTCGACCGTCGTGAATAGCTTGTCGCCGTCGTAGTTCTCGGTGGTGTGGAAGACCTTCCTCGCCGTCCGAATGATGATGTTGTCGGCGGTGTCAGAGTCACTGCTGTCGGGTGTGAGCATGTTGCCCGCGGTGAGCAGAAGGATCAACCCGAACGCATAGAAGACCCAGGCGAAGGTGTTGATCAACGCCGCACCGAGAAAGATGAAGCCGGTACGTGCGATCAACGAGAACACGATCCCGAACAGCAGCACCTTCTGCTGGTCCTCGCGGGGCACGCGGAAGCTGCTGATGATGATCAAGAAGACGAAGAGGTTGTCGACCGACAGCGCTTTCTCGGTGATATATCCCGCGAAGTACTCGCCACCCGGGTCGACGCCTCCGACGACCAGAACGCCGACCCCGAACAGCACCGCGATCCCTACGTACAACGCGGACCAGATCGCAGCCTCTTTGAGGGTCGGGACGTGAGCCTTCCGTACGTGAAAGAAGAAGTCGAAGGCCAGGAGTCCGACGATGCCGACGATCGTCAGTGCCCACACCCATCCGGGTACAACCATGCGTTACTCGCTATCCCTCACCGGAACCGACTGCACCTAGGGGTGCCCGCAATGGCCGGTTCGAACCCTCGACGGGTCTGCACCCCGCCGGACCGATGCCCCGAACCCCACGCATTACGGTTGGTCGAGCACAGCTATCACGATAGACAGGAGAACGTCGGAGATGACGATTCTGGACCGCTTCCGACTCGACGACAAGGTCGTCGTCATCACCGGCGCATCGTCCGGGCTTGGAGTGTCGTTCGCCGAGGCGGTCGCACAAGCCGGCGCCGACGTGGTGCTGGCCGCCCGACGTGTCGAAAAGCTAGAAGCCACAGCAGAACTCGCCAGGGCCGCGGGCGGGCGGGCACTCAACGTTCAAACCGATGTCGCAGACCCCGATCAGTGCAGGGCGCTCGTCGACGCGGCAATGCAGGAGTTCGGCCGCGTCGACGTGCTGGTGAACAACGCCGGAGTCGGCACCGCCGTGCCTGCCACCCGGGAGACACCCGAGGAGTTCCGCAGGGTCGTCGATATCAACCTCAACGGGTCGTACTGGACCGCCCAAGCGTGTGGACGGGTGATGCAGCCGGGCAGTTCGATCATCAACATCGCCAGCATCCTGGGTTTGACCACCGCGGCGCTGCCCCAGGCCGCCTACAGCGCCAGCAAGGCCGCGATCTTCGGCCTCACCCGCGATCTCGCCCAACAGTGGGGCGGGCGCAAACGGATCCGTGTCAACGCCCTGGCACCGGGCTTCTTCAAATCCGAGATGACCGACGAGTACAGGCCTGGCTATCTGGACCGCACCCTGGCCGAGCGCGTCGTGTTCAACCGCTTGGGTGAGCCGCACGAGTTGTCGGCCGCAGTCGTCTGGCTCGCGTCCGAAGCGGGCGGCTACGTCACCGGTCAGACCATCGTCGTCGACGGTGGGGTGACGATCACGTAGGGCACCGCAACACTTCACCTTCGCTTCGGTCACGAAACGCGTACAGGACCGTCCGCACCGCCGTCACGGTGATTCCATGGATCCCGGCGGCTCGCAGACGACGGGCCGGAAGGTTGTCTATGGGTTCGCTCGTGCCGTATTGGGTGGGTCTGCTGGTGGTGGTCGCGATCCTGAGCGCGATGGGCGGGTTCGCCGCGTCGACCGCTATGCGGCGGAACAAGCGGCATGCGCGGCGCATCTTTGTGCTCGGCGCCTGCTGTGGATTCCTGGCCGGCGCGACGGCTGTCGGGCGGCACGGTGCTGTTGTCAGAACCCGAGCTGTGCTGCGGCGCGCCGGGATTCAGTCGTTGTCCAGACTTGGGCTTACTTCGCGACCGCCTCGGCGCGCCGGCTCTCGATAGGACGCTAGGCCGAGCAGCAACCGGCGGTTCGAGTCAGTTCGCCCCGGCTTTTCGTCGCTTACGCTCCCACGGCCACGTCATCAGGGCCCACGCGGCGACGATGATCGCCACTTCGACCGCCACATACATCGGCCACGGTCCGAACACGTCCAACAACGACGCGGTCGGAGGCTTCCTGTTCAGATAGCCGTAATTCGTGCCCACGACCGCGTTGAAGGTGAAAGTCACCGCTGCCCATATCAGGGTCACGACTACGGCGAACCGGTAACTGCGCCATCGCGGACGCATGCCCCGTCCCCAGGTGAGATAGACGGCCGCCCAGACCGCGAAAACGTGAAGTACGAAGAACGTGAGAAACAGGTGATGCGGAAAATCCGGCGCACCCTCTCGAGGTGTTCCCACATCCGGTGTGAGCAGAGCCTGCGAGCTCAGGAGCAGGCACCAGTAGTACGTCAACGCAAAGGCCCAATGGCGTTGTGACCACAGCGCATAAGCCGCGGTGAGCTCGGCGATGTCACACAGTTGTATCGGAACGGACGTTTGAATGTCGGGCCGGATCAACTTGTAGACCAGGGCCACCACGAACGCCGCGACGATCAGCAATGCGAACACGCGCGAGAACATGCGCGCCTGCGCCTCGCTCTGTCGGCGACCCAACCAGATCAGCAGTGCGGCCCCTACCGCGAAGATGGCCAGCACCACCAGGTGTGATGGTCCGTATGCCTCGAACTGTCTTTGCGCGTAGTAGAACTCGGTCATCTCCTGCTCGTTCAGCGAGGTCTGGGGGTCGGCTGCGTGCCGCTGTACAGGTCCAGTGTTCGCGCGGTCACCGTGGCAAGTTCTCCTTGGAGGTTCGAAAGCGGTCTGCTACCGCGGATGTGTATGGCGTTGGTCAGCAGGACCACATACGTGTCCGAGGCTGGATCTATCCACATCGACGTCCCGGTGAAACCGGTATGCCCGAAGCTTCCGACGGGGAAGAGGAGTCCGCGCGGCCTGGAGTGGCCGGTGTCGATGTCCCAACCGAGCCCACGCAGATTCTGGCCATCGATCGCCGGATAGTTCGGGGCCAATAGCGGATTCGGGTTGGGCGCCACGGCGATGGCCTCTCGGACGGCATTGTTCGCCGCCTCCACCTGTCCGGGTGAGTGCCCCGGTTGTTGGGGCGTGGTCATCACCCGCAAGGTCTGCTGTGTCAACGGAAACGTGCTGGGACGGCCGGCGAGCCGGTCGAGCAGTGCCTGCGCGAAGATGCTGATGTCACGCGCGGTCGAGAACACCCCGGCATGCCCGGCGACACCGCCCATGCGCCGTGCTGTCGGATCGTGAACCGTGCCGCGCAACGGGAAGTCGAGATCAGGATTGCTGCCCGGCTGGGCTCTGCCCTCCTCGTCAAGGGCTGTCGGGGCGACGCGTGGCAAAACGTCTATGTCCCAGGCGTCTTCGGGACAAGTGGCCGGCGCGGGCGGTTTCGACGTCGACACCCACGCGATCGCGGCTCCTCTGATCTGGTGCGGTCCGCATGCCTTGGTCGCGGGCAGGTAGCGGGTGTCCTCCATGCCGAGCGGCGCGAAGACGTTCTGCTCGACGTAGACGTCCTCGGACTCGCCGGTGATTTCTTCGATCAGCGCTCCGAGCAGGATGAAGTTGATGTCGGAGTAGCGGAACGCTTCGCCCGGCGCCGACTGCAGCGGCGTGGTGAGCGCGCGACGAATTCCCTCAGCGCTGTCGGGGGCGGTCAGGCCCCACGGGTCCCGCAGGTCGATATCGCCTGCGATACCTGACGTGTGGGTGAGCAACATGCGCAGCGTCACCTCTGACCGCTGGGGATCGCGAGCGCTGTTGAAGGCGGGCAGATAGTTCTGCAGCGGTTCGTCGAGTCCGACCTTGTTCTGCTCGTAGAGCTGCATGATGGCGGTCGCCGTTGCGAGGCCCTTGGTCAAGGACGCGAGATCGAAGACCGTGTCCTCGGTCATCGGCTCGGCGGGTGCGGGGATTCCGTCGAGGCCCGGTTCGCCCGTCAACTTGCGCGAACCGTACGCATGGTGAACGACGAGCTTGCCGCGGTGTCCGACCGCGACCACCGCGCCGGGCAATTCATGTGCAGCGATCGCGGTGTTGATCAACTCGTCGACCGGCGCCAGCCCGGGTGTCGGGATGGTTGGGGTACGGGTCGGCGTCGGCGACGGCGTCGCCCGCACACCGGAGTCCGCCGGCGGATGGTCGATCGCGGCGCCGCACGCCGCAGAACCTGTCAGCGCTAGCACGACTGTTGCGATGGCAAGGCACCTCGACAGGGACCGCTTGCCGTGTATGGCGAGTCGGGCTGCGGGCATGGCCACCTTGTCCGGTCGAATGTGCGGGTGCGACGCCGCCGGGTACAGCTGCGTAGCGGTCATCAGCATAGGGCGGCGGCGTTTCGGCCCAGAGGAATCAGGCACACAGGATTCAATCGACCGGCACCCGTGCTTCGTCGATGTTGTTAGCATCGCGCCGTGCAGGACTCCCCGAAGTCACCCGGTCGTGGCGGAGGGCACTCTCCTTCACGACGCGAACTCCTCAAGTATGCCGTCGCCGCGCCACCGCTGTTCCTCCTCGGGGCAGCGGCTGCGACGCTTTCCGGCCCGAGCGCGTCGGCGGCGCCGCTGCGGCTCGTCGACTTCGCGCACAGGAAGGTCCCGGCCGATCAGCTCAAGGCGGCCGGCTTCGACGGTGCGCTGGTTTACGTCTCCGAACTGCGGCCGGGCGCAGACTTCGACTTCAAGCCGGTGACCCGCGAGTATGCCGACTCGCTGCGGGCCGAGGGTTTGCACGTCGTCAGCTGCTACCAGTACGGCAAGCCCGGGTGGCCGACGCCGTCCGATTACACGCGCGGCTATGACGGTGGTGTCGCCGACGCCCTGACCGCCCAGCGATTGCACAACGCCGCGGGCGGTCCCGATTCGGCACCGATCTTCTTCAGCGTCGACGAGGACATCGACGACCAGACCTGGGAGGACGTCGCGCTCGAGTGGTATCGCGGCATCAACTCGGTGCTGGGGGTGAACCGCACGGGCCTGTACGGGCACGCCCGGGCGTGCTCGTGGGCGATCGCCGACGGCGTCGTCGGCCGCTCGACCAGCGACGGACATTGGTGGGTGTGGCAGACCAAGGCGTGGTCGGCCGGCGAGCGCGACCCCCGGGCGGTGCTCTATCAGGCGGTGGTGATCGGCCCGTCGGAGCCCGGTGTGCCCATCGGAGACACTCACGTCGACGTCGACGAGGTCCTGGCACCCGACTTCGGCCAGTGGGATCTCGACCGCGGCTGACCGTGCCCGTTACCAGAGCGTTTCGCCGTCGTTGCGATGAATTCGGCGCGGGAGTGTTCGCCGCGGGACCGCATTTAATACTCTGCTGACATGCCGGAGCGCGTACCGGCCGGGGGGACGGTCATCAAGCTGATTTTGTGCTGCACGCTGGCCGGGGTGCTGGTGGCGGCGCTGATGTTCCCGTTCGCCGGCGGGTTCGGCCTGTTGTCCAACCGGGCCTCCGACATCGTCGCCAACGGTTCGGCGCAGCTGGTGGAGGAAGACGTCCCGCAGGTGACGACGATGGTCGACGCTGCGGGTAAGCCGATCGCTTGGCTCTACAGCCAGCGCAGGTTCGAGGTCAAAAGCGAGCAGATCGCCAACACCATGAAGCTGGCGATCGTCTCGATCGAGGACAAACGGTTCGCCGAGCACGCGGGCGTCGATTGGCAAGGCACGCTGACCGGTTTGTCGGGTTATCTGTCGGGCAACCTGGACACCCGCGGCGGGTCGACGATCGAGCAGCAATACGTCAAGAACTTCCAGTTGCTGGTGACCGCGCAAACGAACGCCGAGAGGCGCGCCGCGGTCGAACTGACGCCGGCGCGCAAGCTCCGTGAGATGCGGATGGCGTTGACGCTGGACAAGACATTCACCAAGGCGGAGATCCTCACGCGCTACCTGAACCTGGTGGGGTTCGGTAACGGGGCGTTCGGGGTGCAGGACGCGGCGCAGACCTACTTCGGGATCAACGCCTCGCAGTTGAACTGGCAGCAGGCGGCGCTGCTGGCCGGTCTGGTCCAGTCGCCCGCCTCGCTGGACCCTTACGTCAATCCACAAGGTGCCCTGCAGCGCCGGAACCTGGTGTTGGACACCATGATCGAACACCTCCCCCAGCACACTGACGAACTTCGATCCGCCAAGTCCGCGCCGCTCGGTGTGCTGCCCCGGCCCAAAGAGCTGCCGAGCGGGTGCATCGCGGCGGGTGACCGCGGCTTCTTCTGCGAGTACGTGCTGGCCTATCTGGCCCATGCGGGGATCAATAAGGAACAAGTCGCTCGTGGCGGCTACCTGATCCGCACCACGCTCGACCCGACGATCCAGTCGTCGGTCAAGCGGGCGATCGACAAGGTCGCAAGCCCCACGCTGGACGGAATCGCCAGCGTGATGAGCGTCATCAGGCCGGGTAAGGACTCGCACCGGGTGCTCGCGATGGCCAGCAACCGGAACTACGGCCTGAACAAGGACGCGGGGCAGACGGTGCAGCCCCAACCGTTCTCGCTCGTCGGCGACGGCGCAGGTTCCATCTTCAAGGTCTTCACCACCGCAGCGGCTCTCGAGATGGGCATGGGCATCAATGCCCAACTCGCCGTCCCCGGATCCTTCCAAGCTCGGGGCCTCGGCAGCAGCGACACACCCGGTTGCCCCAAAGAGACGTGGTGTGTGAAGAACGCAGGCAACTACCGCGGGTCGATGAACGTCACCGACGCGTTGGCCAGCTCGCCCAACACCGCCTTCGCCAAGCTCATTCAGCAGGTGGGAGTGCCGCGCGCAGTCGATATGGCCGTGCGCCTCGGGCTGCGCTCCTATGCCCTTCCCGGAACAGCGCGGGCTTACGACCAGGGCAGCAATGAGAGCCTGGCCGAGTACATCAAGCGACAGAACGCCGGATCGTTCACCCTGGGACCGTTCCAGCTCAATGCCCTCGAGTTGTCGAATGTGGCCGCGACGTTGAGCTCCGGCGGAATGTGGTGCCCGCCGAACCCGATCGACAAGATCACCGACCGTCGTGGCGACGAGGTGACGTTCACCGCGGAGAAGTGCGACCAAGCGGTCCCGGAAGGGTTGGCGAACACGCTGGCGAACGCGCTGAGCAAGGACGACAAGGGCGGCGGTACGGCCGCGGGAGCAGCGGGTTCGGTGGGCTGGGATCTGCCGATGTCCGGGAAGACCGGCACGACCGAGTCTCACCGGTCCTCGGGGTTCCTGGGCTTCACCAATCAGCTCGCGGGTGCCGTCTACATCTTCGACGACTCCAACTCACCGTCGGAGATCTGCTCGTTCCCACTTCGCAAGTGCTACAGCGGAGACCTGTACGGCGGTAACGAGCCCGCGCGCATCTGGTTCGAGGCGATGAAGCCGATCGCGACCAATCTCGGGGAGGTGCGTCTGCCGCCGACCGATCCGCGCTATGTCGAGGGCGGTCCCGGCAGCGAGGTGCCGAACGTGACGGGCATGAACGTCGACAGGGCCCGGCAGCGTCTGAAGGATGCCGGATTCCAGGTCGCTGATAAGACGACACCGGTCAACAGCGGGGCCGCTTATGGTGCGGTGGTGGGGACCACGCCGAGTGGTCAAACCATCCCGGGCTCCATCGTCACGATCAACACCAGCACGGGGATAGCGCCGGCACCGCCGCCGCGCCCGGAGGAGCCGCCGCCTCCGCCGGGTGTCCCGCCTCCGCCTCCGCCACCAGATCCGATGGTGATGCAGATTCCCGGTCTGCCGCCGTTCATCTTCGGGCCGCCACCGCCGCCCCCGCCACCTGCTTGACGCGGGTGGGGTTGGAGGCCTGCCGGATCTACTCGGGCGTGAGTTGTTCGGAGTCCGCGAAAAGCAGCGTGCCCTCGTCGAGCATCACCGCCCACCGACGGGCGGGATCGGCGATGTGGTTCGAGCCGATATCGACACCCACGGCGGTCATCTCGCCGAAGTCTTCGACGATGACGCCACGAGCCTCGGCGTCCGTGTCCGGGTTGACGCGGACACGGACGTCCACGGCCAACTCCGAGTCGTGGCCTTGCTCCCGATCGTCGACGCTTTGATCAGCCACCGATTCCTCCTGACGCCCGTCAAGAATTTGCGTGGAGGTCAGTGAATCACGATCGGCGTCGTCTGACCGGGTAAATCGGAGAAACTTCGGTTTGCGGACAGCGCCTGTCTGGAGCGGCCGCACCCTGGGCACCCAGAACACCGCCCAGCACTGTCCCCACTGGGGGCAATACCACCGATCGTGCCCGCCGATTCTTCGGCTTCGCCAGAACCTGCGCCGGGACTGTGATCCGCCCAGGTGAGTTCGGAGGGCGGCGGCTGACACACCGCGTCGTCAATCGCCGCCGGAACCACTGCTGCCTCTGCCCGGTTACGCGCGAATAATTCGCTGGCAGCGAATATTTCGCGCGTAGCCGGGCATTAGGGGTAGGCAGTCCGCCGGGGTACCTGAAGCGGCCGCGTAGCGCCTCTGCTCGTCCACTCGCGGCCGCAGCGTCAAGCGCGCTCGCGGGTCCACTCGCCGATGAAGCGAAGTATCTCCGGGATCTGATCCATCATCTGGCGCCCGAAGTAGCTTTCGATCTTGCCGCCGACGATCGGGATCTTGACTTTGACGGTGCCGCTGCACTCGAGGCGCTTTTTGTCGGGCGTCGGCGTCATCTCGATGGTGCCGCGGCCGGAGCCCGGTGCTCCGTGGGCGCGGACGTGGATCATCCCTCGCACCTTGTCGCTACGGTCGACCGTCCAGGTCTCGCTTTGCACGAGTTCCACACCGCCGGGGTACAGCTTGCCAAGGACACCGGGCAGCACCGTGTTTCGCAGGTCTTGGGCGACCGTCACCCGTACCTCGCCCCCCACCTCGACGTCGAATGAGCGCAGTTCTGCGGTGCCGTTGTGCGGTTCCAACCGCGCCAGCCAGTATCCCCGCTCGGAGAACGCGGCCTGGATCTGTTGGACGCTGACCGCGGATTCGACTGTGCAGTCGAATGACTTTGACATGTCAGAAGGCTATCGCCCTGCGGGCGGCTCGTCCGATCATTGCCGTGCGGCGGTGATCACGGTGAACAAGTCGGTGATGCGGTCCTCAGCGAGGAAGGACAGCCCGGCCAACTGCCCGTTCTGCCGCGCTTGGGCTTCAGCATCCAGCGCGTCATGTCCGACCGACACGCCGTCGTCGTCGGGCCACCGAACTTCTGGCGAGTAGGTCTTGGCGATGGCTGCCCTGCGGCCATCGGCACGCGGCCGATGTGGACGTACACAGGGATGCGGATGGCGCTGATCGCGGGGTTCACCCACTGTTCGGGAAGTGGTAGATCCCGAAACCAGTCGCGGCGACATCCGATGCCTCGATACGAGACCGAAACTCGCTGAAGACCACTTCTCGTGGCTTCTCCAGGCTCGGATCGTTGGCAAGCACCATGGTCTTCTCCGGGGTCCCGTCGCCCACGATTCCCGTCACGACCTGTGCGTGCGTCATACCGTTGGTCGTCATGTCCTCGTCGGCCACCACCCACAGGGGGCCGGTCTTGAGCAGACGCTCGATACCGCGAGGTACGTACTTCGCAGGCCCGTCGGCGACCAAGCCGAGATCCTGCATCAGATCTGGCAGTTGGGAATTGGGGATGGCTTGCTTGTCCTTGAACATCTCGGACCATCGCACGTTCAAGCGGCCCAGAATCTCGTCGATCGATGCGATCTCACCGTGACGCCACGCATACATCATCGCGGCGGCCGCTGCCCAGCACGTCAGGAGGTCCGGTTGCCGGATGAAGGGCACCACCGGCTCGACCTTGAAATCGACTCGGCCCGAGTTGTCGCCCGACTTCACGCTGACCGATCCCTCGGGCCTGCTCACGTTGACTTCACCTGACGCGCTGGATGTCGCGCGGTCGAGGAAACGCTGAACTGCCGAACTCGATGTGGGGCGGCCTTGTTCTGATTGCCGGTCCCCTGCCGACCCGAGCAGTGCCTGCTGCGTCAACTCCTGTGCGCCCTCCTCGTCGAGGAGCCCCTTCTTCTTGGCGTCAGCGATCGCCTTCAGAGTCCGGTCCATATCGCCGTTGAGGAACTTCTGCTGCGCGAGGTCGGCCGCCCGTCCACCGAAGAACTGAGCGGTGTCCAAGGCCGTTTGGAACGCTGCAGCCGCATTCTGCTGGTTCAAGTCCAGACCGGTGATGTCCTTGAAGAGGTTGGGCGTGCCGATGAGATTCATCGCGGCGGCCAGCGACGCCGGCGCCGGCAGATCCGGCGCATTTTGGATTCGCACCAACGGCGACGCAAAGGGTGACGGCGTCAGTGTCGGCTCCGCGGAGGCCCGACTCTCGGTCGAAACGTCTTGAATGCGTGGCGGATCGTCGGGGCATGGCGCCTCCTCCCACCGCCAGAACCGGGTCTCATCAGGCGTCTCGCACGAGTTGCAGGCGCCCATGACCGCTTCGGCGAACACCCCGCGCGTCGGTACGCTGACGCGCACCGGCGGTATCGGTGTAGTCGGTCGATAGGCGTCGAAGAGTGTGGCCCTGTCCGACTCCGCATACGTGGGGTCGAGGTGGTATCCCGGCGCGACCGGCAGCACCAGACAATTGCCGACGATTCCCAGGACCCTGTTCTCGCACACGCTCGCAACGCTTTTGCCGTTGGCGCCCGGCGCCGGAACGCCGTCGAGCAGTATGTGTCGCTTGTTGCGATCCATCAGCATCCACGTTGCTTGGAGGTAGTGCTCGACATTGCTGTTGAGATGGTCGAGCAACTTCTCGGCGAGATCACGGTCACGCGCGCGCGGATTCGACTTTTCGAACGAGTCGAGGCTGATCGCAATGTCGACCCGGTCAACCGAGCTGAGGTCGTTGTTCACACGGTAGTCATTGAACAGATCGCGCGACAGATGGTCGGTCCGATACCGGGCCGAACCCCGCTCGACGAGCACGCGACCACCGACCGGAAGACCGGCCGTGGTGGTGATGCGGAACGTCTTTATGCGTGCCCGCACGACGTTCGGAATGGCGCTCTCGGGACGGATACTGACGAGCAGCGCGGATCCCTGCTTGAACCTGCTAACCAATGTCGTGTCCATCGCGAGCGGTTGAGGCGCGTTGTTGTCGAGGATCAGCTCGTACCGGAATTGGTTGACCAAACGCTGCGCGATCCTCGGTGCGAGCTGGCTGTTCCAGACGTGGTCGCGATTCTCGGGCCGCTCGAGGCCAAGGAAGGTGAGCCAGATCCGCTGGGCCGCTTGAGGTTGTGTCTCAGTTGCGTCGGCGGGCGTCAACAGCCCGTGGTAAGGCACCCACTGCGCGGCGTCGAACTGCTGCGTGTCCGCGGTGTCTGCCGGGCGCGGGAGGTCGAAGGAGATGTAGAACTCGCCGTCGAGATAGCGCACCTCCTCGTCGGCGTAGCGTGCCGGTGGGTAGTCAGCGTTGGCCCAGTTCGACTGCACACGCTCGAGCGAGTCGAAGCCACCGGCGAGCTCGGCGCGGCGTAGCGCGGCCAACAGCGATTCGCGCCAGCGCAGCGCACGGTCGCCGTTGAAGTGGCTGACGGCCATCGGAACGAAGAGACATTCCTGGACGTCGGCGAGTTCGTGTGAGACTTGAAAGTGTCGCAACACTTCGAAGTACTCCATGGTCACCGCGTGACAGTGATTGTGGTTCGCTACGACCTCCGTTTGGACGCGCATCGTCTCGCCCTGCCGCACGGTCTGAACGATGGTACTGCGTTGGCTGCGTGTAGAACTCGCGGCCTGAAGGGTACGGTCTCTGACCTGCTGCAGACTGGACCCCGCAACGTGCCTGGCCGAGTTCTGCCAAGCCGTGGAGCTCGCCCCGCTCGCCCCGCCGCCCCCGCCGATGACCAACGGGCCGATGAATGCGCCGAATCCACCGCCGGCAGCCCACGTCTTGGCCTTCGACCCGCCTCGCATCGACTCGGTCAAGGTGGTGCTGATGATTTCGCTGACGTCCCGATCGCGCGAGATCGTCGCCTGAAGGCTCTCCGCGACGGTGCGCGATTCCATCCGTGCGGTGACCGCGCGGCGGTCCCAGTCGATGACCGCGACCTGTTTCTTCTGGCACGGCGCCAACGGAAGCGAATACAACAGGTCACCGAGCGAATAGCCATCGGCCCGCCATATCTGCTTGAGAGTCAGCAGATGGCCGTGGGCGACAGAGATGGCCTGGTATGTCGTTGCGGTGCTATCCCAGTCGATTGCGTTGCCGGCTGTCACGGGGCCGCGCGGCGCCCCTGCGAACAGAGCGCCGTTTATCAGGTTCGAAGCCGTCTGGAACTTGGACACGCGTTCCGCCTGCGCAACCTGGCCGGACGTGAAAAGGCTTGGTCCCGCGAGCATCTCCGAAACCACCCGTGGTGTGAGGTTGGCATCAGCCAATGCCTCGGCCCTCGCCGCCCTCGCCGGCTCCGCTCTCGAGTCCCGCGCCCGCGTACCGGCCGGCCGCGTTTCGCTGCCCCGCATGGGCTCGGCTTCCGCCTGGAGGAGTTCGGCCCTGTTCGCGACGTCCAGGAGCTTCCTGACGATCGGTTTGGGTAGCACCTTCGGCGGGTCCATCGTGAGGCCCTTGACGTCGGGTTGTGTCGTGCGAACCACCGCGAAGAACGAGAACTCCTCGAGGACGCGATTCGGCGTGGTGAAGTCGACACACTTCCCGCCGAGGTCAGTGGAGAAGGCTTCCGGATTGGCGACGAGGTCTTCCTGGTCGGGCGTGCGCGGTGGCGCGGTCTCGCAATCGCAGTCGGGGGTCTGCGGGTCTTCGGTTACGGGCAGGTCGAGCACGAGGACGACGCGTAGAGGCAGCCGCTCGCTCTCGAGCGTGACAGCACCGGCATCCAAGCCGGATACCGTCGCGAACGCCTGCACGAGCCGATCGGCGGGCCAATCCGCCGAAAAATAGCCGGCGGTAACGGTAGTGGCCGTCACCAGTGCCCTCGGTGTGTCGTTCGTATCTGCCGAGCCCCATATGACGACGGGGAGTCCGGCGGCCGCGGGGTCGCCGGTGGTGCGCAGTACGCGGCCCGCGATCCTGGTCCGAATACCTTCGAAAGGGTCACGACCTTCAGGAAGCGTGACAGGCGACACCGGCGTGACGGCAATCGTCACCGGTTGTCCGATGTCGCTCGCCGCAACTGTGCGTTCGGCGACGGCGGTTCCTGCCGGCGAGGTCACGATGAGTTCGAACGGGCCCATTATCTCTTCGTCCGTCCCCAAGTCGACGGCGAAGACTCCGTCCGCCTCAGGCCGGGCGGTGACGGACACCGGCGACAGCAGGCCTTCGTCCCCTCGTCGAGCCGGCACGATGACCCGTTGGCATATGACCGTTAGGCCGAAGCGGGTGAAGTCGGTCTCGTCGGGTCCGGTCAGTTTTCCCTTCAGCGTCACCATCAGCCGACCACCTGCGGGCCGAATACAATCGGTGTCGCCAATTCCGTTTCGTCCGCGTATCTCACGAACACCCGGTCGCCGTCATTCGGTGTCTCCGCGAGCAGTCCGGCAAAGCCAGAGCCGTCTGGAGCGATGAAGAGCTGGTCGACCCGCTGGTCGCCCACACGGGCCTGCAACGGCACGGCCCGACCCTCGAAGTTCTCCCCCTCGACATACACCTTCATCACGAAGCCAGGAACAGCGCCTGACTCCAGCTCTTCGAAATGACCTCTGTGCACCTGCATTTCGTCACCTCATTGCGAGATCTCGAGCGAATCGATATAGAGGTGGGTCCTATCGGTCTTGTCGACCTCGAACCTGACCTCTCGGACCTTCTGCAAGTTGACACCTCGCTTTTTGAACAGCGCGAGTTGGATTCGGACCGTGTCCATGCGCAGAAGCGTCGACAGCGTGGGAAGTCCGCTGTCATCGAGATACTTGTGGACGAACGGCTTCCCCGGGCCGCCGGGGGGAAAGAACTCGTTTTCCTTCACGACGGCCTCTTTGTTGTCGAAGTCCCTGAGAATGACTCGCAGATGGGCAGGCGCACCCGGAATCGTATCCGTGCGCACGTCGTACCACTGGCCCCACCGGAACACCAGGAACGTGAAGGTGGACCAGTCGGATTTGTCTCCCATCGGATCCGGCAGCGGATCGGTAAACCACAGTGACGACGAGGTCGCTTGCGTGACATCGGCACGGACCACGCCAGTGGCATGCGGTACGTGCGCGCCCTGGGGAGTGGCCGATGTCGTCCCGGGAAGCTGTACGGCGAGGTCCTTGAGGGGCCCAACGGTGCCGATCGCAAGGGTGCGTGCGACCCCGGTCTGGTTCTGTGGACCCTCGAAGTTGTCGATCATTCTCTCTTGCGCGTGGGAGTATTGGAGCGCGACCGTCAGGCCGGATGGCGGCTTGGCGTCGCGTGTGAACCGACGGTAGAGCGCTGTGTCTCCGCCGAGCGTGAACCTGAAGAATCCACCGATGTAGAAGTTCGCAAGTTCCTGGTGTTTCGCATCACCGAGAAGGTTTGGATCGCTTGCTATCACGCGAGGTTCGGTGCCCCAATTGGTATTGAATCGGTTGTGGCAGGCACCTTTCGCGAACACCATCATCTTTCGGCAGTTGGCGCGATCGTAGAGGCGGAATCCGGTTCCCGCCAGGGTGCTGTGGGGGCCGACGCCGCCCTCACTGTTGCCGAGGATGTCGCCGTCCAGTGAGCCATAGACCACCAGGTACGACAGCATGAGCGGGTTGACCGGTTGGTCATTGTTGAACAGGATCATCGCACTGTCCGTGGATGAGCCTGTGAAATCGCTTGGCGCCAGGGAACATACTGCGCTCACGCCGAAGCGCCGCGGTCCAGATGTCGAGGTGGCGCGGGTCTTGTTCAGTTTTGTTGCGCGCACCACAGCGTCACCGCCGCGGGAATGGCCGAGGAAGCCCACGTTGTCGAAGTCGACCATGCCATGGCATGGATTCTTGGCATCGCCGTCGACCTTCTTCTTCCACTCATCGAGGGTTGCCAGGAAGCCGACCGCGCGGGCATCGAGGAAATTGTTCAGCAAGTCATGCATGGTGTTGTCGACGCTGATCGACGCGATGCCGTACTTCGCCAATTCCTTTTGCAGATACTCGAAGCCGTGATGACTCGGCATCGGCTGCGTGATGGTGCTGGCTCGGGCCTCTACTTTGATGGAACCATCGGGCATCTGGGTCTGACCCGTCTGAGCCCAGCCTTGGAAATCGAGGGCTTGCCCGGAGAAGCCATGGAGAATGGCCACGACCGGGACCGGCTTCTTGCCCGCGACCCGATTCGGCTGCTTCGGATCCGCGGGGTAGCAGATGCGGCCGGCCAGCCGAATCTGGAATTTGGTGGCGTCACTCGGGTCCACCCGTGCGTAGACGCCGTCATCGAGCACGGACCGACCCCAGAGCTGGTGGTAAGTGGCCGGGACCAGGTTTGCTCCTATCTGAACAAAGCCAGGCCTGGTGGTCACCAAGCCGTCGAGCAGCGAACGGGCCGTCGACGGCGCCGGTTCGACGAACTCCGTGTGCCCGGGAGACCCGCTGACCGGGCTGACCTGGCCACCGGTGGACAGGCCGATCGATGCCCAGCTGGAGAAGTTCTCGAACTGTGGGACGAACGCCCCGCCCGTGGCCCCTTCCTGTTCCACACCGGGTTCGGGATCCTCGAAGCTCGCCTGCACCGATTCGCCCGGCGTCGTGACCGTGATCTCCCCCTGTGCGCCCTGCGAAGCGGCGTCGATGGCCTTCTGGATCGCAGGGGCGTCCTGCGGAGCCTGCGCAGGCGGCCGGGATTGACCCACCATCGACTGAAGAGCGCTCCGAGTGATCGCGCGGGCCTGTTCGTCGGTGATGAGCTTGGCCGCTCGCGCCTGATCGATGTTTTCCAGGGTGCGGTCGATGTTCTTGCTGGTCTCCTGCTGCATCGCGAAGTCTGCGGCCTTCCCGCCGAAGAACTTCGCGGTGTTCATGGCACCCTGCAGCGCGGCGAGGGCGTTGCGTTGATTGCCTTCCAAGCCAGTGATGTCCTTGAACAGATCGGCGCGTCCGAGAATGTCGAGCGCCTGGCCCAGACCTGTGGGGTCGGGGATGGCGGGGGCGTTCTGGATGTTGATGACCGGTTCGGGCAGCGGCGTCGGTGTGACGTCTGGGGGCGCGGTGGCGCGACTGGCGGTCGACACGGGCTGAATAGGTGTCGGTTCATCAGGGCACGGGGCCTCCTGCCATCGCCAGAAAACGGTGTCGTCCTTCTTCTCGCAGGCATTGCACTCGCCCATGACAGCCTCGGCGTAAACACCGCGAGTGGGAACGCTCACTCGCATCGCCGGCACGGGTTCGGTTGGTGCGTAATGCGCCAACAGGTCGATCGGACGTTCGGCGTCTTGGTTGAAGATCGGATCGAGATGGTGTCCACGCGCCACCGGCATCACCAGACTGTTGCCGACAATGCCGATCAGTCGGTTCTCCAGGACGCTGGCGAGACTCCGTCCGCTGCCGTCCGGCACCTCGAAGCCGTCGAGCAGCATGTATCGGTGATTCGGATGAAAACTCCGAAAGATGATCTGGTGGAACAACTCCAGATGTTTGTTCAGATGTGCGATGAGTTCGCGGCTGCGCTGTCGATCCTCTTCCCTCGGGCTGCGCAGTTCCTGGCGTGACAGCGGTGTGGCGACCACGACCGCGTCGTCGTTGACGAGGTCATTCAGGATGCGCGGTGCGTCGAAGAGGAAATGCGTCAGGTGTGGGGTGCGGTATCGGACGGCGCCGCTCTCGACCAAAATGCGGGCATCCGGTGGGAGCTCGCCCTCGAACCAAATTTTGAATCGGGCGATGTCTTCCCGCGGAATCGACGGCAACCCGCCCGCGGGTCTGATGCTGACGTAGAGCGGCGCGCCCTCGGCGTACCGCGAGACGAGTGTCGCGTCCAAGCTGATCTCGATCTCGGCCCCGGAGGACGTGATGTATGCGAATCGCAGGTTCTGAATCATGTTTTCGGCGATGCGTGGCGCGGCCTCCTCGCGGAAAACCCGATCCCGTTCTGCGATCGCGAGCCGCTCCAGTTTCGCCACCCACCACTCGAAGGCACTCGACCACAGGTACGACTGATACGGACCCCAGTTGTTCGGGACGAACTTTGCTTCGTCGTCGTCGCGGGGGCGCGGGAGGATGAAGCTGATTCGAAGCTCGCCCTCCAACGCCTCCGGGCTCTCTTCGCTGTAGCGGTTCTGCGGGGTGTCGCTGTTCAACCAGCTGTTGCGCACTCGCTGCGCGGAGTCGAACGCGCCACCCAGGGAGGCGTCCAGCAATTCACCTTCCAGAACCTCTCGCCATCGCAGCGCTTTATCCTCGTCGAAATACGTCATCAGCAACGGGATGAGGAGGCACTCCTGCACATCCACGAGCTCATGCGTCAACTGGAAGTGACGAAGGACTTCGAAGTACTCGACGGTAATGGCGTGGCAATGATTGTGATTCGCGACGACTTCGGTCTCGACGGTCATCGTCTCGCCTTGGCTCGACGTTTGAACCACCGTGGCCCGCTGATCCCGAATGGCACTGGCGGCCTGGATAGTCTGATCCCGGATCTGTTGCAGCGAACTGGCACTCAGGCTTCGCGACGAGTCCGACCACGCGGTCGAGCTGGCGCCGCCACCCCCGCCTGCCGCACCCGCGAAGATCCCGAATCCCGACCCGATGAATCCGGCCCCCGCCCCGCCGCCGGCGCCCCAGACCGTGGTCGACGAGCCGCCTCGCTGGCCTTGGTCCAGCGATGACGCGACTATTTCAGCGACGTCGCGATCACGGCTGAGCAGTGAAGACAGCGTCTCCTCTTCCTCGAGCAGCTCCTCGCGAGCCGCGGTTTCTTGCCGCTCCCAGTCGATGACGGCGATCTCTTTCTTCTGACACGGCGCCAGCGGCAGCGAGTACAGCAGATCACCCATCGAGTAGCCGTCCGCGCGCCACGTTTGCTTGAAATGCAGCAGATGTCCGTGCGCCACCGTGGTCGCCTGCCAGGGCAGCGACGAGTTGTCCCAGTCGATCGCTACACCCAGATTCGCGTCCCGGCCGGGCACCGGACAGGCGATGGCCCGGACCAGCTCGGCCAGCTGCTTGAATTCACTAAATAGGCCCACATTGGCCAGGGCCCGCGCCGTCACGTTCTCGGGATATCCGAGGGTTTGCTTTGTCACCGCCGCATCGAGCGTCAGCTTCGTCGCAGCGGAGGCAGTCATTTCACGAGGAATGGCGGGTTCTTCGTTGAGTTGCACCGGTTCGGCAGCGAGATCGACGAGCTCTGCGACCACGCGGGGCGGCAAGAACGGCGGGCGGGTCGGTGTCAGGCCCTTGATCTCTGGCTGCGTCGTCCGCACGACCTTGAAGTACGAGAACTCCTCGAGCACTCGATTGGGCGTGTTGAGGTTCACGCAGCGCCCACCGCCGAGGTCGGTGGAGAACGCGGCGGGATTGCTCACCAAATCGATGGCGTCCGGCGTGCGAGGCGGCAGTGCGTGACACGAACACGGATCCGCTTCGGGCGGCCGGACGTCAAGGGCGGTAAGGAGAATGACGCGACGCGGCAACCGCTTCTGAGGGTCCAACGGGACTGGAATCGGCGCGCCACCGGAGACGGTGCCGAACGCCGACATCAATGTCGTCGAAGGCCACTCTCCGGAGAAGTAGCCCTCCTTTTGTGTCTGGGTGACAACCAGTGGCCTGGCATCGGAGCTCTGCCCGTCGGTATCGCTGATGCCCCAGATGATGACGGGCACAGCTGCGGGCGCGGGCTGTCCCGCGGGGCCCATCACTCGGCCTGTCAGGTTCACGGGACGACCGAGAGTGGGGTCGTCGGTGGGCGTCAGTACGAACGGTTTCAGTTCACTGATATCGAGCGAGATCTCCTGCGCGACCGCGGTCAGCTCGACCGTGGTGCGTCCCGCGGTGGTGCCGTCGGGCGCAAGCGCAGTGAGGTTGATCGGTCCCTGAATCTCGTCTTCGGGGGCTAATTCAACGGCGAACACACCGCCGCTGTCTGCATCGGCACTCCGCGAGACCGGCACCGGGACAACGCTTGCAGCGTCGTCGGGGTCAACTGCGAAGTTCTGTATGAAGTTCGCGACTGCGCGGTAGCCGGCCGGCAGGCTTCCACCCGTTGGCGACTTCAGACGACCCCGCAAGATGAGCTTCTGGTTGGTCATCACCACCCCCGTGAGCCAAGTGACGACTCGTGGTTGCGCTGCATCCCCGACTCGATAACGCTAGACCCAATGTGTGCACGGCGAGGGGGTATGCATGAATTGCGGCTGAATGTGCAGCCATCGCGCGAAAATGCTTCAGCCACATACTCAATGCGAAACCGTGCGAGTTCCGCGTGAGCAAACTCCGGTCGGTTTGCCGTAACCCGCCGGCCGCGCTCGGATCGCGTTCAAAGAAGGGCTGCGCCTCCGCCCCTGCCCCTGAGGGAACTGCTGCGCTCGAACCCGTTCGGCGTCGGCGGCTTTCGCTCCATCCTGGTCATGGTTAACAAGTGGGCCGCACAGTCGCGACAGTTACCTGCATCCCGATCTCGATTCCTGCGATTCGCTGCCACTGCCTTGGCGTCGCGCTCGCCGGGGCCGGACGCGTCGCGCGCACGCGCTCTGCGACCCGGACGCGTGCTGACCTACGCTGGTTGACGTGGTAGCAACGCGCGATGCTGGATCCCCTCTTGGGTCGCGCCGGAGGACAAAGTATTCGGGATTTCAAGGAACGCTGGCATTGTGACTGGCGGCTCGGGTAACTACCGACAGTCATTTCGGCGACACTGAGATGGCGTCGGAGAAGTCGGCAATCAGCGCGGTGATCTCCTCGGCCTGTTCGAGCTGCGGGAAGTGGCCCAGCCCCGGCAACATCGCGACGGTGGCCTGTGGCACATGATCGAGCACCAGGTCAATCCAGGCTGAACTCTGTCCCGATTCGAGCGAGACACGCTCGCGCGCCGCGTCGAGCGTCGTGCTTTGAATCGCGAGCAGCGGGACGCGCACAGAGTCGAGTGCACTCTCCACCTCCCCGGCGTCCCAACCGGCCAGACTTGTCAGCAGATTCCTGCCCAACGGCGCGGGAAAGCCGACCCCTCGATCGACGATCCGGTTCGCCAGAACGGGATCGCTCGACGCGACGAACATCGATTCGAAAAACCGCTTCATGAATCGCCCGTAGCCATCCCCGGTGAGTTCATCGGACATGGCCCGCTCGGCGACTGCGGGATCTCCCTCGGCGATCCGGCTGCCGTCGACGAGTACGAGCCCGGCCACGGCGCCGGGCTGTGTCCGGTACGCCTGAAGGGCGACGCGACAACCCATGCTGTGGCCCACGACGATCGCCGGTGGCAGCGACATCTCCAACAAGGATTGGGCTACCGCAGCGCCATACGTCTCGACGGTGCAGTCCGCCGGTGCGCCCGATACCGAACCGTGCCCCGGCAGCTCACATGCGACGACGGTGGTCCTTTCCTCGAACCAGTCGACCTGGGCCTGCCAGTCCGTGGCATCGCAGGCAAGTCCGTGCACGAAGACCAAGGGTGGGCCGCCGGAACCGGTTCGTGTCGCTTTCATCCTCGGAGCTCCTTTGCTCGAGCACAGGCGCCTTCTCTATCGATGCGCGGGGCGGAGTGGCGACCACTATTGCGCTAGGTAGCCCCCATCGACGGGTAGCACGGCACCGGTGATGAACGAGGCGTCGTCGGAGGCGAGGAAGGCGATGGCGCTGGCGACTTCGGCGGGCTCGCCGATACGGCCGATCGGGTGCATGCGCTCGATCGCCGCCAGATACTCCGAGCCACCCGGCTCATTCGGAAGCTGCTTGACTCGCTCGGTTCGAATCGTCCCGGGCGCAACGGCATTGACTCTGATCCCCCGGTCGGCCCACTCGACCGCCAGATGCTTGGTCAGGCCGGTGGCGATGAACTTGGCGGGCCCGTAGGCCGCCTGCCGCTTCTGCCCTGCCAGTCCGGAGATCGAGGAGAGGCAGACGATGGCGCCGCCCCCGGTGGACAACATCGCCTCGATCGCGAATTTGCACGTCAGGAACATCCCACGCCCGTCGATGGCCATGACCTCCTCCCAGTCGGAGGCGGAGACCTCCAGCGCGTCGCCGAGCGGAATGATTCCGGCGTTGGCGACCAGCACGTCGAGCCGTCCGTAGCGGTCGACAGCAGCCGTGACCATCCGCTTCGCATCGTCGGCGACCGAGACGTCACCGACGACCGTCTCGACTTCCGTCCCGGTCTCTCGCAATTCGTCGGCCAGCGCACGCAGTGGCTCGCTTTGAATATCGGTCACGACCAACCGGGCTCCCTCGCCCGCGAAGCGCACCGCCGTCGCCCGGCCGATGCCGAACGCCGCCCCGGTGATCACGGCGGACTTCCCGAGCAGACGCCCTAGTTCGTGGGTCACCGCTTGGCCATCGCCTTCGTCGACAACGTTGCGAGCCTCCCTTGTGCGCCGACGTCGCCGACCCGGTAGCCGTCAGGCTTGACCTTGCGGTCGCGCGATTGAATCGGAAATCCCTGGGAGACATCACGATCGGACAGTCGCCTCGGGCTGGACGCGCAAAGCCTATGTCCACACGCAGGGGGTGCCGGTCGAAACGGCCAAATTGGCAGGGCGACACCGCGCACGCGGTGGCAACCAGCCGCCGGCCGCGTACCTCAACTTTCGGGTCAGTCCTGCCGGGCGTCTTGACGGTAGGGCGGACCGAGGAATCGCTGCAGCATCCGGTACTCGGCGTCGGGATCCTTCATGGGCCAGGTCAAGAGTGCCAAGAAGACGCGAATCAGCCATTGCTGCGCGAGGGTGTCGGACTCCTTTTGTCCGATCATCTCGGCAGCGAACTGCGCGACGGCCTCAGACATGGGAAGCCAGTCGCTTTCGACGAGCGGATGGGCGGAGCGGAGGGCTTTGGTCAACGGGTCGGACCGGGCGCGCCGCAACGCCAACGCCGTCGCCTCCACCACCCGCTCCGCGCCGGTGAGTCCGCGGATGGCTTCGCGCACGGTTTCGACCGTGCGGGCCGCGTGGATCGCCACGACGGCGTCGCGGATCGCGGTCTTGCCGCCGGCGTGCCGGTAAATCGTGGCGGGCGAGCAGTGCACCTGCGCAGCCAGCGTGTCGATGGTGAACGCCTCCCACCCCTTACGGGCGATCAGGTCGGCGGCGGCGGCGTGTATCCGTCTGCTCGCCTCGGAACCGCGATCTCGACCGACCAGCCAATCGGTACCAGCCACCGCACGCATCTCCTGCTCGCCGACAGGCTTGAAGGTTCAGTCTCTCAGGATGAGAAGAACAGCGCCGATTCTCTCACGAAACGCCGCTGGTGAGGAGGCGTTCGTGAGAAGGCCTTGCCCGACCGCGCCACGAGGAGCGTGTCAACTTCGGCCGGCGCCGTTGACGGCCTCGGCCACAAGACGAACGCTAGGACCATGGCGATCTTGGATGACCCTGCTCAATTCTTCGGAAATGCCGCCATCCAGGACCCGTACCCGCTCTACGAGCAGATGCGGTCAGAAGCACCGGTGCACCGCATCGGCGAGTCCGATTTCTACGCGGTCTGCGGCTGGGACGCGCTCGTCGAGGCGACCAACCGGGTGCAGGATTTCTCCTCAAATCTCACCGCAACCGTGGTCTACGACCACAGCGGCGCGGTCAACCCGTTTCCGATGATGCCGCTCGGCGACCCGGCGCACGCGCTCGCCACCGCAGACGACCCCGCACACGCCGTGCATCGCAAGATTCTGTTGCCGCACCTGTCGGCTAGACGAGTCCAGGTGATCGAGGAGTTCGCGGAGGAGACTACGCACCAGCTGTGGACGGAGTCGGTGGACGACGGACGAATCGAATGGATGAGCGCCATCGCCAACCGTCTCCCGATGAAGGTGGTCGCCCAACTGCTCGGCTTGCCCCACGACGATGTGGACAAACTCATCAGGCTGGGATACGCCACCACCACGTTGCTCGACGGGATCGTCACCCCGGAGCAACTCGAAGCCGCCGGTCTGGCGGCAATGGAACTGGGCGGCTATGTGCTGGAACACTTCGATGCGGCGGGCAGGGATCCACAACCGGGACTGATCAGCGATCTCGCTGCGCGCTGCGCTTCCGGCGAGGTGGAACAGCCGGTCGCCTTGAGTATCATGCTCACGCTCTTCAGCGCCGCCGGGGAATCCACAGCCTCGCTGCTCGGCAGCGCCGCATGGGTTCTCGTCAGCCAACCCGACATTCAGAAACAGGTCCGCGACGATCGTGACCTCCTGGTCCCCTTCATCGAGGAGACGCTGCGATACGAGCCTCCATTCCGCGGCCACTACCGCCACGTCCTGCACGACACCACGCTGGGCGGGGTCGACCTCCCCGCCAACTCACATCTGCTGCTGTTGTGGGGCGCCGCCAATCGCGATGCCGCACAATTCGATTCACCGCACGAGTTCCGGCTCGACCGCGGCAGCGGCAAGGGCCACGTCACGTTCGGCAAGGGGGCTCATTTCTGTGTAGGCGCAGCGCTTGCCCGGCTTGAGGCCCGGATCGTCCTGCGCATGCTGCTAGAACGGACCGAATGGATCGAGGCTGTCGACGTGGGTGACTGGCTGACCAGCATCTTGGTCCGCAGATTGGAACGTCTGGAACTGGCAGTCCGATGATCACGGTTCAACTCCCGCCGAATCCCGCGCAGGATGCAGGGCGTTGATCAAGATCCACCGCAAGAGAGCGCTGCGGATAGCGGCGCTCATCATGGCCGCGGTGTTCGCAGTGATCTCATCGCTGACCTACCTTGCTTACTCGGGGGCGTTCATTCCCGTCGACACCGTCACAGTGACCTCGGCGCGGGCCGGTCTCGTGATGGACCGGGACGCCAAGGTCAAGTACCTGGGAGTCGAAGTCGGCAAAGTGTCCTCGATCGAATACGACGGGGCACAGGCGGAACTGACACTGGAGATCCGCCGCGATCAGATGAACTACATCCCTTCCAACGTCACCGTCCGTATCGCCAGCAACACCGTGTTCGGCGCGAAATCCGTTGAGTTCCTCAGCCCGACGATTCCCGACAAGAGCGCACTCGCGGCCAACTCACATCTGCATGCCGCCGAGGTCGCCGTGGAAGCCAACACGCTCTTCGAAACGCTTGTCAACACTCTGAAGAAGATCGATCCGGTGGAGCTGAACGCCACCATGACTGCAATCGGCGAAGGGTTGCGCGGAAACGGGAGGGACATCGGGACCACGATCTCGACGTTCACCGACTACATGGGAACGTTCAACCCGCACCTGCCCACGCTCCAGTCGGGAATCCAAAAGGTGGGCGAAGTCGCCGATATCTACGCAGAAGCGACGCCGGACCTACTGACCTTGTTCGACAACACCGATTCGATCAGCACGACCATTGTCGACCAGCAGGAGAACCTGGCTACGACGTTGATGGCGGCGGTCGGGCTGGGGAACACCGCATCGGACGTGCTCGAGCCCTCCCAGCGCGACTTGATCGCCGCGATTCAGCGGTTGCGGGCCCCATTGAAGGTCCTGGGCGACTACTCCCCCCAATTGGGTTGCCTGCTCGCCGGTTTGGCGACCACGCTCAAGGAATTCGCCCCCGCTTGGGGCGGCACTGTGCCCGGGGTCTTCATGAACGCCTTCTTCATCCCCGGCGTCGCGCCGTACACCTACCCCGAAAGCCTTCCCATCGTCAACGCATCCGGCGGCCCCAATTGTCGGGGACTGCCGAATCTGCCAGGAAAGATGAAGAACGGATCGTGGTTTCGGCCGCAGTTCCTGGTGACGGACAACGCATACATTCCCTACCAGCCCAACACCGAACTGCAATTCGATCCGCTGTCAACCTTCCAGTTTCTGTTCAACGGCGCCTATGCCGAGCGAGACGATTACTGATGCCCAAGGACCGACTCGGCATGAAGGTTGCAGCCTTCACCGTTGTGATGCTGCTCGTCCTCGGCCTTCTTGTCGTGACCTTCGGAAAGTTCCGTTTCGGTTCAGCGGTGTCCTACCGTGCAGAGTTCGACTCCGTCTCACGCCTGAAGCCCGGCCAAGACGTACGTGTCGCAGGCATCCCCGTCGGGTCCGTCACCGACATCGCCATCAACGGCGACCATGTCGACGTCGAGTTCGAGATCGACAAGGAGTATCGGATCTACAGCTCGACCCGCGCGGCGATTCGATATGAGGACCTGGTCGGCAACCGCTACCTCGAAATCAGCACTGGCTCAGGGGAACTACGGCCGCTGGCGCCCGGCGGTACCATACCGCGCTCGCACACCGTACCGGCAGTGGATCTCGACGCTCTGCTGGGCGGTTTGCGCCCGGTCCTCAAAGGCCTCGACGCGAGCAAGGTCAACGAGGTCAGCAACGCGATCATCGAACTACTCCAAGGCAACGGCGGCACTTTGGCCAAGGTCCTGTCCGATACCGACTCCTTCACCCGAACGCTGGCGGGACGCGACCAGTTGATCGGCGAAGTCATCGACGATCTCAACACCGTCCTCACATCGATCGATGACGAAGGGGCACAACTGGACACGAGTATCGATCACCTGCAGCAACTGACCACAACCCTATCGGAGGGTCGGGCCCCGATTGCCGGGGCGATCCAGCCGCTCGCCTCCGCGCAGGCCGACCTCACCGATCTGTTGACCTCGTCGCGACGTCCGCTGCAGGGGGTGATCGAAAATGCGCGCCCCCTGGCGACCGTTCTCGATGACCGGAAAGACGAGGTCAACGCCGTGATCGAACCCCTAGCCGAAAACTACCTGCGACTCAGCGCGCTCGGTCAATACGGCGCTTTCTTCAACATCTTCTTCTGCGCGGTGAAGATCAAGATAAACGGTCCCGCAGGGAGCGACATCTTGATTCCGCTTCTCGGGCCGACGGATTCGTCAAAGGGACGGTGCTCCGATGACGGTTGAGGAGCGGGGTCGCCGAAACCCCCTACGCACAGGCATCTTCGGGATCATTCTCGTCATCCTGCTGGTGCTCGTTTCATTCGGTTACTCCACACTGCCCTTCATGCCGCAGGGAAAGGTCTACACCGCTTACTTCACCAACGCCGCCGGAGTCACCAGCGGCAGCGATGTGCAGATCTACGGTTACAACGTCGGCAAAGTGAACTCGGTCGACCTCGACGTGAGCGCCCGCGCCGCAAAGGTGATTTTCACCGTCGACCGCGATCTGCGCCTCGGCGACCAGACGCTGGTGGCGATCAAGACCGACACCGTTCTCGGCCAACGGATCCTGGCGGTCACCCCGGGTGGTGCAGGGTCGGTCGACACCGTGCCGCTCGGACGCACGACAACCCCGTACACCTTGCCCGACGCGTTACAGGATCTGGGAAATTCCGCAGCCGAGTTGGACACCGACACCTTCGAAACCGCGCTGCAAACTCTGACCGCCACGATGCGTGAGGCCACCCCCCAACTGCGTAGCGCACTCGACGGCGTGACCGCGCTTTCCCGCAGCATCAACGCCCGCGACGAGGATCTCGCCGATTTACTGGCTCACGCGAAGTCGCTGTCGGCCATCCTGGCCACTCGCTCCCGTCAACTGAATCAGCTGATCACCGACGGTAACGCGCTGTTCGCCGAGCTCAGTGCACAGCGCACCGCGCTCGCCTCTCTCGTCGCGGGAATCGGCGATGTGTCGCGGCAAATATCGGGGTTCGTCGCCGACAACCGTCGTGAATTCGGTCCCGCGCTGGTCAAGCTCAACCTCGTGCTCGAAAATCTGAACTCCCGCCGCGCCCATCTCGACGAGGCGCTCAAGCGGCTCCCTGCCTTCTCCACGACACTGGGTGAAGTTGTGGGGTCCGGCCCGGGCTTTTCCGTCAACGTCTGGGGTGTGCCGACTCCTGCCGTCGCCGGCGTGCTGTTGGACACCTACTTCCAGCCGGGCAAGCTGCCCGACAGTCTGGCCGACATGCTCCGCGGATTCATTCGGGAGCGACTCGTGATCAGGCCGAAAACGCCATGACCGCGCTCGGACTCGCCCAGCCCCGACGATGGCCCAGGGCTGTGCTCGCCGCGGTGCTGACCGTGACACTCATTGCAGGGGTGTACACAGTATGGCCGCGCGCGCAGCAGCGCAGCATCACGGGTTTGTTCTCCTCGGCGGTGGGTCTGTATGTCGGCGACGAAGTGAAGGTTGCCGGAGTCACCGTCGGTCGGATCACCGGAATCGAACCAGGCCCAGAGCACACCAGGGTGGCGATGAGTGTCGAGGCGGGAGTCCCCATTCCGGCCGATGCCGCCGCGCTCATCGTTTCGCCGAATCTGGTCTCCGCTCGGTTCGTGGAATTCGCGCCGATCTACGACGGCGGCCCGACGCTGTCCGACAACGCAATCGTTGGACTCGATCGGACCGCGGTACCGATCGAATGGGATCAGGTCAAGGACGAACTGACCAAGTTGTCCGCGCAGCTTGGGCCCAGACCAGGCTCGGTGCAGGGGCCACTGAGCGAGTTGATCAACCAAGCCGCAGACACTTTCGACGGTTCCGGTGAGTCATTCAGAAGTGCAGTCCGTGAACTATCGCAAGTGGCAGGGCGTCTCGGCGATTCGCGTGCCGACATCTTCGACACCGTGAAGAACCTGCACATCGTGGTGAACGCCCTGGCCGAGAGCAACGAACAGATCGTGGCGTTCACATCTCACGTCGCTTCAGTGTCTCAGGTGCTCGCGGACAGTTCCCTCGACATCGATCAAGCGCTGGCCGCGCTGAACAATGCACTCTCCGACGTCCGGGGCCTGCTCAGCGACAACAACGACGCATTGATCGGCCAGATCGACCGACTCGCCGACTTCACCAGTCTGCTGAACGAACGCAGCGACGATATCGAACAAGTTCTGCACCTGGCGCCGACGGCGCTGGCCAACTTCTACAACATCTACAATCCGGCCCAGGCGTCGTTGGCAGGAATCGTGACGTTGCCCAATTTCGGAAACCCGGTACAACTGATGTGCGCGGGAATGTTCGAGACCGCGGAGACACCAGAGAATTACAAACGCGCGGAGATCTGCCGTCAGCGGATGGCGCCGGTGGTCAAGCGGCTCCAGATGAACTATCCGCCGTTCCTGTTTCGCCCGATAACCAGCATCACGGCGTACAAGGGACAGATCATCTATGACACACCGCAGACGGAAGCCAAAGCGCAGACGCCGATTGCACAACTGCAATGGCACCCGCTGCCCGGGGTGACTCCGCCATCAATACCGCCCGACGCCGATCTGAGTTCGCTCATGGTGCCGGACGCGCCAACCGCGCCCCACCAGCCCGACGGACAGGCGGGAGCCGGCAGATGATCAACCGACACCTTCACAGATGGGCGCGGCGAGCCACGGCGATCGGGTCACTCGCAGTGGTGGTTTCGGCATGCCAATTCAATGGGTTGAACTCACTGAACATGCCGGGTACCGCGGGCCACGGCGACGGGTCGTTCACCGTATCGGTCGAGCTACCCGACATTTCGTCGCTGCCACAGAATTCCCCCGTCAAGGTGGACGACGTGACCGTCGGCAGTGTGTCAGGTATCAAGCCCGTGCAGCGTGACGACGGCACGTTCTATGCGCTGGTGCAGCTGTCCCTCGACGGCTCGGTGCATCTGCCCGCCAACGCCACTGCGACCGTCGCTCAGACATCTCTGCTGGGCTCGCGGCATTTGGAATTGGCCGAACCCGTCGCCGAACGACCCATCGGCTCCCTGGGCCCGAATTCCCGAATCGGCATTGAAAACACCGGCAATTATCCGAGCACCGAGGATGTGCTGTCGTCCCTGGCCATCGTCGTCAACAACGGTAACCTCGGTGTGCTGCAGGATATTACGGATGAGACGTACGCTGCCATTGCCGGGCGCGCCGGTCAGTTCGCCGCGTTCCTGCCCAGACTCGCCGAATTGGCCGCAGGTTTGAATGCTCAGGCGCACGACATCACAACGGCGATGGAGAAGGTCAATCGCCTAGCAGGTCGACTCGCCGGCGGTCGGGACAAGATCGAGCGCGCACTGGCGACACTTCCGTCGGCCACGCGCGTACTGAACGACAATGGCCACCGCATCGTTGATGCCTTTGCGGCTCTGAAGCGGCTCGCGGACGTCTCTGCCCCCCTCTTGGCCCAGACGAAAGCGGACTTCGCCGCTGATCTCGTCCACGCTTATGCCTTGGTCAAGGCCCTCAGCGACAACGCCGAAACGCTCGTCGACGCGTTGCCGATCCTGCCTGCGTTTCCGATACCGCTCAACGAAGGACTGCCGCGGGCAGTCAGGGGCGACTTCCTCAACGTCTTCGCCACGTTTGACCTCACGGTGCGACGGATGGGTGAGAATTTCTTCACGACAAGCGCTCTCGATCCCAACATGAAACGTCTTTCTGAAGTCGTCTCCGTCCCCGATTACCTCGTCGGAGCGACATCGTCGTTGTCCGGGCAGGCTGCCGATCCGTTCAAGATCCCGCCCCTCAATCCTCCCGATCCACAGTTCGCAGGCCAACCCTGATGCTCACTCCCCTCGTCCGCCTGCAGCTGACCATCTTCTCTCTGGTCGCGCTCGTCAGTGTGTTCGTGATCGCGGTGTTCTACGTGCAGTTGCCGAAGGCGTTCGGCCTCGGAACCTACACCGTGACGGCCAATTTCGTGGCCAGCGGCGGTCTGTATACGAATGCGAACGTCGCCTACCGCGGGACAACCATCGGCAAGGTCACATCGGTCTCGCTGACCCGCGACAACGATGTCCTGGTCGAGATGCGGATCGACGACGCCATGAAAGTTCCCGACGACGTCGACGCCTACGTCAAGAGCGTGTCGGCCATCGGCGAGCTGTACGTCGATCTGGTGCCGCCGCCGAATGCGTCCACGGATTTCCTGGGTGACGATGGGCACATCGACCGCGACCGCACGCACATCAGCGGCGACATCGCCGGCCTGCTGCGCGAGGCGCAAAGCCTGGTCGATTCGCTTGATCGAAGCCGGTTGCGGGACGTACTGAGGGAGGCATTCACCGCTTTCGACGGGTCGGGTCCCGAGCTCGCGCGGCTCATCGAATCGTCACGGTCGCTGATCGAAGAAGCCGACAACACGTCCAGTGAGACAATTGAGCTCCTCGAACGATCTCAACCGCTGCTCGACGCTCAGCGTGCGTCCGGGCAGAACATCAGGTCGGTGGCAGATGGCCTGGCACGCCTCACGACTCAGCTTCGCGAAGCCGACCCGCAGATACGCGCCGTTCTGCAGTCGGCTCCCGGCGCCACCGGCGAAGCAACTGCCCTCTTCGAAGGTATCCGTCCCACGTTTCCGGTGCTGGCCGCTAACCTCGCCAACGCCGGCCGTGTTGGCGTCATCTATCACAAGTCGATCGAACAGGTTCTGGTGATCATGCCTGCCCTTGCCGCGGCAGTCATCACGATCGCCAATCAGTACCCAGCGGACGAAGGCGCCAAGGCGGACTTCAAGCTGAACTTCGGTGATCCGCCGCCGTGTATCACCGGGTTCGTGCCCCCGGCCGAAATACGTTCGCCCGCCGACACCACGCTTCGCGACGTCCCCAAAGACATGTACTGCAAGGTCCCGCACAACGATCCGACAGTCGTTCGCGGCGCACGCAACTATCCCTGCCAGGAATTCCCCGGAAAACGGGCGCCGACGGTGCAGCTCTGCCGCGATCCGCGGGGTTATGTGCCGGTCGGAAGCAACCCATGGCGTGGACCGTCGGTGCCCGTGGGAACACCGGTAACCGATCCTCGGATGACCCTGCCGCAGAACAAGTATCCCTACATTCCGCCGCAAGCGGACTACGATCCCGGTCCTCCTGC
The DNA here is from genome assembly GCF_001500025.1 of Mycobacterium sp. IS-1590. Classification (GTDB taxonomy): domain Bacteria; phylum Actinomycetota; class Actinomycetes; order Mycobacteriales; family Mycobacteriaceae; genus Mycobacterium. The sequence continues at coordinate 34,964 of NZ_LQIW01000018.1, read as the reverse complement.
CGTACAGCTTCCGCCAGGTGTGCCGCCCGGGCCGGGGCCGGCACTGACCGCGCCGTATCCGACGCAAGTCCCGCCGGTGACCCCCGGACCGCCCCCACCGCCGCTACCATTTCAGCCGCCGCCCGACCAGGTGATCCCGCCATACGTCCGGCCGTCGGCGCCGCCCGCTCCGGCAGGTCCGAGTCCCACAGCGCCGCCCGCTCCCCGGAACGACCCGTTACCGGCTGAAGCCGGATTGGCGGGAGCAACCCAACCACAAGCGGGCGCCGCCGTGACGACCTACGATCCGGCGACCGGCAAGTTTCTCGACCCGTACGCCGGAATCAGCTTGTACGCCAGTGGGTCAGCTAAAACGGCCATAGCCGAGAATTGGGTGGACCTCATGACCTATCCCCGCCTCAGTTGACGTCAGCGAGACCCGTCAGTCGACGTCGATGAGAAGGTGGGTGAGCCGAAGCTCCGCGATACGCCACACTCCGTCGCGTCGCACCCATCGGTCATGGTAGTGACCGTAGGCAGTCAGCCCCGTCCCGTTGTTCCACTTCACTCGCTCTTGAGCCGCCCAGATCACGCGTGCCTCATCCTCGTCGAGGTGAAACTCCGGGCTGTGCACCTGATGAACCGTGACCGCATCTGTCACAGACGTCTGCACTGCTTCGAGCGTGGCGTCGCGTCCGACGATCGGCGGCACCTCATCGCCGCCGCCTAGATCGAACACGATGTCGTCGGTCATCAGCTCAGCCAATCCGGCCCAGTCCTTGGTGTCCAACAGCCGGCAGTATCTCGATTTGGCCTGCTCCAGCTCGAAACACGTCTGTAAGTCGATGTGCACAGGGGCTCCTCTACGTTGACGAGAAAATGGCTCGGGGTGTTCGAAGCACGCTGGGATCTTCTGCCCACCTACAGCGTCCGTCGCAGCAGCATGGCTGTCGTTCCACTGTTGGCAGCCCCGACCCCGACCGCTGCCAGTGATACGTCGTCAACCTGACGGCCGCTTGCCTCGGCCCGGATCTGCAAACACGCCTCGTACAGGTGACCGAATCCGTGCAGCCGTCCACCGGACAATTGGCCGCCCGCCGTGTTGATCGGCAGGTCACCGCCGAGCGAGATGCGTGCCGGGTCGGCAATGAAGTCGCCGGATTCTCCCACCTTGCAGAAGCCGAAATCTTCCAACCAGCACAGCACGAATACGCTGAACCCGTCGTACAACGAGGCGTAATCGACATCGGCCACGGTGAAATCCGTTCTGTCCCAGATGGTCGACCAACGCGAGCTGATCCGGGTGATGTCCTCGCCGCCCTCCCAGGTGAAGCGGTCGTGATGAGCGCAGTCCAGCGACTCGACCGTGACCGCGGGATGGTCCAGTGCTCGAGCATGCTCGGCCCGCGAGATGACGAACGCGGTCGCTCCGTCGCAGGCGATGTCGCAGTCGTACATGCACAGCGGCTCCGACACCATCCGCGCATTCAGGTAGGTCTCAACGTCGAGGGGGTCGGTGTATATCGCCGACGGATTTCGTCGCGCATTGGCGCGCTCGACGATCGCAATCGAGGCGAGCTGTTCGCGCGTAAGGCCGTATCGAATCATCCTGGCGCGCACTTGCATTGCAGCCAGATTGGCCGCGGTGACGCCGTAGGGTAGCTGCCAGGCCATCATCCCGCTCGGCCGACCACCCCGCGCGCCGTAGCCTTGACGTCGGCCCGCGCCCTGGGCCGTGCCCTCCCAGATGCTGCGCCAGCACAGCACATGGTTGGCCATGCCACCGGCGACGGCGAGCATCGCATCGACCACGGCGCCCAGCTGGCCCGGAGACTCGACCCCTCCGGCTACCCAATTCGGTTTGACGCCGAGCGCATCGTGAATGTCGCGCAGCGACGCCCCCGAGAACCCCGGACCGGCCTGGGACGCACCCGGATACGTCGTCAACCCGTCGATGTCGGCGAGGGTGAGCCCTGCATCTTCGACGGCGGCCAGGCACGCGTCCGCGGTGAGTCGCAGGGGGTCTCGGCCCAGCCGCCGACCGATCTCGGACTGGCCGACCCCACTGAGGACGACCCTGTCGGCAAGCGGTGAACCCATCAGAGGTCCGGTTCGAACAGCGGGATGAACACCTCGTCGTCTCCGTCGGTGTGCCGTTCGAACGTGACGCGTACCGGCAGTCCGACGGAGACGTCTCCCGGCCGCACGTTCACGACGTTCGTCAGCACCCGAACGCGGCTGTCCTCAATCGGATTCACGAACGCCACCAGGTAGGGCGGCGCGAAACCCGGGAAGAACGGATGCTCGTTGACGGTCCACGTTTCGACCCGTCCCCGGCCGCTGAGCGCCACGTACTCGAGAACACCGTGATCGTGCGGGCAGCGTAGGGCCGGCGGATGGACCAGGCGCTCGCAGCCGAGGCAGCGTTGCAGCCGCCACGTGCCGTCGGAGCCGCCCGTCCAATAGGGCCGGTTCAGCTCGGTGAGCAGCGGCACCGGCCGCTGCGGGATCGCCTCACTCATCCCCGTCGCCCCGGCACTCACCGCTCGTCGGCGCCGAAGAGGAACCGATCGGCGATTGCATGCTCGTTGCGGATCGTCATCTCCTGGGCGGTGTTCAGCCAGAGCCCCTCGAAGCCGTTCGAGTGCATGCCCGCGTGGATCGCGGCGATGTTCTGCAGGTCCTGCGTCGGCAGTTCACCCCAGCCGTCATGATCTTGCCAGCGCTCGAACTCCTGCCAGTTGGTGTCGGGGACCTCACCGGGAGCGAAGTGTTCGAGCGTGAACATCTCGAAGGTGCACTTGTTCGGATCCGTCGCGTCGGGCAGCATCCGGTATCCGAGCAGACACGACTTCTCGACGAGGACGACCAACGTGGGAAAGATGTGCCAGTCGCCGTTGCCCGCGAAATACTCCTCCATCGACATTTGCGGAAAGTCGATACCTTCGGCCAGCGCCAGTTCCTCGCACATTTGGTGGTAGAGGACGAACGGCGGAATCTCGCTGGGCTCCATCGTCGCCAACCGTTGCGCGGCTCGGTAATCGCGCTCGGTGACAAGCGCGTTCACGCCGAGGTAGTTGTACTGCATCGCGTTCGCGAACACCTCCGGGCGGGAGGCCTGCTGCTGGCGGCCTTTGTCGCGTTCGGTGGTCTCGGGACGCTGCGTGTAGATGAACCGGGAGTGGTTCTTGTAGGCGATTGTCGGCGTGTAGGGCGCGTAGACGTACTCCTGGGGTTGGGCGGGCTCGGTGCTCGGGTGCGGAGTCTTGGCGGTGCGCAACGTCTGCGGATGCGTGCCGGGCGTGTGGTAGCCCTCGATGAACGCATCGATGACGGTCTTGTAGTTGGCCGGCAGTGTCGTCCGCTTACGCCACCCATATCGCATGTCCTGCAGGCGAAACGGGGCGAGTGCGGTGGGCAGCGGATCGAGCCAGTCGAGCAGGTCCGGCGGATCGGCCGCCATGCTGATGAATACCCAACCGCCCCAGCTCCCGACGTGGACCGGCGTCAGCCCCCACTGTTCGCGCGGCCGAGGGGCGAACTCCTCACGGCACGGCACAAAGGAGGACCGGCCGTCCAGCGAGTAGCGCCAGCCGTGAAATCCGCACCGCAGGTCGCCCTCGGTCGCGGTGCCGGTACCGCAGACGATCTTCATCCCGCGGTGTGCGCATGAGTTGTAGAACGCCTTGATGCTGCGATCCTTCTGGCGCACCACCACGATCGACTGCCCGCCGATGCGGTACTCGTAGTAGCAGCCGGGGTCGGGTATCTCCTCCTCACGGCAGGCGGGCTGCCAGACCGAAGAGAAGAGCCGGTCGAGTTCGAGTTGCAAGAACTCTGGCTCGATGTAGCGGCTCTTGGGGACGAAAGTCTCGCCGCAGGCGTACTTCTGCGGTACGCGGTGGGTCGTCATCTCAGTCATTCGTCACCTCCCCCGTCGGCTCACTTGGCAGGGGGCTTGTCGAAGATGTTGGGCCATAGGACGGCTTCCTTGAACGACGTCTCGATCTCGGCGAAGGCGGTGGGGATGTCCCAGGTGCCGGTGGCCGAGACGAGCTCTCGCTCGACGACGGGGTTCGACATCAGGCTGATGCGACCGTTTCCGGCAAAGATGACGCGCCGATTGAGCCAGTCGGACTGTGCGCTCGCCAGGTACACCACCGGGGGCACGCAATTTTTCGGTGACAGACGCACGTTCGAATCGGAATAGTCCATGCTTCCACCGCCCTTGATGCCCTGCGTCATTCGGGTTCCGGCGATCGGCGCGATCGCGTTCGACGTGACGCCGTAGTTGCGCAGGGCGTTGGCGCAGGAGAAGGTGAGACCGACGACGCCCATCTTCGCGGCCGCATAGTTCGGTTGGCTGGGTGCGCCCTGCAGTCCGGACATCGAGGTGAAGTTGATCAGCCGGTACTGGCCGCCACGGTTCTCCCGCCACCATGCGGCGGCATGCCGGGTGATGTTGAACGTGCCCTTGAGATGGACGGCGACGACGGAATCCCAGTCCCGCTCGCTCATCTTGAAGACCATGCCGTCGCGCAGTATGCCCGCGGCGTTGACCACGACGTCCAGACCGCCGAGCGTATCGGCGGCGCGGCCGATCAAGTCCTCGCAGGAGGCGAAGTCAGTGATGTCGGTGGCGTCGGCGAACGCCTTGCCACCCTGCTGATTGATGGCAGCTGCCACCGCCTCCGCCGGCCCCGCGTCGTGCCCCGTGCCGTCCACCGCAACGCCGGCGTCGGAGACCAGGACGGTCGCCCCCTCGGCCGCCAAACCCTCGGCTACGGCGGCACCGATCCCTCGACCTGCACCGGTGACCAAGGCCGTCCGTCCGTCCAGCACACCCATTCGTCTCTCCTCACCGCACGTTCATCATACAAAACACAAACACAGTCTCTGTTTAATTGTTTTGTCTAGTCGAAGTCCCACTCCCGGTACCGGCGCTCGAGTTCGGCGAGCGCCTCACGGCCGCCCCTGGCCGACCGCTCCTTCATGAAGTTGAACTCGTCGTCCCGCCAGGACAGGTTGCTGAAAACGCTGTGCGCCATGGGAACCCAGTCCCCGAACTGCGCCATTCCCACCGCGTGCCAGAACGTGATCAACCCGTGCTTGCCGACCATCAGCCCGTCGGCCGAGTGGTGGGCGATCGCACGCGCGTAGCGCAGCGCCTCCTCACGCAGACCGTCGGCCGGCACGACCGACGCGGCCACCCCCCAGTCGCGCAGTTCCGCGGCGCGCACCTTCCGTCCGGTGATCATCGCCTCGTAGCCGCGGTTCGGACCCAACTTGAGCAGGATCAACGGCATCGCGGTGGAGAACCCGGCGAACCCGATCCGCGCCTGCGGCCGCGCCAGGTACATGTCCTCGGAGACGACGAGGATGTCGGCGGCCAGCGCCAGGTTCATCCCGGCTCCCAGCGTCGCACCCTGGCACGCGGCGATGACCGTCTTCGGAAACTCCAGCCAGTTGGTCAGGTGGCGGTGCAACCGGCGGGCATTGCCCATCCGCGCGGTCTGCGGCAGTTTTCTGCCCTTCTTCAGGCCGGCCTGTTCGACGGGCAGCCGCCGGACATCGTCGCCGCTGCAGAAGTCTTTGCCGTCGGCCGCGAGGATGACAACCTTCACCTCGTCGTCGGCCTCGGCGCGATCGAGGTGAGCCTTGAACAGGGCGTGCATGTCGGGCGACAGGATCGCGTTGCGGCGGTCGGGCCTGCTGATCGCGATCTGCGCGATGTGTGGTTCTACAAGTTCGTAGCGCACCCAATTCTCGTCGACCTCGAAATCGCCCGCGGACCCATCGTCAGCGCTCACGACACCCCGATTCCACCCGGCAGCACACTGCACATCTGAACATATTCCGCTCTATTGTTACATAGATGGTAGGGTCGCCACATGGCGTCGATCACGGTCAGCAAGGACGTCGCCGCGAGCGCCGAGGCGGTCTGGCGCCTACTCGCCGACTTCGCCGACGTCCGGTGGATTCCGGTGATCAACGACGTCGAGGTCGAAGGGGACGGGCCCGGCATGAGCCGCAGGATCCGCGGCTCCGCAGACGGCGAGCCGACGGTCGAGACGCTGTTGTGGGCCCGGCCCGAGCAGAGACAGATCTCCTACCGGATCACCAACAACCCGCTGCCGGTTAGCCGCTTCGAGACCGTCGTCTCGGTCATCGGGTCCGGTGCCGACGGTTGCCGGGTCGAGTGGGACGTGGACTACGAACCATCCGGCGACGACGCCAGCGCGCGAGAGAGCATCGAGTCGGTCTACGGGATGATGGCCGACTGGCTGGCGGCGGCGGCGGTGAACTCCACCGTATAGCTGGAACAGATATACATACTTTGTTCAATAGCCTAGACTGTTCCCGGTGATCGACCCTCTGGACCTCGTGCTGATCAGCGTCGACGACCACACTGTCGAACCACCCGACATGTTCAAGGACAGGGTGCCGTCGCGTTATGCAGACCAGGCACCAAAGGTCGTGCAGGACAACAACGGCGTCTGCTTTTGGGAGTACGCGGGTCTGCAGATGCCCAACATCGGGCTCAACGCCGTGGCGGGCCGACCCAACGACGAGTGGGGCTTCGAACCGTCGCGCTTCGAGGACATGCGCACCGGCTGCTTTGACGTCGATGCCCGCGTCGATGACATGAACGCGGCCGGGGTGCTGGCCTCGTTGTGCTTCCCGTCTTTTCCGACCATCTCCGGGGCGCTGTTCACCTACCGCGGCGACCGCGACGTGTCCGAAGTGATGGTCCGCGCCTACAACGACTGGCATCTGGAGGATTGGTGCGGCCGCCATCCGGACCGCTTCATCCCGCTGGGCATCCTTCCACTGTGGGACCCCGTTCTCGCGGCCGGCGAGGTGGCGCGGCTCGCGGCGAACGGCTGTCACGCGGTGACGGTGCCCCAACACATCGGAAACTACGGGCAGCCGCCGTGGCAGGACCCGCAATGGGATCCGCTGTGGGAAGCGGTCTGTGAGCACGACACGATCGTCAACATTCACATCGGCACCGGCGGCGGCGTTCCCGTCCCCTCCGACCAAACGACCTACCTCGCGTACAACTCGATGCTGGCCATCGACACCATGCGGTTCACCGCAGACCTGTTGTTCTCCCCCGTCGTCGTCAAGTTCCCCACGATAAAGTTCGCCCTCTCCGAAGGCGGCATCGGCTGGATTCCGTTCATGCTCGAACGGTTCGAAGACCTCTACGCCCGCCAGCGCGCGTGGACGGGTGACGACCTCGGTGACGGCCTGACCCCGACCGATGTCTTCCGCCGCAATTTCATGTCATGCTTCATCCGCGACCGGGTCGGTGTCGAGATGCGCGACCGCATCGGCGTAAAGACCCTCTGCTGGGAAATGGACTACCCGCATTCCGACAGCAGCTGGCCGGACGCACCCGAGCAGCTCGCCGCCCAGTTGGAAGGTTGTTCGCCCGATGAGGTCGAAGACATCACCTGGCGAAATGCCTCGCGCGCCTTCGGCTATGACGCCGTCGAGCGTCTCGGACGGCAGAACTGCACCGTGAAGGCGTTGCGCGAGAAGATCGCCGAACTCGATCTGTCCGCGCCGAAGGTCGATGCGGGCCGCGCCCCCAAGGCCGGCACCACCGCGATCACCTACGGTGAAATGAAACAGCGCATGGCGTCGATCATCCGCGGCGGCACGTGACCGATCGTGATTACGGCGTCATGCTCACCGACGCCGACCGGACCTTCCGCGACGAGGTGCGCGCCTTCCTGTCGTCGTCGCTGACCTCCGACCTGCTCAGCCGCGACGGAGACGAAACGGCTCGCCTCGACCGACTGCGACGGTGGCAGAATCGCCTGCACGTCGCCGGGCTGGCGGCCATCTCGTGGCCGACCGAATTCGGCGGGCGGGCCGCGACTCCCACCCAACAGCTCATCTTCAACACCGAGATGGCTGCCGCGCACGCCCCGGAACCGATCAACCGCAGCGCGATCAACCAACTGGGTCCGACCATCATCCAGTGGGGCACCGACGAGCAGCGTGCGCGTTACCTCCCCCGCATCCTGTCGGCGGAAGATGTCTGGTGTCAGGGCTTCTCGGAGCCGGAGGCCGGCAGCGACCTCGCGGCGCTCAACACCAAGGCAGTCATCGACGGCGACGAACTCGTCATCACCGGACAGAAGATCTGGACATCGAAGGCCTCCTACGCGAACCGGATCTACCTGTTGGCCCGGACCGACCCGGACGCGCCGAAGCGGGAGGGAATCAGCTACATCCTGGCCGAGCTGTCCACGCCGGGCATCGAGGTACGGCCGATTCGGCAGATCACCGGTGCCGCCGAGTTCAGCGAGGTGTTCTTCGACGCAGTGCGCGTGCCGCTGGCCAATGTGCTCGGACCGCTGCACGGCGGCTGGAAGGTGGCGAAGTCGACGCTGGGCTACGAGCGGGTGGGCCAAAGCCGCACGCACCGGATCGAGCGTCGCCTCGACATCCTGGTGAAGATGGCGCAGGAGCCGAATGCGCTGACCGACAGCGGGTTCGATGACAGCTATGTCGCCGACCGGATCGCCCGGTACGCGGCCCAGGTCGAGGCGTTGCGTCAGATCGCCGCCCAGGCCACCGCTGCCGGCGTGCGGGGCGTCGCTCCTGGCCCGGAGGCCTCCGTCGCCAAGCTTCTCAGCTCGGAGGTCGACCAGTCGATGGCCAACTTCGGTGTCGAACTGTCCGGAGCGTCAGGGGTTTTGGAGCGCGGATCGCCCGGCGCCGCCAAGCGGGGCAACGTCGCCGCGAGCTACCTGCTGATGCGGGCGGCCACCTTTGGTGCAGGCACGTCGGAGATCCAACGCAACGTCATCGCCGAACGACTGCTGGGGCTGCCCCGTGACCCCTGATACCACCGTCTCCCTCGCCGAGATAGCCGACACGGCAGCCGAACTGGCCGAGCTGCGTCGCTCCGCACTCGACATCGTGGCCCGGGCGTGGTCGGTCGACCGCAGCCGCGCGCTTCTGGAAGGGCCGACCGCCGCGTTCGACGACGCGCTATGGGCGACCATCCGCGAGCTGGGCTGGCCCGACGTGCTGGTGCCCGAAAGCGGTGGCGGCGCCGGTGGCACCCTGCGCGAGCTGGCGGTGTTGACCGAGGTGACCGGATCGATCGCGGCACCGCTGCCACTGGCCGCGACCGGGGCCGCGGCCTGGTCCGAGGGCCGAAGGGTCGACGGCGTCGCGCTCGTGGTTGCGGAGCCGGCCACGCTCGTCGGGCAGACGGTGTCGGGCACATTCGACTGCGTCCCGTACGGCGCCGTCGCCACCCGCCTCGTCGTGCTTGCCCAGGCGGATGGCGGGCAGGTGCTGGGTGTCGTCGACCTCGCGGGCGCGGGAGTGCAGCGCACGCCGGTCACCCCCCTCGATCACGGCCCCGCGGCGCGCATCGGTCTCGACCGGGCGCCGCTCGAGACGATCGCCCGAGCCGGGGAAGCGGTCCGCCGCCACCGCGAAGCCGTCATGCGCATGCGCGTGGCGGAGGTGGCCGAGGTCGTCGGCGTCGTCGCCGCCGCGAACGAGGCCGCGACCGAGTACGCGAAGGTCCGCGTCGCGTTCGACCGGCCGATCGGCGCGTTTCAGGCGATCAAACATCGGCTCGTCGACCAGCGCGGGGCGATCGAAGTCGGTCGGGCGCTGGTCAACCGGGCCGCCGATGCCTGTGACCACGATCAACCCGACGCGGAAGCGCTGGTGTCGCTGGCGGCTTTTTGGGCCATCGATTCGCTACGCGCCGTCCCGGAGGGGGCGATGCAGGTCTTCGGCGGCATCGCCTACACGTGGGAACACGACGCGCATGTGTACCTGCGGCGGGCCACCACGCTCATCGCGGCGTTGGGTTCGCGTGCGCAGCATCGCCGAGTCGTCACCGACTGGCTGGCCGGACGCGGCTGATCCCGTTGTCGCGAAGCAGTACTCGTCAGCGGTAGTCGAGCGTGACGCCCAGCCGGTCGAAGGTGTTGACCAAGGACGAGTTTCGCTTGACCCGCTGCCCCGTGACGCGAACTCGCTTCGCCCGCTTGATCACCTCGGCGAGCACGAACCGCGCCTCGCGGCGGGCCAGCGCCGCCCCCATGCAGAAGTGTTCCCCGACACCGAAACCGAGATGGCCGGACGCATCGGGGCGGGTGATGTCGAACTCGTCGGCCGTCGGGCCCCAGTGGTCGACGTCGCGATTGGCCGAGGCGTACGCCATCAGGAGTCCGTCGCCCGCACGGACCGTCTTACCCCGCAGCTCGACGTCGGCGGCGGCCTGCCGGGCCATGCTCATCACGGGGGTCCACCAGCGCATCGTCTCCTCGACGGTGTTCTCCGCCAGCGAAGGATCGGCGAACAGCGCCTCGGCCTGCCCGGGGTGCACATCGAGACAGTGAATGAGGCCGGCCAGCAGGCTCTGGGTGGTTTCGCTACCCGCCGCCAGCAGCGTCATCGCGTAGACCATGATCTGGACCTCGTTGAACGGTTCCCCGTCGATACTCACCTGCGTGAGCATCGTCAACAGGTCGTCACGCGGATCCTTCGCTCGCTCTGCGGCCAGCGCCAACAAGTAAGGCGCGATCTGATCGAAGATCAGCTGAAAATCCTCGTCGCTGGCCAGCCCGCTGCCCGCTTTCGCTATGGTCGTCGCCCACGACGCGACCTTTGACCAGTCCGACTCCGGCACACCGAGAAAGTGGGAAAAGATGTACACCGGAATCGGTTCTGCGATGTGCTCGACCCAGTCGAACTCACCGTCGGGCAGACTGTCGAACGCCTCAGCGACGACCTGCTGCACGCGATCCTCCATCTTGGCGACCGCCGCCGGGGTGAACCTGACCCCGATCGCCTTGCGATGCGCACGGTGTTCGGGCGGGTCCATGAACATGATCCCGCGACTTCCGAATCCCTGCGGGTCGACCCCTTGGCGATGCGCGATCAAATCCATCATGATCGCAATGCGCTCCGACTTGAACTTCTCCGGTCGCGCCGAGATCGCCTTGATGTCGTCGTACTTGGTGACGACCCAGAACTGGCCTTCGTCGTACCAGTGCAGCGGGTCGCTCTCCCTCAGCCGCCGGAACGTCGCGTTGGGGTCACCCAGGTAGAACGCGGGGTCATCGAAGCGTGCTTCCGAGAGGCCGGCAAGTGGCGACATGCTATGAACAATAAAACAGATGATGTGAATCTGTGAAGTCATGGCGCGGGGCCCGTCCGTCAAGTCACTGTGGACTCAACAGAACGAATAATGTTCAATTGTTCAGCAACCGCGGGAAGGAGCGCGCAGTGAGCCAGGAACGTCCCGCGACGACGGATGTCCTGGCCGGCGTCGCCGTTCTGCAGGTCGGCGATGGCGTCGCCGGCTCGGCCGCCGCCGCGCTCCTGGCGAGCCTGGGCGCCGACGTCGCCAGGATTCCCGGCGAGAACGCGCGTCGGGAGGGCCCGCAATTGGCGGCGCCCGAGGGTCCGGTCGCTGCGGTCGACTTCGTGCTCGACCGCCGCAAGCGGATACTCGACCCCGCCGCCGACCCGGCCCAACACGCCCGCGACGCAGACATCGTCATCGTCGACGGCACAGCAGCCCCACCCGTCGACGGGCCCGCGGTGGTGGTGACACTTACCCCGTTCGGCGCCGACGGACCACCGCACCCCGGAGGCGAACTGGTCGCCCAGGCCAGCGGTGGACTCCTCGCGACGATCGAGGACGGTGACGGGCGGCCAGTTCCCGCGCCGGGCTACGTCGCCCTCAAGTCCGCGGGAGCCGTCGCGGCACTGGCCGCGCTCCACGGACTGGACCGGCGCGAATCCTCGACACCTGTACGCGTCGACGTGTCGATCCAGGAAGCGGTCATTTACACCTCTGCTCTGCCGGAGTGCGCACATGTCATGTACCGATGCCCGGGTCGCGCGGGCAGCGGTCGGTACCTTGCACCGTCGGGGGTGTTTGCGTGCCGCGACGGGCTGGTGCGGATCACGGCGGTGGAGAACCATCAGTGGAGGGGCCTGTTGGCGGCGTTCGGACAGCCCGAATGGGCGGCCGGTCTCGACGACCGTCCCGCCCGGATCGAAAACGCCGACCTGATCAACGCCAAGGTCACCGAGTGGACCCGCGACCGCGACAAGGCCGAATGCGCAGCCATCCTGCAGGCCAACGGCGTCCCCTCGACACCGGTGAATCTGCCCGGTGAGTTGCTGACTTCGCCGCAGCTGGCCCACCGGAAGTCGTTGACCACGGGGCGAATCGGTGACCGCGACGTCACCGTGCTGGGTCCGCCGTGGCGTACCGATCTCGGTGACAGCAGTCAACGCCGGACCGATGGCCTACGTGGGCTGCGCATCGCCGAGCTCACCCACGTCCTGGCGGGCCCGATCGTCGGCTCGCTGCTCGGTGCGATGGGGGCGACCGTGGTACGCCTGGAGGATCCCGACCGCCTCGACATCTACCGGCGCAGCGGTCCGTTCGCCGACGGGATCGCGGGGCTGGAACGCGGCGCCTATTACGCCGTGGCCAACCATTCCAAACGGAGCGTGCTGATCGACCCGGATCACGCAATCGACGACGTCGCCGCGGCACTGTCGCAGGCCGACGTCGTCATCGAGAACGTCGGGTCGTCCCGGCTGAATCGGCTGAACGTGTCACCGGAGCGACTGGCCGCGTCGGGGCGACTCGTGATGCGGGTGTCGGGCTTCGGATCGGACGGGCCGTTGGCCGGATATCGCGTGTACGCGAACAATGTTCAGTCCTACGGCGGCCTGGCGGGCCTGACGACGGGAGACGACGGGAAACCCGCGCGGCTGGGCACCGTGCTGGCCGATCCGTTGTCGTCCGTGGTGGCCGCGGTCGTCATCGCCGCGTGGGCGGTCGGGCCGCGCGCCGACACCGGTGCGGTCGTCGACCTGTCGATGTCGGAGGTGGTCGCCTACACCGTCGCCGAATACCTCGCCGCGGCATCAGCGGAACTGGTGGACTCGGATTCGGCCGTGCGCCGCGCGGTGTACCGCAGCGCCGACGAGCGGTGGGTGGCGGTCGAGTCGACCGACGACGAGTCCATCGACACGGCCGAGCTCACCGCACAGATCGGGTCGTCCCGCGCCGAGGTCATCGCGACGAAACTCGCCGCCACTGGTGTCCGCGCCGCCGTCGTACGCAGCGCCGACGAACTGGTCGGCGACCCGCACCTGGCCGCACGTGGCTTCTTCCCCGAAATCGCTCACCCCGACCCGGATTTGCGCACCGGACGGCTGGTGGGTCTGCCGTGGCGGTTCGCCGGCGCGGGACCGCTGCCACTGACACCACCTCCCGCACTGGGCAGTACACCCTCCAGTGCGCTCTACGAGAGGACGACTGTCTGACGATGTCCGAGATCGCGACCGTGTGGTCATCGACTTTTGTGCCGTCGAAATCGCCCTACCCCGACTACGGTCGCGACGGCTACAGCGTCGCGTGGGTCGACACCCACACCGGCCGGTTCCAGGTTCTGGTCGACGGTGCCCGGCCCGCACCGGGCACTCCCGGTCGATTGATTCGCGCCACGCTCGGCGAGGACACCGTCGAGATGTTCGTGGCGGATCCGTCGTGACCGGGGTACACATCACCGGGGTCGGTGTCACCGAATTCGGCAAGCACGGCCAGACCCCGCTGGCCGACCTCGGCGTCGCCGCGGCCGAGAAGGCGCTGGAGGACGCGGGCGTCGGGTACGACGCCGTCGGCGAGGTGTTCACCGCCTCGGCATTGGCAGGACCGCAGACCGGCATCGGTGTGGCACACCGGTTGGGCCGCACAGGAATACCGGTGACCGCGACCGAGAGTGCGTCCGCCGGCGGAATGGTCGCCCTGCGGCATGCGGTCTGGGCGGTCGCGTCCGGTCGCTGTCGCACCGCGCTGGCCATCGGGTACGAGAAGACCACCGCACTGGAACCGGGCGGAGTGGTCCCGGCCGCGGTCGGCTTCTGGGACCGCTTCCCACCGCAACTGCACTACGCCATCGAGGCCGCCCGTTTCCTGCACGACACGGGCTGCGGGCCAGACGTCATCGCCGCCGTCGCCGCCAAGTCTTACAACCAGGCCCGTCTCAATCCTCTTGCCGCACGCCGTAACCCGGACGAGGTGACGGTCGACGACGTGCTCGGCTCGCGGATGGTCGCCGAACCGCTGACCAAGATGATGTGCCACGCCTCGGTCGACGGCGGCGCGGCCATCGTCGTCTCGACAGATCCGGTACCGCGTTCGGTGCCGGTGCTGGCGATCGAGCAGACCAGCTGGCCGGCCGACCGCGACTGGCCCCTGGTCGGACCGGTCGTGGGCCCACCCTCCCAGATCACCCTGACCGCCAAACGCGCGTACGCCAACGCGGGCGTGGATCCACAGGACATCGGGGTGGTGTCGCTACACGACATGTGCGCCAGCGAGGAGATCACCGCATTGATCGCCATGGGCCTGACCGACGCGGCCGGGGCGGTGAACCTTGCCGAGTCCGGGGGTCTGGCGTCGGACGGCTCCCTACCCACCAATACGGACGGCGGCTGCATCGCCCGCGGCCATCCGATCGGCGCGACCGGGCTGGCACAGGCCGCCGAAATCGTCAGCCAGCTTCGCGGAGAGGCGGGTCCGCGCCAGGTACCACAACCGCGAATCGGCCTCACACAGGCCGTCGGCGGTGGTGGCTCGTGCGTGGTGGCCCTACTGCGTGGGTGATCTCACGCGATCGCACCGCTTTCCTTCAGCGCCGTGATGCGGTCCCAGTCACCGCCGAGTTCGAGAATCAGTTGTTCGGTGTCGGCGGCGAACTCCGGCATCGGGCGCAGCCGCAGCGGCGTCTCGTCGAACAGCACCGGGCTGGCGACGAGTTCGGCTCGCTCGCCGCCGGTTTCGACGTCGACGATGCCGCCGTTGGCGCGCAACTGCGGGTCCGCGGCAACCTCGACGGTGTTCTGCACCACCGCCCATTGGCCGTCGAAGCCCTCCAGCGCCGCCCGCCAGTGCGAGAGCGGCCGCGCGGCGATCGCGGACCGTAGGATCTGGGCGGCCGCCGCGGCGTTCTCGGTCAACGCCTCATGGCTCGCGAAGCGCTCGTCGTCGGCCAACTCGCCCACTCCGACGCGACGGCAGAACTCGCCGAAGTAGCGGAAACCCTGCATCATCGACAGGCCGAGGAAGCGGCCGTCCGCGGTCCGGTAGAAGCCGACCAGCGGATTGTTCGGCGCGACGTTCGCGCCGGCGGGGTTGGCCACCCAGGGTTCGCCGCTGATGAGGGCCGCGTTTATCGCCACCCCCGACGCCCACACACCCACGCCGAGTAGCGAGATGTCGACCACACGGGCATGCCCGGTGCGCTCACGCTCGAACAGCGCCGCCGCGATCCCGCCGGCGATGGCCATGCCGCCGATCGAGTCACCGTAGGCCGGGCCCGGTTGCGGGACAACACCTTCCAGGTCGGACGGGGTCGACCCCATGGCCCCCGCGGCGCGGCTCCAGAATCCGGTCATGTCGTAACCACCGGTGTCGGCCTCGGCGCCGAGTGGCCCGTACGCACTGCCGCGGGCATAGATGAGGCGGGGATTGACCGCGCGCATGTCATCGACGTCGATCTTGAGCTTCTTGCGGGCCTCGGGCAGGAAGTTGGTCAGGAACACATCGGCCGTGCGCGCGATGTCCATCAGCAGCGCGTGGCCGTCCGGCGTCGACATGTCGATGGCCATCGACCGTTTGCCGCGGTTGGCGTGTTCCATCACCGGGTTTCGGTCGCCCTCGATGGTGATGTGGCCCAGGCTGCGCAGCCCGCGTTGGGAGTCGCCCGTGCGCGGGTGTTCGACCTTGATGACGTCGGCCCCCCAGTCGGCCAGCACCGCCCCCGCAGCGGGGACGAACGTCCACTGCGCGACTTCCAGCACGCGCACACCCGTCATCGGCGCAGGGACACCTGCTGTCATCCGCACAGCCTCCGTTGTGGTCAACACCATCGAATTGAACAATAGAACACTTTATGTCCAGCTGCTATTGTCGCTTCTGTGACGGGCGCGTTGTCCCACGTACGAGTGTGCGACTTGAGTGGTCAGCTGGCGGGTGCCGGAGCCACCAAGATCCTTGCTGCGTTCGGAGCGGAGGTCCTCAGGGTCGAAGACCCTGCCACGCAGGGACTGTGGGACGCCTTGCGCGGTGTCGGCCCGTACGTCGACGAGCGCCGCGGGGTGAATTTCGGCGCCGGGTTCAACAACCACAATGTCGGCAAGTACGGCGTCACGATCAACATGCGCACGCCGGAAGGCAAAGACCTGCTGCGCGAGCTGATCTCGATCAGCGACGTCGTCTGTGAGAACTTCGCGGCCGGCGTCCTGGACAAGCGCGGCTTCGGCTATGCGGAACTGCAGAAGATCAAAGCCGACATCATCTACGTTTCCAACTGCGGGTTCGGCCACACCGGCCCGTATCGGGATTTCAAGACATGGGGGCCGATCGTCCAGGCGATGAGCGGCTTGACGTTCACCGCCGGCCTCCCCGACGCCGAACCCGCCGGGTGGGGCTTCTCCTACATGGATCACATGTCGGCGCTGTACATGACCACGGCCATCCTTGCGGCACTGCACCACCGCGACAGGACCGGGGAGGGCCAGCACGTCGATCTGGCGACCGTGCCCGCGGGCATCGCGATGCTGCCGACGGAGGTACTCGACTGGACGGTCAACGGCCGCGCCGCGACCGCCGGCGGTAATCGCGCCGATTTCACAGAGATGGCGCCGCACGGCATCTACCCCTGTGCGGGCGCGGACCGCTGGATCGCGATCGCCTGCCGCGACGAGCGTGAACTCGGCGTGCTCGCGAAGATCCTCAACGAACCCGAGCTGTCGTCGGATCGGTTCACCACCCTCGAGCAGCGTGTGCGCGCCGCTGATGAACTGGACGCGCTGATCGGCGACGTCACCGCCACCCGCGACGCGGCGACGCTCGCCGACGACCTCGTGGCCGCTGGATTACCGGCGAGCATGGTCAAAAGCCCGTCGGAACGTATCGATGACGACCCCGATCTGGCCGCGATGGGGCTCTTCCCCACGGTGACCCATCCCGATATGGGCGAGGTGCGTGTCGAGGGCATCCCGATGCGATGTTCTGCCACTCCGTGGCAGATCACCTCGGCCGCACCCCGCCTTGGCCAACACAATCGCGAGGTGCTCGTGGATCTGCTCGGCCACTCCGAGGCAGAACTCGACGACTGGGCACAGCGAGGTGTCATCTGACCGCGCTGAGCGACCTGCGGGTCATCGAGATCGCCGACCAGTTCACTCAGGTCGGCGGTCGGGTGCTGGCCGAGTTGGGCGCCGACGTGATCGTCGTCGAGCCGCCGACCGGATCGACTGACCGGGCCCGGCCGCCATTCGTCGACGATCAGCCGGGGGTGGATCGGAGTCTGCGTTGGTGGGCGGGAAACGTCGGGAAGCGCTCGGTCACAATCGATCTGCGCACCGATCCCGGACAGCGGGATCTTGCGGCGCTGATCGCCACTGCCGACGTGGTCATCGCGGGCAGCGACCGGTGTGAGGACGTCGACTATGCCGCATGCGCGTCCCGTGATGCCCGGTTGATCTGGGTGTCGGTCAGCCCGTTCGGGCTGGGCAGCGTCCGCAGCGGCCAACCGACGACCGACCTGACGATGCTCGCGGGTGGCGGCCCGGTGTGGAACTGCGGATACGACGACCGCACCCTGCCGCCGATCCGGGGAGCCGGCGATCAGTCGGCCAACATCGCCGGAATGTACTGCGCTATCGGTGCTCTCGTGGCCCTCGCACACCGCGATCGAACCGGGCAGGGCCAACTGGTCGATGTCAACGTCAATGCCGCGTGCAACGTCACGAGCGAGCAGACGACGTATCACTGGCTGGTGAACCAGGACATCTGTCTGCGCCAGACGGGCAGACACGCCTACCCGATACGCAGCTCTCCAGTGCAAGTACGGTGCGCCGACGGGCATTACGCCACCACCGGGGTGCTCCCCCGCAAGCAGGAGGACTTCGCCCGGCTGCTGGCGTGGCTCGACGAGCTCGGCCTCTCCGAGGAACTACCGGAAGCCGTGTTCCTCGAACTGGCGGCCGGCCGGGAGGAACCCGTCGACCTGGCCATGATCGGTGTCGACGACGAAACCACGGCGATCCTCAGCGCCGCGCGTGACGCGATCCGCCTCATCGCGTCAAGACTGCCCGCCAAGGAGTTCTTCGTGACCAGTCAGCGCCGCGGCTTTCCCTGCGGCGCAGTGCTTCCCCCCAACGAGGCGTTCGACGACGAGCACACGATCGCACGGGGCTTTCACGTTCCGGTGCCACACCCGGACCTGGACAGGACCATCACCTACCCGGGCACGCCGTACCTGTTCAGCGCGACCCCGCCGGCCGCACCGACGCGGCCGCCGCTGCTGGGTGAGCACAACGCACTGCTCGACGACCTCGCCGAACGACCGCGATGAGCGACGGGCACCGCCTCACCCACATCGGGCTGTGCGTTCGTGACATCGGTCGTGCCGAGCAGTTCTACTGCTCGGCACTGGGTTTCGAAGTCGTCGGCCGGATGACAGTCGACGACGACGCCACCGCCCAGCTGCTCGACGTGCCCGGCCTGTTGCTCGAACTCGTCTACCTGCAGCGCGACGGGTTTCGCCTCGAACTGCTCGGCTACGTCCGGCCGGGAACCGTGGGGGCAACGGGGCCGCGCCCGATGAACACCCTCGGCTTCACCCACCTGTCGTTTCGGGTCGACGACGCCGATCGGGCGGTGGACGCGATCGTGGCGCACGGGGGCCGAGCGCTTCCAGATCGCACCGTCGCGTTCGGCGCCGGCAACCGCGGTCTGATGGCGACCGACCCGGACGGCAACCTGCTCGAGCTCATCGAACGAACTCCCCCGGTTGACAGGTGACGAAATCATGGTGCCAGCGATCAACGAGCTGACGTATTCGCCGTTCTCCAAGGCGATCTTCGATGATCCCTATCCCGTGTACCGCCGGTTGCGCGACGAGGCGCCGGTGTACCGGGATCCTGAAGACCGATGGTGGGTGCTGTCCCGATTCGACGACGTCTCCGGCGCGCTGCGCGATTGGTCGACGTACTCCTCCAAGCAGGGCCCGGCGCCGGAGAACCCGGACAACGACGGGCGCAAGTACTCGATCATCTCCATGGATCCGCCACGGCACGACCGGGTCCGTGGAGTACTCAAGGGATTCTTCACCCCGAAGGCGGTCGCGGCCTTGGAGAATGCGCTGCGCGCGGTCGTGGCACACCACCTCGACAAGCTGCGACCGGACACCACCGTTGACGCCATGGAGGCGTTCGCCTTCTCCATTCCCACCGATGTGATCGGCGACCTGCTCGGCGTTCCGCAGGCCGACCGCGAGCAGCTCCGAGTGTGGTGGGAGGCGTTCCTGACCCGGCACGAAGGCGAGGTCGCGATGCCGGCCAGCGCCATCGAGGCCAACCGCAAGATCAGCGCGTATATCGGCGATCTCATCGACCATCGCCGCCGGCATCCCGGCGACGATCTCATCAGCACCGTGCTGAACGCGACCTTCGACGACCCCGAGGCCGGCGGCGAGCGCTCGCTCACCCCCCACGAGGTGCTGATGTTCGCGAACCTGTTGTCGGCGGCGGGCTCGGAGACCACCCAGAAGCTGATCTCCAACGGACTGGTGGCGCTGTACGAGCATCCCGACCAGTGGCGCCGAATCGTCAACGACCCGACATTGATCCCGGCCGCCGTCAACGAGGCACTCAGATACGACACCCCCAGCCACTGGGTCGCGCGCACCCTGACCCGACCTGTCGAAAAACACGGTGTGACAATGGCCGCCGGTGACTGGGTACTCCTGCTGCTCGGCAGCGCCAACCGCGACGAACGCCGCTACCCCGACCCCGACCGGTTCATCATCGACCGTCCACGCGGCACGGACGTGTACTTCGGTTGGGGCATCCACATCTGCCTCGGCCAGTGGTTGGCCCGCCGGGAGGCTCAACTCGTATTGGAGTACATCGCCAAGAAGTTCCCGAACTACTCGATCGGGGCGCACGAGCGCGTGCTGACCGCCACCGTCCGGGGATACACCAGCGTGGAGATGACGCTCAGGTAGCGCTGAACACACCCGGCGACTGCGAATAGTCCACGGTCGACAACTCGGTCATGCCGCCGTCAACGTGCAGCACGGTTCCGGTGACGAACGCCGCGTCGTCACTGGCGAGAAAGGTTACGGCCGGTGCGATCTCGGTGTCCGGATCGGCGCCGCGCTTCATCGGCGATGCGTCCGCGGTGCGGGTGTAGTTGTCCCATTCGGTGCCGATCATCTTGCGCTGCACGTCCGTCAGCGCGAAGGGGCACACCGCGTTCACCCGGATGCCATGGCGCGCCCACTCGTTGGCGGCGACCTTCGTCAACGCCTGAATCGCCCCCTTGGCCGCGGAATACGGTGCGGTGTAAGCCATCCCGCCGAGTGCGGAACCCGATACGAAGTTGACCACCGACGCCTTACCGGATTCCTTCAGCGCGCCGAACGCCGCCTGCATGAACCGGAACGTCGCCTTCGGGCCCGTGGCTTCCGACAGTTCCCAATCCTTGTCCGATACCAGTTCCAGCGCCTTGGGCATCGCGAAATACTGGGCGGCGTTGACCAGGACGTCGAGGCGCCCGTCGACGCAGGCCGCCCGCACGGCGGCCTCGATGTCCTCCCGCTTGGCCACGTTCGCCCGGACGAATGACGCCCTACCGCCTGCCGATTCGATGATCCCGACGCACTCGCGACCCTTCTCCTCGTTCAGGTCGACGATCGTCACCCGCGCGCCTTCGGCCGCAAGTCGACGGGCGACCGCGCGCCCGAGCCCCTGAGCACCGCCCGTGACGAGGGTGTTTCGATTCTCCAGCCGGGACAAGACGAGCCTCCTCGAGTGAACAGTTGAACAATATTCGTTCTATCATTCATGATGGTATCCGAACGCCCAGGAAGGAAGCCGGATGCGTGTCGAAGTGGATCGCGAGCGCTGCGAATCCAATGCGGTGTGTGGGCTGACACGTCCTCTGACAGACGGCTGATCGCTCGATGGACATCGGCCTGACCGACGAGCAAAAGCTCCTGCGGGACACCGTATCCGCGCTGGCGGATCAGTTGGCGACCACGGATCCGAGCGACATCGGTAGCGGTGACACCCTGGCGCGGCAGTGGAGCCAGGTGGTCGAGATCGGCATTCCCACCCTGCGCTCCCCCGCTCTGTGCGGGCTGGAGGCCAGTGGGGTCGAGACGGTCCTGGCGATCGAGCAGCTGGCCCGCACGCTGTGCGCGGTGCCGGTCGCCGGTCAAGCTGTGCTCGCCGCCGAGTTGTTGGAAGCCGCGCGCGCCGAGAAGGAATTGGATCTTCTGGCCGAGGGACAACTGCGCATCGCCCCGGCGCTGACCGTTGACCTGCGCCGGTTCGGCGC
Source organism: Mycobacterium sp. IS-1590 (assembly GCF_001500025.1). Lineage (GTDB taxonomy): Bacteria > Actinomycetota > Actinomycetes > Mycobacteriales > Mycobacteriaceae > Mycobacterium. The sequence goes on along the minus strand of NZ_LQIW01000018.1, from coordinate 13,552 downwards.
CTCAGACGGCGCCGCGGTGGCGTTCGACGCCGCAGGCGCGACCCACGTTCTGGTGGCCAACCAGGCCGACGGGCTGCGCCACCTCGGCACGGCCCCACTGGATGGCGGCGCGGCCGCCGACGGCCTCGATCTCACCCGGACGCTGCGCCGACTGTCCTCCGACAGCGCGGTGCCCATCGCCACCGTCGGCGAGCCGATCTCCGAGGAGCGCTGGCGTCGCGTCGAAGCACTCGCACTGACCGTCGTCGCCGCCGACCTGCTCGGGGTCATGCAGGGCGCCCTCGATGACGCGGTCCGCTACGCCGGGGAGCGAGTCCAATTCGGGGTCCCGATCGGCTCGTTCCAGGCGGTGCAGCACATGCTCGCCGATGCGCTGATCGGCGTCGAGGGCGCGCGAAGCTGCGTGTGGCACGCGGCGTGGGCCGTCGACCACCTGCCCACCGAGGAGGCCTTGTTGGCGGCCATGACGGCCAAGGCGTACGCCGCCGCGGCCGGCCGTGACGTCGTGGAGACCGCCGTTCAGGTGTTCGGCGGGATCGCCATCACCTGGGAGCACGTCTCGCATCTACGTGTGCGCCGAACTCTGCTGAACCGCCGTCTGTTCGGCGACGAGACGGCCCAGTACGAGGCAATCGCACACCTGCGGTTGGCGAACGAGGGGTTGGCGTAGGCGATGGACTTCAACGACACCCCTGAGGAAGCGCAATTCCGGGCACACCTGCGTCAGTGGCTGCGCGACCACAGCGCCGACGCTGCAATCCCCGACGACCCCGCGGCACGCGCGGACGCCCAGAACGCCTGGCATCAGACCCTGTATGAAGCCGGATACATCGGGTTGTCGTTTCCCGTCGAGTACGGCGGCCACGGCCTGCCCCCCATCTACGAAGCCATCCTCAACGACGAGTTGGGCCGCGCCGGCGCGGCGCCGATCGAAGGGGTCGGCCACCTCAGTAACGCACTGCGGCTGTTCGGCTCTGACACCCAACGCGCCGAACTGCTGCCCGGCCTGCTCTCGGGCCGGGTGCGGTGGTGTCAGGGGTTCAGCGAACCCGAGGCCGGATCGGACCTGGCCGGCCTCAAGACCCGGGCCGACCTCGTCGAAACCGGCGGTCGGAGCGTGTTTCGGGTCAACGGGCGCAAGATCTGGACAAGTTTCGCCGCGGTCGCGGACTGGTGTTTTCTGTTGTGCCGCACCGAACCCGACGCCCCCAAGCATCAGGGCATCTCGGTGTTGCTGGTGCCGATGTCGACACCCGGGATCACCGTCACGCCGATCGTCAACTCCGCACGCAACCGCGAATTCACCGAGGTGACGTTCGACGACGTCGAGGTGCCCGAGGAGAACCTGCTCGGCGAGCGCGGACAGGGCTGGACGATCGCCAACCAGTTGCTCGCCTACGAACGCGGCCCCAGCGACATCAACTGGATCAGCAGGCTGTCAAGGCAATTGCGCGACTTAGAACAGCAGGTGCGCTCCGGGCAGTTGGAGAACTCCCCGATGGCCCGGGTTCGGCTCGGTCGCGTGTACGCGGAATTGCGTGCCCTGCAGGTCAAGGTGTTGCGGTCGTTGAGTGAGCGGCAGCGTGGCGCCCTCCCGGGTCCGGAGGGGTCCGTCGACAAGCTGCTGATGGCCCACGCCGACCAGGTGTTCGGCCACACGATGATGGATCTCACCGACAGCGAACCGCTGCTGCGCGAGGGGCTGGAGTGGGACATCTACGTGTGGTCGCGGGCCGCGGGGATCTACGGCGGGACCGCGCAGATTCAACGCAACATCGTCGCGCAACGGGTGCTCGGCCTCCCGCGATCGAAGTAACTCAGTTCGGCGCCCGTCCATCAACGAGTTGGGCATGCGCCTCTTGAAGCGCCGCGAGGCGGCGCAGCGTGACCTCGTCGGTCTCGCCGCCGTCCACTCTGGCCCTGACGTCGGCGATCTCGGCGGCCAACCGTTCGGCGGCTTCGGCGCGGGTCAGCAGGTCCTGATCGGCCCAGTCGTCGTGCGGAATGCGATCACTGGGATCCATCGGCGCCTCCTTGCCACGGTTGAGTTCCCACACCACCGGGCGCTATAGTCAAATAAGCACAATCTGTTCAATTGTTCTATAAAGTCTATCAGCCGGAAGGACGGGGAACCAGCGATGCCACTGCAACCGTCGATGAAGCTGCTCTCGGTCGACGACCACCTCATCGAACCTCCGCACGTCTGGTCCGACCGCCTGCCCGAGAAGTATCTGCACGACGGCCCGCGCATCGTCGAGTTCCCGCGGGACGGCAAGCCGCCGATGCACCAGTGGGTCTACGAGGGGCGCGCGTATCCCAACATCGGGCTCAACGCCGTCGCCGGCAAGCGCCCCGAGGAGTTCGGCGTGGACCCGGTGCGTTACGACGACATGATCCCCGGGTGCTACGACCCCAAGGCGCGCCTGCTGGACATGGACATCGACGGAGTCCACGCGATGCTGTGCTTCCCGTCGTTCCCGCGGTTCTGCGGCACGGTCTTCCTCGAGGGCACCGACAAGGACCTGGCACTGCTGTGCGTGCAGGCATGGAACGACTTCTCGATCGACGAGTGGTGCGCCACCGATCCGGCGCGCTTCATCCCGATGATGATCACCCCGCTGTGGGACACCCAGCTCATGGTCAAGGAGATCGAGCGCATGGCGGCCAAGGGGTGTCGCGCCGTCGGCCTGCCCGACAACCCCCTGAACCTCGGTCTACCGAGCTTCCACACCCCGCATTGGGATCCGGTCTGGTCGGCTTTGGAGGAGACCAACTTGACCGCGGTCATGCACTTCGGCTCCGGCGGCATGCCACCGGCCACCGCGCCCGAAGCGCCGTTCGCGGTGATGGTGACGCTCATGGGCACGACGTCGATGTCGGCGGCGGTCGAGCTGATGTTCTCCCCGGTGTTCCACAAACACCCGAACTTGAAGGTCGCGTTCTCCGAAGGTGGCATCGGGTGGATGCCGTACATCATCGAGCGGGCCGACTACGTGTGGCGCAAACACAAGTATTACCAGAACATCCATCCAACGATCGCGCCGTCAGAGTTGTTCCGCCGCAACATCACCGGTTGCTTCATCGAGGATGAGGTCGGGGTCGGGCTGCGCCACCTGATCGGCATCGACAACATCACCTGGGAATGCGACTATCCGCACTCCGACTCGTTCTGGCCGAAGAGCCGGGCTCGCGCCGAGGAGATGCTGGCCGGTGTTCCCGACGAAGAAGCGCACAAGATCGTCGAACTGAACACCCGCCGGTGGTACGCGTTCCCAGAGGAGGGGTTCGCCTCCTGCACGGCCGACTCCGGCTGGCGGCCCAACGCCGGCAATCCACCGGAGTACGACTACGACGCCGTGATGTCCGACCACGGCGGCGTCGGGTACGGCGCCTTCATCCAGAATCTCGCCGACCAGATGACCAACAAGGAATAGCCGCGACTCACCGAATTCCCGCGGCGGCCAACCAGTCCTCGACGACCAGGATCCGCCCGGACGAGGCGAGGGTCATGTAGAGCGTCGCCTCGTTACCGCTGAGCGTGACGTTGGTGGTCATCGGATCGTCCGCGGGAATCGCGCCGAGCAGTGCCCCGTCCGCCGAGAAGATCGTCACCCCGCCGGTGCCGAGCGTCGCCACCAGAATCCGACCCGCCGTGTCGACGCACAGGCCATCGGCGCCACCGACATTCAGCGGTCCTCCGCTCGGCACCGTCGCCAATCCGCGCGCCGCCTTGATGACGCCGGGCGCGGCGAGGTCGAACTCCCAGATCCGGCGCGTTCTGGTCTCGGCAACATACAGTTTGGATTCGTCCGGCGAGAGCGCAACCCCGTTCGGCATCTCCAGTGGGTAGACCACCTCGCGCAATCCGCCGTCGACGGTGCCGTACAGGAGTCCGGTGACATCGCGAGTGCGACCCCTGACCGTCCCGCCGTCGGTGACGTAGAAGCCACCAGAGGAGTCCACGCACACGTCGCTTGGACGGACCAGCGGTGACCGTTGGCTATCGCGGGCGATGAATTCGGTGGTCAGCGTGCCAACCCGACCGTCTGGGTCGACGATCTGGATCGCCGGTGTCAGCGGTGCAGCCGCGGCTCCGATCGGACGGAACAGCATGGCGCAGCCGTCGAAATCGTACGGCCACGGCCCGATTCCGAACGTGGAGCCGCCGTTCTGGCAGACGACGAGCCGACCATCTGGCAGCCGGGCGATCCCGTTCGGCCCGCCGCCGGTGTCGGCGACCTTCTCCTTGGTGCCGTCGGGCCGCACCCGCGCGATGCACCCGGCGGCGATCTCCGAGACCAGAATCGACCCGTCCGCCTCCGCGATCGGGCTCTCCGGAAATGCCAGACCGTCGGCGAGGTAGTGGGTGCCGCGCGTCACGATCGACCCGCCCACCAGCTGCGGAACACACTGTCGGACAACGGGATATCGCCGACTCCGATTTGGCCGGCGGGCCAGTTGGCTGCCGGTTGGCGCAGCGGCGACTGGGCGTGCCCGATGCCGTACCACAGGCGGTGCCTACGGTGCGAGAACAGCCACCGGCCGTCGCGCAGCTCGTAGCGATCCTCGTATTTGATGAGCTGCTCGACGAAGCCGTCGGCCTCGGTCTGGGCGAAACAGTGTGCCCACACCTGGCCGTGGGCCTGCGCGTCGTCATCGAAGTCGATCAGATGGTTGGACACCAAGATCACCACGAATAGGCATCCGTCGAGGCTGTGTGTCATCAGCCGCCGCAGTCCGTCGGGACCATCGCCGTATTCGCCGAAGCGGGCGTCCGGCGAGTACAGGTCGACCATCGCGTCGACGTCTCGTGACTCGAGCGCGGCCACGTACCGGTACGCGAGCTGGCGAATTTCGTCGCGTGCCACCAACATTGCGACCTGGTCGCGGTGAGCCATCCGCATCAGCCTCCTGTCACGTTGATGTCCTGGCCGGTGATCGCCGACGCGGCGTCGGAAGCCAGCCAGATGGAGACGTCCGCGACCTCGTCCGGGCGGATCAGTCGGCCCATTTTGGTCGACGCGACCAGTTTGCGTCGCACCTCGTCCGGACTCACTCCATCGGCGGCCGCCCGCCGGGCCAGGTAGTTGTCGACCAACTGACCCTCTACCGTGCCGACCACCAGGGTGTTGACCCGGATCCCGGCGGTCCCCACTTCCAGTGCCAGCGTCTGCCCCAGTGCGCTCAATGCCAGCTTGGCCGCGGCGTAGTGGGCCTTATGGGGTTGAACCGTCCGCGCAGCGGCCGAGGACAAAAACTGGATATTGCCACTCCTGGCCGGAATCATCGCCTGCCGCAGCGCCTCTCGCGACAACACCATCGGGGCGACCAGATTCGTTGCGAGCACCGCGTTCCAGTTGTCGACGGTGGCCTCCGCGACCGGCTGATCGGTGCCCGGTATCGCGGCGTTGTTGACCAGGACATCGAGGCGTCCCCAGCGGGACATGATCGCGGAAATGACGTCCCCGCACTGAGTCTCGTCCCGGATGTCGGCGATGTGCACCGAGGCATGGCCAGCGTCTTCGGCGATCACATCCGCGGTCACCGCCAGTTGGTCCGGCCGCCGCGCGACCAACGCGACCGTGGCGCCGCTGCGCGCGTACCGCCGCGCGATCACACGGCCGATTCCACCGCTCGCGCCGGTGACGACCACGACGCTGTTCGCGAGGTCCGCACTCATGGCCACTACCCGTCCAACAGCATCTTCGCCATCGGCGTGCCTGCGGGGAACACTTCGGTGATGCCGGCGCTGAGATATCCCGAGTCGGTCACCATTGTGATGCCGTTGACGACGCGCGCCGCATCACTGCACAGGAACAGCAGCGGGTAGGCCTGTTCCATCGGAGTAGCGGCAGCCACACCGACCTTCGCGCGGTAGTCGGCACCGAAGTCGAGCCAGAGTTCCGCATTGGCCCGCGCCAGTGGCGTGTCGGTAGGGCCGGGGCAGATGGCGTTGATGCGAATGCCGTCGGAGATGAGATCCATGGCCTCGCGCGCCACGTACGCGCATACCGCCTGTTTGGTGAACATGTAGTGCGCACAACCGTTGTCGACCGCCCACGCGGCGGCGGTGTCGAAGTCCACGATGTCCAGGAACTCGGTGAGCTGCGGCAGGTTCGACCGCCAGGCGAGCCCGGCCGCCGACGAGATGAACCCGATCGCACTGCCCCGGGGGAGCATGTCTTCGGCGCGCAGTCGCTCGATGAGGTAACGGTGACCGATGAAGTTGATGCGCTCGATACCGGGACCGTCCGCCACGCCCGCGCACGCAAAGACGGCGTTGACGGTGCCCCCGCATTCGGCCACCGCAGTGTCGATACTGTTCCGGTCCGCCAGATTCACTCGGATCGCGGTGACGCCGGGCAGGTCGCAGTCGGCGTAGTCCATGACGACGACGTCGGCACCCGCGTCCTGAGCGAGTCGAGCGGTGGCATTGCCCATCCCGGTGGCGCCACCGACGACGACGACACGCTTGTCTCGATAGGAGAAGGCGTCGAACAGGCTCATGATGCCTCCAGTGTGGTCACTGCCGTTCGGCGGCGGAGTCTTTCAGATATTACGAGAGCACACTATCTGTACTATTGTCTAGTGACTGAACACGGCGTGGACTCCGTCGTCGAGGACTGGATTTCAGCGAATATCGGGCCGGTGCGCACCATCGAACGCCACCACCGTTGGCGGCCCGCGTGGTTCGTCACCGCAGAACGCGGCGGTCGGGAGGTCGACCTCTACGTCCGGGGAGATCGCGAGGGGTTCGGCTTTGCCACCGTCGCCGCGGAGGCAGAGATTTTCCGGGTGCTGGAGGCGCATCGGATCCCCGTCCCCCACATACACGGGGAGATCACCGAGTGTGGTTCTCTGGCATCGGCGATCGTGATGGACCTGTTGTCGGGAGTGCCCAATCCGTGTCACACCGACGAGGCTCACGGCATCGACGCGATCATGGACTCCTACGTCGACGCACTCGTGCGTACCCACTCCATCGACCCGGCGGCATTCGCGGCTGCGAACCTGCGCATCCCCGACGGTGCACGTGCGCTCGCCCTCGAGAACTTCGAGACATTCGTGACCCGCTATCGGAACAACAAGCAGCGCCCGGAACCGTTACTCGAGTTCGCAATCGGATGGCTGCGGCGAAACGCCCCGGCCCACCGGTCGACCCCGTCGTTCGTTCTCGGTGACACCGGGCAGTACATGGCAGCCGACGGTCGCATCACCGGCCTGATCGACGTCGAACTCGCCCACATCGGCGACGTCTCCCACGATCTCGCGGGCCTGCGATTGCGCAACGTGACGGAGCCGATGGGTGACCTCGGTAGGGTGTTGCGGCGTTACGAGGCGGCCTCCGGAACACCGTTGGACCCGGCCGCGATCGAGTTCCACACCGCCAAGTTCGCGCTCTGCACGCCGCTCGGTGTCGCGATCGTTCTGCACCTGGACTTACCGCTGACTGACATCGTCCAGTACATCGAGTGGTTCCATCTCCTATCGCTGCACGCGATCGAATCGATCGCCCGCCAGGCCGACGTCCAGCTATCGGCCGTGTCGTTACCCGACCCGATGCCCACGGCCTACCCCGGCGCGATCGCCGGCCTGGCATCCATGGTGGAGTCACTTCCAGTGCCAGCCGGTATCGCCGAGTACCAACGGTCCGCCGTGGCGAAGGTTGCGCGATTTTGTCACCGCGTGAGCGAGTACGCGCACGCCATCGACGCCGCCGACCTCGATGACATCCAGGATCTGCTCGGGATTCGACCCGCCGACCGCGCGGAGGGCGACCAGGCCCTCGAGAAGTTCGTCCGCACCGCGGCGCCGCATCACGACCCCGCATTGATTGCGCTGCTCCACCGTCGGGTGATGCGCCAACTCCTGCTCATGGAACCGCTCCTGACCGGCGGTCGGATCGGGCACGTGACACCACTGACCGAGCTGCTCGGCTAATCGGTCAGCATGACCAGAACCCGCACGGCGAATGTCGCACTGTCAATCGCATACCCGATCTATCTGACGCTCAACGCATTACGTGCCAGAATGCGCTGAGCTCACCGCACCGGCGTGAGCCGGACCGCAAGTCGCGTGGGCCCACGCAACGAGCTGTGCCGCGACCACGTCGTGTCGCCAACCGCGTCGATCCGCGACACCCGGGAAACGAGTTCACGTAGAATCGCTTGAGCCTCCATCCTCGCCAGCGGAGCACCCAAGCACATATGCGCACCGTAGCCGAAGGCGATGTGCGTCCGGGGATTTCGGTCCGCACGGTACTGATCGGGGTCCTCAAACGCGATGGGGTCGCGGTTGGCCGCGCCGAACAACAGAAGGATTCGGGATCCGCGGGGTATCGTGACGCCGGCGATCTCGTAGTCGGCACAGGTGTACCGGTAGAGGTTCTGGATCGGTGTCGTCACGCGCAACTGCTCCTCGACCGCCATGGGGATGAGGTCGGGGTCGGCTCGGATCATGTCGTACTGGTCGGGGTTGTGCGCCAAGGTGTCGAACATGCCGCCCAGCAGGTTTGTTGTTGTTTCGTTGCCCGCGATCAGCAGGTGGATCGCGATGAGGAACAGCTGCTCATCAGTGAGGCTGCCGTCGCTGTTGTGTTCGAGCAGGCGGCCCAGCACGGTGCCGGAGCCTTTCAAACCACCGTGGGCGAACTGGTTCATGAAGTAGCGACGCAAGGTGGCCATCGCCGCCATCGACTTCACCGCGCCGACGACACCGCGCGGCGTGGGCGAGAAGTCCATGATGCCGACACCGGCTTCCGACCAGCGCCGAAAGTCGTCGGCGTCGCATTCCGGTATGCCGAGGATCTGCGCGATCATCCGGATGGGCATCGGAATTGCCAATCGCTGCACCACATCACAGCCGGGGTCGTCGATGACCTCGGTGACGAGTTCGGTCGCCAGCTTCTCCGTCATCCCCTTCCAGCTATCCATCGCGCCCTTACTGAAGCCCGGCTGGACCTGCTTGCGAAGTCGGGCATGCTCGTCGCCGTCGGTCAGTACAGCGAGCGGCGCCGAGAATTTGAGCCGGGTGACGCCTTCGGCGCTCGTCACGTACTCGGTATCGCGCAGAGCGGTCCTGACATCGGAGAGTCGGCTCAAAATGAAATTGGACCGCCGGGGGTTGTAGTGCACCCGACCGCTGCGATGGAGAGTCCGGTAGGCCTCAAACGGCGCAGACGCCGTCGCAGGATCCATCGGATCGAAATCGGTGTTGACCGCGCCCGTCCACCCCCGATAACCACGCGCGCGGTTCTGCACGGCGGCAACGACATTCATCCGGACTGCGTTGGCGAAGGGCCCGATCACCCCGGGAGTGCTGCGCGCCATCTTCGTCTCCTTGGTCGTCGCTACATCGGCCGGCGGCGTGGGCGCCGCTACCGTCCGCGGAACGTCGGGTCGCGTTTCTCCATGAAGGCCGCCATCCCCTCGGCGACGTCATCGGTGGCTGCCACCTGCTCGACGAGAAGTGCCTCGGTATCGAATGCCGCGGCGCGGTCCACGTCGAGGGCTTGGTTGAGCATCGCCTTGGCGGCGGCGATCCCGCGTGTCGCTCCGCGCGCGAGGCGCTGGGCCCACGCCGTCACTTCCGCGGTGAGCTGATCGTCGGCAACGACCTTGTTCACCAACCCGATGCGAAGCGCCTCCTGGGCGGTGATCTCCTCGCCGAACATCAGCAGTTCCTTGGCGATGTTGAACGGCACCTTCCGCGCGAGTAGGTAGGCGGCACCGCCGTCGGGCGCCAGGCCGCGTCGCACGAACAGCTCGATCAGCCGCGCACTTTCGGCGGCGACGATCAGGTCGCAGGCCAGGACCATGCTCGCGCCGACACCGGCCGCGACGCCGTTCAGCGCGCAGACGACCGGCTTTTCACAGTCCAATATCGCCGACACCACGGCCTGTGATCCGGTGCGAAGCCTGCGCGCGGCGTCACCGGCGACCCGGTCCTGACTCGGCCGCATCTCGGGGTCGCGCAGGTTGGGGCCGGTGCAGAAGTGCCTGGTGCCCGCGCCGGTCAACACGAGGGCACGGATGCCGGGATCGCTCGATGCGCGCTCCAAGTTGTCGATGAGGTCCCGCTGCATCGCCCGGGTCACGGAGTTGCCGACGTCCGCGCGGTCCAGTACCAACCACCGCACCCCGTCCCCGGTGCGCGCGGTCAGTCCGGTGGCGCTCACAGCAGGATCGGCACGCTCGCCGGACCGCGCACCGAATTGGTGTGGACGTATTCGACGGCATCCTCGTCCACCTCCCACGTCGGGAAGCGGGCCAGGGTTTCCTCGATGGCCACCCTGGCCTCCAGTCGGGCGAGCGCGGCGCCCAGGCAGAAGTGCGCGCCGTGGCCGAAGCTGACATGCCGGATGCCGGTGCGGTTGACATCGAAGACGTCGGGGTTCGGGTACTGGCGTTCGTCACGCCCGGCTGAGCCCGTCAACAGCGCGACCTTGGAGTCGGCCGGTATCACGGTGTCGTGAAAGGTGGTGTCGTGCAGCGTGAAGCGGCCCTGCACGGGCGACGGTGCCTCATATCGCAGTAGTTCCTCGACCGCGCCGCCGATGAGGCCGGGGTTCTCGACGAGTTTCGCGCGTTCGCCAGGAAAGCGCGCGAGCGTCAACGCCGTCCAGCCGAGCAGTCGCGCGACGGTCTCGTTGCCCGCCACGTTGATGAGCGCGATGAAGAACAGTACTTCGCCGTCGTCGAGACGACGAGTTTCTCGGCCGGGCTGCACCAGGTCGGAGTCCATCAGGTTGCCGACGATATCGCTGGTGCTGTTCACCCGGCGCTGCTGGATTTGTTCTTTGTAATACCCGAAGAGCTTCTCGTTGGCCTGTTGGCCCAACTCGCTGAGCTCCGCAGTGCCCTCCTCTCGGTGAAGCTGCAGATCCGTCCACTCACGCAGATCGTCATGGTCTTCTTCCGGGAAGCCCAGCAACGAACTGATCACCATGACCGGTAGCTTCATGGAGAAGTCACGGACGTAGTCGAATCCCCCGCTGCCGACATGGGGCTCCAGATATCCGCGGCACAACGTGCGCACCCGGTCCTCGAGCTCGGCGATCTTGCTCCGAAAGAATGTGCGGTTGACCATTTTTCGCATGGCCGTGTGGTCGGGCGGATCCATCATGATCATCGCCTTCGGCGGTGGCCACGGTTCGGGCGTGATCGCATCCAACGTGATGCCGTGCTCGGAAGAGAACGTCTCGGTGTCGAGGGAGGCCGACAGCACGTCGTCGAACCGGCTCAACGCGTAAAAGTCATACTGCTCGTTGTAGTAGACAGGCGCCTCATCGCGCAGTCGTCGCCACACCTCGTAGGGATTCTTGTGCAGGGCACGGTCGAACGGATCCCAGCGCAACTCCGCTGTCACCATCGGCTGGTCCTTTCCTGGGTGGTCAGGAGTTAAACAATGGTACACTCCGCGTAATTCTGTACAACAGTGAAGTCGAGGAGGGACGGGCAGGTTGGAAACGCGGACCCTGGACCATGTCATCTATGAGAAGGACGGTCCGATCGCCCGGATCATTCTCAACAATCCTGAACGTGCCAACGCCCAGACCTCCCAGATGGTGCACAGCGTCAACGAGGCGCTCGACGACGCGCAGTACGACTATGACATCAAGGTCGTCATCATCAAGGCCAACGGAAAGGGTTTCTGCTCGGGTCACGTACCCGACGGCAGCTACCCGGAGTTCAAGGCGGAATTGGACGCCTCGGGCAAGGTGTGGCGTTCGGCTGCACAACTGTTCCTGTGGCCGGTGTTGAAGCTGTGGGAGTTTCCGAAACCGGTCATCGCTCAGGTGCACGGATACGCGATCGGCGGCGGCACCACCTGGGCGTTGCTGCCCGAGATCACGGTCTGTTCCGACGACGCCTGGTTCCAGATGCCGCTTGTGCCCGGGTTCGGACTGCCGGGGGCCGAGACGATGTTCGAGCCCTGGGTGTTCATGAATTACAAGCGGGCCGCGGAGTACCTCTATACCGCGCAGAAGATCTCGGCCGAGCAGGCCCTGCAGTTCGGGTTGGTCAACCGCGTCGTACCGGCCGATGAATTGGAGAGCACGGTAGAGGAGCTGGCCACCAGGATCGCCAAGGCGCCGTTGATCACGCTGCAGGCCACGAAGGCGGGCATCATGCGGGCCTGGGAGACCATGGGCTTTCGCACCCACCAGCAGGCCACCAACGACCTGCAGGCAGTCGTCACCGGGTCGAAGGAGTTCCAGGATTACATGCGGGAGCTGATGAAGAGGGCAGCCAAACCCGCCGACCGGGTCTGAGCATGCCGCTGAGGCCGATCGTCCGGTTCGGCGGCGGGGAACGCGTCGAGCGCTTGCGCGAGTCGGTCCGCAGCTGGCTGGCCGACAACCTGCCCGACGAGTTCCGCCGCACCGCCGCCAACCCCGACTACCTGCCCCGCGAAGGCCACGAACGGGCGGTGGCGTTCTGTCGCGCGCTGCACGCCCAGGGCTGGTTCGTTCCACACTGGCCCGCGGCGTACGAAGGCGGCGGCCTCGGCGTCGTCGATCAGGTGGTCATCAGGGAGGAACTCGCCTACGCGGGGGCGCCGCTGGTCAACACGAACGGGGTGAACATGCTGGCGCCGGTGCTTTTTCGCTTCGGCACCCCCGAACAACAGCGCGAGCACCTGCCGCTGATCGCGCGCTCGGAGCGGATGTGGGCGCAGGGGTACTCCGAACCCGAAGCCGGATCCGATCTGGCAGCGTTGCGGATGACCGCGCATCGCGGCGGCGATCACTACGTGCTCAACGGGCAGAAGACGTGGACGAGCAACGGCGTGCTGGCCGACTGGATCTTCGTGCTCGCCAGGACCTCGCCCGTGGGCGAGAAACGGCAGGCGGGGATCTCGTTCTTCCTCGTCGACCTCTCCAGCCCGGGAATCACCCGCCGGCCCATCAGATCGATGACGGGTTACCCGACATTCGCCGAGGAGTTCTTCGACGATGTGCGGGTGCCTGCGGCGAACCTGGTCGGCGCGGAGGGTGACGGGTGGAAGGTCGCCAAGGTTCTTCTGAACGCCGAACGATCGAACGTGACCCGTGCCGCACAGGCGCAGCGCTATCTCGACGAGCTCGTCGACTGGTGCCATGCGCAGCGCGGGAAACCCCATGACCCGCTGGCGGATCCGACCAACCGGCTGGCACTGGCACGGGCGGTCGAGCGGGTGGAGGTGGGACGGATCCTGTCCTACCGGGTCGCACACCTACAGGCGGCGGGATCGTTGGATCCGGCGCTGCCGTCGCTGTCCAAGCTGTACCACTCGGAACTGACTGCCGAGCTTCGCGCACTGGGCGCGCGGATCCTGGGCCCCGCGGGCGCGCTGATGCCCGACGACCCCGAGGCCGTGCTGGACGGTCACTTCTCGGAAGGCCTGCTGCTGTCGCTGCTGCACACCATCGGCGGCGGCACCAGCGAGATTCAGCGGGACCTGATCTCTACCACCGGTCTCGGCTTGCCGCGCTAGCTGTACTGACCTGAGAGGTTAGGTACACGACTGGCTGGTGGCTGACCGCCGAGTGCTGTGTGGCCGCGGTGGT
>NZ_LQIW01000017.1 GCF_001500025.1 Mycobacterium sp. IS-1590 | reverse complement strand
CCGGAAGCTAAGCCTGCCAGCGCCAATGATACTGCCCAACCCGGGCGGAAAAGTAGGACACCGCCGAACACAAATTAGGATTACCCCCCACAATTGCGTGGGGGGTAATTCTATTTCGCGACAATCTATTACGTATTATCGCGAGACTCCTCCATCGGGTAGAAAGGCATACGTGGCTGACGACAGAAGGGGCGGCGACTCTGGGGGTCGCCCGCAGCGGTCGGCGCCGCGTAGCTCCGGCCCGAACCGAGCCCGCAGGGCGCAGCCGAAGCCCGACGGCGCGGCTCGGCAGCCGTCGGGTCCGCCGGTACCCGAAGGCATCGAGCCCCGCCAGCTCGCCCCCGATGTGCGTGGCGAGCTCACCACACTCGACCGCTCGACCGCCGACTTCGTCGCCCGCCATCTGGTGGCCGCCGGCCAACTCATCGACGACGATCCGCAGACGGCGCTCGAACACGCTCGCGCTGCGCGCAACCGCGCCGCCCGCATCCCCGCGGTACGCGAAGCGGTCGGCATCGCCGCATACCACTGCGGCGACTGGGCGCAGGCGCTCGCCGAACTGCGCGCCGCCAGGCGGATGGGCAGCAGATCGTCGCTGCTGGCGCTGATCGCCGACTGCGAACGCGGTGTCGGACGTCCGGAGCGCGCGATCGAACTGGCCCGGAGCCCCGAGGCCGCGCAGCTCACCGGTGACGATGCCGACGAGCTGAAGATCGTCGTGGCCGGCGCCCGGTCCGATCTCGGACAGCACGAGCAGGCGTTGGCGCTTCTGTCGACGCCGCAACTGGATCCGACCCGAAAGGGACAGACGGCGGCGCGCCTGTTCTACGTGTACGCCGAAACGCTACTGGCCCTTGGCCGCAACGAGGACGCGCTGCAGTGGTTCATCAACGCCGCCGCAGCCGACCTCGAGGGCGTGACCGACGCCGAAGAACGCATCACGGAGCTGTCCTGAGGTGAACACCCTCGCCCGCGAGCACGACTGCCTTCTGCTCGACCTCGACGGCACCGTCTTCCGCGGTCACGAAGCCACCGTCGGAGCGGTCGACACGCTGGCCACGATCAGCGCGCGCACCCTCTATGTCACCAACAACGCCTCGCGTGAGCCCGCTGACGTCGCGGCGCATCTTCACGCGCTGGGCTTTCGCGCCGCGCCGGAGGACGTTGTCACCAGCGCACAGAGCGCCGCGCGCCTGCTTGCTGCCCAATTACCCAGTGGCGCAGTTGTTCTCGTTGTCGGAACCGAAGCGCTGGCCAACGAAGTCGTTCGCGTCGGGCTCAAACCCGTCCGACAGTGGTCGGATCGGCCGGTCGCCGTCGTGCAGGGACACTCACCGCAGACAGGTTGGCCCGACCTTGCCGAGGCGTCCTTGGCCATCCGGGCCGGCGCATTGTGGGTGGCGGCCAATGTCGACCGGACCCTTCCGTCAGAACGGGGGCTGTTGCCCGGCAACGGATCCATGGTGGCGGCGCTGCGCGCGGCGACCGACCGCGAGCCCCAGGTGGCGGGCAAGCCGCAGCCGACTCTGCTCAGAGATGCCCTGGCTCGAGGCACTTTTCAGACCCCGCTGGTGATCGGGGACCGCCTCGACACCGACATCGCCGGGGCCAACGCCGCCGGACTGCCCAGCCTGCTCGTGCTCACCGGTGTCAGCACGGCCGTCGACCTCGTCCGCGCACAGGCCTCGGAGCGGCCGACCTACCTGGCGGCCGATCTGCGGGCGCTCAGCGCCCCGACGGACACGCTGCGCATCGGGGCCAGCCCCGCCTGGCACATCGATGTCGCCGCTCCGGCGGTGACGGTCCATTCCACGGGGCGCGATCCCGCAGACGCCCTGTCGGTGGTGCGCGCCACCGCCGATGCGGTGTGGAACGCCGGCCTCGACGGCCGATCGGTCGCGATCACCGCCGGTGACGACACCGCCCAGCAGGCGTTGCAACGCTGGTCCCTGCTTCCCGAGCCGAATCGGCTAGCGTGAACCTCGATATGAGTACCGATCCCGAACAGATCCGCGCCCGGATCGCGGAGTTGCTGGCAGACCTGCCCGACCCCGCGCAGGAAGGCTCGGGTTTCGCGGACCTGGCCGATGCCGACGTCGAGCTGCTCGCGGCACGGCTGGAAGAGGCGCACGACGTGCTCGTGCAGGCGCTCGAGTCGGTCGAGAAGGGCTGAGCGCCGTGGCACGGCGCGCGCGAGTGGACGCCGAGTTGGTGCGACGGGGGTTGGCCCGGTCCCGCCAGCAGGCCGCCGAGCTCATCGACGCGGGACGGGTGAGCATCGATGGCATGCCGGCCGCCAAACCCGCCACCGCGGTCTCGGTCACGGCCAGCCTCACCATCGAGGGTGCCGACGAGCGCACCTGGGTCTCGCGGGGCGCGTACAAGCTGATGGGCGCACTGGACGCCTTCGGACTCCCGGTGGACGGCAGGCGATGCCTGGATGCCGGCGCGTCGACGGGCGGCTTCACCGAGGTGCTGCTCGACCGTGGCGCCCGCCAGGTGATCGCCGCCGACGTCGGCTACGGACAGCTGGCCTGGTCGCTGCGCAACGATCCGCGGGTGACCGTGCTCGAGCGCACCAATGTGCGTGAGCTGACGGCCGACACGATCGGCGGCCCCGTCGATCTGATCGTCGCCGACCTGTCGTTCATCTCGCTGTCCACAGTTCTGCCCGCGCTGACGTCGTGTACGTCACCCGGCGCCGATATCGTTCCGATGGTGAAACCGCAATTCGAAGTCGGCAAGGACCGCGTCGGCGCCGGCGGCGTGGTCGCCGATCCGGCGTTGCGCGCCGAGTCGATCCTCGCGGTGGCCCGACGCGCGGCCGAACTGCGCTGGCATCCGGTCGCGGTGACCGCGAGCCCGCTTCCCGGGCCGTCCGGCAACGTCGAGTACTTCCTGCACCTGCGAACTGACGCAGGATTGGACGGGCAAGACCTCGAGGACGCCGTACACACCGCCATCGCGGAGGGCCCGCAATGAACGCCGACCGCGCGATCCTGATGGTGGTGCACACCGGCCGCGACGAGGTCACCGAGGTCGCTCGCCGGGTGCAGAAAGTGCTCGGCGACAACGGGATCAGACTCAAAGTTCTCTCGGCCGAGGCCGTCGACCGCGGACCTGTTCCGCTGTCGCCCGACGACATACGTTCGCTCGGCGTCGAGATCGAAGTGGTCGACGCGGAGGAACGCGCCGCCGAGGGTTGCGAACTCGTCCTCGTCCTCGGCGGCGACGGAACCTTCCTGCGCGCTGCCGAACTCGCACGCAACGTCGAGATCCCGGTCTTGGGCGTCAATCTCGGACGCATCGGCTTTCTGGCCGAGGCGGAGGCCGACTCCATCGACACCGTGCTCGACCGGGTCGTCAAGCGCGACTACCGCGTCGAGGAGCGGATGACACTCGACGTCGTGGTGCGGGTGGACGGCAAGATCGTCGACCGGGGCTGGGCGCTCAACGAAGCCAGCCTCGAAAAGGGGCCCCGGCTCGGAGTCCTCGGAGCCGTCCTGGAGGTCGACGGCCGGCCCGTGTCGTCCTTCGGTTGCGACGGCGTGCTGGTGGCGACGCCGACCGGGTCGACGGCGTGGGCGTTCTCTGCCGGCGGGCCGATCGTGTGGCCTGAACTCGAGGCAATCCTGGTGGTACCGAACAACGCTCACGCGTTGTTCGCCCGGCCGATGGTCACCAGTCCGGAGGCGGCCATCGCGATCGAGGTCGAGGCGGGGGGCCACGACGCACTGGTGTTCTGCGATGGGCGCCGCGAGATGGTGGTGCCCGCCGGGGGACGCCTGGAGGTCACCCGGTGCGGAACCCCGGTGAAGTGGGTGCGCCTCGACAGCGCA
Organism: Mycobacterium sp. IS-1590; assembly: GCF_001500025.1. GTDB lineage: Bacteria > Actinomycetota > Actinomycetes > Mycobacteriales > Mycobacteriaceae > Mycobacterium. The sequence goes on along the minus strand of NZ_LQIW01000017.1, from coordinate 63,250 downwards.
CCGTTCACCGACCGCCTGGTGCGCAAATTCCGGTTGCCGGTCACGGGGTGGCGCGGGCAGTAGTGCTTTCCGAGATCCGTATCGAGTCACTAGGTGCGATCAGCGCAGCGACCGCTGAGTTCGATCGCGGTTTCACCGTGCTCACCGGCGAAACCGGTACCGGCAAGACGATGGTGGTCACCGGCCTGCACCTGCTCGGTGGCGCACGCGCCGACGCCACCCGGGTGCGTTCCGGGGACAAGCGGGCGGTTGTCGAAGGGCGTTTCACCACAACGGATCTGGGTGACGGCGTGGCATCGCTGGTCGATGAGATCCTTGACAGTTCGGGCGCTGAACGCGACGACGACGGCAGCGTCATCGCGGCCCGTTCGGTCAGCCGCGACGGCCCGTCGCGTGCCTATCTCGGCGGCCGCAGCGTGCCGGCCAAATCGTTGAGCAGCTTCACCGCCGAACTGCTCACGCTGCACGGGCAGAACGACCAGCTGCGGTTGATGCGCCCCGACGAACAACGCGGTGCGCTGGACCGCTTCGCCGATGTCGAAACGCAGCTCAAGAAGTACCGCCGCGTGCGGGAGGAGTGGCTGGCGGCTCGGCGCGATCTGTTGGACCGCACACAGCGGGCCCGGGAACTGGCGCTCGAAGCCGACCGGCTGAAGTTCGGCCTCAACGAAATCGATACTGCGGCACCGCAACCGGGCGAGGATGCCGCGCTGGTCGACGACATCCGGCGGCTTTCCGAACTCGACGCACTACGCGAAGCCGCTCAGATCGCTCGGGCAGCGCTCGCAGGTCCCGACGACCCCACGCCCGACGCGGTGTCCGCGGCCCATGGTGTCGCACAGGCCAAGTCGGCGCTGGAGGTCACCGGCGACACCGCGTTGACCGCGCTGGCCGAGCAGCTCAGCGAAGCCATCGCGGTGATCACCAATGTCGGTGGTGAACTCGGCGCCTATTTGTCCGGGTTGCCGTCCGACACCAGCGCACTGGAGACAAAGCTGGCGCGGCAGGCCGAACTGCGTTCGCTCACTCGCAAATACGCCGCCGACATCGACGGCGTGCTCGAGTGGGCCCGCGAGTCCCGTGAACGGCTCGAGCAACTCGACGTGTCCGAGGAAGCGCTCGCCGGCCTCCAGCGGCGAGTCGACGAACTCGAAACCAGGACCGTCGCCGCGGCCGCCGACCTCACCAAAGCCAGGACCAAGGCGGCCAAGGGTCTCGCCAAGGCGGTGACCACCGAACTGTCCGGTCTGGCCATGGCCGGTGCCGTGTTCACGGTGTCGGTGGCCCCGCTACTCGCGCGCGCCGACGACTCCGCGCCGGTCGTGTTGCCGTCGGGCCAGACCGCGCACGCCGGCCGCGACGGCGTCGACAACGTCGAATTCGGATTCGCCAGTCGCGGCACCGATGTGCTGCCCCTGCACAAGAGCGCGTCGGGCGGTGAACTCTCACGGGTCATGCTGGCGCTCGAGGTCGTACTGTCCTCGTCCGCCGAGGGAACCACGATGGTCTTCGACGAAGTCGATGCCGGGGTCGGGGGCCGGGCCGCGGTGCAGATCGGCCGCCGGTTGGGCCGATTGGCTCGCACCCACCAGGTCATCGTCGTCACCCACCTACCGCAGGTCGCCGCCTACGCCGACGTGCACCTCGTCGTGGGTGGAGACGGCGGCAATTCGGCGAGCGGTGTTCGGCGCCTCGACGACGACGAGCGGGTGGCCGAGCTGGCGCGCATGCTCGCCGGTCTCGGCGAATCCGACAGTGGCCGCGCCCACGCTCGCGAGCTGCTCGAGGCGGCGCAGAAAGACCGCGCGGAAGGTGGTTAGCCGCCCAACACCGTATCGATCAGCGCCGTGAGGAATTCCGGCTCGGTCGGTTCATCGGTCGCGAGTCGCCGGTAGAACAGCGCACCCGACAGCGCCACCGACGCGGCTTCGGGATCAATGCGCGCAGAGAACTGCCCATCGCCGACACCGGAGGCGATGCTGGCGGTGAGCCGCTGCCGCCGTGACGCCGAGTACGCGTGGAAGAACCGGCGGATCTCCGGTTCGGTCTCCGCGGCGTGCACGAGCGCGGGAATGCAGGCCGAGACCGTGGAATCGCTCAGGGCGCGCGCCAGGTGCTCCAGCAGAATCTGGACCTGCTCGCGTGCCGTCCCGGTGGGCGCTTCCCTGCGAGGGTCCGGCTGGACATTGAGCGTCTCGAGCGCATCGGCGATCAATGCGGTCTTGTCGGGCCAGTGCCGATACAACGTGCTGCGACTCACCCGTGCTCGTGCGGCGACGGACTCCATGCGAAACCCGGCGTAACCGACGCGGGCGAACTCGTCGAGGGCGGCGCGAAGAATCGTCCGACGGGAGTGTTCGACTCGCGGATCGGGCTGCCTTTTCTGAAACACTTCTGTATTATAACCTCAAGGAGGTGCAATTATGACTGACGCCAGTGTTCGCTACATCGTGGACGACGTCGAGTCGGCCGTCCAGTTCTATACCGACAAGCTGCGCTTCGACGTGGTGATGCGACCCGGACCCGGATTCGCCATGCTGCGACGCGACGCGTTGCGGTTGCTGTTGAACTCGCCCGGCGGGGGCGGCGGAGCGGGCGAGTCGCTCAGCGACGGAAGCCGGCCCGCTCCCGGTGGCTGGAATCGAATCCAGTTGGAGGTCAACGACCTCGACGACACCGTCTCGCGACTCTCTGCTGCGGGCGTACCTTTCCGCGGAGACGTCATCACCGGACGCGGTGGGCGTCAGGCCTTGGCGATGGATCCCTCGGGCAACCTCGTGGAGCTGTTCGAACCATCCCGCTGAGATGTTACGTGTGTGACAAAAGGGACAGATGATACGGCGCGCCTCCGACAGATAGGTCGCTGATCTCGACAAAATCGGCGCATGAAGATGTCAGCGCTGCTATCTCGTAATGCCAGCTCACGTCCGGGCATCACCGGCACAGCCAGAGTCGACCGCGACATCGACCGACTGCTGCGGCGTGTCACCCCCGGCGACATCGTCGTCATCGACGCCCTCGACCTCGACCGCATCACTGCCGATGCGCTCGTCGAGGCCGGCGTCACCGGCGTGGTCAACGCCTCACCCTCCATCTCCGGACGCTATCCCAACCTGGGCCCCGAGGTTCTGGTCGCCAACGGAATCACCCTGATCGACGACACCGGCGACGACGTCTTCAAAAAGGTCAAGGACGGCGCGCGTGTGCGGCTGCACGAGGGCGGCGTCTACACCGGCGATCGCCGCCTGGTGCTGGGCGTCGAGCGCACCGACCACGAGATCCACGAGCTGATGCACGAGGCCAAGAGCGGGTTGGTGGCCCATCTCGAGGCGTTCGCGGGCAACACCATCGAGTTCATCCGCAGTGAGAGCCCACTGCTGATCGACGGCATCGGCATTCCCGACATCGACGTCGACCTCAACCGGCGCCACGTGGTGATCGTCGCCGAGGACGTCGACGCCGCCGTCGACCTCAAAGCGCTCAAACCCTTCATCAAGGAGTACCAACCGGTGCTGGTCGGCGTCGGCACCGGCGCCGACGTGCTGCGCAAAGCCGGCTACCGGCCGCAGCTCATCGTCGGCGACCCCGACAAGATGAGCGCCGAGGTGCTGCGCTCCGGCGCGCAGGTGGTGCTGCCCGCCGACGCCGACGGGCACGCCGCCGGTCTCGAACGAATCCAGGACCTCGGAGTCGGGGCGATGACCTTCCCGGCCGCAGGATCGGCGGCCGACCTGGCGTTGCTGCTGTGTGACCACCACGGCGCGTCGCTGATCGTCACCGCCGGCCACACCGCCAGCATCGAGGAGTTCTTCGACCGGGCCCGCCAGCAGAGCAACCCGTCGACGTTCCTGACCCGACTCAAGGTCGGCGAGAAGCTCGTCGACGCCAAGGCGGTTGCCACCCTGTACCGCAGCCGGGTGTCGGGCGGAGCGATCGCGCTGCTGGTGCTCGCCGTGATGGTCGCGGTGATCGTCGCACTGTGGGTCGCCCGCGTCGACACCGCCCTGCTGGACTGGATCGCTGACTACTGGAACCGCTTCTCGTTGTGGGTCCAGGGCTGGATCACCTAGGAGCGAACGATGATATCGCTACGCACACACGCGATTTCGCTCGCAGCGGTGTTCCTCGCGCTCGCCATCGGTGTCGCGCTCGGGTCGGGGTTGTTGTCCAACACCGTGCTGTCGGGACTGCGCGATGACAAGCACGAACTGCAGGAGCGGATCAACGCCCTGACCGACGAGCGCAATGCGCTCAATGAAAAGCTCAGCGCAGCAGGGGAATTCGATGCGCAGATGTCACCGCGCATTCTGCGGGAGACACTTGTCGACAAGTCGGTGGTGCTGTTTCGCACTCCCGATGCCGCCGACGACGACGTCGACGCGGTGACACGGCTCGTCGGTCAGGCCGGGGGAACGGTCAGCGGAACGGTCGGGCTGACACCCCAGTTCGTCGAGGCCAACGCCGCCGAGAAGCTGTTGTCGGTCGTCAACTCGCCGATCGTGCCTGCGGGCAGACAGCTCAGCACCACGTCGGTGGACCAGGGCTCCCAAGCCGGCGACCTGCTGGGCATCGCGCTGTTGATCAACCGCGACCCCAAGGTGCAGACCGTCGACGACACCCAACGTGAGACGGTGCTCGCCACGCTGCGCGACACCGGTTTCATCACCTACACCGATCGGGTGGGTGCGGCGAACACCGCGGTGATCGTGACCGGTGGACCGCTGGGCGACGACGCCGGTAACCGAGGCGCCACCGTCGCCCGATTCGCCGGCGGGTTGGCCCCGCACGGTTCGGGCACCGTACTGGTGGGCCGCGACGGCTCGGCATCGGGAACCGCGGCGATCGCCGTCACTCGCTCGGATCCCGCGCTGACAGCGGCTGTGAGCACGGTCGACGACGTGGGCACCGAATCCGGCCGCATCACCTCGGTGCTGGCGCTGGGCGATCTGGCCAACGGTGGCGGGCCCGGCCAGTACGGCATCGGTCAGGGTGCGACGTCGGTCACCGTGCCGCAGTAAGCTCCGCGCCCGCGGAATCCACGACGGCGCGTCACCGACGTTCCAGCCCTCGGCGCGTCACCGACGCTCCAGCCCTCGGCGCGTCACCGACGCGGTGTCGCCCTCGGTGTTAAGGTGGGGTTCCGTGGGTCGGCAGGCCCCAAACTAGGAATCAGCCTAGAAACGCAAGCCCTGCCCGTCGTCACGGAGGTCGTTCTTGCCAGCGTTACGCAAACATCCGCAGACGGCCACCAAGCACCTCTTCGTCACCGGTGGCGTCGTCTCCTCACTCGGCAAGGGACTCACCGCTTCGAGCCTCGGGCAGCTGCTGACCGCGCGCGGCCTGCAGGTGACGATGCAGAAGCTCGACCCGTACCTCAACGTCGACCCCGGCACGATGAACCCGTTCCAGCACGGTGAGGTGTTCGTCACCGAGGACGGCGCCGAAACCGATCTCGACGTGGGCCACTACGAGCGCTTCCTCGATCGCAACCTGTCGGGATCGGCGAACGTGACCACCGGACAGGTGTATTCGACCGTCATCGCCAAGGAACGCCGCGGCGAGTACCTCGGCGACACCGTGCAGGTGATCCCGCACATCACCGACGAGATCAAGGCGCGAATCCTGGAGATGGCCGCGCCGGACGTCGACGGCCGGCGCCCCGATGTGGTGATCACCGAGATCGGCGGCACGGTCGGCGACATCGAATCGCTGCCGTTCCTGGAGGCGGCGCGCCAGGTCCGCCACGAGGTGGGCCGGGAGAACTGCTTCTTCCTGCACTGCTCGCTGGTGCCCTACATGGCGCCGTCGGGTGAACTGAAGACCAAGCCGACTCAGCATTCGGTGGCCGCTCTGCGCAGCATCGGTATCACCCCGGACGCGCTGATCCTGCGCTGCGACCGGGACGTGCCCGAACCGTTGAAGAACAAGATCGCGCTGATGTGTGACGTCGACATCGACGGCGTCATCTCGACCCCGGACGCCCCGTCGATCTACGACATCCCGAAGGTGCTGCACCGCGAGGAACTCGACGCCTACGTCGTGCGCCGGCTGAACCTGCCGTTCCGCGACGTCGACTGGACGCAGTGGAACGATCTGCTTCAGCGGGTACATGAACCGCACGAGACGGTGCGAATCGCGCTGGTGGGCAAGTACATCGACCTGTCGGATGCGTATCTGTCGGTGGCCGAGGCGCTGCGAGCGGGTGGGTTCGCGCACCGGGCGAAGGTGGAGATGCGCTGGGTGGCCTCCGACGACTGCGAGGTCGACGGCGACGCCGCCGCGGCGCTGGCCGACGTGCACGCCGTGCTGATACCCGGCGGCTTCGGCATCCGTGGTATCGAGGGCAAGATCGGCGCGATCCAGTACGCCCGCAAGCGTGGTCTGCCCGTGTTGGGGCTGTGCCTCGGGCTGCAGTGCATCGTGATCGAGGCGGCCCGTTCGGTCGGCATCACCGAGGCCAACTCCGCGGAGTTCGACCCGGCGACCCCGCATCCGGTGATCTCCACCATGGCCGATCAGCGCGACGCCGTCGCCGGTGACGCCGACCTCGGCGGCACCATGCGTCTGGGCGCGTATCCGGCTGTGCTGGAACCGGATTCGATCGTGGCGCGGGCCTACGAGGCCACCGAAGTGTCGGAGCGGCACCGTCACCGCTACGAGGTGAACAACCAGTACCGTGACCGCATCGCCGAGAGCGGACTTCGCTTCTCGGGCACGTCGCCCGACGGTCACCTCGTCGAGTTCGTCGAGTATCCGCGCGAGACACACCGCTTCATCGTGGGCACCCAGGCGCACCCCGAACTCAAGAGCAGGCCGACCCGCCCGCATCCGCTGTTCGTCGCGTTCGTCGGAGCGGCCCTCGACTACAAGGCCGAGGAGCGCCTGCCCGGTATGGACATCCCCGAGCAGCGGTCCAACGGCGTCGAGCACGGCACCGAGGTCGGGGCCCTGCTGCAAGAGCCCGCAACCCGTGGCTGACCACGACTTCGAGACGGTCTCCTCCGAAACCCTCTACGTCGGAAAGATCTTCGCGTTGCGCGCCGACGAGGTGCGCATGCCCGGCGGCCACACCGCCCGTCGTGAGGTCGTCGAGCACTACGGCGCCGTTGCGGTGCTGGCGATGGATGACGACCGCAACATCGCGATGGTCTACCAGTACCGCCATCCGCTGGGGCGGCGCCTCTGGGAACTGCCCGCCGGGCTGCTCGATCTCGGTGGCGAACCGCCACACATCACCGCCGCGCGTGAACTCGAGGAGGAGGCCGGGCTGACGGCCACCGAGTGGCGCGTGCTGGTCGACCTCGACTCCGCGCCGGGCTTCAGCGACGAGAGCGTGCGGGTCTATCTGGCCACCGGGCTCACCGACGTGGGACGCCCCGAGGCGCACGACGAGGAAGCCGACCTGACGCTGCGGTGGTATGCGCTCGACGAGGCGGTGCGCATGGTGTTCGCCGGCGAGATCGTGAATTCCATTGCGGTGAGCGGGGTTCTGGCCGCTCACGCCGTCACGGACCCCGCCGCGCTGAGGAACGTCGACGCGGCGTGGACCGATCGGCCCACCGCCTTCGGTCGCCGTCAGGGGCACCCGTGACCACTTTCACGTCCGCGCTCGAGGGTCAGGTCCGGGGCTATCTCGACCACCTGACCATCGAACGCGGCGCGGCCGCCAACACCTTGAGTTCCTATCGCCGCGACCTGCGTCGCTACACCGAATACCTGACCGCGCGCAGCGTCGACGACCTGACCAAGGTGAGCGAATCCGACGTCAGTGAGTTCCTGGTCGCGTTGCGCCGCGGGGATCCCGAGGCCGGAACCGCCCCGCTGTCGGCGGTTTCGGCGGCGCGGGCGCTGATCGCGGTACGGGGCCTGCACCGGTTCGCTGCCGCCGAGGGGCTCACCGAGCTGGACGTGGCCTCACAGGTCAAGCCGCCGACCCCGAGCAGGCGGCTGCCCAAGAGCCTCTCGCTCGACGAGGTGTTGGCCCTGCTCGAGGCGGCGGGCGGCGACAGCGACGCCGACAGCCCACTCACGCTGCGTAACCGCGCGCTGCTGGAACTGCTGTACTCGACCGGGGCGCGCATCTCCGAGGCGGTGGGTCTCGACATCGACGACGTCGACACCCACGCGCGTTCGGTGCTGCTGCGCGGCAAGGGCGGCAAGCACCGGCTGGTCCCGATCGGCCGGCCGGCGGTGACCGCGCTCGACGCCTATTTCGTGCGCGGGCGTCCCGATCTTGCGCGCCGCGGACGGGGCACGCCGGCGATCTTCCTGAACGCCCGCGGTGGGCGGCTGTCGCGGCAGAGCGCATGGCAGGTGCTGCAGGACGCGGCCGAGCGGGCCGGGATCACCTCGGCGGTGTCGCCCCACGTGCTGCGGCACTCGTTCGCCACGCATCTGCTCGACGGCGGCGCCGACGTCCGTGTCGTGCAGGAGTTGCTCGGCCACGCCTCGGTGACGACCACGCAGATCTACACCATGGTCACCGTCAACGCTTTGCGCGAGGTCTGGGCCGGTGCCCATCCGCGGGCGCGCTAGCCGCCGCATGGCGCGTTAACTGGTGGATCGCACGTACCGGCTGCGTGCAATCCACCCGTTAAGGCATGAAGACAGTCACCGGCCGCCCAGATACTCGGACTCGAGGAGCAGGTCGGCCAGCAGCGACTGATACTCCGCGTGGGTCTTGTGCTCAACGGTGTCGAACAACGTGCCCTGCTGTCGGCGCATGTACTCGCGGTACTTCGGCGCGCCGGGAATCTTCACGTTGTCGGCGACGACGACGGAGCCTCGGTGCAGCCAGCCACGGTCGAGGATGCTCTGCAGATCGGACAGGTAGGCGGCCTTGTCGTGGTCGATGAACACCATGTCGAGTGAGCCCGCGCCGAACCCGTGCTCGGAGGCCAGCAAGTCGAGGGTCCGCCCGCCGTCGCCGAGTGTGCCGACCACACAGGTGATGCGGTCCGCGACGCCGGCGTGCGCCCAGACATCCCGGGCGATCTCGGCGTTGGCCTCGGCGAGTTCCACCGAGTAGATCCGCGCCGACGGCGCCGCCCTGGCCAGTCGCAGCGCCCCGTAGCCGCAGTAGGTCCCGAGCTCGAGCACCAGGCTCGGATTGCTGCGGCGCACCGCGGCGTCGAGAATCTCGCCCTTCTCGTCGCCGACATTGATCAGGAAGGACTTCTCGTACGCGAACCGGTCGATGGTGGCGAGGACGTCGTCGATGTCACCGCGCCGCGCGTTGGCCACCACATAGTCGCGAAGGGCGGCCTCGCGCCCGTCGCCGACCTGACCGGTGGTGGAGATGTTGCGCACACCGATGGCCATCCGCAGAAAAGACCACCTCAGCAGCGGGATCCGTTGCCTCAAGCCCATTCCGCCAGCCTATGACGCGGTGCGGCTCAATCGGCCCCCAACTTGCCCGCGGGTCTGGCTGACCTGGCACGTTCCTGCCGTTAAACTTGCCCGGATGTCCGCCATGCCCGTGAAGTGCCTGACCAGCGAAGGCCTGGTATGAGCGACGACGGGGCAGCGGTGGAAGTGGGCCTGACCGGCCGTCCACCGCGGGACATCCCCGAACCGCCGCCGAAGACCACGCACGGTCCGGCCAAGGTCATCGCGATGTGCAACCAGAAGGGCGGGGTCGGCAAGACCACGTCGACCATCAACCTCGGCGCCAGCCTCGCCGAGTACGGCCGCCGGGTGCTGCTCGTCGACCTCGACCCGCAGGGCGCGCTGTCGGCGGGCCTGGGGGTGCCGCACTACGAACTCGAGCACACGGTGCACAACCTGCTGGTCGAACCGCGGGTGTCGATCGACGACGTGCTGATCCACACGCGGGTCAAGAATCTCGACCTGGTGCCCAGCAACATCGACCTGTCGGCCGCCGAGATCCAGCTGGTGAACGAGGTCGGCCGAGAGCAGTCGCTGGCGCGGGCGCTGTACCCGGTGCTGGACCGCTACGACTACGTCCTGATCGACTGCCAGCCGTCGCTCGGGCTGCTCACCGTCAACGGCCTGGCGTGCAGCGACGGTGTGATCATCCCGACCGAGTGCGAGTTCTTCTCGCTGCGCGGCCTGGCGTTGCTCACCGACACCGTGGACAAGGTGCACGACCGGCTGAACCCGAAACTGTCGATCAGCGGCATCCTGATCACCCGCTACGACCCGCGCACCGTAAACTCTCGCGAAGTCATGGCCCGGGTAGTGGAGCGTTTCGGTGATCTCGTGTTCGACACCGTCATCACCCGCACGGTGCGCTTCCCAGAGACCAGCGTCGCCGGTGAACCGATCACCACATGGGCGCCGAAATCCGGTGGGGCGCAATCGTATCGATCTCTGGCTCGCGAGGTCATCCACCGGTTTGGCGCGTGAATGACCCGGTGACGGAGACCGAAGCCGCGACGACCCCGGATTCGGACGAAGCTCCGCAGTCGGGCTTCAAGGTTCGGCTGAGCAATTTCGAGGGCCCGTTCGACCTGCTGTTGCAGCTGATCTTCGCCCACCGCCTCGACGTCACGGAGGTGGCGTTGCACCGGGTCACCGACGACTTCATCGCCTACACCAAGGCGATCGGCCCGCAGCTCGAACTCGACGAGACCACCGCGTTCCTGGTGATCGCCGCGACACTGCTCGACCTGAAAGCGGCGCGGCTGCTGCCGGCCGGCGAAGTGCACGACGAAGAGGACCTCGCGCTGCTCGAAGTGCGTGACCTGCTGTTCGCCCGCCTGCTGCAATACCGCGCGTTCAAGCACGTCGCCGAGATGTTCGCCGAACTGGAGGCCGCGGCGCTGCGTAGCTATCCGCGCGCGGTCGCGCTGGAGGATCGCTACTCCGAGCTGCTGCCCGAGGTGATGATCGGTGTGGACGCGCAGGACTTCGCGCAGATCGCCGCGGCGGCGTTCACGCCGCGGCCGGTGCCGACCGTGAGCACCGAACATCTGCACCACGCGGCGGTGTCGGTGCCCGAGCAGATCGGTAACCTGATGGCACTGCTGGAGAGGCGCGGGATCGGCCAGTGGGCGTCCTTCCGAGATCTGGTCGCCGACTGTGAGGCGCCGATCGAGATCGTCGGGCGGTTCCTGGCGCTGCTCGAGCTGTACCGGGCCCGGGCGGTAGCATTCGAACAACCTGAAGCGCTTGGAGTGCTGCAGATTTCGTGGACCGGTGAGCGGCCGACACACCAACACCTGGCGGTGGAAGAAGATCAGTATGGATAGCCAAGACCACGACAACCTCGACGAGGTCGCGACGGACTTCGATGAGGGCGTCGCGGCCGAAGCGACCGACCTCGGGATCGACGTCGCCGAACCGCCCGAACTGGAGGACGGTGAACTCGGTTCCGTGCTCGAGGCACTGCTGTTGGTGGTCGACACCCCGGCAAGCGTGGAACAACTCGCGCTGGCGATCGAGCAGCCGCCGTACCGCGTCGCGGCCAAGCTGCAGGCGATGGCGCAGGAGTACACCGTCCGTGACAGCGGTATCGACCTGCGCGAGGCCGGGGGCGGCTGGCGGATGTACACCCGCTCGCGCTACGCCCCGTACGTGGAACGCCTGCTGCTCGACGGGGCGCGCTCGAAGCTGACGCGCGCGGCACTGGAGACGTTGGCCGTGGTGGCCTATCGACAGCCGGTGACCCGGGCCCGGGTGAGCGCGGTGCGCGGCGTCAACGTCGATGCGGTGATACGCACGCTGGTCGCCCGAGGACTGATCACCGAAGCGGGCACCGATCCCGACACCGGCGCGGTGACGTTCGCCACCACCGAACTCTTCCTCGAGCGGCTGGGTCTGACATCGCTGGCCGACCTCCCCGACATCGCTCCGCTGCTGCCCGACGTCGACGTGATCGACGACCTCAGCGAAACCCTCGACGAGGACCCGCGTTTCATGAAACTCAGCGGCGCGCCGGCGCCCGAACAGCCGCTGTCGTTCGACGTGGACACCGATGTACATGGCTGAACCCGAGGGCGTGCGACTGCAGAAAGTGTTGTCGCAGGCGGGAATTGCATCACGCCGGGTCGCCGAGAAGATGATCAGGGACGGTCGCGTCGAGGTCGACGACCGCGTCGTCACCGAGTTGGGCACCCGCGTCGACCCCGAGGTGTCGGTGATCCGGGTCGACGGGGCACGGGTGACGCTCGACGACACCCTGGTGCACCTGGCGATCAACAAACCCAGGGGCATGCATTCGACGATGTCCGACGACCGGGGCCGCCCGTGCATCGGCGACCTGGTCGAGCACCGGGTTCGCGGGAACAAGAAGCTGTTTCACGTCGGCCGACTCGACGCCGACACCGAGGGGTTGATGCTGTTGACCAACGACGGGGAGCTGGCCCACCGGCTGATGCACCCCTCGTTCGAGGTGCCCAAGACCTACCTGGCCACCGTCCTGGGGGCGGTGCCACGCGGTGTCGGCCGTGAACTGCGCAACGGCGTCGAACTCGACGACGGGCCGGCGCGGGTCGACGATTTCGCGGTCGTCGACAAGGTTCCAGGCAAGACGCTGGTGCGGGTCACCCTGCACGAAGGCCGCAAGCGGATCGTGCGTCGGATGCTCGCGGCGGTCGGCCATCCTGTGCAGGAACTGGTACGAACCGACATCGGCACCGTCACGCTGGGGGATCAGCGTCCGGGCAGCATCCGGGTGCTGACGCAGAAAGAGCTCGGCGAGTTGTACAAGGCGGTCGGCCTGTGACGTCACTGGTCATCGCCGTCGATGGCCCTGCGGGAACTGGGAAGTCAACGGTGTCAAGGGGTTTGGCGCGTGAGCTGAACGCCCGATACCTGGATACCGGGGCCATGTACCGGATCGTCACCCTGGCCGTGCTGCGCGCCGGTGTCGAGCTGACCGATACCGAAGCCGTCGCGGCGGCGGCGTCGGAGGCCGAACTCGCGGTCGGATACGACCCCGACCAAGACCGCTCTTACCTTGATGGAGAGGACGTTTCGGCCGAGATTCGCGGCGCCGCGGTCACTACGGCGGTTTCGGCGGTCTCGGCGGTGCCGGCCGTGCGCACCCGGCTCGTCGACCTGCAGCGCAAGCTGGCCTCCGGGCAGGACAGCGTCGTCGTGGAGGGCCGCGACATCGGGACGGTGGTGCTGCCCGACGCCGATCTCAAGATCTTTTTGACGGCGTCGGCCGAAGAGCGTGCGCGTCGCCGCAACGACCAGAACAAGTCGACCGGTCTGGGCGACGATTACGAGGCGGTGCTGGCCGACGTCAAACGGCGCGACCACCTCGACTCCACGCGGGCGGTGTCGCCGTTGCGGCCGGCCGACGACGCCGTCGTCGTCGACACCAGTGCGATGACGCAGCCCGAGGTGATTGAGCATCTGACGCGCCTCGTGCAGGAGCGGGCGGGAGCGCAGCGATGAGCGAGGACGGAACCTGGGTCGACGAAAGCGATTGGGAGATACCAGAAGGCTTCGCTGAGGCCATCGAGGAGGCCGCGGCAGCACCGCCGGTCGTCGCCGTCGTAGGACGCCCGAACGTCGGAAAGTCGACGTTGGTGAATCGCATTCTGGGCCGGCGCGAGGCCGTCGTGCAGGACGTGCCCGGGGTGACCCGCGACCGGGTGTCCTATGACGCTTTGTGGTTGGGCCGCAGGTTCATTCTGCAGGACACCGGCGGCTGGGAGCCCGACGCGAAAGGTCTGCAGCAGCTGGTGGCCGAACAGGCGTCGGTGGCGATGCGCACCGCCGACGCGATCATCTTCGTCGTGGACGCGGTGGTCGGTGCGACGAGCGCGGACGAGGCGGCGGCGAAACTGCTGCAGCGCTCCGGTAAACCGGTGTTCCTGGCGGCCAACAAGGTCGACAGCGAGCGCGGGGAGGCCGACGCCGCGATGCTGTGGTCGCTGGGGCTGGGGGAGCCGCACCCGATCAGCGCCATACACGGCCGCGGCGTGGCCGACCTGCTGGACACCGTGATCGACGCGCTGCCCACGGTGTCGGAGATGTCGAGCGGCGGGGGAGGACCGCGCCGGGTCGCACTGGTGGGCAAGCCGAACGTGGGCAAGAGCTCGCTGCTGAACCGGCTGGCGGGCGATCAGCGCTCCGTCGTCCACGACGTCGCGGGCACCACCGTCGATCCGGTCGACTCGCTGATCGAGATGGACGGCAAGCTGTGGCGGTTCGTCGACACCGCGGGTCTGCGGCGCAAGGTCGGACAGGCGAGCGGGCACGAGTTCTACGCGTCGGTGCGCACGCACGGCGCGATCGACGCGGCCGAGGTGGCGATCGTGTTGATCGACGCGTCTCAACCGCTGACCGAGCAGGATCAGCGTGTGCTGTCGATGGTGGTCGAGGCGGGCCGGGCGCTGGTGCTGGCGTTCAACAAGTGGGACCTGGTCGACGAAGATCGGCGTTACCTGCTGGACCGCGAGATCGACCGCGAGCTCGTGCAGCTGCAGTGGGCGCCGCGGGTGAACATCTCGGCCAAGACGGGCCGCGCGGTGCAGAAGCTGGTGCCCGCGCTGGAGAGGTCGCTCGAGTCGTGGGACACCCGCGTCCCGACGGGCCGGTTGAACACGTTCTTCAAGGAAGTAGTGGCAGCGCATCCGCCGCCGGTGCGCGGCGGTAAGCAACCGCGGATCCTGTTCGCCACCCAGGCGACCGCGCGTCCGCCGACGTTCGTGCTGTTCACCACCGGTTTCTTGGAAGCGGGGTACCGGCGTTTCCTGGAGCGACGGTTGCGTGAGACGTTCGGTTTCGAGGGCAGCCCGATCCGGATCAACGTGCGGATGCGCGAGAAGCGGGGATCCCGCTCCCGGTGATCTGTGGAGTCGCACCGGCGGTAGGCGCCGCTGCCGCTCCACGAATCGACGATTAGCCTTGCCCAAGTGCCCGTCGTCGACATGATCCTGATCGCGTTGGCGGGCCTGGGAGCGGGCGCGATCAACACGCTCGTCGGCTCCGGCACCTTGATCACGTTTCCGACCCTCGTGACATTGGGCTATCCGCCGGTGACGGCGACCATGTCGAACGCGATCGGGCTGGTGGCCGGCGGTGTGTCGGGCACGTGGGGGTATCGACGCGAACTGCGGGGGCAGTGGGACCGGCTTCGGTGGCAGATCCCGGCCTCGTTCGCCGGCGCGGTGCTCGGCGCGTGGCTGTTGCTGCACCTACCGGAGACGGTGTTCGAGCAGGTTGTGCCCGTGCTTCTGATCGCTGCGCTGGTGCTGGTCCTGGTCGGTCCGCGGATTCAGGCGTATGCGCGGGCCCGCGCCGAAGCGGCCGGGCAGTCCGCCGAGCACGTGTCGGGGGCCCGGATGGCTGCCGTCGTCTTCGCGACGTTCGCGGTCGGGATCTACGGGGGCTACTTCACCGCGGCCCAGGGGATCCTGCTGATCGCGGCGATGGGCGCGTTGCTCCCCGAGGACATGCAGCGCATGAACGCCGCCAAGAACCTGCTGTCGTTGGTGGTCAACGTGGTGGCCGCGGTGGCGTACACGATGGTGGCGTTCGACCGGATCAGCTGGGTGGCGGCGGGCCTGATCGCGGCCGGTTCGTTGGTCGGCGGATTCCTCGGGGCGCGCTACGGTCGTCGTCTTTCGCCCAACGCGTTGAGGGCGGTCATCGTCGTGGTGGGAATCATCGGCCTGTATCGGTTGCTGACTGTCTAGACGACTTCGGTATGGTTACGCGAAGCCGTCTGACGAGAGGGGAGCCGCGTGGCCGAGCGCCGATTCCGCACCGCGCCGTCGACCCTCTGCGCCCTTGAGCCGTTCTGGCCGTCACGGCGGGTCATCGCCTTCGACGAGTGGTGTCGCGAGCGCATCTGATTCGCGCCCACCCGTCCGTCCGGTCGCGCCTACCGCGCTGACCACTTTCGAAAGCAGTCGAACGTATGCGTTCGCTTCTGATATTCACGCTCGTCGGTGTCGGAGCGCAGCTGGTGGACGGCGCGTTGGGCATGGCTTTCGGCGTGACCGCCTCGACGCTGCTGGTGCTCAGCGGTCTCGGCGCGGCCCAGGCGAGCGCGGCGGTGCATCTGGCCGAGGTCGGCACGACGCTGGCTTCGGGTCTGTCGCACTGGCGGTTCAAGAACCTCGACTGGTCGATCGTGCTGAAACTGGGCGTGCCCGGCGCGATCGGCGCGTTCGCCGGTGCGACCGTGTTGTCCTCGCTGTCAACCGAGCACGCCGCCCCGCTGATGGCGGGGATCCTGGTCGCGATCGGCGTCTATGTGGTGCTGCGATTTTCGCTGCGCAACCCTCCGGTGATGCGGCACGGCGAGACACCGCATACGGCGAGGTTCCTCAGCCCGCTCGGATTGTTCGGCGGGTTCATCGACGCGTCCGGAGGCGGCGGCTGGGGTCCGGTGACGACGAGCACGCTGCTGTCCCGCGGTAAGACGGCGCCGCGCACGGTGATCGGATCGGTCAGTGCCTCGGAGTTCCTGGTGGCGGCGTCGGCGTCGGTCGGTTTCGGTATCGGGCTGCGCGAGGAGTTCGTCGAGAACCTGCCGGTGGTACTCGGTCTCGCGGCGGGTGGGGTGATCGCCGCCCCGTTCGCGGCGTGGCTGGTCAGCCGGATCCGCCCCGCATTGTTGGGGACCGCCGTGGGCGGTGTCATCGTGCTGACCAACAGCCAGAAGCTGGTGCACTACTTCGGTATCGAATGGCCGTGGTCGACGGGCGTTTACACGTTGATCGTCATCGCATGGGCCGCAGCGCTTTACGTGGCTTGGCGGTACCGTCGGTCGGTGGAGCAGGTGCTTGCCGCCGACGAGGCGGCAAGCGTCCCGGTCGGCAGGTGAGCGGACCGGGTCTCGGCGAGATCGCGCCGGGTGGCGGTTGGGATTGCAAGGCAAGCCTGCGGTAGCATTTCGACCTGCTGCCGGCGATCCCGGCGGCACCGCGGGCTGTGGCGCAGTTTGGTAGCGCACTTGACTGGGGGTCAAGTGGTCGCAGGTTCAAATCCTGTCAGCCCGACTTTCGAATCACGTTGTGACCTGGGGTGATGCCCCCTCAAGCGGATGCATTCGCGCATTGTGATCCAAGGCGTGGCGCAGCATCGGCTCACCCAGCGGGACCACACCGAACCTCCTGCCTGAGCCAGCCTCGCGCGTACTTACCCTTGATGAAGAGTTGCGTTCACACAGACCGCCGCCGGCGGCCCGGCAACGGAGGGTGCGATGCCGAAGGATCTCGAGGTCGATCCGATCGATCTGCACATGTCCGCTGATCACATGGACATGCATCATTCGGACCTGCTTGCCGCGCACAGCGCCGCCAACAGCGCGATCGAGGCGGCTCAAGTCGGCTGGGTCGGCGCCTCGGCATCGGCCCTGCAGGCGAAGTTCGCGGAGTGGCACGAGGCCACCGAAACGATGGCGGGCGACATCGCCGCGCACGGCGCAGCGTTCCGATCGGCCGCCTCCGAGTATCAGATCCGCGATGCGGAGGGCGCGGCGGCGCTCAACGACCAACTCTGATGACGCTGACCCTCGCCGACGTCGAACGTTGGGATGCGGGCGCGGTACGAGAAGTGTCATCGGCGCTGGCCAAGCGCGGCGCAAGCGCCAATGAGGTCCGATCCGGGTTGACCAAGTTGCCCATGGTCGCCGCCTGGCAGGGATCCGGCGGCGATGCGGCGCGAGCCTCGCTGGACAAACTCTCGGCGTTTCTCGCCGGCCACGGCCTGGAGATGGCGCGCCTGTCGTCGGCCACCGGAGAGGCCGCCGACGAGATCGAGCGGATCAAGGCCGGCCTGCAACGACTCAAGGACGATGCGCAACGCCTCGGTTTCGCGATCGACACGTCCACCGGCGAGGTGACGCCGTTGCATCCGGACATGGTCGGCGACCCGATCTACGCACTACAGCAAGCCGACCTCGAAGTCCGGGTCACCGAGTTGCTGACCGCGGCCGAAACGGCGGACTCCGACCTGGCCCGCGCCATCACCACCGCCGGTGAAGCACCGGCCGACCGTCCTCCGATCCCCGATCCGCTGTCGACACCGTTGCCGGACGATCCAAAGCAGTTCCACGACTTCTGGCAGCGGCTCACCCCCGAGCAGAAAGACCTGCTGTACCGGCGCGACCACACGATCGGCAACCGCGACGGGATGCCCGCTGTCGACCGCGACTACTTCAATCGGCTGGCGCTCGCCGATGAGCTGAAACAAGCCCAGTCGGCGCAGACCACCGCCGACACACTGCGCAACGAACACCCGGACTGGGCGGCTGGACAGAACATCCCGCCACCGAACAAACCGGGCGCGATCTTCGACGAACGGCTGAAATACGAAGCGTGGCAACGCCGGTACGACGCGGCGCGAGCCGGCGCCGACGCGCTCCCGGATCTGGCCGCCGTCGACCGGGCGATCGAGGAACCCGGCCGCAAACTGCTCCTGCTCGACACCAAGTCCGGCGAGATGGTTCACGCCGCGGTGGCCATCGGCGACCCGGATACCGCCGACAAGGTCGCGGTGACCGCGCCCGGACTCAACACGACCGTGCGCGACAGCCTGGTCGGGATGACGGAAGAGGCGGTCAACCTCCAACGGGAAACCTACCGACAGCTCAGCCTGTCACCGGGTCACGAACTCGATTCGGTGTCGACGATCGCCTGGATCGGTTACGACACCCCGCAGATCCCCGGATTCGACGACACGGGCGCATCGCTGACCGGCGCCTGGGACGTCAGCCACGGCCAGCTCGCACAGGCCGGTGCCAAGGATCTCGCCGGTTTCTACGACGGCCTCACCGCCAGCCACGAGGGCGTGCCGGCCCAACTGACCGCGATCGGCCACTCGTACGGGTCGTTGACCACCGGACTCGCGCTGCAAGAGCCCGGTGACCACGGCGTGACCGATGCGATCTTCTACGGTTCGCCGGGCATCATGGCGACCACTCCCGGTGAGCTGCAGCTCCCCGACGGCCACGTCTTCACCATGCAGGCGCCGGACGACCCCATTCGGCATGTCTTCGACGCGCCCTGGCTGCACGCGGCCACGCCGCTGCTACCCGAGCCGTTCGAGACCCTCGCCGAATCAACGCTTCGGACAATGGAACTCACCGGTGCCGGGCAGTTCGGTCCGGACCCGGCCGCCAATCCGAACTTCACACACCTCGAAACCGGTGCGGTGAGCGTCCCCGACGGCAGCGGCGGGACGTTCAGCCTCGGTGCGGCACAAGGTCACAGCGAGTACCCCCGATTCGGCGACGACGGGACGCCACGCACGACCAACTACAACATCGCCGCGGTGGTCGCGGGCCTACAAGACGACGCCATCCGGCAGAAGTGAGGCGGACGAGATGCACCGATCCTTGGGCGCTGGCATCAGCGTGGTGGCGACGGGCCTTCTACTACTAGCGACAGGATGCGACGTGTCAGACCGAGATCCCGCCCCCTCGCAGACCTCGTCCGTCGAGACGCGCGACCAACTCAACGCGTTGCCGTCCCTGGAGGAAACCCAAGCCCAAGTGCAGGCCGTCATCGACGAGATCAAGGCGGCCGCGTCCGCGCAGCAGCCGGGCCTCAGCTGGCAGTCCCTGCACGGTGAGACCCGGGGTAATTGCGAGGGACCGTTGCAGAACACCGATGGCAAGCGTCTGTTCCTGCCCGATGCCGTCGCCTCCGCCCAGCTCTCGGACGCCCAGTGGGCGGCGGTACTGCAAACCGCGCGGCAGTCGGCGGCACGGCTCGGCGCCACCGATGAACAAGTCATGCAGGACAGCCCGGGACATCACGACGTGTGGTTCACCGGCCCGGCGGGCCTGTCTGTCAAGGTCGCCTACAAGGGCAACCTGGTGATCTCCGGCTTCACCGGTTGCCGACTGCCCGAAGAGAAGCGGACGGCCACCTAAACCCGAGACGCACTCACCAGCGAGCAGCCACCTTCTCCGCGATCTGTTTGGCGATCCGCACAGCCGAGTCGCCGGGGTTGGCGCTGCAGGTGTTCACGTCGATGATGACGTTGTTCGCCAGCGCGATCGCGTGTCCGCACGCCCATCCCGGTGCGGCGGCTTCCTGGAGCGTCGCGACGGTGCTCAGCACGTCGTCGGCGTGGGTAATCGGCCCGACCGTCCACTTGGTCCCGCTCTGCAGGTGGGTGTACTCGTGGCAGGCCGGCCACCGCTGCGCGGACGCATCGAGAAAACCCTGCGCCTTTTTCACGAGCGGATACAACACGACGGCCTGCTTCACGTAGTGCGCGAACTTATCGCCATCGTTGAGGCTCTGGTCCCGCGACGCTTGGAACCCACTGTCGGCGTAGACCGGCGCCTCCGCCGCCCCGTCGATGCCGAGGCATTCCTGCGGTTCCATCGTGGCGCTGTTGTCCGACATCGAACTCTGAGCGCTCGTGACCTCCAGGGTCTGCGAGCCCATCGCGGCGTTCAACTCAGCAGGATTCAGCAGCAGTTCGTCCAACTCGCGCTCCACGAGAGGCCGCGGAATCAATGTGCGGGTGGGCGTGGACGTGACCGCATTGCCGACCGAGCTGGCACACCCAGCGACGAGAAGACAGACCATCGCGGCACCGAATGCCGTCACTGGTTGGCGCATGTGTTCCTCCCCATGGCAGCCGTCTCCAACCGATCAGCGCGCGGCGTTCCCCCCAGGATCGCGGCGCGTGCAGCAATGGTGCAGCAGGTCGGCCGCCTACTGAGCGAGGCACCGCGGTGTTTCTGATAACGATGGGCGCTGCTTCTGATAACGATTGATGCGTCGCATGCAGCGCCGGAGCGCGACCGGAGAACGACGCAGGCTGGGGGACCGCACCGCACCCGTTGTGCGAGAGCGGAATTCACCAGCCGCTGGGCAAGCTCAGTCGGACTTTTTGTCGTCGTCCTGGTCTTCGTCGTCGTCGTCCTCGTCGTCGGAGTCCTCGTCCCCGTCGTCGTCTTCTTCGTCGGAGTTGTCGGACTCCTTATCGTTGTCGTCGGAGTCCTCGTCGTCGTCCTCATCGCTGGATCGGGGGGAGTCGTCCAGCTTGTCTGCGAATTTCGTCAGCGCCCGCGCCAGCTGGCGCGCTTCATGCGGCTCGAGAGAGTCACCGAACAACAACTCGCCATCATCGTTGGCCCGCTCGAGGTAAACCCTGTTCTCCTTGGCCGCGACGTTCCACTGGCCGGACTCGGGCTCTGCCATCGTTGTCGCCTTTCGCAGGTGGACATTTTCGCCTCGTATACCCACGCAGATTCGCTGTCACGCAACTCACGACGCGGTCATCGCGCTTCGTTCGACAGATAGTTTCGAGCGCAAGCAGTCGGTGCTTCCGGCCTTACCCCACAGACAGAAAAACCTCCCCACACACGGACGGAATCTGACCTCGCGGCGATTACGGAGCCCCCCGCCAACTCGCAATCATTTCTCTCAACACCCCGCACCACCCCCGAGAGGACCCGACATGACCACCACACACGCTCGACGGACCCGACTCCAGTACGCCGCCACGCTCGTCGGCGCCCTGGCCGTCTTCGTCTTCGCCCCGGCGACCGCTTTCGCCGTCGACAACGAACCCACGCCCGGCAGCGGCGGATGCACCTACACCGACGCGGACGGCTACGACATCCCGATCGACGATGGGCAGGACGTCTTCGTCGACGGCAAGATCGTCTCCTGCCGCGGCGGCAAGATCGTCATCACCACTGCGCCTCAGCGCAATCCAATCAACGTGCGCCCGGCGTTGCCCGCCGGCAAGCTGCCGGTGCTCACCCGGCTGCCGTGAAACCCCTCCCCACAATCGGCCCGTCACCTCACGGTGGCGGGCCGATTCAGTACGCGATCGGCGTGGCCGGAGGAAGATCCGCAGTACATTCGCCGCATGCCGAATTGTGGCGGCACGCTTCCGCCGGGAAAGCCAAGTGGCCGGTGACGTAGCGGTCATCGGTGCGGGCCCCGGCGGGCTCGTCGCAGCACGCTGGCTCATTGCTCAGGGATTCGAGCCGACGATCTACGAGCGCGGCGCCGCCTTGGGCGGTCAGTGGACCGGGGAGCAAGGCCGCAGCGGCGTGTGGCCGACCATGCACACCAACACAAGTCGCGTCCTCACCGCGTTCAGCGACCTCGATCCCGGGGCGGGTCCCGTCTTTCCACCCGCGGTCGAGATCCTTCGTTACCTCCACCGGTACGCCGAGATGTTCGATCTGTCACGACGAATCCGGTTCCTCACGCCGGTGGCCGGCATCCGCCGCGACGTCGGTCGGTGGCTGGTCGGCAGCGCGGGCGGTGAGGAAAGCTACGAGCGCGTCGTCGTGGCCACCGGGCGGTTCCAGTCACCCCTCGTTCCGGCTGTCGACGGGTTGGACGGCTTCACCGGTCCACTTGGCGCCGTACCGACCTTCGGCTACCGGGATCCGGCACCCTACTGCGACAAGCGTGTCCTGGTGGCCGGATGCGCTGTCAGCGCGTTGGAGATCGCCGCCGAACTGGCCCAGCGCGGAGCCGCGCGCGTTGTGGTCACCCAGCGCCGTCAGCGCTACGTGCTACCGAAGTTCGCCGCGGGTGTGCCGTCCGACCACCGAATCTTCACCCGGTACCTGGCGCTGGCCGACGAGCATCTGCCTTTCGCCGAGGTCGACCGTCAGCTCAAGGAGATCGTCGTCGAAGCCGGGGGAATGCCGCAGCAGTATGGCGCACCGGCACCCGATGCCTCACTGGTCTCCGCAGGCGTCACGCTGAGCCAGCATTACCTGCCGCTGGTGGGGGAGGGCCGGATCGAGGTGCGCCCGTGGATGAGGTCGGTGGCCGGTGCGACGGTGACGTTCGCCGACGGGCATGCCGAGCAGTTCGACGGCATCCTGCTCGGCACCGGTTTCGGTCTCTCGATGCCGTTCCTGCACAACGAGATCCACGCAGCCCTCGATACAGACGACGTTCACTTCGACACCGATCGCCACACCTTCCATCCCGACCTGCCCGGTTTGGCGTTCATGGGGATGTGGGATCAGTCCGGCGGGTACTTCGTGCCGCTGGAGTTGCAGGCCCGCTGGATCGCCTACACGTGGGGCGGCACGATCCCGGCTCCGAGTGCTGCCGGCCAACGAAGTGCGATCCAGGTGTACCGGTTGCGCCGTGGCCTGCCTCAGAAGACGCGGATGAATCTCGTGGCGTTGACCTTCGCCCGGGCCGCAGGCGTCGAACCGGTGATCCAGAACTGGCCCGAGCTCCAGCGCGCCCTGTTGTTCGGCCCGCTTGCCCCGAGCTGCTTCCGCCTCGAGGGTCCCGACGCGTTGGAGGATGCGCCTGCGCGGTTCGCCCGTGACGCCGCGGCGTTCGGCGCGATCACCTCGCCTGCTCTGACAGACCGCGAACGCGCCTACTACGCGTTGTTCGGGGCGCCCGCGTCACGTAGTACTACTCAAGCCGAGCCGCGACCGGCCGGGGCATCCTGAACTCATGCCGCTCACCAAGCCCCTGTCCGGCGCCGACGAACTGGCTGCCGACACCCCGCCGACCCGCGACCGCGCCGTCGACGTCGCCCGCCTGGCCGCCCTCATCGTGGTCATGTTCGGCCACTGCGCGCTGCTGCTGGCCACCATCGACTCAGGCGGCGTCCGGATCGGCAACATCCTCGGAGAGATCCCCGCTCTCGCCCCGGTGACGTGGATCGTGCAGGTCATGCCCCTGTTCTTCCTCGCCGGAGGCGCCGCGGGCGCATACGGCTGGCACGCAGGCAAGTCGTGGGGCACCTGGCTGGTCGCCCGGGCGCAGCGGTTGTGCCGGCCGGTCTTCTGGTATCTCGCGGTGTGGGCGGTGGGGCTGTTCGCGGTGCGCCTGACTCTCGGCTCCGACTCCGCGGCGGACCTCGGTCGCGAGTCGGTCGCGCTGCTGTGGTTCTTGGGCGTGTACCTGGTCGTGCTCGCGTTCGTGCCCGCACTGACGCGTCTGTCGACGGGCCGTGACGTCGCGGTGGCGGTGGCCGGCCTGCTGGTCGCCGCGGCGGTTGTCGACGCCGTCCGGCTCTCCGTCGGCACGCCGATGGCCGGAGTCGCGAACTTCGTCATTGTCTGGCTCATCCCGGTCGTGCTGGGCGTCGGGTATACGCGACGGTTGATCGGCCCGCGTGTCGCGCTCGCGGTGGCGGCCGGTGCACTCCTCGCACAGACAGTGCTGGCGATGGTCGGACCCTATGAGGTCTCGCTCGTCGTCACGGGAACCGAACGGCTGTCGAACGTCTCGCCGCCCACCCTGCTCCTCGCATTGCACTGCACGTGGGTGTCCGCCGTGTTCATCGCGTGCTCGGGGGCGATCCAGCGGTGGGCTCAGCGGCCGCGGGTCTGGTACGTCGTCGCGGTCGGCAATGGGGGAGCGATGACGCTATACCTCTGGCACATTGTGGCGATCGCCATCGCCGCGTTCTCACTGCACGCGGTCGGCCTCGACGCGTACGACGTTGACGCGCCGTATTTTTGGGCCCTGCTCGGGCTTCGCGCCGCGGTGTTCGCCGTCGTGATGTTCGCTCTGTTCCGGCTGCTCTCGCCGCTGGAGCATCGCCGCCTGCCGTGGTGGGACGCGCCGGTCGGTGCGACGGGGCCGCGATCGGTGGCCGCCGGTGTGCTGATCGTGCTGGCCGGTGTGGCGCTGGTGCTGCTGGCCAAGAACGGGCTGACCGGAGCCTTCGGGTGGACGATGCTGGGTTGCTTTACGGCGTCGGCTGCTTCGGCGCGGGCCATGGCACGGGCTTCGGCCGGGGCCTGACCTGCTGGGGCCACCAGAACCATCGGCCGAGCAGCGCGGCGATCGAAGGCGTCATGAACGCGCGGATCACCAGTGTGTCGAAGAGCAGTCCCATGCCGATCGTCGTGCCCATCTGCGCCACCACGGTCAGTTCACTGACCATCATCGACATCATCGTGAACGCGAACACCAGACCCGCCGCTGTCACGACCGATCCGCTGCCGCCCATGGCCCGGATGATGCCGGTGTTGATGCCTGCGGGCAGTTCCTCCTTCAACCGCGCGACCAACAGCAGGTTGTAGTCGGCGCCGACGGCCAACAGGATGATCACCGCCATGGCCATGACCATGAACTGCAGTTCGATGCCGAGAATGTGTTGCCACACCAGAATCGACAGGCCGAAGGACGCGCCAAGGGACAGTACGACGGTGCCCACGATCACCGCGGCGGCGATGATGCTGCGGGTGATGATCAGCATGATGGTGAAGATCAGCGCCAGCGCGAGGATGCCGGCGATCATCAGGTCGTAGTTGTTGCCCTCCTGCATGTCCTTGAACGCCGCGGCGGTTCCGCCGACGTAGATCGTCGACCCTTCCAGGGGCGTGCCTTTGATGGCTTCCTTCGCCGCCTGCTTGATCGCGTCGATTCGTTCGATGCCGTCGGCGCTGAGGGGGTCGCCCTCGTGCTGGACGATCATCCGCACGGCACGACCGTTGGGCGAGATGAAGTTCTCCATGCCGCGTCTGAATTCCTCGTTGTCGAAGATCTCAGGTGGCAGATAGAACGTGTCGTCGTTCCACGAGTCGTTGAAGGCGTCGCCCATCGCCGACTGGTTCTCGCTCATGGCGGCCTGCTGATCCTGCAGACCGCCCTGTGAGGCGTGCATCGTCAGCATCATGGTCCGCATGGTCCGCATCGACTCGATCTGCTCGGGCATCAGCGCCAGCAACTGCGGCATCAGCGCGTCGAGTCGCTCCAGGTCCGGAATCAGTTCCTGCACATTGTCGGTCAGCTTGTTCGTGCCGTCGATGACGTCGAAGATCGACCGTATGGTCGAGCAGACCGGGATGTTGAAACAGTGCGGTTCCCAGTAGAAGTAGTTCCGGATCGGCCGCATGAAGTCGTCGAGATTGGCGATGTAATCCCGCAATTCGGCGGTGTCGGCGGCCATGGTCTTGGTCTTCTCCACCATGCTGTGGGTGGTCGCGTTCATCTCGCCCATCAACGCCATCATCCGCGTCATGGTGTCGATGGTCTTCTGCATCTCATCGGCCTGCACGAGCATGTCGGCCATGCGGTCCTGGGTGTACTTGCGGTTCAAGTCCTGGCCGACGCCGCCGAGGCTCATTTGCGCAGGGATGGTGCTGAATTCGATCGGTTTACCGTTGGGGCGGGTGATGGTCTGGACCCGCGAGATCCCCGGCACCCGGAAGACCGCCTTGGCGATCTTGTCGATCACCAGGAAATCGGCCGAGTTGCGCAGATCGTGATCGGTCTCGATGAGCAGCAACTCGGGATTCATGGTGGCAGGGGAGAAATGCCGTTCGGCAGCGGCGAAGCCCTGGTTCGCGGGCAGATCGGCCGGCAGATACAGGCGGTCGTTGTAGTTGGGTTGATACCCGGGCAACGTCAACAACCCGACCAGTGACAACGCGACGGTCGCGAGCAACACGGGCCCGGGCCAGCGGACGATCGCGGCGCCGATCTTGCGCCAACCACGAATGCGCATGGCGCGCTTAGGTTCCAGCCGGCCGAAACGGGTCGCGATCGTGATGATCGCCGGTCCGAGCGTCAGCGCGACGAACACTGCCGTCGTCATTCCCACCGCCAGCGGGACACCCAGCGACTGGAAATACGGCAGGCGGGTGAACGACAGGCAGAAGGTGGCGCCGGCGATCGTCATACCCGAGCCCAACACCACGTGGGCGGTGCCGCGGAACATGGTGTGGAACGCCGCTTCCCGGTCCTGACCGAGCGTGCGGGCTTCCTGGTACCGCCCGATGAGGAAGATCGCGTAGTCGGTGGACGCCGCGATCGCCAGCGTCACGAGTAGGTTCGTCGCGAATGTCGACAGGCCGATCAGGTCGTGGTACCCGAGAAAAGCCACCACTCCGCGCGTGGCTGCCAGCGCCAGGAACACCATCACCAGCGTGATGAGCATGGTCCCGATCGACCGGTAGACCAGCAACAGCATCGTGATGATGACGGCGAACGTGGCGTATTCGATGATGCGAATGCTGCGATCGCTGGCGATCTGCTGGTCGGCGACCAGGGCCGACCCGCCGGTGACGAAGACCTTCACCCCCTGGGGAGGGGGAATGCTGTCGACGATGCTCTTGACGGCTTCGACGGACTCGTTGGACAGGGCCTCGCCCATGTTGCCCGCCAGATAGGCCTGGACGTAGACGGCCTTGCCGTCGGCGCTCACCGCCGCGGCCTCCGTCAGCGGGTCGCCCCAGAAATCCTGGACGTGCTCGACGTGCTTCTTGTCGGCTTCGAGCCGGTCGACGAGTTCGTCGTAGTACCGGCGTGCGTCGTCGCCCAAGGGCTGCTCGCCTTCGAGGACGATCATCGCCGAGCTGTCGGATTTGAATTCTTCGAAAACGTGGCCGACACGTTGCATCGCGATCACCGACGGGGCCTCCGCCGGACTCATCGACACCGAGCGCATCTGGCCGACGACCTCGAGCTGCGGCACGGTCATGTTGAGCAGTGCGATCAGCGCGATCCAGCCGACGATGATGGGAAGGGCCAGCCGCCGGATCCACTTGGCCAGTTGAGACCGTTCGGAGTGCGCGGCGTGTTCGGTGGACGGCGCGGTGGGAGCGCTCACCAGGAATTCACCTCGGCGGAGCTCCTCCCTAGAGTGTTAGGACCGCCTTAGTTCCTACCAGATAAGAGCCTGGGACCGGTAGTCAGATCCGCCCCGCAGCGAACTCCGCAGCTTGGTTAACCAATCCGGCCTGGACATAGGCGACGTGTGCGCCCATGTCGCGTCCCCCCTCGAAACAGATCGGGTCGTTCGGCACACACAGGTCGATCGTCTTGGCCGCGTAATCGCGCCCCACAGACGGCAGCGGCCCGGGCGACAGCCGATCGGCAAAACTGCTGCGCGGCCCACCGAACAGGGCGACAGCGGCGACGTGCGAAGCGACGGACGAGGGCATCTCCGCGGTGGCGACGTCCATCACCGCGGCCCCCTGGGAGTAGCCACCGAGCACCATCTTGGTCGCGGGGCAGCCCGCGGCCATCGATTGCACGTGGGCGCGGGTGTCCTCGGCGCCTGCGCGGGTGCTCACCGCAAAGTCGCGAGTGGCGGGGTAGTCGACGGCGTACACGCCGACGGACCGTTCACCCAACCTCGACCGCACGGTGTCGACGAAGGCTTGTCCGATGCCGCCAACTCCCGGCGGCTCGGTGGTCCCGCGCGCGAAGACGATCTCGACCTCTGGACACGGGGCGGCCTCGGCAGCGGGCACACCGATCAGTGCGGACAACATGACCGCGGCGGGAAGAAGTGCCGCGCGACTGGTGAATGCGCTCATACGGGTATTTCGCCGAGCGGGAGCCAGACGTGACATTGCACCGAGGGCCGTTAACGAGCCGTTAACGGAGCCGGCGTCGGGCAAAGGCAGTCCGGTGGTGGGCGCTGGGCGCCCGCACAGGTTTCGAGATGCCGTGCACCCCGAAGCAAATTATGCTCGCTTCGCCGATCTCGACTGTGCAGCGCAGGTGCGGCGGGACCCAGGCGGGAAGGGAGGCGGTGTGGACACGGTGCTGGGGCTGTCGATGACATCGACGGGTATCGCATGGGTCCTGCTCGACGGCGGGAACGCCGATGCGCAGACGTTGGACCACGACCACTTCACCGTCGTCGACGTCGCCACCGACGGCGACATCTCCACGCACGAGGCCGCGGTGCGGGGAGCGCGGGCGATCGCGTCGGCCAGTGACCATCGGATCGACACGGTATGCATGACATGGAGCCCCGATGTCGGCCCGAAAGCTCAACTGCTCCGGAAATCGCTGTCCGACATGGGTTTTGCCAAGGTGGCCACGGTACGGATGGCGGACGCCGCTCGAACCTGGGCCGAGGCGTTTCATCCCGGTGACGAATACGACGGGTGCGCGGTGTGCGTGGTGGAGTCCTCGGCCGTCACCGTGGTGTCGGTGCTGGGTGACAACGTCCGCACTGCGATGACGCACATGCGCGAAAGCGCGGACGGCCTCGCCAGATGGCTCGCGGGTTTCTTCGGCGACCAGCCGGCGCGTCCGGAACGTCTTTACCTGATCGGCGCCCGCGGGGACCTCGAGCTGATCTCCGGGCCGCTCGGGGAGGCCCTCGGTATCCCGGTCGTGTCGTCCGACGACGTCCAGCTCGCGCTCGCGCGCGGCGCCGCGCTGTCCGCGTCGGCGGCCACAGCCGCTGCGCCGCGCACACCCGTGGCGAAGTCGACGCAGCTGCGCTCCCGGCGCCGATTGAGTTCGCACGGCCGGGCCGCGATGGTCCTCGCGGCTGGCGTGATCGCGCTGTTCGCCTTCGGTCCGGAACTGGCCCGCTGGGACTCTCCGCAAGCCGGGGCTGATCTGCCGGCCGAAGCCGCGCCGGTGACCCCCGCCGCCGCGGTGTCGGACGCCGACCCGTCGGTCAGCGTTCACGCGGTGCCCTCGGCACCCGTCGTCCCGATCGTGGTGAAGCAGGTGATCGCCGAACCGGTGCCCGCGCCTGCGCCGGTGCCCGACCCGCCCGTCGCGCCATCCGATGCGGTATCCGACGTCGCCGCGGACTCCGCCGTGGCCTCGGAGGCCGGCCCGCCACCGGCCCCGGAAACGGTGGTAACGGTGGCACCGGTGGCCGACGTACATCGGGAACCGACCGCGACAGTCGTTGTTGCGCAACCCGTTCCGGCCGCGCCCGGCCCGGCGCCCGTTGCGCAGCCCGCTATGGCGCCGGCGCCCGTGGATCCCCTCCAGGCGGCGTTGAGCCCGCTGTTCGGCGGGCTGCCCTGAACCTGGCTACGGCGTAGTGGTCCAGTTCCAGATCTCAGGCTGGCTCGGCGGGTAGTTCATGCACACGTCGGTCGCGTGCGCGACGACACCCTTGTTGTTGAAGAACAGCTTGGCCCAGTTGCCCCACCGGGTGGCCATCTGCTCGTAGAACACGTTGGTCGCGGTGTTCTCCGCGTACTGCCGGCGACCCGCGTAGTCCAGCGAGAAGAACCAGTAGATCCGGTCGCGGGCGCCCTTCTGCACGTCAGCGGGCCGGTTCCGGTAGTCGATCATGTAGCGCTCGAAGTAGAACGGGTCCTCGTCGCGAACGGCGGCCATGTACTGGTCGACCGTGCAGGGGGTCCGCATGATCCGGTTCGGGATCGGGTAGTCGTCGGTGGCGTCCGCGGCCGCGGTGGCCGGGAAGATCATCGCCGCGCAGCCGAAGGATGCCAGCGCAATGGTGGCTTTACGAAACACTTTCGGACTCCTAGCTCTACCGGTTGCGGGCTTGATCGAGGGTCGG
Organism: Mycobacterium sp. IS-1590; assembly: GCF_001500025.1. Lineage (GTDB taxonomy): Bacteria > Actinomycetota > Actinomycetes > Mycobacteriales > Mycobacteriaceae > Mycobacterium. Next base: position 33,112 of record NZ_LQIW01000017.1, on the reverse strand, counting down.
AAGCAGGTCGGGGCAGTAGAAGCGCAGCGCCCCGGCCAGGAACTTCCACGACTGGTCGGTGCTGTTCTGACCCCGCGCCAGCTGCTTCTGGACGAATTGCGCCGAGGCGAAGGCATCGCGGTCCACACCTTTGCGTATCCGCTTGCAGGTGATCTTGCCGATCCAGGCGTTGTAGTCCTTCTGCCCGTAGATGCCATACGTGTGCAGCTCGTTGGTGAAGTCGGTGTCGATGTCCTGCGCTTGGGCGGGTGCGGCCAGCACCAGCGCCGCCGCTGCGGCAGCAACCCCACTGATCAGTCTTTTCATGACTGTGCTCCTTCCCCCCCTGACGGCGTCAGTTCCCTCGGTTTCGGCCACGGTACAGGCACTGGACGTTCTCGCACCCGCTGTGGCCACCAGAACCACTTACCCATGAGCGCCGCGATGGACGGCGTCATGAATGCCCGGATGACAAGAGTATCGAACAACAGGCCGAGTCCGATGGTCGTTCCGACCTGTCCGATCACTGTCAATTCGCTGACGGCCATCGACATCATCGTGAACGCGAACACCAACCCGGCCGAGGTCACGACCGAACCGCTGCCACCCATCGCCCGGATGATCCCGGTCTTGATTCCGGCGTGGAGTTCTTCCTTGAGCCGCGACACCAGGAGCAGGTTGTAGTCGGCACCGACCGCCAGCAGGATGATGATCGCCATCGCCATGACCATCCAGTGCAACTCGATGCCCAGGATGTGCTGCCAGATCAAGATCGACAAGCCGAACGACGCACCGAGCGAGACCACGACGGTGCCCACGATTACCGCGGCGGCCACCACGGCGCGGGTCAGGATGAGCATGATCGTGAAGATCAGCGCCAGCGCGAGGATGGCCGCGATCATCAAGTCATAGCTGTTGCCGTCGGACATGTCCTTGTAGACCGCGGCGGTGCCCGCCAGATAGATCGTGGAGCCCTCCAGCGGCGTGCCCTTGATGGCCTCCTTGGCCGCCTGCTTGATCGCGTCGATGCGCGCGATGCCCTCGGGGGTCATCGGGTCACCGTCGTGGGCGATGATGAAGCGCACCGACTTGCCGTCCGGGGAGATGAAGTTCTCCATGCCCTTCTTGAACTCTTCGTTGTCGAAGACCTCCGGCGGCAGGTAGAAGGAGTCGTCGTTCATCGACGCATCGAAGGCATCACCCATGGCAGTCGAGTTCTCCTGCATGGCTGCCATCTGGTCCTGCAGACCTTTTTGCGACGAGTACATCGTCAGCATCATCGTCCGCATCGTCTTCATCGTTTCAATCATCGGCGGCATCAGCGTGACCATCTGCGGCATCAGCTGGTCCAGCCGCTCCATATCGGGCAGCAGGGCCTGGATGTCGTCGGTCATCGTGTTGATGCCGTCGAGGGTGTCGAAGACCGATCGGAACGCCCAGCAGATCGGGATGTTGAAGCAGTGCGGTTCCCAGTAGAAGTAGCTGCGAATCGGCCGGAAGAAGTCGTCGAAGTTGGCGATGTTGTCGCGCAACTCGGCCACGTCGACGGTCATGTCCTTCATCTTCGTGACCATGCTGTGCGTGGTCGCGGCCATCTCCTCGGTGAGCTTGGACATCCGCTCCATGTTCGCGATGGTCTTGGACATCTCGTCGGCCTGCACCAGCATGTCGGCCATCCGGTCCTGCAGGTATTTCTGATTCATCTGCTGGGTGGTGCCCTGCATGCTGATCTGGAACGGGATCGACGTGTGCTCGATGGGCTTACCGTCGGGCCGGGTGATGGCCTGCACGCGGGAGATCCCGGGCACGCGGAAGATCTGCTTGGCGATCTTGTCGATGACCAGGAAGTCGGCGGAGTTGCGGAGGTCGTGGTCGCTCTCGATCATCATCAACTCGGGGTTCATCCGCGCCGGCGAGAAGTGCCTGTCCGCGGCGGCGTATCCCTCGTTGGCCGGCAGATCGGCGGGCAGGTAGTTGCGGTCGTTGTAGTTGGTCCGGTATCCCGGCAGCGCCAGGAGGCCCACCAGCGACAGGGCCACCGTCGCGACCAGGATCGGTCCGGGCCACCGCACGACGGCCGCGCCGACCTTGCGCCAGCCGCGTACCCGCATGGCCCGCTTGGGTTCGAGCACCTTGCCGAACCGGCTGGCGAGGCTGATGATCGCCGGACCCAACGTCAGCGACGCCACCACCGAGGTCACCATGCCGACCGCCAGCGGCACGCCCATCGTCTGGAAGTAGGGCAGCCGGGTGAAACTCAAGCAGAACAGCGCGCCCGCGATCGTCAGGCCGGAGCCCAACACCACGTGCGCCGTGCCGTGGAACATCGTGTAGTACGCGGTCTCTCGGTCCTCGCCGAGTCCGCGCGCCTCCTGGTAGCGCCCGGTGAGGAAGATGGCGTAGTCGGTTCCCGCGGCGATCGCCAACGTCACCAACAAGTTGGTCGCGAACGGGGACAGCCCGATGATCTCGTGGTAGCCGAGGAAGGCCACCACGCCGCGGGCCGCGGTCAACTGCAGGACGACCATCACCAACGTCAGAAGGACGGTGACGATCGACCGGTACACCAGCAGCAGCATCGTGATGATCACGGTGAACGTGAGCGCCTCGATGACCCGCATGCTGCGGTCGCTGGCGATGTGTTGGTCGGCGGCAAGGGCGGCGGGTCCGGTCACGTAGACCTTCACGCCGGGCGGTGGCTGCATGCCCGCGACCAGGTCCTGGACCGCCTCGACCGATTCGTTGGCCAGCGCCTCGCCCTGGTTGCCGGACAGGTACACCTGCACGTAGGCGGCTTTACCGTCGCTGCTCTGCGCGCCGGAGGCGGTGAGCGGGTCGCTCCAGAAGTCCTGAACGCTCTGGACGTGCTTCTTGTCGGCTTCGAGCTTGGCGACCATCTCGCCGTAGAAGGCGCGGGTGTCCTCACCGAGGGGTTGCTCGCCCTCGAGCACGATCATCGCCGAGCTGTCGGAGTCGTACTCCTGGAAGACGTGGCCGACGCGCTTCATCGCGATCATCGACGGCGCGAAATCCGGGCTCATCGAGACGGCGCGCTCTTGGCCGACTGTTTCCAGTTGCGGCACAGTCACATTGAGCAGCGCGATCAGCGCGACCCAAACCAGGATGATCGGGACCGCGAAGGTGCGGATCGTCCGTGCGATGAAGGGGCGCTTGGCGCGCCGAACGGGAGGGAAGGCGTCCGTCGGAGCCTCGTTCGTCGGTGCGGTCATGCGGATTTCACAAAACAGAAGGTTTGGGCGTTCACGCCGGTAGAGGTTCTTTCGTCCTTGATCTCGTCATCGACGGTGATTCGGCAGGTGATGGTCTGGCCGTCTCCCTGGGCGACGATGTTGGGCGCGGCCGACGGCGCCGTGGTCTGCAGCGTCAGCGTCCAGGGCAGCGACGCGCCGTCGATCCGTTGCGGTCGGGCGTCGAGGTCCAAATAGTTGATGTCCGCATATGATCCGCTGCCGAAGATCTCGTACTTGATGACCTTCGGGTCGAACGGTTCGGGGTCCTCGGCAAAGACCCGGGGCGTGACGATGATGCCGTCGGCGCCGAAGAAGGTCCGGATGCGGCTGACCGTGAAACCGGCGATGGCCACCACCACGATGATGACGATGGGCAGCCAGACCTTTCTCGCCTTCCGGAGCATTACTGCGCCCGCCCAATGCAACCCATATCCGCCCTCAAGTCGTATCCGTCGTTGTGCATGCGTCTCTGCGTAACTTAGCCCGTATAAGTTCTCATTGAGCCCTAGGTTAACTCAAGTCCGAGTGCTGCTGGTCACCCGCGCGTTCCCGGTGTGGGCCAGGTCACGATGGCGTGATTTCAAAGCGATTCAGGTAGCGCTCGACGAACGCCTCCGCCTCGGCATGACCTCGAGTTATGCCGAGCCCGCGTTCGAGAAGGACGATGCGGGCCAAGCTGGTCACGAGCATAGCCATGACCACGGGCGGGAATGCCTCGACGTCCGCCCCGTGCGCCTTCATCGCCGCGGCCACCACGCTCTCCTCGACGCCCCCGAACCGCTCGGCGTAGGCCGCAATCTCACTGCGGATGGCCTTTCGATGGTTCGCCAGGGCCATGAACTCCATGAAGAGCCGCGCTCCGTGGGTGCTGTTGAGGCGCCACAGCGCGTGCAGGGGTTCGTCGGCACCGGCCGCTTCACGCTGACGGGAGAGGTTCGCCTCGGCGCCTTCGCGCAGGACGGCCAGGAACAGGTCGTCCATGGTCGGGAAGTAGTAGTGCACCAACGCCGGCTTCACCCCGGCCCGCGCGGCCACCCTCCTGGACGTGGCTGCGGCGTACCCCTCGTCGAGCATGACCTGGGCGGTGGCCTCGATCAGGGCCGAGCGCGCGGCCGACTCCCGTCCACCCCTTGACCGCTCGCCGACGGGGCTGCTAGACATGGCGCCAGCCTAGATGTTGGGCGATCGCCCAACAAGTGAGGGGAGCTGCGGCGATGGCTGGTCGGGTAGCGGGCAAGGTCGCGTTCGTCACCGGTGCGGCGCGGGGTCAGGGGCGTAGCCACGCGGTGCGGTTGGCACAGGAGGGCGCCGACATCATCGCGGTCGACATCTGCCGCGGTTTCGCGGACTCGACCGCACCGGCGGCCACGCCCGAGGACCTCGCCGAGACCGCCGACATGGTCAAGAACCTCGACCGTCGCATCGTCACGGCCGAAGTCGATGTCCGCGAATACGACGCGCTGAAATCCGCCGTCGACAACGGAGTGGAACAACTGGGCGGCCTCGACATCGTCGTGGCCAACGCGGGTATCGGCACCACCGGCGTGAAGCTGCACAAGATGGCCGAGGACCGCTTCGACGAGACGATCGACGTCAACCTCGGCGGTGTGTGGAAGACAGTGAAAGCGGCGGTTCCACATCTTCTCGCCGGTGGTCGGGGGGGATCGATCATCCTCACCAGCTCCGTCGGCGGGACCAAGGCCTACCCCCAGGTGGGCCACTACATCGCCGCGAAACACGGTGTCGTCGGGCTGATGCGCACCTTCGCCGTCGAACTCGGAGCGCACTCCATCCGGGTCAACAGCGTGCACCCGACTCATGTGTGCACCCCGCTGTTGATGAACGAACCGACATACCGGCTGTTCCGACCGGACCTTCAGAATCCGGGACCCGATGATCTCGCGCCGATCTGCCAGTCGTTCCATTTCCTTCCGATCCCGTGGGTGGAGCCGGTCGACATCAGCAACGCCGTGCTGTTCCTCGCGTCAGACGAGGCCCGCTACATCACCGGCGTGACTCTGCCCGTCGACGCCGGCAGCCTGCTCAAGTAGGGGAGAACCGATGACTGCGGTTGACGAGAAGGCCCACGACAGCGCTGTTTACTACGACCCCTACCGGGTGGACATCGTCGCGGACCCGTATCCAACGTATGCCCGCCTGCGGGAGGAAGCGCCGCTCTACTACAACGAGTCCTACGACTTCTGGGCATTGTCCCGCCACGACGACGTCGAGCGCGCGCTGCTCGACTGGCAGACGTTCTCCAACAGCCGGGGCGACATCCTCGAACTCATCCAGTCGGAGTTCGAGATGCCCAAAGGCGTGATGATGATGGAGGATCCGCCGGTTCACACGATGCTGCGCGGGCTCATGTCGCGGGTGTTCACCCCGCGCCGGATGGCCGAGCTCGAGGACCAGATCCGTCAGTACTGCGTCAACTGCCTCAATCCGCTCGTCGGCTCCGACCGGTTCGACATCATCGCCGAACTCGCGTCGATGATGCCCATGCGCGTCATCGGCATGCTGCTCGGCATCCCCGAATCCGAGCAGGTGTCGGTGCGCGACGCCAACGACGCGAGCCTGCGCACCAAGCCCGGCTCACCGATGAAGGTGGTACGCGCGGACAAGATCGCCGACGGCAGTATCTACGCCGAATACGTTGACTGGCGCGCGAAAAACCCCTCCGACGACCTGATGACCGCCCTTCTCAACGTCGAGTTCACCGATGAGAACGGCGTGACGCGCAAGCTGACCCGCAAAGAGGTGCTGCACTACACGCAGGTTGTCGCGGGCGCGGGAAACGAGACCACGGGCCGACTCATCGGGTGGCTGGCGAAAGTTCTTGCCGAGCATCCCGATCAGCGCCGCGAAGTGGTGCAGGACCGGTCATTGCTGCAGCGAGTGGTCGACGAGACCTTGCGGTACGAGCCGACCGGTCACAATGTGGCCCGTTTGGTCACAAGGGAATTCGAGGCCTACGGGCGTACCGTGCCGACCGGCAGCGCGATCCTGTTGATGTTCGGGGCGGCCAACCGCGATCCCCGCCGCTACGACAATCCGGACACGTTCGACATCCACCGCGACAACATCAGCCACATCACGTTCGGCAAAGGCGTGCACTACTGTCTGGGCGCCAACCTCGCCCGACTGGAGGGGCGGGTCGCGCTCGACGAACTGCTCAACCGCTGGCCGGACTGGGACGTCGACACCGAGACCGCGCGTCTGGCGCCGACGTCGACGGTCCGTGGTTGGGAGCGGCTCGACGTCGTCTTGCCCTGAGGCGGGCCGCAATGCGTTAACGGGTGGATAGCACGCACCTGGCGCGTGCTATCCACCCGCTAAGCGACGATTCCGGGCCCCGGGGGTTTGCGGCGGCCCCCTTCTGGGCAAGCTCGACGCATGACCAAGATCGTTTCTCGCGGGATGATTCTCGCCGCGGCCGCCGGCCCGATCGCGGCTTTTTCCATCGCCACGGCGGCAAGCGGCTCGGCACAACCCATCAACTGTCCGAGCGGGCAGTGGTGGGATCCGGTCGCGAATGTGTGCCGGGGACCGGTGGCGACCACACCGCTGGCATGCGCGCCCGGCGAATACTGGAACCCGATCACCAACCTGTGCCGGCCGCTCGGGCAGTACTAGCGACCGCACCCCGAACGCCGCGTCTCGGTCCGGCAGCCGAAGCGCTAGTCGAGCGCGAAATCGATGACACCGCGGATGATTTCACCGCCCAGCAGGTCCTGGTACGCGGTGTTGATATCGTCCAGTCGATACCGGCGGGTGATCATCTCGTCGAGCTGTAGCTGACCCGTCTGGTAGAGGGTGGCCAGCCTGCTGATGTCGGCCCGCGGATTGCACGAACCGAACACGGTGCCGACGAGGTTCTTGTTCCAGAGGATGAAGTCCTGCAGCGCGATCTTCGCCGATCGTGTGGTCTGGGCCGTCATCCCGGTCAGCACGCACGTGCCGCCCTTGCGTGTCAGTTTCAGATACGCGTCGAGATCGGTGCCCGCGATCAGCGACGGCGCTGCCACCACGCTGTCCGCCATGACCCCGGCGGTGAGGTCACGGACGAGATCGAGGCCGTCCTCGACAGTCGAAACACTGTGGGTGGCACCGAACTGCAGCGCGGACTTCTGCTTGAACTCGACCGGGTCGACGGCGACGATCTGCGCGGCACCGTTGATTCGCGCGCCTTGGATGGCGGCGGTTCCGATGCCACCGGCCCCGACCACCACGACGGTGTCCCCGCCGCGCACGTTGGCGCGGTTGGCCGCCGAACCGTAGCCGGTCGGAACCGCACAGGACAGCAGCGCGCTCGCGACGAGCGGCAGATGCGGGTCGATCTTGACCAGCGAGTGCGCCGACACCACGGTGTGTTCGGCGAAGGCACCGACCTTGGACAGGTGCCCGAGGGGGCGCCCGTCGACGGTGTGGTGACGAAACGTCTGGTCGGTCGGCATACCGGGCACCATCGTCCCTGCACCCTCGTCGCACAGGTACTCCAAACCCGATGCGCACCAGCGGCATTGGCCGCACACCGCGATGAACGACATCACGACGTGGTCGCCTGCCGCGAACTCCGTGACACCCTCCCCGGTTTCGACCACCGTGCCGGCGCCCTCGTGTCCACCGATCAAGGGGAACATCGGGGTGATCCCGTACTGGCGGGCGACCTCGTTCGACACCGACATGTCACCGGAGAGGATGTGATCGTCGGAGTGGCACAGGCCGGCCGCGGCCATCTCGACGAGCACCTCACCGGCCCGCGGGGGGTCCAACTCGAAGTCCTCGACCGACCACGGACCGCCCACGTCGTGCAGGATCGCCGCCCGACTCCTCATCGCGTCGGGCGGAACGTGACCGGAAGATGTATGGGGGAGCGGAACGGCAGGCCGGCGAGCCGGGTGTCGTCGTCGGCCTGTAGCTCGAAATCCGTTGCGCGGTCGAACAAGCTGGTCAACATCACCCGAGTCTCCACTCTGGCCAGATGCATTCCCAGACAGCTGTGCAGCCCACCGGCGAACGAGGTGTGAGCACGCCGCGGGCGGTGGATGTCGAATACATTCGCGTTGTCCCACCGCTTTTCATCGCGGTTCGCCGAACCGATGCAGAGGTTGACCTGTGCACCCTTCGGTATGGGGATACCGTGGATCTCCACGTCGCACGTCGTGGACCTCGGAACCGTCACCAACGGTGTCTCGAAACGCAATCCCTCCTCGAACGCGGCGGGGATCAGCTCGCGGTCGCTTTGGACCGCATCGAGTTGGTCAGGGTGCGTCAACAGCAGATACAGCAGGTTGCCCGACGACCGGTACGTGGTTTCGAGCCCGGCGGGAAGCAGCAGCCGCAGAAACGAGATGATCGCCTCGTCGGTCAGCCGTTCACCGTCGATCTCGGCGCCGACCAAGTCGCCGATGACGTCGTGGGTCATCTTGCGGCGCCGCTGGTCCACCTGGTCCTGGAAGTACGTGCCGAGTTCGACCGAAGCGGTCAACCCGGCCTCGATGTCCTCGGTGATCGAGATCAGTTCGAGTGAGAGGCGGCGGAACAGCTCCAGGTCGTCTTGCGGAAGCCCCAGCAACTCCGCGGTGACGCGGGTCGGGAACTCGAAGGTCACCGCCTTGACCAGATCGACCTCGCCGTCGTCGATGAACTCGTCGACCAACTTCTCGCAGATCGGCACGATGACCTCGGGCTCCCACTGAGCCAGCGCGGTCTGCCGGAACGCCTTGGCCACCAAGCTGCGGTGGTCGTGATGCTGCTTGCCGTGCATCCCGAGGATCGTTGGGCCGAAAACCAACTCGATGGTGCGGTGGTACACCTCCGACCCGTAGACGTCGCTGTCACGGAAGGCGTTGTACACGCTGTCGAAGTCGAACAGCGTCCATTCCTCTGGTGGCAGCAGTTCCGGCGGCACGCTCGAGGTGTCCATGATCGTGCCGCGCCACACCGGTTCGGTCCTGCGTTTGTACTCGAAGAAAGCGTAGGGATCGCTCGCCACATCGGGAACGGTCTTGTCATCCGAACGGGTACTGATCGTCACCTTGCCTCCCGGCAGCGGGGTTGGCGCTCTACCCCGCCTATCTTTACTATTTTAGGTAATCTAGGTCAAGGTAAGTGAAGGGATGCGATGCGGCGCCGACCGGTGTGTGCCATCGAGGACCTGCCGCCGGGCGAAATGAAGCTGGTGCCGGCAGGCAAGTTCGGCGTGGGGGTTTACAACATCGACGGCTCCTTCTACGCGATCGCCAACTACTGCACACATGAGGGCGCGCCGCTGTGCGCCGGGTATGTCCGAGGCACCACCGAGTACGCACCCGACCTGCCGGACCAAGTCCGCCAGGTACGCGCCGGCCGGGTCATCCGATGCCCGTGGCATCAATGGGAATTCGACATCCCCACCGGGGTCAACCTCGCCGACCCCACCAAACGCGTGCGCACCTACGAAGTCGACATCGCCGACGGACAGGTGTACCTGACCGCATGACCGTCATCGACGCATCGGTGCAGCCCCACTTCCGATACAACGCCGAGATCCGGCGCTACCTGGCCGACCCGCACAAACTGCGAGCGATACCGGACGTCGAACAGCAGTGGTACCAGGCGCCCGGAGGCGACTACCGGACCGACCTCTACGGTGACGGCCATCCTGGGTCGGATCCCGACGTCGTGGCCCGTCACCTGTTCGACGAGGGCGGCGTGGACTACGCGATCCTCAACCCGATGACCCGGGGCAACATCGCCGACTACCTGCTGAACAGCCGCATCTGCGCCGCGGTCAACGACTGGTTGCTCGACCGCTGGCTCGAGCCCGACACCAGCGGCCGGTTCCGCGGCACCATCCGGGTCAACCCCGAGGACGTCAGGGGCGCGGTCGCCGAGATCGAACGGTTGGCCGACCACCCGAAGATGGTCCAGATCGGTGTTCCCATGCAATCGCGCGAGCCGTATGGAAAGCCGATGTTCGAACCGATCTGGGAGGCCGCGGCCGCGCACGGACTCCCGGTCGCGGTGCACATCAACGGCGGCAACGGCGTCGACCACCCGCCGACCTTCGCCGGCCACGCGCACACCTATTCGGGTTACGCGTCGTTCATGCCGCTCAACGGTTTCGTGCATCTCGCGACCCTGATCATCGAGGGAACCTTCGGCAGGCACGCGGGGCTGAAGTTCGTCTTCGCCGACGGCGGCTACGACATCCTCACCCCGCTGATGTGGCGGTTGGACACCTTCTGGATGTCAATGCGTGACCAGACCCCGTGGGTGGACCGCTATCCCAGCGAGTATCTGGCCGACCATGTCCGGTTCTGCACCTCGGCCCTCGACGGGCCGACGACTGCCGGACCGGCCGAGCGGTGGATGGACTTCACCGACAAAGCGGATTTGGTGATGTACGGCTCGAGTTATCCGCACTGGTCGACGGAGCCGCCCGCGGATGCGGTATGCGGCCTCAACGAACGCCAACGCGAGAATCTGCTGTGGCGCAACGCCGCCGAACTGTTTGCGCTCGAGGTCGAGGTGACCATGACATGACAGCCATCGCATCGAATCGGCGGTCTTCGGCAGCAGATGTCGCGGTGACGATCGTCGACACCGATGTCCACCCGCTGCCCGTCTCCGTCGACGAGCTCAAGAGCTATGCCCCGACGACGTGGAGGGACGCGCTGTGGCCGACGGGCAATGCCGTGTCGCCGATGCCGCACTTCTACGACACCCCCGACTCGTACAAGACCAACTCGCTACGCGTCGACGCCGAACCGCCCGACGGCGGATTGCCGGGCAGCGACCCCGACTACGCCGCCAAACAGTTGTTGGTCGACGCCGGTGTGAGCATCGCCGTGCTGGAACCGATGTGCGATGCGCAACTGCCTCAGGCCGAACACGTGCTCAAGGCCACCTACAACGACTGGCTGGCCGACGTGTGGCTGGGCGAGACCAACTGGCACGGCCGGTGGCGCGGGGCGATCAGCGTCACGGCACAAGACCCGCTGGCCGCCGCCACCGAAGTCGAACGCTGGGCGGGACACCCCTTCATGGCCGAAGTGCTGATGACGCCGCAGACCCGCGGAATCCCGTTCGGCAGCCCGCATTTCGACCCGCTTTATCGCGCGGCGGCCCGTCACGGCTTCCCGATCGCCACGCACCTGATGGGGCAGACGCCGTTCGAGCTGATCCCGATCTATCCGGTCGGCAACCCCGCCCATTGGCACGACTTCTTCGCCTCCTGGCCTTTGCTGTATGCATCGCACCTGATGAGCCTGGTGTTCGACGGGGCGTTCGACCGCCACCCGGACCTTCGCGTGGTGTTCGTCGAAGGCGGTTTCACCTGGGCCATGCCGGTGATGTGGCGCATGGACCGCATCTGGGCGCAACGCAGGTCTGACCTGCCGCACGTCAAGCGCAAACCATCCGAATACGTCCGCGAACACGTGCGTTTCACCACCCAACCCTTGGAGGAGGTCGATGTCGGCGTGTACCGCGAGTACCTGGAGATGATGGACCTCGGCGACAACCTGATGTTCTCCACCGACTATCCGCACTGGAGCTACGACTCGCCGCAGTGGGCGATCCGCCGTTTTCCCGCCGACCAGCGCGAGCGGATCATGCGCGGCAACGCCACCGAACTGTACGGCCTGCCGTCGACAGTCAAGGCGCTGTAGGCGATTTCGTCGCGCGGCGCTGCGCCTCGAGAGGGACGACCGGCGGCCGGGCCGACGGCCCGCGCGTGATCGCATGCAGCCTGATCTCCGGCACATCCACCGCGGGGTCGACGGTGTCGAGCCAGGCCACCGCGTCGGCCACATCGGCGGCCCGGATCGCGTACATCTCGAACGGAACGTCTTGCAGCATCTCGGTCTCGACGGGTCCGGGCGTGACCACGTGGACGTTGATCCCGTCGCGGTCGATCTCCTGTGCCAGCGCGCCGGCGAACGCGTTCATGCCCGCCTTGGCGGCCGAGTAGGCGGTCCGGGCCCGCATCGGCTCGTGCGCCGCCGACGACGAGATGAACACGAACCGGGAACCGGGACGCATCCGCGGCAGCGCGGCCGACGTCACCACGAAGCAGGAGTCCAGGTTCGCCGACATGGTCGCGCGCCACTGCTCGAAAGTCTGCTTGCGGGCGTAGGTACCGCCGAGGATTCCCGATGCGTGCACCAGCAGGTCGATGGTGCCGGCCGCGTCGACGGCGGGGGCGAAACCCGACGGCAGGCTCGCGTCGGCGACGACGTAGCGCGCACCCATCTCCTTGGCGGCCGCCCGCAGCGGTGCCTCCCGCCGTGCCGTCAGCACGACGTCGTATCCCAGTTCGGCGAGTCTGCGGCCGCACGCCCTACCGATTCCGCCGCTCCCGCCGGTGATCAAAGCCGTTCGCATGCTGTGACTTTCAGTGCTTGCGCTGCGCGAGTGCCTGCGGGGACAGCGCGACGATCCGTTGTTCGGGGTCGCCGGCCAACAGGTAGGTCTGAGTGTCGGCGACGTGTTTGGCGGCCAGCTTGCGGGCGCGTTCGCCGTCACCCGCCTCGATCGCGTCGGTGATCTTCGTGTGAACGCTCAACGCGATGCGGCGCTTGTTCATCGACGGGTACTCGCCTTTGGCGGCGCTCTCCTCGGCCCACCAGTTGAGGTGTCCGGTCCACAGCGTCTCCAGGCTGCCGACCACCGCGATCATCGTGTGGTTACCGCATCCGCGGATGATCTCGTCGTGGAACTGCCCGCCGATCTCGGTGAACCGCGCCCCGTCCTCGATATGTTCGGCCATGGCCGCGTTGAGTTCCCTCAACCTGGGAATGAGCGTCTTCTCGCGGTCGGGTCGGCGCGCGGCGAGCGCCGCGCACATCGGATCGAGTTCCTGCAGCGCCGTGCCGAGGTCGGCAAGCGGAACGTAGTCACTCTGCAGCAGCAGGCCCAGCATGTACGCGGCGCTGGCTTTGGCGGGCGCGTGTACCACAGCTCCGCCACGGTTGCCGCGGCGTACCGAGACGAGGCCTTCAGTCTCCAGGATTCGCAAGGCTTCTCGTAGCGACACCAGGCTGACGTTGAACTGCTCGACGAGCACTTCCTGACGCGGCAGCAGGTCGCCGTCGTTGAGCTCACCCTCGATGATCTGCCGGCGCAGTTCGTCGGCGACGATCTCAGCCGTGCGACGCGCACCCAGTCGGCGACGCGCCTCGGGCCCGATTCCCAGTGTTGTCATGTCTTAGCAATATTAACAGTGATAGCGGCCCTACCTGCGGGGTCGCCCAGCCATCTGCCAATAGTTATTAAGATGGCGGCCGACCGGGAGGTGTGCGTGGGCGTGAACGGCACGGTATCCACCCCGTTGCACGATGTGCGGGTCCTCGAGATCAGCGACCGCATCGCCGGGGCGTACTGCGGCAAGCTGTTGGCCGATGCGGGCGCCGATGTGGTCAAGGTCGAACCGCGCGAGGGCGATCCGCTGCGCCGGGTCACCGCTACCGGGGGCGAGCTCCGCGAGGGTGTCGACTCGCCGCTGTTCAGCTATCTCAACGCCGGAAAGCGCAGCGTCACAAGTGTTTCAGATCGGCTGGTCACGTGCGCCGACATCATCGTGGTGACGGGGGACGAGGCCACGGCGCGTCGAAACGGTGTCGACGCCGCCGCGGTACTGGACGCCGCGCCCGGCTGCGTCGTGGTTTCGATCTCGGATTTCGGTTGGACGGGCCCGTGGTCTGGGCGGCCCGCGACCGAATTCACGCTGCAGGCCGCGTCGGGGCTCACCGGTTTCCGCGGCGATCCCGCAGGTCCACCGATCTCGATCGGCGGAGACCTGGGGGAGTACATGGGCGGGGCGTGGGCCGCATACGGCGCGCTGGCTCTGCGACGGCGCGTACGCGACGGCGGGGCGGGTGGGCATCTCGACATGTCGATGCTCGAGGCGATCACGCTGATGCAGAGCGGGGAATGGCTGCATTCGGCGCTGCTGCAAGTCCCTCCCGTACGGAGGTCGGTGGAGGTGCCGTCGATCGAACCGGCCAAGGACGGCTACGTCGGCATCAGCATGGTGACCGGGCAGCAGTGGCTGGACTTCGCCGCGATGGTCGACTGCCCGGAGTTGACGGAGATCGCGCAGCTGCAGTTTCAGATCGGCCGTTGGGACTACCGCGACTGGATCCGTGAACGCATCGACCCGTGGATGAGGGAACGCACGGTCGCCGAGATCGTCGAATTGGGACAGCTGTTCCGGTTGCCGCTGGCACCGCTGGGTAACGGCGCGACGATTCCATCGATGGATCATCTTCGCGAACGCGGGGTCTACGTCGACAATCCGGCCGGGTTCCGCCAACCGCGACCGCCGTGGCTCATGTCGAGGGCACGCCCCGCCCCGGTCGGCTCCCCACCCGCCGTCGGCGGAAGTGACGGTGAATCGCTTTGGGAGCCAGAGACGTTGCGCGCCGGACCGGCGAACACCGAGCGCATGCCGCTCGCGGGCGTGCGGGTCGTCGACTTCACCGCGTTCTGGGCAGGTCCGGCTGCCACCCACGCGTTGGCCGCGATGGGCGCCGACGTCATCAAGATCGAATCGATCCAGCGCCCGGACGGCATCCGCTATTCGGGCGGGATGCGCAAGGATGTCGACGACTGGTGGGAGTACGGCTGGGTGTTCCACGCGATGAACACCAACAAGCGATCGGTGACCCTCGATCTGCAGTCTGATGAGGGGCTGCGGCTGGTTCGGCACCTGATTGGCCAAGCGGACGTCGTCGTGGAGAACTTCTCACCGCGTGTGATGGAGCAATTCGGCCTGGGCGCAGAGGCTCTGCTCAGCCTCAACCCGCGGCTGGTCGTGGTTCGGATGCCTGCGTTCGGACTGTCTGGCCCCTGGCGGGACCGCGTCGGATTCGCTCCGACCATGGAGCAGATCGCGGGCCTGGCCTGGGTCACGGGTATGCCCGACGGTCCGCCGATCGCCCCGCGCGGAGCCTGTGATCCGCTCGCTGGGGCCCACGCCGCGTTTGCGACGCTTGCCGCACTCGAATTCGCCGACCGTACGGGCGAGGGTCAGCTCGTCGAGGTGCCGATGATCGAGGCGGTGCTGAACGTAACGGCCGTCCAGACAATCGAATACGAGGTGTTCGGTCGGGTGCTGGAGCGGCGTGGCAATCAGGGCCGAGGGGCGGCCGTGCAGGACGTCTTTCGGTGCGCGGGCGACGACAGCTGGATCGCCCTGGCCGCGCGCACCGACGACGAACGCACCGCGCTGACCGATGTCACCGGCGGTGCAGAGCTTGCGAGCTGGCTTGCCGAGCGCGACGCCGAGGCCGCCGCCGAGGTCCTGACCCGCGCGGGGGTGCCCGCCGCGGTCGTGGTGTCCCCGTCGCTCGTCACCGAAAACCCGCAATTGCGCGACCGCGGGTTCTTCGAGTACCTGGACCATTCTCGTACCGGGGAAAACCTCTACCCGTGCCCGCCGTTCACCCGGTTGCCCGACAGCCGGCGATGGCTGAAGCGCCCGCCACCGACGCTCGGGGAGCACAACGCCGAGGTCCTGACCGCGTTGTGCGATCTGACCGAAAGCGACCTGGAACGGCTCGAAACGCAGGGTGTCATCGGGTCACGACCGAAAGGTTTGTGAATTCAGCGGGCCCGCAACCGGATCGGCATCGAGTGGAAGATCGTCATGTTGTTGGTGAGGGTCGGGTAGGTCACCTCGACCGCTCCGAGCGTGATGTCCTCGGCGCGGCACAGGAGCTCGTCGAGAACAGCACGAATCTCCGCGCGGGCCAGCATCGCCCCGAGGCAGTGATGCGGTCCGCCGCCGCCGAACGCCACGTGCGGGTTGTCCGCGCGGCCGATGTCGAACGTAAACGGATCGGCGAAGACGTCCTCGTCGCGGTTGGCCGACCGCAACATCGACACCACCCGCTCGCCCCGGGGGATCGTGACGCCGTCGATGTCGACGTCGACCTTGGTGACCCGGCTCCAGAACGCCACCGGTGTCGACCATCGCAGCACTTCCTCGACCGCCGACTGGCGCACCGATGGATTCGTGCGGTAGCGCTCGATCTGCTCGGGGTTGTCGACGAAGGCCCGCAGCCCGTACGCCAAGGCGTTCTTCGTGGTGTCACTGCCCGCGAACGCGATCACGAAGAAGAAGATGTCGAGCTCGGTGGCGGGAATCGACAGCTGCTCGCCGTTCTCGTCGGTCACCACCGCCGTGGCCAGTGTGCTCCAGATGTCGTCGGTGGGATGCAGGCGCTTTGCGGCGGTCAGTTCCGCGGCGTAGGTGAAGATCTTGCCGAACAGTTCGAGATGCTGTTGTTCGGCCTCGCGTCCGGACGGAGCCGAATTCGCCTGCAGGATGAGGTCGAAGGTGTCGAAGATCTCCGGTCGGTCCTCTTCGGGTATGCCGACGATGTCGCCGATCACCGACATGGGCAGAGCGTCGGCGACATCGGCGATCCAGTCGCCGCGGCCACGGTCGAGGAGGTCGTCGATCAGCGCCGCGGCCCGGGTGCGGATGTCTCGCTCGAGCTTTCCGATCGCCTTCGGAGTGAACGCGTGTGACATCACCCGGCGCCGCTTGATCAGATCAGGTGGATCCATGTTGATGATCGTGGGGAACGCACCCACAGCACCCACGCCCTGGATCAACGGCCCCTCGGCGGCGGTGAACGATTCGGTGTCACGGTGGATGCGGTGCGCGTGGCGCAACTTCGTGGTCATCCAAAAGTCGCGTTTCAGCGTCGCGGCCACCCGATCGGTGAGGCCGTGCCGGAAGATCGGTCGCTCGCGCCGCAGCTCGGCGAAAAGTTCGTCGGGAAAACCGTTCTGCCACAACGCCGGATCGGATAGGTCAACCGGAGTGGTCGTGGCCATGCGCCGTTCCCTTCGCCGTTCTTGACCCAGAATGCCTAAAATAGTAAAAATAGGCAACGGACAGCGCCGCTGACCCCGGCTGGTGCGTGCGCGGACGGAGCTGCGATGACGGACACGATCGACGATCCCACACTCGACCCGTCGGAGCGCGAGTTCGGGCCCAGCGGTATCAGCCTGTCGACCTACCGGTTTCCGACCGGATGGTTCATCGTCGGATTCTCCTCGGACCTGCCCGCCGGTCAGGTCAAGCGCGCCCACTACTTCGGCGAGGAATTGGTGATCTTCCGGACCCGGTCGGGCCGGGTCAACGTGCTCGACGCTTACTGTCAGCACCTGGGCGCGAACATGGGCGTCGGCGGCACCGTCGAGGGGGAGAACATCGTCTGCCCGTGGCACGGCTGGCAGTGGACCGGCGACGGCGCCAACGCGCTGATCCCGTACAGCAAGATCGGCTGCAAACAGAACGTGCGGATCAAGCGCTACCCGTGCACCGAGTGGAACGGCTTCATCCTCGTCTGGCATGAACGCCACGGCCGCGCACCGTACTGGCAACCGCCGGTATTGCCCGAACTCGAGACCGACGAGTACTACCCGCTGCATCCACACACGCGGATGGTCAACAGGGTCAAGGTGCACGCGCAGATGATCATCGAGAACGCGGCCGACCCGTACCACGTTCAGTACGTGCACAAGGCGGCGAATCCCGCCAACACCGCGTCGTTCGAAGTGTCCGGCTATCACCTGCACGCGACGGTGAACGCGAATTTCGGTGGGGGACGGCCCAAGACGTGGCTCACCCCGAACGGTCCCGTGGACGCGAAGATCATCTACGACAACTATTCGCTGGGCCTCGGCGTGGTGCGTTTCCCCTCCGAGCTCGTCGCCACCGTCCAGGTGACGGGCCAGACGCCGGTCGACGAGGATTACACCGACTACTTCTACACCCAGGCATCCATCCGCGAAGCCGGCGATCGCGGCGACAAGCCCACCGGCCGGGCGGCGAAGTTTCTGCAGCTGCAGCAGGAGGTCATCAAACAGGACTTCTTCACCTGGGAGAACATGAAGTACCTGGAGAAACCGAACCTGGCGCCCGAGGAAGCCCGCGACTACGCCGCGCTGCGCCGTTGGGCGCATCGGTTCTATCCGGGCGCCGAGCCGTCGGCGACCGATTTCGGTTACACGCCGAGCGGTGAACCCGACCCCTCGGCAGCAGAGGCTTGATGCCCACGGACCGGACCGGGCGCACGGACCCCGCGGCCTTCGGCGTCGAACGGTTTACGGTCGCTTCCGTTCTCGACCGCCGCGCCGACCAGTTCGGTGACCAGGTGATGATGTCGATCGACGGCACGGCCATCACCTTCGCCCAGATGCGCGACCGGTCCAGCGCCGCCGCGGCGATGCTCGCCGATCGCGGCGTGTGCCGGGGTGACACCGTGGCGCTGTTCGCCGGCACCTGCCCGGAATGGGTGTACTTCTGGCTCGGTGCCGCCCGGTTGGGCGCGGTCAGTGCTGCGGTCAACGCCGCCAACAAGGGTGACTTCCTGGCACACGCGCTTGATGTGTCTCAAGCCAAGCTGGTGGTGACCGATCATGACCGCCGTGCCCGACTCGCCGAGGTGGCCGACCAGCTCGTTGCCCCGGCCGCGACCCTGCTGATCGACGATTCGGTCGGCACCGAGTTGAGCGGGTCGCACGTCGGCACCTACCCCGCGGTGCGCACCGACGTCGACGACGTGGGCGCGCTGTTCTTCACCTCGGGAACCACCGGCCCGTCGAAGGCGGTGGCGACCACGTGGCACTACCTGTTCGTCGCGGCCGCCACCGTCGCATCGGCGTGGGAGTACGGGCGGGGTGACGTGATCTGGACGGCGATGCCGCTGTTCCATCTCAGCGCCGCCCCGACGGTGCTCGCGCCGATGCTGGTCGGCGGTACCAGCGTGCTGGCCGGCGCCTTCCACCCCGCCGAGGTATCAGACGAGTTGCGGGCCTGTGGCGCAGCGGGGTTCGCCGGGGCGGGTGCGATGGTGTCGATGCTGTGGACTCTGCCGCCCGATCCCCGTGACGCGCAGCTCGGGATCCGGTTCATCTCGGCCGCGCCCATTTCGACCGAGCTGTACCGCGCGATCGAGGACCGGTACCGATGCCGCGTGGTGACGATGTACGGGCTGACGGAAGCGTTTCCGATCGCGTACAAGGCGGTTTCGGACGACGGTGTTCCGGGTACCTCTGGACAAGTCAACCCGGCCTTCGAGGTTCGCATCGTCGACGGGGACGGCCACCCTGTCGCCGTCGGTGAGACGGGTGAGATCGCGTGCCGGCCGCGGACAGCGCATGTGATGAGCGAGGGGTATGTGTCGTCCGCGCCCGGGCATCGCGGCCTGCGGATCGAGCCCCACCCGGAGTGGTTCCGGACAGGCGATCTGGGTTTTCTCGACAACCACCACAACCTGACGTTCGTCGATCGCGCCAAAGACTCGCTGCGCAGGCGCGGTGAGAACGTGTCCTCGGTCGAGCTCGAGCAGACGGTGATGCGCCACCCGGCGGTGGCCGAAGCCGCCGCGGTCGCCGTGCCCAGCGAGCTGGGTGAGGACGACATCCTCGTCGTCGTCACCCTTCGTCCCGCCGCGACCATCGATCTTCCCGAACTACTGGACTTCTGCGCGGCGCGCATGCCGTACTTCTGCGTTCCTCGGTATCTCGAAGTGCTGGACGAGATTCCGAAGAACGTCATCGGACGGGTGCGAAAGGATCTGCTGCGGAAACGGGGCCTGAGCGAGTCGGTGTGGGACCGAGAAGCCCACGGCTACCTGCTGAGTCGGTGAAGGAGTCAGACGATGGCATTGAGCTACCAACAGCAGTACGTACTCGACGGGCTGGCGGGGCGAGCGGGAATTCTCAACCTCGACGCCAGGCACAACCGCTTGTTCTCCAGCGGTGACCTGGCCGGCTGGCTCGCCACCTTCCGGCATTCCGGTGCGACCTACACCAGGGGTGAGGAACCGTTCAGCAACCTCGCGGAGGCGTTCGACGGCGGCGACGGCCGGCGACTGGTCACCGTCGACCACGACATCACCGTCGACGGCGTCGAGGCGACTCAACAGTGCGTCGCATTGCTGTTCTGCGACAACGAACTCCAGGCCACCGGCAGCTACACCGACCGCCTCGTCTACGAGCGCGGCGGGTGGTACTTCGCCTCACGTCGACTGACCTGGGATGCGGTTCCGCGTGAGAGCGCGCTACCGGGGTGATCGAGACCGGCCGGTACGAGCTGGCGTTCGGCACGTACGAAGACGCATTGCAGATGGTCGGCACGCGCACGGAGCCGCGATACGCCGGGACTGCGGTGAGCGCGGCCCGGATTCAGCACTTCGCGGCCATGGTCCGCGACTCGAATCAGGGTTTCTGGGACGAGGATTTCGCCCGCCGGCAGTGGGGCGGGCTGCTCGCCCCGCCCGGCCTGCTGATGGGGTGGCTCATTCCGCCGCCGTGGCTGCCGAACGGCCGACCGCCGGTGGCGGCGATCGCGATCCGCGTGCCGCTGCCGGGGACCACGTTCATCAACGCCGCCAACGACGCCGAGTATCCCTGCCCCATCGTGGAGGGGGATCACCTGCACCTGACCGAGGAGGTGGTCTCGGTCTCGCCATTGAAGCGCGCCCGCCTCGGTTTCGGCCACTTCGTGCAGACGTGTGACGAGTTCCGCCGCGACGATGGAACATTGGTCGCCGTCAACCGCAACACCTTGTTCCGGTTCACTCCCGAGGGGCAGGCGTGAGGGCGCACCTGGGTGTGGAGTGGGAGCGGGTCGAGGTTCCGTCCGACCTGCCCGAAGTCGTGGACCACATCGACTACCAGCGCGTCGTGATGAACCCCGGAGCGACGTGGGATTACTTTCCGGCGCACTATGACCCGCGCTATGCCGAACAGCACGGGCATCCGACGATCTTCGTCAACACGATGCACATCGCCGGGTTCGTCGACCGCATCGCCACCGACTGGGCCGGCCCCTACAGCCGCGTGGTGCGCCGCAAGATCACCCTGCTCGGCTCCATCTACGCCGGCGACTCGATGGTGGGTCGCGGGCGCGTCGTGGCCAAGCGCGACACCGGCCTGGTCGATCTGCAGATCACCGTGTCCAACCAACGCGGAGAGCTGTGCTGCCCGGCGGAGCTGACGCTCGAGCTGTCACGCTAGGTCGGGCAACTTGTCCGCGCTGATGGTCGTCTGCAACTCGACATACTCCGAGAGCCCCTCCGCGCCGAACTCCCGACCGATTCCGGACTGCTTGAACCCCCCGAACGGCATGGTCGTATCGAGTGTGTACATGTTGATCCCGTAGGTGCCGGTCCGAATGGCGGCGGCGATCTCCAGCCCGTGCGCGACGTCAGCCGTCCAGACCGAGCCGGCCAGCCCGTAGTCACTGTCGTTGGCGATCCGGATCGCGTCGCGTTCGTCGGCATACGTGAGCACGGTCAGCACCGGCCCGAAGATCTCCTCACGGGCGATGCGCATGTCGTTGCTCGCGTCGGTGAACAGCGTCGGCTGGACGTACCATCCCCGGTCACATGGTTTTTCGGTGCCGCCCAACACCATTCGCGCGCCCTCGGCGAGTCCCGCGTCGATGTAGCCCTGCACTTTCTGCTGCTGGCGTTGTGCCACCAGCGGGCCGATGTCGGTGGCGTCGTCGGCGGGATCACCCACCGCAAGCCCCGACATCATCGCGCTCAGCGCCTCCACCACATCGTCGTGGCGGCGTTCGCTCACCAGGATTCGCGTCTGCGCCACGCAGGCCTGCCCGTTGTTCATCAGGCTCGCCGTCTTCAGATGCTCGACGGTGCGCTCGATGTCGGCGTCGTCGAGGATGATGGCCGCCGACTTGCCGCCCAACTCGAGGCTGACGCGTTTGAGTTGCTCCCCGCATACGGCGGCGATACGGCGTCCGGTGGCCGACGAACCGGTGAACGAGATCTTGTCCACGCCGGGATGGCGCACCAGGCGCTCACCGGTGTCGCGTCCGCCGGGAAGGATCGACACGACGCCTTCGGGAAGGTCGACCTCCTCGAGCATCTCCGCCAGCCACATTGCGTCGATGGGCGTTTCGGGAGCCGGCTTGACCACGACCGTGCAGCCCGCGATGAGCGCCGGGATCATCTTCGGCATGATGAGGAACTGCGGGACGTTCCACGGGACGATCGCACCCACCACGCCGACGGGTGCGCGCCGGATCTGCACATCCCCGAAGAGCCCTCGCCGCCGCTCGATCCACGGGAAGTCCCGCGCGGTGGCCAGGATCAGGTGCATCTGGGCGAGCGCACCGGTGGCCTGCCCCAGCCGGCTGAAGCTGCGCGGTGACCCCATCTCCGCGGTGATGAGGTCGGCCATCTCGTCGGTGTGAGCCGCGTAGAGCGTCGCGAGCTTCTCGATCTTCTCCATGCGCTCGTCGACGCTCAACCGCGGCCACGGGCCCTCGTCGAACGCCTCCCGCGCGGCCTGCACCGCACGGTCGACGTCCTCGGCGGCGGCCTCGGGCGTCTCGCCGATCTGCTCCTCGGTGTGCGGGGAGATGACCGCGATACGTCGTCTCGTGGCCGGAGTCTCCCACCGGCCGCCGATGAAAAGCCGTTCGTATGTCAGCGATCTCATGACGGTGCCTCCTCGTCGACCACCGGGCGAGTTCCGCATCGGGCCTCACCCCGCACCCGCCTAAGTCGCTATTGATGCAAACATAGCAAATCAGGGGTCAGGGGCGGCCGCATGCGACGACTCCGCCGTGGAACGACGTTGCAACGGGCGTCCCTCGATCGAACTTTGCCGTTGGCAACGCCATTTCGCGATCGATCCGGCGCCTGCGGGCGTATCGTCCGCTGTGGGACGGGGACGGGAGGTCGTCGATGGCGCTCGTGCAATGGCCGTCACTGCGCCGGGCCACGCGTTGGGCGGCGGGCACGGTGGCCGCCGCCATGTTGCCGGCCCTCGCCGCCGGGGGTGTGAGCCCACCCGCGCAGGCCTTTTCGGATCCGAGCCTTCCGATCGAGCACCTGGAAGTGCCCTCCACGGCGATGAATCGCACCGTCCGCGTCGAGTTTCTCGGTGCCGGCGCCGACACACCGGCGTTGTATCTGCTCGACAGCATGGAGGCCGGCGACGACCTCAACGGCTGGGATATCAACACCGCGGCCTTCGACTGGTTTGACGGCTCCGGCATCTCGGTGGTGATGCCCGTCGGCGGCAAGTCGAGCTTCTACTCCGACTGGTATGCGCCCGCGGTGGGCAACGGCGCGACCCACACCTACAAGTGGGAGACCTTCCTGACCCAGGAGCTTCCGGCATGGCTGGCCGCCAACAAAGGGGTACGGCCGACCCGCAACGCGGTGGTCGGGTTCTCGATGGGTGGGTCGGCGGCGCTGATCCTGGCGGCCTACCACCCCCAACGGTTCAGTTACGCCGGATCGCTGTCGGGCTTTCTGAACCTCTCCGCGCCCAACGGCCCTGGGCAGGTCAGGGTCGCCCAGATGTGGAACGGGGGTTTCGATCCCGCTGCGATGTGGGGCCCGCCGTCAGACCCGGCATGGGTGCGCAACGATCCCACGATGCAGGCCGGCCGGCTCGCCGCCAACGGAACACGCGTCTGGATCTACTGCGGCGACGGCACGCTCACCGACCCCGCACTGACCAATCCCGACGCGCCGATCGCCGGGCTCGGCTTCCTGGAGGGCTTCGCGATCGACTCGAACCGGGCGTTCGTCGACGCCTACATCGCCTCAGGCGGGAACAACGGCGTCTTCAACTTTCCCGCGGGCATCCACAGTTGGGGCTACGCCGGCCAACAGCTACAGCAGATGAAGCCCGATATCCAGCGAGTGCTGGAATCTCAGCCGACGAACGACCAGTGAAGCGGCGCAGGCGGTTTCGCGTCAGGCGTCGTCGACGGGAGTGGATTCCGGGGCCGAATCCGTATCACCGGCGTCCAACACACTGACCGCGATGCCGTACGGCAGGAACCGCACCTTGCGGGCGGGGTCGGTGTTGTTCTTGTTGGCCCGCAACGCGTCCAACTCGGTGGGGTAGACCTGCTCGATATGCGCACCACCGTCGTCGTCCACGGTGTAGATCGCCCACACCCCGTCACCGGTCTCACCGGTGGTCTCGGGTTCGCGCCGGGGCCGCGACGAACGGGTGAACTCGTCGACCAGGTTGGCCCAGCCCGCGCGTTCCCCCGACGTGCTGAAGAACCTGCCGAGGCCGTCGAGCGCGTCACGCAGACCTTCACCCGCTTCGCGTACGACGCGGTCGAACTCCTCGGGGTCGATCCCGAACGGGCCGTTGCTGCTCATGGTGCCTCCTCCTGGAGCGCCCGCACCTCTGCGCGGTAGCTCTTCCAGTGTGCCCGCCTGCGGTGAAGTAGTCGACTGAAGCGATCCCGAAGTGGTAGGCAACCTTTATGGCCATCTCCCGGGCCGACGCCCTGGCCGCCGTCGAGCGATCCCCGGCCGCGGTCGCCGTGCACGACCGCCAGGCGTGGGTCGCCGCCTTCACCTTCGACGGAATCGTCGAAGACCCGGTGGGTTCGCAACCGCACCGCGGGACGACGGCCATCGCCCGCTTCTACGACACCTTCGTCGGCCCCCGCGACATCGCATTTCACCGCGACGTCGACATCGTGGTGGGCTCGACCGTGATCCGCGATCTGGAACTCGAGGTCCAGATGGCGGCGGGGATGACCCTGCGGATACCCGCCTACCTGCGCTACCACCTCGAAGCCGACGCGGGTCAGCTGAAAATTGCTGAGCTGTCGGCTTTTTGGGAGCTTCCCGCGATGGTCGGGCAGTTCCTCAAACGCGGAGTCCGATCGGTGCCCGCCGGGCTGCAGCTGTACCGGGGGCTGCTGACGAATCAGGGTCTGGTCGGGACACTCGGCTTCCTCGGCGGCTTCCGCGGCGTCGGCCCGCAGGGCAAGCGGCGGTTCAACGAGTTTCTCGCGGCCGCCCGTTCGGGTGACGAGGTCGGGGTGCGCCGCTGGTTGGGCGGTGGCACCCAGATCACCCTCGGCGACCACGCACCGATGGGCGGCGCCGAACTGCTGTCCCGGCTGACCGGCGCCCGCTCCCGCAAACTGATCGGATCGGGTTACAGCCTGGTCTGCGGCATCGAGGGCGCCGGGTCGCGCGACGTGCTGATCGCCGACGTGGCGACGAAACCCTTCGCGATCAGGCGAATCCGTTATTACGCCGGAACCGGCGTCTGACCCGCCGGACGTTTCGTCTCCTCGGGCCGCGGCAACTCGGCAACCATGCGACACACTGATTCACGCGAGTTCGCCGTCGTGGGCGTGGTCCTGGCCGCGGTACTGGCCTCCTGCCTGATTCTGCCCACCATCGGACGGCTTGCGACGCTCGACCAGACGTGGGCGGCCGCCGCGATCCTCGGCGTCCCCACCGTCGCGTTGCTCACCGTCACCGGTTACCGGCACTACGGGCCTGTCCGCAGTCTGGCCGTAGCGGTGGTCGTCATGGGCGTCGCGCTGATGGCCAGCTGGGTGTTCTCGGTCTACGTGGTGGCCGCCGCGATGAGTGGTTCGACGACAACCCTGGCCATGGGGGTCCTGCTGTACGGGACTCCGGCCCTCATCGTGGCGGTGCTCGGGCGACTGGCGCTCAAGCTGGTGCCCCCTCGGTCACCGTCGGGCGACCGTTTGACCACCCCCACCGCGGGTAACCCGGCCGCATGACTCCGCGCGAAGACGACGACAACAGTGAAGAGGGTGTCACCGAGGACGACCACGTCGCGACCTCCCGCGCCGGCAAGGACGGCGGCGACGACGAGGGCACCTACGTCGGGCAGACGTTCTCCGACGACGCGATCGACACAGAGGAGAGCGGGGCCGAGGCGCGCAGCAGCGACGGTCGTTGACGGTTCGGCACGCAGGGTCGCGGAACGGTTGCAGGAACGTCGCGAGAGGCTCACCCGAGGTGTCTCGATTCGGTCGCAGCGGTCGCGTCGCGTGCGGCGCGAGATGGGCGCGTGAGACTGTATGAGCACCATGCCTGTCGACGATGAGTCCACCGAGATCACCTACGAGGAATTCGGCCGCAGATTCTTCGAGGTCGCCGTGACCGAGCAGCGCGTCGGCAGCGCCATCGCCGAAATCGCCGGTGACGAGTTCGAGATGGGTCCGATCGCTCAGGGTCCGGGCAAGATCGCGAAGGTCACCGCGAAGGTGCGGATCCAGGAACCGCGCCTGACGCGCCACGTCGGGCCGATGATCACGTTCGCCATCCGCATCCCGCTGGAGATCGACATGATGGTCGATCTGCGCATCGACAAGCCGAAGTTCATGGTCTTCGGAGAGATCGCGCTGAACGCCACCGCGCGCGCCGCGGAACCGTTGTTGTTGATTCTCGACGTCGAGAAACCCCGGGCTTCCGACATCTCGATCCATGTCACGTCCAAGTCGCTGCGCGGGGAGGTGGTCCGCATCCTCGGTGGTATCGACGCCGAGATCCGGCGGTTCATCGCCGCCCACGTCGCCGGCGAGATCGACAGCCCGGCCTCCCAGAAGGCCAAGGTGATCGACGTGGGCGCCACCATCGACACCGCCTGGACGGGCGTCTGAGGGGTCCGCAGCGTAGGATTCCGGGGTGCTTAGCAAACCCGTGTCGGCGCTCGCGCTGACCTCCGGACTTCTGGCCGCCGCGGCCGTGGTTGCCGCGCCCGCGCAGGCCGATCCCGTCGACGACGCGTTTCTCAACGCGGTGACCGAGGCCGGCGTGGTCATGAGCGATCCGAACAGTGCCGTCGCAGTCGGTCAGCAGGTGTGCCCCATGCTGGCCGATCCGGGCCAGAACGCCGCCAACGTCGCGGCCAAGGTCGCCGAAATGGGCGGGATGTCACTGGGCCCGGCAACCATGTTCACCGGCATCGCGATCTCGATGTTCTGCCCCGCGATGGTGTCCTCGATCGGCAGCGGTAACTCGCCGATCCCGCTGCCGTTCCTCGGCATCTAGAGCCGTCGCCGGCTCCGATGGCCAGGCATCGGGCATATCAGGCCGGGTGTTGAAACCTCAACGACGCAGGGCCGCGGTCACCTGCTCGACGCCGACGCCGGCCGCGAGGTCACGGTGTCTTTCGGTCACCTCGGCGCCGCCGGTCCGCAGCACGCCGACGACCTCGGCCACGCCGTCGGCCCGGCGCGCGTGGAACCCGACCCCGGCGGCCCACCACCTCATCAGTGCGTCGAGGCCGCGCCGGGGGTCAGCGCCGTGGTCGACGAGCGTCGCGACGGTCGCGGGCAGCAGAAGTCGCGCGGCTCGATCGATGGGCTGGGTTCCGTCGGGCAGCGCGGCGTCGACCGGTGCGCCGGCGCGCACCAGCGCGCGCACCAACTCCGGGTTGACGTGGTCGTGGTCGCCGAGCACGTGCAGCGGTGTCGCCCCATCGGAGTCGAGCAGCGCCGGACGGACACCGCTGGCCAGGGCGTGGTTGAGCGCCACGCTGCGACCATTGCGCACGATCTCATGCAGGATCGTGGTGTAGCGCTCACCGCGGACCGACAACACGATGCGCCGCCCCGCGTCGGCGCCCGCATCGATCAACGCGACCGCGATGCCCAGGCCCGGCGAGCGCACCGCGTACCAGAGTGGTGACGCACCACACGCATCCACCGGATCGGGATCGGCGCCCATCGCGAGCAGTTCGATCACCGCCGAGTCGCCGCGCTGCGCACGGCGAAACAGGTCCAGGACGTCCGGCGCTAACGGCTCGGTCCATTGCGGCGGGTCGACGCCGAGTGCGGCCACAACGAGAATTGTGCCCATAAGCGAAGATGGGCACCCTTGCGGGTGCCCCTCTCGACCGAATCGGCTACTTGACGTCTACGTAGACGAGACGGTCCTGATGCGTGGTGTAGTTGTGGCTGCTCCCGATCACCGGGGTGCCCGCGTCGATCCGGGTGAAGGTGGGGCCCTCGCGGACCGCGACCACCTCGGCCTCGCTCAGCGGGGCGGTGCCCACCTGGGTGACGATGACCCTGTACCCCTCAGATCTGAGCTGGTTGATGGTGTCCTGCGCATTCTGTGACCCCGAAGGTGCGGCGGCCACCGGTGCGGCCAGCCCGATCAGGGCGGCGGCCAGTCCGCTCGCTACGACTGCGACTCCCGTCTTCCTCATATCCATGCCTCTTTCTCTGTCCGCGAGCCACCGAAAGCGGTTTTCCGCCAGATGATTTCGCATTGGGCGCGTTTCGGTCGGCTCATAGGCGGCAACGAAGAACGGACGGGTTTAATTCCCTGGCAGGAAATGCCCGAAGATTGGCAGATTTTAAGCGGCGCAACGGTGTTCGGTGTGCGCAACAACGTCAGAGCAGGCGCCCCAACCGGCTCAGTTGCAGTGGACGGCCGACCGCGCTCAACTGGCCGAGGATGTCCTCCAGCCTGGTCAGGGGCAGATCCATCCGCCACTCCGCCACCGACGCCGAGAGCCGCACCACACCCGGGGCGAAGCTGATTCCGGTGAGGCGGACACCATGCGGTAGCTCGGGCAGCCGCACGGGATAGGCCGGGGTCCGCGCCGGCAGCGGACACCGGGTCCGGCCGAATGTGAGGCAGCGTGGTTTGAGCCACAGCGTCGAGCCGTCCAGTTGGGCGTCGACTTCGAGGTGGCCCGCCCCCGGCCGCCGCGCGAGGCGCAACCGGGCCACACCGTCGGCGCCGATCGCACCCGAGAGCCGGGGTGCGGCCCAGCGGAACACATCGTCGAGAACCGCCGCCGGAATCTCCAACGTCAGCTCGACAGGCGCTGCCACCAGGACCGGTGGCACCGTGGGCCGAATGTGCACGTTGTGCAACACCGCGGTGGCATGGTCGAATTGCGCCCCGTTGCACTCAATGTCGCGTGCGGCCAGGCGGACGTCGTTGAGCTGACCGACCGAGAGGCCCCGGACGTCGAGGCGCGAGTCGAACTCGGTGACCGTCAGCGTCAGATCTCCCTCGTCAAGCTTGACGCTGAGTCGCCTGCCGACCACGAGCCGGCGGACCGTCATGAACAGCGTTCGGTACGCCGCGGCCGCCCCGGTGCCGACCGGCGTCACCGCGGCCGAGGACCACAGTGCGGTCAACATGTCGACGGGTCGGAACGGGTCGAATCTGCGCAGAGGTTCCGGGCGCGTCATGACTCCAGCATTCCCCGCCGGGGGCGGTTCCGTACAGTCGGGCGCATGACCTCCGTGGTAATCGTCGGCAGCGGGTTCACCGGTTTCGAATGTGCGCGCACTTTGGCCAAGAAATTGCGCAAGGAGCGTTCCGACGTCGAGATCTCGATCGTCTCGCCGGTCGACTACATGCTGTACACGCCGCTGCTGCCGGACGTCGCCGGCGGGTTGGTCGACGCCCGCTTCGTCGCGATCCCGCTGGCCAACGCCTTACGCGGGGTGCAGGCGATCCGTGGCCGCGTCGACGAGGTCGACTTCGAAGGACGCACCGTCACGTTCACCGATCCCGAGGAACGGTCACGTGCGCTGTCGTGGGACCGGCTGGTGCTGACCCCCGGTTCGGTCACCAAACTGTTCGACGTGCCCGGCCTCGCCGAGCACGCCCGTGGTCTCAAGTCGACCGCCGAAGCGCTGTATCTACGCGATCACGTGCTCCAGCAACTCGAACTTGCCGACGTCGACGACGATCCCGGCCGCCGTGCGGCCCGCCGCACGATCGTCGTGGTCGGCGCGTCGTACTCGGGGACGGAACTGGCGGTCCAACTGCGCGCGCTCGCGGACTCGGCCGCCCATCAGATGGGCTTCGACCCGAGCGAAGTGAAGTTCCTGTTGCTCGACCTCGCCGAGCAGGTGATGCCGGAGGTCGGGGAGAAGCTGGGCGCCGCGGCGCAGCGCGTGCTGAAGTCGCGCGGCATCGACGTCCGGCTGGGCGTGACGCTCAAGGAAGTACACGCCGAACACGTTGTGCTCAGCGATGATTCGTTGATCCGCACCCATACCGTGGCATGGGTCACCGGTGTGACGGGTGCGCCGCTGATCGAGAAGCTGGGGCTGCCGACCGAGCGCGGCCGGCTGAAAGTGACCACCGAGCTCGAGGTTCCGGGCCACCCCGGGGTCTTCGCCGCAGGTGACGCCGCCGCGGTGCCCGACGTCACACAGCCCGGCAAGATCACGCCGCCGACTGCACACCACGCCACCCGGCAGGGAAAGGTGTTGGCGCGCAACGTCGCCGCCAGCCTTGGTGTGGGCAAACCGAAGCGCTACAAGCACCGCAACATGGGCCTGGTCGTCGACCTGGGCCCGCGCTACGCGGTGGCCAATCCGCTCAACATCCAGTTGTCCGGTTTTCCCGCCAAGGTCGTGACCCGCGCCTACCACGTGTACGCGATCCCGCGGTTCGTCAACCGCTGGGCGGTGACGCTGGCGTACCTGACCGATCTGTTCTTCGACCGGTCCGTCGTCTCATTCGGGCTCTCCACGCAGGAGGACGCGCAGTTTTCGGCCAGCGAGGGCATTCCGACGCCGAAAGCGGGCTGATTCAAACCCCGTGAAGCGGGGAACTGTGTCGGCATGGCTACTTACCGCGTGCTGAACCCCAAGGGCGAGGTCGTCGACACCAAGGACATCGAGAGCGCCGACGATGCTCACGCCTGGTTCGTCGACCAGAAGGCGGACCCTGAACTCGGCTGGCGTATGGAGGTCAAGAACGACCAAGGCGACTGGGATTTCTTCGACAGCAGCGAGGGCGACCGCAAGTACTGAGTCGCTGGTCCGGGTGGCCCACAATCTGCGGTGAGCGACCGCGCTTGTACGGCTGGACGCGGCGTGTCGGCGCACAGACTCGGTCGCTCGCGGAAGATGGGGAGCGTGCCGAAGCTGAGTGCGGGACTGCTGCTCTACCGGGTGCGTGACGACGTGGTCGAGGTGCTCATCGGGCATCCGGGCGGACCGTTCTGGGCGCGCAAGGACGAAGGGGCCTGGTCGATCCCCAAGGGCGAATACGACGAGGGCGAGGACCCGTGGGTCGTCGCGCGCCGCGAATTCGAAGAAGAACTCGGCAAGCGCCCGCCGGACGGGCCCCGCATCGAGTTCGCGCCCGTCAAACAGCCCAGCGGCAAGATCGTCACGGCGTTCGCAGTGCAGGGCGACCTCGACCCGGAGGGCACCGTGTCCAACACCTTCACCATGGAGTGGCCGAAAGGGTCGGGCACGTTCAGGGAGTTTCCCGAAATCGACCGGGTCGCTTGGTTTCCCGTGCCACAGGCTCGGTCCAAGCTGTTGAAGGGTCAGCGGGTCCTGCTGGATCGTCTGATGGCGGCAATCGCAGGAGACGAACCGGCCGAGTCTCGATCGCATTGATCGTCAGCGCGCGACCGTGGATCCGCCAGCCTGCCCGTGTGCGCAGGTACTCGTCGTCGTAGCGCAGATGCCAAACCAGATCCGACGTCCGGCCCTCGCTGACCGTCCAATGGTGGGCGATGCACGTGATGCGGCCGAGCGCGTAATCGGCTTCTTCGGCCGCGGCGTACACCTCGCCGACGATCGCGTGTTCGGTCCTGGTGACGGCAGCCAGCGCGGCCATCGCCGCGCGCACCCCGTCGCGGCCGTGGTGGCGGCGCACCGGCTCCAGCGCGCGCGGCGGGTCGGGCAGCCGCAGTTCGGCGTTCTCGGTGAACAGCTCGGCGACATCGTCGAAGCGGCGGTCGTCGACGGCCGAGGCGTAGACGTGCACCAGGTCGGCCAGGGCCAGCCGGTCGGCGGTGCTGAGCCTCATGAGGATCCCCTGCCGGCGAGGCCGAGCCGCTGCGCGCACGCGGACAACATGTCGCGCGCTTGGTCGATATCCGCCGTCGGCGGCATGGCCAGGATCACGCGGTCGGCACCGAGCCCCTCGAGTTTGGCCGCCCGCTCACCGTCGATCTTGGTGACGAGATGCCCCAGCGACAGTTCCAGCGCATCGGGGTCACGCCCGCACCGTTCGGCCTCGTCGCGCATCAGTGAAACCAGTTCGGTCAGTTCGGCGCCGCCGACGCCCAGTGGCTGGAACCCGTCACCGAGCCTGCCCGCCCGCCGCGCCGCCGCCCTGCTGTGCCCACCGATGTGAATCGGTATGTGCGCCAGAGGTTTCGGATAGCACATCGCGTTGTCGAACGCGAAGAACTCACCGTGGAATTCGGCGCCGTCGGGGCGGTCCTGCCACAGCAGCCGCAGCACCGCGAGTTGCTCGTCGGCGCGCCGGCCCCGGCTGGCGAAGTCGGCTCCGCACGCCTCGATCTCCTCTTGGAGCCAACCCATTCCCACGCACAACCGCAGGCGCCCGCCCGAGAGCGCGTCGACCGTGGCCACCCGCTTGGCCAGCACCACCGGGTGATGGTTGGGCAGCACGAGCACGCCGGTGGCCAGCCCGAGCCGGCGGGTGTGACCGGCCAGGAAGGCGAGCAGGTCGAGCGGGTCGGGCACCGCACAGTCGGCGGGCAGTTCGACCCGACCGGACGGGTCGTACGGGTAGACGCTGGTGTACTGCGACATCAGCACGGTGTGCTCGACGACGACCAGCGATTCGAACCCGCGGGACTCCAGGTGCGCGGCGAACGCGGCCATGAAGGCGGGATCTGCGGTGACGCCCGCCGCAACAGGCGCGACGACGGCGTATTTCATGGCAGCGGCGGCAGACCGTTGCTTTCCCGGATGTCCCTGCGACACTCGCGGCGGGTCTGCCCGGTCTGCTCCATGCACACCCGCACGGGCGATTCCTCGGCGACCGGCAGCGGCGGCTCGGTCGCCTCGGTGGTGACCGTCGGGCTCGGGACGTCCCCCTCGGTCAGTGACCAGATCGTCGCGCCGGTGCTCTGCAGCGTCGAGCAGTAGGCGGTCGAGCCGTCGGCGGTCTGGGCGGTAGCGCCCTCAGGCGAGCAGTTGGCCCCGATCACCGCGGCGGA
Organism: Mycobacterium sp. IS-1590; assembly: GCF_001500025.1. Classification (GTDB taxonomy): domain Bacteria; phylum Actinomycetota; class Actinomycetes; order Mycobacteriales; family Mycobacteriaceae; genus Mycobacterium. The sequence goes on along the minus strand of NZ_LQIW01000017.1, from coordinate 122 downwards.
GTCGTCGGCGGGCGACGACGGCGCTGTTGTCGTGGCGGTGTCGTCGTCATCGGTCGCGGTGGTCGTGGGGGCGGCCTTTCTGTTCGGCGAGGAACGCGCGATCGCCCCAGGCAGGTCGACGA